>NZ_BLAE01000052.1:8643-85619 GCF_009687865.1 Acrocarpospora macrocephala
CCCCGCCGAGGGGGCCGCGATCGTCACCCGCGGCCTGACCAAACGTTTCCGCGGCGGCCAGCTCGCCGTGGACCAGCTGGACCTCACGGTCCCCCGCGGCGCCGTGTTCGGCTTCCTCGGCCCCAACGGCTCCGGTAAGACGACCACGATCAGGATGCTGCTCGGCCTGGTCGCGCCGACCGCCGGGACCAGCTCGATCCTGGGATCCGGGTCGCCGCGCGAGGCGCTGACCAAGGTCGGGGCGCTGGTGGAGGGCCCGGCGTTCTACCCGTACCTGTCCGGGGCCGCCAACCTGCGGCGCTTCGACGCCGCCGACCCCAGCGCAGATCCGCGCACGGTGGAACGGCGGGTCGCGGAGGCGCTCGACCGGGTGGGGCTGGCGGCCGCCGCCAAGAAGCGTTACCGGGCCTACTCCCTGGGCATGCGCCAGCGGCTGGCCATCGCCGCCACCCTGCTCGGGCCCCGCGAGCTCCTCGTTCTGGACGAACCCACCAACGGCCTGGACCCGCAGGGCACCCGCGAGGTCCGCAATCTGATCAAGGACGTGGCCGCCGGCGGCACCACCGTCTTCGTCTCCTCCCATCTGCTCGCCGAGGTCGAGCAGATGTGCACCCACATCGGCGTCATGCGCACCGGCCGCCTGGTGGCCGAAGGACCGCTCACCGAACTCCGCTCGGCCAACGTCCCGCGCATCCGCGTCGAAACCCCCGACGTCTCCGAGGCCGCCGCCGCCCTGACCGCCTTCGGTCTCACCGACGTCCGCCCCGGCCCCGGCGAGCTCTCCGCCGAACTCGCCGACATGCTTCCCGAACTCGTCACCGCCGCCCTCGTCCGCGAGGGCATCGCCGTCCGCGGCATCCAGGTGGTCCGCCCCACCCTGGAGGACCTTTTCGTCGATCTCACCGGGGAGGGATTCGATGTCGAAGCCTGACCAGCTCACCCAGCCCGCGCAGGTCGCCGAGGTTTCGCGATCGGAGACCACTGCCGGTGAGGGCGCCGAACTCACCCGGTCGGAGGAATCCCGTATGGACGTCGCCAGCGAGGGGTCCAGGATGGATGCCGCCGGACAGACTCCGTTGGGCGGGTCCAGGGCGGACGCCGCTGGTGGGGGGGCCAGGATAGGTCCCGCCAGCCATGAATCCAGGAGGGACGCGGCCGGGCTCGCCCCGCTGGAGGATTCCCGGGTGGAGGGCGTCCGTGAGCGAAGGATGGACTTCGTTGGCGAGGAATCGATGGGGAACCTTGTCGCGGAGGAACTGACGGGAAACCATGTCACAACTGCCGCGGGGCATGCGGTGGAGTCCTTCTCGATGTCGGGGACTCGG
Organism: Acrocarpospora macrocephala; assembly: GCF_009687865.1. Lineage (GTDB taxonomy): Bacteria > Actinomycetota > Actinomycetes > Streptosporangiales > Streptosporangiaceae > Acrocarpospora > Acrocarpospora macrocephala. The sequence goes on from NZ_BLAE01000052.1 coordinate 9,969, forward strand.
GCGGTGGTCCGGTTGCTGGGGTCGGAGATCGGGCTGACCTTCCGGAGGCCCAGGAATCTGGCCCTGCTGGCAGTACTCGCGGTCGTGCCGGTGCTGATCGGTGTGGCGATCCGGGTGGCCGGTGACGGGGTCGACTTTGTCGGGCAGGTCGCGGGGAACGGGCTGGTGCTGACCTTCGCCGCGTTCTTCGTGATGTTGCCGCTGGTGCTGCCGCTGGCGGTCGGGGTGGTCGCGGGGGATTCGATCGCGGGCGAGGCGAGCCTGGGGACGCTTCGGTATCTGCTGACCGCTCCGGCGGGACGTACGCGGCTGCTGGTGCTGAAGTACCTCAACGTTGTCGTGTTCGCGGTGGCGGCGTGCGGGGCGGTGGCGGTGTCCGCACTGGTCACGGGGCTGTTGTTGTTTCCGGTCGGGCCGGTGACGTTGCTGTCGGGGAGCACCGTCCCACTCGCCGAAGGGCTGCTGCGCATCGGCCTGGTCGCGCTGTACGCGGCTGCGGGAATGGCCGCGCTGGGGGCGCTCGCGCTGGCGATCTCGACGTTCACCGAGGCGCCCATCGGGGCGATCGCGGCCACGCTCGTGCTGGTCGTCGTGGCGCGGGTGCTGCAGGCGATCCCGCAGCTGGCGGTGATCGACCCATACCTGCTCACGTCCTGGTGGGACAAGTTCGACGGAGCACTACGCGCCCCGATCGCCGTCGATCAGATGGGACAAGGATTACTGGCCTTCGGGGCGTACATCCTGGTCTTCGGGACGATCGCCTGGGCACGGTTCACCAGCCGCGACATCACCGCCTGAGATCCACCGGCCGGATCGGCCGTGGCCGTGCGGAGCGCACAGCCACGGCCACGGGCACCTAACTGAATGACCAGGTCGCCGGGTCGCTCGCCGTTATCCGGCGCCGTTCACGCTGGCAGTGGTTCTCGCCGCACCGGCGCCAAGAGCGGCAGCGGCCTGCCGATAGCGAGATTTCAGGGGCAAACGTTACAGATGGACCGCAGCGCGAACTGCGATGTCGTCTGGAGTCCCACTGATGTCGCCACTAGATCATCTCTAGGTGTTCTCTTACAGGGAATCAGGCCGTGGGGCGGCGGCGGAGGGCGACGATCGCGACGCCCACGCCGATGACGCCGATCGCGACGCCGATGCCGGCGATGAGGCGGGCGGTGCCGTCGGAGGTGGCGGCCGAGGTGGTCTCGGTCTGGGCGTTGTTGTTCACCGCGACCACGGAGGGGGCGGCGGAGGCGGTGGGGGAGGCCATCGCGGCGGCGCCGTGGGTGTCGTCGCCGGTTGGGGCGATCAGCTTCAGGGTCGGGGCCGGGTGCTCGGCTTCGGTGCCGTCGGCCTTGGGCTCGTCGGCCCACTTGACGACCTCGCCGCTCGAGTACGTCTGGGTGGTCGGGAACACGAGCTGGTCGACGTTGTCGGGCATGGCGCCCATCGACACCTCGAACTCCTGGAACTGCCCGGCCTCGACCTTCCCGCCGGACCAGGTGATCTTCGTGACGGCCTCGGTGATCTCGCCGTACTTGGACTGCACGGGGGCGGGCAGCTTGCTCTCGGTGACCTTGACGTCCCAGCCCGGCACGGGTCGTACGGAGACGAACGGGAGCGGGTGGTCGACCGGCAGGGAGACCTCGATCTTGGTGGTCGAGGCGTCGTCGCGCTCGTTGGGCACCCGGAAGGCGACCTTGGCGAAGCCGCCCTTCTCGGCGGTTCCGGGGTTGATGGTGACGTGGGCGAGCGCGGGGAGGGCGAGGCCGAAGGTGAGAGCGGTGGCACCGGCGGTGACGGCGATGGCGCGACGGAGGATGGACATGTGTTCTCCACTGGGAAATATCGGAAGCATGAAACGCCGGGCGTACCACTGGAGCGCGCTCGACATGAACCGCGCTCACCGGAGATCGAAGGGATCTCATCTAGCGATACGCAGCCCACAGGGAAAATGCCGGGAATGCGGATCCAGGACGGAGTGACGTCCACGACAGGACCAGACCTGTGACATGGGTCAACTCCGCGACCAGGAATCAGACGGGTAGTGGAGGGCCCCGTCTGACCACGATGTAGCGAAGTGGCTCGTTTATTCTCGGCAGCCCCAGGTGGCGCCATCCATGCGCGACTCGGCGCAGCGCCACCAGTCCGGTCGCGTCAACGGGCGTGAACAGCCTGAGCAGCACCCGGACCGCGGCGATGCCAATCCGGCGGAGGACCGACCACAAGGCGGCCTCGCCTCGGCCCACCCACCACGCGGTGACCAGCGCCGCGGTGAGGTGCGCGATCAGCATCCCCAGCGAGATGCCCAGCCCGTGCGTCTGATGATCGGCCACCGGCGCGGCCGGAACGCTGGTCCACAGCTGCGACGTCAGGATCCCCTTGACCGTCGCGCCATGGTTGAACAGCTCGTGCAGCGCGCCCTGCGCCACCAGCAGCACGCTCGTGATCAGCACCGGCGACCGCTCGCGCCCGGCCAGCATGGCGGACCCCGCGAAGACACCCGCCGCCGCGACGGTCAGCGCCAGCGCCGTGGGCCTGTCCCCACCGGCCAGCCGGTGCGCCAGCGCCGCGAGCAACACACAAACCGCCGCGAACGCCGCAGACCTCACCAGCCTGAACGGAAGATCCGCCGTCCCACGGAAACCCGTCTCATGAGGGTCCGGCGTCCCCGAACGCCGCACTGGCACGGAGGCCGGGCGGTTGGGTCGGGGGAAGCGGGGGACCACGGTTGCACATCTTCTCATGCTCATGGGGTGGTCTTGAAGGTGTGGCGCCGTTGAAGATCTATCCCGCGCGGGCGCGTGCCTTTTTTAGAGGTTTGTCGCTAATGTGGCCGCGAACCGCACGAACGCCTCCTACCTCTGGGCGTTCTCACACGAGGTGGTGATCATGCGGCACATATTCGGGCTGCTCGTCGGCGTCGTCGTCGCCGCTGCCCTGCTGTTCGGCGGAGGCTGGGCCTCCCGGGAATCGCTCCGGGGCATGGTTCAGAACATCGACCCGCTCAGGGACACCCGGATGCTGATCGCCCTGGGCATCATGCTCGTGATCGGCCTGCTGGTGGGCCTCCTGCTGGCCGGCCGCATCTCGCCCGTCGCCACCTTCATCCCGTCCATGATCCTGCTGGCCTGGACGGTCGTCTACATCATCGACGTCAGCCGCGCCGCCGCCCTGGCCCCGATCGGCGCCTCCGTGCAGAAGGAGATCTCCGAAGCGGGCGAGGGCATGCTCACCCTGCTCGGCAACGGCGTGTACGGCATGCTGGGCATCGCCCTCTTCGTCCCCGTCCTCATGCCATCCCGCTGGGCGGGCCGCCCGCAGGAGGAAGAGGACGAATACGAGGAGACCCAGCCGGAGTACTACTGAGATACAGCCGCGTCACCACATCCTCGATCGACGTCTCCTCGGGCGCCAGCGCGCGCAGGCCCGCCACGCTCCCGTCGAAGGCCAGCCGCCCGTGGTCGATCAGCAGCACCCGCCGGCAGAGCTTCTCGATGTCGCCCAGGTCATGCGTGGTCAGCAGCACGGTGGTCCCGCGTTCCGCGTTCATCCGCAGCAGGAACTCCCGGACCCCGGCCTTGCTGACCACGTCGAGCCCGATCGTCGGCTCGTCCAGCACCAGCAGGTCCGGATCGTGCAGCAACGCGGCGGCCATGTCGCCGCGCATGCGCTGCCCCAGGCTGAGCTGCCGCACCGGCGTCTTCAGGAAATCCCCCAGGTCGAGGATGGCGCACAGCTCGTCCAGCCGCTCCCGGAAACGAACCCGATCTACTTTGTAAAGGAGCCGGATCAGTTCAAAGCTATCCCGGAGCGGCAGATCCCACCACAACGTGGTCCGCTGGCCGAAGACGACGCCGATCCGCCGCGCCAGCGCCTTCCGCTTCCGGGCCGGATCGAGCCCGGCCACCACCACCCGCCCCGCGGACGGCGCCAGAATCCCGGTCAGCATCTTGATCGTCGTGGATTTGCCCGCGCCGTTGGGCCCCAGGCACCCCACGAACTCCCCGGGCCCGACCGTGAACGACAGGTCCCGCACCGCGTGCACGACCGCCCGCCGGACCTTGAACGTCCGCCCCAGCTCTTCGGCTTTGATCATTCAGGATCCCGTCGATCGATAACGTCGCAGTCCGGCGCGCCAGGCCAGCGCGGCGGCCCCGCCCAGGACGAGGGCCGCGACCGGCGAGGCGAAGCGCAGCCAGCCGGGCAGTCCGAGCGGATCGTCCCGGTCCAGCACGTAAAGCGAGGGCTGCCAGTTGACGAAGGCCAGCGGCAGCACGAAGGTCACCCCGCGGACGAGCTGCTCGCCGTACACGCTGAGCGGGTACTGGGTGAGTTGCGAGCCGCCGTAGGTGAAGGCGTTGGCCACCTCGGGGGCGTCGGTGAGCAGGAACTGCAGCGCGCCGCCGAGCGCGAAGACGGCGGCGAAGATGGCCGTGCCGCACAGGATCATCAGGGGGATCATCCAGGCCCGGGAGCCGGGCACGGCCAGCTGGGCGAGGGCGATCGCGAGCACCGCCACCGCCTGGGCGACGCGCCCGAGCCGGTGCGGGCCGAACCGGTCGGCGGCCATCTGGACGAACGGGCTGACCGGCCGGATCAGCATGGTGTCGAAGGTGCCCGCCCTGATGTGCTGGCTGAGCCGTTCCACGTTGCCGAACAGCAGGTCGGCGAGGGCGAAGGAGACGCCCGCGGTGCCGTACAGGAACATGACCTCGGGGAGGGTGAAGCCGGCCAGGGTCCGGGTGTGGGCGAAGATGACCCAGATTGCGGCGACGTCCAGGCCGTTGATGACGAACGAGCCGAGGGTGAGCAGGACGAGCGAGGCCGGGTACTGCGCGGAGGCGCGCAGCCAGGTCCAGGCGAGCAGCACGTAGGCCCTAACCACCCTGGATCACCACCTTGCGGCGGGCCCGCCGGGTGAGCAGGGCGCCCGCGCCGAGCAGGACGGCGGCCCAGAACGCCTGGAACGCCAGGCCGCCGGCCGCGGACCGGGCGCCGAGGTAGATGTCCGCGGGGACCTGGACCATCGCGGCGAACGGGGAGGCGTTGGCCAGGGTGCCGAGCCAGCCGGGGAACAGGGTCAGTGGCAGGATCATGCCGCTGAAGAAGATGGTCAGCACCGACGACAGGGTCTGGGTGCCCTTGTCGTCGATGATCCAGCAGGCCGACAGCGCGACCAGGTAGCGCCAGGCGAAGCTGACGCTCACGCCGAGCGCGAAGGACAGCGCGAAGAAGCCCGGCTGGGCGGGGGCGACGATGCCGAACAGGAACGCTCCGACGAGCGTCGGGGGCACGCTGCGCAGCAGCGTCAGGTACGCGGCCCTGCCGAGATCGTCTGCCATCGCCCAGGCCAGCAGGGAAGCCGGTCTGACCAGGTCGAACGCGATGTCTCCTGTCCTGATCCGCTCGCTGAGCGCCAGGCCGCCGCCGAACATCTGCATCGGCCCGATGAAGGCCTGGCTGAGGAAGCAGAACGTGATCGCGTCGGCGACGGTGTAGCCGCCGAGCCCCGGTCGGGCGTCCCAGAGGGCGATCAGGACGTAGGCCCGCAAAATGCCGAAAACGGTGTTCGTGAACGCCCCGGCGATGGCTGCGGCCCGGTAGGCGCTGTGCCGGCGAAAGCCGTACCAGGCAATGCGGGCGTAAAGGGGGAAGGCGGCGCACCTCCGAAGCGTCGTCGGTCCTGATCGTACGCCTAGCGGTCGGCCAGGCGGTAAACGAAGCGTAACCCCGACCAGGTGGCGTCCACGGCGCAGACCTTGTTGTCGACGAGTTCGCGGGCGAGACCGTAGTCCCGGATGGGGTTTTCGGACAGGTCGGTGGGCACCCCGCTTGACTTCTTCGGCCAGCACACCCACAGCCCGCCGTTCTTGGCCAGCCGCGCCGCCGCCGGCGGGAATCCGGCGTGCAGCGCGGCCTGGTCCAGGCAGAACAGCAGGATCACGTCGTACGGCTCCGCCGCGCCGTCGTCGGCCGCATCCCCGAGGACCCCGTCGGCGGCCAGGGTATCCGGCGCGTCGAGCAGCAGTACCCGATGCGCGGGCTTGATCCCGAGCTTTTTCGGCAACGGTGTACCAGAGTATCCGGACATCCTTTATGCTCCTTTTGTAACGCCGCCGTAAGCGCACGGTTACCTACCCGGGAGTAGGAATCGCTGTTTGGGGGAAATGTCCTGATAGGGAGGTCTGCATGCACGACGAGATCAACGTAGACGTTCACCCTACGTACCCCATCAGCTGGCAGGCCGCCGCGTGCAACGGGCTGCTGCGCGGCACGATGAAGCCCATCTCCACGGTTCTCCTGCGGAACACGGCGAGCCTGATGCTGACCCAGCGGCTGATCGCCCTGGGCGGGCGGGTGCCGGGGCTCCTCCCGGGCATGATGCCCCCCAAGGCCACCATCGTCGCAGAGGAGCTCGGCAGCTGCTCCGGCGAGTGGGTCCGCGGTGACGAGAACCTGGACGAGGGTAAAGTCGTGCTCTACCTGCATGGGGGTGGCTATTTCGTCTGCTCCCCGGTAACCCATCGCCCGATCACCTGGCGGCTCTCGATGGTCACCGGCCGTCCGGTGCTGGCCCTGGACTACCGGCAGGGCCCGGTGAACACGCTGGCCGACTCGCTGGCGGACTCGGTGGCCGCCTACACGGGATTGCTCGATCGCGGTTTCAAACCGGAGAACATCGTCCTGGCCGGGGACTCCGCGGGCGGGCACCTGACCCTCGCCACCCTGCTCGCGATCCGTGACCGCGACCTGCCCGCCCCCTCGGCCGGGATCTGCCTGTCCCCGTGGACCGACCTCAGCGATGTGCAGCGCAGCGCCAACCGCTGGGCCGACCCGATGCTCTCCGCGGGCCGGATGGACTGGCTGGCCAGGCAGTGGACCGCCGGACTCGACTCCACCGACCCCCTCGTATCCCCCGTTTTCGGTGACTACACCGACATTCCTCCGCTGATGATCGTGACCGGTTCCACCGAGGTGCTCCGCGATGAGGCCCACCGGGTCGCGCTGCGCGCCCGCTCCGACGGGGTGGCCGTGCGGTACGAGGAATGGAACCGAATGCCACACGTCTTCGCCATACTGGCCGATATCGTGCCGGAAGCCCGGATGGTCTTCCGGCACATTCAGACCTTCGTCCATGCCGTCGAAGCCCGCGAGCCGGACGCGGCGGCGGCATAGCTCTGTGATTATTGGGGCCACTGCGACCTGCGGATTCTTACCTGCGGGTGCCAGTGGCCTTACCTGTTCATGCCGACTGTGACTAGTTAGCGGCATGGCGCGTTCCATCCGACCACAGTGGCCCTTGCGAGCACTTTGAGTCGGAGGGGTACTTCCGGATGGCACGAGACGGGACAGGGCTCCAGAGCGGCATGCCTCCGGGCGTCCGGCCGCTCACCGTGGGGGACCCGGTGATCATCGGGCGGTATCTGCTGCTCGGCCGTCTCGGCACCGGCGGGATGGGGGTGGTGTATCTCGCCGAGCGGCCCGAGGGCGGCCTGGTGGCCCTGAAGACGCCGCACGCGGTCCACCTCGCCGACCGCACGCTGCGGGCCAGGTTCGAGGAGGAGGTCGCCTTCTCCCGGCGGGTCGTCCCGTTCTGCACGGCCGCCGTGATCGAGGACGGGCTCGACCGGGACCGGCCCTTCCTGGTCACCGAGTACATTCCCGGCCCCGCCCTCTCCCAGGTGATCGCCGCCCGCGGCGCCCTGACCCCCGATCTCGCGTACGGCGTCGCGCTCGGCACCGCCGCCGCCCTGCTGGCCACGCACGAGGCCGGGCTGGTGCACCGCGACCTCAAACCCGGAAACGTCCTGCTCTCGCCGCGCGGGCCCTTCGTGATCGACTTCGGCATCGCCAGGGACCTGGACACGGCCGCCGCCCACACCCAGGCCGGGCAGGTCATGGGCAGCCCCGGCTGGGTCGCCCCGGAACGCCTCACGGGCGGCCACGCCCTGCCCTCCTCGGACATCTTCTCCTGGGGCTGCCTGGTCGCGTTCGCCTCGACCGGGCACCACCCGTTCGGGTCCGGCGAGCCCGAGGTGATCATGCGGCGGATCATGGTGGAGCAGCCGCGGGTCGCCGCCGTGCCGAAACTGCTGTGGGACACCGTGGCCGCCGCGCTGCGCAAGGAGCCCCTGGACCGCCCGGACGCCGCCGAACTGCTGTCGGCGCTGCTCGCCGCCGGGGGGATCGGGCTGCCGGGGGACAACCGGCAGGCGGTGGCGTCGGTCTTCGCGGAGATCTGGCAGCCGGTGCCGTACCCGCCGATCCCGCGCCAGCCGGACTCGATGGAGTTCCCGCCGGTCGAGGAGGGGCCGGCGCCCAAGCGCCGCCGCAAGGAGCGGCCCGGCGTGCACGTCTCGCACGCGGGGTTCGCGGCGCTGGCCACGGCCGCCATCGCGGCGATCACCGTGGCGACCGCCGCGCAGACCCCGGAGCGGGTGGAGAAGGTGGCCGAGCCGCCGATCGCGTTCCCGATGCTGGTGCCGGGGGTGGACCGGACGGTCGGGCCCGGCCAGGTGCTCGGCACGGCCCGGCCGCCGACGGCTCCGGGGGCGACGGCGGTCGGGCCGGTGACGGTCACCACCACGCACACCGTCGACCCGACCGGGGAGGCGCCGGAGGATCCGTGGACTTCGGCGCTGCCGTCCCCGCCGCCCGTGACGAGCCCGCCGCCGACGGCCACGGGAGCGCCGTCGACCCCGCCGGGTGGCACGCCGACCCCGACCGGGGGGATCAGCACCGAGCCGCAATGGGGCGACGAGGAGTCCCCCCAGCCCAGCCCGTCGCCGTCGCCCTCACCGAGCCCGTCGCCGTCGCCCAGCCCGTCCCCGTGAGCTATTCGATGGCCTTCAGGTCGACGATGATCTGTTTGCCCTTGAGTGCATAGGCGTACAGGTCGGAGTCGGGACTCCTGAAGGCGTGGTAGGAGAAGCTGCCGTCGGCGTTCGGCCTGAGGCCCAGGTCCGCCATCTCGCCGCTGACCAGGTCGGTCAGCGCCATGCCCACCGTGCCCGCGCCCGGATCGTCGATCATGAGGAATGTGAACCGGTCCATTGTGATCATGGTGTGTCCGCCCCCGCTGAGAGCCGGGAAGGTCCGCTGTGCTGAACCGTCCCTGAGACGGGTGGCCGTCAGAGTGGGGGGACCCGCCCCGTCGGATTCGCGCGGCAGATCCCCTACGCACCGGGTCAGACCGCAGACCCAGCCCTCGTTCTCGTTCCCCACCGCGGTACGGGTCTCCCCGGACTCGACGTTGAGCAGCTCGGTGTAGCTGCTTCTGCTGTATTCATCGGGTTTGCCCACCCACGGATAGTCGAACATATGGTAGCCCTCGGTGCCGGGCACCTGCGCCGCCGGCACGCTGCCGGTGAGCGGCAACCGCCAGACGCCGCCGGTCCCGCCGGTGGACCAGTAGACCGAGTCGCCGGCCACGCTCAACCCGTGCACCGCCCCGCCCTCGGCCTCCCCCACGTCGTTGATCGAGCCGAGCACGCTCGCCTCGCCGCCCGTGACGGGCGCGGTCCAGATCTCGGCGATCAACTGGTCTCCGGCCCGGCGCGAGGTGGTCCAGGCGATCACCCCGGACCCGGCGGTGAACTCGCTGGCGAACAGTTCGGCGTTCGCGGGGGTGATGACGCGGACGAGATCCTTCGTCTCGCCGGTGGCCAGGTCGTAGGACGCGAGCATGTCGACCTTCTCGAAGCTCGACTCGGTGCTGACCAGGACCTTGCCCGCGTCCAGGAAGAACAAAGGCTGAAATTTCCTGCCATTGGGGAGCTCTGCGGGAATCTCGTGAATCGCCTTCGGCCAGACCTGCTGGATTGAGGGCGGGAACTCCACGCCGGAGAGATCCGGGGAACTCGACGGGGTCGCGTCCATGACCGCGGGGCGCACCGGGGCGGGATCGAGGAAGACGACGGGCGCCGCCACGGCCGCGGCGACGGCGATCGCGGCGGCGGCCACGGTGAGGATCTGGGCGCGCCGGTCGCGCCGCCGGCCGGTCACCCGCCTGGTCAGGTCGACGGGGGCGTACGGCGCCTGCTCCGCGGCGGTCCGCAGCGTGCGCCGCAGCCGGTCTTCGAGGTCGTTCATCGCATGCTTCCCAGCGGCTGGAGGGTCCTGAGCTTGTCGAGCGCCCGGGAGGCCTGGCTCCGCACCGTGCCCCGGGAGATCTTCAGCGTGGCGGCGATCTCCTCATCGGAGAGATCCTCGTAGTAGCGCAGCACCAGCACCGCCCGCTGGCGGGGCGGCAGCGTGGCCAGCGCCGACCACAGCGCGCCGTCGTCGGGGGAGTCGAAGACGGGCCGGTCAGGTGGCTCCCAGGCGAGCCGTTCGTGGCGGCGGGCGCGCCAGATGCTGATGTGCAGCCGGGACATCGTGGTCCTGACGTACGCCTCGGGGTTGCCTTTGCGGCGGACTCGTGGCCAGGCGGCGCGGAGCCGTACCAGGGCTTCCTGGACGAGGTCGGCGGCGTCGTGCGGGTTGCCGCTCAGGACGTAGCCGAAGCGCGTCAGGGCGTCGCCACGGTCCGCCGCGAACCTCGCATAGTCCTCGTCGTCTTCTACTTCCACACTCGCTCAGACGGTTCTGGACGGCGAACTGTTGCATGGCCGCGGCCCCGCCATTGTGCCGTCAGGTCCTGGAGGGTGACCTGCGATGGCGGGGCCGCGCGATCGGGGGATCAGAACTGGGCTTCCTCCGTGGAGCCCTTCAGGGCGGTGGTCGCCGAGTCCGGCGCGATGGCCGTGCTGACCAGGTCGAAGTAGCCGGTGCCGACCTCACGCTGGTGCTTGGTGGCGGTGTAGCCGCGGGACTCGGCCGCGAACTCGCGCTCCTGGAGCTCGACGTAGGCGCTCATGCCGTCCTCGGCGTAGCCGCTGGCCAGGTCGAACATCGAGTAGTTGAGCGAGTGGAAGCCGGCCAGGGTGATGAACTGGAACTTGTATCCCATGTGGCCGAGCTCGCGCTGGAACTTGGCGATCGCCGAGTCGTCCAGGTGCTGCTTCCAGTTGAACGACGGGGAGCAGTTGTAGGCGAGCATCTGCTCCGGGTACTTGGCCTTGATGGCCTCGGCGAACCGGCGGGCCACGTCCAGGTCCGGCGTGGAGGTCTCCATCCAGAGCAGATCGGCGTACGGCGCGTACGCCAGGCCCCGGGCGATGCACGGCTCCAGCCCCTCACGCACCCGGTAGAAGCCCTCCGCGGTCCGCTCGCCCGTGGTGAACGGCTGGTCCCGGGGGTCGACGTCGCTGGTCAGCAGGGTCGCCGCCTGCGCGTCGGTGCGCGCGATGACCACCGTCGGCACGCCGCAGACGTCGGCCGCCAGCCGGGCCGCGTTCAGGGTCTTGATGTGCTGCCCGGTCGGGATGAGGACCTTGCCGCCGAGGTGGCCGCACTTCTTCTCCGAGGCCAGCTGGTCCTCCCAGTGCACGCCCGCGGCGCCGGCCGCGATCATGGCGCGCATCAGCTCGTAGGCGTTGAGCACGCCGCCGAACCCGGCCTCGGCGTCGGCCACGATCGGGGCCATCCACTGCGGCGGGTCGTCGGCGCCGTTGTGGAACGACTCGGCCCAGGTGATCTGGTCGGCCCGCAGCAGCGCGTTGTTGATCCGGCGGACCACGGACGGGACCGAGTTGGCCGGGTAGAGGCTCTGGTCCGGGTAGGTCTGCCCGCTCAGGTTGGCGTCGGCGGCGACCTGCCAGCCGGACAGGTAGATGGCCTTCAGGCCCGCCTGCACCTGCTGCACGGCCTGGTTGCCGGTGAGCGCGCCGAGCGAGCTCACGTAGTCCTCGGTGTGCAGGAGGTCCCACAGGCGCTTGGCGCCGAGGCGGGCGAGGGTGAACTGTTCCTGCACGGAGCCGCGCAGTTTCACCACGTCCTCAGGGGCGTACGTCCGCTTGGTGCCGGTCCAACGGGGATTGCTCTCCCAGTCGTGCCGCAGTTGGGCGGCGGCGGATCTGAGGCGTTCGACCATCATCCTGTTCACTCCCTTGTTGCGTGCTCGTCCGCGGGCCCGGGGGGCTCACCGACGGCGGTGTCGTCACCTGGGTGCTTGGTCTGAGTTTGTGTCGACGTCAAGAGATCCAGCAAGGTAGGGAAGCTCGAAAGAAGGCCAAATTTTCTTGTGACAAAATACTGCCGGGTATTCGCGGGAGAAGAATCGCTGAGTTTTCTCTTTGGACTAGACCAATCTGTGTGAGGTGAGTCACACGAACCTAGGTCGTTTTGTCTGGATATATGGTGTTTTACCCGGATTTCTTGGGTTGATGGGGGGTGGGGGTGTGGGGTGGCTCACACAGGGGTGGAAGAAGACGTGAAATTCTGCCTAGGATCGCTGCATGCCCTCCTTGCTCGGTGAAGAACCGCTGTCTTTGACGCAGGAGCTCGATCTTCTGGCCTTCGGCCAGCGGCTGAAGCATCTGCGGCGGCAGCGTGGGCTCACCCTGTCCGAGCTCGGCGAGCGGGTCGGGCGGGCGCCGAGCCAGCTGTCGCTGCTGGAGAACGGCAAGCGGGAACCGAAGCTGTCGCTGCTGAAATCGCTGGCCGGGGCGCTGAACGTGCCGGTCGAGGAGCTGCTGCGGCGGCAGGCGCCGAACCGGCGGGCGCAGCTGGAGATCGCCCTGGAGGAGGCCCAGCGCGATCCGCTCTACGCCGAACTCGGTCTTTCCCGGCTGAAGGTGTCCGCCCGCGTCCCCAACGACGTGCTCGAACACATTCTCGCCCTGTTCGAGGAGCTCAAGGCACGGCAGGCGAAGGGCACCGCCACCCCGGAGGAGGCCCGCGCCGCCAACGCCGAGCTCCGGCGCAAGCAGAGCGAGCTGGGCAACTACTTCGAGGACATCGAGCGGGCCGCCGCCGAGGCGCTGGCCGCCGTCGGGTACCGGTCCGGCGCCCTGTCGCAGAGCACGGTCCAGGCGCTGGTCGCGCATTTCGGGTTCACCGTGCACACCGCCCCGGATCTCCCGCGATCCGCGCGTTCCGTGACCGATCTCCGCAACCGGCGGATCTATCTCAAGCGCGAGCAGCTCGGGATGCACACGCCGCGGACCATCCTGCTCCAGACCATCGGGCATTTCGCCCTCGCCCACCACAAGCCGCGGGACTTCGCGGATTTCCTGCGGCAGCGGGTGGAGGCCAACTACTTCGCCGCGGCGGTGCTGGTGCCGGAGGCCGCGGCGGCGCCGTACCTGCTGGAGGCCAAGCGGGATCGGGCGCTGTCGGTGGAGGATCTGCGGGACGTGTTCGCGGTGTCGTACGAGATGGCGGCGCACCGCTTCACGAACCTGGCGACCCACCATCTGGACCTGGTGTGCCACTTCGTCCGGAACGACGCGGGCGGGATCATCTACAAGGCGTACGAGAACGACGGGATCGTCTTCCCCGCCGACGAGCAGGGGGCCATCGAGGGGCAGCGGCTGTGCCAGCAGTGGTCGGGGCGGCAGGTCTTCCAGGCCAGGGATCGATTCTCGCCGTACCACCAGTATTCGGACTCGCCGACGGGCACCCATTTCTGCGTGGCGCACGTGGATCCGTCCCAGGAGAAGGATTTCGCGATCACCCTGGGGGTGCCCTTCCGGGAGTCGCGCTGGTTCCGGGGGCGGGAGACGACGGTGCGGAAGAAGTCGAACTGCCCCGCGGGCGAGTGCTGCCGCCGCCCGCCGGCCGAGCTCTCCCAGCGCTGGGACGGGTACGCCTGGCCGTCGGCGCGCGCGCACTCCCATGTGCTGGCGGCGCTCCCGCCCGGTTCGTTCCCCGGCGTGGACGAGGCCGACGTCTACGCTTTCCTCGAACGCCACGCCGTCACGGGTTGATGTCGCGGCATTTCACCCGCATGTACGGCCAGTGTTTCCGGTACAAACCGGATATGGGATCTGAGATCGGTGTCATGAAGCTGGGAGCTCGGACGTTCGACTTCGCTCGGCAGGTCGCGGTGATGGCCATCATCAACCGCACGCCTGACTCCTTCCACGACCGGGGCCGCACCTTCGCCCTGGACCGAGCGGTCGAGGCCGCGCTCACCGCGGTCTCCGACGGCGCCGACTGGCTTGACATCGGCGGCGTGCCGTTCGGCCCCGACGGCCCCCAGGTCGAGGCCGCCGAGGAGATCGACCGCGTGGTCCCGCTGATCGAGGCCGTCCGCGCCGCCACCGACGCCGTCATCTCCGTCGACACCCACCGCGGCGTCGTGGCCGAGGCCGCCCTCAAGGCCGGCGCCGACGTCGTCAACGACACCAGCGGCGTCAGCGATCCCGCCCTCGCCACGGCGGTGGCCACCGCCAACGCCGGCCTGGTGGTCACCCACAGCCTCTCCGGGCCCCGCGTCCGCCACCCCCGCCCCACCTACGACGACGTGACCGCGGAGGTCGTCGCCTTCCTCCGCGACCGCGTCGCCTTCGCCCGCCACTCCGGCGTCGCCGCCGACAAGATCATCATCGATCCCGGGCACGACCTCAACAAGAACACCCTGCACACCCTGGCCCTGACCCGCCGCCTCCCCGAGATCGCCTCCCTCGGCCACCCGCTCCTGGTCGCCCTCTCCAACAAGGACTTCATCGGCGAAACCCTCAGCAGAGCCCAGCACGACCGCCTCCCCGGCTCCCTCGCCGCCGCCGTCTTCTGCATCCTCAACGGCGCCCGCATCATCCGCGTCCACGACGTCCGCGCCTCCGTGGACGCCGTCCGCATGACGGAGACCCTCCTCGGCTGGCACAGCCCCGACAACCTCCGTCACAACATGTGAGATCGGATCCGGTGCTGTTCGAGGTGGGCCAGGATCGTGTGGTTCGCGGTCCAGCCGTCGGGGAACTTGATCGGGACGTTGAGCTGGATGCGCGGGCTGGAGGGGTGGTGGTCGAGGAGGGCGGGGATGCCGGCGCGGGCCACGACGACGCAGGCGTGGCGGTGGCGGGAGGTGAGGACGCAGAGGCGGCCGGATTCGAGGTGGAAGGCGGTGGCGTCGCGGCGGCCGGAGAGGGGGTGCCAGACGAGGGTGATGTCGTATTCGCGGCCTTGGAGGCGGTTTGCGGTGTCGATGGTGACGCCCTCGGGGGCGCCCGCGGCGCGGACGGCGGCCACCTGGTCGTTGTGGGCGCAGCCGATGGCGATGCGGTCGGGGGTGACGGGGTGGGAGCCGTGCTCGTCGTGGGCGACGGTGCCGCGTTCCAGGATCCTGCGGGCCAGGGTGGCGCACGCGTGGGCCACCTCGGGGTCGGTGCGCACGGTGTGGCGGTCGGGGAGTTCGTGCAGGGCCCAGCCGGACGCGGCCGCTTCCTCGATGGTGGGGTCGCGCGGGCCGGGGACGGTGAGTTCGAGGCGGCGGTCGCCGGGGGCGGTGCCGGGGGAGAAGCCCGCGGCGGGGTAGAAGGCGCGGGAGACGATCGGGGCCGCGCTGGCGGGCAGCCGCCAGGAGACGGGGAGCTGGTGGACCTTGAGGTTGTTGATGCGCTGGGTCACCGCGACGGCGCTCTGCAGCGGATCCCAGGCCATGCCGGTCCAGCGGTCGCTCTCGATCACCGAGAACGGGTCGAGCTGGCCGGGGTCGCCGACGAACAGGGTGTGGCCGGCGGCGAAGAGCGGGGCGACGGCGAGGAGCTTGTCCGAGCGCATCTGGTAGGCCTCGTCCACGATCGCCCACTCCCAGGCGCGCCCGGATATGTACGCCCATTTGTCGGCGGTGGCGACGACGACCTGACAGTTCTCGACATTTTCGATCTTGTTGTGGAGGGTGACTCCGGGGTGGCGGGTGACGCGGTCGGGAGGCTCGAAACCCTCGGCGTGCAGGCGGCCGATGGAGGTGCCGGGGGCGTTGCTCGCGAGCTTGTCGACCAGGTCGTCGACCTGCTCGTTGGTCTGGGCGACGATCATCAGCCGCTGGTCGGCTTTGACGAGTTCGATGGTGGCCGACACGACCAGGGTGGTCTTGCCCGCTCCGGGCGGGGAGTCGACGACCAGCCCGCGATGGGCGCCGCTGGTGTAGTCGGTGAGGATTTCGGCGGTGGTGGCCCTGGCTCGATCCTGTGGGGTCATGACCACGCCTCCTGCGCGTCCTCGTCGGTCGGTACGTAGGCGGGGGGCGGGCCGCCGTGGGTCCACGGGGTTTCGGCCACATCGGGGAGGGCCGGCCGGCGGGCGCCCGCGGGATCGAGTTCGGTGTAGCAGACGATCTCGCCGGGCGCGGGCAGGGTCGCGTCCTTGGTCATGCCGCTGTTGATCTGGAGGGTCACGATGTCGGCGTCCACGGACATGAGGACGGTGCCCTGTTTCGGGCGTGCGGCGGAGAGGAGTTTCCGGCCGGGCGGGAGGCGTACCGGATCGCTGGTCTGGATGTTCACCAGCGGGCGGGCCACCATGCGCTTCTTGCCGGGTGGGATGATCTTCCGGTCGGCGTCGACGGCGATCACCTTCCCGGCGAAGGCGGCGCCCTCGGCCCGGTGGTCGGCCATCACCAGCGGGTCGTCGAACGCCTTGCTCGCCTCGTAGCTCTGCCGCGCGCCCTCCAGCGCGGACAGCCGCCGCGCCGCCGCGACCGCGCTGTCCCACCGACCCGGCGGCGGCCCGCCTTCGGCGATCGACGCGCTCTGCCTGGCCAGC
Source organism: Acrocarpospora macrocephala (assembly GCF_009687865.1). Taxonomy (GTDB): domain Bacteria; phylum Actinomycetota; class Actinomycetes; order Streptosporangiales; family Streptosporangiaceae; genus Acrocarpospora; species Acrocarpospora macrocephala. The sequence continues at coordinate 26,553 of NZ_BLAE01000052.1, forward strand.
GCCGCACGATCCCGTTCCCACCGCCCTGCCGCACTCTCCGCGGCGGGTACGCCACGCAGGAGATCGACCGCACGCCACATCAGGTTCCAGGTGGGCTCGAGCTGCCCCCGCAGCGCCTCGTGCAGCCGGGCCTGTGCCGCGGATCTGTCGATGAGCGGTTGCAGGACATGCCGGTCGAAGTCCGGATCGGTGTCCGGCCCTGCCGGGGGTGAGCGCAGCGGATCCTCCGCGAGGAGCGCGGCCTGCGGGCCTGTCATGCCCTCGGGCGGATCGATCCAGGCCAGCTGCGCGGCCAGGTTTCCGTTTTCGGCGGCGCTCAGGCCGGTGACCCAGTGTTCGGCGAGGACGTCGGTCATGGCGAGCAGCATGGCCGAACCGGCGAACTCGGCGCGTTCGTGGAGAAAGGTCAGCCACCGGCCCAGCAAGGGCACCGGCGGCGGGACCGCGTGCGGGCCCTCGGTCGCGCGGAAGCGTGTGGATCGCCCGATCAGCCGGGTGAAGGCGATTCCGCCGGGGTTGGGGACCAGGATCTGCGGGGCGTCCAGGCAGCGCTCGTACGCGCTCTTGGTATCCGAAATTTCCACCTGCGCGGCATATTTCTGGATATATGGCACTACGAGTTCGGCGAGTTCGGCCATGAAGGCGAAACGCTGGTCGCGGTTGCGGGGGTTCGCGATGACCAGGAGCCTGGGGGCGGCGCGGTCGGTGCCGAGCATCGCGGCCAGCGGCGCGGCGGCCTCGCCGGCCATCCGCAGCGGGATGAACACCAGCGGCTCCGCCGACAGGTGGGCGTGGCGCACGGTCGCGGCCGGCTGGGCCCGCCCGTCCCGGACGGCTCGCACGGTCAGGAACGATCGCAGCAGGCTCACGCGACCGCCTCGTCGAGGATCCTCCGCACGAAACCCAGCCGTTCGGCGATGGCCGCGTGATCGGCTGGGACGTGCCCGCCCGCCATGAGCTCGATCGCCAGGTCCAGCGACTGGATGCCGCCGAGATCATCGCGTACGGACCGTCCCAGGGCTTCCAGCGAGCCGCACGCGCGGGCTTCGTCCCGGCAGAAGTAGGCCATCTCACACGCGGCCAGGCACTCAGGGGCGTACCTCGCCGGAATGGCGGACAGGGCCGCGCCGAGTTCGGCCGCCGGGCGGGTCGGCGTCTCGCCGTCCAGCCGCAGGTCGAGGCTGAGATCGGGCGGCAGCCGGTCGAGGATCGTGTCGATCCTGGCCAGGCGCGCCAGCTGCCGCTTCAGCGCTTCGAGCTGGAGGCGTACGTCGACCAGGCAGGCGGTCGGGAAGTTCATGAAATCCTTGGGGCAGATCAGGACGACATCGTGGGACACACCTTCGGGATCCAGACCGAGCCGGCCGAACAGATCCCGCATCGCGTGCACGTAGACGGCCGCTTCGCGGGCGGCGGCGGACACCTTGCCCGCGTCCGCCTGCCCGTCGATGATCGGGAACGACTTGATCGCCACCACGTGGAATCGCCGGTCGGCCTGGAAGGCGATGACGTCCGGTTCCAGGTAGACCTCGTGGCCCGCCACGCCGAGCTTGAGCAGCGGGCGGTCGACGAGGGCGGTCGCCTCCCGCGCCGCCGCGCCGAGCACGTCCATGGTGCGCCGGTGCCGCGCTTCTTGACCGCTGGCGGCTCCGACGTCGTGATATTTCGCCTCTTCCGCAGGAAGGCCCAGCTCGCGCAGCAGTCGCAGCACGTGCGCGCCGTCATCGGCCTTGACGATCGCCTTGAACTCCCGGGTCCGCGTGATCGCGAACGGCGACTGGCCGAACCGCGCGGGGAACCCGAGATGCGCCACGATCCCGCTCTTGTCGATCCCGGCGCCGTCCAGGACGGCCCGCCGATCGCACGCGGGGTTGGCGGCCAGCGCGGCGATGGCGCGCGCGTTGTGCGAGACAGGCAGGCTGCTCCCGCGTATCGCGTCCAGACGGCTCACGCGCTCGCCGCCGCCCGCAGGCCGATGTTGCCCAGGGTGAGTGTGTTCCTCATGGGTCAGGAGTTTGCCACCATGAAGCTCGCGCAGTGTTCACCGATCATCATGCTGGGGGCGTTCGTGTTGCCGCCGACGATGCTCGGCATGATCGACGCGTCGGCGACGCGGAGCCCTTCGACGCCCCGGACCCGGAGGGCGGGGTCGACGACGGCGCGTTCGTCGGAGCCCATCCGGCAGGTGCCCACCGGGTGGTAGACGGTGGTCGCGCGGTTGGGCACCTCGTCCTTGAGGGCGGCGCGGTCCGGGAAGTCCCGGCCGGGGGAGATCTCCCCGCCGACCCCGTCGGCGATGATCTTGTTGGCCATGACCTCGCGGATCAGGTCGATCCCGTCCAGGAGCAGCCTGCTGTCGTCGGGGTCGTGGAGGTAGGCCGGGTCGATGATCGGCGCGGCGGCCGGATCGGCGGAGGCCAGCCGGAGCGTGCCCCGGCTCTTGGGGTAGATCAGCGTGGCCAGCAGCGTGAGGGACGGGCGCGGGTCCACCTTGTGCCGGATGGGCGCGTCCTGGTTCGGGCCGGGATACCCCCACGGAAGCGCGTGAATCTGAAGATCCGGCACATCCCCGGCCTGCGAGCTGCGGACGAATCCGACGCCTTCGAAGACGCTGCGGCTCACCCACGTCCCGCCGCGCAGCGTCTCTTTGATCATTCCCGCCGCGAAGTACGGCGCCGTGCCCCGGTTGCGCGCCGACTTCATGAGGAAACTCATCGGCACGAACATGTGATCGTGCAGGTTGTCCCCGACGGGAAGATCGGCGACCACCTCGATCCCGTGCTCCCGCAGATGCGCGGCAGGTCCGACCCCGGAGAGCATCAGCAGCTGCGCCGAACCGAAGGCGCCCGCCGTGAGGATCACCTCCCGGGTGGCCCGGATCATCCCCGTCCCGGACTTCCCGGCGACCTCCACCCCCGTCGCCCGGCCGTTCGCGATCACGACCCGCGTCACCAGGCAGCCCGTCGTGACGGTGAGGTTGGGCAGGCCGTGATCGTCCAGATATCCGACCGACGAGCTGTACCGCAGGCCGCCGTGCGCGCTCTGCTGGAACAGCGCCGCGCCCTCCTGCGACTCCCCGTTGTAGTCGTCGTTCCGCTGCACGCCCGCCGTGTCGGCCAGCGCCTCGATGAACGCCCGCGTGGCCGGCGTGATGTCCTTCGCCCGGGTCACCCGGATCGGCCCGCCGCCCCCGCGTAACTCGCTCGCGCCGTCCTCCCAGCTCTCCATCCGCTTGAAACTGGGCAGCACGTCGGCGTAACTCCACCCCGCGCAGCCGTCCGCCGCCCAGTCGTCGTAGTTCTGCCTGTTCCCCCGTACGAACACCATGCCGTTGATCGACCCGGACCCGCCGAGCACCCGCCCCCGCGTCTGCGGTATCTCCCGCCCGAGCGCGTCCATCTGCGGGGCGCTGTAATACCCCCAGTCGAGCCGCTTCTTCAACTGCGGCACGCTGTGAAAGACCGCGATCAGCCCCGGCTTCCGCACCCACATCGTGCGATCCGACCCGCCCGCCTCCAGCAGGATCACACTCGCCCCTGCTTCGGCCAGCCGCCTGGCCAGCACACACCCGGCACTCCCGGCCCCCACCACGACGTAGTCAGCGCTCAGATCCATGCATTCCCTCGCAGCGGAAGCCCTCGACCGCAAATCCACGGCCAGCGTGAATGTACTCCACCATGCAAACGCTTGGTCAATACCACCGCACCTCTATTTGCCGATCAGTGATCAGTCGGCAGCTTCAGGAGGCAAAATCAGCAGTTGGGAGGAGTCGCAGATGATCAACCTCACGGGAGAGGTCGCCCCTTGTTCTCAGCATTGCCAAGTCACCGCGAGATGAGGGGCGACGCTCCGGACTTCAAGGAGTTCCTCTTGGCGGATCCTGACTGGGATGACGATCTCGACTTCCCTCGGGCACAAGACGTGCCACGAGAAACGGACCTGGGCATCACCTGACCGTGGTGGGGGTGGTGTTTGTGGGCATTACCAGGGGGTGGGGTTCGAGGTGGGAGTGCGGCATGGGTGATGTGGAGTTCTATCGGGACAACGGTTATCTGCTTGTCAAGGGGCTGCTGGGGAAGGGGGAGGCGGCGGCATATCGGGATGAGTGTCATGGGGTGTTGGGGCGGTTGCGGAAGACGGATCCTACGTGGGGGAGTGCGCGGGAGCTGGCGGGTGGGCCGACTGAGTTGCGGCATTGTCATGATGCGCAGTTCTATTCGGCGGCGTTCGCGAAGTTGATGGTGGATTCGCGGTTCACCGATGTGGCGGCGGCGGTGCTGGGGACCGAGAACGTGCAGTTGCATCACACGAAGATCTTCGTGAAGCCGGCGGAGAAGGGGTCGCCGTTTCCCATGCATCAGGACGCCGCTCATTTTCCGCACGCGACGGACGCGGTGGGGGCGGCCATCTTCCACTTCGACGACGCGCCCGAGGAGAAGGGCTGCGTCCGGGTGATGCCGGGGAGTCACAAGCGCGGAATCCTGCCGCATGTGGAGGAGGGCGGCTGGCATCTGCCGCTTGACGAATGGCCGCTCGAAGCGGCGGTTCCGATCGAGGCGGAGGCCGGGGACGTGCTGTTCTTCAGCTACCTCACCGTGCACGGGTCGGGGATCAACTCGGCGGACGAGGCGCGCACCACCTGGCTGGTCCAGTTCCGCGATCCGGAAGCGCTGCCCCTGGACGACGTCCATCGTTCCCGGGGCCAGGGCATGATGCTGCGCGGCATCGACCCGGCGATGCGACTCACCTGAGACGGATGTCCGGTTGCCCCGGACGGCTCCGACGTCACTGGTGAGAAGGCCCCCGGCGAAGGAGAGACCATGAAATACATGATCATGCTGTACGGATCCCAGCAGGACTACGACGCGATGGCCGGCCAGGGCGAGTCCACCTGGACCCCCGAGGACTTCGGCGCGATGCACGCCTTCATGGCGAAGTGGAACAACGACCTGGTCGAATCCGGCGAATTCGTCGACGGGCAGGGACTGGCCGCGCCCGTGCACACGCGCCGGATCTCCCTCCAGAACGGTGTCCCGGTCGTGACGGACGGGCCGTACCCGGAGACGCAGGAGGTCCTCGCCGGTTACACGATCGTCGACTGCGCGAGCTTCGACCGGGCGACCGAGATCGCCGCCCAGCTGACGAACACGCCGCACCCGGCCGACGATGACCGGGTGTTCTACGCCGATATCCGGCCCATCGTCGACGGAGCCGGCGAGCTTCTCTGATGGAGCACGAGGTCGAGGACCTGCTGCGGCAGTGCGCGCCGCAGGTCCTCGGCGCGCTCGTCCGGCGTTACGGGAATTTCGACACAGCCGAGGACGCGGTCCAGGAAGCCCTCCTGGCCGCCGCCGTCCAGTGGCCGAAAGAGGGACTCCCGGACAACCCGCAGTCCTGGCTGATCACGGTCGCCTCGCGCCGGTTGACCGATTTGCTCCGCGCCCAGCAGGCCCGCCGGCGCCGCGAGGAGACCGTAGCCCAATGGACGCTGCAGGACGCGGACCGGACGGTGGAGGATTCCGACGACACGCTCATCCTGCTGTTCCTGTGCTGCCACCCGTCGCTGTCGGCGGCCTCCCAGATCGCGCTCACCCTGCGCGCCGTCGGCGGCCTGACCACCGCGGAGATCGCCCGCGCGTTCCTGGTGCCGGAATCGACGATGACCCGGCGTATCACCCGGGCCAAGCAGCGCATCAAGGACAGCGGGCTCGCGTTCCGCATGCCGTCAGGGCCGGAGCGCGCCGAACGGCTCGGCGTGGTCCTGCACGTGCTCTACCTGATCTTCAATGAGGGGTACGCGACCACGTCGGGACCCACGCTGCACCGGCGGGAACTCTCCGCCGAGGCCATCCGGCTGGCCCGCCTGGTCCACCGGCTGCTCCCCGAGGACGGCGAGGTGGCCGGTCTGCTGGCCCTGATGCTGCTCACCGACGCGCGCCGGCCCGCCCGCAGCGGCCCCGACGGCTCGCTCATCCCGATGGCCGAGCAGGATCGCAGCCGCTGGGACGCAGGGCTCATCACCGAGGGCGTACGCCTGATCAGCGACGCCCTCCCACGCGGCGCGACCGGCCCCTACCAGCTGCAGGCGGCCATCGCGGCCGTCCACGACGAGGCCGAGAGCGCGGAAACCACCGACTGGCCGCAAATCATGGCCTTGTACGGCGTTCTCCTGCGCATATCCCCCAACCCCATGGTCGCCCTCAACCACGCCGTAGCGGTGGCCATGGTCCACGGCCCCCAGGCCGGTCTGACCCTGCTAGCCGACCTCGACGACCGGCTAGCCGACGACCACCGGCTCCACGCGGTCCGGGCGCACCTGCTGGAGATGGCCGGAGACCGTACCGCCGCACGGGAGTGTTACCTAGCGGCGGCCCGGCGCACGATGAGCCTGCCCCAGCAGCGGTATCTGCACGCGCGCGCCGCCCGGCTGGCCGGGGAGTAGTGGGCGCATAGGGTGGCTACCGGAGCGGATCACTCGCCCTCGGAAGGACACAGGTGTCGACGGTTCAGCGAATCACCACGCGCAATGCTCGGTTCCAGCAGTGGCAGTCCCTGCTGACCAACCGCAACAAACGGTCCCGAGCTCGCGAATTCCTGGTCCAGGGGGTCCGTCCGATCTCGCTCGCGGTGCAGCACGGCTGGCCTGTCCACGCGCTCATCTACGACGCCGAGCGCAAGCCGTCGAAGTGGCTGGAGGAGTTGCTGGGCACGGTGCGGGCCGACCGGATCGCGATGGCTCCCGAGATGGTGGCGGAGCTGGGCGAGAAGAACGAGGAGCCGCCCGAGGCCGTCGCCGTCGTGGAAATGCCCGCCGACGACCTCGGCCGTATCCCGGTCGAGGACGACTTCCTGGGGGTCGTGTTGGACCGGCCGACGAGTCCGGGCAACATCGGCAGCATCATCCGCTCGGCGGACGCCCTGGGCGCGCACGGGCTGATCGTGGCCGGTCACGCCGCCGACGTGTACGACCCGAAGTCAGTCAGGGCGAGCACGGGCTCGCTCTTCTCCCTGCCCGCGGTCCGGGTCCCCGCGCCGAGCGACGTGGTCGGCTGGGTGGCCGCGCAGCGTAACCGTGGCCGGCCGATCGTCGTGGTGGGTACCGACGAGCACGGCGACTGCGATGTCTTCGACTTCGACTTCACCCAGCCGGCGCTCCTCCTGATCGGCAACGAGACCAGCGGGCTCAGCAGCGCGTGGCGCGAGGCGTGCGACTTCATGGTGGGCATTCCCATGGTCGGGGCGGCGAGCTCGCTGAACGCCGCGAACGCGGCCACCGCGCTCCTTTATGAGGTATCCCGGCAGCGGATCACCGTTGCGGGGAGCGGCCGGCTCCCACGAGGTCGGCGGCGGTGAACAGGGCGACGGCCCTGGTGCCGATCCGCAACGACTGACGGGGGCGGATACCCGGCTGTGCGGGCACGCGACGGCCGCGTACGGCCACCGCGACTACCGTGTGCGGCGGGAGAACCGCCCCCAGCGCCGACATCATTGCCGGGAGGTCCTTGTCCCGGTGGCTTCCCTGCCAGCTGGTCTGCTCGTCGTAGGGCGGATCGGTGAGCACGATATCCGGCTCGTGCCCGTCGATCGCGGCGGCCAGCTGGACCGGGTCGAAGACGTCGGCCCGGCCCAGCAGGTGGGACAGCGGCCCGCCGCCTTCGGCCAACCGGCGGGCGAGCCGTTCCGCCGCCTCGGCGGCCCGCGCGTATCCGGGTTTGCCGAAGCGTTCGGCCCGGTCCGCCAGTTCCGCGGCCCTGTCCCGCAGGCAAGGCTCGGACAGCAGGTTCAGGTTGGCCCGTGCCGTTCCCAATGCGTCGTCGGAGACGTCGGAGGCCAGCAGCGTCTTGATGCGCGGGCGATGGAGCAGGCCTAGCACCGTGAGCAGATAGCCGCTCCCACAGCAGGGATCCCACACCACGGCTTGATCCCCGCTGCCGCGCAGCGCGAGGGCGCGCTGGAAGATCTCGGAGGCGAGCCGTACCGGGAAGGCCGGCATGCCCGGTGCGGAGTGGAGAACGGCGCCGCTGGCGAAGTCGCTGTAGTCGGCCCGCGCCGTCTCGTACCGATACGCCAATCTGCCCGTCCTTCTCCTGGGGCCCCCAGATTACCCTGGCCGCGCCTCGATCCATCCTTGACGCGATCAAGAGCCGGCCGGGAGGCGGGGCCAACCTGATCCGCACATGTTCCGACATGTGCGGCATCTACAACAGCGCGAGAGGTCCGATGAATATCGGGCCGTCGGAGGGCTTCGGCCTGGAGCGATCCAGAAGGCGCATGTTCTTGCGTGCTGGTTGTACAGAAGTTTCCTCGGTATTTTTGAGTGTTGCATTTAGGTATCGGGTCCTGCCAAGATGACGCCAGCGGTCCGATGTTACGCGGCGATAACAGGCTCCGCTTCGTGTCTCCTGGTGGTGTGGCTGTTGGCATGAAGCCCTGATTCCCCTTCGCCGACTCGATCTCCGCCAGCGGGCGCGACGTGCGTGAACGATCCCTCCAAAATGAAGGAGTTGCACGTGACCGTCTCGCGCCGGGGCTTCTTGGCCTCCGCAGTGACCGGATCCGCTCTCGCCGCCGCGTCGTCCACGACGATGTTGTCGGCGCTGTCCAGCGCGGCGAACGCGGCGAGCCCGCCGGGGGACGTGGTCGGGAAGATCACGGTGGGCTATCAGGGGTGGTTCGCCTGCAAGGGGGACGGTGCGCCGATCAACGCCTGGTGGCACTGGAGCGGGGCCAACAACCAGGTGCCGCCGTCGCCGACGAACAACACGATCGTGGCGTGGCCGGACATGCGGGAGTTCACCAAGAGCTACGTCACCGCGTACTCGAACCTGAACAACGGGCAGCCCGCCACGCTGTTCTCCAGCTGGGACCAGCAGGTGGTGGACACCCACTTCCGGTGGATGCGGGAGAACAACATCGACACGGCCGCGTTGCAGCGGTTCAACCCCAATGGGGGCGAAGGTCCCACCCGTGACGCCATGACGGTGAAGGTCCGCTCGGCGGCCGAGGCCAACGGCCGCAAGTGGTACGTCATGTACGACGTCACCGACTGGATCAACATGCAGGCGGAGATCAAGACCGACTGGCTGAACAAGATGTCGGCCCACGTCGCATCCCCCATGTACGCCAAGCAGAACGGCAAGCCGGTCGTCGGCATCTGGGGCTTCGGCTTCAGCGAGCCCAGCCGCCCGTTCACCCCCGCCCCCTGCCTCGAAGTGATCAACTGGTTCAAGGCCCAGGGCTGCTACGTGATGGGCGGCGTCCCCACGTACTGGCGGCAGGGCATCAACGACTCCCGCCCCGGCTTCATCGACGTCTACCGCGCGTTCAACATGATCTCGCCGTGGATGGTCGGCCGGATCAGCACCATCCAGGACGCCGACAACTTCTACACCAACGTCACCGTCCCCGACCAGGCCGAATGCAACGCCCGCGGCATCGACTACCAGCCGTGCGTGATGCCGGGCGAGGTGACCCTCCGCCGCCGCCGGCACGGCGACTTCATGTGGCGGCAGTTCTACAACGTCATCCGCGCGGGCTGCCAGGGCATCTACATCTCGATGTTCGACGAGTTCAACGAGGGCAACCAGATCGCCAAGACCACGGAGACGCTGGCGACCGTGCCCGCCAACTCGGGCCTGCTCGCCCTGGACGAGGACGGCACGTTCTGCTCTTCCGACTACTACCTGCGCCTCACCGGCGACGGCGGGCGCATGCTGAAAGGCCAGATCGCGCTCACCGCGATCCGGCCCACGCCCCCGGTGGCGGGCGGCGGCGGTGACAACCAGCCGCCCACGGCGCCCGGAAACCTGCAGGTCACCGGCACGACGCCGACCAGCGTGACGCTGTCGTGGTCGGCCGCGTCGGACAATGTCGGCGTGGCGGGCTACCAGGTCAGGCGCGGCACCACGGTGGTGGCCTCCCCGGCGGGCTCGCCGTTCACGGTCACCGGTCTGTCGCCGTCCACCGCCTACAGCTTCAACGTGACCGCGCGGGACGCGGCCGGGAACATCTCCGCCCCGTCGAACACGGTCAACGTGACCACCCCGGCGGCGACCGCGTTCGTCGCGCTGCGCTCCCGGGCCAACAACCTCTTCGTCACGGCCGCGAACGGCGCGGCGCTGATCGCCAACGGCGCCTCGGCCGGGACAGCGCAGCAGTTCGAGCGCGTCAATCTGGGCAACGGCAACATCGCCCTGCGCGCCCGGTCCAGCAACCAGTACGTCTGCGCGGAGGCCGCGGGCGCCCAGCCGCTGATCGCCAACCGGGCCGCGATCGGCCCGTGGGAGACGTTCGCGCTCATCACCAACCCCAACGGCACGGTCACCCTGCGCGCCCAGGCCAACAACCAGTATGTCTGCGCCGAGGCCGCGGGCGCCCAGCCACTGATCGCCAACCGGGCCGCGATCGGCGGCTGGGAACAGTTCGACCTGGTCACCCCCTGATTCACGATTGTCGGCGGCGATCCGTAACGTGGGTCCCCGAGTGGCGGGCGGCAGAGCCCGCCACCGGGTGATTGGATCGCCGCTGTGGAGGCTTCGGTCGAGCGACTGGTATTCGTCCGGGAGGACGAGTTCACCATCGCCCGGATGACCGCCGAGGGCGGGCCCGGTTTCATCGCGGCCGGGCGCGCCCTCGCGGGGGTCCAGCCTGGGGAGACCCTCCGGCTGACCGGCGAGTGGGGCGAACATCCCCGCCACGGCCGCCGTTTCACCGTCACCGCCTGCGAGCGGGTCGCCCCGGCGACGGTCCCGGCCATCCGCGCCTATCTGGGCTCCGGGCTGATCCGCGGCATCGGCCCCCGGCTGGCGCACGCGATCGTCGGCCATTTCGGCGAGAGCACGCTGCACGTGATCGACACCGACCCGGAGCGGCTCCGCGAGGTCATCAACATCGGTCCCGGCAGGCAGGCGCAGATCGTCCAGGCCTGGCTGGAGCAGAAGTCCATCGCCGCGCTGATGCTGGTCCTGCAGGGTTTCGGTCTCAGCCCCCTGCTCGCCGCCAAGATCTACCAGGTGTACGGCGAGAGGTCCGCCGACGTTCTCGCCACCGATCCGTACCAGCTGATCGGCCAGGTCAGGGGGATCGCGTTCGGCATCGCGGACCGGATCGCGCTGCGTTCAGGCGTGCCGGAGCGCAGCCCGCAACGGATCAAGGCGGCCATCCTGGACCGGCTTGAATCGGCGGGCGTGCGCGCGGGGCACTGCTTCTTACCGTTGACGGCGTTGCTCGCGGAGACCGCCGAGCTGATCGACCAGGACCGCGCGCTCATCCGCGGGTCGCTGGACGCGCTCACCGCCGAGCGCCGGGTGGTCGTCGAAGCCCTGTCGGGGCAGAGCGTCGTGTATCTCAAGGAGCAGCACAGCCGGGAGGTGGCCCTGGCCGCCCAATTGACCCGGCTGCTGCGGGCCAAGTCCACGCTGCTGGGGCGGGCGTACGAGGAGGACGACCGGCTGCACGACGATCAGCGGGCCGCGATGACCCTGGCCCTGACCTGCACGGTGAGCATCCTCACCGGCGGTCCCGGCTGCGGCAAGAGCCACACGGTGCGCGCGATCGCGGCGGCCGTCCGGGCGATGGGCGGCACGGTCACGCTCACCGCGCCCACCGGCAAGGCCGCCAAACGCCTGTCGGAGCTCACCGGGCTGCCCGCGATGACCGTGCACCGTATGCTCGCCCGCACCGAGCCCGACGACTCGCCCGATCTGTTCTCCGAGTTGAGCCCCGCCCAGGCCGACCTCATCGTGGTCGACGAGGCGTCGATGCTGGACCTGCACCTGGCGACCAGGCTGCTCGCGGCCGTCCCGACCGGCAGTCACCTGCTGCTGGTCGGCGACAGCGACCAGCTGCCCAGCATCGGCCCCGGCAACGTGCTGGCCGACCTGCTGAACGTCGAGGAGATCGCGCGCGTCCGCCTGACCCATGTCTTCCGCCAGGCCGCCGGCAGCGGGATCATCCAGGCCGCGCACCGCATCCGCGCGGGCGAGCTCCCCGCCCTGCCCGGGCGGGGCGGTTTCTGGTTCGAGGAGGTCGGCGATCCCGGGGAGGTGGCCGAACGGGTGATCCACCTGGCCACGGTGGCGATCCCCCGCAAGCAGAACGTCAGCCCCGGCCAGGTGCAGGTGCTCTGCCCGATGCGCAAGGGAACCACCGGAACGCTGGAGATCGGCCGTACCATCCAGGATCGTCTCAATCCGGCCCGCGACGAGATTCCGGAGCACTGGTCGGGCGCCTCGGTCTTCCGCCCGGGCGATCGGGTCATGCCGATCCGCAACAACTACGACAAGAACGTCTTCAACGGGGAGACCGCCACGGTGGCCGCCGTCCTCCCGCAGGATCGCCTGATCCGTCTCACCACCGACGACGGCCGGTCGGTCGACTACGGCTTCGACGAGCTCGACGACCTGACCCACTGCTACGCGATCAGCGTGCACCGCGCCCAGGGCAGCGAATACCCCTTCGTGGTGGCTCCGCTGGTGAACGAGGCGGGCGGCGTCATGCTGCGGCGCCGCCTGCTTTACACCCTGGTCACCCGGGCGCGCTCCTGGGTGGTCCTGGTCGGCCAGCGGGAGGCTTTGCGGCTGGCCGTCCGCCAGCTCGGGAGCCGCCGCCACACCGGCCTGACCCGCAGGGTGGAGGCTGCCGTCGTACGCGAGTCGTAGCTTGATGAGAGCGCAACCGCAGGCACCACAACCGCCGGTCTGACCGAATCACCAGGCCAGACCGGTGTTTCCGGGCTGTTACAAGCACGTTTGTCGTGACCTGTTGACAACCCCAATGTTAACGATAACAGTCATTTTCATGATTGCCACCTCCCCCCTGGCACGAATAGCCGCCATCCTCGCCCTGGCCCTCGGCCTCGCCGCCTGCGGCTCCAGCGAGAAGACCGTGGACCAGGAAGCCTCCGCCGCCGCCTCGGCCGGAAACGCGGGCGCGCTGGTCGGCGTCACCATGCCCACCAAGTCCTCCGAGCGCTGGATCCACGACGGCGACAACGTCAAGGCCGGGCTGGAGAAACTGGGCTACCAGGTCGACCTGCAGTACGCGGAGAACGACATCCCCACCCAGGTCAACCAGATCGAGAACCAGATCACCAAGGGCGCCAAGCTCCTGATCATCGCGTCGATCGACGGGACGGCCATCACCACCCAGCTGCAGGAGGCGGCGGACAAGAAGATCCCGGTCATCGCGTACGACCGGCTGATTCGCAACAGCCCGAATGTGGACTACTACGCCACCTTCGACAACTTCAAGGTGGGCGTGCAGCAGGCCACCTCCCTGCTCACCGGCCTCAAAGTGGTCAACGCCGACGGCTCCGCGGGCGACGCGAAAGGCCCGTTCAACATCGAGCTGTTCGCCGGTTCCCCCGACGACAACAACGCCACCTTCTTCTTCAACGGCGCGATGTCGATACTCCAGCCGCACATCGACAAGGGCACCCTGGTCGTCAAGAGCGGGCAGACCGACTTCAAGACCGTCGCCATCCTGCGCTGGGACCCGGCCACCGCGCAGAAGCGCATGGAGGACATCCTCACCAAGACCTACAGCGGCGGCGACCAGGTGGCGGGCGTGCTCTCCCCGTACGACGGGCTGTCGATCGGGATCCTGTCGGCGCTGAAGAGCAATGGCTACGGCACGTCCGGGCAGCCGTACCCGATCGTGACCGGGCAGGACGCCGAGCTGGCCTCGGTCAAGTCGATCATCGCGGACGAGCAGTACTCGACGATCCACAAGGACACCCGTCAGCTCGCCGACGTCACCGTGAAGATGACCGACGCCCTGCTCAAGGGCGGCACGCCCGAGGTGAACAACACCAAGGACTACGAGAACGGCAACAAGGTCGTGCCGTCCTTCCTGCTCGAACCGATCATCGTGGACAAGAGCAACTACCAGCAGGCGCTGATCGACACCGGCTACTACACGGCCGCCCAGCTCGGATGAGCGATGACATCCTGCGCATGCGCGCGATCACCAAGACCTTCCCCGGCGTACGGGCGCTGCAGGATGTGAACCTGTCGGTGCGCCGGGGTGAGATCCACGCGATCTGCGGGGAGAACGGCGCCGGCAAGTCGACGCTGATGAAGGTCCTGTCGGGGGTGTATCCGCACGGCTCGTACGAGGGCGAGATCACCTTCGACGGCGCCCCGTGCCGGTTCTCCGACATCCGCGACAGCGAGCGGCGCGGGATCGTCATCATCCACCAGGAGCTCGCGCTCTGCCCGCAGCTGTCGATCGCGGAGAACATCTTCCTCGGCAACGAGCGGGCCAGGCGCGGCCTCGTCGACTGGAACCGCACCAACCACGAGGCCGCCCGGCTCCTGGACCGGGTCGGCCTGCGGGAGAACCCGGTGACCACGGTGGCCGACATCGGCGTCGGCAAGCAGCAGCTGGTCGAGATCGCCAAGGCGCTGGCCAAGGAGGTCCGGCTGCTCATCCTGGACGAGCCGACCGCGGCGCTCAACGACGAGGACTCCGCGCACCTGCTCGACCTGCTCCGCGGCCTGCGCGCCGAGGGAGTCACCTGCGTGATCATCTCCCACAAGCTGAACGAGGTCGCCTCGATCGCCGACTCGATCACCATCCTCCGCGACGGCCGGTTGATCGAGACACTCTCCCTCGCCACCGACGAGGTCACCGAGGACCGCATCATCGCCGGCATGGTCGGCCGCGACCTGGAACACCGTTTCCCGGCGCGCGTTCCCGATATCGGCCCCGAAGCCCTGCGCATCGAGGACTGGACCGTGCACAGCCCCGTCCAGCTCGGCCGCGCCGTCGTCGCCGGCGCCACCCTGTCGATCCGCCGCGGCGAGATCGTCGGTCTGGCCGGGCTGATGGGCGCGGGCCGCACCGAACTGGCGATGAGCGTCTTCGGCCGCGCGTACGGGACGAACATCTCCGGCCGGATCTACCGCGACGGCCGCGAGGTCGACATCCGCACGGTGCGGGACGCCATCCGGCACGGCATCGCGTACGCCACCGAGGACCGCAAACGCTACGGCCTCAACCTGATCGAGGACATCAAGCGCAACGTCTCCGCCGCCGACCTGGGCAAGCTGGCCCGGCGCGGCTGGGTCGACGACAACGAGGAGTACCGGATCGCCGAGCAGTACCGCCGCGACCTCAACATCAAGGCGCCCAGCGTGCTCAGCGTCACCGGCAAGCTCAGCGGCGGCAACCAGCAGAAGGTCGTGCTGTCCAAGTGGATCTTCACGGACGCGGACGTGCTGATCCTGGACGAGCCGACCCGCGGCATCGACGTCGGCGCCAAGTACGAGATCTATTCGATCATCAACCGGCTGGCCGACGCGGGCAAGGCCCTGCTGGTCATCTCCTCGGAGCTGCCGGAACTCCTCGGCCTCTGCGACCGCGTCTACGCCCTGTCGGCGGGCCGCATCACCGGCGAGCTCTCGCGCGCCGACGCCACCCAGGAACGCCTCATGCAACTGATGACCAAGGAACAGTCCCGATGACCGCTTCATTGCTCGGCAGGTCGCTGAACATCCGCCAGAGCGGCATATACATCGCGTTCGCCCTGATCGTCGTGCTCTTCTCGATTCTGACCGACGGCGCCCTGCTCCAGCCGCAGAACATCTCCAACATCGTCGTCCAGAACTCGTACATCCTCATCCTGTCCATCGGCATGATTCTGATCATCATCGCCGGGCACATCGACCTGTCGGTCGGCTCGGTGGTCGCCGTCACCGGCGCGATCGCCGCCGTCCTCATGGTCGAATACGGCCTCCCCTGGCCGCTCGCCCTGGTCCTCACGCTGATCGCGGGCGGCGTCATCGGCGCCTGGCAGGGCTACTGGATCGCCTATTACGGCATCCCCGCCTTCATCGTCACCCTCGCCGGAATGCTCCTGTTCCGCGCCCTCACCCTCACCGTCCTCGGCAACCAGGGCATCGGGCCCTTCCCCGATCCGGTACGGACGCTGTCCAACGGCTTCACCGACGGCTACCTGGGCAACATCGGCCTGGGCCCGCTCGGCGGCGCCGACCTGTTCAGCCTGATCATCGGCGCCCTGGTCATCACCGGCATGGTCACCACGCAATGGCGCGCCCGCACCGCCCGGCTCGGCTACCACCAGTCCGTGGAGCCCTTCGCCGTCTTCCTCCTCAAGCTCCTCACCGCCGCCGCGGTCGTCGTCGTGGTGGTGGTGCAGCTGGCGCGCTTCAAGAACCTCCCCTGGGTCCTGGTCCTGCTCGCGCTCCTCGTCCTCGCCTACTCCCTCCTCACCACCCGCGCCGTCTTCGGCCGCCAGATCTACGCCATCGGCGGCAACCTGCAGGCCGCCCAGCTCTCCGGCATCAACGTCAGGCAGGTCGTCTTCTGGATCTTCGTCAACATGGGCGTGCTCGCCGCCCTGGCCGGTGTCATCTTCGCCGGCCGCCTCAACCAGGCGGGCCCGACGGCCGGCAACGCCTTCGAACTCGACGCCATCGCCGCCGCCTTCATCGGCGGCGCCGCCGTCCAGGGCGGGGTCGGGAAGGTCGTCGGCGCCATCACCGGCGGGCTCATCATGGGGGTCATCAACAACGGCATGTCCTTGATCGGCTCCCCCAGCGAGCGGGTCATGCTCGTCAAGGGCATCGTCCTGCTCGCCGCCGTCGCCTTCGACGTCTGGACCAAACGCCGCGCGACCCGCTGAGCCATCCGCACCTCACGCCTGTCCAACGGTGTCCAGGATTCGGGGGAATCCGGGCGCGGGCTGCCGATCATTGCGGCAGTGCCGACGTGAAAGGTGCACAACGATGAGACGAATTATCGTCGCGATTCTCAGCGCTCTCCTGGGGGTGGCGTTCCTGGCGTCGCCCGCGCGGGCGGCCGGAACCGACACGGTGCCGCCGTCGAAGCCTCAGGCGCCCACGTTCAGCAGCGTCACCACGACGGCGGCGAACGTGTTCTGGCCCGAGGCCACTGACAATGTGCAGGTCACCGGGTATTACCTGCAGCAGCTCGCGGGCGGCACGTGGACCACGATCCGGACCGTCGGGCCGGCGGAGCGGTTCCAGCCGGTCACCGGGCTGACGCCGAGCACCACGTACACCTACGCGGTCATCGCCTTCGACGCCGCGGGGAACACCTCGGCGCGGTCGGATCCCGGGAGTTTCACCACCCTGGCCACCACCGCCACGCCGACGTGCCGGATTCAGGTCATCACGTTCAGCCCGGGATTCCAGGCCGTGGTCACGATCGTGAACACGACGCCCGCGGCCACGAACGGGTGGACGATCGGCTTCGCCCTGCCCGCGACGGCGACCGTGGGCAGCACGTTCAACGGGGTGATGACCCGTAGCGGCGGAACCGGGACGATCACCCCGGTGGCGTACAACGCGGTGATCGGGCCGGGCGTGCAGACGTTCGTCGGCTTCGGCGGGTCGGCCGTTCCGTTCACGCCGCCGAGCGGTTTCACGCTCAACGGCGTGCCCTGCACGGGGTGAGATCGGGATCGTGCGCGGCTCCGGTCGCGCACGATCCTTCCGCGTGGTTTCCTTCACCCATCGACGGCGTATCGGGTTGGCGACTGGCGGAGGTCCGTACTCTGGCGGACCTCTCGCGCGTGCTGCGCGGGCTGCGGCGGCGGCACGCGCGGCGGCGGGGAACCTCCGAGCTGACCTACCGCGAGCTGGCGGCGGCGACCGGATGGTCGCACGGGATCATCGGCGAGTACCTGTCCGGGCGGGTCCTCCCGCCGACCGACCGGTTCGACGTGCTGATCGGCCTGCTCGGCGCGACCCCCGCCGAGCAGGGGGCGCTCGCCACGGCCCGCGACCAGGTCGAGGAGAACCGCCGGCGGGCGCTCCCCGCCGAACGCCCGGTGCCCAGGCAACTCCCCATGGACGTGTACGGTTTCACCGGCCGAACCGAGCAGCTCGCCACCTTGCACGCTCTGCTGGCTCCCGGCGAGCGGCGAACCGCGGTGATCTCCGCGGTGGCGGGAACGGCTGGGGTGGGCAAGACCGCGCTGGCCGTACACTGGGCGCACCAGGTGGCGAAACGTTTCCCCGACGGCCAGCTCTACCTTGATCTGCGCGGCTACGATCCCGAACGGCCGGTGCCGACGGCCGACGCACTGGCGGGCTTCCTGCGCGGCCTCGGCGTGGATGGGCAGGACATCCCCGACGATCTCTCCGAACGCGCGGCCCGGTACCGCACGCTCGTGGCCGGGCGGCGTCTGCTCATCGTGCTGGACAACGCCCGCGGCGCAGAGCATGTGCGGCCGCTGCTGCCCGGCAGCCCGTCCTGCTTCGTCGTGGTGACCAGCCGGGAGGATCTCGCCGGGCTGGTCGCGCGCGACGGGGCCAGGCGGATCGAGCTGGACATGCTCAGCGCGTCCGAGGCGATCGCCCTGCTCCGCACCCTGATCGGGGCGCGAGTGGACGAATCGCCCGCACATGCGGCGGAGCTGGCCGAGAACTGCGCGCGGTTGCCGCTGGCGTTGCGGATCGCGGCCGAACTCGCCGTCGCACGGCCTGGTGTCGCGCTGTCGGAGCTGGTCGCTGGGTTGCGTGACGAGCAGCGGCGGCTGGACCTGCTGGACGCGGCCGGGGACCCGCGCACGGCGGTCCGCGCGGTCTTCTCGTGGTCCTATCGGCAGCTCAGCGCGGACGCGGCGCGGGTGTTCGACCTGCTTGGCCTGCATCCGGGGCGGGAACTCGACGCGTACGCCGCCGCAGCCCTGGCGGGCGCCGGGCTCGAGCGGGCGCGGGAGCTGGTCGAGGAGCTGGCCCGGGGGCATCTGCTCGAATCTGCGGGTTCGGGCCGGTACACGATGCACGACCTGCTCCGCGCCTTCGCCGTCGAGAACGCGACGGACCCGCACGCGGCGCTGACCCGGCTGCTGGACTACTACCGGTATTCGGCGGCTTCGGCCGCGAATGTGCTGTTCCCCTACGAACGCGGGCGGCCCGCACCGGAGGTTCCGGGGTCGCCGGTGCCTCCAATGGACGAAGTCGTGGCCTGGCTTGAGCGGGAACGCCCGAATCTGGTGGCCGTCGCCGCGTACGCGGCCCGCCACGGCTGGCCGGGCCACTGCGTCGACCTGTCCCGCACGCTGTGGCGGCATTTCGAGGTCGGCTGCCACTACCAGGAGGCTCTCACGGTCCACACCTGCGCCGTACGGGCCGCGCTCGCGGCGGGCGAGGGACGGGCCGCCGCCCTGGCCAACCTGGGCGGCATCCACTGGTGGCTGGGCAACTTCCGGGAGGCCAGGGAGCGGTTCCGCCAATCCCTCGCCGCCGCGCGGGAGGCCGGGGATCTTGAGGGGGAGGCCAGAGCGCTGGGACGGCTCGGCGTGGTGGACGAGCGGCTGGGCGAACTGGCGCAGGCGCTCGCGCATCTCCAGGACGCGCTGGCGCTCTGCCGCCGCACCGGGAACCGGCACGGGACCGGCACCCAGCTGATCAACATCGGCGCGCTGTACCGGCGGCTTGGCCGCTACGAGGACGCGGCCGGGCACCAGCTCGAAGCCGCCGAGATCTTCGCCGAGGTGGGCGACCCACGCCTGCGCGGATACGCCCTCGGCAACCTCGGCGCGCTGTACGGCCTGCTCGGACGGCACGCCGACGCCCTCACGCACCTGGAGCAGGCGCTGGCCAGTTGCCGCGAATCCGGCGATCCCGGCGGTGCGGGCAGCGCGCTGGGCACGATGGGCGCGGTCTACCTGCGCCTGGAGCGTTACCCGCAGGCTCTCGACCACCTGCGCCGGGCCTTGGCCATCAGCCGCGAAACGGGCGATCGCAGCCTGGAGACCGAAACGCTCAACACGCTCGGCGAGACGCTGCGCGCGATGGGCCAGCCGGAAGCGGCCCTCGCCCGGCATCGGGCCGCGCACACGCTGACCGAGGAAACCGGCGACCAGTACGAGCATGCGCGGGCCCTCGCCGGCATCGCCCACGTGCTCAACGGCAGCGGGCAGACCGGGCAGGCCCGGGAGAACTGGCGCGTCGCCGCCGACATCTACCGCCGGTTGGGCGTGCCGGAGGCCGACCAGATCACGGTCCTGCTCGGCGAATGATCAGCAGGGGACCCCGTTGACGGTGATGTCGTCCGGCGTCTCCGTGGTCACCGCGAAGGCCGTCCAGCCGAACGTCCGCACCTGGCCGGTCCCGATCCCCCCGTTCCACGGCAGGTTGGTGGCGGTCATGTCGTACGGCGTGCGCTGCGACAGCTTCGCCTGCCAGGCGGCGGATTGCGTGGTCGCGGCACGGAACGTCCAGCTGACCCGCCAGGAACTGATCGCGGGCCCGTTGTTGGTGATCGTCAGCTCCGCGCTGAACGACCCAGGCCAGGTCACGAACTCGTATTCACAACTGAACACCGGCGTTGCGCCCGCGGGCGCGGAGACGAGCGCGCCCGCGAGCACGACAGCCGCCAGGGAGACCGACTTCACCCGGATCACATTGGCCCGATCCACTCCCCCCGTCAACGCACCAAGATCACCTAAAGCCCCGACCGGCCGTTGACGCTGAAACTTTCGCGCCCGGGACCCGACCGCTACGGGCACAGGATGTCGGGTGCGGCAGGCTGGGTGCTCTCTAGCGTGGTGATCTGTGTTACGGGGTTTCTGGGTCGCAGAGGCGTTCCAGGACGGGGACCGCGTTCAGGAGGGCGGTCAGTTCGTCGGGGGAGAGGCGGTCGAGGTGGCCGGAGAGCCAGACCTCGCGGCTGCGCAGGATGCGGGCGCGTTCCAGCATGCCGGCGTTGGTCAGCCGGATCAGGGTGGCCCTGCGGTCGACGGAGTCCTGCTCGCGGGAGATGAGGCCGAGTTCGAACAGGCGGTTGAGGGAGCGGGTCACCGACGGAGGGCTGACGCCCTCGCTGACGGCCAGGTCGCCGGCGGTGGTGGGCTGGTTGCGGGCCACGTTGAAGAGCAGGGATATCAACGCGTACGACAGACCCTCGTCGTTCTGCTGTCTGAGCACCCGGCCGAGGCGGCCGAGCGCCATGCGCAACCGGGTCAGTTCCTCGTGGCTGACGTGGATGTCACCAGGGGATGCCGCCGTCGTCATTCCGCTCCCGGAGGTGGAGGGATTGCGTTGTGAATAATGGTAACCCATTTCGTGCCATACGCATGATTCCGAAATAGCATCGCGAATTGCTTTGCGGTGGTCGCTTAAATGAGCGAAGGGTGCTGATGGACCTCCGGCGAGAAGGGGTAATCGACCCGCACGCCGGGCGGGCCCTGGCGGGGCTGCTCGGCGTTGAGGCGGTCGCGGCGGGGGAGCCGGGCGGATCGTTGCCGCCGATGTGGCATTGGGTGCAGCTGCTGGACGAGTGGCGGCAGGACGAGCTCGGGCCGGACGGGCATCCACTGGCGGGGCAGCCCGGGCCTGGCAGGACGCGGATGTTCGCCGGGGGCCGGACGCGGCATCTGCGTCCGCTACGGGTGGGTGAGACGGCCATGCGGAGCAGTGGGGTGGTCGCGTCGGTGGATAAGACCGGCCGATCAGGGCCGCTGACATTCGTGACGGTACGCCACGAGTTCCGGCAGGGCGGCGAGCTGGCGATCACGGAGGAACAGGACATCGTGTACCAGCCTCCGGGGGTTTTGCCGACGACCGACGGGGGTTTGCCGATGGGCGAACCGCGGTTCGTTTTCGACGTCGATCCGGTGGTGTTGTTCCGGTTCTCGGCGCTCACGTATAACGCGCATCGCATTCACTATGACCATCGCTTCGCCGCAGCCGAGGGATACGCCGATCTAGTGGTGCACGGACCATTGCTGATTGTGCTCATGGCGGAGCTTTTCCGGCGTTATGGGGCGGGATTTGGCTGGACCGGAATTCCGATATCGGCTGCTGGCGCCCGCCCTCGGGCCGCAGCGACTGACCGTGGCCATGGCCGGGCCCGACGCGGCCGAGGTCTATGACGGTGACGGCTGCCGGGTGGCGGAGGGTTCTGTCAGTCGCAGTTGATAGAAGGTGTTGCCATGCGACGCCTGTTTGAACAAGTACTCCGCCCGTTCGTAGGACAGGCGGCGGCGGCCTGTCTCCGGGCATATGTCGCGGGCGGGCGGCATGCGGGCCGGGGCGGGTTTGCGGTCGGCGAGGAACACGGGTCCGCGGTGGCGGTTGGCGATGAGCTGGGGGAGCAGTGCGGCCGTCTTGGGTCCCCAGTGCACGCCGCGGCCGTGTCCGCCGTCGAGATCCAGGTCCTCGATGTCGAGGGACAGGGCCAGGGCGGCTCCGGCCGCGCTCTCGTAGAGCATCGCCCAGAGGGTGCGCTCGCGCAGGGGGAGGCCGGGGTGGGTGAGCAGGGTTTCGACGTGGGCGGGGTCCATGCCGCGGGTCCTGCCGCGTGGTTCGGGGCGCCGGTCGAGGCCGGCGGACAGGTTGGCGGCGGTCCAGCCCTGGTCGCGCCGGGCCCATGCGGTGAAGGAGCGGACGGCGGCGCGATGCCGGTTCCAGGTCGCGTCCGCGGCCCCGCCCCACACGGCCGCGAAGGCCGCCGCGATCCGCGCGGCCGTGAGATCGGGCAGGGCCATCTCCCCGCCGACCTGCCGGACCAGGCGGTTCATCGTCTGGCCGTAGGCGCGCAGGGTCGCGGGATCCAGGTCGTCGCGGGCCAGGAAGGCGGCGACCGCGTGCGAGAGGGTGACCGCGTCGGCTCGCTCTTCGCAGGCGGCGGCGCGTTTCAGCAGGATCGCGCGTTCGGGGGCGTTCTGGGTGAGCGAGGCCGCGCGTTCGAACTCGGCGCGCGCTTCCGCGTTGCGGCCGAGCTTGGCCAGCAGGTCACCGCGCACGCCCGGCAGCAGGTGGTAGCCGCGCATCGCCGGTTCGGCGAGCAGCGGATCGGCCAACGCCAGGCCGGCCTCGGGCCCGTCCGCCATCGCGACCGCGACCGCCCGGTTGAGCCGCACGACCGGGGTGGGCAGCACCCGGGACAACGCCTCGTAGAGCGACGCGATCCGCGCCCAGTCGGTTTCCTCCGCGGTGGGGGCCTGGGCGTGGCAGACCGCGATCGCGGCCTGGAGCATGTACGGGCCGAGCGGGCCACCGGCGGCCCCGGCCTGGAGCAGTGCCGTCATGCCCCGGCGGATGAGCAGCCGATCCCAGCGCCCCCGGTTCTGCTCGTGCAGCGGGATCGGCTCGCCCTCGGGTCCGGTGCGGGCCTCGGCGCGCGACGCCTGCAGTTCCATCAACGCGACAAGGCCATGCACCTCGGCTTCGCCGGGCGTGAGCTGGGCCAGCAACCGGCCGAGCCGCAGCGCCTCCAGGCACAGCCCGGGCCGCATCAAGTCCTCGCCCGCCGTGGCCGCGTATCCTTCGTTGAACACGAGGTAGATGACCTCGAGCACCGAGGAGAGCCGGGCCTCGCGGTCCCGCTCCGCGGGCACCTCGAACGGGATCCGCCGGGCGGCCAGCGTGCGCTTGGCCCGCACGATCCGCTGCGCGACCACGGCCTCCGACACCAGGAACGCGCGCGCGATCTCCTCCGTTCGCAGCCCGCCGACGAGCCGCAACGTCAGTGCCACCCGCGCCCCGGTGGACAGGGCGGGGTGGCAGGAGATGAACATCAGCCGCAGGACGTCGTCGCCGACCCCGCCATCGAGGTCGTCGAGCGCCGCGTCCAGGTCGTCCGCGCCGGGGTCCGGCCGGACCGCGAGTTCGTGGGCCAGCTTCTCGTTCCCGCGGTCCAGCCGTCCGGCGCGGCGCAGATGGTCGACAGCCCTGCGCTTGGCGATGGCCATCAGCCAGGCGCCCGGATTGTCCGGGACGCCTGACTCCGGCCACCGCTCCAGCGCGGCCAGGAGCGCGTCCTGCGCGAACTCCTCGGCCAGACTGACATCCCCCGCAATCCGGACGAGACCAGCGATGATCCTCGCGGACTCCAGCTTCCACACTCCGTCGACAGCGGCGTGCGCGTCCCACGACGTCATAATCGGATCATCGCCTCAGCTCCCAGATTCCGTCGGTCGTGGTGTGCGCGTTCCGCGACGTTGTGATCGGATGATCGGAATCATCGCCTCAGCTTTCAGATTCCGTCGATCGTGGTGTGCGCATCCCGCGACGTCGTGATCGGATCATCAGCTTCCGGATTCCGTCGGTCGTGGTGTGCGCGTTCCGCGACGTTGTGATCGGATCATTGGAATCATCGCCTCAGCTTTCAGACTCCGTCGATCGTGGTGTGCGCGTCCCACGATGTCCTGATCGGATCACCGGAATCATTGCCGCCAATCCCGTTTGGGTTATTCGGGGCCGTACACCTGCTGCATGTCGCCTACGCCGTCGCCGATGATCTTCCAGAAGCGGCGGGTGAGTTCGATGGCCTCCTCCTTGGAGCGGACC
Organism: Acrocarpospora macrocephala; assembly: GCF_009687865.1. Classification (GTDB taxonomy): domain Bacteria; phylum Actinomycetota; class Actinomycetes; order Streptosporangiales; family Streptosporangiaceae; genus Acrocarpospora; species Acrocarpospora macrocephala. The sequence continues at coordinate 50,843 of NZ_BLAE01000052.1, forward strand.
TCGATCAGTGCGAAGCTGACGATCGCCTCTCGTGCCTCGGCGAAAGGGCCGTCGGTGATGGTGATGTCGCCGCCGGAGGCGGTGATGTGGGTGCCTGCGGGGTCCAGGCCGCCGGTCGCCAACAGCACGCCGGCCTTGGTCATCTCCTCCACGAACTTGCCCATCTCCGCGTAGAGCGCCTCGTCCGGAGCCGGTCCGCCGCCCTTCATGGTCATCAGGAATCGCATTGTCTTCTCCTTGTTCGATCGCTTCGTGCTGTCACTCATGCGTCGCACGACCGGCACCGAAATCGACCGACTCTCGCCTGACCTGGGATTCGTCGGGATGTGACAGGTAATGCATCCCTCAACATATGACAGGTAATGCGGAAATATCCAGATAATCCCTGGTCGGCGGGGAGCTCGGGACGGGCGGTCGATTCCGGGGGTCGCCGGACGACGCGTCAGTGAGGCCGGTTCGACCGGCAACGTCACCGAAGCCGGTTCGACCGGCAACGTCACCGAAGCCGGTTCGACCGGCCATGCCACCGAAGCCGGTTCGACCGGCCATGCCATTGAAAAGGACTCGGCCATGACTGCCACCAACACCAGCACCCCGATCGGCACCAGCACCCCGACCAGTACGCGCACGCTTCTCATTGCGGCCGCGCTGGTTGCCCCCGTCTACGGGATCGTCTCCTATGGCCAGGCCTTCACCCGGGAGAGCTTCGACCTGACCCGCCACCCGCTCAGCGTGCTGAGCAACGGTGACCTCGGCTGGCTCCAGATCAGCACATTCGTGGTCATGGGTGTCCTGGCCGTCGCCGGATCGATCGGCCTCCGCCGCGCGCTGCGCGGCCGGTTGGGTGGCGTCTGGGCTCCCCGGCTGGTCCTGGTGTTCGGCGTCACCACCGTCCTGGCCGGGATCTTCACGATGGACCCGATGGACGGTTTCCCGACCGGCACTCCCCTCGGCATGCCGGCCTCGATGAGCTGGCACAGCATCGCGCACAACGCCTCCGCCTCGATCGGCTTCACCGCGCTCATCGTGGCCTGCTTCATCTTCGGCCGCCACTACAGCCAGGCCGGCCGAACCGGATACGCGGCGGGCTCGGTGGCCAGCGCGGTGATCTTCCTCGCCGGGGAGGTCTGGGCGATCTCGGGCGGGCACGCGGGCGCGCTCACCCTCGGCGTCGGGGCGCTGGTGGCCGTCTCCTGGCTCACCGTCGTCGCCCTGGACAAGCGCGCCGAACTCCGCTGAACCGGTGCGAGCCCATCTCGCCGTTGTGCGAGGTGGGCCCACCCATGCCGAGTACGATCGATCAATGACCGAAATGACCGAAACCGCTCCTGGTTGGCTGGCTCCGGAGGAGTTGGAGGCCATCCGGGGGCGGATGCCGATCCTGTACGTCGACGCCGTCCCCGTCCGGGTGGACGAGTCGGGCGTGGTGACCCACGTCGGCCTGCTGCTGCGCATCGGCACGGACGGCAAGGTCAGCCGCGCCCTGGTCTCCGGCCGGGTGCTCTACCGGGAACGGGTCCGCGACGCGCTCCTGCGCCACCTGGAGAAGGACCTCGGCCCGGTGGCCCTGCCCCGCATCCCGGCCTCACCGCAGCCGTTCACGGTGGCCGAGTACTTCCCGGCCCAGGACGTCACGCCCTACCATGACCCCCGCCAGCACGCGGTGTCGCTGGCCTACATCGTGCCGGTCGCGGGCGACTGCCGCCCCCGGCAGGACGCGCTCGACCTGGAGTGGTTCACCCCGGCCGAGGCCGCCTCCCCGCTGGTGCAGCAGGAGATGACGGGCGGCCAGGGCGTGCTGCTGAAGCAGGCTCTGGCCCACGTCGGCCGCCTACCCTGATCAGCATGCGGGAGTTCGCGAAGCCGGAGGACCTGCGCGCGATGCAGGGCCTGACCCAGCGCCTGTGGTCGGCCCGGAGTGCCCATCATGTGGGGGATCTGGCCTGGGGAAGGCTGATGTATCCGCCGGAGCTGACGCGGTGGCCGATCGGCCTGTGGGAGGACGGCGGCCGGGTGGTCGCCTGGGGGTGGGCCAACTTACCGTGGGATTTCCGCTTACAGGTGGATCCGGGATACCCGGAGCTGATCGGCGAGGTTCTCCGCTGGTTCACGGATCTCGCCGACGGGCAGCCGGTGATGGTGACGGCCCTCGACGTGGAGAAGAACCTCCAGTCAGAGCTGGACAGATACGGATATTTCCGGGACCCCGAGGCGAAGGCGTTCTTCGCCTACCACCGGCGTTCGCTGAAACAGCTGCCGGATCCCGTAGTGCCCGACGGGTTCATCGTCCGGGCCGTCTCCGGCGAAGCCGATCTCGTACGCCGGGTGGCCGTACACCGCCGATCCTGGAATTCGACCAAGGTGACCGACGAGTCCTATCGAGCCCTGATGGCGGCATGGCCGTACCGGGCGGATCTGGACTGGGTGGCGGAAGGCCCCGGCGGAGACTTCGCCGCGAGCTGCCTCATCTGGCTGGACGACCAGCACGGCGTCGGCCTGATCGAGCCCGTCGGGACGGTCCCGGAGTTCCGGCGCATGGGCCTGTCCCGGGCAGTCTGCCTGGCCGCCCTCCACGCACTCCGGGCCACGGGCGCGAAAACCGCGATCGTCTGCCCCCGCGGCGACTCCGGTTACCCGATCCCGCAGGTGCTCTACCGCGGCATGGGCTTCCGGCGTTACGCCCGGACCATCCCCTACCGAGGTCCCTGATCAAGCCGGACCCGCACCACCAGATCGTGCAGCGCGTCCGCCGCCGTGGCCGCGCCCGGCAGCGGCGACTCGTCCCTGGCCAGCTCCAGGGCGGCGGTCAGCCCCTCGACATCCCCGGCCAGCACGTCGAGGGCCGGCGCCCCGCCGGGCAGCCCGCCGTGCTCGCCCGCCTTCTTGGCGGCCACCAGCTCCTTGAGGTACGGCGGCCCGCCCCCGTAAAGCCGGGTGAGATCGGCGACAAGCTCCCCCGTCCGCACCAGATGGATGCCGGTCAGCAGCACCCGGAAGGTGTACAGCAGCGGCTTCAGCTCGCGCGCCTTCTCGAACAGCTTCCACTGCGTCCGGGCGAACCCCAGGTAGTGGTAGGCGTGGAACCGCGTCACGCACCCCGGCGCGATCGCCACCAGCTCCTGGTGCACCGGCGAACTCGCCACCACCAGCGGCGACAGCAGCTGCTCCAGCACGTATCCGTTCCGGTTCAGCAGCAGCCCGCAGAACTTGGCCAGGTCGTGCGTGACCAGATCGACCTCGACCCCGTCCCGCCGCCACGACCGCGTGATCGTCTCCTCCGGCGGCCGCAATCCGACGATGTCCGGCAACGGCAGCAGATGCACCCCGCGCAGGTCCACATCCGAATCCACCGAGGGGAACCCGTACAGATGGGCGCCGCTGACCGTGGCGAAGGCGAGCGGGTACGGCTGCTCGGCCGGGATGTCGGCCAGCCAGCGCGGCAGGGTCGTGGTCACAGCGTCGACTTTCGTGCGGCCACCAGGAACTCCTCCACGGCGGCACGGTCAGGGTGCTCGGGCAGGACCCCGGCGCTCGCGCCGAGATCGGCGGTCAGCTCGTCCCGCCAGGCGCGGAGCTCGGACCAGGCGACTTCCCCACGCCGGACCGCCAGCAGCCGATCCCGGTGCTCGCCCATGTGGACGAGGGGTTCGCCGTGCCGGACCAGATGGCGTCCCGAGATCAGCAGCCGGATCATGTGCATCGCCTGCTTCCATTTGGGCGATTCGGGGGTGAGCCGCTTGAACTGGGCGTCGGCGTACTCCAGGAAGGTCTCCCTGGCCCGCCGGGACAGGAACGCGTGCCGTAGTGCCAGCAGCTCGGTCCCGATCGGGGTGATCCGCTCCACGATCGGGGACCACAGGCATTCGAGCACGGTCGGGTTGCAGGCCAGAGCCAGGGTGAGGAACCGTTCGAGCTCCCAGGAGAACTGCTCGGGCAGCGGCCCGTCCAGATGGGTGGGCGGTTTGTCCAGCCGCCAGAACAGCGCCGCCGGCGCCGCGTAGACGCCCCGGCGGTCGGTGTCGGATTCGGCGGTGTCCAGGCCGTACGCCCGGGATCCGACCACGACCGAGAGCACGGTGTGATCGGCGATCAAGTCCATAGCGGACAACCCTGCCATTACTGGGCGTGTTTCTGCATCCCGGTTCGCAGGAAGTCCAGGATCGGCCCGTTCTGGCCGGGCAGCAGATGCCCGGCCTCGGGCAGCAGCCGCACGGTGGCGTGCGGAGCCGCGGCTTCCAGCCGGGTCCGGGTGGCGGCGGAGTCGAGCATGCGGTCGCGCCCGCCGACGACGGCCAGCACCGGCATTGTCAGGCGGCGCAGGTCCGCGTCGGTGAACAGCGGGATCTTCTCGCGGCGGGGGCGGAAATGCCGGTTGATCAGCAGGACGTACTCCGCGAAGTCCCGCGAACCGACGTCGCCGGAGACGCCGAGGACCAGACGCATCGCGGCCCGCCGGCCCCGGCGGCCGAACAGCAGGAGCAGCAGCGCCAGCACCAGCACCAGCACCCCAGCCTTCTGGCGGCCGATCCCGGCCGGGCACAGCAGAGCCAGCAGGTCCACCTTGCCGGGACGGCGGATGGCGTAGTCGAGCCCGAGCCAGCCGCCGAGGGACACGCCCACGATCGACGCGTGCGTCAGGCCGAGCCCGGCCAGCACGTCGTCCAGCCAGAGCGCGTACGCCTCCGAGCCCAGCTCCGGCCGGGACCGCGCGCTCAGACCGGGCTCGCCGATCATGTCGATCGCGTGCAGCCGGAAGTCGCGCGACCAGCTTTCCACGTCATACCGCCACATCGCGGTGTTCGCCGCGGAACCGTGCAGCAGCAGCACCGGCGGCGCGTCCACCGGCCCGGACACCACGACGAACGTGTCACCTTCCCGGGTCGGCACGGTGACCTGGTCGCTGGGCACCGGCCAGCCCGCCAGGTAAGTGCGAATCGGGCATCTGGCTCGGAGTGGCGTTCTTCGCTAGCCTCCACCCGTGACGATGCAAGCAGACGCGGCTCTGCACGAGGATGACGGCGCACCCCCACCCCACTGGATCCCAGTGCGACCCAGGCTGGTGGTGGCCAGCGCGTTCATGTTGTTCCTGGAGCTCGCGCTGATCCGGTGGACCGGATCCAACATCGTCCACCTGAGTTACTTCACCAACTTCGTGCTGCTCGGGTCGTTCCTGGGCATCGGGCTCGGCTTCCTGCGGGTCGGGCGGAGCAAGCGGCAGCCGTACTACTCGCCGATCCTGCTGGCCGTGCTGGTGCTGGTCGTCAGCTTCTTCCCGGTCGTGGTCAACCGCGAGACCGACGGCATCCTCTACTTCACCAGCCTGTCCACCAGCGGCCCCCCGGCCTGGCTGATCCTGCCGGTGATCTTCGTGACGGCGGCGCTGGTCCTGATGGGCCCCGCCGAGCTGGTCGGCCGCTGCTTCCCCGAGCTGCCGCGGCTGGAGGCCTACCGCTACGACCTGATCGGCAGCCTGATCGGCATCGGCCTGTTCACCCTGCTGTCCTTCCTCAGCGCGCCGCCCCTGGTGTGGGGCCTGGTCGCCGCCGTCGCGTACGGCGTGCTGCTGCGCCCCAAGACGGCCGTCGCCCACTTCGGCCTGGTGATCGCGCCCTCCGTGCTCGTGGTGACCGCGCTCGCGCTTGAAACGTTCACGGCGGGGGCGCTGTGGTCGCCGTATTACAAGGTGACCGAGACCAAATTCGAGCGCGACGGCGTGCCCATCATGCGCATCGACGTGAACGGCATCCCGCATCAGGAGGCCATCCCGGCCGCGCGGCGGCTGGAGTGGGAGCCGCAGTACGGCACGCCGTACGACCGGGCCGCCACCAAGACCCTGGACGACGTGCTGATCGTCGGCGCGGGCAGCGGCACCGACGTGGCCATCGCGCTGGCCAAGGGCGCCAAGCGCGTCGACGCCGTCGAGATCGACCCCAAGCTGCGCGAGCTCGGCGGCTCGTTCCACCCCGACCGGCCCTACCAGGACCCGCGCGTCACCACCCACATCAACGACGGCCGCGCGTTCCTGGAGCGCACCGACAAGAAATACGACCTGATCCTGTTCGCGCTGCCCGACTCGCTCACCCTCGTCTCCGGGGCGAGCTCGCTGCGGCTGGAGAGCTACCTGTTCACCGAGCAGGCCATGCGCTCGGCCCAGGAGCACCTCAAGCCCGGCGGCGCGTTCGCGATGTACAACTACTACCGCGAGATCTGGCTGATGGACCGGCTCGCCGCCACCGCCCAGGCCGCCTTCGGCCACAAGCCGTGCGTGGACGTGGTCGGCTGGGGCCAGCAGGCCGTCATCACCGCCGGGCTCACCGCCGCCGACCAGACCTGCGCCGGCGAGTGGGGCGGCGCGTCGGCCGACACCCCGCCGCCGACCAGCGACGACCGCCCGTTCCTCTACCTGCACGACACCTCCATCCCGATGTTGTACCTGGTGGCGCTCGGCCTGATCCTGCTGGTCAGCCTGCTCGCGGTGCGCGCGGTGGCGGGGCCGTTCCGGACCATGCGGCCGTACGCGGACCTGTTCCTGCTGGGGGTCGGCTTCCTGCTGCTGGAGACCAAGAACGTCACCGGGTTCGCGCTGCTGTTCGGCACCACCTGGCTGGTCAACGCGATCGTGTTCGGCGGCGTCCTGGTCGCGGTGCTCGCCGCGGTGGAGGTGACCCGCCGCTTCCGCACCCCGTCCCTGCCGGTCATGTACGGCGTGATCCTGGCCGGCCTGGCCATCGGCTGGCTGGTGCCCAACTCCTGGCTGCTGTCGTTGCCGGTGCCGCTGCGCCTGGTCACGGCCGTGGTGATCGCGTTCCTGCCGATCTTCGCGGCCAACGTGGTGTTCGCCAAACGTTTCGCGGAGACCGAGAACGGCACCCTGGCCTTCGGCGCCAACCTGCTCGGCGCGATGGTCGGCGGCTGCCTGGAATACCTGGCCCTGGTGGTCGGCTACAACGCGCTGCTGATCGTGGCGGGGATCCTCTACCTGGGCGCGTTCGCGCTGCTGCCCCGCGCGGCCAGGGGAACCGTGACGGTCTAGCTCACTCGGCGCGGAGCACGCTCGCGACGCGGATGCGCGCGGCGGTTCTGGCGGGCCACACCGCCAGCGCCGCCGCGGCCAGCAGCGCCGCCGGGGCGATCAGCAGCAGCGTGCCCACCGGCGTCGGCGGCACGTAGAGCATGGGGGCGCCCTCGGCGACGGTGCGCCACAGCACCCGGCCGAGAGCCAGGCCCAGCGGCACCCCGGCGATCAGGCCGGCCGAGGCCAGCACCCCCGCCTGGGTCAGCACGATCCACCGGGACTGGGCGGGGGTCATCCCCAGCGCTCTCAGCACCGCCACCTCCTGCCGTCGCCGCCGGACGGCCGCCCGCAGCGTGTGCCCGGTCGCGGCCAGCGCCAGCAGCGCCAGCAAGCCGCCGAGCGCGACGGGCAGCGCGGGGATACCCCTGATCTCGATGAGCTGGCGGGGTTCGAAGAAGGGCACGATACCGAGCTGCGTGCCGCCGGTGGCCGCGCTCGCCGCACGGGCGATCCTGGTGGTGGCCGCCGCCACGTCGGAGCCGGGGCGAAGGCTGAGGTAGAGCGTGTCGATCTCGTAGGAGGCGAACAGGGCACGGTAGCCGTCGCCGGTGGTGAGCGCGCCCTCCGCGTAATTGTTGGACGGTCCTTCCGGGACGAAGCCGATGCCGGTGACGGTGAAGTCGTGGGTCCCCAGCGGCCCGGTGAGCGGGACGCGGTCGCCGACGCCCACGTTGAGGATGTCCGCTGTGCGCGCCGCGAGCAGGACCTCGCGGTCGGTCGAGGGCAGCCGTCCGGCCCTGAGCTCCCCGGCCGGGATGGGATGGCCGCCGGGCGTGTAGCCGAACAAGGCGAAGGTGAGGTGGCCGGAGACGGCCGTGGACATCGCGCGGTGCTCGACGCCGGCCACGTCCGGGTCGCCGGCCAGCGCCGAGATCACCTGGTCGGCCGGCGCGCCCTGGCCGTTGAAGCCGAGATAGCTGATGAGCTGGTGGGTCTGGCCGTACCTGGCCGGGTTGGTGGCCGCGTCGTGCACGCCGGTGGCGAAGGTGAGCGCGGCCAGCACGCCCAGCACGCCCGCGACGGTCCCTGTCAGGGCCGAGCCGACCGGAAGGGTGTCGAGACCCTTTCCGCGTTCCAGGGCGAAGCGGAGACCCGTCTGGATCGGCACCGGCCAGCCCTGGCGGCCGGCGAGCGCGGCGATCAGGGAAGGGGTGCGGCGGCGGGGTGATCGCGCCGCGCCGAGCAGGATCCAGCCGTATCCGGTCGCGCCCAGCGTGATCGCGGCCGGCACGCCGAGCAGGCCGGGCAGCAGAACGGCCCAGTCCAGGTCGAATCCCGGGCGCGGCTCGTACGCGGCGGCGGCGCCGATCGGCATCCACGGGGACGCCGCGGCGGCCCCCGCCACGCCGAGCACCGCGCCGAGCACCCCGCTCAGCGCGGGGCCGAGAGCCGCGGCGGTCACCGCCTGCCTGGGGGTGAGACCGGACGCGCGCAGGCGCTGTAACTCGGGGATCGCGGCACTGGTCAACCGGGCCGTGAACTGGGCGACGATGAGCGCCGCGGCGGCCAGCGCGGCCAGGCCGAGGGCGATCAGCACGGTCGCCTCGTAGTCGAGCAGCCGGTTGACCTCGCGGCGGATTCCCGCGAGGTTCTCCATCTTGATGTCCGGACGGTTCGTCAGCGCCGTGAAGGCCTCCCGGAAGGCCGGCAGCCCCGCCTCGCCGTCGGTCAGCCGGACGAGCGCGATCGTGAAGCCGCCACGCCGGTCCACGCCCATGAAATTTTCTTCGTAGGTCAGGAAAAGCCCGGGCGACGGAAGGAGCGTTCCCTTGCCCCCGCTGGGGTCGACGAAGTACGGCGATCGGATCACGCCCACGATCCGTGCCACGATCTTCGGGCCGTGCCCGCCGGGGGACCCGGCGGAATCCCAGAGCAGGTTGACCTCCTCCGGGGTGCTCAGCTGGATCACCACCGTGTCGCCGACGCCCTTGCCGTACGTCTCCACGAAGCGGGGGAGCACCACCACCTCATCGGCTCGGGCCGGGTCGGGCAGCCGTCCGGCCAGCACCGCCGGGCGTTCGATGGATCGCCAGATCTCGGCGTCGGCCGGCGGTGCGGAGTCCCACCACAGCTGGACGTCCTGGACGTTCAGCGCGGACACCGCCAGCGGTGCGACCGCGGCCACCCCGGGCATGGCCCGGACCCGGTCCCAGTCGAAGTCCGGTATCTGGTTCTGCACCAGGACGTCGGCGGGCAGCGCGCCGGCCCGCAGCCGGTCCTGCGCGGACCCGCCGCGCCGCGCGCCCGCGACCGCGGCCAGGACCGTGGCCAGGGCGAACGCGACGAGCACCACCAGGGAGGCGTGCGCGCGCCACCGCGGGGCGACGACAACCGCCAGCCAGACACGGGAGAACCTCATCGCGACCTCTCGATCCACGACACGCGGACTTCCCGAATATGCGCCCCCTCGTGCTGTGGCGCCACCGGGGTAGCCCCATGTTGACCGTCCAGGCGGCCGTGGCTAGCATCCGGTTGCGCTCCCTCGAAATTTTCGCTGGTGAATGAAAACTTTCGGTCCCGAGAAGCTGAGGAGGGGGCGACGGGTGTACGCCGACTTCGGTGGTGGCCGGTCCGGGCAGGCTCCGCTGACCTGGGGGCAGCGGGGGATCTGGGACGCGATGGCGCGTAATCCGCCGGGTCATTTCAACATCGGGCGGGTGCTGATGGTGCCCAGGCGCGGTGGCGCGGCGGCCGCGGAGGTGGCCAGGGCGGTCGGCGCGCTGGCCGAGCGGCACGAGGCGCTGCGCACCCAGGTGATCGTCAGTGCGGGCGAGCCGCGGCAGGTGGTCCACGCGTCGGGGCGGATCCCGCTGCGGGTCGTGGCGGCCGAGCCGGGCGCCGCCGCGGGCATCGCCGCCTCGCTCATGGCGGAGTTCTCGGCGGCGGACTTCGATCACGCCAGGGACTGGCCGCTGCGGGTGGGCCTGGTCACCTCGGGCGGCCTGGTGCGCTGGGTGGTGCTCGTGCTGTCCCACCTGGCGGCCGACGGGCACGCCGTCGAGATCGTGCTCAGGGATCTGCGCGTGCTGCTGCGCCAGGGCTCGATCGGCGGGCCGCCGCCCGCGCAGCCCATGGACCTGGCCCGCGACCAGTGTGAGGGTGGCGAGCGCCGCACCCGCGCCGCCGTCGCCTTCTGGACCGGCCGGTACGAGCGCGTCCCCCCGGTCATGTTCACGCCCGCGAACCCCGGCTCACGGCCTCGGCACCGGCGGGTCAGGCTGACCTCCGAGGCGCTCGCGGCGGCCGCCAGGAAGGTCGCGGACCGGCATGAGGTGAGCTCCTCCACCGTCCTGCTGGCCGCCACCGCCGTGCTCGTCGGCGCGCGCACCGGGCACGAGTCGGTCGCGCTGTCCACGATCGTGGGCAACCGTTTCTCCGGCGACCTGCGCGGCATGGTCACCACGCTCGACCAGCTCGGCCTGTTCGTGCTCGACGTCGGCGCGGACTTCGACGAGCTGGTGCCCCGGGCGTGGCGGGCCGCGCTGGCCGCCTACCGGCACGCCTACTACGACCAGCCCGCCCTGGACGCGGCGCTGGCCCGGCTGGGGGAGGAGCGCGGGGCCGAGCTGAACCCGTACTGCTGCTTCAACGACGTGCGGCAGGCCGCCGACCGGGCTCCGGCCAGCGCGGACGCCAAGTCGCGGCTGGACTGGCTGCCCGACCCGGACGGCATCCGGTGCCGGTTCTGCCTGCTGGTCCTGGACGCGCGGGACGGCGGGCTGGTTCTCCAGCTGACGGCGGACACGCGCTGCCTGACGAACGAACAGATCGCGCGTTTCCTGCCGGAGCTGGAGAACCTCGTCCTGGACGCCGCCTGATCAGGCTTCGCCGGCGAGCAGGCGTTCGGCCTCCTCATCCGACATGTCCGACAGTTCGGCGGTCAGTTCCTCTTCCAGCGCGATGGCCAGGTCGGCCACCGTCCGCCGGGTGAACATGGTGAGGATCGGCAGTTCCACGCCGGTGATGGCGAGGACGCGCGCCGCCACCCGGACCGCCAGCAGGGACTGGCCGCCGAGGCGGAAGAAGTCGTCGTGCGCGCCCACGCGCGGCACCCGGAGCACCTCGGTCCAGATGTCGGCGATCAGGGATTCGGCGTCGGTCCTTGGCGGGGTGAATTCGGCGCGCTGCGCCGTCGGGCTGGGCAGCGCGGCCCGGTCGACCTTGCCGTTCGGGGTCATCGGCAGGGCGGCGATCCGGATGAAACGGGCGGGCACCAGGTACGCGGGGAGCGTCGTCGCCAGCGCCCGGGAGAGCGCGCCCAGGCTGACCTCGCCGACGATGTAGGCGATCAGGTTCTCCTCGTGTACGGCGGCGACCGCCTGGAGCACGCCGGAGAACGCCTCGCAGGCCGCCTCCACCTCGCCCAGCTCGATCCGGTGGCCGCGCACCTTGACCTGGTTGTCCGTTCGGCCCAGGAACTCCAGTTCGCCTTCGCGCCGCCAGCGGACCATGTCGCCGGTGCGGTAGAGGCGGGCGCCGGGGTTCCCGTACGGGTCGGGGACGAAACGCTCGGCGGTCAGGGCCGGGCGGCCGAGGTAGCCGTGCGCGACCCCGGCGCCGCCGATGAGCAGCTCGCCGGGGACGCCGGTGCGGACCGGGCCGAGGTGCTCGCCGAGCACGTAGACCTGGGTGCCGCCGATGGGGGCGCCGATCCTGACCGCCGCGGGTTCGGCGGGGACCTCCCAGAAGGTGGACCAGATGGTCGTCTCGGTGGGGCCGTAGACATTGACCAGCCGTCCCACCGAAGCCCGCAGGCGGCGGGCCAGCTCCAGGCTGAGGGCCTCGCCGCCGGCCAGAGCGGTCAGCGCGGAGTCGAGGAAGCCGGAGTCCAGCAGCATGCGCCAGCCCGACGGGGTCGCCTGCACGTGCGTGACGCCCGCCTCCTTGATCAGCCGCGCCTGGGCGAAGCCGTCCGCCGCGGTGGCCGTGTCGGCGATCTCGACCCGGCCGCCGGTGATCAGCGGCAGGTAGAGCTCGAGCGCGGAGATGTCGAAGGAGAGCGAGGTGAGGCCGAGCCAGACGTGGTCCGGCGTGGCGTCCAGCAGGGCCGCCATCGAGGCCAGCAGGTTGGCGAGGGCGGCGTGCGGGACTGGCACGCCCTTGGGTTTGCCGGTCGAGCCGGAGGTGTAGAGGACGTAGGCGGTGTCCACGCCTTGGGTCGTGGCGCGGGTGAAGTCGTCGCGCGCGGGCGGCGGGTTGTCGATGAGCACGGTCGGGACCGGATGTCCCGGCAAAGCCTTGAGGGTTTCCTGGCTCGCCAGGACGAGGGAGGCGGCGCAGTCGTCCAGGACGAAGGCCAGGCGGGCGGGTGGGAAGGCGGGGTCGATCGGCACGTACGCGGCGCCGGTCCGCTGGACGGCGAGCAGCGCCACCAGGGATTCGGGCGTTCTGGGCAGGCAGACGGCCACCAGCTCGCCGGGGCGTACGGGGAGGCGGGCGGCCAGGTCGTCGGCGCGGCGGTCGAGTTCGGCGTAGCTCAGGCGGGTGTCGCCCGCGCTGACGGCGATCGCGTCCGGGCGGAGCCGGATCTGGCGGTCGAACAGCTCGGGGAACAGATCGGTGGCGGGGGGCGCGGTCTGGTTCCATTCGCGGATGAGGCGGTCATGCTCGGCGCCGGTGGGGGCGGTCAGCTCGGACAGCCGCAGGCCGGGGTCGGCGGCGACGCGGGCCATCAGGGTTTCGAAGTCATGGGCGTACCCGAGGATGGTTGCCTCGTCGAACAGGCCGGTGTTGTAGACGAGCAGCAGCTGCCAGACGCCGCTCAGGCCGAAGATGTCGGCTTTCAGGTCGTAGGGCATGTGGCCGAACCCGGCGTCGGCGCGCTCCGACGTCACGCCCTCCAGCTGGAGGCCGGGGCCGCCGGTCTGGTGGTGCATGCCGAACATGGTCTGGAAGAGGGGGGCGCGGCTCAGGTCGCGTTCGATGTCCAGCGCGGGCAGCAGCCGCTCGAACGGCACCTTCTGGTGGCGGTATCCGGCCAGCAGCCGGGTACGGGTGCGCCGCAGCACCTCACGAAACGACGGATCGCCGGATAAGTCGGCACGAGCGACGACGGTGTTGGAGAAATACCCGACCAGGCGTTCCAGCTCCTCCCGGTCCCGGCCCGCCGTCGGGAAGCCCACGCAGAAGTCGCTCTGGCCGCTGCGCCCCGACAGCAGCACCTGGTACACCGCCATCAGCGCCATGAAGAGCGTGCACCGCTCCTTGGTCGCGAGCGCCGCGAACGGTCCGGTCACCTCCGCCGGCAGCGGGTGCAGCAGGTGCGCGCTCGCCGTCTCCGCCACCGCCGGACGCGGCCGGTCGGTGACCGGCTCCAGCGCCGCCGCCCCCGCCAGCTCCTCAGTCCAGTACGCCAGCGACCCCGCGCTCTCCTCCGCCACCTCCACGACCTCGGAATACCGCACGGGAAGGGGATCGAGCGGAGCCCCGGCGTAGCGCGCGGTCAATTCGTCGGCGATGATGCCGATCGACCGCCCGTCGCAGACGATGTGATGCGCCACCACGCACAGGATGTGCTCGTCCGGCCCGCACTCGATCAGCCAGGCCCGCAGCAGCCGCCCGGCGGCCAGATCGAACGGCCGCTCGATCAGCGCGTTCACCATGGCCTCGGCCGGACCCGCCAGCGGCAACCGCGTCAGCTCGAACTCCCACGGCGGGTCGATGACCTGCACAGGACCGCCGTCCCTGGCCGGGAACCTGGCCCGCAGCGCCTCGTGCCTGGCGACGATCTCCCCGAACGCGCGGACCAGCCGCGCCGGGTCGACCGGGCCGGTCAGCCGGGTGGTCTGGGAGAGATGGTAGGAGGCGTCCTGCGGGTCCACCTGCTGGAGGAACCAGACACGTTCCTGGGCGGCCGTGAGCGGCAGCTCGATCATGGGGGGTGCTCCCTGGGAGTACGGCGAACTACGGTCGTACGGTACTCAGTGGGAGCGTTCCCACCGACACTATGATCACTCGAATCCCCCGTCAATTGAGTAGGAGGGTACTCACGCACCGCGACTTCTCTATAACCCAACGTGAGAGGACTGACACTTCTCACGGAGGGGAAGGCACATGGCCTTACGAAGGTCGTGGATCGCGGCGCTGGCGGCGATCCTGCTCGTGGCGGCGTACCTGCCGCCCACGGTGGCGCGGGCCGCCGCCACCCGGCCGCTCACCATCACCATCACCAAGGTCCGCTGCGTGGACGGCTGCCGCAACGAGGGCCTGGAAGCCGCGGGCGAGTCCGCCGCCGACTTCTACGCCAAGATCTTCTTCAACGGCGTGGAGCGCATCACGCCGCGCGGCGCGGAGGACCAAGAGCTGATCGAGCCGTACTGGGCGATCACCCAGCAGATCGACGAGAGCATCCAGAACGTGCCGATCGGCATCCAGATCTGGGACCACGACAGCACCTCAGGCGACGACCTAGGCGACTCCAGCCCGCGCAACGACGACAACACCCTGAACTTCACCGTCACCTACTTCGACGGCAAGTGGCGGGACGCGGCCGGTCCGGTGGACATCCAGTGGCCGCAGGCGTGCGCGATCGGGGACGGCGACGACGACGATGAGCCGCGCGTGGAGGTCTGCTTCGACGTCAGCACCACGCCCGGCGCGGACGCCGACGGCGATGGCCTGCTCGACGGCTGGGAGCGCAACGGCTACAACGACAACGCCGACTCGGTGATCGACGTGGACCTGCCCGCGATGGGGGCCAGGGCCGACCACAAGGACATCTTCCTGGAGCTCGACTACGTCAACGGCCGCAACATCAGCAAGACGGACGTGCGGGCGTTGAAGGCCGCGTTCGCGGCGGCCCCCGCGAACGCGGGCACCTCGGCCGGGACCCGGGGCGGCGGGGTGAGCGCGCTGCCCAACCCGGACGGGCAGCGCGGCATCAACCTCCACATCGACATGGGCTCGCTGTGGAGCACCACGCTCCGCGAAGGGCAGGCCGAGGGCACCTGCCACGACGGCATCGACAACGGCACCGACCGGCGGATCGACGGCAGGGACGCCAGCTGCCGGTCCCTGGACGGTGGCGTCGAGGATCCCGGCCCGGCCAACTGCGGCAACAACGCCGACGACGACGGCGACGGGCGCGTCGACGCCAACGACCCCGACTGCATGATCGGCGACGACCTCGGGGCCAACGCCCGGGGCGCCCAGATCGCGCCCACCGGCGCGTGCGAGCTGGACGACGCGTTCTACGCCGCCAAACGCGCCAACTTCGACCCGGTCCGGCGGCTGATCTTCCACTACGCGATCAGCGACAACTCCGACGACTGCCCCACGCCCGAGGGAGGCAAGGGCGAAGTGGGTGGCAACGACTTCGTCGACTTCAACAACGACGGCATCACGATCATGCACGAGCTGGGCCACAACCTGAACCTGGACCACGGCGGGTTCGAGGACGACAACTGCAAGCCCAACTACGTGAGCGTCATGAACTACCTGACCGAGCCGGGGATCCTCCGCAAGGGCGGTGGTTCCATCCTCGATTACTCGCCCCCGCGCGTCACCTTCGACGGCTCAGACCGGGGCAGCGCGCCGCTCGCCAACCTGGTGGAGAACCAGCTCAACGAGAACATCCCGCTGGACCCGGGCGACCCGGTCAACCGGTTCGTGTTCGTCGACGGCACGGGAACCATCGCGCCGTACGACCTGGACGGCAGGCCGGACTGGAACACCGACAAGGCCGACCCGCCATACGAGAGCCAGGTGGTCGCCAACATCGACTCCGTCGACACGGACGGCGTGTTGGCGGACTGCGCCAACAACACCAGCGACAGCACCTTGCGCGGATCCGACGACTGGACGTTCATCTCGCTGCCGTTCCGCCAGTTCGGCGACTCCAGGGAAGCCGCGGTCCGCCCGCACGACGGGCACGAGCTCACCGCCGCGGAGATCGAGAAGCTCTGGCGCAAGCTCAACACCACCGACCTGGCCGTCACCGTGACCGACGCGCCCGACCCGGTGGCGGCGGGCACCGAGCTCACCTACACGATCACGGTCACCAACAAGGGCGCCGTCCCCGCCACGTCGGCGCAGGTGATCGACACCCTGCCCGGCGACGTCGCCTTCACCGGCGGCTCGCCCTCCTGCGCCGCCTCCGGCGGCGTCGTGGACTGCCCGCTCGGCGAGATCGGCCCCGGCGGCAGCGCCCAGGTCACGATCCGGGCGAGCGTGCCCGCCGACCTGGTCCACGCCAACGGCGGGCCGAAGACACTCGCCAACCGGGTGGCGGCCAGCAACCTCGCCGGTCCCGACTCCCACACCGCCGACAACGAGGCGAGCACCACCACCCGGGTGGTCGCCGTCGCCGACCTGTCGGTCACCGCGCTCCAGGCCGCCGCGCCCAGCCAGATCCTGATCGGGCAGACCCTGCCCGTGACGGTCACCGGCACGGTCGCCAACGGCGGCCCGTCCACCCCGATGAACGCCACCCTGACCACGGCCGCGACGGCCGCGGCGGGCGCGTCCATCACCCCGGCCGCGACCACCACCCCGGTGGCCGCGCTCGCCGCCGGCACCCCGCAGACCGTCCAGAAGACGCTCACCATCGGCTGCGCCCAGCCCGGACCGCACACCTACACGGTGACCGGCACGGTCACCCCCGCCAGCGCGGACGACTCCGACCCCACCCCCGCCAACAACCAGCGCCAGACCACCTTCACGGTCGACTGCATCGTCCCGATCGCCATCAACATCGTGCCCGGCCTCAACCCCAACCTGGTCAACCTCGCCCACGGCATCGTCCCGGTCGCGGCCCTGACCACCCGCGCGGGCGAATACAACCTCCCCCTCGCCTTCGACGCCACCAAGATCAAGCCCGAGACCGTGCGCTTCGGCACCAGAAACGGCGCCGCCGCCCACGGCGCGCCCCCCATCCACAACATCGGCGTCAAGACCCTCAGCATCGAACGCGGCCCCCTCGAGATCGTCATCGACCTCGACCTCGACATGCTGATGACCTTCACCGCCCACGACACCGACCTGCCCGCCAACGCCACCGAAGCCTGCCTCGCGGGCTCCTACTCACCCCGCCAGGGAGAGACCTACCGCTTCTTCGGCTGCGACGCCGTCCGCATGTTCCCCTGACCAGGTAACTCGCACGCGCGGCCTGCCCCGGCGGGCCGCGCGTCTCTGGGTGGGCAATGATAAACGTCCTTATAATAGGCAGACTTATTATTGGGCTTCCGGTCAGCCGGTCAGGGCTGTGGTGTCGAGGAGCCAGTACTTCTCGGGGACGGCGAAGAGGGCGTCGACGCCCTGGTGGGTCATCGCGAAGGTGGCCGCGGAGCGGACCAGGTTGCGTTTGGATTCGCTTTTGGGGGTGGTGGTGGCCTTGTCGGAGGTGGCCCAGTAGACGAGGGGGTCGGCGACGCCGGGGTTGACGCCGCCGGCGCCGAGGACGGGCTCGGTGCCGTACAAGGTCATCAGGGTGGCGGTGATGCCGGTGTCGAGGTCGTAGACGATCGAGCTGGGGGCCTTGTCGCCGGCGGGGGAGCCGCGCGGGGGGACGGTCTGCAGGAGCAGGTAGCGCTGGCCGAGCAGGCCGAACGGGAAGACCACCCAGGGCGGGAGCATGGTGCGGCGGGAGCCGTCGGGGCGCTGCACGAAGACGCGCACCGTGGTGGTGGAGACGATCTGGGTGCCGACGCACCAGCGGGGGCCGCAGGTGATGTCGGCGTCGGCGGGGGCGCGGACGGTGATGCGCTCGCCGGTGGCGAGGTTGAGCAGGCGGCGGTTGTCGCCGATCCACGGCCAGTCCTTCACCCGCATGCCCTCGGTGTTCTGGATCCGCTGGACCTCGCCGCCCTTGAGCGGGATGCGGTCGAGGCCGCCCGCCGGGAAGGTCCAGAACAGGTCCTCGCCGTTGATGGCCAGTTTGGGGTCGCGGCCGACGGTGACGCCGGGGATGGTGGCGAGCAGCAGGGCCTTGCCGCCGTCGGCGGGCATCGTCCAGAGCTCGCCGACCGTGGCCGACTTCTGCTCGACGGTTCGGTACCAGGCGACCGCGCCGTCCGCGGCGACGGCCGAGGTGATCTCGTGCTCCTCGCGGCCCCGCCGGTTCGGGATCGTGCCCATCGGCACGCCCAGGCCCATCTGGAGGTTGAAGGCGATGAGCGTGGAATCCTCGCCCGGGTCGCCGACCTCCTCCATGAGCACCCGGCTCGCGTCCATCCGGGCCAGCGGGCGCAGCGCCCAGTCCCGGTACGACCAGGCCGGGATCTTGGCCACGGCCTCCGGCCAGACCTCCCGTACGGACGGGAAGGCGGCCAGCTGGGCCGGGAACGACGGCGCGGCCAGCGGGCGCGGCGGTGGTGTGACCGAGGGCGGACGGACCAGCAGCGCGGTCACGCCCGCCAGCACTAAGACGAGAAATCCGGCAAAGGCGATATCACCCCAGGATCTCCGCGCCACGGGACCTCCCCCTTGTTGTCCGGCGATTTCATCGTGAATTGCGGGACCCTATCTGTCGAGAGGCGCTCTCGACAGTGGAAGTGTAGGTGGCTAACGTCCGTAGATGAGGTGATCTGACCCCTAACCTGGGAGGCCGCAATGGCGGGCCCGGACGGATCCTGGCACGGAAATGTCGAGCAGGTGGACGGAGAGGGCGCGGACGTGGGCGATGGGGTCGACTTACGCCTGCTGATCAGGGAAGAGGGCGCGACCGGATTCGCGGCCGCGCTGCTGGTGCTGAAAGGCACGCTGGTCGCACAGGCGGCCGCCCACCGGGACGGGGCCGTGTATCCGGACCTGGCGCCCGAGAACGTGATCGTCACCCCGGCCGGGGGGATCCGGCTGACCGCCGACCCGGCTGAGACGCCCGCCTACAAAGCCCCGGAACTGTGGCGGGGCGCTCCCGCCAGCCCCGCGAGCGACATCTACGCGGCGACCGCCGTGTTCTTCGAATGCCTCACCGGCGGCCCGCCGTTCGACGCGGCCGCGGCGGCGCGGCTGGGCTGGCTGCACCGGACCGTGCCGCCGCCGGTCGAGCAGGTGCCGGAAGGGCTGCGGCGGCTGGTCGAACGCGGCTTGTCCAAGGCCCCGCAGCACCGGCCGTCCTCGGCCGCGGCCTTCGCCGCTGAGGTGGAGGCGGTGGCGGTGGCCGCGCTCGGCCCCGACTGGGAGCGGCCGGGCCGGGTCGCCCTGGCCGCCCTCGCCTCCTCCCACGCCTCCGCCGTCCCCGAGGAGCCGGTGAGTCCTCCGGCGGCCCCCCGGCCCAGCCGCGTCAAGGTCGCCACCCTGGTGGCCCTCGCCGCCGCCGCGGTCGTCGTGGTCGCCGTCTCCGCCGGGGACCGGCCGTCCCGGCAGTCGCACCAGGCCGCCGAGCCCCCGGCCCGGCCGGCGGTGACGCTGCTCCCGACGCCCAGCCTGGTGGTCGTCCAGCCGGTCGAGAACAGCGAGCCGCTCCCGGTGCACCACAAACCGGTGGTGATCGCCGAGGAGACCGGCTCCCCGCGCATCGCCACGCCGCGGCAGAGCCCGACGCCCACGCCCAAGGCGAAAAAGCCCAGGATCTCGGAATCGCAGGCTCCGGACGCGAGCGCCGACCCCGTGCCGGACGGCGAGTCGCAGCAGCCGCCGCCCCCCGCCTCCGAGCCGGCCAGCGCGCCTATCCTGGAGGTCGAGGCCTCCGTCGAGCTGCCGATTCTCGGGGGCAACGGCCTGGACGTGTCGGTGGGCGTGGGGACCGGGCTGCTGGGGCTGTCCCTGTAGAGCCTGGAGGGTTCGTTGATCGAGAAGATCCTGCCGCCGTGGGTGGAGAGCGCCGAGGCGTTCGCCGATCCGGTGGAGGCCACGCTGTTCCCCGAGGAGGAGCGGTACATCGCGAAGGCGGTGGACAAGCGGCGGCGGGAGTTCACGACGGCGCGTTACTGCGCGCGGCAGGCCATGGCCAGGCTGGGGATCCCGCCCGCGCCGATCGTGCCGGGCGAGCGCGGCGCGCCGGGCTGGCCGCCGGGCGTGGTGGGCACGATGACGCACTGCGACGGCTACCGCGCCGCCGCGCTCTCCGTCGAAGCGGTCACGATCGGCATCGACGCCGAGCCGGACGCGCCGCTGCCGGAGGGCGTGCTGGACACGATCGCGCTGCCCGGCGAGCGGCAGGCGCTCGGCGACCTGGACGGCTCGGTCCACTGGGACCGGCTGCTGTTCAGCGCCAAGGAGTCGGTCTACAAGGCGTGGTTCCCGCTGGCCCGCCGCTGGCTGGGCTTCGAGGAGGCGGAGATCACCCTCCACCCGGCGGGCACCTTCGCCGCCCGCCTGCTGGTCCCCGGGCCGCGCGGGCTCACCGGCTTCGACGGGCGCTGGCTGCGCGAGTCTGGCCTGGTGGTGACCGCGATCACGCTGGGCTTTGATTAGAAAGTCGTGATCTGGACAGCCGCGACGGTCAATCGCCTGGTCGGCGGCTATGCGGCTGTCTATGGGACGGGTTTCTGGTCAATCGGGCAGGATCTGCCGCAGCACCCCGGGCGGGGCCGCGCGCGGTCCCCACTCGCGCGGGTAGCCGAGCGAGACCTCCTCGAAGCGCACGCCGTCGTACCAGGTGGTGCGGGGGATGTGCAGGTGGCCGTAGACGACCGTGCGGGCGTTGAAGCGCAGGTGCCAGTCGGCGGTGCGCTCGGTGCCGCACCAGATCGCGAACTCCGGGTAGCGCAGCACGAACGTCGGATCCCTGACCAGCGGATAGTGGTTGACCAGAATGGTCGCCGTGCCGGGCGGGAGCTCGCCGAGGCGGCGTTCGGTCTCGTCCAGGCGGGCCTGGCACCAGGCGTCGATGCTCGGGTAGGGGTCGGGGTGGAGCAGCATCTCGTCGGTGCAGACGACCCCGGCCGCGTGGGCGCGCCGCAGCGCCTCCGCCTTCGTGGTGACGCCCGGCATCCGGTAGGTGTAGTCGTAGAGCAGCAGCAGCGGCGCCACCGTGACCGGACCCTCCGGCCCGGTCCAGATCGGGTACGGATCCTCCGGCGTCACCACCCCGAGCTCCCGGCACGACTTCACCAGCCGCTCGTACCGCTCCACGCCGCGGATCTGGTCGGGGTCGGAGGGATGGGTCCACAGGTCGTGGTTGCCCGGCGCCCACACCACCTTCTCGAACCGGGACGCCAGCAGGCCCAGCGCCCATTCGATGTCGGCGGCCTTCTCCGAGATGTCTCCCGGCACCAGCAGCCAGTCCGACGTCGTCCGGGGCCGGATCCGCTCGACGATCTCGCGGTTCTCCGGATACCCGATGTGCAGGTCGCTGAGGGCCAGCAGAAAACTCATGGTCGAAAGTCTCTCAAGCGCGCCGGGCGCGGCGGCAGGGGGGCCGCCGCGCCCGGCCGGCTCACGGTTCGACGCCTGCCACCCGCACGCCGTCCACATACACGGTGACCTTGGGATTGGCCACGTAACCCGAGGTCGGAGCCGCCCAGCTGTGGTCGCCGGTCTCGATGAACGTGCCATGGTTCCTGGTCAGGCACAGTTCGATACCCCCGGTGGATTTGCCGGGATTGAGCGATCCGGCGTTCGCGGTGAAGCCGACCTCCAGGTACGCGTCCGCGCCCGGGCGTGGCGTCGCCAGCGGCACCACCTTCCTGGTGACCTTCGAGCAGCCGAGCTGGGCCTGCCCGCAGGCGAGCGTGATCGGCCCAGCGCCGTCGCGGGTGAACCAGTAGCGCATCGTCACCCGCTTGAGCGCGATCGGCTGCCCGCCCGGGTTGACCGCCTGGAAGGCGGGCTTGATCGTGTTGTTCCTGGTGGCGGGGTCCAGGTTGCGGTAGCGGGCCGCCGCCTTCTGCTGGGGCACGACGAACAGCGTGATCGAGTCGGCCGGGAAGGTGTGGGTGAAGGTCGAGCCGGTCGCCGTCTGGGTGAGCGCCTGGTCGGGGGCGCGGGTGATGGCGGTGAGGTCGCTCGCGCCGTACCGGTGCACCTGGGCGGCCGGGGCGAAGCGGCCGGTGACGTCGACGGCGCTGGTCAGCTCGGCGCCGCTCTTGTTGACGACCATCACGGTGAGCGCGCCGTCGGAGGTGCGCTCCGCGCCGTACACCGAGAGTGCGCCCTGGTCGGCGCTGGTGGAGCCGACCGCGACGTCGCCGAACCGGCTGCCGGCGCCGTCGTAGTTCAGGTACATGCGGAAGGCGTACGCGCCGGGCTGACCAGCGGACGGCGGGGCCCAGAGGGTGGCCAGGTCGAGGCCCTCGCGGCCGAAGATGCCGAAGATGTCGGCCTGGGCGAGCGCGCCGTTGATGTGGTCGAGCGCGCCCCAGTTGTACTCGGTGATCGCGGTGCCGGTGCCGGGGTAGTTGGCGGCGACCAGGTCCTTCATCCGGGGGATGAGCCGCACCTGGGTGCCGATCCAGCTCTCGTCGGTGTAGGCGGGATCCCACAGCGCGCGGGTCGAGCGCAGCCGCAGCGCGTTCACGGCCGGGTCCCCGCCGCCGCCGAAGGCCACCCCGCCCGCCTGCGGGTAGAAGTGCATGTCGAAGTAGTCCAGCACCCGCACGCCGTGCTGGTCCTGGTAGTTCTTCATCTGCTGCAGATACCAGGTGGTGAAGGGCAGGCCGCCGCGCGCGGGCCGGTCGGGCGGGTTGCCCCAGCAGCCGGTCCTGGCGCAGGTCTCCTGGTCCAGGCCGGAGAAGTCCCACGAGGTCCAGCCCCAGCCGACCGGGCCGAGCGTCTTCGCGCCCGGGTCGGCGGCCTTGACGGCCGCGCCGATCAGGTACGCCTGGTCGCGCAGCTCGGCCGAGCTGGCGCCGGTCGGGTGCACGTCGCGGTGGGTGCTGTGCCAGATGTCCGGCTCGTTGTCCAGGTTGTAGAACTTCACCCCGCCCTGGGCGGCGGTGCCGTACTTGCCGGTGAGGTGGCCGAGCCAGTCGGCGATGTAGGCCGCGCCCACCTCCACGCTCGTGTCGTGCGGGTCGTTGCCGGTGATCAGGGTGCCGTCGGGGCGCACGCCGTTGCCGCAGTCCGGGCGCCATTCGTCGGTGCGCTGCTGCGGGCCGTACTTGGCGACGGAGAAGCCACACGAGCCGTCGCGGGCCTTCGGCGCCCAGCCGATCAGCGGCAGGGTCAGGATGGTGGCGGTGCCGGTGCGCCGGTCCTGGTCGACGAACTCGTCGGTGGAGGAGCCGTCCGGCAGCGCGGCCGGGTTCGCGTTCTCCTCCTCGATGTTCTCGAAGAACCAGTCGGAGGCGCGGTTGGTGGTGTCGTGCCGGAAGTGGTAACGCGTGGTCGCGTTGCCGCCCCACCGGCGGACCGGCAGGCCCAGCTCCCCGGCGAGCGCCTCGTCGGTGAAGTTGCTCCCGTAGATGTACGGGCTGATCGGGTGCCGCCCGCTGGTCAGATCGACCGACAGCCGCGGACCCTCGGCGGACACGGCCGCGGCCGGTGTCGCGTTGCCCGCGACTACCAGGGCGGCGACCAGGGCGATGGAGGGAAGTCTGCTGCGCACACGCGCACACGCTACGCAGCGCTCGCGGGCCGACAAGCGTGTCCCGTTCCGGCGGCCAGGACACCCAGGACGGAGGTGTAACTTTCACAGCCGTTGTGGTGCCGAGTGAGGATCCCTGTCATCGCCCGGATGCCGTTATCGTGTGCTGCATGCCTTCTCGAGTGCGGGCCTGATGCCCAGGACCACCGCGCTGGAGATCGTGTTCCCGGCGCGGGCTCTCGTCCTGCTCACCGGCCTGCCCGGCGCGGGCAAGAGCACCCTGCTCGACCAGCTGTACGGCTTGCGCGGCGACGAGACCCGCCCCGTCCTGCGCGACGGCACCCTGGTGATCGACTCCCGCCAGGCCCGGACCCGCTGGGCCCGCCTGCTCGCGCGCCTGCCCCGCCGCGGCCGCAGCCTGGTCGTGCATCTCGCCCACACGTGGCGGATCATCCGCAGCCTCCCGAACGGGCGGCCCGTGGTCGCCCACTCCCGCGCCGCCTGGCCGCACCTGCTGTACGGCTTCGCCCTGCTGGCCCGCCTCACCGGCCGCCAGCTCCACGTGATCATGCTGGACGTGCCGGACGAGACGGCCATGGCCGGGCAGATCGCGCGCGGCCGGGTCGTGCCGGCGGTGACCTTCGCCCGGCACCGCCGCCGCTGGCGGGTGCTGCTGGCCCGGGCCAGGTCCGGCGCGCTGCCGCCCGCGCACGGGGTGCGCGTCCTCGACCGCCCCTCGGCGGACCGGTTACGCCGAATCGTTTTCGAACGTTCCCGGTGAAACGTACATGGGATGGCCCTGCGTACTTGTCATCCGTGGTTGACCAGGTCAGTCGTCCGGTCTAACATCCCGGGTTGCGTCGATGGTGAAAGTTTCGTAGGGATAAGGAAACTTTCGGAGAACTCGCACCCGGAGGTCGCGTCATGGCAAGGCTCTCCGCAGGTTCGGTCGTGTCCAGAATCCTGTTAGCCGCTGGGGTGGTGATCGCGGCCGGCGTCACGGCCGTGCCCGCCGAGGCGGGCGCCCAGAACGATTCCTACATCGTCAGCAGTCCGGGGAACGGGCGATTCCCCCTGGTCGCCGGGGGCCGGGCCGCTCCGCTGGTGGTCAGCGCCGACGACTATCCCGGCGTGGTCCGGGCAGTCGGCGACCTGCAGTCCGACATCCAGAAGGTGACCGGCGTGCGCCCCGGCGTGTCCGGCCAGGCCCAGGGTGAGGTGGTGATCGTCGGCACGCTCGGGCACAGCCTGCTCGTGGACGGCCTGGTCGCGGCCGGGAAGTTGGACGTGTCCAGCATCGTGGGCAAGTGGGAGACCACCATCGAGCAGGTCGTGCGCGACCCGCTGCCCGGCGTGCGGAGCGCGTTCGTGATCGCGGGCAGCGATCAGCGCGGCACGATCTTCGGGGTGTACGACGTGTCCAAGGAGATCGGCGTCTCGCCCTGGTACTGGTGGGACGACGTGCCCATCAGGCACCGGAGCTCGCTGTACGTCGAGCCGGGGCGGCACACGCAGGGCACTCCCGCCGTGAAGTACCGGGGCTTCTTCATCAACGACGAGAACCCGGCGCTCGGCACCTGGGGGCCGGAGTTCTTCGGTCCCGGGCTCGCGCCCGGCTTCGAGGGCGGGTTCAACCGGCACCTGTTCGCGAAGGTCTTCGAGACCATGTTGCGGCTGAAGGCCAACTATCTGTGGCCCGCCGTGTGGGGGCGCGCGTTCGCCGAGGACGATCCGCAGAACCACGCCACCGCGAAGGCGTACGGGGTGGTGATGGGCACCTCGCACGAGGCGCCGATGATGCGCGGCATCGAGGAGTGGAACCGGCACGCGGTGGCCGCCGTACGCGACTCGGCCGGGAACATCGTCACGCCGGGCCGCGACCCCTACGGGGGGACCGGGGAGTGGAGCTTCCGGCGCAACCCCGACGCGATCAAGGCGTACTGGCGGGACGGCATCCGCCGGATGAAGGAGGAGGACTTCGAGGGCGTCGTCACGCTCGGCATGCGCGGCAACGGCGACGTGAGCCTGCCCGACGGCGACGGCATCGAGCTGATGCGGAGCATCATCGAGAGCGAGCGCGAGATCCTCGCGCAGGAGTCCGGCCGGGACGTCACGACGATCCCGCAGGTGTGGACCCTCTACAAGGAGGTCCAGCGGTACTGGGACCGCGGCCTGCGCGTGCCCGACGACGTGACCGTCGTCTTCACCGACGACAACTGGGGCAACATGCGCAAGCTGCCCGACCAGAGCATGCCGCCGCGCGCCGGCGGCTACGGCCTCTACTACCACTACGACTACGTCGGCGGCGGCCGCAACTACAAGTGGGTGGACACCAACCAGCTGCCCAACATCTGGGAGCAGCTCAACCTCTCCTATGAGTACGGCGTGGACCGGCTCTGGGTGGTCAACGTCGGTGACATGAAGAACGAGGAGCTCCCGCTCCAGTTCTTCCTCGACTACGCCTGGAACCCGGACAAGTGGCCGCTGGAGAAGCTGCCCGAATGGGAGAAGCAGTACGCGGCCCAGAACTTCGGCGACAGCAAGGCCGAGGCCATCGCCGACGTCCTGCACACCTACGCCGCCCTGCAGTCCCGCCGCAAGCCGGAACTGCTCAACCGGCTGATCAGCCTGGACCCGGCCAAGGACCTGTCCACCGACTCCAGCGCGGTGCTCTACGACGACCAGGCCAGCCCCTACAGCCTGACCAACTACCGCGAGCTGGAACGCGTGGCCGCCGAGTGGGCCGCCCTCTCCGCCCAGGCCGAGAAGATCGGCCGCCAGCTCGGCTCCGCCGCCCAGGACGCCTACTTCCAGCTCGTGCTCTACCAGGTCAAGGCCACCGCCAACCTGTACGCGCTGCGCCTGGCCGAGTTCAACAACCTCCGCTACGCGGCGCAGGGCCGGGCCGCCACCAACGACCTGGCCGCGCTCGCCGAGGACAGGTTCGCCGACGACCAAGCGCTCAACCAGCACTACAACACCGGGCTGGCGGGCGGGAAGTGGAAGAACTGGCAGCTCCAGCCCAAGATCGGGTACGGCGACATCGCCCGCTACGGCCCGAACGCGCCCTGGCAGCAGCCCGAGCTCAACAACGTCGCGCTGCCCGACGAGATCTTCCCCGCGGTCAAGCGCATCCAGCTGCCCGCCGCCGCCGAGATGGGCGTGGCCGTGGACGGCTCGGCCGCCTGGTGGCCGAACGCGACGACTCCTGCGGTGCTGCCCGCGTTCAGCCCGTACCAGAGCCAGCCGGAACAGTACATCGAGGTGTTCAACCGGGGCACCACGGCGTTCGACTACCAGATCAAGCCGTCGGTCTCCTGGCTCAAGGCCGAGCCCAGCCGGGGCAGGCTGGACGAGCAGGTCCGCAGCACGCTGCGGGTGGACTGGTCGAAGGCGCCCAAGGGCACCACCAACGTTCCGATCACGGTGACCGGGCCCGGCGGGTCCAGGGTGGTCGTTCAAGCGGTCGTGCAGAAGCCGAACGTGTCGCAGGTCAAGGGGTTCGTCGAGGCGAACGGGTACGTGTCGATCGAGGCGGACCAGTACGCCAAGGCGGTCTCCTCCGGCGGGGTGTCGTGGCGGCGCATTCCGGGCATCGGCCGTACCGGATCCGGCCTGACGCCGGTGCCGGTCACGGCGGCGCGGCAGACGCCTGGCGGGAACAGCCCGCGGCTGGAATACAAGATGCACCTGTTCAGCAGCGGTCCTATCAAGGTCACGGCCTACCTGTCACCGCGTAACAACGTGCTGTCCACCGAGGGCCTCAAGTACGCGGTCTCGATCGACGACGGCGTCCCGCAGGTGGTGGACGTCATCGCCGCCACCGGCTCGAACGACACCCTGATGAACCGTCAGTGGGAGCGCAACACCTCCGACAACGTCAACCGGACGGTCACCACGCACACCATCGCGCAACCGGGCGCGCACACGCTCAAGTTCTGGATGGTGGATCCGACGGTGGTCGTGCAGAAGCTCGTGGTGGACACCGGCGGGGTGCTCACCAGCTACCTCGGCCCGCCGCAGAGCACGCGGAGCTAACCCCCTCAGGGGCGCGCGGACCCGTTAGGTCGGGACGGGTCCGCGCGCCCATTCCGGCATTTTTCCCTGACAGATTGCGACACTGACGGACAAAACACTTCGTAATGCCGAGAAACCCCGAAATTATTTAGGTTTCTTGGCAGATAAAGCCACTTGTGTCTGATCGGTATGACAGGTAGTCACGTCTATGTCAGCGCATCTGTCATGCGCGGCGAACCACCCACGAGCTATCCGAGCACCCAAGGGGGATCCATGGCCCGCAACCGATTAATCGGGTTAGCAGCCACGGCGCTTGTCCTGCCCTTCCTGTCCCTCCTCCCGGCGCAGGCCAGCGCCGCCCAGACAGCAGCGCCGCCACCGGCGCCGAGCGACATGCGCGAACTCGACGCCAAGATCACCAAGCTGGACGGCAAGGTGGTCGACACCCCGTCCCGCTACCAGGCCTCCTCGGCCAAGGCGCGCACCGCCGTCGCGGGCGTGACTCCGCCGGTCGGCACGGTCCGCAGCCTGATCGCCCTCAACGACGTCGCGGGCAGCGCCTACCGCAAGGACTACACGCTGCGCGGCGTCGGCGACAAGATCGAGGTCTGGGTCGCCAACGACCTGGCGTTCCCGGCCGGGGACTGCCGTGCGCAGATCCCGAACACCACGACGATCACCGACGCGCAGGTGGCGTCCTTCGTCCACGAGTTCGACACCAACATGTACCCGAAGGAGACGGCGGCCTTCAGCACGCCGCCCGACCGGGACGGCTCGAACGCGCTGATCTCCGGCGACTTCTCCGGTGAGGGCGACAACACGGTCGCGCTCATCGACAACGTCAAGGACGACAACTTCTTCGACTTCCCCGCCGCTCCGACGTACATCGCGGGCTTCTTCTCCTCGGTGTTCAACGAGTGGATGGACCGCAACGTGATGACCGTGGACGCCTTCGACTGGGCGCACCGCACCGGCGCGAACCCGCCGGACGAGCCGACCGCGGACCTGTGCACCAGCCGCCCGGCCCGCCCGCAGGCGTACGAGGGCACGTTCGCGCACGAGTGGCAGCACCTGCTGCAGTACTACACCGACCCGATCGAGGGCACCTGGATCAACGAGGGCCTGTCGGACTTCGCCCAGACCCTGACCGGCTACGTGGACGCGACCCGCACCGTGTTCGACCGCGGCGCCGACAGCCACATCTACTGCTACCAGGGCTTCGGCTCGGTGCAGACCGAGTTCAACCCCAACCCGCGCGACTGCGGCGGCCCGGAGAACTCGCTCAACCTGTGGGGCGAGGGCAACCCGAGCGAGGTCCTCGCCGACTACGGCCACGCCTACTCCCTGATGCTCTTCCTGTACGACAGGTACGGCACCGACTTCCTGACCAGGCTGCACAACGACGGCGAACTCCAGGGCCTGGCGAGCCTGGACGCGGCGCTTGAGGCCGAGGGCGTCGCCGACATGTACAAGGTGCTCCACGACCACCAGACCATGACCCTGGTGGACAAGATCGTCGGAGAGTCCCGCAACGGCGTCATGCTGGGCGTGCCGAAGAGCAGGGTGACCACCAAGAGCCTGCGCTCGACCGTCAACTTCGCCAACCCCAACGTCAACGACAACCCCGGCGCCGGCCCCAACGGCGCGGACTTCGTGGCGCTGCAGAAGGCCAACGGCACCGTGCTCAAGGGCAGCGAGCTGAGGTCGCTCAGCTTCAAGGGCGCCAAGACGCTGCCGACGGCCCCGTTGACCTGGACGATCGTGAACAACGATCCGGACAGGCCGGGCAACCCGGTGCTCTGGTCCGGCAACGAGAACAACCTCAACGCCACCGCGGTCGCCCGCGTCACCGTGCCGGCCGCCGACCCGACGCTGCGCTTCCTCGGCAAGTACGGCGCCGAGTTCGGCTTCGACTACGCCTACGTGGTGGTCTCCACCGACGGCGGGGCCACCTACACGGCGCTGTCCAGCGACCGCACCATCGACGGACCGCTCGGCCCGGCGCTCAACGGCACCACGACCGGCTTCGAACCGCACACCTTCGACCTGTCGGCGTACGCGGGCCAGCAGATCCTGCTCGGCTTCCAGTACGTCAGCGACGGCGGTGTCAACGAGGGCGGGTTCCTGGTCGACGACGTCGCCGTCGGCGCGACGGCGGTCAGCGACGGGTCCAGCCTGGACCCGTTCGACTCGCCGACCGAGATCAAGCCGGTGACGGTGAAGAACTGGAACGTGCGCCTGGTCGGGCTCGACGAGGCGAACAAGATCGCGTTGCAGGTCGAATTCAACAATAAGACCAGTTTCTCGCTGAACCGGCTGGAGCTGCTGCTGGCGGTTCCGTTCAAGAAGGTCGTGGCCATCGTGGCCTATGACGAGCCGACCGAGCAGGTCCAGCAGTACGCGCCGTACCAGCTGACGGTGAACGGGGTGGTCCAGCCGGGAGGGGCCACGCTTCCCTGATCCATCTTCGCGAACAGGCGCCCGGCCGGGGCTTCCCGGCCGGGCGTTTCTGTCGGTGGCGCAGGGCACGATGGAGGTATGACTGAAGCCCAGCCCGGCGGGGTCGCCGAGCTTCTGCCGCACGCCACGCCGCTCGCTGACCAGGCCGCTTACACGGAGGCCGTGCGCACTGCCGTGGCCGCCGCCGCGGCCTACTACGCCGACGGCGACTCGGTTCTCGATGATGACACCTATGACCGGTTGGTCCGGGGGATCGAGGCGTACGAGGCCGCCCATCCCGAGCAGGTGCTGGCCGAATCGCCCACCGGCAAGGTGGCTGGGGGAGCGGTCGTCGGGGATGTGCCGCACACGGTGCCGATGCTGAGCCTGGACAACGTGTTCTCGGCCGAGGATCTGGCCACGTGGGCGGCGGGCCTGGAGCGGCGGCTGGGGCGGCCGGTCGAGCGGTGGAGCGTGGAGCCCAAGCTGGACGGGCTCGCCGTGTCGGCGCGGTATCGGGGCGGGCGGCTGGTCCAGCTGGTCACCCGGGGCGACGGAGTGGCCGGGGAGGACGTCTCGCATGCCATCGGCACCGTGCTCGGCCTGCCCGCGACGCTGACCGAGCCGGTGACCGTGGAGATCCGGGGTGAGGTCCTGATGACCACCGCCCAGTTCGAGACGGCGAACGAGGCCCGCGTCGCGCACGACGGCGTGCCGTTCGCCAACGCGCGCAGCGCCGCCGCCGGAACCCTGCGCGCCAGAGAACGCACCTACAAATGCGAGATGACGTTCTTTGGGTATGGTGCGCTGTCGCTGGACGGCGAATCCACCGGCATGCGCGAGCTGGCCCACAGCGAGCTGATGACGCGGGTGGCGGAGCTGGGCGTGCGGACCACCGAGGAGACGCCGGTGGCCGGGATCGTGGCTGCCACCCTGGAGGAGATCCAGGCCAGGATCGAGCGGATCGCGGCGCTTCGGGCGGAGCTGGAGTTCGGAATCGACGGGATCGTGATCAAGAGCGATCTGGCCGCCGACCAGGAGCAGGCCGGATTCAGCTCGCGCGCGCCCCGATGGGCGATCGCCTACAAGCTGCCCGCCACCGAGAAGATCACCAAGCTGGTCGGGGTGGTGTGGAACGTGGGCCGGACCGGGGTCATCGCGCCGCGCGCGGTCCTCGAACCAGTCCGCCTGGACGGCAGCCTGGTAGTCTCCGCCACGCTGCACAATCCCGCGGACATCACCCGCCGTGGCCTGATGGTGGGCGATTCGGTCACCGTCTACAAGGCCGGTGACGTGATTCCCCGGATCGAGGCGCCGGTTGTGCACCTGCGCACTGGGGCCGAGCGGCCGATCGAGTTCCCGGCCGGCTGCCCGCGCTGCGGCGGCGAGATCGACGTCTCCCAGGAACGCTGGCGCTGCGTGCGCGGCCGGGCCTGCCACGCGGTCGCCTCGATCAGCTACGCGGTGGGCCGGGAGCAGCTCGACATCGAAGGTCTTGGCGAGACCAGGATCGTGCAGATGGTCGACGCTGGCCTCATCGCCGACTTCGCCGACCTGTTCACGCTCACCCGCGAGCAGATCCTCGGCCTGGACCGCATGGCCGAGACAAGCACCGACAACCTCCTCGCCGCCATCGAACGCGCTAAGACCAAACCCCTCAACAAGGTCTTCTGCGCCCTCGGCGTCCGCGGCACCGGCCGCTCCATGTCCCGCCGGATCGCCCGGCACTTCGCCACCATGGACGCGATCAGATCCGCCGACGTGGCCGGAGTCCAGGCAGTAGACGGCATCGGCCCTGAGAAAGCCACCCTCCTGGTAGAGGAACTAGCCGAACTCGCCCCCTTGATCGACAAACTGATCGCCGCCGGCGTCTCCATGACCGAACCCGGCGCAACACCCCCCACCGAAACCCCCGCTGAACCCACTCCCGGAACCCCCGCTGAGACCGCTCCCGGAACCCCCGAACTCCCACTCACCGGAATGTCCGTAGTGGTCACCGGGGCCATGGCCGGCCCTCTCGAAGCCCTCTCCCGCAACGAAATGAACGAACTGATCGAACGCGCCGGCGGCAAGTCATCCAGCAGCGTCTCCGCCAAGACCTCCCTGCTGGTAGCCGGCGAAAAGGCAGGCTCCAAGAAAGCCAAAGCCGAACAACTCGGCATCCAAATCATGACCCCAGAACAGTTCGCCACCCTCGTCACCACCTTCATCTGACCTGCCGACATCTGACTCCCACTTACGGGCGCGCGGACCGCCGCAGTGCGATCCCAGACGGCGACCCCGATGACCTTTCTCCGGGAGACTCCTAGCAAGGACATAAACCTGATCATGACCGCACAGACGAACACCGCCGCGGCGGCGGGCACCTGGGATCTCGGTAACCTGACCGTCAACCGGATCGGGTTCGGAGCGATGCGCCTGACGGGCAGCGTCGCCTTCGGCCCCGGCATCCCGGGCGACCGCGATCGTTCGATCGGCGTGCTGCGGCAGGCGATCGAGCTCGGGGTCAACCACATCGACACCGCCGCGTTCTACTTCTCGCCGCACCTGTCGGCCAATGAGCTGATCAACCGGGCGTTGGCCCCCTATCCAGACGACCTCGTCATCGCCACGAAGGTGTGGCCGGCGCGTGACCCGTCGGGTGCATGGTGGTGGGCCACGCCAGAGCAGTTGCGCGGCCAGGTCGAGGAGAATTTGCGCCAGCTCGGGCGTGACCACCTCGACGTGGTGAACCTGCGCGTCCCCCCAAGCCGGAAGACCGGCTCGATCGCCGATCATTTCGGCGCGCTGGCCGAGCTTCGCGACGCCGGGCACATTCGCCACCTGGGAGTGTCCAACGTCACGCCAGAGCAGCTGGCCGAGGCCCAGACCATCGCGCCGGTGGTGTGCGTGCAGAACTCCTTCGGCATCGGCGCGTCCGCCGGCCAGCAGGAGCTCCTACGCAGCTGCGGCGAGCAGGGTATCGCCTTCGTGCCGTTCTTCGCGATCGCCGGCGCCGGACGCGAGGCAGGGGCGACCGCCACGGAGCACGAGGACGTGCTCGCCATCGCCCGCGCGCACGGCGCGACGCCCGCGCAGATCCGGCTGGCCTGGACGCTGCGGCGAGGACCGCACGTGCTGGCCATTCCGGGCACCGGGAATCCACACCACCTCGCCGAGAACGTGGCTGCCGGAACGCTGCGGCTGTCCGAGGACGAGATGGCCCGACTCCAGTCCCTCGGCTGACCCGGAGATCACACCCACCGTCGTACGCGATCACGTGCTCATCGTCGGAGATCGCATCGGTCTCGGCCGCGTCGTGGAAGAACCGCACCTACGAGGTGTCCTTCCGACCGGGCTACTGGAAGCGTAGAGAACTCCCACATCCCAGGTCACAGGGCACCTCGTCCTACATCGCGGTCCTTGGCGTGCTATCTCGCTGTTTCGACGGTTGCGGTGAGCGCGATCAGCAGGAGTGCGATCAAGGGGATTGGCAGGGGTGTCAGCGGGGTGGCGAGGACGAGGGCGGCTGTGATGGGGAAGGTGAGGTTGGTTCGGCGGGAGACCTGGTGGGGGCGGATGTGGACGAACCATACGCTGAGCAGGAAGATCGCGACTGGCACGGCGGTGGAGGCGCCGGCGGCGAAGGCGTTGATGTGTGCGATGTGTGTTGCGTAGTCGATTGAGACGGCCAGTCCGGCCCCTACGCCGGCGGCCGACGAGAAGATCAGGTAGTGGCCGTAGCCCCACGGGAACGAGGTCCGGTTGGAGGTGAGCAGCGGATGCGCCTCCCACGCGAAATACAACCACCACATTCCGAACACGATCACTACCCCACTCAGCGCCACCGACAGCAGCGCCGCCGTGGCCAATCCCCGGTCGAGCCCCGTCTGGATGGCCAGCGTGGCCGCCAGCACCGACTCGCCCAGCACGATCAGAGTGAACAGCCCGTATCGCTCGGCGATGTGCCGCGGATGCCAGGTCGTCTGCTGGTGCCGCTCCGCCCACAACGGCACCACCAGCTCGGCTCCCGCCAGCGCCACGAACACGACCAGCCCCAGCACCCCGTCCAGGTCGACCACCTGGGCGACCCCCAGCCGCGCCAGCCACCCCACCTGCACGACCCCGATCCCGATCGCATACCGGACCGCGCACGCTCGCCCCGCCGCGTCCTCCCTCGCCGCCCGCGACCACAGCGCCACCATGGCCAGCCGCATCACCGCGTACCCCAGGGTGATCAGCCCGAAGTCCTTGTCCTCGAACGCTCGCGGCACCCCCGCCGCGAGAATCAGCACCCCCACGATCTGCACCATCACCAGCACCCGATAGGGCACGTCATCGGTGTCATACGCCGACGCGAACCAGGTGAAGTTCATCCAGGCCCACCAGATGGCGAAGAACACCATCAGATACCCGATGAGCCCCGCCCCCGCATGCCCCTCCGCCAGCGCGTGATGCAAACTGGCCGCCGCCTGCGCCACCCCCACCACAAAACAAAGATCGAACAACAACTCCAGCGGCGTAGCCGCCCGATGCCCCTCCCGACTCCGCCCCACCATGGCCTGCCGAAACCCCGGTCCACCCATAACCGCCCCAAAGGTCCAAAAGAAGAGACGCGCCACATGCTATTGCCCGCAAGGTGCCCCTCACCCCGGAGAAGCCCCTGCGACTGTCTGGCCCCGCCAGTCAGCCGACCCGATCAGTCACGGGCGTCATGTTCGGCAACCCTTCGGGCTGGTGTCGATCGGTAGCGGTGACACTCCCACCCACCCCTTCGTTTCCCTCGGGCTCCGCCCGACCCCGTCATCCCCATGGTCACTCGAATGAAGCGGCAGCTTGATCCACGTGGTTCTCCCACCCAC
>NZ_BLAE01000053.1 GCF_009687865.1 Acrocarpospora macrocephala
AGGGTGGGGTCCTCGTTGAGGATGGCGAGGTGCAGGTCGCGGAGTTCGGCGCCGGGGTCCAGGCCGAGGGTGTCGTCGAGGTGGCGCTGGGCGTGCAGGTAGGTGTCCAGGGCCTCGGGGCGGCGGCCGGAACGGTAGAGGGCCGTCATCAGCTGGGCGGTCAGGTGCTCGCGTAACGGATTGCGGGCGGTCAGATCGGTGAGCTCGTCGATGATCTCGTGGTGGTGGCCGAGTTCGAGTTCCAGGTCGAAGCGGCGTTCCCAGGCGAGGAGGCGGCGTTCGGTGTAGCGGTGGGCGGCGGCGGCCAGGGGCGCGCTGTCCAGGTGGGCGAAAGGCTCGCCGCGCCACTCCTGGAGCGCCGTGCGCAGGATGTCGGCCGCTTTCTGGACGTCGGGCGCGTGGCCGGCCTGGGCTACCAGGCTGTCGAACACGTGCGCGTCCAGCCGGTCGTGGCCCAGGTTCAGGCGGTACGCCCCGGGCAGGGTCTCGATCACCGGGCCCAGGGCCTTGCGGAGGTTGCCCACGCAGATCTGGATCTGGGTTCTGGCGGTGCGCGGGGGCGTGTCCCAGATCGCGTCGACGATCTGGTCGAACGGCACGGGGGTGCCGTCCGCGAGCAGGAGCAGCCCGAGGATCACCTGCTGGCGGCGTCCGCCGATGTCCACGGGCACGCCGTCGCGGTGGACCGTGAGCCGGCCGAGGATCGCGTAGTTCACATCATTCGGACGAACAGCGCGCGCGATTTGCTACCCAGCAGATCATCCGGGGGCGACAGTCCGGGGGATTGGGCGAATTATCCGGTTTCACCGATGAAAGTTTCATGTGTTGGGC
The DNA here is from genome assembly GCF_009687865.1 of Acrocarpospora macrocephala. Classification (GTDB taxonomy): domain Bacteria; phylum Actinomycetota; class Actinomycetes; order Streptosporangiales; family Streptosporangiaceae; genus Acrocarpospora; species Acrocarpospora macrocephala. The sequence goes on from NZ_BLAE01000053.1 coordinate 832, forward strand.
GGGCGCGATAGCGGCATGAAAGCGCCGCGGTTAGCGGGATATTTCAGCATTTCCGTGCGGGGGACGAAGTCCCTCGCCTTCGGGGACGTCAGCTTCGGGGACGTCGGAGAGCATAGGAGAACTTGTGCGCAAAATCGCCAAGATGGCTGCCGCGCTGGGGATCGGAGTCAGCACCCTGGCATTGACGGCCACGCCCGCCCTGGCGGCCGGCTACCACATCTACGGGACCTGGCCGGTCAACCAGTCCCAGTCCTGCTACTACGCCGAGTACTACCACCCGGACGCGCCGGGGCACCCTGACTTCTGCCAGGTCATCGGCGACCAGATCCACCTCTTCGTCTGGTATTAACTAGAAAGTCGTGATCTGGACCGCCGCAGCGGTGATTAGCCTGGTCAGCGGCTATGCGGCTGTCTATGGGACGGGTTTCTGGTTAATCTAGGCCATATCCCAACGGCCGCCGGTGTCGCCCACGCCGGCGGTCGTTTCAGCTCCTGCGGAGGCGTACGCGGGTGACGGAGTGGTCGGCGCCCTTGCGGAGGATCAGGCCCGCGCGGCCGCGGGTGGGGGCGATGTTCTCGACCAGGTTGCGCTCGTTGATGTCGCGCCAGACGTTGCGGGCGAACGTGGTGGCCTCGGCTTCGGACAGGTCGGCCAGGAATTTGAAATACGACTTCGGGTCGGCGAACGCGGTGGCGCGGAGCTGGTGGAAGCGGGCCACATACCAGGTACGGATGTCCTCGATGCGGGCGTCGACGTAGATGGAGAAGTCGAAATAGTCGTTGACGGCCAGGGCGGTCGGGGGCGCGGGCTGGAGCACATTGAGCCCCTCGACAATAAGGATGTCCGGATTTTTCACCACTTGCTGGGCACCCGGGATGATGTCGTATTCGAGGTGGCTGTAGACGGGGGCAGTGACCTCGGGTTTTCCCGCTTTCACGTCGGCGACGAAACGCACCAGCGCCCGGCGGTCATAGCTTTCCGGGAAGCCCTTGCGGTGCATGATGTCGCGCTCGGTCAGCACCTGGTTGGGGTAGAGGAAGCTGTCGGTGGTGATCAGCTCCACCTTGGGGTGCTCCGGCCAGCGGGCCAGCAGCGTGTGCAGCAGCCGCGCGGTGGTGGACTTCCCGACGGCCACGCTGCCCGCGATCCCCAGAATGTACGGCGGCGGCGCGGTGTCGTCCCCCAGGAACGTGCCGATGGCCGTCCCCCGCTGCCGGGCCCCGGTGAAGTGCAGGTTCAGCAGCCGGGTCAGCGGCAGGTAGATGTCGGTGACCTCGGCCAGGTCGATCGGATCGTCGATCCCGCGCAGCTCCTCCAGTTCGGCCTCGGTCAGCGTGAGCGGCGTGTTCCGCCGCAATCCCCGCCACTGTTCCCGGCTGAGCTCGACGTACGCGTCCCCGACTGCCACGCCGCCCAACATTACCGACGCGTCCCCGTACGACATCGACCGGCCACCGAATTGGCGAGATCTGCCATATAGCCCTACTTCGCAGGGACATTAACGTTTCGTGAACGACGGAGGGAGTCTCGGATGGACCGGCGCAAATTCCTGACGGCTTCGGCGGCTTCGGCCGGGGTGGCGATGTTCGGCGGACCCTTCGCCGGCGTCGCGGCCGCGGGCGAGCGGGGCACCCTGACCCACGGCGCGGACTACGGCCCGCTGGGACCCGTGCCCGACCTGCGCGACGGCGTGGTCCGCCTGCAGCTGCCCGCCGGATTCACGTACCGCTCGTTCAACCCGGTCGGGGAGGCGTTCACCGAGGGCGGCCTGACCCCGGGCCGCCACGACGGCATGGCCGCCTTCCGCGGCCCCAAGGGCAGCACCATCCTGGTACGCAACCACGAGGTCAACGGCCCGGTAGGCGCCTTCGGCGACGTGTCACACGCGTACGACACCGCGGCGGGCGGCGGCACCGCCACGCTCCGCGTCACCCGGTACGGCGAGCTGATCAAGAGCGCCGCCAGCCTCAACGGCACCCAGATGAACTGCTCCGGCGGCCCGATGCCCTGGGGCGCCTGGGTCACCTGCGAGGAGACCGTCAACGGCCCCGACGTCGGCAACGACTTCACCGGCGCCGACAACACGCTGCTCAAGCAGAAGCACGGCTACATCTTCGAGGTTCCGCTCGACCGCGCCGCCGGCCGCAGGCCGATCCGCTCGGCCGGCCGGTTCGCGCACGAGTCGGCCGCCTTCGACCCGAGAACCGGCGCCATCTACCTGACCGAGGACAACTTCGGCTTCGCCTCCGGTTTTTACCGCTACCTCCCGCCGAAGAACCCCCTCAAGGCCGGCCGCATCCTCGACGGCGGCAAGCTCCAGATGCTGGCCGTCAAGAACGCCCCCGGCAAGGACCTCTCGGTCGGCCTGCCCGCCGGCGCGAGCTTCCAGGCCACCTGGGTCACCATCGACGACCCCGACCCGACGTTCACCACCAAGCCCACCAACGACGAGGCCATCCAGTACGTCGGCAAGCAGGGCCGGGCCAAGGGCGCGGCGCTCTTCTCCCGCCTGGAGGGCGCGGTCTACGACTCGGGCACGATCTACTTCGTCTCCACCCAGGGCGGCGCGACGGCCGCGGGCGACACCCCGCCGTCGGGTTTCGGCAAGGGCCGCGGCCAGATCTTCGCCTACGACACCTGGAGCGACCGCCTCCGCCTGGTCTACGAGTCGCCCGGTTCGCTCGTGCTGGACCTGCCCGACAACGTCACCACCAGCAAGCGCGGCACCCTGGTGCTCTGCGAGGACGGCGGCGGCGACAACTACCTGCGCGGCCTTACCAGGCGCGGCGAGATCTTCGACTTCAGCCGCCTGATGCCGGTCTCCGGCGACTCGGGCGCCGAATTCGCCGGCAGCACGTTCGGTCCCGACGGGCACACCCTGTTCGTGAACGTGCAGTCCTCCCAGGGTGTCTCGTTCGCCATCTGGGGCCCGTGGCACAAGGGCGGGTTCTACTAATGGGAAAGTTGCTAAATGGACTGCCACTACGGTCCTGACCAAGCGCGACAGTGGCGTGGCAGTCTGATGAGCAGGTTTCCCGTTAGTAAAGTGAGGTAGTGATCATCGGCATCGGGGTGGATCTTGTGGATGTGGCCAGGTTCGCGGCCACGATCGAACGAACGCCCGGCCTGCTCACCCGCCTCTTCACGGCGGACGAGCAGGCCGAGCCCGTGCATTCGCTGGCCGCCCGCTTCGCGGCCAAGGAAGCCGTGGCCAAGGCGCTGGGCGCGCCGGCCGGGCTTTCCCATCTGGACGCCGAGGTCCGCAAGGATCCGGAGGGCCGCCCGTCGCTGCACGTCGGCGGCCGGGCGGGCGAGCTCGCCACCTCGCTCGGGGTGGTCAGCTGGCACGTCTCGCTCAGCCACGACGGCGGTTTCGCCCTGGCGTACGTGATCGCCGAAGGCTGACGTGGCGGATGGCTTCGGTGATCGACTGCGGCTAGCGTCGAAACATGCGGACCGCCTACACCTCTGACCAGATCAGGACGGCCGAGCGGGCGCTCATGGCCACCGTGCCGGAGGGCACGCTGATGCGCCGGGCCGCGACCGGGCTGAGCGTCGTCTGCGCGGGCCTGCTGCCCGGCGTGTACGGCTCGCGCGTGGTCCTGCTGGTCGGCAGCGGCGACAACGGCGGCGACGCGCTCTACGCGGGAGCCCGGCTGGCCCGGCGGGGGGCGCGGGTGGAGGCGATCCTGGCCGGTTCGCGTACGCACGCGGGCGGGCTGGCCGCGTTGCTTGACGCCGGTGGGCGGACGGCCGGGACGGACGTCATCGAGCAGGCCGATCTGATCGTGGACGGCCTGGTCGGGATCGGGGGCGCGGGGGAGCTGCGGGAGCCGTACCGGACCCTGGCGCTGGCGGCCGAGGGCGCGCCGGGGCTGGTGGTGGCCGTGGACGTGCCCAGCGGGGTGGACGCGAGCACCGGGCGCGTGGACGGGGTGGCGGTGCGGGCGCAGCTGACGGTGACGTTCGGGGCGTGCAAGAACGGGCTGCTGGTCGATCCGGGGAAGTCGTTCTGCGGGCCGGTCGAACTGGTGGACATCGGGCTGGGGCCGTACCTGCCGGATCCGGACGTGGCTTCGCTGACCGATGACGATGTGGCGGATCTGCTGCCCAGGCCGGAGGCCGAGTCGGACAAGTACCGGCGTGGGGTGATCGGGATCGTCGCCGGGAGTGATCGGTTCACCGGGGCGGCGGTGCTCGCGGTCGGGGGCGCCATCCGGGCCGGGGCCGGTCTGGTGCGTTTCGCGAGCGCGGAGACGGCCGTGCGGCAGGTGCGGAACCGCTGGCCGGAGGCGGTCACGACCGTGCTGGACGGTCCTTCGGTGGCCGAGGTCGGGCGGGTGCAGGCGTGGGTGCTCGGGCCCGGGATGGGCACCGGGGAGGAGGCCGTGGCGCTCGCCAGGGCCGTGCTGGCCACCGACGAGCCCGTGCTGGTGGACGCCGACGGTTTGACCATTCTGGCCAACGATCGGGCGCTGTTGCGGCGCTCCGCGCCGACGGTGCTGACCCCGCACGCGGGCGAGCTGTCCCGGCTGCTGGACGTGCCCAGGGAGCGCGTCGAGGCGGCCAGGATGGAGCACGTCCGGCGCGCGGTCGCCGAACTCGGGGCGATCGTGCTGCTCAAGGGCTCCACCACGCTGATCGCGGAACAGGATCGCCCGGTTCGCGTGAACGCGACCGGCACGCCCTGGCTGGCCACGGGCGGGACCGGCGACGTGCTGTCCGGGATCGCGGGCACGCTGCTCTCCGGCGGCCTCAGCGGCTATGACGCGGTGTCGTGTGCGGCACATTTGCATGGACTTGCCGCACAGGCCGCGTCGACCGGCATCTCCGGCGGACACGGGCCAATCGCCGCGATGGACGTGGCGACGATGTTGCCCCAGGTCATCCGGAGTCTGTGAGTTGGTCGCGGCCACCGGAGGCGGCTGCGAAAATTGACGGATGGACATGCTGACTCCGGCCGAGGCCCGCGTGGATCTGGCGGCCATCCGCCACAACATCGGGCTGCTGGCCGCCAACGCGCCCGGCGCCGAACTGCTGGCCGCGGTCAAGGCCGATGCGTACGGGCACGGGCTGGTCGCGTGCGCCCAGGCCGCGCTGGAGGGCGGCGCCACGCGGCTGGGGACGGCATATGTCCGGGAAGCCCTGGAGCTGCGCGCGGCCGGGGTCACCGCGCCCATCCTGGCGTGGATCATCCCGCCGGGGGAGCCGCTCGACGAGGCCGTGCGGCAGGACATCGAGCTGTCGGCGGGGGCTGACTGGCTCATCGACGAGATCGCGGCGGCCGCGCGGGCTACCGGGAAGACCGTTCCGGTTCAGCTCAAAGTGGACAGTGGCATGTCGCGGGGCGGGGCGCCGGTGGCCGCCTGGGGAGCGTTGGTGGATCGGGCGCTGGCCGTACAGGCGGAGGGGTTGATCAAGGTGACCGGCCTGTGGTCGCACTTCGCGTGTGCGGATATTCCAGGCCATCCATCCATTGACGCCCAGCTCGCGGCGTTCGAGGACGCCGTCAAGCACGCCGAGCAGGCCGGCGTCTCCGGCGCGATCCGGCACATCGCCAACTCCGCCGCCATCTTCACCCTGCCGCAGGCCCGCTACGACCTGGTCCGCCCCGGCATCGCGGTGTACGGCCTGAGCCCCATCCCCGAACTCGGCGACTTCGACCTGGTCCCCGCCATGACGCTGGTCGCCCGCCTCGCCATGGTCAAGCGCGTCCCCGCGGGTTCAGGGGTCTCCTACGGCCACCTCTACCACACCGAACGCGAGACCACGCTCGGCCTGGTGCCGCTGGGATACGCGGACGGGATCATGCGTGCCGGGACGAACCGCGCCGAAGTCCTGGCCGGAGGGCGGCGGCGCCGCGTCGCCGGGCGGGTCTGCATGGACCAGTTCACGCTGGATCTGGGCGACGACCCCGTCACCACGGGCGACGAAGTCATCCTGTTCGGCCCCGGATACGAAAATGAACCGACATGTCAGGAATGGGCGGATTCCCTCGGCACGATCACTCATGAGATCGTGACCGGGATCGGATCCCGCGTGCCGCGTGTTCACCTCAACGTATGGCCGAGGGACGGGCGACGAGGAGATCGACAGTGACGGCACGGCGGACAGTCGGGATCGCGGGGGCCATCGTCGGTGCGGCCTCCGCCGGCGTGGCGGCGGGCACGCTCGCCAAACGGTATGCGGTGGGCCGGATCCGGCTGCGCGTTGACCCGGAGGCGAACGAGCCCTTCGGCGAGCTACGCGGCCGGGAGACCACGCTCACCACCTCGGACGGCCTGGAGATCCACGCCGAGGTGGACGGGCCGGAGGACGCGGAACTGACCGTCGTGTTGTGCCACGGCTACTGCCTGACCTCCGATTCGTGGCATTACCAGTGGCGGAACCTGCGGGATCGGTATCGGGTCGTGCTGTGGGATCAGCGCTGTCACGGGCAGTCCTCCCGGGCGGAGGCCGCCGACTGCACGATCGACCGGCTGGGCGAGGATCTGGCCCTGGTGCTGTCGGAACTCGTGCCAGGGCCGTGCGTGCTGGTCGGCCACTCCATGGGCGGAATGACGATCATGGCCCTGGCCGACCGGCGGCCGGAGCTGTTCGGGGATCGGGTGCGCGGCGTCGCGCTGATCTCGACCTCGGCCGGAAAACTCGCCGAGTTGAGCCTGGGGCTGCCGGCACTGGTGTCGAAAGTGGTGAACTTCGCCGTTCCCGGTGCGGTTTCGGTGATGCGCAAGCGGTCGGCCCTGGTGGATCGCGGTCGGCAGGTGGGCAACGACGTTTCCTTCCTGGCGCTGCGCCTGCTGGGCTTCGGTGACTCCAAGTCGGTCAGCCCGACCGTGGTCGACTTCGCCGAGTCGATGATCCGGGCCACCCCGTCCGAGGTGATCGCGGATTTCTATCCGGCGCTGATGTCGCATGACAAACTGACCGCGCTGGACGTCCTGAACAAGGTGCCGACCGCGATCGTGGTCGGCGAGCGCGACTGGCTCACCCCGCCCGACCACAGCCGCGCCATCGCCGCCGCCGTGCCGACGGCCGAGCTGACCTTGGTTCCGGGGACGTCGCATCTGGTGCAGTTGGAGCGGCCTGGCGTGGTGAACGACGCGCTGCGGGTGCTGCTCGAACGAGCCGCGAAACCTCAATAAGCGGATCCCCCGCGCCATGTCGTCTCATTGATCATGGAGCTCCCGCGTATGCCGTGACCATGTCTCGGCGGGGCGAGTTAGCCGATGGTAGCTCTTAGTGTTCAAATGATCGCGCTAGGGTACCGACTCGGTGCCCGAGGGCCGCCGCGGCCGGGTCCGCTCCGCAGAGGCGCGCGTCATCGACCGCAGTGGCCTGGATTGGTCTGAACACCGACCTCAAAGGACTGGGGATCAATGGGCAAGACAGCATGGGTGAAGCCGGCCGTCGCGGCCGCCGCGCTGACGGCCGCCTTCGCGGCGGTCGGGGCTACCACCGCGCCGGCGTCGGCGACCACCGTCGCCTCGGAGCAGTCGTGTTTGGCGACGAAGAAGTTCGGCAGGACCTCATCGGGCTCGAGAATCGAGTTCACGCCCTGCGTGAAGACCGACGGCAAGGTCATCGCCCTCGACCCCGGGGTGGCCTGCTTCGCGTACGGAATCTCCAGGGTGCACCGGCTCAAGGATTGCCGGGCCACGGGCGCGTGGTCCCTGTACAAGGACGGCGAGCGGGTCGCGTCGAGTTCCTCGAAGGACGCGAAGTACCCGGGGCCCGGCACCTACACCCTGACGGCCGACCTGCAGGGATCAGGGAGCTGGCGGTTGAGCGACTCCCGGAACCGCAGCGGGTCCGTGCAGGTCAGCGCGGGCGGCTCGATGGAAGGGACGATCACGCTCACCGACTCGGTACGCACGCCGTCCAACTCTGACTCGCGTAAACGCATCCGTTCGTCGCGTTAGCGCTGGGCCTCGGTCTTCGCGGCTGGCAGCCGTCCGGCCAGCCGCGGGCCGTCGCGTACGTTGGGCGGTCGTCGCCAGGTGATGGTGTGATTGGGGGATGGACTCTGCGAATGGAGCTGGGATGCGGACTGAGGTGCGGAACGCGGAGGAGATGCGGGAGCTGGGGGCCCGGATCGCCGGGCTGCTGGGTCCCGGAGATCTGGTCGTGCTGACCGGTGCGCTGGGGGCGGGGAAGACCACCTTGACGCAGGGGATCGGGGAAGGGCTGAAGGTGCGGGGGCCGGTCACCTCGCCCACGTTCGTGATCGCCCGGGTGCATCCTCCGTTGGGGGAGGGGCCCGCGCTGGTGCATGCGGACGCGTACCGGCTGGGGGGCACGCTGGAGGTCGACGATCTTGATTTGGACGCGTCGATCGCCGATTCGGTAACGATTGTGGAGTGGGGGGAGGGCCTCGTCGAAGATCTTTCGGAGCAGAGGCTCGAAATCCTGATCGAATCCAGCCCCGATGATGATCGGCGAATCGTGCACGTTCGGGGTGTTGGCAGTCGTTGGTCCGATATCTCTGCCGCATTGATCTAGGCCGTTACCCGCTGGACCCTTCCACAACTCTGGAGATCAAGAGAAAATGAAGATCTTTGGTAATGGATTGGCCTAGGTTTTCGGGGTACAGGTGCGGTGAGAGGGGTGCGCCGATGGGCAAGCTGATTCAGGCCGCGTGTGCGGGGGCGATGTTGATCGGCGTGGTCGGGTGCTCGGCTGAGGCCCAGACCGGCACGCCTACGGGCTCCCCGTCCCCGTCGGCCTCGTTACCCACCCCGACGGCGTCGCTGTCGGTGATACCCCGGCAGAACATCCGGGTCGTGGTGGATCCGACGTCGATATCCGGAGGGGTCACCAAGAACGTCCGGGTGACCGCGTTCTGTCCGCCCGCCCAGCCGGGCACCACGTACAAGGCCAATGCCCGGTCCGACGCGTTCACCGGCGTCGTCAGCCTCATGCCCCCGACCGTCGCGACCCCCGCCGCGGCCACCCCGGCGGCCACCGAACCCAGGCTGACCGGTGTCGCGCTGCTCAACCCCAACGCCAAAGCCGGGGGATACCGGGTGGAAGTGCGCTGCGAGGCCACCAACGACGTCGGCAACGCCCGCTTCCGGGTGACCGCCCCACCCGCCGACACCTTCCCCACCAAGGCGCCTGGCGCCGGCGGCGGCGGCACGGCCGCGGGCGGCCCCGAGGAATCCTCCGGCCTGCCGATCACCCCGATCACGCTCGGCCTGCTGACCGCGTTCTTCGTCGGCATCGCCGTAGCCCGCAGGCGCAACCGGGGCTGAGATTTGGCCAGCTCCACCCGCTCGTGGATCATCGCGGGAGTGATCACGGGATTCGTCCTGGTCGCGATCGGCAAACCGCACATCGACGAGCAGACCGCGACCCGCTCCTCCGCCGTGCCCGAACGCATCGACATCCCCACCCTCGACCTCAAGGCCCCCCTGATGGAACTCGGCCTGACCGGCGCGGGCGACGTCGAACTCCCCCCCTACGAAAAGCCCAAAGTCGCCGGCTGGTACACCGGCAGCGCCGTCCCCGGCGACACCGGCGCCTCCGTCATCATCGGCCATGTCGACACGAAATCCGCCCCCGCCGTCTTCTACCGCCTCCGCGAACTCCGCAAAGGCGCCACCGTCAAAGTCCACCGCAACGACGGCAAAACCATCGCCTACACCGTCGACTCAGTCGAACAAATCCCCAAAGACAGATTCCCCGCCAGAAGCGTCTACACCGGCGATGGCCTCCGCCTGGTCACCTGCGGCGGCACCTTCGACTGGAAAAACCACGAATACCAAGACAACATCATCGTGTACGCCTCCCGCGTGACCAGCTCAGCCTGACGAAGGTCTTCGCGATAACCCTTCTGAAACGTGACGATCCGGTCTTCCGGCGGGCGGGGTCGGCGGAAGGGCTAGGCTTGTTGTTCGTGCTGGTCCTGGCCTTTGATACCGCGACTCCCGCCGTGACGGCCGCGTTGCATGACGGAACGCGCGTGCTGGCCGAGTCCACGACGGTTGACGCGCGACGTCATGGGGAGTTGCTCGCTCCGGCGATTGAGGCGGTGCTCGCTGAATCGGGGGCTTCGCTGGGTGAGGTGACCGCGGTCGTGGCGGGGGCCGGGCCGGGGCCGTACACGGGGTTGCGGGTTGGGTTGATGACGGCGCGCGCGTTGGGCGCGACCCTGGGTGTGCCGGCGTTCGGTGTTTGTACGCTTGATGCGCTGGCGTATGCGACGGAGTCGGCCGATCCTTTCGTGGTGGTGACGGACGCGCGGCGGAAGGAACTCTTCTGGGCGCGGTATGGCGATGCCAGGACCAGGGTCGATGGGCCGAGGGTGGCGCGGCCGCACGATGTGCCGGATGGTTTGCCGATCGTGGGGGTCCGGCTTTATGAGGAGATCGTCGGTGAGGTGAGTGGGCCGGAGCATCTGTCGGCGGGTGCGTTGGCCGCTCTCGCCGCTGAGCGGCTGGCGGGGTTGACGCCCGAGCAGGCGTTGGTGGTGGCGCGGTTGCCTGAGGGCAGGATTGACTCCGAGGAGGCCGCGCAAGGTCGGGGAGTGCTGGGTCCGGCCGTTCCCATCTACCTGCGCCGGCCCGACGCTCAGATCCCGGGGGCGCCGAAGAAGGTGACGGCGTGATCGGCCAGGCGCCAGTGGCCGCCCTCCGGCAGATGACCGAGCGCGACATCGCCGATGTGGTCGCGGTCGAGCGGGCCACCTTCCCCTTGGACGCGTGGACCGAAGGCATGCTCCGCGGCGAGCTGGCCGACCAGCCCCGCACCCGCCACTACCTGGTCGCCGAAGTGGAGGGCAGGATCGTCGGCTACGCGGGCCTCGCCGTCGCCGCCGACCAGGCCGACGTGCAGACCATCGCCGTCTACGCCGACCATCGCCGCGCCGGCATCGGCTCCCAGCTCCTGACCGCGCTCCTCGCCGAAGCCGCCCGCCGCGGGGCCACCAAGATCTTCCTAGAGGTCCGGGCCGACAACCCGCCCGCCCAGACCATGTACACCAACTTCGGCTTCGAGGCGTACGGCGTGCGCCGCGCCTACTACGACGACGGCACCGACGCGATCACGATGATGAGGGAACTCGATGGCTGACCAGCCGATCGTCCTGGGGATCGAGACATCCTGCGACGAGACGGGCATCGGCATCGTGCGCGGGCACACGCTGCTCGCCGACACGATCGCCTCCAGCATCGACGAGCACGCCCGTTTCGGCGGGGTGGTGCCCGAGGTGGCCTCTCGCGCGCACCTGGACGCGATGTCCCCCACCGTGGAAAGCGCCCTGGCCAAAGCTGGTTTGCGGCTGGCCGACATCGACGCCATCGCGGTGACGGCGGGCCCCGGCCTCGCGGGCGCGCTCCTGGTCGGGGTCGCGGCGGCGAAGGCGTACGCGCTGGGGCTCGGCATCCCGCTCTACGGGGTCAACCATCTGGCCGCCCACGTCGCCGTCGACCAGCTCGAACACGGGCCGCTCCCCAAGCCCTGCCTGGCCATGCTGGTCTCCGGCGGCCACTCCTCGCTCCTGCTCGTCCCCGATGTGGCAAAAGAAGTGATCTCGCTCGGCTCCACCGTGGACGACGCGGCGGGCGAGGCTTTCGACAAGGTCGCCCGCGTGCTCGGCCTGCCCTTCCCGGGTGGCCCTCACATCGACCGTGCCGCCCGCGACGGCTCGGCCACCGCGATCGCCTTCCCGCGCGGCAAGGCCGATGACGGCACTCTCGATTTCTCTTTCTCCGGCCTCAAAACCGCCGTCGCCCGCTACGTGGAGAAGCACGGCGGCTCCCTGTCCATCCCCGACGTGGCCGCGTCCTTCCAGGAGGCCGTCGTCGACGTCCTCACCCGCAAGGCCCTGGCCGCCTGCGCCCAGCACGACGTCCACGACCTCCTCATCGGCGGCGGCGTCGCCGCCAACTCCCGCCTCCGCGCCCTGGCCCAGGAACGCTGCGACGCGGCAGGCGTGCGTTTGCGCGTCCCCCGCCCGGGTTTGTGCACCGACAACGGCGCCATGGTCGCGGCTCTGGGCGCGAACCTCTTGGAGGCCGGCATCGCGCCATCCCCGCTGACGATCCCCGCGGACTCCTCGCTCCCCATCACCACCATCCACGTCTGATCTTCTGGGTCCGGTGCGGTCGCGTGCCGGAGGTGACCGGCGGGCGGTTCATGTAGCGAGTCGCTGAAGGGTCGGCACAGGCGGTGATCCGCGAACCGGTCCGCAACCCCGCGCGGCCGGTTCGGCGGATCACTCGTGTCCCTCTCAGGAATCGGGGTTCGCCGTCACGTAGCCCGTCACCATGTCCGACAGGAGTTTGCGCAGGCGCTCGCGGTTCTCCGGCGTCGCGGGGTTGCTCTCGAACAGCCACTCGAACGTGAACTGGTTCGACATGCGGAAGAAGCTGAAGCTGGTGATCGCGAAGTGGAGGTCCACGGCGTCGATCCCCTGCCGGAAGACGCCCGTGCGCAGACCCCGTTCGACGATCTCCGACAGCAGCGCCAGCGCCGGGCTGGCGAGCTCGTCGCGCACCCCGGACTTCCGCAGCTGTTCCCCCCGCAGGATGTTCTCCCCCGCCATGAGCCGCACGAAGTCCGGATGGCGTTCGTGGTAGTCGAAGGTCAGCTCGATCACGCGGCGCAGTGCGGTGAGCGGATCGAGATCGCCCACGTGCACCTGCTGCTCCTCGGCCCTGATGCTGGCGATCGAGCGTTCCAGCACCGCCCGGTAGAGCCCTTCCTTGTCGCCGAAGTAGTAGTAGATCATCTTCTTCGTCGTCTGGGTCCGCAGCGCGATGTCGTCGATCCGCGCGCCGGTGTAGCCCTTGTCGGCGAATTCCTCGGTCGCCACCTTCAAGATGTCGTCACGAGCGTCCTGCCGGGTGCCCGGCCCTTTTCGCCGCGTGTTGCCAGCCTTCGCGTTCGACACCCGTCCGCCTGTTCTCTCACATCACCAGTTGGTGACTTCGACTGAGGTCCAGGTTAGCGACTGCGCGGACGAGAGTACAGAGGTCTCTACCTGTGCCTGAAGCGGAATCAGTCGACATCGGGGTATGGACGTTCGTCGACATGGCGTTGTACGGTTGCGCCCTGTTCACCATTTAGTGAACAAAACATCGCCCTCTCTGCGCGGATTGCCGCGAGGCAGATTCGAGAGGTAATCATGACCGACCTTCACATCCCGAGTCCCGCCAAACCCCATGGTGGGCCCGCTCTCCGCGACAACGCCCGTGCCCGCACCTCGCGAGGCGCCCACCGCGGGCCGCTGGCCATCTCGATCGCCGGGATCGCGGGGCTGCTGGCGCTGTGGGAACTGATCGTGCACACGTTTGACATCCCCGGCTACCTGCTGGCGGGCCCGTGGGAAGCGCTCGCCGAGATCGCCGCCGCCCCGGGTTTTTACTGGCAGCACAGCCTGATGACGCTGGAGGCGTCGGCGCTGGGCTTCGGCGCCGGCGGTGTGCTCGGCGTCATATGCGGTGCCGTGATCTTCTATGTGCCGGCCATCCGGCATGTGCTCTACCCGTCACTGATCGCGGTGAACACGATCCCCAAGGTCGCCATCGCCCCGCTGTTCATCGTCTGGTTCGGCTTCGGGCTGGAGTCCAAGAGCTTCGTGGCCCTGTCCATCGCGTTCTTCCCGCTGGTGATCAGCACGTTCGACGGGCTCGCCTCGGTCCCATCGGAGCTGCGGGAACTGGCCAGGATCAACCGGGCGTCGAAGTGGAACCAGATGCGCAAGATCGAGTTGATCCACTGCCTGCCCTCCATCTTCACCGGCATGAAGATCTCGATCTCGATGGCCGTCGGTGGCGCCGTCGTCGGCGAGTTCATCGCCGGTAACTCCGGCCTCGGCTTCGTGATCCTGGTGGCGAACAGCCAGGTGAACCTGACGTCGATGTTCGCCGCCTTCATCTGCCTGGCAGTGATGTCACTGGCGCTGTTCATGGTCGTCGACCACCTGGGCCGGATTCTCCTGCCCTGGAATGTCGCCACTTCGAAGTGACCGAGAAAGTGATGCAGCTCCGATGATCTCTCGCGCACTGCACGGGGCCGTGGGCCTCGCCGTGGCCACCGCGCTGCTGACCGGCTGCTCCGCCGCGTCATCCGGCCGGGAGCAGGTCACCTTCATGATGGACGTCGCCCTGCTCCCCAAACACGCACTGTTCTACGCGGCCGTGGACCAGGGATTTTACCGCGCCGCCGGCTTCGACGTCATGATCGTCCCCGGATCCGGCTCGAAGAACACCGCCCTGGCCGTGGCGTCCGGGCGGGTCTCCTTCGGGTTCGCCGACTTCGGCCAGACCGCGCTGGCGCGGTCCCAAGGCGCCAAGGTCAAGCAGCTGGGACTCGTCCAGGCGCGGACCGCCTACGCCACCATCACCACCAGCGACACCGGAATCAGGCGATGGCCGGACCTGAAGGGCAAGAAGGTCGCGACCGAGGCCGGCGGCGCGATGGCGGCGATGTTCCCGCTCGCCCGCGAACGGGCCGGCCTCAAGGAATCGGACGTGCAGCTGATCGCCGCCAGCGGCCCGGCCAAGATTCCCGGACTGCTCAGCGGGCAGTGGGACGCCACCCTGGCGTTCTACAACTCCGATCAGCCGGTGCTCGTCTCGCTGGGTTACACCCCGGTGATGCTGAAGTGGAGCGACCTCGGAATCTCCATGTACGGCAACGGGATCATCGCCGGCGACGAGGCGATCGCCGGTGATCCCGACCGCGTCAGGCGCTTCGTGACCGCCACGCTCCGCGGCGTCAAGTGGGCCTGCGATCACCAGGACCAAGCCGGCCGATCCCTGCTCGGCCATGTCCGGCTGATGAACCAGAAGGCCGCTCAAGCGGGAGTCGCCTCCGCATGCGACCTGGTGTGGAGCGAGGAAACGCGGGCCCGCGGCCTCGGCGTGATGACCGACGCCGGTGTGCGGCACGTGCTGGACCTGACCGGCCGGTACCTGAAGGCCGACACGGGCGGCGTACGGCCCGCCGATCTGTACACCGACGAGTTCCTGGCGCCGATCGGCCCGGCGACGGTCATCGACGCCCCCCACAACTGACCTCTCCCGGCCCCATCGAAGCGAGACCACCATGACGACGTCCCCTGTGATCGAACTCGACGCTGTCGGGATGACCTACCGCAGCCGCAAGGAGACCAACACCGTCCTCGACGGGTGCACGCTCAGCGTCGGCCGCGGCGAGTTCGTCTCGATCGTCGGCCATTCCGGCGGCGGAAAGACGACCCTCCTGCGCATCATCTCCGGGCTGATCCATCCCACCGAGGGCTCGGTGTGGGTGAACGGCCAGCACCTCGACCAGTCGCTGAGCGACATGTCGATGGTGTTCCAGAAGCCGGTCCTGTTGCCCTGGCGCAACAACCTGCAGAACGTGTTGCTGCCCATGGAGTTCCGCGGCCGGGTCACCGACACCATGCGCGCCTACGCGATGGAACTCCTCGAGATGACCGGGCTGAAGGACACCGCCCGGCGCCATCCGTACGAACTGAGCGGCGGCATGCAGCAGCGGGTCGCGATCTGCCGGGCACTGGTGTCGCATCCCGACATCATGCTCATGGACGAGCCGTTCGGCGCGCTCGACGCCATGACCCGGGATTCGATGAACCTCGAACTGCAACGCATCTGGTCGGAAACCGGCCGGAGCATTCTCTTCGTCACCCACAGCATCCCCGAGGCGGTGTTCCTCAGCGACCGCGTCGTCGTCATCGGAGGCAAGCCCGGCCGGGTCGTCGCGGACATCGCCGTCGACCTGCCCCGACCGCGTACCAAGGCCCATCGCTACACGCCCGAGTTCTACGAGTACGAGCAGCAGATCTCCGAACTCATCGGGGCGAAGGAATCCATCGCCTAGCCCCAGCCGAAATGAATCTCCGAAAGGAAGTGAACGGTGTACCTGGATTCCGATCTGGACCACATCCGCCGGACCTACCACTTCGATCCCATCGTGGAGCTGCTCATCCCCAACATCCGAATGGACGCGCCCAAGCTGGCCACCCCGGTCATCGCCCGGTGCGCCGACGGCACCGAGTACGTGCTGTCCCGGCAACAGGAGTTCGGTAGCCTGCTGGCCCGGTCCGTTCCGGAAGACCGCATCCGCCTGTTCGAGGGCTACGTCACGCTCGACCCGCGGCTGAAGAAGGCCGAATCGGCGCAGAACTTCGCCGCCGCGGTCCGGGCGCTGACCGACGACAAGGTGATCACCGTCGACCCCGGATTCCCGTATTCGCGGTACCTGGCCCTGTGCGAGCACTTCACCGTCGATGTCGAGGCCCGCCCTGCCCCCACCTCTCCGCGCGTCAACGTCTTCGCCGTGGAGGCCGGCGACGTGCTGGCCACGTTCGCGCGGCTGAGGGCACGCGGGCCCGAGGCCGCCGCGCGCGTGATCGCCGACGTGCCGCACCTGGACGGGCTCGCCGCCGAGTTCACCACCGACGTCGACACCCGGTTCTCCGCCCTGGACAAGCTCGCGGGCCGGCTCGGCATCGGCGCCCTCTTGTCGTCCGCGCCGCCGAACTTCTCCGAACTCACCGGATCGGCCTGGCGAGCGGGTGTGCACGCGCTCTGGGACCGCGCCTCGGGCACGGTCTTCATCCTGGCGCGCCACGACATGTTCGGCGTCGAGGGCCAGCCCGTCGGCTCGTACCCGGACCTCGCCGCCGCGGTCGACGCACTCGTGGGCCAGGTCGCGCTCGGCGTCGAGGAGCACTGGCTCGACGTCACCACCGCCCTTGAGCTGCGGTCCGGCGAACGGCGGCTGGTCCCGGCGTCGATGCCGCTGGGGGCGTGGCGTGATCACCGCGACGCCGAGGATCTGCCGTTCCAGATCATCGCGGCGCGGGCCAGCCGGTTCTGCATCGAAGGGGCCCTGGCGTTCGCGCAGGACCGGCTCGACTCCCACGGCGGCGTCCGCGAGAACGAGGTGTACGCGCGCTACCTCGACCTCGTGCACGAGTTCCGGCGACGGTACGAGATCCCCTTCACGCTGGAACCGTTCTTCGTCAACCTGCACGCCGCCGACCGCAGCCTGTATCCGGGGCCGCCGACCGATTTCCGCATCACCACGAACACCGGCTCGGTCAAACTCGACGCGGGGCTGAAGGTCGGCGTCAACGGCGTCGTCCTGGGGACCTCCGACATGGCGCGCAGCCTCGTCACCACGCCGCAGGGACGCGAAGCGTACGAGTTCTTCCTCAAGGTGGTGCGGGAGGACATCATCGGCACCCTCACCGTCGGCCGCAACTGCGAGCAGGTGCACCACGACGCCGTCGCGGCGATCATGCGGAACCGGGCGCGCCTGATCGAGCTCGACCTGCTCAGTGACGACGTGGACTTCCCCGCCGAGTACGGCAAGCGAAACGTCGGCCACCTGATGGGCAAGCAGGAGTCCTTCGGGATCGAGTTCAAGCGAGGGCACGACATCGCGCTGCCCGCCCGTTCCCTCGGCGCTGCCGAGATCCAATGGTCGTACGGCCGCTACTCGATCGGTGCGGAGGACATGTGGTACCTCGGCGCGGACAAGACCTACATCACCTCGATGTGACCGCGATGACCACGACAACGAACACCGCACTGGATCGGCTGCGACGGCTCGGCTTGACGCTGCCCCCGGCGGCGGCGCCGAAGTACGCTTACGAGGCGACGACCCGCCTGGGCGATCTGCTGTTCGTCTCCGGCCAGATATCCCGCGCCGGGGACGGAACCGTCGTCACCGGTACGGCCGGTGACTCCGCGACGGTGGCCGAGGCTGTCGAAGCCGCTCGGATCTGCGCGCTGAACCTGCTCGCCCGGATTCACGCGTCTGTCGGTCTGGACAACGTCACGCAGATCCTCAAACTGAACGGATACGTGGCCAGCGGCCCGGAGTTCACGGACCAGCCGACGGTCATCGACGGCGCCTCCACGCTGCTCCGAGACGTGCTGGGTGAAGCGGGCCGGCACGCGCGGACCGCGCTGCCGGCACCGGTCCTCCCGGCACGCGCACTGGTCGAGATCGAGGCGATCGTCGCGGTACGCACCTGACCGCGACGCACCATCCACGTCTGATCTTCTGGGTTAAAGCCACCCTTGATCTCCGGCTCGCTGGAGGGCTTCGGTGCGGTTGCGTGCGCTGGTCTTCTGGATCGCCGAGGACAGATAGTTGCGCACGGTGCCCTCCGAGAGGTGCAGGTGAGCCGCGATGTCGGAGATGGTGGACCCGTTGGCAGAGGCGATCAGGACGTCGCGTTCTCGTGGGGACAGCGGGTTCGGGCCGGCGCTCAGGGCGGCGGCGGCCAGGGCGGGGTCGATGACACGTTCGCCCGCCTGTACGCGCCGGATCGCCGCCGCCAGTTCGCGGGCTGGGCTGTCTTTGACCAGGAACGCGGAGGCTCCGGATTCCATCGCGCGGCGCAGATAGCCCGGTCGCCCGAAGGTGGTCAGAATCATCACCCGGCACCCGGGGAGGCTTTCCCGCAGTTTCCCGGCGGCTGCGATCCCATCCATGCCGGGCATTTCGATGTCCAGCAGTGCGATGTCCGGCTGGACTCTGGCGGCGACGGTAAGCAATTCGTCTCCGGAGGCGGCCTCGCCCACCACGTCGATGTCCGGCTCCAAACCGAGCAACGACGCCAGCGCGCCCCGGACCATCGCCTGATCCTCTGCCAGTACGACCCGGATCATGAGGCGTTGATCCCTATCTCGACTGACTCTGCGACCCGGATGGGAACCTCAACGCGCAAACGAAATCCTCGGGTGCCGAGGGACGCGGCCTGCAAGGTTCCTCCCGCGGCCTCGACGCGTTCGGACAAACCCGTCAAGCCGCTGCCCGGTTGGGCCGCGCTGCCCTGGCCGTCATCGGTGATGTCGAGGATGGCCGTTGAGGTGTTGTGGGTGACCTCGATGAGGCAGCGGGTGGCTCGCGCGTGCCGTACCACGTTGGTGGTGCCTTCACGGACCGCCCAGCCGAACAGGCCGTCGAGATCGGCGACCAGTGGTGGGCCGGATCTGCGGATAGTTACGGTTACCCCGGCCGCCTCAAGAGTGGATCGTGCGTTGTCGAGTTCATCGCTGAGGGCGCGTTGCCGGTAGCCGGTTACGGCTTCGCGCACCTCGATCAGGGCCTGGCGGGCGACCGATTCGATGTCGGCGATCTCCCGGCGGACCGGTTCCGCGCCCGAGTCGGTTTCGGCCAGGCGGCTGGCCAGCTCGCTCTTGAGCACGATCAGCGAGAGGCTGTGGCCGAGGAGATCGTGCAGGTCGCGGGAGATGCGCAGGCGCTCGTCGGCGGCGGCCAGGCGGGCGACCTCGCGCTGGGCCTGGCGGAGCTGGACGACCAGTAACCGGGTGTTGCGCACGCTCATGAACAGCACGCCCAGGGTGGTGACCTGGAGCAGCAGGATGACGAGCGTGCCCGCGTCGGTGCCGAGGAACAGCCCTTCGACCACGACGGTCGCGCAGGCTCCGCGGGCAGCAGCGAGCCGATGGTCAGGCCCAGGGCCGCGAACGGGATCGTGCCGAGCCACATCGCCGGAACCAGTGCCAGCCATTGCCCGGCCGGCAGCGTCACGTGCTGGGTGAGTACGGCGGCCAGGCAGACCAGCAGCAGCGAGGGCAGCACCAGCAGCAGCGAGGCGACCAGCTTGGTGGCGATGATCGTCCAGCGGGACAGCGGCGTGACCCGCAGTTGCCGCAACCAACCGCCGGTCCTCTCCTGGGCCCAGGGCACCGCGCTCGACATCATCGAGGCGGCGAGCGCGCCGTACGCGGCCATGGAGACCATGAGGATCACGCTGGCCGGCTGGCCGGTGGCCGCGTCCAGCTGGCTGCCCCAGAGGCTGGAGTAGAGCAGGTAGAAGCAGACGGGGAAGGCGACGACGAAGATGACATACCGCTTGTTGCGGAACATCCGCAGGGCTTCGATCCTGACGTAGTTCGGCATCACGCCTCCCGGGTGAGCGCGACGAACGCGTCTTCGAGATCGGCCCCGCTGATCCGCAGGTCGCGCACGTCGAGGGAGGTGCCCCGGTAGAGCGCGGCGATCGTGGCATCCGGGTCGGCGGTGCGCAGGATCGCCCGCCCCGAGCGCAGTTCGACCCCGCTGACCTGGGGGAGCGCGGCCAGCGCTGCGGACGGCTGATCGCCGATCGCGAAACTCACGGTCTGCCCGCCGACACCCGCTTTGATCTCGGCGGCCGTCCCGTCGGCGACCACCCGCCCGCGGGCGATCACGATCACCCGGTCGGCGTTCTCGTCCGCTTCTTCCAGGTAGTGCGTGGCGAAAAGCACGGTATGCCCGTCCGCCGCGTACGTCCGCATGCTCGCCCAGAACCGGCGCCGGGACTCCACGTCCATCGCGGCCGTCGGCTCGTCCAGGACCAGCAGGCGAGGCGCTCCGGCGATCGCGAGCGCGAACCGTACCCGCTGGATCTGGCCGCCGGACAGGCGGTCGGCGCGCAGCTTCGCGACCTCGGTGAGGTCGGCCATCCGCAGGATCACGTCGAGCCCGAGCGGCCGGGGGTAGAGGCGCCGGATGAAGTCCACCGTCTCGGCGACCGTGAGCTCCGGGATCAGCGTGCCCTCCTGGAGCATCGCGCCGATCTCCCCGCCGCTCACGGCCTCCTCGGGGGTACGGCCGAAGACGCGTACCGTGCCCGACGTCGGCCGGATCAGGCCGAGCAGCATCGAGATCGACGTGGACTTGCCCGCTCCATTCGGGCCCAGCAGGGCGACCGTCCGCGCCCGTGGAATCTCCAGATCGAGCCCGGCCACGGCGACCACGTCCCCGTAACTCCGGCTGACCTTGTCAAATGCGATGGCGTTCATGCCGTCAACGCTAGAAATCCAGCGGGACAGCCGTTAGTGCGGATCTTCCGGGGTACGCGGTGACATTTGTCAGACCTAGTCCTTGGACGTACGCGTGGGGCGGAGGAGGGCCTCGGCGAGGGCGAGCATGGTCTCTTCCAGGGCGCCGAGGCGGCGGGTCATGTCGGTCTGGGCGGGTTCCACGGTCTTGGTGAGGGTTTCGGTGAGCTGGTCGCGGTCGGGGCGGGCGGTGATGAGCGGAGTCAGAGCTTCGGCAGCCTCGGTCAGGCGGAGTTCGACCGTGTCGAAGCGGGTGGCGTGGTGTGCCCCGAGCTCGCCGAGGTTCTTGTGGAGTTCGCTGATCTCCAGGGTGGCGGGCAGCTGGCCGACCCGCTGGTTGACCGCCTCGACCCGGTCGTCGACTCCGTCAAGGCGCTCGGCGACCTGCTCGTCGAGCGTGGTGAACCGGGCCCGCAGACCCTCGTCCAGGAAGTCCATCCGCTCGTCCTGACGGTCGAGATGCCCGTCCACCGTCAGCAGGCGGGCGTCCACGCCGGTCATCCGGGTGTCGATGTCGGCCAGGCAATCGTCGGCGGTCTCGATCCGCCCGTCGATCCGGTCCAGCCGCGCGGTCACCCCGGCGACCTGGCCCTCCAGCGCGTGGAACTGCGCGCCGGTCTCCGACTGCCCCTCGCCGACCGTCGCGAGACCGGCGCTGACGGCGGCCAGGCCGGTGTCCAGCCGGTCCAGCCGGGTGGTGACGACCGCCTGGCGGCTCTCGACGTCGCCGATCCGCACCGCGACCTGCTCGACCGCTGTGGTGACCCGGTCGGCGGCGGCCTCCACCGCGCCCCCGAGGCCCGAGTTCAGGTCGAGCACGCCGCCTTCCAGCCGCTCGGTCCGCTGCGCCAGCTCGCCGAGCGCCTTGTCCAGCCGGGTGAACCGGTTGGCGGCCGTCTCCATGCTGGCCTGCAGCTGCCCGAGCCGTTTGGTGAACTCCACCATGCGATCGGCGACGTGCTGGGTGCCGTCAAGGACGGACTGGAGCCGGGCCAGCGCCTCGTCGACGCTCTCCCCGACCGTGCCGACGTCGGCCCACAGGCTCGGCAGTTCCGCGATCGGCTTGACCCGCTCCCCGACCGCGCCGACCCGCTCGCTCACCGCGTCCACGTGGTCGCGGACCAGTTCGACGTGCTGGGCCAGCCCTTCCGCCCAGGACGGCGGCCGGTTGGTGATGTCGTCGAGGCGGCCGCTGACCGCCTCCATGGTGCCGCTGAGCCCGCCGAGCTCCCGCTCGCGCACTTCGCGGAGCAGCCATTCCATGCCTTCGAGCCGCTGCCGGATCTCGTCCAGCACCGCGCCCTGGGTGCGCTGCTCGTAGACGTGGTCCTGGGCCGCGCGGGCCAGCAGCTCGCGCATCCGGTCGGAGATGGCGGCCTGACTGCCCGCCTGGAGGAGGGTGTGGTTGGAGTGGTCCACCGAAAGCTCCTTCACTCGCCGACGTTCGATGGCAGCGGTGGGAAATGGTCCGGTCCGATGAGGAATGCGACCGCGCGAACACGCGCTGTCACCGAACTGTAGCCCTTCGTGGGCGGCCGTTCGGGCCGGACTGAAAAAGATCGCACTTCCCGGTGGATTGCCCGAATGGAGAGCGTTTTACCTGCTCATAGGGCCATTTCGGTGGCGAGTACGGCGATCGGCCGCTCCCCGATCCTGGTCAGAATCACCACGATCGTGTTCTCTCCCGACAGCCGCAGATCCTTACGCAACCGCTCCACATCCACCGCCGACCCCCGCTTCTTGATCGTCGCCACCCCGACCCGCCGCTCCCGCAGCGCGGCCCGCAGCCGCTTCAACGAGAACGGCATGACCTCCTCGACCTCATACCCAGCCACCCACGGACTGCCCACCGCCACATCACTCGTGAGGTACGCGATCTGCGGATCGATCAGCCATCCTCCGACCAGTTCGGCAACCTCCCCGACCAGATGGGCTCGAACGGCCGCCCCATCCGGTTCGTACAGATACCGCCCGACAGCCCCGACCTCAGCCTGTACGCCCTTGGCGACCAGCGTGTCCCCGCCAGGCAGCAGAGTCGCCCGTCTCCGAGCCTCGCCCCCAAGCCACAGCGACGCCTCCTTCACCTCCCCCCGGAACGAGACCCACTCGGCCTCGGCTTCGTCCGGAATGAACTCATATGGGATCCCCGGCGCGACTTTCAGGCAAGCCCCACGAGCACGCCCGACCATCTCCATCAATACCGGCCAAGGCGGCGAATACGCCCGCGGATCAAACGTCCTCCGGTTCGACGACCTGCGTGCCGGATCCGCGAACAACACGCCATACGCCGCCGGATCAAGCGAGGCCGCATCTGCTGCCCGCACCGAGGCCGTCAACCCCAGCGCCTCCACATTGGCCCGCGCCACCGCCACCGTGACCGGATCAATATCGACCGCATCCACCCCACACCCCGCCCGCGCCAGCGCGATCAGATCGCCGCCGACCCCACAACACGCGTCCCCGACACTCGTGGGCCCCCACCGCTCGACAAGTCGCGCGGCCCGATGGTCGGCCACCTCCCGGCGCGTGGCCTGCTCCAGCCCATGCGGTGTGAAGTACATCACCTCCGCGTCCGCACCGAACTTGACCGCCGCCCGCCGCCGCAAGCCCGCCTGCGTCAGCGCCGCGCTCACCAACTCGGCGTCATAACCGCGCCGCAACGTACTGGCCGCCACCACTGGATCGGCCCCACCCCGAACCAGCTCGACCGCCTCGCCCAGCGCCTTCTGCCCCACCGGCGTGAACAGCAGTCCGAACCCCTCCAACTCCACGCCCCGAGGCTATCCGGCATTGCCGAATGCGATATCGACAGGGAAGGGCAGATCCACGGCCACCCGTCCTCTGTCGATCTTGACCAGTCCGTAAGCACAGGTTGCTGGATCCAGCTCGAAGACGTACACAACCAGCTGGTTCTCCTTCTTCTCCACCCGCCAGAAGTGCGAGATCCCGCTTCGCGCGTACTTCGGAGGCTTGACCACCCGATCCCGGTGCGCGGACTCGGGAGAGACGACCTCGACCACCAGATAAACCTCTTCGGCCTGGTAGGAGGTGCGATCCAGGTCGGCACCCGCGACCGCGTCGATCACCATGACATCGGGGCAGGTGCGCGAGTGCGCGTCCAGCCAGAGATCCATTCCGCCGACGACGGAGAACACCGCCGGAGCTTGCCCGCTCAGCCCGATCCGCAGGCTGCTCACCATGCGCTCATGGAATCGGGTCTGTGGGGACCGGAAGACGAGGGCACCGTCGATGAGCTCCACGCGGATGAAGAACTCCGGTTCTCCGTTGGGCCCGTCAAGGGGGAGCCGGTCGAGGTGGTCGGCGGTCCAGCCGCCCTTGGGTGGATAGGGCCAGTTGGCGAGGATGTCGTCCGCCAGTTCTGCCGCGTTCGTCACTCCAGTCATCGTAGGGATGAGGCTGTGTTCTCGTTGGGGGGAGTTCGTGTTGACTGCGTCGGGGGTTGTGCATACTGTTTCGTGTTGGCACTCACCTAGGGAGAGTGCCAAATCAAAACGCGACGAGGCAGGTCTGACACCCGCGACGGCAGGCCACTGGTCGCCTCTTCAGCTCACTCATCGCAATCTGAAGGGGAGGTCCGATCATGACGACCGCCACTAAGGTTCCCGTTAAGCCGCTCGGCGACCGTATCGTGGTTCAGCCGCTTGAGGCCGAGCAGACCACGGCTTCCGGCCTGGTCATCCCGGACACCGCCAAGGAGAAGCCGCAGGAGGGCAAGGTCCTCGCGGTTGGTCCGGGCAACTGGGACGAGTCCGGCAGCAAGCGGGTTCCGCTCGACGTCACCGAGGGCGACGTCGTCCTCTACAGCAAGTACGGCGGGACCGAGGTCAAGTACGGCGGCGAGGAGTACCTGGTGCTTTCCGCCCGTGACGTGCTCGCCATCATCGAGAAGTAAGCCGTGCAAGAGCCCCGGGTGCCGCCAGTGCCCGGGGCTTTCACTTCTGTGGAGTTTCTGTCCGGTGTCCCTCCCCTGAGACCCGGACGCTGAGAGGACTGCTATGCCGAAGATTCTGTCGTTCGACGAGGACGCCCGGCGCGCTCTTGAGCGTGGCGTGAACGCCCTCGCGGACGCTGTGAAGGTGACCCTCGGCCCGCGTGGCCGCAACGTGGTCATCGACAAGAAGTTCGGGGCGCCGACGATCACCAACGACGGTGTCACGATCGCCCGTGAAGTCGAGCTGGACCGGCCGTACGAGAACCTGGGCGCCCAGCTGGCCAAGGAAGTGGCCACCAAGACCAACGACGTCGCCGGTGACGGCACGACGACCGCGACCGTGCTGGCTCAGGCCATGGTGCGCGAAGGTCTGCGCAACGTGGCCGCGGGCGCGCAGCCGCTGTCGCTGAAGCGCGGCATCGACCTGGCCGCCAAGGCGATCAGCGAGAAGCTGCTGGACTCGGCCCGCCCGGTCGAGGACAAGAAGGAGATCGCGCACGTCGCGACCATCTCCGCGCAGGACGCCAAGATCGGCGAGCTGATCGCCGAGGCGTTCGACAAGGTGGGCAAGGACGGGGTCATCACCGTCGAGGAGTCCAACGCGCTCGGCCTCGAGCTGGAGTTCACCGAGGGCCTCCAGTTCGACAAGGGTTACCTGTCGGCGTACATGGTGACCGACCAGGAGCGCATGGAAGCGGTCCTGGAGGATCCGTACATCCTGCTCACCCAGGGCAAGATCGCTTCGATCGCCGACTTCCTGCCGCTGCTGGAGAAGGTCGCCCAGACCAAGAAGCAGCTGCTGGTGATCGCTGAGGACGTCGAGGGCGAGGCCCTGGCCGTCCTGGTCACCAACAAGATCCGCGGGACCTTCACCTCGGTCGCCGTCAAGGCGCCCGGGTTCGGCGACCGCCGCAAGGCCATGCTGCAGGACATCGCCACCCTCACCGGCGGCCAGGTGGTCTCCGAGGAGATCGGCCTCAAGCTGGAGCACGTCGGCCTCGAGGTGCTGGGCACCGCCCGCCGGGTGGTCATCACCAAGGACGCCACGACCGTCGTCGACGGCGCCGGTGACGCGTCCGCGATCGCCGACCGGGTCAAGGAGATCAAGCTCGCCATCGAGCAGTCCGACTCCGACTGGGACCGCGAGAAGCTGCAGGAGCGGCTGGCCAAGCTGTCCGGCGGCGTCTGCGTGCTGAAGGTCGGCGCGGCCACCGAGGTGGAGCTGAAGGAGAAGAAGCACCGCCTGGAGGACGCGATCTCGGCCACCCGCGCCGCGATCGAGGAGGGCATCGTCTCCGGCGGCGGCTCGGCGCTCGTGCACGTGGCCAAGGAGCTCGACAACCTCGGCCTGACCGGCGACGAGGCGACCGGCGTCTCCGTGGTCCGCAAGGCCCTGGTGGAGCCGGCTCGCTGGATCGCCGAGAACGCCGGCCACGAGGGCTACGTGGTCACCTCGAAGATCTCCGACCTGAAGCCGGGCCACGGCCTCAACGCGGCCACCGGGGAGTACGGCGACCTGATCGCCCAGGGCGTCATCGACCCGGTCAAGGTCACCCGCTCGGCCGTGCAGAACGCCGCGTCCATCGCGGGCATGCTGCTCACCACCGAGGCTCTGGTGGTGGACAAGCCGGAGGAGGAGGCCCCCGCCGCCGGCGGTCAGGGCCACGGCCACGGGCATGGCCACTAGCGGACAGTAGAAATCAGGGAAGTACGGCTCTCGCCACTTGAGGCGGGGGCCGTTCTTCTATATAGGAACCGGTAAACCTAACAACCAGATAAGACGTCGCACCCGCTCTGACCTGTCAGAACATCTGACACAATTGCCGCGATTTTGGCTTTCTTCTGAAATGTTCAAACGCCTCGGTGATCGGACGATTACCTGGGGTTATCGACGCGTCAATGTGACCAATCCGTATCCGTCCACCATGGGGACATGCACGATCGTGGCGGGCATCATGCCTAACGTGACCGAGGGATGCGTCGCCGACGCCGCAACTGGGGTAAGGCTTGCGACGAGATCGGATGAGTCCGACCTCAGGGAACTGACCAGCCTTGCCGTGTCAGGAGATCGCAAAGCAATTGAATCGCTGTTGGGCCAATTGCGCCCGATGGTGGTGCGCTACTGCAGGGCCCGGCTGGGGAGGGTCTCCGGTCATTACCACATCGCGGACGATGTGGCTCAGGAGGTGTGCATCGCCGTACTGTCGGCGTTGCCGCGCTACCGCGACATGGGCCGTCCGTTCGCCTCGTTCGTGTTCGGGATCGCCTCGCACAAGGTGGCGGACGCGCTGCGGAGTTCGGTGCGCAGTGCCGTACCGACCCAGGATCTTCCGGACGGGCCCGATGAGGGGCCCGGGCCTGAGGAGACGGTAGTGCGGTACATCGAGGCCGAGCACGCCCGCGCGCTGCTGTCCCGGCTGCCGGATAACCAGCGGGAACTGCTCATTCTGCGGGTGGTCTCGGGGCTGTCGGCGGAGGAGACCGGAAACGTGCTCGGCATGTCGCCGGGAGCGGTCCGGGTGGCTCAGCATCGCGCTCTTGCCCGGCTTCGTCAGATGGCAGAGCTAGAGTCGATTGCGTGACACACGACGTTGACGTGGTGCTCGACGCGCTGGCCCGCCGCGAGGCGGTCCGGTCGTCGGATCCGGCGATCCTGGTGCTCCGCGCCCTGGTCGCCGATGTGGACAGCTTCTACGACGCTCAGCGGCTTTCTTCGGTGTCGATGACACCGTCGACGTAGCCGCGGGCGTATTCCCAGCTGACGTAGTCGGCCGGGTCGGGCTGGAACGCGGGTTCGTGCACCTGCGGACGGCCGTTGTCGATCATCTGGCGGAGATTGCCGCGCAGAAGGTCCCAGTCGAAGTAGTGCTGTTCCCCGCATTCCGGGCAGTCCAGGACAAGCCCCAGCACTCCCTGCGGTTCCAACAGGGAGCGGAACACCTCGACGTCGGCCAGGTCGGTCAGCGCTTCGTCGCGCTCCGAACTGGTGAGCGGCTCGGGGTCGTCAAGCTCGCCCAGCTCCACGGCGGGGTCGTTCGGGTCGTCCGCGAACGGGTCGCGGGGGACGTCTTCCAGCACGATCCCACCATATGACCAGGACCCGACTTGGTGGGCTCGATGGGCCTGTTTAGAGCCAGCCGCGCCGCGTGGCCTCGACTCCGGCCTGAAATCTGGACTGAACGCCGAGCTCGGTCATCGCCTCCGCGAACCTGGTTCTGACCGTCCGTACGGAGAGGTTGAGCAGGCGGGCGATCGTGTCGTCGCACAGGCCCTGGGAGGCCAGCCGGAGCACCTGCACGGCGCCAGGGGGATAGCGGACCGGGGTGGCGCGCGCCCACAGCGCGTCGAACAGGGCGCGCAGCGCGTCCACCACGCTCGGGGCGCGGACCAGGTAGCAGTTGTACGCGCTGCCGGGCATCGAGCCGCCCCAGTCCGCGGGCAGCCCGGCCGCCTCCCGGCCCAGCGCGAAGAACCAGCTCGGCACCCGATCCAGCACCCGCACCCCCGCGCCGGCCTGGGTGAGGCGCTCCAGCGCCTCCTTCACGCCCGGTACGGCCAGCGACTCCGCGGGGATCACCGCACGAGCGGAGAGCAGCCCGTCGTCGAGGGCCTTGATCCAGGGGTCAGCGTATTTCTGGACGAAATCATTCATCGTTCTTTGGTCGGGGATTGCCGAGACGAGATCGGCGGGGGGTGACTGGAGGGCCAGTCCGACGATGCTTTCGTAGAGTTCGTCCGCGCCGCTGACGAACTCGATGGGGAAGGTTTCGGTCTGGTGGTCGCGGCCCGCGTCGTACTGGTCGGTGAGGCCGTCGATGGAGGCGAGCACCTCGTCGATCTGGCGGCTTTCCTCGGCCAGCCGGTCCAGCCGGGCGGCGATCAGGCGGCCGATCGCGGCCGCCGGGTGCCTGGCCAGGTATTCGCCCGCCTGTTCGTGCACCGCGCCGAGTCGGACCAGGCCGGCGAGCTCTCCTTCGATCTCTTCCGGCGGGGTATCGGCGGCCGCCGCGATTTCGCTGAGCCCTGCTCGGTGGAGCCGGAGCACGGCGGTGTAGAGGGCGGTCTGGGCCGGGCTGAGCCCGAGCTGCGCCAGCGGGTCGGCGCTCGGTTCGCCGGCACGGGTGCGGGTCGTGCGCATCGGCATTCGTCCCCAGGTCGTGGCGGGTAAGTGGTGAGAATAACCCGGCGTTTCGGGGTTGTCCTGGCGTTCACCGATTGCGGTCCGGAGTGGTGCAGCTTCGTGTAGTTGCAGGATCGGACATTGTGGTGGGACTTACGGTGACGGATTCTTGACGCAGCGTCGGCACGATGGGGTGTCGAGGTCACTCGGGCGCGGAGGGGGGCTCGGCGACGTGTGGTGCGCCCCATCGTGAACTGGCCGAGCCCCCGACGCTCCGGGCTCGGCCGCTGTGTCTATAACCCACCTCGGCAACCTCCGCGCCGTGGGTCGTATGTCCCGGCTTGGCCGCGCCTGTGTCTTCCCTCGTCACTCCGGGCCGCTTCGCGACCCTGCGTTCCTCAGTCCAGACACAGGCTGAAGGCGGCCAAGCCCGCCGTGCCGGAGGCGCGGCCATGTCACTGCTATCCACAGGTGGAGGGGTGGGAGTTGGGGTGGGCCACTACACTGACCAGCGGGGGGCTTAGGGCGGGTCTCCTGGTGGGAGGGGCGCAGATGATGGGGAAGTTCACCGAACCGGGGCTCACGTTCGATGATGTTCTGCTCGTGCCTGCGTATTCGGATTTGCAGCCGGGGGATGCAGATACCTCGACCCGGTTGTCGAGGAATATCACGTTGCGGATTCCGCTGATTTCGGCGGCGATGGACACGGTGACCGAGGCCCGGATGGCGGTGGCGATGGCCCGCCAGGGAGGGATCGGGATTCTGCACCGCAATCTGTCCATTCAGGATCAGGCGCAGCAGGTCGATCTGGTGAAGCGGTCCGAGGCGGGGATGGTGAGCAATCCGGTCACGTGCACGCCGGACGCCACCCTGGCCGACGTCGAGAAGCTGTGCGCGCGCTACCGGATCTCCGGGGTGCCGGTCACCGATGAGGCGGGCGTGCTCGTCGGCATCGTGACCAACCGGGACATGCGCTACGAGAGCGATCATTCACTGCTGGTGCGCGACGTCATGACGAAGATGCCGCTGGTCACCGCGCCGGTGGGGGTCTCCAGGGACGAGGCGTTCCGGCTGCTGCGCTCGCGCAAGGTCGAGAAGCTGCCGCTGGTGGACGAGCAGGGACGGCTGCAGGGCCTGATCACGGTCAAGGATTTCACCAAGAGCGAGCAGTATCCGCTGGCCACCAAGGACGCCGACGGGCGGCTCATGGTCGGCGCCGCCGTGGGGGTGGCGGGCGACGCCCAGGAACGGGCGCACGCGCTGATCGAAGCCGGTGTCGACGTGATCATCGTGGACACCGCGCACGGCCACTCCAAGGGCGTCTGCGACATGGTCGCCAAGATCAAGGCCAACAGCCGGGTGGACGTCGTGGGCGGCAACATCGCCACCCGCGCGGGCGCTCAGGCACTGGTCGAGGCGGGCGTGGACGCGGTCAAGGTCGGGGTCGGCCCCGGCTCGATATGCACCACCCGGGTGGTGGCGGGCGTGGGCGCGCCGCAGGTCACCGCCATTTACGAGGCCTCGCTCGCGGCCGGCCCCGCCGGGGTCCCGGTGATCGGCGACGGCGGCCTGCAGTACTCGGGGGACATCGCCAAGGCGATCGCGGCCGGCGCGTCCTCCGTCATGCTCGGCTCGCTGCTGGCCGGCTGCGAGGAATCGCCCGGCGAGCTGATCTTCATCAACGGCAAGCAGTTCAAGTCCTACCGGGGCATGGGCTCGCTGGGCGCGGTCCGCAACCGGGAGCGCGGAGGCGCCTCCTTCAGCAAGGACCGCTACGCCCAGGACGGGATCTCCAGCGAGGACAAGTTCATCCCCGAAGGCATCGAGGGGCAGGTGCCCTACCGGGGCCCGGTCTCCGCCGTCGCCCACCAGCTGGTCGGGGGAGTGCGCCAGGGCATGTGGTACACCGGCGCCCGTACTATCGCCGACCTGCGGGAACACGGCCAGCTGATGCCGATAACCGCCGCCGGGCTCAAAGAGAGCCACCCGCACGACATCCAGATGACAGTCGAGGCTCCCAACTATCACCGTCGTTAGAGTACGTAGGGCAACACCTAACGCACACGTACTGGGCGAGGAACGCACATGACTCAGGTGGAGATCGGCCGGGGCAAGACCGGCCGCCGGGCATACGCGCTGGACGAGATCGGCATCGTGCCGTCCCGGCGGACGCGGGATCCCGAGGAGGTCTCGATCTCCTGGCAGATCGACGCCTACCGGTTCGAGTCCCCGGTGGTGGTGAGCCCGATGGACAGCGTCGTCTCCCCGCACACCGCGATCGAGATCGGCCGCCTCGGCGGGCTCGCCGTCCTCGACCTGGAAGGGCTCTGGACGCGGTATGAGGATCCGCAGCCCCTGCTGGACGAGGTCGCCACCCTGAGCGCCGAGGCCGGAACCCGCCGCCTCCAGGAGATCTACACCGCGCCCATCCAGGACGACCTGATCGGCCGCCGGATCGCCGAGATCCGCGGGGCGGGCGTGACCACCGCCGTCCGGCTCTCCCCGCAGCGCACCGTCCAGTACCACAAGGCAGTGATCGACGCGGGCGTGGACATCTTCGTCATCCGCGGCACCACGGTCTCCGCCGAGCACGTCTCCGGCCGCGCCGAACCGCTCAACCTCAAGCAGTTCATCTACGAACTCGACGTCCCCGTCATCGTCGGCGGCTGCGCCACCTACACCGCCGCCCTGCACCTGATGCGCACCGGCGCCGCCGGCGTGCTCGTCGGCTTCGGCGGCGGCGCCTCCCACACCACCCGCAACGTCCTCGGCGTCGTCGTCCCGATGGCCACCGCGATCTCCGACGTCGCCGCCGCCCGCCGCGACTACATGGACGAATCCGGCGGCCGCTACGTCCACGTCATCGCCGACGGCGGCATGGGCGGCTCCGGCGACATCGCCAAGGCCATCGCCTGCGGCGCCGACGCCGTCATGGTCGGCTCCCCCCTGGCCCGCGCCGCCGAAGCCCCCGGCCGCGGCTTCCACTGGGGCTCCGAAGCCCACCACCCCGACCTCCCCCGAGGCCGCCGCGTCGAATTCGGCACCATCGGCACCCTCGCCGAAATCCTCCACGGCCCCTCCTCGGTAGCCGACGGCTCCATGAACCTCATGGGCGCCCTCAAACGCACCATGGCCACCTCGGGCTACTCCGACATAAAGGAATTCCAGCGCGTCGAGGTAGTGGTCGCCCCACCGCAGTCCTAAGGCCCACAGAGGCTGACTTGCGGGCCCACAAACGGTTCGCCCAGGTCAGCGGCTTGAAAATCTATGGGTTGCTTCTCTGCGGGGCACTAACGATCCGGCTCTCCAGTAGGTACTGATCATCCCGTCGGCTTTCGTTCGGCCACCCGCTTGCCTTCGGGGTGGCGACAGCGGACGGGATGATCAGGCGTGGCCGTTGCACATCGCCTGGACAGGGGCCTGACCCGCATCGAACGCCATCCAGGGCTTCTACAAGATCGAGAAGATGGCAGGAGATTCTGCGCCAACTAGATGCAATGTGTTGGGAGGTCAGGGGTTGGTGATCCAGCTGCCGCGCTTCATCACGCCCTTGATGGCTAGGTCGTCGTCGAGGATGACCAGGTCGGCGTATTTGCCGGTGGTGATGGAGCCGATCTCGTGGGCCAGGCCAAGGGCGTTGGCGGGGGTCAGGGCGGTCACCTGGGCGGCCTCGGGGAGAGTCAGGCCGTTGGTTCGTACGCCGCGCCGGAAAGCGGCGTCCATGGTGAGGGTGCTGCCGGCGATCGCGCCGCCGCCGGCGAGGCGGGCGACGCCGGAGCGGACTTCGACCTTCATGGAGCCGAGATCGAAGTCGCCGTCGGGCATTCCCGCCGCGTCCATGGCGTCGGTGATGAACGCCACCCGGGTGGCGGGGACGGCGCGCAGGACCAGGTCGATCACGGCGGGGTCCAGGTGCACGCCGTCGTTGACGAGTTCGACGGTCACCCGGTCGTCGAGCATGGTGGCGGTGATCGGGCCGGGGTCGCGGTGGTTGAGGGGGCGCATGGCGTTGAAGAGGTGGGTGGCCACGGTGCAGCCCGCGTCGATGGCGGCCATCGAATCCTCGAAGGTGGCGTCGGTGTGGCCGATCGCGGCTATCACGTCGGAAGTGACACATTCCCGGATCGCGTCGAGGGCACCGGGAAGTTCGGGGGCCAGGGTGAACATGCGGGCGTGGCCGTCCGCCGCTTTGATCAGCTCGGCGAATTCGGCGGCTGAGGGCGTGCGCAGCAGGCTGGGGCGGTGGGCGCCACAGCGGGCTGCGGAGATGTAGGGGCCCTCGAAATGGATTCCGGCGAGGAGGCCCTCCGCGCACAGGCTGGCCAGCGTCCCCGCCGCGGCCTTCAAGTGATCGAGTGGCGCGGTTACAAGGCTGGCCAGAGCCGTTGTGGTCCCATGTTCCCGATGGAACGCGATGGTCCGCCGAGCATGCTCTTCCGACCCCGCCGGATACCCGGCCCCCCCACCGCCATGCACGTGAATATCCACAAACCCGGGAACGACGATGCGTCCTTCCAGCCCACGCCCGTTTCCAGGCGCCGGACCTCGCCCGACATGAGTGATTCTCCCGTCCTCGATGGTCAGCCATCCATGATGGACGCCATCGGGCGTCACGATCCGCGCGTCGGAGAGAGTGATGCTCATGCGCCTATCCTCCCCGGTCACCGCTCCACTCGCGACGTACGCGATCAGTCGCCGAGCCGTGGCCACAACTCGGCCGGCACCGGCCCGTTCGCGGCGACCAACGACTCCAGCCGCCCGGTGTCTTCACTCGAGCAGGAGGATAGGTGGCGGTCAGCACCCTGGTCGTGAGCGTGGCAGCGTCCTCGGCCAGGTCGAAGGCCGACGTCGTGGGCATGGATTTGGGCGGTCTGTCGTGCGGATACGGTCGTGAGGGAAGCCACAGCGGGTGGGTGCTACTCGTCGGTAGATTGCGGGTAGAACGACAGAGGTAGGCGTTAGCCGTACAAAGGGAGATCTATGACGGCCCGACTGGGGACAGCGAGGCTTGGCCCGGCCGAGCGGTATGCCGCATTGGACTCGATGGGGTCGCAAGAGCTTGATGTGGTGGTGGTTGGCGGGGGTGTGGTTGGCGCGGGGGTGGCGCTGGACGCGGCTACGCGGGGGCTGTCGGTGGGGCTGGTGGAGGCGCGGGACTTTGCCTCGGGGACCTCGTCGCGGTCGTCGAAGCTGATCCATGGGGGGCTTCGGTATCTCGAGCAGCTCAACTTTGATCTGGTGCGGGAGGCGTTGCAGGAGCGGTCGTTGTTGCTTCAGCGGATTGCTCCGCATCTGGTGAGGCCGGTGCCGTTCTTGTTTCCGTTGACGCATACGGGGTGGGAGCGGCCGTACGTGGGGGCTGGGCTGGTTCTTTACGACAGCTTGGGGTTTTCGTTTGGGTTCACCCGGGGGGTTCCGGGGCATCGGCATCTGTCGCGGAGGCGGGCGTTGCGGTTGGCTCCCGCGTTGCGGCGGACGTCGTTTACGGGGGCGGTGCAGTACTGGGACGCGCAGGTCGATGATGCGCGGTATGTGATGACATTGCTGCGGACGGCGGCGACGTATGGTGCGCATGTGGCGTCGCGGGCGCAGGTTGTCGGGTTTCTCCGGGAGGGGGAGCGGGTCACTGGGGTACGGGTCTGCGATCTGGAGACTGGTACGGAGCTGGATGTGCGGGCCCGGCAGGTGGTCAATGCGACCGGGGTCTGGACTGACGACATTCAGGAGCTGGTCGGCGGGCGTGGGCAGATCCACGTCAACGCGTCCAAGGGCGTGCATCTGCTGGTGCCCCGGGATCGGATCCACTCGCTTACTGGAATCATCCTTCGCACCGAAAAATCGGTGCTTTTCGTGATTCCTTGGGGGAGGCATTGGATCATCGGGACCACCGATACCGCCTGGACTCTCGACAAGGCGCATCCGGCGGCTTCTCGTACTGACATCGATTATGTTCTCGATCACGTTAATGCTGTTCTCTCGGTGCCGTTGACCAGGGACGATGTTGAAGGGGTGTACGCGGGGCTGCGGCCGTTGCTGCGTGGTGAGTCCGAGCAGACCTCTCAGCTGTCCCGTGAGCATGTGGTGGCTCATCCGGTGCCTGGGCTGGTCATGGTGGCGGGGGGTAAGTTCACGACGTATCGGGTGATGGCCGCAGATGCCGTGGATGCGGTCGCGCACGGTCTGGACTTGCGGGTGCCGCCCTCCTGCACTGACCGCATCCCGCTCGCTGGAGCCGAGGGCTATCAGGCCCGCTGGAACTCTCGCAACCGGCTCGCCGAGTCGTCCGGGCTGCACGTGGCCAGGATCGAACACCTGCTCCAGCGGTACGGATCGATGATCGATGAGGTGCTCGTCCTCATCGAGGCGGACCCCAGCCTGGCCAGACCGCTCACCGGCGCCGACGACTACCTGCGCGCCGAGATCGTTTACGCGGCGACCCATGAGGGCGCTCGCCATCTCAACGACGTCCTCACCCGCCGCACGCACATCTCCATCGAGACCTTCCATCGCGGCCTCGCCGTTGCGGAAGAGGCCGCCGAGCTCCTGGCCGGGCCGCTGGGCTGGGACGCTGAACAGGTCAAACGCGAGGTCGAGTACTACACCAAACGCGTCGAAGCCGAACGCGCCTCCCAGGAACAGGACACCGACCAGGAAGCCGACGCCATCCAGATGGGCGCCCCCGAAATCGTCCCTGTAGCCGCTCCCGAAGGACGCTCCCTCTAGGGGGTTACTCGCCGTTATCCGGCGCCGTTAACGTCCGCGTCGCCTTCCGCCGTACCGGCGCCAAAAGGGCGCAGCACCCAGGGCCTTTCCGATGCCGAAGGGCTCTGTGGTGCTGCGGTGCGCGCGCCGTGTTCCTGCCCAGGTTCTGGCCTGGGTCTCGCGCGGACTATGAGTGGGCAGGGGTTCGCCGTACCGGCGCCAAAGGGCCCTGCGGTGCTGCGGTCTCTGTCCTCCGGCCGGGTCCTTGTCCGGGTCTCGACCGGACTCTGGGCGGGCGGGAGTCATTGCGTTGCGGTACCGAGGGGTCCTGCGGGGCTGTGGTTCATGTGCTGTCTCTGGCCCGGGTCTTGCTCGGGCCCGGACCAGAGTCTGCGTGGGAGTTGTGGAGGTCAGGTGAAGGGGAGCCAGGTTTGGTCGGTGAGGGTGGTGGAGTCGTTGATTTTGAGGCCGAGGTCGGAGACGGTCCAGATGGTGTTGCCGATGATCAGGCAGCGGCGGATGCCGGGGTTGGCGGGGGCGAATTCGGCTTGTTGGGCGACCTTGGGGTGTTTGATTGTGCCGAGTTTGGTGATTTGGGTGTCGGTGATGTGGAGGACCAGGGCGGAGCTGCCTTCGGACCAGTTGTCGCCCCAGCTCATGAGGGGCATCATGGCGAGGCCGCTTTCTGGCCAGTAGAGGAACGCGTGCGGGTCCCATTCGGCGTCGGAGCCGCTTTGTTCCTGGACGAAGCGGGCCAGGGCCTTCGGGGCGGCCGGGTCGGCGACGTCGAAGAGGGAGACCTGGGTGCCGGTCTGGCGGCCTTCCGTGGTGGCTTCCTGGCCTACGCCGATCAGGCGGCCGGGGCCGGCGGGGTGCAGGTAGGCGGAGTAACCGGTGATTTTGAGTTCGCCGGTGACCTTGGGGGCGGACGGGTCGCGGAGGTCAAGGGCGTACAGCGGGTCGACCTGGCGGAAGGTGACGACGTAGCCGAGGTCGCCGATGAAGCGGACCGAGTAGATCTGCTCGTCCTTGCCGAGGCCGGTGACCGAGCCGACCTGGGCGAGGGTGTCGGATTTGAGGATGTAGACGGCGCTTTCACTCTTGCCGTTGGCCGTCTGCGGGGTGTCGGTGGTCGCTATGCGCAGATGTCCGGCATGTTCGGATAGTGAGTACTGGTTGAGCAACCGGCCGGGGACCGAACCGGAGCTCACGTAGCGGGGTGAACCCGGTGCGGTGATGTCGAAGCGGTGAACTTCGGTTCGTTCGGGCGGAGGGGTCGCTTCCGGCGCGGCGGTGGACTGTACGGCGGAGGGGACGACCTCCGGGACAGCGGTGGACTGTACGGCGGAGGGGACGACCTCCGGGACAGCGGGGGCGGATCGCACGCCGGAGGGGGTGGCCGCCGCGGGAGGTACCGGGCTTAGTGTGATTTTTTCGGCGTCTGGGTGGCTCGGCTGGACCTCAGGCGCCACGGAGCCGACTGGGTCCGGGATCAGGGTGGGCATCTCCGGGTCGTGCGTGGGTGCCTGCGCCGTGGGCGTGCTGACGACGTCGGGGATCGGCATCGGCATGAACCAGAACTGCGGGTTGCTGGTGACGTAGAGGCTGTCCTTCGTTCCGTACACGGTGTCGCCGTCGGCGACGACGCTGATCGGCTCGACCGCCGCGAAGGAGCCGTTCAGGTCCAGGGTGTGCACGGTCAGCAGGGACGTGCCGGTGAACTCGGCGGGGTGGCTGACGTTCTCGCACTTCACCGTGTGCGGCGTCGTGACGCCGTTGGCCTTGACCTCGAACTTGGGCAGCCAGGCCTCGATCGGCGCGCTCTCGACGGCTGCCTTGTTCGCCGCCAGCATGTCGGCGCCCGACGCGTTCGGCTTCGGCTCGGGGAGGGCGATGTCAGGTGCGGACTTGACCACGATGCGGACGGTCGTGCCCACCATCCGGGCGTCCACATGGCTGCCGCTCAGCGACATCGAGGCGAGTTCGGTGGGTTTGCCGGTCAGGTCGACCAGGACGTACTTCGGGCCGAGCGGGCCGGGACGAACCCGGGCGATCGAGTCCATGGCCATGACGTCGCCGCCGTGGGTCATCAGCACCAGCGCGCGGTTCCCCGACAGCAGCAGGTCGGCCGGCATCCAGTTCTGCTCCTTCGGCACCAGCCGGAGCTCACCGGTCACCTTCCGGGTGGCCGTGTCGATCACGCGGAGCACGCCCTGGGTGACCACGACGACCCGGGCGCCGTCCGTCTTGACCAGGTCGGGCTCGTCCACTCCGGCTTCGTGCACATTCGTGGTCGAATACGAGCCAACGCTGGCCGTGTCGGCTGCCTTATCGGCCGTGGCCTGCTCCATCAGGCGCATGGGCGGGCTGCCGATGCCCCACGCGCCGACGTTCCGCGCGGTCGCCGCCCGCAGGCCGGCGAGCATGTCGTCGCATCCGTCGTAGGCGACCAGCTGGATCTTGCCGGTCAGGTTGACCGCGGGGGGAGCCGAGGAGCCACCGCCGCTGCCGCCGGACACGCACGCGGTGGCCAGCAGTGCGACGGCCACCGCGCCGGCTGCCCGAATCGATATCCTCATGCCCCCTACACGGATCCGGTTTGGGCAAGGTTCAGGCGAGACCTAACTGCTACCGGTGCGTACGTAGTACGGAGACAGGCGTTTCACGTCGGTGGTTTCGATGAGATCGCGTACGACGTCACCTTTAAGATCCACGACGGCGACCTTGGACACCGTATCGCTGGGCGACGTCCAGCAGTACAGATGCTGCTCGTCCCACCAGCCGAGCACCGGGTTGCAGTCGGAGGTCAACTGGGTCTGCGCCGCGCCCGTCTCGGAGTCCCAGATGCAGGTCCCGGCGTTCGTGTCGGGGCATTTGGTGACGAACTTATCGCCGGACGGCGAGTACAGGCCGTTCGCGGTGTTGTACGGCACGCCGACTCCCGGGATCGTCTTCACGACCTCCCCCTGGAAGTTGTAGTGCCTCAACCCGCTCGTCGTCCCATCCGTATAAGCGATGACAAATCCGGATTCGTCGGGGCTCCAGTAGAAGCGTCCGTCCTTGATCGTGGGGTCGTTGATCCGGCGGACGGTGGTCTTGCCGGTGGCGATGTCGATGACGATGAAGCCCTTGACGGTCCAGTTCTCGCCGCTCGGGTTGAGGATCGTGAACAGCAGGCGGGTGCTGTTCCTGGACCATTCGCCGTACTCGTACGTGAGCGGCAGTTTGACCGTCTTGAGGGTCTGCACCGCGCCGGTGGAACGGGTGATGATGTCCACGCCGTGGAAGTTGTCGGACATGTAGTTGCGGGGGCGCCCGACCGAGTAGGTCCCGTCCGGAGAGAGGTACTGCTGCCAGTATTTGGTGCTGCGGGTGAACTTTCCGTCACGCGACTCGCGTGGGTAATTGACCCAGTTCTTCTTGGATTCGTCGTTGACGTCGTAGTAGGTCAGCGCGAGCGGGTCGGTCGAGGCCTCGTACAGGTAGGCGGACAATCCCGGCATTTTCGCACGGATCACCGTGGGGGTGGGGCTCGGCTTCGGCTCCGGAGTCGTCGGCTCGGATGACACGCTGCTCAACGAGGACGAGCTCGTCCCGGTCGTCCCGGTTGTCCCAGTGCCGTTGTCGCGCATCGCGACCACCACGACCGCCGCGATCGCGACCACGGCCACCCCGACCGCGACGGCGGCCAGGCCGACCCTGGAGCTCTTCTGGACTGAAGGCTGCGTGCCTATGTGGTGGATCGGCTGCGGGTGGTACGGCGGGGGCGGCGGCTGGTTGACCGGAGCCCGGAGGGGCTGGTTGATGGGCGGCATGCCGTAGGAGCCCGTTTGCGGGGGAATGCCGGCGGCGTACTGCTTGGTCGGAACGGGCGGTGGTGCGCCGTGCGGTGGTGCGCCGTATGGCGCATTCGGCGGGGCCCAGGCGTTGGGCGGCGGCGGAGTGGCACCGGCCGCGGCGGCCGCTTCCTGCAGGATCGCCGGGTTCGGCTGGGCGTGCTGGAGCAGCCGTAACAGCACCTGCTCCGCCGTGGGCCGGGCGCGTGGATCCTTGGCGACACACGATTCGACCACATCGCGCAGCAGGCCGTGTAACGAGTCGGTGGTCGGCGCCGCGTTCAGGATGCGGTTGATCACCGCGGGGAGGGTGTCGCTGCCGAACGGGCTGTTGCCGGTCGCCGCGTACAGGATGGTGCAAGCCCAGGCGAACAGGTCGGCGGGCGGGCCGACCTGATGGCCCATGATCTGCTCCGGCGCCATGTACGCGGGAGTTCCCACCGGCCGGGACGTCTGGGTCGCGGACGCGTCCAGCGCCTTGGCGATGCCGAAGTCGATCACCCGAGGGCCGTCCGGGCCCATGATCACGTTGGCCGGTTTGAAGTCGCGGTGCACCACGCCCGCTTGATGGATCGCGGCCAGCGCGGTCGCCGTGCCGATCGCCAGCCGGTGCAGCGCGGGCCCGCCCAGCGGCCCCGACGTCAGCACCCGCTGCTGGAGCGTGTCCCCTTCGATGTACTCACTCACGATGTACGGCTGATCGCCCGCCACGCCCGT
The DNA here is from genome assembly GCF_009687865.1 of Acrocarpospora macrocephala. Classification (GTDB taxonomy): domain Bacteria; phylum Actinomycetota; class Actinomycetes; order Streptosporangiales; family Streptosporangiaceae; genus Acrocarpospora; species Acrocarpospora macrocephala. Next base: position 40,979 of record NZ_BLAE01000053.1, read on the forward strand.
TTCGATCAGCTGTGCCGTACAGAACGGCGAAACCCGCTTGGCGGCGTCCACCTCCCGCAGGAACCGCTCCCGCATCATCGGATCCCCGGCCAGATCCGACCGAAGCAACTTGACAGCGACGTGATCCCCCGACGACCCCACCCCAAGAAAGACGACCCCCTGGCCACCTTCCCCGATTCGCCCCTGAAGGCGGTACGCACCCAGGTTGTGGGGATCGCCCGACCTCAGTGGAACGATTTCCGGCATAAGAGAATTGTGGATCCACCGAAGACACGGCGGAAGCATCGTGTCCTGATGGTTGTACTAGCCGCCCCTGGTTTCGGCCGCGCGGGGGTGTCCTGGTGCCGGAGTTGACTGCGACGTGTCTCCTCGCTCATCCTGGAACGGTCACGGGCACTAGCCCGTGAAAGTGAACCCGGCAGCTTTCCGGACGGAGAGTCGGCCGGGTTTTGCGCGTTCATGGCAAGTCCAATGCGTCGAGGTCCTCAAGGGGCTCCTGGTCGTGGCGTACGGGTGGGAGGGCGGCGTCGATAGACTGGTGGGACCGCTGGTTCTTGGCTTGGGGGTCTTGTTGTGTCCGGTGAGGTGCGGCAGTCGGAGTTCGACACGGTTTTGGTGGTCGACTTCGGGGCGCAGTATGCGCAGTTGATCGCGCGGCGGGTGCGGGAGTGCCATGTGTACTCCGAGATCGTGCCGTCGACGATGCCGGTGGACGAGATGATGGCCAAGGGGCCTAAGGCGATCATCCTGTCGGGGGGGCCTTCTTCGGTGTATGCCGAGGGGGCACCGGCTGTGCCGGAAGGGCTGTTCGAGACCGGGGTGCCGACGTTTGGGATCTGTTATGGGTTCCAGGTCATGGCGCAGGCGCTGGGCGGGCGGGTCGCGCGGACGGGGGCGGCGGAGTTCGGGGGGACTGCGCTGACCGTGCTGCGGGAGGGCATGCTGTTCGCGGGGTTGCCGGCGGCGCAGCAGGTGTGGATGTCGCACGGGGATTCGGTGGTGGCGGCTCCGGAGGGGTTCCTGGTCACGGCGTCGACGGTGGACACGCCGGTGGCGGGGTTCGAGGACGCGGCGCGCGGGATCTACGGGGTGCAGTTCCATCCTGAGGTGATGCACTCCGATCATGGGCAGGCGGTGCTGAAGCACTTCCTGGATGCGGCGGGGTGCCGGCCGTCGTGGACGATGGTGAACATCGTTGAGGACGCGGTCACGGCCGTGCGGGAGCAGGTGGGAGACGGGCGGGCGATCTGCGCGCTGTCCGGCGGGGTGGATTCCGCGGTCGCGGCGGCCATCGTGCAGCGGGCCATCGGGGAGCGGCTGACCTGCGTGTTCGTCGATCACGGGCTGCTGCGCAAGGGGGAGGCGGAGCAGGTCGAGCAGGATTTCGTGGCCGCGACCGGGGTGAAGCTGCGGGTCGTGGACGCGGCTGAGCGGTTCCTCAAGGCGCTGGCGGGGGTGAGCGAGCCGGAGGAGAAGCGGAAGATCATCGGGCGGGAGTTCATCCGGGTGTTCGAGGATGAGCAGCGGGCGATCCTGGCGGATGGGCCGGCGGATTTCCTGGTGCAGGGCACGCTTTATCCGGATGTGGTGGAGTCGGGCGGCGGGACCGGGACCGCGAACATCAAGTCGCATCACAACGTCGGCGGGTTGCCGGAGGATCTGAAGTTCTCGCTGGTGGAGCCGTTGCGGGCGCTGTTCAAGGATGAGGTTCGCCGGGCGGGGGAGGAGTTGGGGCTGCCTGCGGCGATGGTCTGGCGGCAGCCGTTCCCCGGGCCTGGGCTGGGGATTCGCATCATCGGTGAGGTCACCCAGGAGCGGCTCGACATTCTGCGTGAGGCCGACGCGATCGCCCGGGAGGAGCTGTCGCGGGCCGGGCTCGATCGGGAGATCTGGCAGTGCCCGGTGGTGCTGCTCGCCGATGTGCGTTCGGTCGGGGTGCAGGGCGATGGCCGTACGTACGGGCATCCGGTCGTGCTGCGGCCGGTCACCTCGGAGGACGCGATGACCGCCGACTGGTCCCGGGTGCCTTATGACGTCCTGTCGCGCATCTCCACTCGGATCACCAACGAGGTCCGCGAAGTGAATCGCGTCACCCTCGACATCACCAGCAAGCCCCCCGGCACCATCGAGTGGGAGTAAACCGCTGAGAGGTTCACCGCGCTGTCGCTTCGTGAGGGAAACCGCAGGGATGGCGGGGTCGGGCGGAGCCCGAAGGGAAACAACGGGTGGGTGGGTGGGAGAACCACGACCGGCGTCGCCCGAGCGTGCCGGTGCCGGCTGCTCGGTGAGTTGGGGTGAATCGGGCGGTGTGGGATCTGGTGGGCGGGTAGGTTAGCGCGAGTGATTTCCACACAGCAGGGGCTTTCTTCGCAGAGTTCGCGTGTTGCGGCTGGGTCGGGTGTGTCGTCCCGTGGGGGGCGGATGGCTTGGCTGGATGCGTTGCGGGGGGTGGGGGCGCTCGCGGTGGTGGGCGAGCATATGTTGCCGTGGATTCTGCCGGGGTTGCGGCCTTATTGGTTTAACATGGGCATGTATGGCGTGCTCGTATTTTTTCTGGTTAGTGGGTATATTATCCCGGCTTCATTGGAGTCCAGGGGTGACGTTCGAGCCTTTTGGATAAGCCGGATATTTCGCCTTTATCCGTTGTATTTGGTTGTTATTGCGGTTGCGTTGTTTATTGCTATTTGGGTGCCTGTTCGGGTTCAGGTGCCTCGGGATCTTTCAGGTGTAGCCGCGCATATCAGCATGTTGTTGGATGTTGTTCACATCGGGGGACTTGCCGATCCGATGTGGACTTTGTCGTACGAGATGGTGTTTTATCTGCTGGTCACAGCCCTGTTCGTCCGCGGGATCCATCGCGCGAGCGGCGTCTACGCGATCGTGTTCGGCGCGATCGCCATCGTGGCCGGGATCGTCTTCGATTCACCGATACTCGGCGGCCCATGGCCCGCGATCATCTCCGGCGCCCTCTTCCTCACGGGCCTAACTTGCCTGTTGTCCGGAAATTTCCGGACAACCGCCGCCTACGCGCTCGGCCTCATGGCCGTCATTCTGCTGCTGTTCAGCGGCTACGTCCCCTGGTTCGGCGCCGCGATCCTCGCCGTCATGTTCACCGGCACCACCCTCTACCGCTGGGAACACGGCACCGGCCCATTCTGGCCGGTCCTCGCCTCTGCCGCCCTGGTCGCCATCTCCCCGGTCTGGTCGATCCAAGCCGGCTGGTGGTGGGTCCAACCCCAAGTCTGGATCACCACCCTGGCCCTGGCCGCCGCCACCTTCGCCGCCGCCAGAGCCCTCCGCGACCGCACCATCCCCCGCACACTCGTCTGGCTGGGCTTGGTCAGCTACTCCGTCTACCTGCTGCATCACCCGCTGCTGCGCCTGCTGCCCGAATTCTTCGGCGACCTGCGCTACCTCACCCTGACCACCAGGCTCGCCCTCGGCACCGGCTACCTCACCACGCTGTTGCTGCTCAGCTGGGCCACCTACCGTCTGGTCGAAGGCCCAGCCCAACGCCTCGGAAAACGCCTGGCCAGAAGAACGGCCTAGACCTCGCCGGCCGGCCCGGAGAAGTCATCGTCATCGTCCAGCTCGCCGGACTGATTCTTCGGGTAGAACTCACCCGGCACCAACGTCTGCCCTTCCAGCAGCTTGGACACCGTGACGAAGGAATACCCCTGCTTCGCCAGCGTGGAGAGCACCTTCGGCATCGAGTCGACCGTCTCCTTGACGGTCTCGTGCATCAGGACGACCGCGTTCTTCCCGGCCGCCTCCAGCGCGGCCGTGGTGAGGAACGCCACGTCCCGATATTCCTTGACATAGTCCTTGGTAGCGACCGTGCCCGGGATCTGGATCAGTTTCAGCTTGGCCACGACCGCGTTCACGTCGTCATCGGTCAGCCCGCCGGGCGCGCGGAACACCGTCGGCGTCTTGCCAGTGGTCTTCTTGATCAGCTTCTGGGTCTCGTTGATCTCTTTGTAGATCGCAGCGGGAGCCAGGTCGGTCAGCCACGGGTGGCTCCACGTGTGGTTCCCCAGCTCATGGCCACCCTTCACGATGTTCTTGGTCAGCACCGGGTGTTTCTTCACCCGCGAGCCCATCACAAAGAACGTCGCCTTGGCCTTGTACTTCTTCAGCGTGGCCAGCAGCTTCGTGGTGTTGTCCGAGGGACCGTCGTCAAAAGTCAAGGCGATGCACTTGTGCGTCTCGCAGAACGGGACGGCCTTTTTGCCCGGGGCCGCTTTGACAGTGACCTTTGTGTCCTTGGGGGCGGCCTGCGCTCCGGCCGCTGGTAGCAGCACCAGGGTCGCACAGGCGGTGAGGGCGGGAATGGTGTGACGCAGCAGCATTGCGGCATCCTAACGTGCCCTCCTGGGAGTTTTCTGAGGCTCCCACCATTCGGGCGGAGCCGACGCGGCAAGGAAAGCCCAACCGGGCCGCTAGGAAACCGCAAACCTTGGCATGACCTGCCGATTCGGTGTCCATGTTGGCTGGAAAACGACGAACCGGAGGATGGTCCGTGCCTCGACTGAGCGTCATCGTGCCGATGTACAACGTCGCCGCGCACGTGGGGGCGTGCCTGGAGTCGCTGCGGGCGCAGACGTACCGCGATCACGAGGTGCTGATGGTGGACGACGGGTCGCCGGACGGGAGCGCGGCGGTGGCGGCCCGGTTCGAGGCGGCAGACCCGAGGTTCCGGCTCGTCCGGCGGCGACATGGGGGTCCCGGCGCGGCCCGCGAGACCGGGCTGCGGCACGCCACCGGCGAATCACTGCTGTTCCTGGAGGGCGACGACCTGGTGCCGCTGACCGCGCTCGAACTGATGGCGGGCAGCCTGGCCGAGTCGGATTCCGACCTGGTCACCGGGAATGTCCGACAGTTCAGTGCGCGCGGGGACTGGCCGTCGCCGGAGCATCGGGCGATCTTCGCCAGGCCCGAATGGCGGACTCATATCAGCCGCCGTCCCGATCTGTTCGGGGACCGCCTGATCACCAACAAGTTGTGGCGGCGCGAGTTCTGGGACGGGCTGCGATCCCCGGAACACGAGGACATGGTTCTCTCACTGTCCGGGCACCTGCTGGCCAAGGCGGTGGACGTCCGGCCCGAGCCGGTCTACCTCTGGCGGCAGCGGGAGGAGGCAGACCTCAGCGTGTACGCGCTGGAGGCGCGATTCGCGGCCGTCCACGCGATGCGGGCGTTCCTGGTCGAGCAGGGCTTCGACGAGCAGATCGAAGCGTGGGATCTGACGGTTTTCGAGAGCGATCTGCCGGTTTTCCTGGACGCGGTCGACCACGCCGACGACGCCTACCGGGAGAAGTTCGCCGAGCTGACCAACGCGTACCTCGATCACGCCCCGGGCGTGCTGGCGCGGCTTCCGGTCGGGCGGCGGGTCAAGTGGCATCTGGTACGCGAAAAGAGGATGGCCGAGCTGGTCCGCCTGACGCGGCGGGAGCGGCGGGGCTGGGTGCGGGAGCGGGCGATCGGCGGGTTCGGCCGATACCGCCTGCGCAGCAGCGCGCTGGCCCGCCTGGGCGTGCAGGTTCCGGCCGAGGTGCTGCGGCTGCGCGAGGAACTGGCGCTGCAACAGCGGGTGGACCGGGTCGAGTGGGTGGACGGCAAGCTGGTCGTCGAGGCGCGCGCCACCGTGCGGTTCCTGCGGCCCACCCGGCGGCTGCACCAGCGGGTGTACGCCTGGCTGGCCGACGATCGCGCCGGCCGCCGGATCCGGCTTCCGGTCAAAAGGGTCAAAGCCCGGCCGCTGGCGGCCAAGCCCGGAGTTCGGCGTACGGACTGGGGCGGATTCACCTTCGCCGTAGATCCCGCCACGCTCCCGCCTGGCGACTGGCAGGTCGACCTGCTCGTCATGCACCGCGGCATGGTCCGCAAAGCCCGCCTGGCGGGCGCGCCCAGAAAGTTGCGCACCCTCGTCGTGAACGGCGCTCGCGTGGTGCCGTCCCGCACGCTCGCCGAGGAGTTGCTCGTCGCGGTCCGGCCGCAGGACACGCGGGTCGGCCTGCTCCGCGTGGAGCGGGACCAGCTCCTGCTCCACGGTGACGCGTCCGTCGACCTCGGCCAGAACCCGCTCCTGCAGCTGGTCCGCCCCGGCGCCCGGGTGAGCGTGCCGCTGGAGGTGCGCGGGCGCACGTTCGCCGGGTCCCTGGATCTGTTCGCGCTCCGCCCGGCCGAGCGGGTACGGCTTGCGCCCGCCAGCCCCGAGGCGCTGATCCTGGACGCGCCCGTCACCTGGCAGGCGCGGATCGTCCCGGCCGACGGCGTCGAGCGCACGCTTGTGGTCACGGACTCGGTCCGGCACGCGGACGAGGACCGGGAGTATCGGGCGGGCCCGTCGGAAGCGGGCGAACTCGTCGTCCAGGTGCAGCCGCCGGTCGCGCTCGCCGAGGTGGTGGAGTGGACGGCCGACGATCGGCTGATCCTCAGCGGATCCTTCGCGGCGGCACCGCACGAGAAGCCTGAGCTGGTGGTGTCCGCGCTGGATCGGCTGGACGAGCGCGTGTTGCCCCTGGAGTCGCGGGGGCGCCGGTTCACCGCCATGTTCTCGCCGGTCGCGGTGGAGAGCCCGGTCGGGCGGGTGCCGTTGCCGTCAGGGGCGTACGGGCTGACGGTGCGGGTGGATGGGCGGGAGCTCCCGGTGGAGCTGGGCTTTGCCGTACCGGTGGAGCGGGAGACGAGCACGGGGCGGAAGGTCGAGCTGGACGGGAACGCGCGTGGGCATGCCGTGCTGACCATGGTGAGCGATCTGAGCAAGGACGAGCGGGGCCGGGACGCTCAGCAGATGTTGCGGGAGCAGCGGTATCCGACGGCTCGGCATGCCGCCCTGCGGGAGGAGGTGTTCTTCGACTGCTTCAACGGCACGCAGTTCTCCGACAGCCCGCGCGCGATCCTGGAAGAGCTGCACCGCCGCCGTTCCGGACTGGCGTTGCGGTGGAATGTCCACGACGGGCAGGTGGCGCTTCCGGCCCACGTGGAACCGGTCCGGATGCTCGGGGTCGACTACTACGACGCGCTCGCCCGCAGCCGCTTCATCGTGACAAATGTGCATCTGCCGGAGTGGTTTCGGCGGCGGCCAGGGCAGACCGTGGTGCTGACCGGGCCTATCACCTTCGACGGGCAGGAATGGCCGATGCTCTTCCTCGCCCAGGACGACCAGCGCGGATTCGACTTCCGGACCGAAGCCCCCGGCCCACTGCTGGCCGGCACTGCCGAGGTGATCGACGCCATCCGCGACCTGGACGGCGTCTCCGCCGAGTACGCCGAGCGCTACCGTGCCTTCGTCACCAAGTTCTGCCCTCTGGACGACGGCCAGGCCGCGAAACGCGTGGTAGATCATTTGCTCGCGTATTCCGATATTCTCCCCCGGTGAGCCGCCGCCGAAAGCAGAGTTCAGGTCACCCCGCCAAGCGCGCCGCCATCCGGGACAAGCCTGCGGAATCCCCGCTGGTCCGCGCCGCCGCGGCCACCCCGGTCCTGCGCGGCCTGCGCGGCCTGGCGACCTGGGTCGGCGACGGTGTCGCGGTGACCGGCACCGGCGTCCCCCGCCCAGGCGACATTCCCGACCTGTGCCGGGCACTCGGCATCGAGCCCCCACCGTTCAAGATCCGCACCGCCAGCCGGGTGCCCTGGCTGATGTCGCTATGGGCGGTCGCCCGCGCCGCCGACGTGATCCAGATCAAGGGCCGCAAAGCCCGCCCCGGCGCCGGGCTCACCACGGACGCCCTGGAGACCTGGCGGAACGCGTTCGTCCGCACCGTGGACGGCGACGACGAGGAGTTCATCGAAGGCGCCGAAGGCGGCGCGCTGGTGGCGCTCCAGGTCCTGGCCAACGTGCCCGCCGGGAGCGCCGTGGACGAAGCCGCCCTGGACGCGACCATCCGCGAAGCCGCCCAGGCCGAGGGCGTGACCTTCGACGTCACCGCCGGCCTGGACCTGCTCGCCTTCTTCGGCGCGGTGCGCCGCGACCCCGGGCGGGCCACCCTCACCCCGCTGGGCGCCCACCTGGTCACCATCCTGCACGAACTCACCCCGGCGTGACCTCGAACGGGCTGGGCATCGGGTAGTACGCCTCCAGGAACTTGTGCACCATCGCGTCCTGCTCGGGCGTGGTGGCCGCGGTGTCGTTCAGGCAGTAGGCGTCGTGCTCGCGGGCCGCCAGCATGCGCCGCATCTTGGCCGGAGCTTTGCGCATCGACAGGTCCACGTACGTGTAGTGCACCGACCCCGGAATCGCCCGCCCGCTCAGATACCCGTAATAGTGCACCAGCGAGGACACCACCGAGATGTCGCTGGAACGCCGGAACGCCGACCGGGTGGTCTCCTCGAACTCCTCCGCGAACCGGTCCTCCAGCTCGAACAGCAACGACCGGCGCAACGCGTACGGCACGTGCTTCATTTTCTGGGTGAGCGTCCGGCCGGACAGCTCCTCCAGCAGCCGCCGGTTGTTCATCCCGGCCGCGTGCACCGGATTGTCCTCGTGCAGCGCGAACGGCACCTGCGCCGCCGACGGGAAGAACCGGGTGATGCCATTCCCCTCGAAGAACATCTCCGGACAGAGAGGACGCCCTAGGAAGAAGTCATCGTTCAGGTAGAGGAAATGCTCGGCCAGCCCCTCGATGCGATGCAGCTGGGCCTCGATCGCGTGCGAGTTGAACACCGGCAGCAGGCCGGGATCCCGGAAGATCTCCTTGTGATCCACCACCTGGATCCGGTCGTTCTCCCGCAGCCAGGACGGCCGCTGCTGGTCGGTGACCAGCCAGATCTTCCTGATCCACGGCGCGTAGGTCACCAGCGAGCGCAGCGAATACCGCAGCTCGTCGCGGCTGACGAAACGCGCCTCGGAGACGGCCGCCTCGCTCAGTCCGCCGGTCAGCGCCAGGTCGCGGCGCGCCCGCCAGGCCGGATCGGCGCCGTCCACCCAGGTGTAGACGGCGTCGATCGGGAAATCGATCTCGTCGACCAGGCGGCAGAGGAACTCCGGCCGGGTCGGGTAGCTCCGCTCGCCCACGGCGACCAGCCGGTTGAACAGCTCCTCCCGGCCCTCCACCGTGGGCCCGTCCACCGGGACCGCCTCGCACACCCGGTTCGGCCGGGGCGCCACGAGCAGGTCGTCCTCCACGTGCCAGATCTCCAGATCGATGCCCGTCTCGCCGCCGAGCGTGAACGTCCGGGCCGGGCTGGTGAAGAACAGCGCCAGCCGGATCACCCGGGCGTGCGCCAGGTCGGTCTTGCGCAGCGGGCGGAGCCGCTCGAAGTCCGGCCGCCGCATGCCGCTGCGCCCGGTCGGCAGCCGGGCCGCGTAGAAGGCGTGCCGGGCCAGCGCGGCCAGCGCTTTGGCCCGGTACACGGTGCGCACCGCCACCACGGGTGGCCGTCCGGCCAGCGGCCGGACGCAGAAGAACGGCACGTCGGCCTCGGCCAGCGTGCGGCAGACCAGGTCGAACGTCTCCCGCACCGCGTGGAGCGGGCTCAGCTCGGCCCGGATCAGGGCAGACTGCGGCGGCGAGGTGTCACGCACGCCGAGTCGCCCCTGCAACTGTCGATACAACGTTCCCACAGGCATGGGTCTCCCCCCGAAGATTCCAGGACTCTAACCGACGTCTGCCGCGTTGGCAGGGGCTTTGCCCACGTCAGGGCAACGGTCAAGAAGTGGCAACGAGATCCCCCGGCTGTCACCGAAGAAGAGGTTACCGACTACCTCGCGTAGCCATTCTTACGTGCATGGGGGGCTTCACGCTCGATGACATCAAGGCGGCGCGCAAGCCGCGAGACTCGTGGTGGACCGTTTTTCTGGTCGATCCACTGGCCTGCCGTCTCGCGCTGCTCGTCGCCAACCACACTTCGATCACGCCCAACGGGCTGACCCGGCTGTCCATCCTGCTCGGGTTCGGCGCCGCGGGGTTGTTCGCCACCGGCCGCCTGGCCGCCGGGGCGATCCTGTTCTACCTGAGCTTCACGGTCGACTGCATGGACGGGAAGATCGCGCGGCTGAAGGGCACCGGCACGCCGTTCGGGCTCTGGCTGGACTACGTGGGCGACCGCGTCCGGATCCTGTGCTGCGCGTTCGGTTTCGCCTACGGCCAGGGCGCGTCGGTCTTCTGGATCACCGCCACCGTCGTGGTCCTGCTCGACCTGTTCCGGTATATCAACGCGCCGCAGGTCAACCGGGTCAGGGAAGCCACCAGGACGCTGGCCGCCGCCCGGGCGGGCGGCGAGGTCGTCTTCGTGGAGGACGTGCTGCGGCTCACCCCGCAGTCCCGGGTGGGGCACCTGGTCGCCACCCACGACCAGCCGCTGGTGGACCTGCATCGCGGCTGGCGCCGGACGTTCCCCTGGTTCGACCGGTTCCGGATCTTCCTGGTCCGGCATCGGGTGCGCACCCATGTGGTGGGCGGCATCGAGTTCCATGCCGCCGTCTTCGTGATCGCGCCGCCGTTCGGGCCGTGGGCGATGGTGTGGGCCGCGGGCGTCGCGGGGGCGCTGGTGCTCCTGTTCGAGGCCGCGCTGGTCTACCGGATCTGGCTCGCCGCCCGGGAGGCCGGGCGCACCGTACCGAAAAGGGAGAAGGTTCTTGTCTGAGCGGCCGATCTTCGTTGTCGGGTGTCCGCGGTCCGGCACCACGATGCTGCAGCTCATGCTGCACGCGCACCCGCGGGTGGCGGTGCCCCCGGAGACCCGGATCCTGGTGCAGGCCTACCGGGACCGGCGCCAGTGGGGCGACCTGCGCCGGCCGAAGAACCGGCGCGCCCTGGCCAGGTGGATCGCGAAGGGGCCACGCACCCAGTTCGAGGATCTCGGCGTCGACCGGGACGAGTTCATCCGGCGGGCGGTCGCCGGGCCCGGCAGCCTCGGCTCCGTCGTCGGCCTGGTGTACGCGATGTTCGCCGAGCGGCACGGCAAGATCCGCTGGGGCGACAAGCGCCCGCCCTACATCCGGCATCTGGACGCGGTGCTGGCCATGTTCCCGGACGCCCAGATCGTGCACCTGATCAGGGACGGCCGGGACTGCGTGGCGTCGCTGAAGGAGATGCCGTGGTTCAAGGGGGACATCTCCGAGGCCGTCTACCGGTGGGCCGAGGCGATCGACATCGGGCGGGGGCACAAGCTGCCGCCGGACAGCTACTACGAGCTGCGCTACGAGGATCTGTGCGCCGATCCGACGGGCACGCTGACCGGTCTGTGCACGTTCATCGGCGAGGAGTACGACCCGGCGATGCGGGAGCCGTACCGGGTGGCGGATGTGGTGCCCGCGCACAAGGAGTGGCATGTCAACACGCGGCAGGCGGTGACGACCACCCGGGCCGGGAGCTGGGCGAGCCGGTTGGAGCCGGCAGAGGTGTCGCTCTGCGAGACCGTGCTGGGCAGCCGGCTCACCGCCTACGGCTACGAGCTGACCGGCGCGCCGCGGGCCCCGCGCCGGGACCTCACCGCCTATGAGAAGACGGCCAGCTCGTGGCGGCGCGAGTTGCGGCGGACGGCGCTGGTCGAGCGGATCAACCGGTTCCGCGAGCCGGGCCCGGTCGCCGCGTTGCTCACCAACACCCAGCGCGAGCTCGCGGGTGTCCCTAAATGAATCGACTTGTCACGGGGGAGACGTACATGCAGGACAGGCCGATCTTCGTCATCGGCTGCCCGCGCTCGGGCACCACCATGCTGCAGCTGATGTTGCACTCGCACCCGCGGGTCGCGGTCCCGCCGGAGACCCGGTTCCTGGTCCCGGCCTACTTCGGCCGCCGCAAGTACGGCGACCAGCGCGAGCAGGTCAACCGCCGGGTGCTGGCCGAGTGGATCGCCACCGGCAGGGACACCAAGTTCCGCGAGCTCGGCCTCGACCGGGCCGCGTTCATCGACCAGGCCACCGCGGGCCCCGGCAGCCTGGGCTCGGTGATCGGCACGGTGTTCCGCAGCTACGCCGCCCGGTTCGGCAAGCCGCGCTGGGGCGACAAGCGGCCCAGCTACTTCAAGCACGTGGACATCCTGCTGCGCATGTTCCCCGACGCCCAGTTCATCCACCTGATCAGGGACGGCCGGGACTGCGTGGCGTCGCTGAAGGAGATGCCCTGGTATCACCTGAGCAGCTTCCACGCGATCTCCAACTGGGCCGAGGCCATCGACTTCGGCCGCAGGAACGCGCAGCGGCTGCCCGAGGGCAGCTACTACGAGCTGCGCTACGAGGACCTGACCGCCGATCCGGAGCTGGAGCTGAAGAAGCTCTGCGGGTTCATCGGCGAGGAGTACCACCCGGCCATGTGCGAGCCCCAGCACGTCGCCCAGGTGGCGGTTCCGGCGCACAAGGTGTGGCACAGCAACACGCACGGCGCGGTGACCACCGCCCGCTCGGGCAGCTGGTCGCAACGGCTGGAACCGTGGGAGATCGCGCTCTGCGAGGACGTGCTGGGGGAGCGGCTGACCTCCTACGGGTACGCCTTGAGTGGGGCGCCGAAGGCGGCGAAGGAGCATGTCAGCGCGTACAAGACGGCGGCGGCCAAGCGCCGGTCGGCGCGGTGGCGGAAGACCAACCGGGACCGGATCAACCGGCTGCGCGAGCCGGGGCCGGTCGCCGCGCTGCTCACCGAGGGGCAGCGGAAGCTGGCCGGGCTGCCCCCGCGCGAGCTGGCGCTCAGCGCCGGAGGTGCGTGAAAAGCTCCTCCCAGCGGTCCACCACGTTCGGCAGCTTGAACTGGCGGGCGTGCCCCCGGGCGGCCGCGCCGAGGCGCCGCCGCTTGCGGGTGTCCGCCATCAGTGTGCTCAGCGCGGCGGCGAGCGCGGCCACGTCCCCCGGCGGGGCGAGCAGGCCGGTCTCGCCGTCCCTGACCAGGTGGCGTACGCCGCCGGAGACGTCGAAGGCCACCGCGGGCAGGCCGTGGGACGCGGCCTCGGCCAGCACCAGCGGCAACCCCTCATGGTCGCTGGAGAGCGCCGCCAGCGAGGCCGCCCGGTATTCCGCGGCCATCTCGCCGGCCGGGATCCGGCCGCGGAAGCGCACCCGGTCCGCCACCCCCTCGGTGACCGCGTGCACCATCAGCCGCCCCGCGTCCGGCCCGTCGCCGACCAGATGCAGCTCCCAGTCCGAACGTCCGGTACGGCCGAAGGCCGAGATCAGCCGGTCGAACCGCTTGACCCCCGCCAGCCGTCCGACGGCCAGCACCCTGCGCCGGTTGAGCGGGGAGGTCTCCGGCGGCCAGTCGGGCAGCGGGTTGGGGATGTCCCAGGTGTTGGGCAGCAGCGCGTGCTCGGAGAACTGCCAGGCGTCGTCGGGGCTGAGGAAGACGGCCTGGTCGAGCGTGCCGTAGTGGGCCTTGACCGCGGCGTAGTGCCAGCAGTCGCGGGCGTGCGCGAACGAGCCGTGGTACTGGCCGATGCCCTGGTGCAGGCGCAGGAGATCCTTCATCCGGGTGACGACGCCGGGGGATGTCATCACGACATATCCGGGTTCGAGGGAGTTGAGGAGCGCGGCGGTGCGGCGGCGGGCCCACGGGCCGCGTTTCGGGCCCGGGCTGATCACGTGGCGGCTGTAGTGAGGCGAGGTCACGTAGGTGATCGGGTCGCCGGCGCGGTGCAGGCCCACCACGTGCACCTCGTGGCCGCGTTCGGCCAGGCCCTGGGCCACCGTGTGCACCACCCGCTGGATGCCGCCGAGCGTGTCGGCGTCCATGCTGGCGAAGACGACCGTGCTCATCCGCGGGCTTTCTCCCGCACGGTCAGCGGCCGGCCTTCGAAGAACGCCGACACGATCCTGGCGGCGGCGTCGCCCCGCTCGTCGGCGCACCACGTGGTCAGGAAGGCGGCGTAGCGCTCCAGGTGGTACGGCTCGCGCAGCGCGGTCAGCAGGTCCGCGGTCGTGGTCACGCAGGGGCCGGGGGCGATGGCGGGAAAGTCGTAGTTGACGCCGCGTTCGGCGCGGCGGTACTCCTCCCAGTCGTCGATGTAGAACACCATCGGCTTGCCGGTCAGCGCGAAGTCGCACATCAGGGAGGAGTAGTCGGTGACCAGGACGTCGGCGGCCAGGAGGAGGTCGTTGATCTCGGGGTAGGCGCCCGCGGGGCGGACGAAGCCGCGCAGGCGTTCGGGGACCTGGTAGGTGTCGACGGGGTGGGTGCGCAGGATCAGGACCCACTCGTGCGACAGGTGGGTGGCTAGTTCGGACAAGTTGATTCGTACGGATTTGCCGGACATCTTGTTTTGGTCGCGGTAGGTGGGGGCGTACAGGAGGATCTTCTTGTCCGGGGGGATCTCCAGGTGGTCCCTGACGCGGGTGCGGGCGGCCGGGTCGCCCTTGACGAGCACGTCGCAGCGGGGGGAGCCGAAGCGGAGCACCAGGCCGGCGTACTCGTTGGAGGGGACGAAGGTGCGCTCGAATTCGGCGCTCGGGGAGACCAGGGCGTCCCAGCGGGCGACGTTGGCTCGCCATTCCTCGCGCGGGCCGGGGAAGTCGCCGCGCAGGTCGGGGGCGTTGAGGCCGACCGTTTTGATGCCCTGGCCGTGCCAGGTTTGCAGGTATCTGGTGCCCGTGGGCTTCGGGAAGCCGAGTGGCATGCCGTGGCTGTCCACCCACCACCCCGCCCGCGCCATCGTCCACACGTGGCGCCAGCTCATGCGGCGGACCGTGGCGACGTCGGTGGGGAACTTGCCCTTCGCGCGGGACCAGACGGCGGTCAGGCCCAGGCCTCTTTTGAGGAGTTCTTCGTGGATGTATCGGGGATGGCCGGTGTAGCCCTTTCCGGCGTCGGCTTCGAAGAGGACGAGGTCCTTGCGTTGGGGGACGAACTTGATCAGCTGTTTGTAGACGCTGAGTTTGATCTTTCTTGAGCCGAGGTGGTGGCGGGCTTTTGTCGGGAGGGCGCGGAGTTTGCGGGCGTGGGGTTTTAGCCAGGGGGTGCGGGCGATCGTGTGGACCATGTCGGTGCGGAGCCAGGTCAGCCGGAGCACTCCGGCGGCGCTGTGCGGTCCGATCGTTATGCGGCGTCCGCGGAGGTTTACGGGGATCGGGGGTGTGGTGGGGGAGATCAGCACGCGGTCGCTGGTCGTTTTGCCGTCCTGCCGGGTGAAGGCGATCCTCGGTTCATGGAACCCACCCAGGTCCTGAAATTTCGCTAGATCGAGGGTCAAAGTGGTCAGGTAGGTGGCGTTGGGTTGGGGTTTTGGCGTCAGCCGTACCTCGTGGTGGTCGATCTTCATCGAGGCGTGGTAGTCGGGCTTGATGATCTGGAACGGGTCGTATGTCGTGATCTCCATCGCGAGCGTTGCCGCGTTTATGGAAATGTCGGTCACTTCGTGCCGGATCCGGGTCGCGGTGAACGGCAGGCCGGCCAGGCCCAGGGTGGTGATGTCCAGGGCGGGGTCCTTCCGGTTGCCCCAGTACGTGCGCCCGCCCTCGACCAGAATCTCCCGAGGTGGCGCCTTCGGACCGGTCAGGCTCCGCGCCGCCACCGCCAGCTCGTCGATCCGGCCCTGCTGGATCAGCGTGCAGCAGACCCGTACCATCGGGTCGGCCTTGGCCAGCACCCCCGGCGC
Source organism: Acrocarpospora macrocephala (assembly GCF_009687865.1). Taxonomy (GTDB): domain Bacteria; phylum Actinomycetota; class Actinomycetes; order Streptosporangiales; family Streptosporangiaceae; genus Acrocarpospora; species Acrocarpospora macrocephala. The sequence goes on from NZ_BLAE01000053.1 coordinate 56,504, forward strand.
CAACCGCTCCAGATACGGCCCGGCCACCGCCGCCAGCTCCTGAGCCCAGCTCGCGTCGTGGTACGGCAACGCGTTCAGATACACCCGCAGATCCTGCTTGACGAACCGGACCTGCCGGTCGGGCACCAGATCCGCCAGGCCGTTCCGGCGCAGGATCTCGTCCGCGGCCTCGGCGGCGGCCACCCGCTGGCGGGCATTGTTCACCTCGCGCAGATTCAGCGAGATCGACACCCCGCGCCCCGGCACCCGGTGCCAGTGATAAACCACCCACGGCACGATCGCGAACCGCTCGGCCGCCGCGTAAAGGTCGGACGTGAAAACGTGATCCTCGTAATGCAGATCCTCCCGGAACCGCAGCTGATGCCGCCGCAGGAAATCCACCCGATACAACTTGTTCGTCGAGAACCCGTCCAGGAAAAGCTTCGGCTCGGCCCGAATGCCGTCCACCACGCGGCGCGGCGAGAACAACTCCGGATAATACGGCTTCGTCTTCCCGCTCGACTCGTACAGCCGCGAGATCTGCCCCGCCACGAAGTCCGACCCCGTGCGCTCGATCTCCGTCAGCAAGCTCTTACACGCATGCCTCGGCAGCTCATCATCGCTGTCCAGAAACATGATGAACGGCGCCCGCGCCGCGTCTATCCCATCATTCCGCGGCGCCCCACACCCGCCACTGCTCCGCTCCCGCCGCACATACCGCACCCCCGGCAACCGCCGGACAACCCGCTCCGTCTCATCCGTACTCGCATCATCCACCACAATAATCTCAAGATTCCGCAACGACTGCCCATAAAGCGACCGCACGGCCCTCCCCACCCGCCCAGCATCGTTGTACGAAATCACAACAACACTGACCTCCGGCCGCCCCAACATGGAAATCCCCCACTCAACCCAAAGATCCTGAGTGGTGTGTTCCCTTAACTAAGCCGCACTCTGTCCCTTTCGCCCAACCCTGAACGCATTCTTTGCCACGTCATTGGTGGACCACCGTCGTCCGTCGCAGAGGTTTGGCCTGTCCAGTGCAACGCAGGTCAGCGGCGGGGTAGCACGCCCAGGAGGGTTGCGGTCAGGGCCAGCTTCAAGGAGTCCTTCAGCTCCAAGTGGAAGCGGGCCAGGTCGGGCTCGGCCTGGTAGGCCGCCTGCAGGCTGGGTGGGGGTGTGCTGTACGCCGACAGCGCGCCGGCCATGACCATGGTTTGCAGGCTGAACAGTGTTGCGTTCTCGCCCAGCTCCGGCAGGTACTTCTGGATCAGGGCGGTCATGGTTGTCAGGCGGTCCAGGGAGGCGCGCTTGTAGCGTGCTACGACCTCGACGGAGACGTTGTGTTCCAGGACGCTGCCCTGTGCGCCGAAGAGGTCGCACAGCACCACTCGGCCGGAGAGTGAGCGGCTGAGGATCTCGGCCACCGCTGCCGCTCGCTCGGCCATGGGTAGATTTTCGTCGATGCCGGCGGCCAACTCGCCTGCCAGTTCCGTCAGCCACTCCTGCAGGAAGTGGTCCAGCAGTTCTAGCAGCACCGCCTCGCGAGACTCGAAGTAGCGCAGCACGTTCGGCTTCGCCAGGCCTACCCGGCGGCTGAGCTCGTTCAGGGTGACCGCGGCCACAGGCATCTCGTCGAGCATCGCCGACGCCATGTCGAGGATCGCCCGTCGGCGGATCTCCCGCTGCTCTTCGGTTCGCGCCCGCTGGAAAGTCACGATCGCCAGCCTAACTTAGGTACCTGCGGTACGTTGACAACGTACCGAAAGTACTTTAACGTCGTCGACACAAGATACCTTCGGTACGTTAGTTGGTTGGGAGCCTGACATGAGCGAGAAATGGACGACGGCGAACATTCCGGACCAGCGCGGGCGGGTGGCCGTGGTGACCGGGGCCAACACCGGACTGGGGTACGAGACCGCCAAGGCGCTCGCCGAGCGCGGGGCGTCCGTGGTGCTCGCCGTGCGCAACGTCGAGAAGGGCGAGCAGGCCGCGGCCCGCATGACCGGCGACGTGACCGTGCAGGCGCTGGACCTGACCTCGCTCGACTCCGTCCGGACCGCGGCGGCGGCGCTGCGGTCCCGGCTCGACCGGATCGACCTGCTGATCAACAACGCCGGCGTGATGTACACCCCGAAGCAGACCACCCGGGACGGCTTCGAGATGCAGTTCGGCACCAACCACCTCGGCCACTTCGCGCTCACCGGGCTGCTGCTGGACCTGATGCTGCCGGTGCCCGGCTCGCGCGTGGTGACGGTCAGCAGCACCGGCCACCGCATCCGGGCCGCGATCCACTTCGACGACCTGCAGTGGGAGCGGTCGTACAGCCGGGCCGCCGCCTATGGTCAGTCCAAGCTGGCCAACCTGATGTTCACGTACGAGCTGCAGCGCCGGCTCGCCACGCACGGCACCACCGTCGCGGTGGCCGCGCACCCCGGCATGTCCAGCACCGAGCTCGCCCGCAACACCCCCGCGGCCCTCCGGCTTCCGCTCACCTGGCTCGCGCCGCTGATCACCCAGACGCCGGCGATGGGCGCGCTGCCGACCCTGCGCGCCGCCACCGACCCCGCCGCGCTCGGCGGCCAGTACTACGGTCCCGGCGGACGCAACGAGGTCATGGGCCACCCCCGGCTGGTCACCTCCAGCCCGGAGTCGTACGAGGTAGCCGTCCAGCAGCGGCTGTGGGCCGTCTCCGAAGACCTCACCGGGGTGAAGTTCCCCGTCGTTCAGTCCAAGCAGAACTCGTTTCCCTCCGGATCGGCCATCACGATGTAGCCCGCGCTGGTAGGAGGCGCCGGCTCGTCGCGGCGCAAGCGGGGGGAACTATTATTCGCGCAACTATAATAGTTGCGCGAATAATAAGGGGGCCTCATGGTGCAGAAGCCGGAGCGGCTGTTCGGGCGGTCACAAGAGTGGCAGGAGCTGGGGGAGTTCGTTGAGTCTGAGCGTGAAGGGGCGACGCTTGGCCTGGTCTACGGGCGGCGTAGGCAGGGCAAGACGCTGATGCTCGAACTACTCGCTCACGAGGTAGGCGGGTTCATGTTCGGCGCCACCGAGCAGAGCGAGCGGCAGAATCTGGCCGATCTCGGCGAGGCGTACGCGAAATTTGTTGGGCTTCGGCGGCCAGTGGCGTTCAGGTCGTGGCGAGAGGCGCTTGGCGATCTGCTGAGACTGGGGGAGAAGGGGCCGACCACGGTAGTCATCGATGAGTTCCCCTATCTGGTGGGAACGAGTCCGGGGCTGCCGTCTTATCTGCAGCAGGAGCTGAGCCCGTTGGGGTTCGCCAAGGAGCACACGCGGACCAGGCTCATTCTCTGCGGCAGTGCGTTGACCACCATGGCGCAACTGCTGGGCGGGGGTGCGCCGTTGCGAGGGAGGGCCACGCTGGAACTGGTCGTCCGGCCGTTCGGGTTCCGGGACGCGGCCGAGTTCTGGGGGATCCGCGAGCCTGAGCTGGCATTCCGGGTCAACGCGTTGGTCGGGGGGACGCCGGCGTACCTGGAGATGTGCGGGGGCGGCCCCGCCACGCTCGACGGGTTCGACGAGTGGGTGCGGCGATGGTTGCTGAACCCGGCGACTGTCATGTTCCGTGAGGGTGGCCAGCTCCTGCGAGAGGAGCCATCGATCACCAACCCGACCTCGTATGTGGCGGTTCTGGCGGCGTTGAGCGCCGGGAATCATCGTCGGTCGGAGATCGCGGCGGCGCTCGGGCGGCCGAGCACGTCTCTCGCGCACATCCTGTCCGGGCTGCGGGGTATTGGGCTCATCGACCAGATCGACGATGCCCTGCGCGAGAAAAGGGGCGTTTATCGCATCGCCGAGCCGGTCGTGCGGCTGCATCAGCTCCTGATCCGGCGGCATGAGCCGGAGCTGATCGCCAGGCGAGCGGAACGGGTCTGGGCGGAGAGTGCGGACACCGTCTCCGGCAAGATCTACGGGCCGCATTTCGAGGATCTCGCGCGTGCCTGGTGCTTTGACCACGCCGACCGGGAAACGCTCGGGGGGACGGCGACTCAGGTGCGACCGGCGGAGCTGCCATGCCGGGAGCATCGGACCGGGCACGAGGTCGACGTCGTCGTGACCGAGGCGGTGTCGTTCGAGGGGGAGCGGGTGACCGCCATCGGCGAGGCCAAAGGGACCAGGACGCCCATGGACCTCCCGCACTTGCAGCGTATGGAGCACCTGCGTGGGCTGTTGCCCGACGCGAAGATCGAGGGCACGCCGAAATTGTTGCTCTTCGCGCGGGCGGGGTTCACCCGTGAGCTGCGGGACGTGGCCGCCGGGCGGTCGGATGTGGAGCTGATCGACCTGGAGCGGCTGTACTCCGGGGCGTGATCAGTGTTGGCGGGAGCGTCTGATCAGCCAGATGACCAGGGCCAGGACGCCCAGGGCGGCCAGGGCGGGGGCGAGGCGTTTGAGGACGGGGGCGCCGGCGATTTCGAGGAGGTCGAGGGCCTCCTCGTCGGGGGTGCGGGAGGTGCGGGAGGTGCCAGCGGGGTGGGCTTCGCGGGCCAGGGTTTCCTCGGCGATGGGGGTCTGGCGCGGGGTGGGGACGGCCGTCAGGTGGCGGGCCGGCTCGTCGGATTCGGTGGGGGCGGGGGCCTGGCGGGGGATCTCGGGGGTGGGCACGGGTTCGGGGGTCGTGCCTTCCTGGAGGATGGCGGCCAGGTTGGTGGCGAAGCGGTCGATCAGGCGGGAGCCGACCTCGTTCATCACGCCGCGGCCGAACTGGGCGGGGCGGCCGGTGACGTTGAAGGAGGTCTCGACGGTGACCTTGGTGGTGTCGCCCTCGGGGACGAGGCGCGCGGCGACGGTCGCGCTGGCCGTGCCGGCGCCGCGTGCCTCCTTGCCCGAGGCCTTGAGGGTGAGCGTGTGGGCGTCCTTGTCGACGTTCTCGAAGGTCGCGGTGCCGTTGTAGGTGACCGTGATCGGGCCGACCTTGACGCGCATCTTGCCCGTCACGGTGTCGCCCTCCACGGAGTCGAGTGACGCGCCGGGAAGGCACGGGGCCACCCGCTCGGCGTCAAGCAGCACCGACCAGGCCTGCTCGACCGGGACCGGCACGGTGAACTCGTGCTCGAACCGCATCGCCATGGCTCGACTCCGTTTCTCTCTTTTCCCTTGACACTACGACTGGGTGAGCGCCATCCGCCACTCAGGCGGCGGCTTTGCGTACCGCCCGTTCGGTGAGCACCACCGCCAGATGGCGCCGGTAGTCGGGACGGGCGTGCAGGTCGGTGGGGGGTTCGGTGTCGTTGGCCGCCGTCGAGGCGGCCTCGCGCAGCTCGCCGTTTCCGTCGGCCACCGGCACGCCGGGCAGCCGCCGTTCGACCGAGAAGGCCCGCACCGGGGTGGAGCCCATGTTGGTCAGCGCCACCCGGCCCTCGGAGATCGTCCCATTCTCCCGCTTCACGGCCGCCGCGACACCGACGATCGCCCAGGCCTGCGCGGTCCGGTGGAACTTCTCGTAGTGGAAGCCCCAGCCGGCCCCCAGCTTGGGGACCTTCGCGCCGAGCAGGATCTCGCCGGGACCCAGCGCCGTCTCCAGGTAGTCGACGAAGAACTCCGACGCCGGGAGGGTCCGCGTCCCCTCCGCGGAGAGGATCGTGAACTCCATGTCCAGCGCGAGCGCCACCGCGGGCAGGTCCCCGGCCGGATCGGCGTGCGCCATCGACCCGCCGAACGTGCCGCGGTGCCGTACCGCGGGGTCGGCCACCTGGGCGGTGGCCAGCGCCACCAGCGGGCACTGCTCCTGCACGACCGCCGATTTGACCACCTCGTCGTGGGTGGTCATGGCGGCGATGAAGACGTGGTCGGCCTCGTCCCTGACGCCGCGCAGCTCGTCGATCCTGCCGAGGTCGATCAGCGCGGCCGGGTAGGCCAGCCGCAACCGCAGCAGCGGCAGCAATGACTGCCCGCCGGCCAGCAGTTTGACGTCGTCCCCTGCCGCGTTCCGCAGGATCTGGGCGGCTTCCTCCACCGTGGACGGCCGGACGTACTCGAAACTCGCCGGGATCATGAGGTTCCTCCCTGGATCGCCCGCCACACGCGTTCCGGCGTGCACGGCATGGCCACGTCGCGGATGCCGTACGGGCTGAGCGCGTCCACGAGGGCGTTGACCACGGCCGGGGTGGACGCGATGGTGCCCGCCTCGCCGACGCCCTTCACCCCCAGCGGGTTGGAGGTGGCCGGGGTGACCGTACGGGCGGTGGTGAAGTCCGGCAGGTCGGCGGCCGACGGGATCAGGTAGTCGGCCATGGTGGTGGTGAGCAGGTTGCCGTCGGAGTCGTAGACGGCCTCCTCGTAGAGTGCCTGGGCGATGCCCTGGGCGATGCCGCCGTGCACCTGGCCCTCCACGATCAGCGGGTTGATCACGTTGCCGATGTCGTCCACCGCCACGTACGAGCGGATCTTCGACTCGCCGGTCTCGGTGTCCACCTCGATCGCGCACAGGTGGGTGCCGTGCGGGAAGGAGAACGCCTCCGGGTCGAAGGTGCTGCCCGCGTCGAGCTGCGGCTCGAAGCCCTCCGGCAGGTCGTGCGCGGCGAAGGTGGCCAGCGCGATCTCCTGGATGGTCTTGGCGGCCTCGGTGCCGCGCACCCGGAACGCGCCGTCGGTGAACTCCAGGTCTTCTGGCGCGCATTCCAGCAGGTGTGCCGCCACCTGCTTGGCGTTCTCCTTGACCTTCTCGCAGGCCTGCAGCACGGCGATGCCGCCCACGACCAGCGAGCGGGAGCCGTAGGTGTCCATGCCGCGCGGCGAGGAGGCGGTGTCGCCGTGGAGCACGGCCACGTCGTCGAACGGCACGCCGAGCGAGTCGGCCACGATCTGCGACCAGGCCGTCTCGTGGCCCTGGCCGTGCGGGCTGGTGCCGGTGACCACCTCGACCTTGCCGGTGGGCAACATCCGGATCGTGGCGTGCTCCCAGCCGCCTGCGGCGTACCGCAGGCTGCCCAGCACCCGGGACGGGGCAAGACCGCACATCTCGGTGTACGTGGAGACGCCGATCCCCAGCTGCACCGGGTCGTTGCGGTCCCGGCGGTCGGCCTGCTCGGCGCGCAGTTTGTCGTATCCGAACAGCGCCATCGCCCGGTCGGTCGCGGCCTCGTAGTTGCCGGAGTCGTAGGTCAGGCCGCCGGCCGTCGCGTACGGGAACTCCTCGTGCTTGATCCAGTTGCGGCGCCGGATCTCCAGCGGGTCCACGCCGATCTCGTGCGCCAGTTCGTCCATGGCGCGTTCGATCGCGTACGTGGCCTCCGGCCGCCCGGCGCCCCGGTAGGCGTCAGTGGGCATTTTGGTGGTGAAGACGCCGGTGCAGGTGAAGTCGTAGGCGTCCATCTTGTACACGCCCGTGTACATGAATGCGCCGAGTAGCGGAATGCCCGGTGTGACCAGCATCAGGTAAGCGCCCATGTCGGCGAGCAGGTCCACCTTGACGCCGCGCAGCACGCCGTCGGCCGAGGCGGCCAGGCTGATCCGCTGGATCTGGTCGCGGCCGTGGTGCACGGTGAGGTTGCCCTCCGAGCGGGACTCGGTCCACTTGACCGGGCGGCCGAGTCGCTTGGAGATCAGCAGCGTCAGCACCTCCTCGGCGGTGACCTGCAGCTTCGAGCCGAAACCGCCGCCCACGTCCGGGGCGATCACGCGGATCTTGTGCTCGGGGATGCCCGTGGTGGCGGCCAGCATGACTCGCAGGATGTGCGGGATCTGGGTGGCGCTGTGCACGATGAAACTGTCGCCGTCGGTCTGCGCCACCACCGCCCGCGGCTCCATCGCGGACGGGATCAGCCGCTGCTGCACGTAGGTGCGCTCGATGACCACCGGCGCGTCCCGGAACGCGGCCTCCGCGTCGCCGGTGCCGAACTTCCAGGTGAACGACTTGTTGCCGCCCTCGTGGACGGGCGTGGCCCCCTCGGCCAGCGCCTCGTTCATGTCCAGCACGGCGGGCAGCGGCTCGTAGTCGATCTCGATCGCGTCCAGCGCGTCCGCGGCCTTGTACCGGTCGGTGGCGATCACGCAGGCCACGGCCTCACCGACGTAGCGCACCGTGCTGGTGGCCATCGGCGGGTGGTCGGGGATCACGATGTCCTCGGTCACCGGCCAGGCGCACGGCAGGCTGCCCTGCTCGTCGCCGAAATCCTGGCCGCTGAAGACCGCGACCACGCCGGGCTGGCCCTTGGCGGCCGAGACGTCCACCCGGATGATTCGCGCGTGCGCCATCGGGCTGCGCAGGAAGGCCACGTGCAGCATGCCGGGCAGCTGGATGTTGTCGGTCCACTGGGTGCGCCCGGTGATCAGGCGCGCGTCCTCCTTGCGGCGGCGGGCCCGGCCGATCTCGGCTTCCGTCGTGCTCATGGCGTGGCTCCCATCTCCTGGGCGCCTTTGCGTACGGCTCTGACGATGTTGGAGTAACCCGTGCACCGGCAGAGGTTGCCCTCAAGGCCCGACCGGATCTCGTCCTCGGATGGGTCGGGATTGTCCTGGATCAGGTCGATGGAGGCCAGGATCATGCCCGGCGTGCAGTAGCCGCACTGCAGGGCGTGCTCCTCGTGGAAGGCGCGCTGCATCGGGTGCAGGGTGCCGTGCTCGGCCAGACCCTCGATGGTGAGGATGTCGGAGCCGTCCGCCTGGACGGCGAGCACCGAACAGCTTTTCACGCTCCGGCCGTCCATCAGGACCGTGCAGGCCCCGCAGTTGCTGGTGTCGCAGCCGATCGGGGTGCCGGTTCGCCCCAGCCGGTCTCGTAGGAAATGGACGAGGAGCAGTCGTGGCTCGACCTCTTCCTCGTATTTGGTGCCGTCGACGGTGACGGTTATCCGAGACATACTGCCTCCGCACCACAAGTGATAAACGGACACTTGTGAACGTACGCCCGTGAGTGTCGCGGTCAACCCTCCATGCCGCGCTTAGCCGATCACATGACTTACCGCTTACGGATGGCTTTGCTGAGAATCCCGATGAAACCGGCGAAACCCAGGCCGATCAGCAGGATGGGCACCATGAGCACGGGATCCGGGCTCGGCGGGATCAGGTAGCGGATGCCGAACCCGATGAACAGCAGGCCGCAGAGCAGGGCGAGCCAGTCGGTCCGGTGCACCCGGCGCTGCGGCTTGTCGACTTCAACCGGCTGCGGCGAGGCCCACACGTTGGTCTCCTCGCCGGGATCCTTAGGCGGCACGGCGCACCTCCACGTCGCCGACCCCCGCCTTGACGTGCAGCTCGATCGTGGAGGCGTCGCCGTCGGCCGGGGGAACCTCCGGCTCCAGGACCCGGTTGACGGTCACGTCCGCGCCGTTGTCCACCTTGTGGTCGATCTTGATATCGCCGAGCCGGGTGTAGGCGAACACCTCCACCCGCGCGGTCGCCGGCAGCAACACGATCAGCTGCCCGACCGAGATGGTGGCGTCGAACCTGGTCCTGCCGCCGGGCGCCAGCTTGAGATCGCTCAGATCCAGCCGGCCCTCCCCGATGCCCACCGTGTACGTCCGGCTCGCCTGCGTGATGTCCACCGGATGCCAGTTGTAACTGCCGACCTTCCGCGGGATGCCGCTCACACTCGATCCGGCGACCAGCACCAGCGACACGATCGTGCCCGCCGCGACCAGGGCCGCGCCCCGGCCGAACCAGGTGGCCACGAGCAGGCCCGCGCCGATCGTGACCAGAACGGCCCCGCCGACGACCGGCAGACTGATCGAACCGGTCCCGGACTGCTGGACCGCGACCATGATCCCTCCAACGATGAGAGCCAGGCAGATGGTGAGTCCGCCGATGAATGACTTGGGCCGCTTCTGCTTGACCTTCGGCGGCCTCGGCTGGACCCGCTCCGGCATTTTCGGTGCGTACGGCCCGCGCGGGGCGAACGGCTCTCCCGCGTTGTACGGCCGGGGGGTGGGTCGCGGGGCCGTCGGGGGAGCGGCTTGCGGGGTGGTCTGGGGGGCTGCCGGAGGGGCGAACGTGGCGCTGCGGGCTTCGCGCGCCAGGTCGGACAATCTCCGGTATCCGCCTGTCTGGCGTGGTGCGACGTATGGGGGCGGGGAGCCGTACGGGCCGGGCGAGGGAGGCATCGCGGGCTCCGGCATCGCGTACGGCGAGGGGGCGAACGGGCGGGCGAAGGCGCTTTCCGGGGCGCGGGTCATGCCGCGGCGGCCGGTCATGCGTTCCGGGATGGACCTGGCCATGGCCAGCAGATCGACGCCGCGCGCGTGGGCGGCCAGCAGCGCGATCGCCAGCAGCGTGCCGACCACGATGGTCCCCCGGCCGATCCCGCCGGAAGCCACATTGATGATCAGCCCAAACGCGAACACCGCCGTGAGCAGCGCGAGCACCGTCTCCGCATCGAAGATCCGCCGCGTCCACTGCTCCATGTAGCCCGGACGCCCATCGGGCTCACGCATCAACAAGAACGCCGCGATATACAGAAAAATCCCAATACCCGACCCGAGCACCAACACCGCGAACCCGACCCGGAACAAAACCGGATCCATCCCGGAAAACCGCCCAAGCCCCGCACACACCCCCGTCAACATCCGCCCATCCCTGCTCCGCTGCAAAAACCGCGGCGCCTCCATCGCCCCACCAGCCTGTGAGATCGATTCGGTGGCGGGGTTCGCGTCAGCTTCGTGGGTGGGCCGGGAGGTCGATTTTGTGGCGGATTCGCTGGCAGGCTGCGAGGCCGATTCGGTGGTGGAGTTCGCGTCAGTTTCGTGGGTGGGCCGGGAGGTCGATTTTGTGGCGGATTCGCTGGCAGGCTGTGAGATCGATTCGGTGGCGGGGTTCGCGTCAGTTTCGTGGGTGGGCCGGGAGGTCGATTCCGTGGCGGATTCGCCGATAAGCCGCGAGACCGATTCGGTGGCGGATGTCGTGCCAGTTCCCCCGGCTGGCGGCGCGACCGAGTCCGCGGCGGAGCCCGCGATCGACTCCGTGCCGGACACCCCCACTTCACCGACGCCGGTGTCGGTGTCAGGCGTTTCAGTGTGGGGTGTGGCGATATGTGGGGTCGCCGCGTTCGGGTCTTTTGGGTTCGGCCCGGACGAGGGTGCTTCGGTCATGGTCCCATCGTGGCCGTTGCGGGTGGGTTGCTGCCATCGGGGGAACCCCTGAACTCGGTCTCAGGGACGTGCCCTGATGCATACTCTGGTGCGAGATGTGACGATGCAGAGGCGATGTCTGAGATTCCTGACGCCACACCGGCGTTTCCCAAGCTGACCAGGCCCATGTCCGGGCGTGTGGTGGCGGGAGTCGCGCAGGGGGCGGCCGACCAGTTACGGCTGGACCCCGTTGTGCTGCGGCTCGCCTTCGTGCTGCTCACCGTCCTGGACGGCCTGGGCATCGTGGCGTACGCCGCCCTCTGGATGTTCACCCCCCGAGAGCCCTCCGAACGCGTGGACCGGGGCCGCGACTGGGGACAGGTGGCCGCCTACAGCCTGGTCGCCTTCGTGCTTGCCGCCATCGGCCTGCTCAGCGGAGCCGCAGCGGGCGGAGTCGCCACCTGGCCGATCGCGATCGGCGGCATCGGCTCCCTGATCCTCTGGCAGCAGGCCGACCCCGCCAGCCGCCAGCGCTGGATGAACAGCACCGTCGGCCAGGTCAGGCAAACCTGGGTGCGCGCCGGCGTCGGCCTGCTGCTGGTCGTGGTCGGCGCGATCGGCTTCCTGGTCGCCCAGGACCAGCTCGCTCAGGCCAGCACCGGCCTGATGTTCACCGCGGTCGTGGTCGGCGGCATCGGCCTGATCGCCGCGCCCTGGCTGGCCAGCCTGTGGAAGGAGCTCCAGCGGGAGCGCACCGAGCGCATCAGGCAGGAGGAACGGGCCGAGGTGGCCGCGCACGTGCACGACTCGGTGCTGCACACCCTCACCCTGATCCAGCGCAACGCCAACGACCCGCGCGAGGTCACCCGGCTGGCCCGATCCCAGGAACGCGAGCTGCGCAACTGGCTCTACCAGCCCAAACAGGACGCTGACGCGACGCTCGCGGCGGCGGTCCGGCGGGTGGCGGCCGAGGAGGAGGACGCGCACGGCGTGCCCATCGAGATCGTCTGCGTCGGCGACTGCGAACTCGACGAAAGCCTCTCGGCCTTGCTCCACGCCGCCAGGCAGGCGATGGTGAACGCGGCGAAATATTCTGAATCCCCGGTCGTGTCGGTCTACCTGGAGATCGAACCCGACGAGGTGACGTTGTTCGTCAGGGACCGCGGCAAGGGCTTCACCCTCGACGACGTACCGGAGGATCGGATGGGCATCCGCCAGTCCATCATCGGCCGGATGGAACGCAACGGCGGAAGCGCCCGGGTGAAGACCGCGCCCGGCGAAGGCACGGAGATCATGCTGACGATGAAGAGGACCCCATGAAGACCGTACGTGTGCTGATCGTGGACGACCACCGGCTGTTCCGGTCCGGGGTACGCGCCGAACTGGGGCCGTCCATCCAGGTCGTCGGCGAGGCCGAGGACGTGGAGACGGCCGTGCGCACGATCGCCGAACTCGAACCCGACGTCGTCCTGCTGGACGTGCACATGCCGGGCGGCGGCGGCCAGGAGGTGCTCCGGCGGGTGCTCGGGGCGGGGTCCCAGGTGCGTTTCCTCGCCCTGTCGGTCTCCGACGCGGCCGAGGACGTCATCGGTGTGATCCGCGGCGGCGCCCGCGGCTACGTGACCAAGACGATCAACGGCACCGAGCTGACCGACGCGGTCAACCGGGTGGCCGAGGGCGACGCGGTCTTCTCCCCCCGGCTGGCCGGGTTCGTCCTGGACGCCTTCGCCTCCACCGAGGCCCCGCCGATCGACCCCGAACTCGACTCGCTGACCACCCGCGAGCGCGAGGTGCTCCGGCTGATCGCGCGCGGATACGCGTACAAGGAGATCGCCAAAGAGCTGTTCATCTCGGTGAAGACGGTCGAGACGCACGTGTCGTCGGTGCTGCGCAAGCTCCAGCTCTCCAACCGGCACGAACTCTCTCGCTGGGCCACCGCCCGTCGCCTGGTCTGATTCGGACGCGCGTGCGACGCTTCAAAGATGGGACGTGACGTACCTGCCATAACGTTCAGCCGGGAAGACCGCCGGATATATCGCGACAAGATTCGGCGGTCGCTGGACGTGCTCGCCCAGATGTTGCGGGAGTCGCGGTTCGAGGCCGACCGGCCGCTGGCAGGCTTGGAGATCGAGCTCAACCTGGTCGACGAGCGCGGCGAGCCCGCGATGAAGAACGCCGAGGTGCTCGCCGCGATCGCGGAGCCCGACTGGGCGACCGAACTCGGCCAGTTCAACGTCGAGATAAACGTGGCGCCCCAGGATCTCTCCGAGGACGGGCTTTTCGCCCTCGAACAGTCGGTTCGCGACAAGCTCAACCACGCCGAGGAGCGGGCCGAGACCGTCGGCGGCCATATGGTCCTGGTCGGAATCCTCCCGACCCTCCGCGAATCAGACGTCAACGAGGCGTCGCTCTCCGCCAACCCCCGCTACAAACTGCTCAACGAGCAGATCTTCGCCGCCCGGGGCGAGGACCTGCACATCGACATCGAAGGCGTCGAACACCTCGACACCTACGCCGACAGCATCACCCCCGAAGCGGCCTGCACGAGCGTGCAACTCCACCTGCAGGTCACCCCGCCCGCCTTCGCCGCCCACTGGAACGCCGCCCAGGCCATCGCCGGCGCCCAGGTCGCGGTGGCCGCCAACTCCCCGTTCCTGTTCGGCAAGGAACTCTGGCGCGAAACCCGCATCAGCCTCTTCGAACAGGCCACCGACACTCGGCCGGAAGAACTCAAAGCCCAGGGCGTACGCCCCCGAGTGTGGTTCGGGGAACGCTGGATCACCTCGGTTTTCGATCTGTTCGAGGAGAACGTTCGTTACTTCCCGGCATTGTTGCCCATGTGCGAGGACGAGGACCCCCGCGAGGTACTCGACAGCGGCGGCACGCCCACCATGGGCGAACTTTCCCTCCACAACGGCACGGTCTACCGCTGGAACCGCCCCGTCTACGCCGTCGCCGACGGCCTCCCGCACATCCGCGTCGAGAACCGCGTCCTGCCCGCCGGTCCCACCGTCGTCGACATCGCCGCCAACGCCGCCTTCTACTACGGCCTGATGCGCGTCCTCCCCTACGCGGAACGCCCGGTCTGGACGCAGATGTCCTTCGCCGCCGCCGAAGACAACCTCCGCACCGCCGCCCGCCACGGCCTGGACGCCCGCCTCTACTGGCCCGGCCTAGGCGAAGTCCCCGCCTCCGAACTCATCCTCCGCCGCCTACTTCCCCTAGCGCACGAGGGCCTCGACAAATGGGGCGTGGCCCCCGCCTACCGCGACCGCCTCCTCGGCATCATCGAACAACGCTGCCTCACCCACACCACCGGCGCCACCTGGCAATCCCAAACCTTCCACACCCTCGGCGCCGACCACGAAGCCCTCCGCCAAATGACCCTCCACTACACCACCCACATGCACACCAACGAACCCGTCCACACCTGGCCCACGTAACTTGTTGGCCGGTTATTCGGTGGTGGTGGAGATGCACACTGACGAGCCTGTCCGCACTTGGCCCACGTAACTCGTTGGTCTGTTACGCGGTGGTGATGGAGATGTCGTCATTTTGGCTGATTTGACGGGCGTGTTCGGGCCACGATTAAGGGGTGTTCGCTCGAAGAGTTGCTGCTGTCATCGTCGCGGCGTGTGCTGTTCTGCCAGTCTCCGCATGCGGAGCCGTCACTGGGGCCGATTCGCCGGGGTCGGCGAACCGGGCCGAGACCTGGACCGCGCCCGCGTCAGGCGAGACCGATCCCAGCGCGGGATCGGAATCCGGCGCCTCCAGTGACCCCAACGCGGCGGGCGAGTCCTCGGGATGTGATGAGGCCGGTGACACATTCGCCAGCGATGTCCGGCTGGCCCGCTGCCTGACCGAGAACTTCTGGGTCCGCCAGTTCCAGGCGAGCGGGGGAACCTACGAGCCCGTCCGGGATTTCGTCCCCTATAACGGTACTGACGGTCCCACCTGCGGTGGCGAGCCTTCCGTCCCAAACAACGCGTTCTACTGCTCCGACGGACACTTCATCGCCTTCGACGCGAACTGGCTGCAAGGCCTATACCAGCAACTCGGCGACGCCGCCGTATATGTCGTGATCCCTCATGAATTCGGCCACGCCGTACAAGCCCAACTCGTCCAGAATTTCAACTTCAGCAAAGAACGCGAACTCCAAGCCGACTGCTACGCCGGCGGCACCCTCGGCGCCCTCATCCAAGCCCAGCAACTCAAAGCCGACCCCGGCGACGATTCCGAAGTCATGAACAACTTGATAGCCGCCGGCGACCCCACCGACGCCTGGTGGGAACCCGGCGCCCACGGCACCGCCGAACAACGCATCTCCGCCTTCGTCAACGGCTACCAACAAGGCGTCTCCGCCTGCTGACCCCACCACGTGCCAATCCCTCACCCCGGGCTGACCCCTCCACTACACGCAAACCTCCACGACCTGCTGACTGACGCGGAGTCGGTTGCGTGCGGCTCACGTGGTGGCGGAGCCGTCCTTGATGCGTACCGCGCTGACGCGGAGTCAGTTGTGGGTTGCTCGCTCGTTCCTATGACGATGCCTTTCCTGACGCCTGACCTGTGATCACTGCACCGGGCTAACGTCGTGGATATGGCGGGAGGAAGTTCGATGGCGGGATTGAAGGCTGTCGCGGTGTGCTGCGGGGTGCTGGCTGGCGCGAACGTGATGAACAACGTCGTTGCCAAGCGTTGGGCCCCGGCGACCTCGGCGTTGGCCACGGGGGCGCTTCTGGGGATTGCGCTCCGGGAAGGGGTGCGGGGTGAAGAACTCGGGTTCGAACGCTGGAAGGAAGGCGCGGCGCTGGGCGGCGGGCTGGCGGTAGCAGTCGCCGTCACCTATGCGGCTGGAATCGGCCTGCCTCGAACGCGGTCCTTGTTCCGGGACGAACGTGCGCTCGCCCTTTCTCGTAGTCGTCTCCTGGAGGAGGCCCTGCTTCAGGTTCCGGTCGGCACGGTCATGCTGGAGGAAGTCGCCTTCCGAGGCGTTCTCCCCGCTCTGCTGTCCCGTACGACACGAGCGAGAACAACGGCTGCCATCTCATCCGCCCTTTTCGGCCTCTGGCACATTCTCCCCGCCCTCGATATGGCCCGCGCCAACCCTTCTCTCACCCGCCTGGCCGCAGCCGGCCTCGATCCGACCCCTGACCTCAGCCCATCCAATGCAGATCGAGGACCACACGCCTCACGCGCGGAGGGGAAGGAGGACTGGACGCACGTGCCAAATGCAGTCAACGACTCCAGGGACCAGGGCGAGGGGCAGGTCCCGAATGCGGTCAATGTGGACGGGGAAGAGGGCGCTGGGCAGATTCCGAGCACAGCCGATGAGGGAAAGAGCAGGGCCGATCTCGCGCGCCTGGTCATCGGGACAGTAGTTGCCACAGCTATGGTCGGGGGCCTCTTCTTGGGGCTGCGACGAAGAGGCGGGCTGTTGGCGCCCGCGTTGGTCCACATCGCTACGAACTCATTCGGATACGCGGCAGCCCGGCTTGCCCGGCGCATCGACGCCCGGTCGGAGTCCTAGACAGCACGCGCAACGTTTGACGGCAGGACTGTGGACACCCGTGCGAACTGGCTCCGCCTGGTCGGGCGACGGCGATGGGTCGCCTGATCACCGCCGCGATCATCCACCTGCAGACCCCGCCCGCACCCTGACCCGCCGACAACCCCAGGAAGGAGAACCGAACGGGCCTCGCTGGACGTGACCCGCCCGACGCGAAGGCCGGGCTGA
This sequence comes from Acrocarpospora macrocephala, assembly GCF_009687865.1. Classification (GTDB taxonomy): domain Bacteria; phylum Actinomycetota; class Actinomycetes; order Streptosporangiales; family Streptosporangiaceae; genus Acrocarpospora; species Acrocarpospora macrocephala. The sequence goes on from NZ_BLAE01000053.1 coordinate 73,247, forward strand.
CCGGCGACCGAAATGCAACATCACGAAACATTGAGACTAGTGCCGCCTCCTGCGCCAATCCGTTACAGGACGTGGCGTCACGAATGCGGGCTCAACTACTTGCGTCACGGATCATCTGGCGAATGCCGGCTCTGATGTCGTGCCATCCGTCGGACAGGGCGAACCGGGCATAGGTGAGACCGTCGAGGTGGTTTGCCCCGTCGTCGAGTGAACGCAGGCTGTGGCGGATGGCGTTGGCTGCGACCCACCGCCGCCAGGCGTCCTCGTTCTCCTCCTGAACGGCGTAGCCTCGTCCGGCCCAGCGTTCGCCGAGGCTCTCCCACTCCTCCCGCACCCCCTCCAGCAGATCGACGCCAAGCGCCTCGCCGCCGTGTGCCGCCCGCACCGCCCGGGTGATCGAGGGCAGGCCGAGGTCGAAACTTTCGACCAGGAGATCGACCACCCGCAACAGGCTCGCCCGCCGGTGTTCCTGGGACACCAGGTGGAGTCTGGCGTGTAGATCTGGCTCGTAATGCCACAAGCCGATCGGCGGGCATTCCACGCTGACCAGTGGATCAATGATCGCCACCGGGCGAGGCTGGTCGAACCAGTCCATGGGCAGGCGCGCGCCGGTGCGCGCTTCAATGATCGCCATCGCGGTGGCCTGCTTGGCCGGCCACGGAGCGTCGGCGACCTCTTGCAGCGCGGCCGCTTCCTCCTCCAGCGCGGCGGGATCGGCACCATGCAGCATGTCCGGGATCAGTGTGGGGATCCGGGCCAGCCACTGCCCATGCGCCGCGTACTCCAGGCCTCTCGTGCCGGCGAGGTTCCACGACAGGTGCCAGACCTGGGCGTCCTGGCTGAGCCACGCCATGACCTGGGGCCTGCCGGCGTAGCTGAACCCGCCGGGTTCGAGCAGCATGGTCGCTGTGCCGGTCTGCCCCAGGTAGACAGCCTTGCCCTCCAGGAACACCGCTTCCTCGGTGAACTCCTCGTCAGACTCCACCAGCTCCGGATGCCCGCCGCCGATCAGCCGTATCGCGGCGGTCGTGAGGGGCACCGGGTCGCCGAGAGGACGAATGACCGTCCAGGCCAGCGCTTCCCCGAACGGCGCGTCGGACTGGATGAGGTCCGTGTAGTAGGCGACGGCACTGTCGAGATTCATCTGAGTAGGCCATTCAACTGTTGAGGTAGATAAGAACTCGCTGCCGTGGAAACGTACTGTCGCGCTGTGGTTCCTCCGTAGTCGCAGGAATGACGAAACCAGGAAGCTCGATCTTGATGAGCGCGCCAGGCATCGGGCGTACGCACGCCTTGCCCGCGAGGTAGGCGTGGACAGGGCAGGACGGCGGGGGCGGGCCGACAGGCGGATTCTCGCGCATGAATAACAAAGGAAGCCCTGGCACATCTCGTGGCGGGTGACGACGAGGAGTCCATCCGCGTGCACGCCGGCGAACTGGCCCAGGCGGAACGCCGCTCCATGGCCCTCGTCGTATCACCGGCCACTTTCGCCGAGGCCGCGATCGATGTTCAGAGAGCGCACTGGGGAGCTACGGGCGGATGGCGGTGGTGAAGCGGAGGGGCATGGTGTAGGTGAGGGTGCCGTTGGGGGTGGTTAGGGAGTGGAGGCCTCGGGTGAAGGTGTGGTGGGCCTCGGGGAGGGTGGATTCAGGGATGGATTCCATCATGCCGCGCATGCCGGCTGACCAGAGCCAGGACCAGTAGTGCTCGGGGGTGGGGAAGAGGATCTCCTGGAGGTGGTCGGTGCATTCGATGGTGGTGAAGTCTTTGAGGAGGTCGTGGAGGGAGGCGACGGTGCGGAGGCGTTCGGAGGGGGTGGGCTGGTTGGTGGAGGTGGCTGGGGGTGGGGGGAGGTAGGGGGTGAGGAGGTTGCGGAGGGTGGCTTGGAGGGCTTTGTCTTCTTCGCGGTCTTCGGCGAAGGTGGCTAGGGCGAGGCGTCCGCCTGGGCGGAGGACGCGGGCGATTTCAGCGGCGGCTTGGGGCATGTCGGGGACGAAGAAGAGGACCAGGCCGCTTTGGACGGCGTCGAAGGAGGCGTCGGGGAAGTCGAGGGATTCGGCGTCGCCGATGGTGACCCTGGCGTTGCTCACGCCTCTTCGTTGAATGTCGCGACTGGCCTCGCGGACCATGCCGGGCGCCAGGTCGATGCCGTGCACGAAACCTTCGGGTCCGACACGTTCGGCCGCCGGGAACAGGCTCGCGCCCCGGCCGCAGCCGACGTCGAGCACGCGCTCGCCGGGTTGCGCGTGCTGCCCGAGCCGTACCCCCACAGGGTCGAAAAAGTCCACCCCGACCTGCTCATAATCGGGCGCCGCACGGTCGAAGACCCCCGCGAGATACGCCTTCGCCTCTTCGCTCACGTCGCGACCCTACGCTCCCGCACCGACATTTCCAGCCCGCATCCGGCGGGACCTCAGCCGGTCGGCACCACCTGGAACGCCTCCGCGAACGATCCGTCGGGCAGGCCCGCCTGGATCGCGTTGTTTGCCAGGAATGTCTTCACCATCTTCTCCAGGTCGGGCATGTGACCGGTCTGGGTCTCATGGGCCCGGAGGGCGGCGATTTTGCGATCGACCGTGGTCGTGATGTCCACATAGTGGTTCGGTGACGGGGAGCCGATCAGCCACACCTCGCGGACGGTCCAAGCTTCCAGGCCCTCGTCGTTGAGGAGCTCGGGGAACGCGTACGGATTGCGGGCGTCCGGATACACCGCGTCCAGGGTCGCGCCGCCGACCGCGCGATGGTCGGGGTGGCTGGGGCCGATCCGGGCGTAGTTGCGTTCGGGGGTGGAGGTGATGACGAGGTCGGGCCGTACCTGGCGGATGACGCGGGCGATGTCGCGGCGCAGGGCCAGGGTGGGTTCGAGCATTCCGTCCGGGTAGCCGAGGTTGCGGACGTCGGTGACGCCCACCTGCTTGGCCGCCGCGACCTGCTCGGCGTGCCGGATCTCGGCCATGTGCTCGGCGCCCACCGTACGGTCGAAACCGCCCGCGTCGCCGGACGTGGCCAGCAGATACACCACCTCCACGCCGCGATCGACGAAGGCCGCGATCGTCCCGGCGCCGCCGAAGTCGATGTCGTCCGGGTGCGCGGTGACGACCAGAACCTTGCCGATGTCCGCTGGATCCAACACGGGCGTTTCCTCCTTGAGTCTCCAGCGCCAACTCGCCAGGCCCGGCGGTAATTCCTTCTCATGCCGGTACGGCTCCCGCCACGCGGGCGGAAGCCGTACCAGGAGGAAAGGGGTCTAGCAGTCGCGGATGACGACGCCGTTGTTGTCCTTGGCCTCGTCGTTGCCCCAGCGGGTCAGGTAGTAGGCGGAGACGTACTGGTTCTGCCAGGGGCTGCCGCTGTCCAGGTCGGTCTTCAGCCACCAGTGGTTGTAGGCGCTGCCGACCTGCACGATCGGGCCCCAGACCTTGCAGAACACGTAGTTGGTGCCCGCGTTCAGGGTGCCGGTGCGGGTGCCGCCGGGGGTGGAGTAGCCGGGGGCGGCGGCGAAGGTGTCGACGTAGTACTTGGCCGGCGGGGGCGGGGGCTGGGTGCCGCCGCAGCTGTTCACGTTGCGGTAGGTCTGGTTGTTGGCGGTGCCGTAGGTGGCGCCGTTGAACACCTGGGAGACCCGCTCGGTGCCCGCCGCGCCCCAGCTGGCCACGCCGTCGCCGTTGCTGTCGAAGGCCTGCTCGAAGTGGAGGTGCGGGTGGTTGTTGGAAGTCGGCCCGGTTCGCCCGACGGCGCCGATGACCTGGCCCTTGGAGACGACGGCGCCGACGCCGACGGCCCGTGACTGGAGGTGGATGCCGGTGGTGAACCAGCCGCCGCCGTGGTCGATCTGGATCATGTTGCCGGCGTTGGAGTGGAAGAACGACTGCACGACCCGGCCGGCGGCGGCGGCCACGAACGGCGCGCCCTCGGTGCCGACCTGGTTGGGCTCCTTGACCATGTCGAGGGCGGGGGAGTGCGCCCAGGTGTCCAGCCGCCACTGCTGGCCACAGGGGAAGGGGAGCTGGAAGTCGGGGCGGGCGGCCATGGCGACCTTGGCGCTGGCGGAGGCTGCCGTGTGGGTGGCGATGGGCAGTGCCGCCGCGGCCAGGGTGAGCGCGAGCAGGACGGACCGGCCGAATGCCGGGCGGCGGAGCAGGGAGAGAGCTGACATCGGGATTCTTTCCTTCCAGATTAATTCAACAAAGCGTGAATTTTTGGGGGCGTGACTGGTACGAGAGGTGGTGCTGGGGAGGGGTTCAGCAGTAGGGGAGGCTCCTGGAGACCACGTCCCAGTTGTCGACATAGAGGGCGGGGATGAAGACGCGGTCCGCGCCGAGGTCGGTCATGACCCACCAATTGCTGACATAGCCGCCCAGGATGACGGTGGCGCCCGTGGTCTGGCAGTAGACGAGGTGTGAGCCTCGCTTGACGATGCCGACCGGGCGGCAGGTGGGGGTGTCGTTCAGGCAGGGGCGGGGGCGTCCGGGTGCGTCGGCGTACGTGGTGACGTACGGGCCGGGTAGGGCTTGAGCGGCCGAGGGGAGCACGGCCGCCGCGCAGAAGGCGAGCGCCGCGATGAGCACGAGCCGGGCGGTTGTCCGCATTGAGTCCTCCTCGTGACTCGTCGGGGTGTTGACCGAAATCAAGCACGCGGTGGGCGGTGGACGTCAGGGGGTAACCGCCCAGAACCGTTCTGAACGGCGTTCTCCCAGGTGGGGGGCTTGGTTCAGAATCGGTTGATTCTGGGTTACGCGCCCGGCATGATGACCGTGCCGAAACGGAGGTCCCATGGCCGTCAGTGACGATCCGCCTCCGCCCACCCCGGAGGGCGCGGCCGGCTGGCCCGAGTTCACCGAGAAACTCCGCGAGTTACACGCGTGGTGCGGTCGCCCCAAATACGCGACCTTGTCGAAGAACTCCGGCCTCGCGCCGTCGGCGATCTCCAACCTGATCGGCCGCAACCCGCTCAGCCGCCCGCCGGAAGCCGCGACCCTGCGCTTCGTCGAGGCCTGCCTGACCCACGGCGGACGCTCCCCGAAGACGATCCAGGACCAGACCCGCCGCTGGCACGCGGCCTGGTCCGCCCTGGCCAACCAGGAAACCGCCCCCGCCCCCGCTCCTCGTCCGGTACGGCAACGCCAACGCCAGCCCATCGGCGTGGTCGTGGTCGCCGTCGCCTTCGGATTGGCGGGTTCGCTCTGGGGGTTGACCCGATCTTCCGCCGAGGTGCCGTTCGTCAACACGGCCGCGCCGCCCGGGGACGCGGTGCCCCGATGCGCGCCCACCGCGACGACGATTACCGACGCCCGGCAGGGACAGACCTGGAGCGGCCTGTACGAATGTCCGAACACCCCGGGCGCGGACGTGTACGAATTCCCGCGCGCCGGGGTCATCGTCGGCCAGTTGGAGTCCAATCCGAGCTGGTTCGTGTGCTGGGCCAAGGGCGAACGGCATCAGGGCGGAAACGACATCTGGTACTACACCCAGGGCGATCATTCGGCCGGGAAGCGAGAGCTGGAGGCATGGGGATATGTCCCGGGGTTCATGCTGGACACCGAGCTCGATCCCGATCCCGGCCTTACCCGCCAATGCGGCTTTATCGAAGGGGTTCGGGGGGAGTCTTCCGCTGGGGCGCAGCGAGTTGTCGGTCGGCGGCAATAACCTAGGGGAGTGTCGAGCCTCGTAACCCATCCCTTGCTAGACGGCCTCAATCCCCAGCAGCGGGAGGCCGTGATTCATCAGGGCGGGCCCCTGCTGATCGTCGCGGGGGCCGGGTCGGGGAAGACGCGGGTGCTCACGCATCGCATCGCGTATCTGCTGGCGGAGCGGCATGTGCATCCGGGGGAGATCCTGGCGATCACCTTTACCAACAAGGCCGCCAAGGAGATGAAGGACCGGGTCGACAAGCTGGTCGGGCCGCGGTCCAAGGCGATGTGGGTGATGACGTTCCACAGCGCGTGCGTGCGGATCCTGCGGCGCGAGGCCAAGCGGCTGGACCTGCCGTCCAGTTTCTCGATCTATGATCAGGCCGACTCGCAGCGGCTGATGGCGATGGTGTGCCGGGAGCTGGACCTCGATCCGAAGAAGTATCCGCCGCGGTCGTTCTCGGCGCAGGTGAGCAACCTCAAGAACGAGCTGGTCGATTACGACACGGCGGCGGACAAGGCGCAGACGCATCTGGAGAAGCAGATCGCGGAGGCGTACAAGCTGTATCAGCGGCGGCTCGTCGAGGCCGGGGCGATGGACTTCGACGACCTGATCATGAACACGGTGGCGTTGTTCCAGCTGTTCCCGGATGTGGCCGAGCATTACCGACGGCGGTTCCGGCATGTCATGGTGGACGAGTATCAGGACACCAACCACGCGCAGTACACGCTGGTCAAAGAGCTGGTGGGGACGCGGACCACGGATGTGGACGGGGAGCCGGTGGAGCCCGCCGAGCTGGTCGTGGTCGGGGACGCGGATCAGTCGATCTACGCGTTCCGGGGGGCCACGATCCGGAACATCCTGGAGTTCGAGCGGGATTATCCGCTGGCCAAGACGATCCTGCTGGAGCAGAACTACCGGTCGACGCAGACGATTCTGAACGCCGCGAATGCGGTGATCTCCCGGAACGCCAGTCGTAAGCCCAAGAATCTCTGGTCGGATCAGGGTGCCGGGCCCAAGATCGTGGCGTATGTGGCGGACAACGAGCACGATGAGGCGATGTTCGTCGCGCAGGAGGTCGATCGGCTGCACGACGAGGAGGAGATCACGCCGGGGCAGGTGGCGGTGTTCTACCGGACCAACTCGGCGTCCCGGGTGTTCGAGGAGATTTTCATCAGGACCGGGCTGCCGTACAAGGTGGTCGGGGGGGTTCGGTTCTACGAGCGTAAAGAGGTCAAGGATCTGCTGGCGTACCTGCGGGTGCTGGCGAATCCCGGCGATACCGTGTCGTTGCGTCGCATTCTCAATGTGCCCAAGCGGGGGATCGGGGATCGGGCCGAGGCGACCATCGAGGCGTTCGCGGGGCGGGAGCGGATCAGCTTCTGGGAGGCGCTGCGCCGGGCCGACGAGGCGCCCACGCTGGCCACCCGGTCGCTGAACGCGATCAAGGAGTTCATCGTCATGCTCGACGACCTGCGGGCGAAGGAGCTGCCGCTCTCCGATCTGGCCGAAGAGGTGCTCGCCGGGACCGGCTACCGGACCGAGCTGGAGACCTCGGGTGATCCGCAGGATGAGAGTCGGCTGGAGAACCTGAACGAGCTCATCTCGGTGGCCGCCGAGTTCGAGGGGGCCAATCCGGAGGGCACGCTGGTCGACTTCCTGGAGCAGGTCTCGCTGGTCGCCGACGCCGACCAGATCCCTGAAGGTGAGGACCACGGCGGCGTGGTCACCCTGATGACCCTGCACACCGCCAAGGGCCTGGAGTTCCCGGTCGTCTTTCTGACCGCGCTGGAGGACGGCGTCTTCCCGCACATGCGCTCTCTGAGCGACCCGAAGGAACTCGAAGAGGAACGCCGCCTCGCCTACGTCGGCATCACCCGAGCCGAACAGCGCCTCTACCTCTCCCGCGCGGCCGTCCGCACTTCCTGGGGCGCCCCCTCCTTCAACCCCGCCTCCCGTTTCCTCGGCGAAGTCCCCCAAGACTTGATCGACTGGCGCAACGACCCCAAGAAGAACGCCTGGCGCGCCGCCACCGCCCGCACCTCCCCCGCCAAACCCTCCGACCGCAACATCCCCAACCTCAACCCCGGCGACCGCGTCACCCACGACTCCTTCGGCCTCGGCACCGTCATCTCCATAGAGGGCAAGGACGGCAAAACCAGCGCCAAAATCGACTTCGGCTCCTCCGGCCAGAAGACCTTGATCCTCGCGTACGCCAAACTCGAAAAGCTGTGATCCCACAGCGATCAAGCGAGGGCTAGGTCGCCGGTAGGTCAGGGTGATGCTGCTTGCTGGTCGTATGTGTGGGCGAGGCCAGCAGTGGGGGTGTGGCCGTATGTACAGTGCGGGCATGGAATCCAGGATTCGGGTGGTTGTTGGCAAGCCGGGGCTTGATGGTCATGACCGCGGTGTGAAGGTTGTCGCTCGGGCGTTGCGGGATGCCGGGATGGAGGTCATCTATACCGGGTTGCATCAGACGCCTGAGCAGATCGTGCAGACCGCGATTCAGGAGGACGCGGCCGCGATCGGGCTGTCGATCCTGTCGGGGGCGCATATGACGCTCTTCGCGCGAGTCCTGGAGGTGCTTCGCGAGCAGCACGCGGAGGACATTGTGGTGTTCGGCGGGGGGATCATTCCGGATGAGGACATTCCGGAGCTGCAGCGCCTGGGGGTGGCCCAGATCTTCACTCCAGGCGCGACCACAGAGGAGATCGTCGACTGGGTGCGGGCCGCCATCCCGCAAGCCGCGCGGTAGCGAACTGGAGGGTTTTGGGCAGTTTGTAAGACCCTGCCGTAATCGGAGAGCCTTGGCAAGGGTTCAAGCGCACCCCATGACAGGGCCACACAGGAGCTGGGGCTAGGCTTCTTGCGCGGAAAAGCCAGGCCGGATGAAGCCGTCTGGCCGCTGACATCTAGGCGACATCAAAGGGACGGACCCTCGTGGACCTGTTCGAACATCAGGCGAAGGAGCTCTTCGCGGAGTACGGCATCCCGGTGCCGCGCGGAATTGTCGCGCACACCGCGGAGGAGGCGCGCGCGGCGGCCGAGCAGCTGACCGGGCGTGTGGTCGTCAAGGCCCAGGTCAAGACCGGGGGCCGGGGTAAGGCCGGAGGCGTGAAGGTGGCCGATGACGCCGCCGACGCCGAAAAGAAGGCGGGCCAGATCCTCGGGATGGACATCAAGGGCCACACGGTCCACAAGGTCCTGATCGAGGAGGCGAGCGATATCGCGGAGGAGTACTACTTCTCCTTCCTGCTCGACCGGGCGAACCGCACATTCCTCGCGATCTGCTCCGCTGCTGGCGGGATGGACATCGAAGAGGTCGCGCACACCGCGCCGGAGAAGGTGGCGAAGATCCCGGTCAGCCCGATCACCGGGGTGGACCTGGCGAAGGCCCGCGAGATCGCGAAGGCGGGCGGGCTGCCGGAGCGGTCGCTGGACGGGGCGGCCGCGCTGATCGAGAAGATCTGGGCCGTCTTCGTGGACGAGGACGCCTCCCTGGTCGAGGTGAACCCGCTCATTCTGGCCGCCGACGGGCAGGTCAAGGCGCTGGACGGCAAGGTCACGCTGGACGAGAACGCCGAGTTCCGCCAGAAGGAGCACGAAGCCTACGTGGACAAGGCGGCCGAGGATCCGCTGGAGGCACGGGCCAAGGAGAAGAACCTCAACTACGTCAAGCTGGATGGTTCCGTCGGGATCATCGGCAACGGCGCGGGGCTGGTCATGTCCACGCTGGACGTCGTCGCGTACGCGGGCGAGTCGGTTTCCGGCCGGCCCAAGCCGGCCAACTTCCTGGACATCGGCGGTGGCGCGTCGGCTGAGGTGATGGCGAACGGGCTGGAGATCATTCTGTCCGACCCGGCGGTCAAGTCGGTGTTCGTCAACGTGTTCGGCGGGATCACCGCCTGCGACGCGGTCGCCAATGGCATCGTGTCGGCGTTCAAGCTGCTCGGGGACCGCGGCGAGCACGTGACCCGGCCGCTGGTCGTCCGGCTGGACGGCAACAACGCGGCGCTGGGCCGCGACATCCTGCAGGGCGCCGGGCTGCCCGGCGTGGAACTGGTCGACACGATGGACGAGGCGGCCAAGCGGGCCGCCGAACTCGCTGCGGTAGGTGCGTAATGGCGATCTGGCTCACCGAGAACAGCAAGATCATCGTGCAGGGCATCACCGGGTCGGAGGGCACCAAGCACACGCTGCGCATGCTCGCCTCCGGTGCCAAGGTCGTCGGCGGGGTGAACCCGCGCAAGGCCGGGACCGTGCACGAGGGCCTGCCCGTCTTCGCCACGGTCGCCGAGGCGATGGCGGCCACCGGCGCCGACGTCAGCGTCATCTTCGTGCCGCCGGCGTTCACCAAGGACGCCGTCAGGGAAGCCATCGACGCGGGCATCCCGCTGGCCGTCGTGATCACCGAGGGCGTCCCGATCCACGACACGACCGAGTTCTGGGCGTACGCGGTGTCCAAGGGCAACAAGACTCGGATCATCGGCCCGAACTGCCCGGGAATCGCCTCCCCGGGCGCGTCCAACGCGGGCATCATCCCGGCCGACATCACTACGCCCGGCCGCATCGGCCTGGTCTCCAAGTCCGGCACGCTGACCTACCAGCTCATGTACGAGCTGCGCGACTTCGGCTTCTCCACCGCCGTGGGCATCGGGGGCGACCCGGTGATCGGGACCACCCACATCGACGCGCTCCAGGCCTTCCAGGAGGACCCGGGCACCGACGCCATCGTGATGATCGGCGAGATCGGGGGCGACGCCGAGGAACGCGCCGCCGCCTACATCGAGCAGCACGTCTCCAAGCCGGTCGTGGCCTACGTGGCGGGCTTCACCGCCCCGGAGGGCAAGACCATGGGCCACGCGGGCGCGATCGTCTCCGGCTCGGCCGGAACCGCCCAGGCCAAGAAGGAAGCCCTGGAAAAGGTCGGTGTCCGCGTCGGCAAGACCCCCAGCGAAACCGCCCGCCTCATGCGCGAGGTCATGCAGACCCGCTGACTCACGCACCAATCCTTGGTGCCGGTCCTCACCACACCGGCACCAAGGGCGTTTATGCCTCCGGGCTTACCGGGTTACTCCCACCCAGCCCGTTTGTTCCCCTCGGGCTCCGCCCGTCCCCGCCAGCGCCGTGGTCGCCGGAATGAAGCGGCAGTTTGATCCGCGTGGTTCTCCCACCCGCTCAGCCCTTCGTTTTTCCTCGGGCTCCGCCCTGCCCCGCCAACGCCGTGGCACTCGCACGAAAGCCTTGGCGCGGGGGTTGTCCCACCCGCCCTGGGGGCGTCCTCATAGTCGGGGTCGGTGAGAGCGACCGGTCCCTGTGCGGTGAACGCGTCCACAGGACCGTGGATGCCGTGCTCGCAGCCGTGTTCACAGCCGTGCTCGAACTCGCGGCGATGCGATGGCGATCGGCTCATGATCTTCTGTGGGCCCTGGTGATCTTCTGTGGGTCACTGCCTGCTCGCCCGTGGTGATGGTCTGGCTGTGCTCGTGGGGTGCGGTTGTCCGGTGGCTGCCTGTGGGTGGGCCTGGTCGGTCCGGGGCGGGGCCGGGCACCGGGTCGGGTGCGCGGCCGGAGCCGAATGTGACGCCTCGGGCAATGCGGGGGTCGGGTGTGACACCCCGGGCGGGACCGGAGTGGGGTGCGATACCCCGGGCGATGTCGGCGTCGGATGCGACACTCCGGGCGGGGCTGAGGTTGGGTGCGACACCTCGGGCGGTGCCGGGGTTGGGTGTGGTGTTGGTGGAGCCCATGCCGGGGTCGGGTGTGATGCCCTGGGCGGGGCTGGGGGTTGGGTGCGATGCCTCAGGGGAGATCGGAGTCGGATGCGACCTCCCTGGGCGGGGCTGGGGTCGGGTGCGATGGTGGTGGGGGCCATGCCGTGCCGGGGTTGGCTGTGATGCCCCGGGCGGGGTTGGGGTGGGGGTTGTGGGTGTTTG
>NZ_BLAE01000054.1 GCF_009687865.1 Acrocarpospora macrocephala
CCGGTTTGTTGCTCCTGTTCGGGTGGCGTGGCTCCCTTGATCAGGTGGTCGGCGGTGTTGGTGTGCGGCGCTGTGATCCCCTCAGGGCGGCTGGCCGGTGTGGTGGGGCTCTCCTGATGGGACGGTGTAGTCCTCCTGTTCAGGTGGTGTTGCTTCCCTGGTCAGGCGGTTGGGGGCGCGGCGCTGTGATTTCCCCAGGGCGGGTGGCTGGTCGCGGTAGTTTCGGATTTGGCTGGGTAGCGTCACTTAAGTGACGGAACCTTCACGTGATGTCGTTGAACTCGCCGAGCGGAGGGCGCGGGCGCGGGCGGAGCGTGACTTCGTGTCTGCCGATCATTTGCGGGATGAGATTGCGGCTGCGGGCTGGATCGTGCACGACACGCCCGGCGGCGGCTTCGAGCTCACCGCCAAACCACCGTTCGAAGTCTGGCCGACGGTGGAGTCGATTCCGGTCGCCGCCGTCATTGTGGATATTTCGCGACTTGACCAGGGTGGGGTGCGGGCCAAGGGAACCCTCACCGGGGCAGGTGACAAGGCGCGTCACTGGGCGAAAGCTCGGGACAAAGCAGCCTCGGCCGAACGAGCAGGCGACCGCCCGGAGCGATCACACAAGGCCGGCGGGCCCGCGCTCACGCCATCCCAGGCCGAGAACGCGCGCGCCGCCAACGAGACAATCACCGCCGCAGAAGACCCAACGGCGCCCGGCGGCATGATCGAGACCGCGCTGACAGCGGCCGGTACACCGTCCATGGTCGCCTCCCAGCTCCTGTGGGACGGCAGCAGCGCTACCTCCAGAATCGACCAGGTCATCGCCGACCACGAAAGAGCCGTCGAAGCACAGAGGGCCGCCGCGGCACAGGAAGGTGCCCCACAGGAACGCGCGGACCGTGGCAAGGCCCCACAACCCAGCCAAGTTCAACCGACCGGGCCTCAACCCGGCCAGCTCAGCGAGGGTCAGCTCAGCGAGGGTCAGCTCAGCGAGGGTCAGCTCAGCGAGGGTCAGCTCAGCGAGGGTCAGCTCAGCCAGGGCCAGCTCAGGCAAGGCCAGTCCAGCCAGGGCCAGTCCGGTGAGGCGCCAACTGATCAAGGTTGGCCTAGCCAAGGTCGGTCAGGTGAGGTGGGGTCCGGCCAGGGTCAGTCTGGCGACGTGCAATCTGACCATGATCCGTCTCATCGGTCGCAGTCCGGTCGAGGTCGGTCCGATCAAGGTCGGTCCGATCAAGGTCGGTCTGGCGAGGTGGGGTCCGGCGAGGGTCGGTCCGGCCAACCGCAGCCTGGGCAGGTGGGGTCTGGCCAACTTCAGTCCGGTCATGGTCGGTCTACCGGTGACCTTGGTGAGGTTACTGGCGCGGGTGCGGATGAATCGGGCGTGCCGCCGATTGTTTCGGTGGGGATTCTGGTGGATGGGTGGCCTGAAGATCTTCAGACCTGTGTGGAGTCGGTGATTGCTCATACCTCGGCGCAGATTGTGGCGCTGGATTTGGGTGACGTGGATGGTGCTGGGGCGATGCTGCACGAGCTTGCTGCGCGTTACCCGGATCGCATCAAAGAGTGGCATGTCGCGGAAAAGCCGCACTGGCGGGAGGGATCTGCTGGTTGGGGTGCCGCGCGGACCAAGTTGCTGCATCTGGACACCGCGGACATTCATGTCGTGCTGGAGACGTCCACGGTCTTCGAAGGGGACGCGATCACGCCCTTGGTGCAGGAGCTGGACGCTGACGGTGTCGAAGCCGCGGGCTGGCGTGGGGTGAATCCCGCCAATGAAGGACATAAGTGGGAGGACGCCGGCCCGGGCCAGGTCAAAGCCCTGCTCGGCCATCTGTTCGCCGTCCGCCGGGTGACCGCGCTCGGCGTGGGCGGCTTCCCGGAACGAGCACGTTTCTACCGCAACGCCGACCTGGAGTTCTCCCTCAGCCTGCCGGGCACGCTCGTGGTCCCCGAGAAGGATCTCCCGGTCCGCGAGGAACGCCACCGCGGCTACCACGACGTCGATCCGGACTACCGCGACAAGGAATCCCGCCGCACCTACGACCGAGTGCTCAAACGTCTGCGCGAGACCACGAACGGCTAGCAGTTGCGGTCGGGAGTGCGGCGGCTGCGGGAGAGCATGGCGGCTAGGCTGGGCGGCGACTTTGGGGCGATCGAGGATGGGTATGGCTGATCGTTTGGTAGGGGTGCGGCTTGCGCCGTATACGACGTTGCGGCTGGGTGGGGCTGCGCGGGCGTTTGTGTCGGCGGGGTCGCAGGATGAGTTGGTTGAGATCGTGGCGGGGGCTGATCGGGCTGGGGAGCAGGTCCTGGTGCTGGGGGGCGGGAGCAATCTCGTGCTCGGTGATGAGGGGTTTCCGGGGCTGGTGGTGAAGGTCGCGTCGGCGGGGGTGGAGTTCGGCGGGGCGGGGCGGGTGACCGTACAGGCGGGGGAGGATTGGGACGGGCTGGTCGCGCGGTGTGTGGCCGAGGGGTTGTCCGGGGTTGAGTGCCTGTCGGGTATTCCGGGGCTTGTCGGGTCGACGCCGATTCAGAACGTGGGGGCGTACGGGCAGGAGGTCGCGCAGACGATCTCGTCGGTGCGGGTGTATGACCGGCTTGCCAGGGAGACGCGGGATTTGCCGGCGGCGGCGTGCGGGTTCGCTTATCGGGACAGTGCGTTCAAGGGGGATCAGGGGCGGCATCTCGTTCTGGCGGTTACCTACGATCTTGTCGAGTCTGGGTTGTCGGGGCCGGTGGCGTACAAGGAACTGGCTTTGGCGTTGGGGGTCGAGTTAGGGGCTCGGGTGCCGTTGGCGGAGGCGCGGGCGGCGGTGCTGGGGTTGCGGCGGGGGAAGGGCATGGTGCTGGATGCGGATGATCCGGACACGATCAGTGCGGGGTCGTTCTTCACCAATCCCATTTTGAGTGCGGCCGAGGCGGCGGAGCTTGAGTTGCGGGCGCCGGAGTTTCCGCGGTGGGACATGCCGGGGGAGCGGGTCAAGGTTCCGGCGGCGTGGTTGATCGAGAACGCGGGGTTCCCGAAGGGGTACGAGCGCGGGTCGGTACGGATCTCCACCAAGCACACGCTCGCGCTCACCAATCCGACGGGGGCGGCGAGCGCGGAGGAGTTGCTGGCGCTGGCCCGGGAGGTCCGGGACGGGGTGCGGGAGAAGTTCGGGGTCACATTAGTGAACGAACCGGTCATGGTAGGTGTGCGCCTGTGATGGGCTAGAGTGAAAAAACCCGAAGGGGAGTAGTCCAGAATCCGGCGATCGACATGCTGACGCGCTACGCGTCCGGTCCCGGAGCCCTCGTGGCGGACGAGACCTTCGGTCCGACAGCGATACCAAGCTGCCGGACCGAAGTCATGCCCCCAGTGGAACGCGGTCCGGTTGCTGTGAACGGGAAGGCCACCTCCGCGTGGAAGCGTTCTGGATCTCCCTCATTGTGATTTTCGTGGCCGAACTCGGCGACAAAAGCCAACTTATGGCGTTGACCTTCGCGAGCCGCTTTCGGCCGTTGCCGGTTCTCGCGGGCATCACCCTGGCCACCGCGATCGTCCACCTGCTCAGCGTCGCCCTCGGCGGCTTCCTCGGCGACACGCTTCCGACCACGGCCATCTCCATCGCCGCCGGCATCGCTTTCCTCGGCTTCGCCCTGTGGACCCTCCGCGGCGACGAACTAACCGCCGACGAAGCCCGCAAAGCTCAACGGGCCACCAAATCCGTCCTTATCGCGGTAACGGTCGCTTTCTTCCTCAGCGAACTGGGCGACAAGACCATGCTCGCTACCATCACCCTCGCCACCCAGCACGGCTGGCTCGCCACCTGGATCGGCTCCACGGTCGGCATGGTCGCCGCCGACGCCCTGGCCATCGTGGTCGGCCGCCTCCTCGGCACCCACCTGCCCGAAAAATTCATCAAATACGGCGCCTCCGCCGCCTTCGCCACCTTCGGCGTCATCCTCATCGCCGAAGCCATCCTCTGATCAGCTCAGCAGGGCGAGGCGGTGGGCGGCGGCGGTGGCTTCGCCTCGGGTGGAGACGCCCAGTTTGGCGATGATGTTGGAGACGTGCACGCTGGCCGTTTTGGCGGAGATGGAGAGTTGGCTGGCGATGTCGCGGTTGGAGCGGCCTTCGGCCACCAGGCGGAGAACTTCCAGTTCACGGGGGGTGAGAAGGGCCGGTTCCTCGGGAGCCTCGGTGAGGGAGATGCCCGTACGACGCGCGAGCAGGTCGACGTGAGTGACCAGCGGAACAGCATCGAGGTCGACGGCGATGGTTCTGGCTTCGCGGAGCCACTCGTTGATCAAGTCACGGTTGGTGGCCGTGGTGGCGGCATGGAAGAGGGCCTTGGCCCGGGCGTAGGGGCGGTTGAGGTGCAGCCAGCCCTCGGCGGCGCCGATGAAATCCCCGAGGCATTCCAGCCGGAACATCTCGCTGACCGGCCCGTCGGTGTTCATGCGCGCGGCAAGATCAGCCGCGCGGGCCCGAAGCGCGTCCGCGCGATCGGGGCTGACGGGAGCGGCGGCGTCGGTGACCCGGTAGATCTGGGCCAGCAACCGCCAGCCGAGCATGGCCTTACGCGACCACGGCGGGTTGATCAGCGCGCTCTCGGCCTTGTCGAGCGCGGTCATGGGGTCGCCAACGAGCAGATGCCAGCCGAGCGCGAGCCGGGTGTTCTGGGTCCACTCCTGGGTCCACTCCTCCAACCGGCCGGAGAGCGCCCCGATTTCCACGAGATCGTCCTTGGCATTGTCCGCGTCACCCCTGGCCAGCAGGATCCCAGCCCGGGTCCGGGTGAGATGCCAGCGATTGCGCACCGCCGGGTCCATGGTCAACGCGCGCTTGATGACGGCGAGCGCTTCGTCCCAGCGACCCAGAGATTCCAGAGCCTCCGCGCGGTTGTTGGCGATGAAGACGCCCTGATCCCGGTAGCGGCCGTACTGCTTGGCCAGTTTCTCGCCCTCGACGGCCAGCTCGACGGCGTCCTCCGACCGGCCGAGATTCTCCAGCGCGTCCACGTTGTTGGCGAGCGCGCGCAGGACGACACGGCCGGACTTGTGGCGCGCCCCGATGGCTTGGGCGCGGCGGTTGGTGGACAGCGTGGAATGCAGATCGCCGGAGATGGAGTGACCGAGCGCGAGATTGATGAGCAGGTCGGCTTCCTGGCATTCGTCCCCGATCGAGCGCGCGACCCGCAGCGCCTCCTGGGTGACGGCGGTTCCCTCGACCACGTGGTCCCCGAGCATGAGCAGCGTCCCCAGCCGGGACAGCACCATCGCCCGCGTCTCGCTGGGCAGCGGCACCAGCCGTTCGGCTTTCCGCAGGTCCTCCAGGGTGCCGTCCTTGCCCTTCTGGACCTTGCAGTTGACCAGGCGGACCAGGAGCGCGGCGACCCGCTCCGGCGCGACGGCCTCGTCAAGCTCGCTGAGCGCGCCTTTGGCGAACTTCATGCACCCATCGATGTCGGCGGCGAGGTACGCGGCCTCGGAGGCCCGTTCCAGCACGGTCGTGTGGTCGGCGTTGATCCGCTCAGCCGCGTCCGGCACCTTGTCCCACAAGGTCAGCACCCGTTCCAGCAGCTGAATCTGCTCGGTGTAGGCGAACGCGTTGGCCGCCTTCCCGGACGCCTCCCACGCCGACACCAGCGCCCACAGATCGTCCCGCGCGGAGAACCAGTGGTGCGCCATCTCGATGGCCGCCCGCCCCGGCGGCACCAGGCTACGATCCTGGTCGATCGCCTCGGCATACCGCGCGTGCATGCGGGCGTGCTCCCCGGGCAACAACTCATCGTGTACGGCTTCGCGAATCAGCGCATGCCGGAACGCGTACGCCCCACCGTCCGCGACCTGCATCACGTTGCCCGCCACGGCGGGCCGGAGCGCGTTCTCCAGGTCGATGTCGGAGAGGCCGCTGACCCTGGCCAGCAGCTCGTGCCCGACCCGGATCCCGCCCGCGGCCGCGATCCGGAGCACCCGCTGGGTCTCCTCCGGCAGCCGCTCGACCGAGCTGAGTATCAGATCCTGCAGCGAGTCGGGGAAGGAGTAGTCGCCGTCGCACTCGACCATCGCCTCGACGAACAGCGGAACGCCCTCGGTGCGCTCGAACACCTTGCCCACCCGGGCGAACTCCGGGGTCCGGCCGAGGATCCCGGCCATCTGCTCGGCCACCTCGTCCTGGGTCAGCCGGGGCACCTCCACCCGGGAGACGCCGTCGACCCTGGCCAGTTCGGCCAGCACCGGCCGGAGCGGATGGGTGCGGTTCAACTCGTCCGACCGGTACGTCATGACCATCAGCAGCGGAACGGCGCGTATGTTCCGGCTGAGGAATGCGATGAGATCGCGGCTGGATCGATCGGCCCAGTGGATGTCCTCGATGACGAGGACCACCGGCCGCTGTTCCGCCAGCCGCTCCAGCAGGGTGAGGATCTGCTCGAACAGCCGCGCCCTGGCGGTTTCGCTCTCGGTGTCCCCGCTCGGCTCCCCGAATTCGGGCAACAGCCGGGCCAGGTCACGGGCGGCGCCTTCGGGCAGCATCGCGGCCACGTCGGCGGCGCCCATCTCCCGGACGAGCTGGCGCAGCGCCGCGGTGAACGGCGCGTACGCGAGGCCTTCGGTGGAAAGTTCGACGCAACCGCCGACGATCACGTGGGCGCCGTCCTGTTCGGCCTGTTCGGCGAAGCGGCTCACCAGGCGGGTCTTGCCCACCCCGGCCTCCCCGCCGAGTAACACCGCGGCGGCGGTCTGCTTGCGCGCCTGGTCGAATATTTCGGCCAGGAACGTCAGCTCCGCCACCCGTCCCACGAAGACGGGGCTAACCGCTCGACCCACCATGTTGTCCAGCATGTCATGCCTTCTATGGGCTGTTCGCCCTGTTTTTCTGCGGGTGAACCGGGCTACGGAGGGGCCTTACATGCCCGGCCGGGAGGGAGGTTCCGGCCGGGCATGCATGCGGTCGTCATGAGGTGCGAGACTTGTTGAACCCACCCCGGAGGCGACGACTCGCGCTCCGCTGGTGAGCCTTCCTCGACGCCTGCGCCTCGCGTGCCCGACGGTGGCTGGTGGCCTCCTGGTGGAGCTCGGCGACCCGGTTGATGATCAGCTGGTAGTGCAGTTCGGGACCCATTTGAGGTTCTCCTTGATTCGCTTTTTCCTTACATACTTAAGATTCGGGCTAAGGCCCCCAGGCCCACATCAGGCGGATGCCCTATCTCTTGCTGAACCTTTGGCCTAGGCCGCCCTAAGGCACGCCGTATCCCCGCCTTAGACGCGTCAGCATGAAGCTCCGTGACCTCTCTAACGATCTTCGCGGTGCTGCTGACCCTGCTGTCTCCGCAGGTGAAAGCAACTAAGTGGCGGGTCTTCCGGGTCATGCCTCCGGCCGCCTCCACGCCGCTTGAGGGAGTGTCGGCGGGGGCTTCCGATCTCTGGGTGGTACGGGCCGGTGCTACCGCGCTGCACTGGGATGGCCGGGTTTGGGGGGAGGACGGCGAGCCGTACCTGATCGTGGGGCGCGGGCGGGAGATGTGGCGGTTCGCGGATGGTTCTGCGGGGGTTGTGGCCGGGCGGTGGACCGGGCAGGGGTGGACGGATCAGCCGCTGGGGGCGCTGGACGCGCATGTGACCGAGGCGGTCGTCGCCGGGCCCGCCGATGTCTGGGCTTCGGGGTTGCAGTGGACGGATGCCGGCATGCGGGATGTGTCGTGGCGCTGGAACGGCCGGGTCTGGCGGAAGGTCACGACGCCTCGGCCGGTCACCGCGTATGCCGCGACCGGGCCCTCGGATGTGTGGGCGGTGAGCAGCATCGATCGGGTCACCCATTTCCAGCATTGGGACGGCTCGAAGTGGACCGCCACCGTCGCGCCCGGTGGGCCGATTGAGATCAATGACATCGTCGCTTTGTCCCCTGCGGAGGCGTATGCGGTCGGATCCGTGACCAAGGCGGAAGGGGTGGTTCTGCGGTGGAATGGCAGCTCGTGGAGTCGGATGGGGCGGCGGGTGGCCAGCGGCGCGTACACGCATGCCGCGGCGGATGGCGCCGGCGGGGTGTGGATGGCGGAGCGGGATTATCTGGTTCACCTGCGGAACGGGCGGTGGATGCGGCAGCTGAGTCCGGTGCCGCAGGCTGAGCTGAAAGGCATTGCCCATGTGGCCGGGACGGGGAGGATGTGGGCGATCGCCGAGGGGGCGGCTGGGCAGTATGTGCTGTCATATCCGCGAACTGGGGGGTGATCAGCGGTGTTGGCACCCGTGAGATGTGCCAAAGATTCGGGCGCAGGATCGGCGGGCTGTTCCCTTCTCTCCTGTCTGACCTGCGGTGATGCGTTGGGGGGCTAGCGTGCCGGGGGCGAGCCGGTTTGGATTCGTTCGTCCGGGTCGGCGATGCTAGGGGGGTGTCAACTCTGACGACCGACGTCGCTTCGTCGAACGCGGCCCTGCGCGGGTTCCTGCACGGGCTGCCCGGTGTCGACAAGGTGGGTGCGGACGCCCGCGCCGCCATGCTGGGCACCCGGTCCATCAAGACCACCGCCAAGCGGCAGGCGATCGACCTGGCCATCTCGATGGTGGACCTGACCACGCTCGAAGGCGCGGACACGCCTGGCAAGGTGCGGGCGATGTGCGCCAAAGCAGTCCATCCCGATCCCAGCAATCCGGACGTTCCCCGGGTAGCCGCCGTCTGTGTTTATCCGGATCTGGTGGCGGAAGCCGTACAGGCGGTGCGGGGTTCCGGGGTGAAGGTGGCCAGTGTCGCGACGGCGTTTCCCAGCGGGCGGTCGTCGCTGGAGGTGAAGGTCACCGACACGGCGCTGGCGGTCGCGGCGGGGGCCGACGAGGTGGACATGGTCATCGATCGGGGGGCATTCCTGGCCGGTGACTATCTGAAGGTGTTCGAGGAGATTGTCGCGATCAAGGCGGCCTGCGGGAGCGCGCATCTGAAGGTGATCCTGGAGACCGGGGAACTCGCTACGTACGACAATGTGCGGCGGGCGTCGTGGCTGGCCATGCTAGCGGGGGGCGACTTCATCAAGACCTCTACGGGGAAGGTGCAGCCCGCGGCCACGCTGCCGGTGACGCTGGTGATGCTGGAGGCGGTTCGGGACTTTCTCGCCACGACCGGGCGGAAGGTCGGCGTGAAACCCGCCGGCGGCATCCGGACCACCAAGGACGCGATCAAGATGCTGGTGCTGGTCAACGAGACTGCCGGCGACGGCTGGCTGCATCCGGACTGGTTCCGGCTCGGCGCCTCGTCGGTCCTCAACGATCTGCTCATGCAGCGGCAGAAGCAGGACACCGGACGCTACTCCGGCCCCGACTACTTCACATTGGACTAAAGGATGTTCGAGTACGCACCAGCGCCCGAGTCGCGCGATGTCGTCGACATCAAGCCGTCCTACGGGCTGTTCGTCAACGGCGAGTTCGTGGACGGGTCGGGGTCGGCGTTCAAGACGATCAACCCGGCCTCGGAGGAGAAACTCGCCGAGATCGCCGCCGCCTCGGCCGCCGACGTGGACCTGGCCGTCCAGGCCGCCCGCAAGGCGTTCACCACCTGGTCGGCGATGCCCGGCGCCGAACGCGCCAAATACCTGTTCAGGATCGCCAGAATCATCCAGGAACGCGCCCGCGAACTGGCCGTCCTGGAGTCCCTGGACAACGGCAAACCGATTCGCGAATCCCGCGACGTGGACCTGCCCCTGGTCGCCGCGCACTTCTTCTACTACGCGGGCTGGGCGGACAAACTCGAATACGCCGGGTACGGCACCCGCCCCCTCGGCGTCGCGGGCCAGGTCATCCCGTGGAACTTCCCGCTGCTCATGCTGGCCTGGAAGATCGCGCCAGCGCTGGCTTGCGGGAACACCGTCGTGCTCAAACCCGCGGAAACGACCCCGCTGACGGCGTTGCTGTTCGCGGAGATCTGCCAGCAAGCGGATTTGCCTCCCGGCGTCGTAAATATCGTGACCGGGGCGGGCGAAACCGGTGCGGCGGTGGTGAACCATCCGGATGTCGACAAAGTCGCGTTCACCGGGTCGACCGAGGTCGGGCGGCTGATCGCGCGGTCGGTGGCGGGCACCGGGAAGAAGGTGACCCTCGAGCTCGGGGGGAAGGCCGCCAACATCGTGTACGAGGACGCGGCGCTCGATCAGGCGGTCGAGGGGATCGTGAACGGGATCTTCTTCAACCAGGGGCATGTGTGCTGCGCCGGGTCCCGGTTGCTGGTCCAGGAGTCGATCGCGGGTGAGTTGCTGGCTTCGCTGAAGCGGCGGCTCGGCACGTTGCGGATGGGCGATCCGCTGGACAAGAACACTGATATCGGGGCGATCAATTCGGCTGCTCAGCTGGCCAAGATTCGGGAACTGTCCGACATGGGGGAGCAGGAGGGCGCCGAACGGTGGTCTCCGGCGTGCGCGATCCCCGATCGGGGGTTCTGGTTCCCGCCGACCATCTTCACCGGGGTCGCGCAGTCGCATCGCATCGCCCGGGAGGAGATCTTCGGGCCGGTGTTGTCGGTGCTGACGTTCCGTACGCCCGGAGAAGCTGTGGAAAAGGCGAACAACACGCCGTTCGGGCTGTCTGCCGGGGTGTGGACGGAGAAGGCGTCGCTGATGTTGTGGACGGCGGATCGGCTGCGGGCCGGGGTCGTCTGGTCCAACACGTTCAACCGGTTCGATCCGGCGTCGCCGTTCGGCGGTTACAAGGAATCCGGGTACGGCCGCGAGGGCGGGCGTCATGGGCTGGAGGCGTACCTTCGATGAGTGAGCGGCTGTCGGTTCGCAAGACGTACAAACTGTTCATCGGCGGTGCGTTTCCCCGATCGGAGAGCGGAAGGTCCTATGTCGTGACCTCCTCCAAGGGCGATTTCCTGGCCAACGCGTCCAAGGCGTCCCGCAAGGACGCCCGGGATGCCGTGGTAGCCGCCCGGAAGGCGTTCGCGGGCTGGTCCGGTGCAACCGCGTACAACCGGGGGCAGGTGATCTACCGGATCGCCGAAATGCTGGAGAGCCGCCGCGCCCAGTTCGCGGCCGAACTCGTCGCCGCCGACGGCGTCTCCACCAAGAAGGCCACCGAACTCGTGGACGCCGCCGTCGACCGCCTGGTTTGGTACGCCGGCTGGTCCGACAAGATCGGCGCCATCCGCGGCTCGGCCAACCCTGTCGCGGGCCCCTACTTCAACCTCTCCTCAACCGAGCCGACCGGCGTCGTGGCCATCGTCGCCCCGCCGATGGGCCCGCTCCTCGGCCTGATCAGCGTGATCGCCCCCGTGATCGTCACCGGCAACACCTGCGTCGTCATCGCCTCAGAACGCGCCCCCCTCCCCTCGATCACCCTCTCCGAGGTCCTCGCCACCTCCGACCTCCCCGGCGGCGTCGTCAACATCCTCACCGGCAAGCCCGACGAAATCGCCCCCTGGCTGGCCGGCCACATGGACGTCAACGCCCTCGACCTGACCGGCGCATCCCCCGAACTCGCCCTCACCTGCGAAGAACTCGCCGCAGAGAACCTCAAACGAGTCCTACGCCCCCCGACAGACACAATCGACTGGCTCGCCGACCCGGGCACCGCCCGCATGACGACTTTCCTCGAAACCAAAACCGTCTGGCACCCCATCGGCGTCTAGTTGGTTAGTTCGGGGCGTGGCGGGACCAGGGGCGGGTGGATTCCAGGTGGGTGGCGAGGCCGAGGAGTTGGGGTTCGGCGCCTGGGGGTGCGATGAGTTGGATGCCGATGGGGAGGCCGGTGGAGTGGCGGCCGTACGGGACGGTCATGGCGGGCCAGCCGGCCAGGTTCCAGGCGGCGGTGACGGGGGCGTAGCCGACGTTGAGGAGGGTGTTCTTGGTCAGGCCGCGTCGCCCCCAGCGGTGGGCTTTCGGGGGGATGTGGGCGAGAGTGGGGGTGAGGAGGACGTCGGCGTTGCCGAACCACAGGTCGGCGCCGTTGGCGCGCCAGCGGTCGCGGGTGCGGGTGCCGTCCAGGTGGAGGGTGCGGACGGTGCGACCGGCGGCGGCCAGCGTGCGGGTCCGGCGTTCCAGCTTGGCGACGGGAAGGCCCTGAGAGTCCTCGGCGGCGCAGGAGTACCAGGCCACGATTGACGACATGCCGACGATGGGCGGCAGGCGGCGGCCGGGCACCACGGTGTGGCCCCCTTCGCGGAGGGAGTGTCCCGCCTCCTCGACCGCGCGCTGGAACTCGTTGTCGATGGACAGGCCGACGGGCAGCGGGTTGGGCGCCACCGCGATGCGCAGATCGATAGCTCGGGGAGTGAGCGTGGCGTCGTCGGCCATGACGCCGAGGGCGAGCGCGGCATCGGCGACCGTCGTCGTCAGCGGGCCGTTCTCGCACATCTCGAACCAGTCATGCGTCGGCGCGGGAACCACGCCGAGACCCGGCTTGATGGCGATGATGCCGCAACACGCGCCGGGAATGCGCAGCGAGCCGAGGCCGTCGTTGCCGACCGCCAGGGGCACGAGCCCGGCAGCCACCGCCGCCGCGCTCCCACCCGACGAACCACCGGGCGTTCTGTCCAGGTTCCACGGGTTGCGAGCGGTGCCGTACACGCTGTCGGAGAAGGCGACCAGGCTGAGCTCGGGGACGTTGGTGAGGGCGACGACCACCGCGCCCGCCCGCCGCAGCCGGGCCACCACGGGATGGTCCGCGGTCGCGGGCTCGGCGGGCGTGGCCGCGGAGCCGTTGCGGGTGGCCTCGCCCGCCACCTCGATGTTGTCCTTGACCGCGACCGGCACCCCGGCCAGCGGCAACTCCGCGAGATCATCCCGATCCTGTACGGCTTGCGCCTCCCGGACGGCCTCCTCGCTCCGCACCTTCCGGAAGGCACCCAGCGCGGACGCCCGCGCCTCGATGGCGGCGAGATGCTCGGCCACGACCCCCGGCACCGTGGCCTTCCCGTTCCGCACGGCTTCAGCGATCTCCACAGCGGTACGACCGACCCACGACATGCCCAGAGTCTGACCCCACCCCCCGGCGGTGTGAAGCCTTGTAACCAAGCCGATGCATCACTCATCGCGGGGTTCGCGAGGGCCGCGCCCCACCTGTTTGAGCGCGAGCCGCAGAGCGAACTCGATTTGCGAGTTCACGCTTCTGAGGTCGTCCGCCGCCCACTTGGCGATGGCCTCGTGGACGGCGGGGTCGAGCCGCAGCAGCAGTTTCTTCGGCTCGCGCCGGGCGTCAGGCATACAAGCTGCCGGTGTTCACCACCGGCTGGACCGCGCGGTCGCCGCAGAGCACGACCAGAAGGTTGGAGACCATCGCCGCGCGGCGCTCCTCGTCGAGCTCCACCACATGCTCGGCGCTCAGCCGGTCCAGCGCCAGCTGGACCATGCCGACCGCGCCTTCCACGATCTGCCGCCGGGCCGCGACGACCTGCGAGGCCTGCTGGCGGACCAGCATCGCCTGGGCGATCTCCGGCGCGTAGGCCAGGTGGGTGATCCTGGCTTCCATGATCTCGATCCCGGCCAGCTCGGTGCGGTCGCGCAGCTCCGTGGTCAGCTCTTCGGCGATGCTGGCGCCGTCGCGCAGGCTGGTGCGCTCCTCGATATGCGAGTCGTACGGATGGGTGGTGGCCAGGTGGCGGACGGCGGCTTCCGACTGGATCGCCACATACTGCTCGTAGTTGTCCACCGAGAACGACGCCTTGGCGGTCTCGACCACCCGGAAGACGACCACCGCGGCGATCTCCACGGGGCTGCCGTCAGCGTCGTTGACCTTGAGTTTGGTGGTTTCGAAGTTGCGCACGCGCAGGGTGACGCGGCGCCGGTCCGTCAGGGGGATGACGAACTGGAACCCGGGGTCCTTCACCGAGCCCACATACCGCCCGAAGAACTGGATGACCTTGGCCTCGTTGGGGTTGATCACCGTGAATCCGGTGGCCAGCACGCCGACCAGCACCAGCGCGACGGCCCAGATGACGATGGCGGTGACCTCCCCGCTGGACAGGCCTAACACCACCAGAGCCGCGGCCACCACGACGATGGCCAGCAGCACCCAGAAACCGTTGACCCGGAACGCCTGTCGCTCCATCGGCTCCTCCTTGCTATTGAAGTGATATCACCAAGCTATCACTCCTTCGCCGTAGACGCGCGCGCGAAAAGTTCGGCCACCGTGACCCGGTAGTGGAACCGGGACGTCGCCCCGATGACCATGGTCAGCCACATGTCCTCGTTGATCCGATAGACCGCCCGATCCGCCTCCACTCCTGGATGTTTCGGCTGATGCCGCATCGCCAGCTCGTACGCGATGGACCTGGCCTCCTCCCGACCCCCGTCGACCTCGTAGATGTCCGAGATCCGCCATTCCTTGCGGTCGAACCGCCCGACGTTCTCCTCAACGAGAACCCGCCACTCACTCATGCGGCGATCATGCCGGGTCCGCTCCGGCAAGGCGAAGGCACGCCCCCTCGGGGGCGTACCTTCTGCGATGGGTGTCAGCCGCCCAGACCGAACTGCTTGAGCATCTGCGGCGTGACCTGCTTGGTCTGGTCGGCCGGTGGCGGCTGGACCGAGACCGGCTTGTCAAACTCGGTTACCGTCGAGGTCAGCGTGAACTGCGGCTTCTCGCCTTCCTCGTTGCGGTAGCGGGACTTGCGTACCATGCCGTGCTCGTCGACCCAGATGTCGGACCGGAGTTCGTGGACGCCCGTGGCGCCTGGGCTCTCCATCGGGCTGGCGGACGCGACGCCGAAGGCGGCCTTGGCCAGGTCCACGTTGTAGTTGGCGGTGTAGTGGGTGACGGTCTTGCCGTCCACCTCGGAGGTGCCGACCATCTTGACGTCCTCGTACGCGTGGACGAGCTTCTCGATGGTGGCCGGGTTGGTGACCGTGGCGGTGTCGAACATCTTGCGGATGGCCTGCCCGTGCGGGCCCTTGAGGTCGGCGAGGGCGACCTTCCACCAGGGTGGGCCCTGGGCGCCCTGGGCGAGACCGTCGGGATTGACGTACGCGGTGCCGCCGCTCACGATCAGTTCGGGTTTGGCGGAGCTCGCTTTGCCGTTCAAGGTGAGGTCGGTCGCCTTGGCCTCAAGGACGACGGACGGCTTGGCCTGGTACTGGTACGTGCCGTTCGCCGTGGTGTCGCCCGAGGTGAAGGTGAACTTGCCGATGTTGCTGGTTGCCTGCGCCGACTTGGTCAGCGCCTGCCGCAGTGCGGTCGTCGGGTCGGCCTCGGTCGCCGTCGGGCTGCTGGTCGGGCTCTCCGACCCCTCCGGCGGCGTCGTCTCCTCCGACGGCATTTCGCTAGGCGGACTTTCGGTCATGCCCGGTGACGGTGGCGCGGGGTTCGCCCACGCTGTGGTCCCACCGATGCCGCTGGCCAGCACGCTCAAGGTGCCGATCGCGGCTAGTCGAAGACGAGCCTGTCCCATGTATCCCCCTGGTCCGGCGAAATTGACCTGCCAAAGGACGTTATGTACCGATTTCGGATGAAATATCCCTAAATGCGGATTTCAGAGGGTTCGCAGGCGATTACTTTGCGTCAAAGCTGGAGTTGCCGACCGAGTAACGGCCACGTGTTGACCATGGACCACCGCCCGCGTCCCGTCCTTCTCGGAGATCGTCGACGCGAGTTCGGCTCAGAGGGTCTCGGTCACGGGGCGGCGGCCGCCGAGGCGGGCGGGAACAGCGGTGAGCGCCGCCACCACGAGCACGGTTGCCAGCACCACGGCGAGCAGCTGCCAGAGCGACGGAAGCGTGGCCCTGTCGCTGTCGCCGCCGGTGATCGCGTTGATGGCGGCGAACAGTGCGAAGCCTCCCGGAAAGACGCCCACGACAGCGCCGACGAGCGCGGGCAGCACCTGCGCGGCCGCCAGTGCCGTACTCACATCACGCGGGGTTGCGCCGAGGGCGCGCGCCAGCGCCGACGAATGCCGGTTGTCGAGCACCGTCGCCCAGGTGATGACGATGGCGTTGACCGCCGCCAGGGAGAGCAGTATGACGATCCAGACGAGGAGTACCTGGCGCAGCACCTCCACCTGAGCATCGGCGTATCCGCCGGCGAGTGGTTGGGTGGTGAGGAAGGCGTTGAGTACCAGGACGACGAAGATCCCACTGACCGTGATCGCGATACTGACCACCCCCAGCACGACCCGGCGCGGCCGGCGGGCGGCAACCCGCAAGGCGAGAAGCAGCGGGACGGGCAGTCGCGCCGAGATCGCGATCAGCCAACCGATGCGGCGGGGTGGGCGTGGCGAGTCGGCCAGCGCGTTGACGGTGCTGGAGCGGGCGGCGCGCACGGCCGGAACAACGGTCGCGACTACCGCGACTCCGAGTGCCACGGCGGTCACCAGACCGACCGTGGACATGGTCATCGACGGCGTGCCCGCGCTACCGATGAGGCCGGCACTGGACTCGGCGAGCAACGGAGCGGCCAGCGATCCGACCGCCAACCCGGCCGCGGCCGCGACGATGGCCACGAGGACATACTCCGCGAGCAGCACGGCGGCGACCAGGCTCGGCGTGCCGCCGACTGCTTTGAGGAGTCCGACGCGTCTGGTCTGATCGGCCATCCGGCCGCCGACCAGTACAGAAAGACCGGCCACGGCGAGCAGGCCAAGCAGCCAGGCTCCGATCAGCAGCAGGATCTGGGAGTCTCTGGCCAGCTCGGTGGCGTCTTCGAGGATGTTCTCCCAGGGCTGCATAGGCGTAGCGCCGCCATGTTCGCCGTGGTTCGCCACGAACGCCTGGGCCTCAGCCGGATCGGCCAGCTTCAGGTTCATCACGTAGGACAGGGAGTCGGTGGTGAGGCTCCGCACATCCGCCTGGGTGAGCCAGACCAGTCCGGGATTGTGCAACAACCCCGGAGGCACTTCGTCGGTAATGGCACCGTTTACGCAACCAATGGCGACAATGCAGGACGCGCCCGGATAGGGCGGCATGGCGGCGGTGACCGCAACGCCGACGACCTCGAACGACCGGCTGTCCAGAGTGACCGGATCACCCACGCGCACATGGAGCGCATTGGCGAAGGCGGCCTCGACCACCACGCCGCCATCGCGGACCCAGCTGCCCTGGATCAGCTCGGGCTGGTCGACCGACGCGGGCGCGGCGTCGCGCCCCACGACCTGCACATCTGACGTTCGACCGGATGCCTGAAGTTTCGCCGGGGCGACCGGGTACGGCCCGCTGTGGTCGATGACGCCGGCAGCGCCGGCCAACTCCTCCAGGCCGGAAAGCTTCGCAGGCTGGTAGACGCCGGCGACCACGTCAGGTCCGTGGGTCGCCGCCCGGGTGCTCTGGTACGGGTCGCTGGCCGCGTCGCGCAGGACGAGCGCGAGCGTCAACGTCGTGGTGGCCGCCATGATGGCGAGCAGCAGCAGCGCGGCCTCGATGCGGCGCCGCCGGAGGTCGCGTACGGCGAGGCGGCCCACGAGCAGGATGCGGCCCAACACCCTCAGTCCTCCAGTCCGATGAGGGCGCCGAGCTGCCCGGTGGTGCCACCGGTCAACCTGGTCTCGTCTATCAACGCGCCGTCGCGCATCGAGATCATCCGGTCTGCGGTGGCCGCGATCCGCGCGTCGTGGGTGACGACGACCAGCGTCTGACCGGACTCGTGCAGGCCCTCGAAGAGCTGGAGGACGTCCATGGTGGCGGCGCTGTCCAGATTTCCGGTCGGTTCGTCGGCGAAAACGACCAGCGGTTCGTTGCTCAACGCCCGGGCGACCGCGACCCGCTGCCGCTGACCGCCGGACAGCGCGGAGGGCAGGAAACGCGCCCGGTCGGCGAGCCCGACCTGCTCCAGCAGATCCTCCGCGCGCCGTCTGGCGGCCCGCGGCGAGCGTCCGGCCAGGAGTGCCGACAGCTCGACGTTCTCCACGGCGGTGAGCTCCTCCATCAGGTGAAAGGACTGGAAGACGAAGCCGACGGCAGTTCGCCGCAGCCGGGCCAGGGCCTTCTCGCCGATGTCGTCGATGCGATGGCCGTTCAGCGACACCTCTCCACCCGAGGGCCGGTCCAGCCCTCCGAGCAGGTGGAGCAGCGTGGACTTCCCGCAGCCGCTGGGCCCCATCACCGCCACCGTCTCGCCGGCGCCGATGTCGAGATCGACCCCGTCGACGGCGCGCACCAATCCTTCCCCCTTGCCGTACTCCTTTCGCAACCCGCGGGCGCGAAGCACGGGCATGTCGGCGGCGTTGCTCACGATCCGCTCCTTCGGTGGGTCCAGTTCTTCTCGCATGCCTCGAGCCAGCGCAGGTCCGCCTGCAGCCGGAGCACGATGCCCTCCAGCAACAGCGCCGCGTCTGAGCGCTTCGGCTCGGCCATGGCGGCGCGCTGGGCGTCACGCAGCCGGCGCAGCAGCTCGCGGCGCTGGGTGTCGACGATGGTGAGCGGGTCGGCCAGCCCGGCCCACGCGGCCGCGATCAGCTTGAGATGGAACTCCGCGAGGTCGGGTCTTGGCCAGCCCACCTCGGCGATCCACTCGGCGACTCGCTGCTGGCCGTCGGGGGTGAGCGCGTACACCTTGCGATCCGACCGGTCGGCGTCATCGGCAGACTTCTCGACCGCCAACAGGCCGGCCTTTTCCAGCCGGGCCAGCGTGACGTAGACCTGCCCAGCGTTCATCGCGTCACCGAGAGGGCCGAGCGCGTCGCGCAGCCGCGCACGCAGCTGGTAGCCGTGCGATGGCTCTTTGGCCAGCATCGCCAGCACCACTTCCTGCTGCATTGGACCCCCTATAACCGTTAGCCCCTATGTCTAACGGTTATCCCCGCCGCTGGCAAGCCCGCGCCGTACCAGTTGCAGGGACCGCTGCGGCTGGCGAAGCCGGCGCGGCCCGGCTGACAGAGCCCGGGTCGTCGGCAGGTTCCCTTGTATTCCTCTTGGCCGGTGACCTCAACGTGCGGACGGTAGGACCTCTACGCGCAGCCGCGGCTGCTAGTCCTCGTCGAGGCAGAGGCAGAAGGGGTGGCCGGCCGGGTCGAGGAGCACTCGGACGTTTTCCTGCGGCTGGGCCGCGGCCAGCGTGGCTCCCAGGGCGATCGCGTCGGCGACAGCGGAATCGAGGTCGCCGACCTGGAAGTCGAAGTGCATCATCGGACGCTGCTCGCCGTCGACGGGCGGCCAGACGGGGGGCCGGTAATCGGCGGCCTGCTGGAACACCAGGTAGATGGATCCCTGCGGGGCGGCGATAATCGACGTTCCCGGTTCCTCGTGGCCGATGGGCCAACCAAGCAACTCGGAGTAGAACCGCGCCAAGGCACCGGGATCGGGCGCTTCAATAGCGGTGCCCCACCACATACCGGCCGTTCGAGATCGCATGCGCGTATCCTGTCGCGGCGGCTCAACCACGTCTACCAGGCACTGCCCCGGCCGGATAGCTCACATCGGCCCAGATCAGCCACTGTTAGGCGCGTCGGGGGTTTGTCCGGCGGGTGGCGGTGGCGCCGATCGGGTTCTCCGGCCAGGGGTGGCGCGGGTACCTTCCTCGGAGTTCGGCGCGGACGGCCTGGTATCCCTCCCGCCAGAAGGACGCGAGATCGGACGTCACCGCGGCGGGCCGCCCCGCGGGCGACAGGAGATGCACGGTGAGGGGCACTCCCGCGATCCGTGGGGCGTCGTCCCAGCCGAACAGCTCCTGCACCTTGACCGCCAGCACCGGCCGTTCCCCGGAGTAGTCGATTCTGATCTTCGATCCGCTCGGCACCTCGACCCGCTCAGGCGCGACATCCTCGATCCGCGCCGACCAGGGCACCAGCCGCCGCAACGCGGCCAGCACGTCGATCCGCGCCAGATCACTCCGCCGCCGGACCCGGGACAGCTCCGGCTCCAGCCACTGTTCGGCCGCATCCACCAGAGCCGTATCGTCCACCGGCGGCCACGGCTCCCCGACGATCCGGTGGCAGAACGCCAGACGTTCCCGGAACGCACGCGCGTCCGAAGTCCACCGCAGCAACGCCACCCCTTCCTGGCGCAGCCCGTCCAGCACAGCCGGACGTACATCGGCATCCACCAGCGGCACCGACGACAGCTCGATCGCCCCCAGCCGCCGGACCCTCCTGGCGAGGATCTCACCCCGCCGCCAGCCGATCTCTTCCGCTTCCTCCAGCAGCGCCGCCGCCGCGATCCGCGCGATCCCCTCGTCGATGACCACCCCCTGCCGAACCCGCGCCACCGAACTCCCCACCCCCCGATCGGCCACCGCCACAGCCAGCCACTCGGCCTCACTCAACCCCGCCCCCGCCACAGCCCCCGTCCCAGAAGCCATAACAAAGCCCCCTTCACCACGCCGCCGCGCCACCCTCTCCGGATACGCCAAAGCCACCACCAGCCCAGCAACCTGGTCATCTTGTCCAACGCGCTGTCCTGGAGGCGGGGAGCCGAGGGCCTGGGTGAGACGGCGGGTCTCCTGGCGCCAGCGGTCGGAGAGGCTGTCGTTTCCCCGCCGGACCGAGCGCAGGACGGCGACGAAGTCGTCGGATGCCGAACTGGGGAGCCGGTCGGCGAGCAGGGCGACAATTTCGGCGGCCCGACGGACTCCGACCTGGTTCGCGCCGTCGATGAGTGCGCGGGCGAGCCGGGGATGTACTCCAATGTCGGCCATTTTCCGGCCCCGCTCAGTGACTCGGCCGCCGTGCACAGCGCCAAGAGCGATCAGCGTGTCCCGCGCGGCGATCATTGCCCCACTGGGAGGCGGATCGAGCAACGCCAGCCCGCCCGCGTCGGGATCTCCCCAGCAGGCCGCCTGAAGCGCGAAATCGGTGAGATCCTCAAGCGCGATCTCCGGCTGCGCATACTCGGGCAGCCGTTCATGCTCCCCCGCCGACCAGCACCGATAGGCGAACCCGTCCCTCTCGCGCCCAGCCCGCCCAGCCCGCTGCGCGGCCGACGCCTTCGAGGCCCGTACGGTCACCAGCGACCCCAGCCCTCGCGCGTGATCCATCCGAGGCTCCCGAGCGAGCCCCGAATCCACCACGACACTCACCCCAGGAATGGTCAGGCTGGATTCCGCCACCGACGTCGCCAGAATCACCCTCCGCCCCACACCACGACTCAAAGCCGCATCTTGGACGGCACCAGACGCCTGCCCGTGAACCTCCAGAACCTGGACGTCAGGCAACATCCGCGCCACCCTGCCCAGCTCCGACACCCCCGGCAGAAAGCAGAGCACGTCCCCTTCGTGCCGGGCCAGCGCCAGCCGTACGACATCGGAGACATGAGCGAGAAAGGCCGGATCGACACGCAGCCCGTGCGGCGGCGCGACCGGCTGGACCGGAGGAGCCCAGACGATCTCAACCGCATGCGTGGCACCCTCGGTATGAATGACCGGCGCGCCCCCGAGCAGCCGAGCCCAACGCGTCGCGTCGGTAGTAGCGGACGTCGCCAAAAGGCGCAGATCCGGACGAAGAGCCTCCCGAATATCGATCAGGAACGCGAGCGCGGTATCGGCGTCGAGATGGCGTTCGTGGCATTCGTCCATGACGACCACATCGATCCCGTCAAGTTCAGGCTCACGCTGCAACCGCCGAAGCAGCACCCCGGTCGTCACCACCTCCACCCGCGTACGCGGACCGACCTGCCGCTCCCCCCGAATCGTGAACCCGACCCGCTCCCCGACCTTCTCCCCAAGCAGCCACGCCATCCGCCGAGCCGCCGCCCGCACAGCGATCCGCCGCGGCTCCGCAACGACCACCCGCCCACCCGAAGAGAACAACCCAGGCACCAACCCCGCAAGCGCAAGCGGCACCAGAGTCGTCTTCCCGGTCCCCGGCGGCGCAGTGAGCACGGCGGTTCCAGCCGACCCAAGCGCACCCACCACATCGGGCACCACATGCCGGACAGGAAGCTCGGACCACTCGGGGCGCATCCGCCCATTGTTATCAGGCAGCGCCCATCTCCTTCGACCGGGTGAGCAACGAACGAGTCCTATTGTCAGGCAGTGCACAGGGCGAGCAGGAGGTCCACAACGGAGGAGGCCCCTTCGCGCTGGCGAGGAAGGGCGTGAAGCAGTTCCCTTCCCACGCGGCGCGCATTCCGGGCAGGAGGTCCCCTTTGGGCGGGAGGAGGAGCTTGTGACAGCCCCGTCTCATGCGGCGCGCATTCCGAGCAGGAGATCCCCTTCGGGCGGGTGAGGAGGGTTTGTAGCAGCCCTTTCTCGTGTGGCGCGCATGCCGAGCAGGGGCTCCGCGTTGGAGAAGATCTCCTTCGGGCGGGTGAGGAAGGGCCTGAGCGGCTCGGCCGCTTCGTTGGCCCGACCCAGGCAGGAAATGCCCGCTAAATGGTCCTTTTCTCAGGCGGCGCGCAGGCCGAGGAGGAGTTCCGCGTTGGAGGAGGTCTCCTTCAGGCGGGTGAGGAAGGGCTCGAAGGAGTCCTGGCCGTGGAGGGCCTTGCGGAGTTTCCAGACGAGGGAGAGCTCGGTGGGGTCGAGCAGGAGTTCCTCGCGGCGGGTGCCGGACGCGGTGACGTCGACGGCGGGGAAGATGCGGCGGTCGGCCAGGCTTCGGGTGAGTTTGAGCTCCATGTTGCCGGTGCTCTTGAACTCCTCGAAGAGGTTGTCGTCCATTTTGGAGCCGGTTTCGACCAGCGCGGTGGCCAGGATCGTGAGCGAGCCGCCCTCGCGCAGGTTGCGGGCCGCGCCGAGCAGCCGCTTGGGCGGGTGAATGGCCCGCACGTCGATCCCGCCGGTGAGCACCTTTCCGCCGCCGGGCTGAGTGATGTTGTACGCACGACCCAGCCGCGTGATCGAATCGACCAGCATGACCACATCGTGGCCCAGCTCGACGAGCCGCTTGGCCCGCTCCACGGCGAGTTCGGTGACGGTGATGTGGTCGGTGGCGGGACGGTCGAAGGTGGAGGCGATGACCTCGGCCTGGACCGATTCGCGCATGTCGGTGACCTCTTCTGGCCGCTCGTCGACGAGCACGACCATCAGATGGCAGTCCGGGTGGTTGGCGGTGATCGCGTTGGCGACCGCCTGGAGCAGCAGCGTCTTGCCGGCTTTGGGAGGGGCCACGATGAGGCCACGCTGGCCCTTGCCGATGGGCGCCACCAGGTCGAGGACCCGGGTGGACAGCACGCCCTTGGTGGTCTCCAGGCGGAGCCGTTCGGTGGGATGGATAGGAGTGAGGTCGGCGAACGCGGGACGGTTGCGCGGCGGCCCGGTGGCGATCGAGATCAGCCGGCCGCCCTGGGCGGTGCCGGTGATCACGTCCCCGGTTCTGAGCCCGACGAGCAGGTCTTTCGGGACCGTGACGTCGCCGGGACCGCGCAGGTAGCCTTCGGTTTTCAGGGTGGAGCCGTCCAGAATCCCGCTGACCTCGCGGAGCACCGCGGGTTTGACCGCGTTGTTCCGGGAACGCGTCCTGGGCTCACCCACATGAGTTTGGGTAAGAGTCATAATTTGTCCTTGCGGATATGGGGAAGTTGGCATGACCGCAGGCATCGCGAAATGAAGTCAAAGCTGTGCGGTCACAAACTCGGCCAGATCGGCCGGTCGCACGTGCCCGAGAGTCGGGCCAGAAACATGCGAGCTACGTCGACGATAACACGCCACTCGGCGAGATGTATTCCCCAAAACGCGGCCACCAACCCCCATTCGCCCACCATTCTCGGACCGCTGACGGCTCCAGCAGCACTGCTCGCCCAGGTCACGGCACGTGAAGGCGCACCCGAACGCCAACTCACGCAACGGTGAATCGCCCGGCACCTGGGGTCGGTCGTTCCCCGGAGCGTCCCATGATTCGCCCGGAGGGCGTGAGATGGTTCCCGGAACCCTCACGAGCGGAATGGTGAATCGCTGGCGCGCTCGGAGGGCGTCCGATCATTCCCCACACCGTCACGGAGGGAACCGTGCGAGCCGGGAGGGCGCAAGATCATTCCCGGCACCCTCACAGACGCAACCGCGACCCGCTGGCGCGCCTTGAGCGTGAGATCGTTCCCGGGATCGCACAGACGGACGGCTAATCAGGGCGCGTGAGATCGTTCCCGGGGCCTCGTGTGGATCGTTAGCGTGACTGGAGGGCGTCTAGGGCTACGGCCATGGCGATGACCAGGCGGCGGTCGAGGCGTGGGTCGTTGATGTCGATGGCGTAGGTGTCGCGTAGGCCCCAGCGGCGTTCCACGGAGAAGGCGATGGACGCGCCCACGCTGAAGTCGAAGTGGTAGGGCAGCCACGACAGTGAGTCGGTGAAGCGTCGCAGGATGGCCACCAGTGGGTTGCGTTCCTGGCCGGTCAGGGTGGGCAGGCCGGGCTGCTGGAGATGCCAGGTGGAACGGAGCAACGACTTGCCGAAGTCCTTCCGGAACAGTCCAATGGGAACTCCGGACGCGTCCACCACGTCGTAGCCGCTGGCCAGGTCGATGACCTTGCGCGCCTTGAAGGCGGCAAGCGCCTCACCTCGCGATTCATCCGTATAAAGGGTGACCTGTTCCTTCAGCGTCAGACGTTTCTGCTCGGCGAAGGCCACGACCGGACCGTCGGAGCCGTCGGGCTCGGCGATGTGGACGACGTAACGGTTGATCATCATGGTGATCTTCTGGCGCAGGATCAGCCGCGTCTGCGTCTGGAGGGTCGCCGTGTCCACTTGAACCTCCGTAAATGGTCTCTTTGCCACCCTATTACGGAGTCAGCGGAGGGGAAGATCCCCGGTGAGAAACCGCTGGATGGAAGGTGCCACACAGGCCACGATCTCCTCCAGTGTGAGGGCGGTCATGATTTCGATCTGGATGACGTAACGGGCGAAGACGATGCCCATGAGCTGGGAGGCGGCCAGGAGCGCGCGCTGCTGGGGATGATCGGACCCGAGGTGCTTGCCCAGCGGCCCGGCCAGTTCATGGATCATGAAGTCTTTCAGGATCCCGGCCGCCGCAGGGGAGGTGGCCGCGGACACGACCACCGCCTTGATCCGTGGACCGATCTCAGGATCCTCCCAAAGCGTGAAATAGCGGGCGGTGAGCCGTTCCCCGAGCGTCTCCAGGTCGCCGTCGAAGGACTCGACCAACTGCCGGATCGGCATGCCCCCGTTCCTGATCGACTCGCCGAACAAGCCGTCCTTGTTCCCGAAGAAGTGCATGACCAGGGCGGGATCCACCCCGGCCGCGCGGGCCACGCCCCGGATCGTCGTCCCGCCGTAACCGTGCTCGATGAAGGACGTCATCGCGGCCTCCAGGATGGCCTCCCGCGTCTGGGTGTTCCCTGGCCGCCGGCCGCTCTTGGTCTCGGTCTCCATACCCCCTATTCAACCATGTTGAATTCGTCTATGGTGAACTCAACGCTGTTGAAGTCATCACTAGGAGAATTCGATGAGGAAGCTGCTCCCGGCCGTCGTGCTGGTGACGCTCATCGGGCTCGCGTTCGCCGCTTCGTTCGTGGGCGCGCTGCACCAGCCCGAACCCCATGG
The DNA here is from genome assembly GCF_009687865.1 of Acrocarpospora macrocephala. Taxonomy (GTDB): domain Bacteria; phylum Actinomycetota; class Actinomycetes; order Streptosporangiales; family Streptosporangiaceae; genus Acrocarpospora; species Acrocarpospora macrocephala. The sequence goes on from NZ_BLAE01000054.1 coordinate 25,307, forward strand.
CGTGCCCGTGGGCGTGGTCGCGCCCGCGCAAATGGCCGCCCAGATCGACGCCGGGCTGGCCGCCAAGAAGCCCGGCGCGTTCGAGATCACGAGTTACGCCGACGAGGCCGGCGCGCGGACCGCGCTCGGCGACCGCGAGGTCGAGGCCGTGCTCCTCCCGCAGCAGGCCAAACTGATCGTCGCCAGCGCCGGCGGGCGGACCGCGTCCACGGTGATCACCCAGGTGTTCACCGGCGTCGCCCAGGCCCAGGGCCAGCAGCTCACGGTCGAGGACGCCCACCCGCTGCCCCCCGGCGACTCCGGCGGCGTCTCCGGGATGTTCTACGTGCTCGCCCTGGTCATCCCCGGCATCGCCATCGCCGTCCTGGCCGGTCACGCCGGAGCCAGCTCCGGCCAGAAGCTCGCTGTCATCGCGCTCGCCTCGGTCACGGTCGCGCTGGCCAACGCCTGGCTGGCCGACGTGGTCTTCGGCGCGCTCCCCGGGGCGTACCTCGGGCTGGCCGCCGTCTCCGCCGCCGTCACCTTCACCCTCGGCCTGGTGGTCGCGGGCCTGGTCCGGGTGCTGGGCACCCCGGGCGTCGGGCTGGCCGCCCTGCTGTTCGTCGTGGTCGGCATCCCCGCCAGCGGCGGCCCGCTCGGCGCCCGATTCATCCCCGAGTGGTACGCAGCGATCGGCCAGACCCTCCCGATCGGCCAGGGCACGGTGGCCATCCGCAACACCGTCTTCTTCGACGGCGCGGCCCTCACCGTCCCGCTCACCGTTCTGGCCGCCTGGGCCCTGGTCGGCCTGCTCCTGCTGCTCATCCCCGTACGGCACCGCGCCGCGGCCCACGCCGCCACCGCCCAGCCCGTCCCCGTGGCGTGATTTACGTCACCCAATATCCGGAAATGTCGGGCCGGGCAACTGTTGAACTTCTGGCATAGCCCGGCCTTCTGCCCAGGATCACCCTGGGAAGACCAGCGAAAGCATGGCCAATCTCACAGGTGTCCTCAGCGTCATCTCAGCAGAGTCATGCGAGATTCAAGGAGTGCAGATGTCCACCGGGTGGAGATGGGTCGCCGCTCTCGCTATAGGCGGCGGTGCGTATCTCGTCCTGCGGGACGAGTTGCCCCAGCCTGGAGAGATCTGGGCCACGATCACCAATGTCAACCCCGCCTGGCTCGCCGTGGCCGTCGCCGCCGAGGCGGTCTCCATGGCGACCTTCGCCCGGCTCTTCCGCAGACTCCTGGGCCTGGGCGGAACCAAGATCAGCCTGGGTCGCGCGCTGGCCGTCACCTACGCGCGTAACGCCTTCTCGAACTCGCTGCCCGCGGGGCCGGTCCTGTCCATCGCGTACACCACGCGAGAGTTCAGCCGGCTGGGCGCGGGCAGGCCGCTCATCGCGGCCACGCTGGTGCTCGCCGCGTTCTATTCGGGGGTGACCTTCGGGGTGCTGAGCCTGGTCGCGCTGCTCGGCTCGCCCGCGACCCGGATCCCGACGTTGATCGCCGCCGTCGCCGTGGTGGCGCTGGCCGCCATGGTGATGCGAACCCGCCCGTTCGTCGGCGTGGTACGGCGGCGCATGCCGAAGCTGTCGGCGCAGCTGGACGCGGCTCGGGCCGCCATTCGCCCGGCCTCCCGGGATCGGGCCATCCTGGCCGGGCTCGCGCTGCTGAACTGGCTGCTCGATGTGGCCTGCCTGGTGGCGGTCTGCGTCGCGGTGGGTGTCGACATCGGCCCGCACACGATGTTGCTGGGCTACGTCGCCGCCAAGGGCGCGCAGGCGCTGGCGTTGATTCCGGGCGGGCTCGGCGTCGTCGAGATCGGGATGGCCGCCACGTTCTTCGCGGCCGGAGCGAGTGGTGGCGCGGCGGGGGCGGTCGTGGCGTTGTACCGGCTCATCTCGTACTGGGCGATTCTGATCGCGGGCTGGCTGGCGTGGGCCTTCCTGCACGACGAGGTGCGGGCCGCGGCCAAGGTGGTGGGCAGGTTCCTGATGCGCGCGGGCGCGAGCATGAGCCCGTTCGCGCTCCCGCCGACCGAGCGCGGCGCGCACCCCTAGGGGTTTTGTCAGGGTCCCCGGTGGAACGGGGGTTGGCGGCGGTTCGTTGGACCGAGTGACTGACAACCCCAGACGGAGGAAACCACGATGCACCGGTCCAGACACCACAAGATGATCGCTGGCGTCTGCGGCGGGATCGCCGAACGCTACGGCATGTCGCCCAACACGGTCCGGCTCCTGTTCCTGCTCTCCTGCATCCTGCCCGGGCCGCAGTTCATCATCTACCTGATCATGTGGGTCTTCATACCCAAGGCCCCGGCGTATCCTCGATAACATGCAGAACCGGTCGCTGACCCTTATCCAGGATGACCTGGTCGACTACGAGAAGGCCATGGAGCGCATGGCCGACCTGGTCCAAGAACGCCAGGACGACACGCGGCCGGATACCTTGTGGCTGCTCAGCCACCCCAAGGTCTACACGGTCGGGCGGCGCACGCTGACCGAGCACCTGCCCGACCCGTCGCACGGCATCCCGGTCGTTCCCACCGGCCGGGGCGGCCAGCTCACCTACCACGGCCCCGGCCAGCTGGTCGGCTACCTGATCGTCAAGCTCGGCCCGAACGAGGGTGTGGTCGACTACATCCGCGAGGTGGAGCTCCGGCTGGTGGCCGCGCTGGGCGTGCTCGGCGTTCCGGCCGAGCGCCGGGACACCCCGCCGGGCTCGGAACTGCTCACCGGCGTCTGGACCGCCGGGCGCAAGATCGTCTCCATCGGCATGCGGGCCAGCAAGGCGGTCACCAGCCACGGCTTCGCCATCAACGTCAACGGCGACCTCACCCCGTGGGACCTCGCCGTCGCCTGCGGCATGCCGGAGGTGGACATGACCTCGATCGCCCGCGAACTCGGCGCCGCTGACTTCGACACCGTCCGCGCCACGGTCGCCAAGGAGTTCCAGGCCTCATAACGCCGGTACGGCTCCCGCCAGGCGGAAGCCGTACCAGAGAAGAAGAAGGTCAGGCGTCGATCGAGTCGACCGTGCGGCGTGGCCCGGTGAACCAGTGCCGCGCGGACAGCGCCCACCACAGGCCGACCCCGAGCACCATGGCGCCCACCACGATCGGCGCGTAGTTCACGGCGGTCCAGGTGAACGACTCATCCGCTTCGGTGGCCGGATTGTCGGAATTGAACGGCACGCCCGCGGGAGCGAGCGGCATGATGAAGTAGATCGACACGATCGCGATCTCGATGATCGCGATCCAGCCCATCACCTTGTACTTGGCGCCCAGCGTCCACGGGCCGGGCTGGAAGGCGTCGCCCATGCGCAGCCGCAGCCAGATCGGGATGGCGAAGGCGATGTAGAGGCCGATCACCGCCACCGAGACCACCGCGTAGAAGGCCAGCGGCGTGCCGGTCGGGGCCTTGTACAGGGCGGGCAGGGTGAGGATGAGCGCGGCCACGCAGCCGAAGATGATGGCGTTGACGGGGGTCCTGTTCCGGTCCACCTTGGACCAGAGCCGCCAGCCGGGGATCGCGCCGTCCCGCGAGAACGCGTACGTCATTCGCGACATCGAGGTCACGCAGCTCATGCCGCAGAAGAACTGCCCGATCGTGGAGATCGCGAAGATCGCGTTCGCCAGGTTGCCGGGCACGGCCGTGTCGAAGATCGCGCCCACGAAGCCGAACTGGGCGTTGATCTCGTCCACGTTGGTGGCCGCGAACAGGAAGGCCAGCAGCAGGATCCAGCCGCCGATCGCGGAGTAGAAGATCGACTGCCAGAGGCCGCGGGCCGCTGCGGTGGCCGCGCCCTGGGTCTCCTCTGATACGTGCGCGCACGCGTCGAAACCGGTGATCGTGTACTGGGTGAGCAGGAACCCGAGCGGCAGCACGTAGATCCAGAAGCTGCCGCTGCTGAAGCCCGAGTTATTGATCGTCTCGGTGAACACGAACGACATCGACTGGTGCGAGTCCGGACCGAAGATGAGGATCAGGACCACCACCGCGGCACCGAACACATGCCACCACACCGACACGTTCTGCAAGATCGAGATGAGCCGGTGGCTGTAGATGTTGATCAGAGCGTGCAGCACCAGCACGACGGCGAACAGGATGAAGGTGTTGACCAGCGACACCTCAAGACCGAAGAACCGGTCGAGAGTGATGTTCAGGAACGTGGCGCAGCCGTAGTCCACCGACGCGGTCACCGCGATCAAGCCGATCAGGTTGAACCAGCCGGTGAACCAGCCGTGGATCGGCTTGCCCATCTTGGCGGCCCACCAGTAGATGCCGCCCGCCGTCGGATAGGCCGACACCAGCTCCGACATGCACAGACCGATGATCAGGATGAAGACGGAGATGATCGGCCAGCCCCAGGAGATGGCGATGGGGCCGCCGTTGTTCCAGGCCTGGCCGAACGTGGTGAAACACCCGGCGAGGATCGAGATGATGGAGAAGGAGATCGCGAAGTTGGAGAACCCACTCCAGGTCCGCGACAGTTCTTGTTTGTAACCGAGTTCGGCGAGTCGTTTGGCGTCGTCGTCGAGGGCTTGCGCCATGTAGGCCTCCTCATGCCTTGGGGGGTTACCGGCGCACGGCGTCGATCAGACGTCCGAAGCCGGGGTCTTTGAGATCGCGTACGGCTTGCGCGAACTTGTCGGCGGCCTCGGCGTTGTAGTCGAAGTCGCGGTGCTGCGGAGTCAGCCCGTGGTGCACGACGAACCAGAGTGTCCAGGTCAGGTTGGACATGATCAGATTCAGCCGGACTCGTGCGGCCGGGGCGGCGTCGTCGAAGTACGCCAGGGTGAGGCGCTCGACGTCGTCGGGGTCGAAATCGGCCTCGGCGGCCAGGTCGCCGAGCTCGAAGCAGGGGTCGTTGTTGCCGGACAGCTGGTAGTCGACGATTCGCACCACGCCGCCGGCCTTGATGAAGTTCTCCGGCAGCAGGTCGTTGTGGCAGGGGACGGTTCTCATCGGCCGGACCGCGAGGGCCTGCTCGATCTCGGCGACGGCCGGGGTCCAGTCCTCGTATCCGTCGGGGAGCTTCAGGCTGTTGGCCTTGCAGAGGGCCACAAAATCTGCGTGCTTCCGGAAAATCGAGAAATCATTGCCGAACCGGGGGCCCGCGTGCAGGGCCCGGCAGGCTTTCGCGATCTTGCCGATCTCATCCCGTACGGCCGGCGCGTCGAGGGTCACGCCGTCGATGTACTCCAGGATGAGCGCGCCCGGCAGTTCGTGCAGCACCTGCGCGCCGACGCCTGTGGACGCGGCGAGCACGGTGTTGGCGATCTCCTGCTCCAGCGGGATGCCCAGGCCTGTCGCGGCGATCCGGGGATCGAGCACCCGGAGCAGCCAGCGGTCGCCGTCCTCGGTCTCCACCCGGGCGATGTGGTGGCTGAGCCCACCCTTGATCGTCGTATGGCTGACCGGGCGCCCGGCCCAGGCCGCGACCATCTCCAGCGCGTCCTTGACGGCATCTGGCATGCCCGGCTCCTTTTGGTCTACCTTCAGACCATTGATCCGATTGTGGAGCCCAGGCGTTACAGGACGGTACCAATGGTGCAACTTCCCGCAGACGCCCAGGCGGTTGTGGTCGGTGGTGGGGTAGCTGGATGCAGCGTCGCCTTCCACCTCGCCCGGCTGGGTTGGCAGGACGTGATCCTGCTGGAACGCCATGACCTGACCGAGGGCACGACCTGGCACTCAGCGGGTTTCGTCGGCCAGTTGCGGTCCACGGTCACCCAGACCCGCATGATCATGTACTCGGCTGGTCTCTACCCAGAACTGCGTGATCTCACCGGGTTGGATCCCGGCTGGCACGGGGTCGGTGGACTTCGCCTCGCGACCACCCCCGAACGCCACGAGGAACTCCTCCGCCAGGCTGGCGCTGCCGAGACATACGGCCTGGACATGGATCTTCTGGACGCGTCGGCGACGTATGACCGCATGCCGCTGCTTGCCGTGGACGACGTTCTGGCATCGCTCTGGCTTCCTGGTGATGGCTGGCTGGATCCGGCCCGGCTGGGGCGGGCGTTGGCGGAAGGGGCCCGCAAGCTCGGCGTTCGTATCATTACGGGCGTTGAGGTAACGGGCATCGACGTCGAAAACGGCCGCGTCCGGGGGGTCAGGGTCCGCAGGTCCACTGAGTCGGGTGTCGGCGGCTCGGCGTCCCCAGGGTGGGATGTCCACGGATCGGCGCTTCCTGGGTCGGATGTCGGCGGATCCGGCTCTCGCGGGTCGGAGGGTCGTCAATCGGCTGGGGGAACTCAGCCCAACGCTGGTGGGTCTGCCCGGAGTGGAGTTGGCTCGCGGCCGCAGGAGGAGCGGCACCGGCAAGACCTCGACGGGCGGGGTGAGATCGCGCCTGGTTCGGAGTGGGTCATTCGGACGGACACGGTGGTCAATGCCGCAGGTGCCGCAGCCGGGGTGGTCGGGCGGATGGCCGGGGTCGATGTGCCCGTTGTGCCGATCAAGCATCAGTATGTGGTGACCGCGCCTTCCGGGGTTCCGGTGACGGCGCCGACGGTTCGGGATCCCGACAACATCGTGTATTTCCGTGAAGAGGGTGGCGGCATTCTCGTCGGGGGATATATCCGGACTCCGGATGTTTGGGAGGACCCTAACCCGCTCTCCCAGCCTCGCGCCCTCTTCCCCCCGAACATGCCCAAATTCGAGGAATCCTGGGAGTCCGCCCGCCGCCGCCTCCCTTCCCTCCGCTCCAACGGCCAGATCGTCAAGGTCGTCCACGGCCCCGAAGCCTTCACCCCCGACGGCGAATTCCTCCTCGGCGAGACCTCCGTCCGCGGCTTCTGGGTCGCCGCCGGCTTCTGCGTCCACGGCCTCGCCGCGGCCGGCGGCGTCGGCAAGGTCATGGCCGAGTGGATCGTCGACGGCCAGCCCGAATACGACATGTTCGCCATGGACATCGCCCGCTTCGGCACCCACGCCCGCTCGGCCACCTGGGCCCGCGCGAAAGCCCTCGACTCCTACAGCAAGTACTACGACATCGCCTACCCCGGCGAGGAACGCACCGCCGCCCGCCCACTCCGCCGCTCTCCCGCGTGGGTACGGCATGCGGAACTGGGCGCCGAATTCGGCGAAAAAGCAGGCTGGGAACGAGTCAACTGGTACGACTTGCCCAATTCTCTGCGGAACCAGGGATCTTCGACCGAAGAGCCATCGGGAACCTCAGACGCATCGACAAATCCGGCTTCGTCCGGATCTGCGTCGGGCGGAGCATTGTCGGGTGGGGTTGCGTCGGGTGGAGCTCTGCTCGGTGGAGCTGCGCCGGGAGGAGATTCCTCGGATGGCGCTGTCCCGGATGGAGTTTCCTCGGATGGCGCTGTCCCGGATGGAGTTTCGGTAGGAGATTCCTCGGATGGAGCTTTGTCGGGGGGAGCTTCCTCGGATAGGGATTTGTTGGATCGGACTTCCGTGGGTCCTTTGGTGGATGACGCCTCGGGCGAAGCCACGGAGAGGGCCCTGGAGCGGAGCTCCGGGTATAAACCGGGTGGGTGGGCGGGTCGTTTCTGGTCTCCTTCGATTCGGGAGGAGTGTTTGGCGACTCGGGATGCGGCGGGGTTGTTTGATCAGACTTCTTTTGGGAAGTTGGAGATTTCTGGGCTGGGGGCGTTGCAGCGGATTGCGGGTAACGATATCGACAAGGCTGTTGGGTCGGTTGTTTATACGCAGTTGCTTAATGGGCGGGATGGGATTGAGGCGGATGTCACGGTTACGCGGTTGGGGGAGGATCGGTTTCGGCTGGTGACCGGGACTGCGTTTGGTGGGCATGATATGGCGTTGCTCAGGCGTCATGGCGTTGAGGTTCGGGATGTGACGTCGGCTTATGCGTGTTACTGCCTTTGGGGGCCGAAGGCGTACAGCATTCTGGCGGGGTTGACCGGGGATGATCTGAGCTTTGGGTATATGAAGGCTCGGGAGATCAGTGTGGGGTATGTGCCGGTGCTGGCGCAGCGGGTGACGTTTGTGGGGGAGTTCGGGTGGGAGTTGTATTGTCCCGTTGAGTATGGGCTGACGCTTTGGGACACGCTGATGGCGGCGGGTGTGCCGGAGGGGATGCGGCCCGGGGGGTATCGGGCGATCGATTCGATGCGGCTGGAGAAGGGGTATCGCGTTTGGGGGTCGGATATCACTCCGGAGACCACTCCGTTGGAAGCGGGGTTGGGGTTTGCGGTCCGTACCGAGCGGCGGGCGGGAATGAAGCGGCCGGAGAGTGAACTCGCGTGCCTGTTGCTGGACGGCGGTAAGGATGTCGCGCTCGGCGGCGAGCCGGTGCGGTTGGATGGCACGCCTGTGTCGCGGGTGACCAGCGGCGGATATGGGTATCGGGTCGATCGGTCGATCGCTTACGCCTATGTGCCGCCGGGAACGACCCGCGTCGAGGTGGGCGTCAACGGGAAATGGGTCGGCGCGGACGTTACGTTCGGGCCGGTTTATGACCCCCGCCATCACCGTATTCGCGCCACTCCCTGGAAATGATCACGGAGGGAGTTCGTCGCGGTTCGGCAGGCCCTGCCAGGTGCTCGCACTGGCCACCGCGAAAGCGGCCACCGCGATGCCACGCTTGAGCCGATCCGACGGATGCGAATCGTCCAGCAAGGCGCTCAGATACCCGGCCACGAACGCTCCGCCGACCTCCGTCGAATCGACGACCGTCACCGGAGCCGCCTGGGTGTCGTAGCGGAAACCGTCGACGGTGGCGCTCGCGCCCTTGGATCCGCGGGTCACGACGAGTTCTCGGAGCGATCCAATGGCGGTTTCGACCAGCCCGAGCTCGTCCTGGTTGGAGAAGAGCACGTCGGCGGAGGCGGCCAGTTCGGTGAGCCCTTCGCGGGCCTCCTCAACGCTCTCCCACAGATAAGCCCGATGATTGACATCCACCGACACCAGCACCCCGGCATCTTTGGCCAGCTTGACGGCGTGATGAACCGCACTCCAGGTGAACCCGCTCAACGCCGGAGTGATTCCGGTGACATGCAGGATGCGCGCGGATTGGATCGCCTCCGCCGGAACATCTCCGGTAGACAGGCGCGACCCCGCGGACCCATCCCGGTAGTTCACCGCGTGCGCGACCCGCCCAATCCGCCGCTGCCGCAACACGATCCCACTCGACGCGGTCTCGTCCACCCGCATATGGCTGGTGTCGATGCCTTCCCCACGCAGCACGGTAAGCGTCCGTACGCCGATCTCGTCATCACTCACCCGCCCCAGAAATCCCACAGAATGCCCGAGCCGCGCCAGCCCGACGGCGACGGTCAGCTCGGCGCCTTCCAAGTCCAATCGTGCGGTCATATCGTGTCGGAGCCGCTCGGCCGAGATGACACCCAGCACCTCGCCCAGCGTGAACACGTCGCTCATGTACGGCTTTCCTAGATCTCAGGTCGCGGCGGCAGAGTCTCGATTTTCCATGACGAGTCAGCGTCGAGACTCCAGAGCAGCTGGTTCTCCGAGTCCCACTTCTTGGGCGCGTCCGTGGTCGCGCGCGGGTGCATATCCCGCTCGTCCAACGCGGCCTTGTACGCCTTCCACGCCTGCCGGTATGCCCGCCGCGCTTCGACGTCGTCATCGGCGTACATCTCGGGCGGGGTTGATTCCTGCTGGCTCGTGCCGTCGGGGAACAGCGTCTGCCAGCGGTCGTTGCTCATGCGATTGGTCGCGCGGAACTCGAGGGCTCCCTCCGGCAGCCAGCGCCACCGCACCGCCCAGCCACGCGCGTGGAGCGTTCCGTCCGCGCGCGTGTCCACCGCCACCTGCGGCAGGGCCAATGCCCAGGGCCGGAAGTAGGCCGCGAAACTCTCCGCCACCGTTGTTGGCTCCATACCTCAGGATGATCTCAAGTTTCCCCGCATAACGGCGATAATTGCCCAAATCGCAACACGGCTCTCCCGCCTCAAGGGCACGGCTCCCGCAACACGGGTGCGGCTCCCGCACCGAGAGCCGCATCCGTGCCCGGCGGAGGCCGGTTGGCGGTCTAGTGGTTCTCGTCGGGCCGGTGCGCGTGCCGGGCACCGGCGACGAGCTTGTCCGAATCCGGCGGAACCCGCGTTCCATCGGGGTCGAGCGTGGCGTCCTCTGTCCGGGTCTGCGCGGGAACCGGCTGATCGTCCACTCCGGTGTGGTCACGATCGGCCGTGTCCAGGCGCTTCTCCAGGTCCCGCTTCTCACTTTCCAGCCGCGAGACGCGGTTACGCTCGGCCAGGTGCGCCTCACGCCGACGCCGTCGTCGCAGCGCGGACCTGTGCATCCCGCCCACGACCAGGGCCAGCCCGAGGAGGAGTGCCACCGCGGTGGCGGCGCCGGCCACGAACACCTCGACCGACGTAAAACTCAACGTCCGATCCAGGACGGAAACACTGGTGGTGACCGTGCTATCCAGCATGAACACCTGGACCGCGACCACCACCGCGACCACGATCAGAAGAAGGCCCAGCAAAACCATGATCTCTCACCCCTAACTGATGTGGTTGACGTGGGCCAACCCCGCCTGCCCCGAAACCACTGCCCCAAACGGTTAGTCGCGTAGGACGGTTATCGCGCGGCCTTCCAGGGTGAGGGCTTGGGCCGCGTGGTCGGCTAGCTGGGTGAAGAGGTCGGTGCGTTCCTCGTTTGTGAGGGGTTCGGCCTTGGTGGCGAGGTCGAAGGATTCCGTGGCGAGGGCGGCGAGTTGGGGAGTTGCTGTTGAGCCTTGGGTTACTTGGAGGGTCATGTATTCCTCCAGGATTTCGGCGAAGCGGGGGAGTTGGGGGATCAGTGGGGTGAGGGCGGTGGAGGCGAGGGTGGACCAGGCGGTGGCGGATTGGCGGTAGAGGGTGGCGGCTTCGGTGAGGCGGGGGTCGATGAGGGGGGCCGCTTCGTCGAGGAAGTCGGCGTAGATGGGGCGGGTGGCGCCGGGGGAGCCGTACTCGATTTCCAGGCAGACGTGGAGGCGGGCGAGGGCGGAGAAGAGCGCGCCCGGGGTGGCGAATCGGGCGGACCAGCCTTTCTTGCCGGTGGTGTCGCCGAGTTGTTCGACCAGGCGGCGCATGCCAGATAGGCCCATGTTGACGTCGAAGTAGTTGTTGAGGACCGGGCCGGTGAGGTGGGCGATCGTGGTGGCGATGGCTTCCCGGATCGCATCCTGGATCGACGAAGGAGTGCTGGGTTGCAGGGCGAGCAGGTGGTGTTTGCCTTTGCGGTGCCGGGCCCAGGCGGTTTCCAGCGCGGACAGCGGGATGCGCTCGGGGGTGGTGCGCTCGTCGTCCACGTAGACGGTGTCGCCGTCGAGGCCGATGACGGCGATCTCGTAGCCGTCGCCGAACGGCAGGCCGGGATGCCAGGGCAGCGCGTGGCGGTCGACCCGGCAGATGGCGGCGCGGCCGTCGCCGAGAACCTCGCGCAGGTGGCGTTCGGCGATCTTGGCGCTGCCGGTCTGCCGGATTTCGTAGCCGATGCCCGCCCGCGTGAGCGCCGCCGGGATGAACGGCTCCGGATGATGCTGGGTGACGATCGTCATCGTCGTCATCTCGGTGTACTCGAAGATCGCGTAAAGGAATCCGATGCCGCCGCCCAGCCCGGCCAGCATCGCCTCGCTGTACGGCTCGCCGCTGTGCGGCGCGACCACGCCCGCCTGTCGGAGCACCCGCCCCAGCAGCGCCGAATCGTGGTGCACGCCGCCCCCGGTGGCCGGATATCCCCGCAGGATGGCCGGATCCACCGGCGGCTTGGCCGCGCCGAGCACGTGCCGCCGCGCGGTCGTGTACGCCTCGCCGGTCCTGGCCATGCGCTCGCGAACCCGGCGCTTGAAAGTCTTGCCCTCGGTCATCTGCGTCCCATCAGGCCTGATGACACCTCACGACGGGCCCACGCTCCGTCGCGGACGTCTGTGGCCTGACATCTGCGCAGCCGGCAGGAAACGCCCCAAGGACAGCGATCCCCTTTGCCTCCGCGAAAGCCGATGGGCGTGGACCACCGGTCAGGAGGTTGGGCGCGAGACGTCGCCCTGCCCCTTTTCTACCATCCGACCCTTGACGATCGCCACGCCCAAGCCCGCGCCAACGGCGTACCAGAAGAGATCCGGGGCGTTGAAGGTGGAGCCGAGGACCAACCGGGCCAGGACGCTATGTGCGGACAAATCCGCCGGGATGCCGGTGAGCTGGAAGAACTCGACCGCCCAGCTGATCCCCGTAGCCGCCAAAGCCGCATAAAGAGGCCGCAACCAGAAGGCCAGCAGCGCGTAGATCAGCGTCGTGTAGAGGGCGATTCCGGCGTATTTGGCGAAATCACCGCCGGTGAACGCGCGCACCCCCAGACCCAGCACCAGCACGACGGGCACCGCGAGCCAAGGTCTCATCACGGTATAGATGATCCCGCATCCGCTGGGTAGGGCCTATCCATGGACGAGTTGCAGCAGGTGGAAGAGGAACTGGCCAGCCTCCGCAGGCAGGCGCGCGAACTGCGCGAGCAGATCGGCGAAGGTCCGACGGACCCGGCCGAGGTGGCGATGCTGATCGCGAACGCGGACCAGTTGGACGCCCTGGCGGAGAACATGGAGCTCCGCCGCCAGAGCTTGCTCAACAAGCAGTAGTTATGCCTTCGGTGCCGGTACGGCCCGGCGCGGCCGTACCGGCACCTCCGGCCGTCACTGGTAGACGCGCACGTAGTCCACGAGCATGCGCTGCGGGAGCACGGTCGTCGCGTCGGGGGGTCCTGGCCAGTCGCCGCCCACCGCGTTGTTCAGGATGATGAAGAACGGGTGGTCGAAGACCCAGGGCCCTCTGGTCGCCTCAAGCGAGGCTCGGTCTACGGTGTGGACGGTGTTGCCGTCCATGGTGAACTTCATGCCGGTGCTGTTCCACTCCACCGCGTACACGTGGAAGTCGCTGGCGAAGTCCCCGGCGATCGTGTACGGCGAGCCGAATCCGCCCGCCCCGAAGTACGCGGGCGCGTGGATGGTCGAGTAGGTGGTGTTGGGTATGCGGCCGATGTGCTCCATGATGTCGATCTCCCCGACGTACGGCCAGGGGCGGCCCTGGTCGAAGAAGTCGGCGCCGAGCATCCAGAACGCGGGCCACAGGCCGGTGGTGCCGGACACCTTGATCCGGGCCTCGACCTTGCCGTAGGTGAAGCTGAACTTGCCGTAGGTGTTGATGCGGGAGGACGTGTACTGGCACGGGCCGCCGGGGCAGGACGAGCCGGCGACGGTCTGCCTGCGGGCTTCCATCACCAGGTTGCCGGCGCCGTCGGTGGAGGCGTTGTCGTGGTTGGTGTAGTACTGCAGCTCGTTGTTGACGCCGGGGCCGATTTCGGCCTGCCAGCGGGCGGCGCTGGGCTTGGTGCCGGCCGGGTCGTTGAACTCGTCGCTCCAGACGAGCAGCGGGGGGTTGCGCGGGTCTGGGGGCAGCGGGGGCGGGGTGATGGGGGCGCCGCCGGTGCCGTACACCTGGAACTCCCAGAGGGAGTAGCCGTAGGGGGTGGCGCGCTGGGTGCCGTACATGCGGACGTAACGTCCGGAGCCGGTCACGTTCAGGGTCTGCTTGAAGCCGGTGCCGGTGGTGGTGGTGTAGATCGGGGTCCAGTTGGTGGCGTCGTTGGAGGTCTGGATCTGGAACGCGCGGGCGTAGGCCGGGTCCCATTGCAGGACGACCCGTCTGATCTGCGCGACTGCGCCCAAGTCCACATAAATCCAGCCCGGATCCACCCAGCCGGTCGTCGAGCTCGTCGCCCAGCGGCTCGCCGGGTCACGGTCGAAGGCCCGTGCGGGGATGCACTCGAAGCAGTTGCCGTCGCTCTGTGACGAGGAGGCGACGCCGGGCTTGCCATACGAAAGCAGGACTTCGGTGCCCGGGGAAGGTGAGGGGGACGGAGAAGGTGAGGGCGAGGGTGATGGGGAAGGCGAGGGGGACGAGCCTGAGCCGGTGCGGACCGCGACCTCCCAGAGGGAGTAGCCGAACGCGGTGGCCCGCTGGGTGCCGTTGACCCGCAGGTAACGCCCGGTCCCGGTGACGTCCAGGTTCTCGGTCCCGCCCGGCCCGGTGGTGGTCGAGTAGATGTTCGTCCAGGTCGTCCCGTTGGTGGAGACCTGGATCTGGTACGCCCTCGCGAACGCGGGCTCCCAACTCAACGTGACCCCACAGATCGCCACAGACGACCCCAAGTCCACCTGAACCCACTGCGGGTCGCTGAACGCGCTGGACCACCGGGTGCCCGGGTTGCCGTCGAACGCGGACGATGCCGGGAAGGCCGCGCTCTCGGTCGAGGAGGCGGTGGCGGGCTTGCCCTGAGCGGCGTTGACGGTGCCGCAGCCACTGGTGCCGACCGGGCTGCCGTACACCTGGAATTCCCAGAGGGAGTAACCCCAGGCGGTGGCCCGCTGGGTGCCGTACATGCGGACGTAGCGCCCAGTCCCGGACACGTTAATGGTTTGCACGCCGCCGGCTCCGGTGGTCGTGCTGTACATGCTCGTCCAGGTGGTGCCGTTGGCGGAGATCTGCAGCTCGAAGCCGCGGGCGTACGCGGCCTCCCAGTTCAGCACGACCTGCGAGACGGTGGCCTGGATGCCGAGGTCAACTTGGATCCACTGCGGATCGGTGAACAGGCTGCCCCAGCGGGTGCCGGTGCTGCCGTCCACCGCGGCGGCGGGGGTGAACGCGGCCTCGGAGGAGGACGCGGTGGCGGTCTTGCCTTGGGAAAGCAGGGTGTCGGCCGCGGCTGCGGGGACGCTCACAACGTAGGTAACGATCAGCGCGAACGCGGCAAGCAGTCCTAATCGGACGCGTGCATGCATGGAACCTCCTCGACGGAGCACCAAACCAGGACAGGCCGCGCCGGGCCGACGAGTGCGGGGAAGCGCTCTCGGACACTGAGCGTGCTCGCGATTCAGTACTACTGTCAAGTGTTGAATTAACATGTGAGAAACCGGCGAGACGTGCGAGAGAACGCTTTCCCCTGCCCGGAAGATCGCAATTTCACCCCGCTGACATGCGGATATGTCGGAAAAATCAGGGGAACGTTCCCTAGAGGTCACGACGATCGTTATCTCGGAACCCATTGACAAGTTTCCGGAGCCAGGACCAACCTCACTCCAGGGAACGTTCTCTTCATGATCATAAATAGGAAGGTTCCAACGGCATGTCCACTCTCCCTCGCCGCCGCGTGACGCGGCTCGTCGTGCCCCTGATCGCCGCATCCCTCCTGGCCGCCTGCGGTGGCGAGGACCCGGCCCCCAGCGGTGGCGCGTCCGCCTCCCAGCCGGCTGAGAAGGTCACCCTTACCGTCGCCCTGTTCAGCGACTTCCACTACGCGCCGCTGTACGAAGAGTTCAAGAAGACCCACCCGAACGTCACGATCACCGAGCGCCGGTCCCAGTTCAACGACCACCACAACAACCTGGTCACCCAGCTGGCCACCGGCGCGGGCGCGGCCGACGTGGTCGCGATCGAGGGCGGGTTCATCGCCACCTTCCAGCAGGTGCCGGACAAGTTCTACAACCTGGCCGACTACGGGCTGACCTCCCGCCAGTCGGAATACCTGGACTGGAAGTGGCAGCTCGGCCTCGCCGCCGACGGCAAGACGCTGCTCGGCCTCGGCACCGACGTCGGCGGCCTGGCCATGTGCTACCGCCCCGACCTGTTCAAGAAGGCCGGCCTGCCCACCAACCGCGACGAGGTCTCGGCGCTGTGGCCCACCTGGGACGCCTACGTCGAGACCGGCAAGAAGTTCGTCGCCGGCGGCGTGAAGGACGCCGCCTTCACCGACGGCCCCGGTGAGCACTTCCGGGCCATGGTCGAGCAGGCTCCGGTCGGCTTCTACGACGCCTCGAACAACCTGGTCGTGGCCACCAACCCGGACGTCAAGAAGGCCTTCGACATGGGCGTCTCGATGATCCAGAACAAGCTGTCCGGCAAGCTCACCGCGTTCACCCCCGAGTGGACCACCGGCATCGCCAAGGGCACCTTCGCCACCATGGTCTGCCCGGCCTGGAAGACCGGCGTGATCAAGGACCAGAAGCCCGGCGAGGGCACCTGGGACATCGCCGCGGTGCCCGGTGGCGGCGGCAACCAGGGCGGCACCCACCTGATGGCTCCCAAGCAGGGCAAGCACCCCAAGGAAGCGGCCGAGCTGATCAACTTCCTGACCAGCAAGGAGAGCCAGCTCACCCTCTGGAAGGACGCCAGCGCGCTGCCCTCCCTGCCCGCCCTGTACGAGGACCCGGCGGTGTCCACCTACGTCAACCCGTACTTCGGCGACGCTCCGATCGGCAAGATCTTCACCGACGCCGCGAAGGCGCTCAAGCCCCAGCACACCGGCCCCAAGTCCGGTGACGTGCTGCTCGCCATGGGCAACGGCCTGAGCCGGGTCGAACTGCAGAACCAGGCGCCGGAAGAGGCCTGGGCCCAGGCGGTCGCGGACGCGGAAAAGATCAAGTAACTGTCCAGGGTGGCCGGTCATTCTCCCCGGCCACCCAGTTCGGCTTGGCCGCGCCTGTGTCTGGACTGAGGAACGCAGGGTCGCGAAGCGGCCCGGAGTGACGAGGGAAGACACAGGCTGAAGGCGGCCAAGCCCGCCGATCCGAAGGATCGGCCAATGTCACAGAAAGGAGCGGGTATGGCCACGCGTGCCCCGGACCGCCCGGCCGCGCCGCCGCGTCCCCCCGGGAAACGGCGCAGGTTCAACGGGCGCCACTGGCGCTACCAGGCCGACGTCAAAGGCTCGCCGTATGCCTACGTCGCGCCGTTCTTTCTGCTGTTCTGCGCCTTCGGGCTGTTCCCGCTGCTCTACACGGCCTGGGTCAGCCTGCACGAGTGGACGCTGCTCCAGGACGAGCACGAGTTCCTCGGCCTGGACAACTTCATCGCGGTCGTCCAGGACTCCTACTTCTGGAACGCCACCTTCAACACGCTGTCGATCGGGTTCCTGTCCACCGCGCCGCAGCTGCTGCTGGCGATCTGGCTGGCACATCTGCTGAACCGGCCACTGCGGGCGCAGACGCTGTTCCGAGTCACGTTGCTGCTGCCCAACGTGACCAGCGTGGTCGCCGTGGTGGTCATCTTCAGCCAGATCTTCGGGCGCGACTTCGGGCTGCTCAACTGGGTGTTGTCGCTGTTCGGGGCCGGGGAGATCGACTGGCGGGCCGGGACGGGCACCTCGCACATCGCCATCTCGACCATGATCATGTGGCGGTGGACGGGGTATAACGCGCTCATTCTGCTGGCGGCCATGCAGGCCGTACCCAGAGAGCTGTATGAGGCGGCCACCATCGACGGCGCGAGCAATCTCACCCAGCTGCGCAAGATCACCATTCCGATGATCCGGCCGACGATGATCTTCGTGGTGATCACCTCGACCATCGGCGCCATGCAGATCTTCGCCGAGCCGCTGCTGTTCGGCGCCTACAGCGTGACCGGCGGTCAGGACCGGCAATACCAGACGCTGGCGCTGTTCATCTACGAGAACTTCGCCCGCCTGGACTTCGGCTACGCCTCGGCCATCTCCTGGATGATGTTCCTGTTCATCATCGTGATCGCCGGGATCAACTTCCTGCTGACCAGCAGGACGAAGGGGGATCTGCGATGAGGGCTGCGAAGGGCATGCGGCTCACCTATCTCACCCTGCTGGGCGTCGCCTTCTTCACCGCGCTGCCGCTGTATTTCAGTGTCGTGGTGGCCTCCCGGGACAACGCCGCGCTGGCCCAGGTGCCGCCGCCGATGATCCCCGGCGGCAACTTCTTCGAGAACATCGGCCGGGTCTTCGAGACCGTGCCGTTCGCGCTGGCCATGCTCAACTCGGTGATCGTGTCCGGGTCCATCGCGGTCGCGGTGATGTTCCTCTCCACGCTGGCCGGGTTCGCGTTCGCCAAGCTGCGGTTCCGCGGCCGCCAGGCGCTGCTGCTGATCACCGTGGCCACCATGATGGTGCCTTCGCTGCTCGGCATGATCCCGCTCTACATGCTGATGGTGAAGCTGGAGTGGACCGGCAGCATCTACGCGCTGATCGTGCCGGGCCTGGTCAACGCGTTCGGCGTGTTCTTCATGACGCAGTACCTGTCCCGCGCGCTGCCCACCGAGCTGCTGGAGGCGGGGCGGGTGGACGGCTGCACCACCTGGGGCCTGGTCTGGCACGTGGTCTTCCCGGCCGCCCGCCCGGCCGCGGCCGTGCTCGGCATGCTCACGTTCATGAACGCGTGGAACGACTACATGTGGCCGCTGCTCGTGCTCACCCCGGAGAACCCGACCGTGCAGGTGGCCCTGTCCACGCTCGCCGCGGGTTACGTCAACGACTACGTGATGGGCCTGGCCGGTACGGCACTCGGCACGCTGCCGCTGGTCCTCGTCTTCGCGTTGCTCGGCAAACACATCATCGGAGGAATCATGCAGGGAGCGGTCAAGGGATGACGTCGACCATCGAGACTCGGGGGCACGGGAAGGTCGAGCCCTCGACACAGGGTCATTCCGTGGTCTTTCCGGACGGCTTCATCTGGGGCGCGGCCACCGCCTCCTACCAGATCGAGGGGGCCGCGCGCGAGGACGGCCGCGGGCCGTCGATCTGGGACACCTTCGCGCGCACGCCCGGACGGGTGGCCGACGGGCACACCGGCGACGTGGCCTGCGATCACTACCACCGCTACCGGGAGGATGTCGGGTTGATGGCCGGGCTCGGGCTCGGCGTCTACCGGTTCTCCACCGCGTGGCCGCGGATCGTGCCGGACGGGTCCGGGCCGGTCAATCCGCGCGGCCTGGACTTCTACGACAAGCTTGTGGACGAGTTGCTGGGGGCGGGGATCACGCCCTATGTCACGCTTTATCACTGGGATCTTCCGCAGAATCTGGAGGATCGGGGTGGGTGGGCCAATCGGGATACGGCTTACCGGTTCGGTGATTACGCGCAGGCCGTACATGCGCGGCTTGGGGATCGGGTGCGGACCTGGACCACCTTGAACGAACCGTGGGTGTCGGCGTTCCTCGGCTACTGCAGCGGGGTGCACGCGCCGGGGCGCCAGTCGGAGGCGGACGCGTTCAAGGCCTCGCACCACCTGCTGCTCGCGCACGGTCTGGCCGCGCAGGCGCTGACCGGGGAGCTCGCGCTCACCCTCAACCTGGCCCCGGTGGTGACGCCCGCGCAGGCGCTCGACCCCGCGGCGGAGATCTCCGACGTCGACCGGGAGGCGGTCGACCGGATCGACGCCCTGCTCAACCGGCAGTTCATCGACCCGGCCCTGCGCGGGACGTACCCGCCGGAGGTGCTGGAGATCGCGGCCCGGCACGGCGGCCTCGACCACATCAAGGACGGCGATCTGGCGATCATCAACCAGCCGATCGACCTGCTCGGGATCAACTACTACAACCCGTGCATCGTCGAGGCGGCCCCGGGCACTCCGGCCAACGAGGCATACCCGGGCTCGGAGGGCATCGGCTTCGCCAGCCTGGACGTGCCGTCCACCGCGATGGGCTGGCCCATCATCCCGTCAGGGCTTTCCTCCCTGCTCGTACGGCTAAGCCAGGACTACCCCGAAGTCGGGCTGATCGTCACCGAGAACGGCGCCGCCTTCGACGACGTCGTGGTGGGCGACCGGGTCCCGGACGCCGACCGGGTAGCGTACCTGGACGGCCATCTGCGCGCCGCGCACGCCGCCATCGAGGCGGGGGCGGATCTGCGGGGTTACCTCGTCTGGTCATTGCTGGACAATTTCGAATGGGCCGAGGGTTACCACCTGAGGTTCGGCATCGTCCGCGTCGACTACGGCACTCAGCGCCGCCTGCTCAAGGACAGCGCGCTGTGGTATCGCGGGGTCATCCAGCGAAACGGAATTGCATGAAACGTCCTACCTTGGAGGCGGTCGCCGCCAGGGCCGGTGTGTCCAAGTCGACCGTCTCCCGGGTCGTGAACGGCGACACGACGGTCACTCCGGATTTTCGCGAGGTCGTGCTGCGCGCGGTCAACGAGCTGGGCTACGTGCCCAACTCGGTCGCGCGCAGCCTGGTCACCCAGCGGACCAACTCGATCGCGCTCATCGTCTCCGACCCGCCCGCCGGGCTGTTCTCCGACGATCCGATGTTCTCCGCCGTGGTCCGGTCCGCCAGCCGGGCCCTGGAGGCGGCCAGCAAGCAGGTCGTTCTGATGCTGGCGGGCTCGGACGAGAGCCGGTTGCGCGTCCAGGAGTACATCGCCGCCGGGCACGTGGACGGGGTCATGCTGGTGTCCTTCTACGGCGCCGATCCGCTGCCGGCGGCTCTGGTGCGGATGGGGTTGCCGATCGCGTCCTTCGGGAAGCCGGTGTCGGCGCCTTCGGTGCCGTATGTGGACAACGACAACTATGACGGGGCCGCGCAGGCGGTCCGGCACCTGCTGGGGCGCGGGCGGCGGCGGATCGCGACGATCTCCGGGCCGCTGGACATGATCGCGGCGCAGGATCGGTTGACCGGCTATCGGGACACGCTCCGCGACACCGGGCGGCGGTCGATCATCGCGGTTGGGGACTTCACCCGGGTTTCCGGTGATCAGGCGATGTGCCAGTTGCTTGAGGATGATCCGGGGCTGGACGCGGTGTTCGCGGCCAACGATTTAATGGCGATCGGGGCGTTGCGCGCGTTGCGGCAGGCCGGGCGGCGGGTGCCGGACGATGTCGCGGTGGTCGGATATGACGACATCGAGGCCGCGCTCTACACCGATCCGCCGTTGACGACGGTGCGTAGTCCGATGGCCGCTCAGGCGCTGGCGGTGGTCAGCCAGCTGCTCGGCCTGTTCGAGGGCGGGTCGACAGATCCGGTGATCATGCCGACGGAACTGGTGGTGAGGGAGTCCAGCTAGGTCTCACCCTGTAGTAAGCAAATTCTACCAATTCGAGCTGATATTAGTGGTATTGATGCATTCACGGACGCTTGGGGAGCATATGTCCGTAAAGCTCGGATTGGTGGACCTGCGGGACGCCGAATACTCCTATCTTGACGCGCGGGGGCACGTCTACCTCGATTACACGGGGTCAGGGCTGCCCTCGCGACACCAGATCCGCGCCCACGCCGAACGTGTCATCGGCGGATGCTACGGGAATCCGCATTCGGAGAATCCCACCTCCAGCGCGGCGACCGCGCTGGTGGATCGCACCCGGGCGGCCATCCTCGCCTATTTCAACGCCGCACCCGACGAGTACGCGGTGATCTTCACCTCCAACGCCACCGGCGCCTGCCGGTTGGTGGGGGAGGCTTACCCTTTCGGGCCGGACGCCCGGCTCGTGCTGACCAGTGATAACCACAATTCGGTCAACGGCATTCGGGAGTACGCGCGAGCGCGTGGCGCTGAGGTCACGGCCGTGGGCATGGTCAGCCCTGAGCTGCGAGTGGACGAAGGGGAACTGCTCTACGCGCTGGACGGGACCCGAGGGCTGCTCGCCTTCCCCGCGCAGAGCAACTTCACCGGAGTGCAGCATCCGCTTCGGTGGGTCACCGAAGCCCGGGCGCGAGGCTACGACGTGCTGCTCGACGCCGCCGCCTTCGTGCCCGCCAACCGCCTCGACCTCAGCGAGATCCATCCCGACTTCGTACCGGTCAGCTGGTACAAAATCTTCGGCTACCCGACCGGCGTCGGCTGCCTGATCGCCCGCCGCGAGGCTTTGTCTCGACTTATCCGGCCATGGTTCGCGGGTGGAACGATCAAAGCCGTCAGCGCGTACGGCAACTGGCACGTCTTCAACGAGGATGAGAGCGCCTTCGAAGACGGCACCCTCAACTTCCTCTCCATCCCCGACGTCGAAATCGGCCTCAGCTGGATCTCGAGCATCGGCATCGACGCCATCCACACCCACGTCACCACCCTGACCGGCATCCTCCTCGACCGCCTCACCACCCTCCGCCACCGCAACGGCGCCCCCTTCGTCAGCGTCTACGGCCCCACCACCACCCGCGACCGCGGCGCCACCGTCACCTTCAACTTCCGCACCCCCGACGGCGACATCATCGACGAACGCGACGTCGCCCGCTCCTCCGCCGCCGCCGGCATCTCCCTCCGCACCGGCTGCTTCTGCAACCCCGGCGCCGGCGAACGCGCCTTCGCCATCGACGAATCCCTCCTCGCCGGCCCCTACTTCCACGCCGACCTAACCCTCGACGACTACCTCCACGCCCTAGGCCTCCCCAGCGGCGGCGCCGTCCGCGTATCCCTCGGCCTAGCCTCCAACGCAGCAGACATCGACCGCTTCATCGACTTCGCAACAGCGAAATACCTAGACCGAGTCCCGGACTACGCAGATCTCGCCCCTCGCCTGCGTTGCTGAGATATCCATGTATCGCCGAGGCTCACACGGTGGACGAGGAGTGAGTGGCATGGCCGAGCGTAAGGCGTGGTCCGAGAAACGTGCCGAGATCATGAGCCGTCCCGGGGCCGGGGCCGCCTACGAGGCCGCCCGGGTCCGTTTCGAACTGGGCGAAGCCGTACGGCTCCGCCGTGAGGAGCTTGGCCTCACCCAGACCGAGTTGGCCGAGCGGGCGGGGTTGAAGCAGCCGGCTGTGGCGCGGTTCGAGGCGGGTGGCACCATGCCCACCATCCCTATGCTGGAACGCCTCGCCGAGGCATTGGAACTGCGCCTCAGCGTGCAACTCCACCCGCTTCGTGAGGCCAGTTAGTCGAGCTGGCACCACAACCGCCCTACCGGAACCCCCGGTACCACTGGACTAGAAGTGCCCGTCGGACGCCATCGACTGGGTGCCGATCACGTCGAGTAGGCGGAGCTTGTCGGCGGTGTCGGAGACTGGTGGGGCGGTGTAGACGACGAGGCGCAGGTCGGTGCCCGGCACGGTCAGGACGTCGCAATCGAGCGCGAGCGGTCCGACATCGGGGTGGTGGATCGTCTTGGTGTTCATCACGTGGGTGCCGACCTCGTGTGAGGTCCACAGCGTGGCGAAGCGGGGGCTGGCGCGCCGCAGGTCGGCGACGAGGGAGGTCAGGCCGGGGTCCAGGGGGTAGCGGGCGGTTACGGCCCTGAGGTCGGCGACTGCGGCGAGTTCGAACCTGGCTCCCTGCTCGGCTGAGTGGGTGATGCGGGTGGGCGCCTCGGTGAAGTGGCACCACAGCACGTTGCGCTCGCGGTCGCGCAGGCCGGAGGGGTCGCCGAGCAGCGCGGCGTACAAGCGGTTCCACGCGATCAGGGTCCAGGCCGCGTCAAACACGCTGACCGGGGTGCCCTCCATCTGGTCGAGCAGCCGCTGCGCGCTGGGCGTGAGGTGCGACGGCATGCGATCGTTCGCGGGCGCGAGCCGCCCCGCCAGCAGGAACAGGTGCCGACGTTCCTGGTCCGACAGCCGCAGTGCGCGTGCCAACGCGGTGATGACCTGTTCGGACGGTGCCGTCGCCCGGCCCTGCTCGAGGCGGATGATGTAGTCCACCGACATGCCGGCCAGCTGGGCGACCTCCTCGCGCCGCAGCCCGGCCGCCCGGCGCGCGCGCCCGGCGGGAAGCCCGACCGCGACCGGGTCGATCCGGTCCCGCCAGCGGCGTAGCGCGGCGCCCAGCTCGTTGCTCATTCGCCCACCATATGGGTGGTGCGCACCCGACTGCCTGGTACCGCCGTTCCCAGGAAGAAGCAGACACTTCCTGCTCGTACGGGCGGCGCCCAGGCTGGGGGCATGACGACGACACTTGTCACCGGGGCGAACAGGGGGCTGGGCCTGGAGACCGCCCGCCGCCTGGTCCAGGCCGGGCACGAGGTGTTTCTCGGGGCCCGCGACGCCCGGCGGGGAGAGGCGGCCGCACGGCGGGCCGGTGGCCGCCCGCTGCTCCTGGACGTCACCAGCGACGACTCCGTGCGAGCGGCGGCGGACCGGGTCCGCGTGGCGGCCGGGCACCTCGACGTCCTGGTCAACAACGCGGGCGTGATCGGCTCCATCGAGTCAGCTGGCGAGATCACCGCCGCGGACATGCAGGCGTGCTTCGACACCAACGTGTTCGGCGTGGTCCGGGTCACGCGCGCGTTCCTGCCGCTGCTCCAGCGGAGCCCGGCGCCCGTCGTGGTGAACGTCAGCAGCGGTCTTGGCTCGCTGGCCGTCGCGGCCGACCCCGACGCGTACACGGAGGTCGTGCCAGTCTGGGTCCCCGCGCTGGTCTACAGCGCCTCCAAGGCGGCGCTGAACATGGTCACGGCGCAGTACGCACACGCATACCCGGCCATGCGGATCAACGCGGTCGACCCCGGGCACACAGCCACCGACTTCAACGGCCACTCCGGCGCGCAGACCGTGGCGGAGGGCGCGGAGATCATCGTACGCATGGCCATGATCGACAAGGAGGGCCCGACCGGTGGTTACTTCGCCGCGACCGGCCGCTTCCCTGGTAGTCCGATGCAACGAAAGGAATCCCGCGATGAACAAGCGCCGGGTCGAGATCGTGTTCGATGTCGCGTGCGTGCTTTCCTATCTCGTCTTCACCCGGTACAGCCGGGCCGCGCAGCGCTACCGCGAGAGTGGCGGCGAGGTCGAGACGGTCTTTCTCCCGTTCCAGCACCGGCCAGACGCCGATCCCGCTGGCGAGCCCCTCTTCGAGACGCACAAGCGCGACCGCGGTGAGGCCGCCGCGCGCGAGGTCCAGACCATGACAACCTTCGGCGCCGAGGACGGGCTGAAGGTGGACTTCGGGCGCGTGGTGTCGACCAACACCTTCGACGCCCACCGCCTCATCGCCCAGGCCGCCGCCCAGGGCCGCGGCGAACGGATGGCGGAGCGCCTGTTCCGCGCCTACTTCACCGACGCGCTCAACGTCGCCGACCACGACATCCTGGTGATGCTGGCCGAGGAAACGGGCGTACGGATGTCCGACGGCGGCGCAACAGAACTGCGCGCCGAGCTCGACCGCGTACGCGGGCTCGGCTTCACCGCCGACTCGGTCCCCGCCTTCCGCTTCGACACCGGTCTCACGCTCTCCGGCGAACAGCCGGAGGAGGCCTTCTTCGCCGCGTTCGAGGCCTAGCGGCGGAGGGCCCATTCGACGGCGGGGCAGCGGTCCATGACTACCTCTAAACCTGCTGCTTGGGCGCGGCGGGCTGCGGGGATGTCGATGACGTTGAGGGGGAGCCAGACGGCTTTGGCGTGGATGGTGATTGCCTGGGTTATGGCTTCGGGGGCGTGGAGGGAGCGGCGGTAGACGGCCACGACGTCTACGGGGGTGGGGATGTCGGTGAGGGTGGGGTAGCCCTTTTCGCCGAGGACGGGCTCGGCGAGGGGGTGCACGGGGATGATGGTCTTGCCGCGTTGCTGGAGGAGTCTGGCCTGGTCGTACGCGGTTCGGTCGGGGTTGTTGGCTAGTCCGACGAAGGCCCAGGTCTGGGTGTCGTGGAGGAGCCGCCGGATGACACCCAAGTCGGCGAAACGGTCTTCCATGGTCTCTGCAACATGCGGGATGTCGCGGAACATCCGGATTTCCGGGGCTATTTGGGTGCGGTACAGCCCCTCTGGGGGGTTGGTCATGATCCGGCCCCGGGGATTCCGGGGGCCGTTCGAGTCGCTGCGCCTCTGACGGCGTGTCAAACCCGATCGAAGCGGTACGAGTCCGGAGAAGCCCTTGGTGGGACCTTCCGTGCACGTTGAGCGGTCAAAGGTGGCAATTCCCTCGTTGGGTGATTTCGTGAACGTTTCAGCAGGTCCTTCTTGTGGCTGTGTGCTGGCTCGTTCGACTTTTCCCGACTGTCCGTAGATCGCGCTTTCGTTCGCATATAATTGGACAAATAGATGGATGGCGATGTGGGTGGACTGCAAGATTGATCGAGAGTCAACCTGGTTGTGAGTAGCATTCATCTTCGGTTGGGTCGCAGGTCGGGGCCTGGTTCATGGCTTCACCCGTGATGTTTGCCCATACGTCATTGGTTGAATTTGTAACTAGGAACTCATCGGGTTATCCGGAATTCTCTCTGTAGAGGAAAGCAGGGAGATGGCCGTGAATGACCAGTATGAGCTTTATTGCCTGGCGGATCGGCTTTTTTATGATTCGCCGGATAATCGGCAGTCGGAACATGCTGATTTCCCGGTAGCCGGCCGGGAGGTGCCGGTCGGGTGGGAGCATCAGCCGACCGACACGTGGATGCACTACGCGCCGGGTGTCCGGCAGATCGCGATGCAGGGCTGGAAGATTCACGTTTCGGCCCGGCTTGAAGACGCGGATCGGGTGCTGGGGGCGGTGTGGGACTACTGCGTGCCCAGGGACATCCCGTTCAAGTTCCTGCGCAGTGCGCCGGTTGTGACCATGCTCAACTCGAAAGCCGCCCCCCGGGGAGCAAGCGGCAAGCTTGTCACGATTTATCCGCATGAATCGGAGCTGGAGCTTGCGCTCAAGGAGCTCGATACGCTCCTGCGTGGCGTCGAAGGGCCGTACATCCTCAGCGACCTTCGCTACGCGGACGGGCCGCTGTATGTCCGCTACGGGGGCTTCGTCCCGCGCTACTGCCTTGACGACAGCGGCGAGCAGGTTACCGCGATCGAGAACGCCGACAGCGAGCTCGTTCCCGACGTCCGCGGTCCCTCGTTCGTCGTTCCGCCGTGGGTTCAGTTGCCCGAATTCCTGAAGCCCCAACTCGAAGCTCGGAATGCGGTCACGACCGGCGGGTTGCCGTACGAGATCGAGGCGGTGATGCACTTTTCCAACGGTGGCGGGGTGTATCTGGGGTGGGATCGGCGTACCGGCGAGCGAGTGGTGCTCAAGGAGGCCAGGCCGCATGCGGGGCTGGACGCCGGCGGGCGGGATGCGGTGGCTCGGCTCCAGCACGAGCGGGACATGCTCCAGCGCCTGAGGGGCCTGGACGCTGTCCCGGAATATCGTGACTATTTCACCCTTGGCGAGCACCACTTCCTCGTCATGGAGTTCGTCGACGGGAATCCGTTGCAGCGCCAGCTGGTTCACCGCTATCCGCTGACGAGGGCCAACTGCTCGGCGGAGAGTCTCGCCGAATACACCGCGTGGGTTCTGGAGATGCTGCCCCGAGTCCGGGACGCGGTCGAATCGCTGCACCGGCGCGGCGTGGTCTTCGGCGACCTGCACCCCAACAACATCCTGGTCACCGAGACCGGTCGCGTGGTCCTCATCGACTTCGAAGTGGCCATGCCGGTCGAGGACCAGGGCCGTTCCCTGCTCGCTCACCCCGCCTTCCAGGCACCCCCGAACCGCCGCGGCGCAGAGGTCGATCTCTACTCACTCGCCTGCCTCTGCTTCGGCCTGTTCGCCCCCCAAGCCACCATCATGCTCCCCCTGGCCAACAACAAGATCACCCAACTGGCCCACCTGATCACCACCACCTTCCCGGTCCCCCCAGAGATCATCACCACCGCCCTGCGAACCATCCAGGGCGCGAACCCTGACGCGGATGCGCTCTCCTTCAAGGCGACCGAGTGGCCGTCCGGCGCGGATGCGATGGTCCGGGCGATTCTGGCCACTGCCACGCCCGGTCGTCGGGATCGGCTCTTCCCTGGAGATATCGCGCAGTTCCGCCCAGGAGGCGGCCTCAACTTCGCGCACGGCGCCGCCGGTGTGTTGTACGCGCTGGACGCAGCTGGAGCCGGGCGATACCCGGAATACGAGGACTGGCTGCTGGCCCGGGCATCACAACCCGCCCCTGGAACTCCGCTGGGTTTCTATGACGGATTGCATGGCATCGCCCACGCGCTCGATCGATTCGGGCACCGAGACATCGCGCTCGACCTGGTCGACCGCGCGATGCGCGAGGACTGGCGGCGACTGGACGCCGGCCTGTCCACCGGCCTGGCCGGAATCGGGCTGAACCTGCTGCACCTCGGCCTGGACGCGCAAGCCGTCATCGAGACCTGCGCCGCCCGGCTACCCGACGACGTGCCCGAACTAAGCGGTGGCTCCAACCCTCGGGCGGGGCTCATGCACGGTTCCAGCGGATCCGCGCTGCTGTTCCTGCACGCCTACGAGCACAGCGGCGACCACGCCCTGCTCGACCTGGCCGAACGCGCACTCCGACAGGACCTGCGGCGATGCATCCGCACCCAGGACGGTTCCCTCCAAGTGAACCAGGGCTGGCGGACATTGCCCTACCTGGAGGAAGGCTCGGTCGGGATCGCCCTCGTGCTGGACCGATTCCTCACCCATCGTCCCGACGAAGAACTGCGCGCCGACCTCGACGCGCTCCTGCTCGTCACCCGATGCGGCTACTTCGTGCAGCCCGGCCTGTTCGCCGGCCGGGCCGGACTCGTCCTCGCCGAACCGGATCTGATCCCCGGCCTGGACTGGCATGCCCTTCCCTACCGGGACGGACTCGCGTTCCCCGGCGACCAGTTGCTCCGCCTCTCGATGGATTTCGCCACCGGGACCGCGGGCGTGCTGCTCGCCGTGAGCGGCGCTCCGCTCCCCTTCCTGCGACCGCCCGGCGAGCACACCGGTTCAGGGGCGCCCCTGTGACCGGACGCCGAGCGGCACCCGTACCGACTCGCATCGCGAAGGAGGTGAACACGCGCACATGGTTCTTCTCGACCTTCAGGCCATGGAGGTGCCGGGTGGCTACGGCCACGGCCACGGCGGCGGCAGCACGCTGACGCTGCTGGGCTGCCAGTCGAACACCCCCAGCAACCTGAGCCTTCTGCTCTGTCACTAGAGCTCACGCATAACTCAATGAACCCCCCGATAAAGAAGGAGCACGACCATGGTTCTTCTCGACCTTCAGGCGATGGAAGTTCCCGGCGGCGGCCACGGCCACGGCGGTGGCGGCGGGAGCACGCTGACCCTGCTCGGCTGCCAGTCGAACACGCCGAGCAACCTGAGCCTCCTGCTCTGCCACTAGCACGAGTCCCCGAGCCCTGAGCTGCCCCAGCTCAGGGCTCGGCCCTTCTGGAAGGAGAACCCCGGGTGCGTACCGCGGATCAGCTCGTGACCGGGGTGATCAGGCGCGGCGGGCCCGCTGTCGGGGTGCTGGCCGTGACCTCGGTGGTCGGGGGGGTGCTCGCGCTGGCCTTGCCGTACACGCTGGGCCGGACCGCTGACGCCCGTTCGGGGGGCTGGCTCGCGGTGAGCGTCGCGGTTGTCGCGTTGCTGGTCGTCTGTGACACGTTCGGGGTGTGGGCCGGGGGCGCGAGCGGGGCGCAGGCGTCGGCTTGGCTGCGGCATCGGCTGGTACGGCATGTGATAGGCGTCGGGCCGGGATTGACCCGGTCGATTCCGGAAGGCGATCTGGTGACCCGGATCGGGATGAACGCCGAAGAGGTCGGCCGTGCCCCGGATGCCGCGATCACCGGCGCCACGATGCTCATCCCGGCGGTGGGCAGCCTGGTGGCGCTCTTGCTCATCGATCCTTGGCTGGCGTTGACGCTGGTGGCCGGGCTCGCGGTCATCGTGCTGGTGTTGCGGACATTCCTTCGGGTTTCGACCGCGCTCGCGGGGGGCTATCAGGAGGCGCAGGCGGACATCGCCGCGCGGCTGGTCGACGCCGTCGCCGGGGCCAGGACCATCGCCGCCGCCGGGACCGCCGCGCAGGAGACGCGCCGCGTGCTGTCCGCGCTGCCCCAGGTGCGCGCGCACGCGCTGGAACTGTGGCGTGTCCGGGCCCAGGCGGGCGTGCAGGCCGCCGTCGTGATCCCCTTGCTGGAGGTTTGCGTGCTCGGCGTCGGCGGATTCCGCCTCGCCGCCGGCGACCTCACCACCGGCGAACTGTACGCAGCCGCCCGCTATGTCGTCCTCGGCGCCGGCCTCGGCTCCGCCCTCGGCTACGTCAGCCAGGTCGCCCGCGCCCGCGCCGCCGCCCGCCGTATGGTCGCGCTTCTGGACGAATGCCCGGCCCTCCATGGCGTACGGCACCTGCCCGACGGACCCGGCGCCCTCACCTTCCACAACGTCATGGCCCCCGGCCTCACCATCCCCGACCTCAAGATCCCCGGCGGCACGGCCGTCGCCGTCGTCGGCCGTTCCGGCTCCGGCAAATCCCGCCTCGCCGCCCTCGCCGGACGCCTCACCGACCCGGTCGGCGGCGAGATCCTGCTCGATGACGTCCCGCTCACCCTCCTGTCCCGTACGGCGCTGCGGCAAGCGATCGGGTACGCCTTCGAGCGCCCCGCCCTGGTCGGGGACACGGTCGCCGACACCATCGGACCCTCGGCGGAGGAAGCCGCCCGCGCGGCGGGAGCGGACACGTTCATCCGGCGGTTCCCCTCCGGCTACGCCACCCCGCTGGCCGATGCACCCATGTCCGGCGGCGAACGGCAGCGCATCGGGCTGGCGCGTGCCTTCGCGCACGGCGATCGGCTGCTGGTGCTCGACGACGCCACGTCCAGTTTGGACACCATTACCGAGCATCAGGTGGGGGTCGCTCTGGCCGGGGACTCCCGTACCCGGCTGATCGTCACCCACCGGACCGCCATGGCGGCCCGCGCCGACCTGGTCATCTGGCTGGAACGCGGCCGGGTACGCGGCTACGACCACCACGCCCGCCTGTGGCGCAACCAGGACTACCGATCCGTCTTCCAGGCGGAGGCGTCATGACATTTCAGCTGTTGTGGCGTTCTGTGGCGCGGGAACCGGGGCGGGCGTGGCGGCTGGCCGCGTGGTCGGTGGCGGAAGTGGCGCCGTCGTTCGTGGTCGGGCTGGCGTTGGCGGGGGCCATCGATGACGGGTTCGGGGGCGGGCGGCCCGAGGTCGGGGTGATCTGGGTTGGAGTGCTGGGGTTGTCGTGGGTTGTCGCGGCGGTGGGGGCTAGGCAGGCCTTGCTGGCATTGGCCGGGATTGTGGAACCGTTCCGGGAGCGGTTGATCGCGGGGGTCGTGCAGGACGCCCTGGTCGGGGCGCGGGTGGAGGCGGCCGCGGTGACGCGGTCGAATCTGCAGGTGGAGGTGGCCAGGGACGCGTTCGCGACCGTGCTCGGGGTGCTGCGGTCGTTCGTGTTCACGCTGGTCAGCGTCGTGCTGGGGATGGCGGCGCTGATGCCCGAGGTGCTGGTGCTGGTGCTGCCGCCGATCGCGGCGGGGGTGGCGCTGTTCCTGCTGTCGTTGCCCGCGCTGGCCCGGCGGCAGCGGGAGTTCCTGATCGCCGATGAGCGGACCACCGAGGTGGTCACGATGGCGATGGGCGGGTTGCGCGATGTCGTGGCCTGCGGCGACGAGGAGCGTACGGTCGCGCTGGTCGGGCGCCGGATCGACGAGCAGGCGGCGGCGGCCCGGGCGCTCGCGCGGGTCACCGCCGTGCGGACGTTCTCGCTCGGACTGGGTGGCTGGTTGCCGGTGATGCTGGTGCTGGGCTTCGCGCCGGGGTTGGGGGCGAGCCCGGGTGTGGTCGTCGGAGTGCTGGCCGCCGTTGTCCAGTCGCTGACGCCCGCGCTGGGCGGATTAGTGGAAGGGCTCGGGGTGAGCGGAGTGCGGCTTGTGGTGACGTTGGAGCGTCTTTTGGGCAATCGACCGGTGGAGGGTCCGCAGCGGGTCATGCCGCCGGATGTACGGGTTGAGCTGTCGGGGGTGACATTTCGGTATGGGCCCCACGCGGACCCTGTTGTCGCCGGTCTCGATCTGGTTGTGGCGGAGGGGGAACATCTCGCGGTCGTCGGGCCCAGCGGGATTGGTAAGTCCACACTCGCGGCGCTGATCACCGGGCTGGTCCGGCCCGATGAGGGTGCGGTCACCGTCGGCGGAATGGCCGCGGATCGGGTGGATCCCGCCGCGCGCGTGCTCATCCCGCAGGAGGCGTACGTCTTTCGCGGGACGCTCTGGGACAACCTCACCTATCTGTCAGTCGCGTCCGCGTCCCGGGTCGACGGAGCCGTGGACGCGGTCGGTGCGCGGGAGCTGGTCGGACGGCTCGGCGGGTATCAGGCCGAGATCCATGCGGGGCTGTTGACCCCGGGGGAGCGGCAGCTGCTGGCCCTGGTCCGCGCCTACCTGTCGCCGACGCGGCTCACCATCCTGGACGAATCCACCTGCCATCTCGACTTGGCCGCCGAAGCCCGCGCCGAGCAGGCGTTCGCCCGCCGGGGCGGCACCCTGATCGTCATCGCTCACCGCCTCACCTCGGCCCTGCGCGCCCGCCGCATCCTCGTCATGGACGGCAGCACCGCCGTGTCGGGCACGCATGCCGACCTTCTCCGCACGTCTCCCCTGTATGCCGACCTCGCCGGACAGTGGGGTCCCGACCTGGAGAAAGTGTCATGACCTACCCTGACGCGGAACGCCAGCCCATCGTGGATGTCATCCACGGTCACCGGATCGAAGATCCGTACCGGTGGCTGGAGGACCCGGACAGCCCGCAGACCGAGAAATGGCTGGCCGCCCAGGACGATCTCTGGCGCACCCATTCGCTCCCCGCCCGGCCCCGCCTCCGCAACCGAATCGCCCAACTCACCGCAACGGGCGTCATCGGCACCCCCACCTGGCGAGGCGAGCGCGCCTTCCGCCTCCGCCGGGAACCAGGCCAGGAACACGCCATCCTCTATGTCGGCGTCCCAGATCAATGGGAGGCATCCGGGAGGCTTCCCGGTCATATCGGGGAGATGGTGTGGCGGGTGGTGCTCGATCCGATGGTGGTGGATCCGGCGGGGACGACGACGCTTGACGATTGGCATCCGTCGCCGGACGGGAAGCTGGTCACCGTGCAGCTTTCCCGGCGGGGGGAGGAACGGGCTCAGCTGTACGTGCTGGATGTGATGACGGGGGATGTTGTGGATGGGCCGGTGGGGGATTGCCGGTATTCGCCGGTGGCCTGGCTGCCCTCGTCGGACGCGTTCTACTACATCCGCGGGCGGATGGCTCACCTGCGGCGGCTTCGCGGGGACGATCTGGCGCTGGTTGAGGCGGATGGTCTGGCGTTGAGCGCCGACGGGCGATGGCTGACGCTTTCCGCCAATCGGGGGGCTGGTAATGACATCCGGTTGTGCGACTTGGCGGGGCCGGAATGGCGGCAGGTGGAGGGCCGGGGCGCCAAGACGGCGGTGACCGTGGCGGCGGACGGGCGGCTCTATGTCGCGACGACGCAGGGAGCGCCACGAGTGCGGCTGGGCGTCGGCGATCCCGCTGATCCGAATGCCTGGCGGGATCTGGTGCCTGAGGATCCGCAGGCCGTACTCACCGATTTCGCATTGATCGACGGCGCGCTGCTGGTGACGCGGATCCGGCACGCGATCGGCGAGATCAATGTTCACGACCCCGTGACCGGGGAGTGGAGAAGCGCGGTTCCGCTTCCCGGTCACGGTTCCATCGGGCGGATGTCCGCGAGTGGGCATCAGGTGTGGTTCACGTATGCGGATTACGTCACGCCGGAGAGTGTGTATCGGTATGACGTCCGGACCGGGCAGACCACGCTGTGGGAGCCCGCGCCCGGCCGCGCCGACCTGCCGGAGGTCGAATCCCACCAGATCGAATACCCGTCCGCCGACGGCACCCTGGTGCGCATGGTCGTGCTCTCCGGCCCGTCCACAGGCCCTCGACCCTGCATCTTGTACGGCTACGGCGGATTCGGTGTCCCGCTCACTCCGGCCTATTCGAGCTATGTCCTGCCCTGGATAGAAGCCGGGGGGATTTTCGCCTTCGCTCAGATCCGCGGCGGGGGCGAAGAAGGGGAAGACTGGCACCGCGCCGGCACCCTCGACCGTAAACAGAACGTCTTCCATGACTTCGCCGCCGCCGCGGAAACCCTGATCACCGGGCGCTGGACCACGCCGGACCGCCTGGGCATCTGCGGCGAATCCAACGGCGGCCTCCTCGTCGGTGCCATGCTCACCCAGCGCCCCGACCTGTTCGCCGCCGCCGTCTGCTCCGCGCCCGTCCTCGACATGGCCCGCTACGAACTCTCCGGCCTCGGCCCCCGCTGGCGCGCCGAGTACGGCTCCGCCAGCGACCCCGACGCGATCGCCTGGCTTCTGCGTTATTCCCCGTATCACCACGTACGCGAGGGGGTCCGATATCCCGCCACGCTCTTCACCGTCTTCGGGGGCGACACCCGGGTAGACCCCTCACATGCGCGGAAGATGTGCGCTGCTCTGCAACACGCCACCGCCGGGCCCCGTCCGATCCTTCTCCGCCACGAATCCGATGTCGGCCATGGCGCCCGCGCGGCCAGCCGATCCATCGAATTGGCCGCCGACATGCTGGCCTTCTTCACCGCCCATCTCTAAGCCCAGGTCAGGTTGGCCTTCTACACCGCCCACCTCTGAGCGCAGACCATGCCGGCCTTCTAACCGCTGAGCCCAGGCGATGGAGGGTCATGCGCTGGCGATCTCGAACCAGACCTTGTTTCGACCGGCTTCGCGGACCATGCCCCAGCGGGCTGAGAGTGCGTCCAACAGGGGGAGGCCGCGACCGCTGGATCCGTTCGGGATGGAATGGCCGGCGCATGGTGGGCTTGCCGATCCCTCGTCCTGGACGCAGACGCGTACCCGGCCACGGGGAAATGTCACGGTCACCGTGAATTCGCCCCCGTCGCCCGACCGGGAGTGCACCACCGCGTTGGTGGCGATCTCGCTGGTCAGTAACACACAGTCATCATGCAAGGGGTGATCACGGCCAAGTGTCGCCGACACCAACCGGCGGGCTTGAACCACCTGATCCCGCCCTCCGGACAGCCGCGCCTCGACATTCCCAGTCGCGGGGACAGCGGAGGCGGTCCCTCCTGTCGCTCCAGGTGTGGCATTCCTGATAGTAGTGGTGCTTCCCATCTCGTTCCCCGACCCGTTCATGAGCCCCCTCCTATGGCCGCGAAATGAAGACGCACGGGCGGCTCTCTTGAGATGTCGCGAGAAGGTAGGAGTTGGCTTCCCTTATGGAACCGTTTACGCCGGGATGTGAAGGCTGTCAGCACGAGGTGCCGAAGTGGCCTAACTCCCACTGCGGGTGATCGTTCGGCCTGCGCGGTTGTGCGCTCGTCGAGGCCCGTCACTCCACGAGAAGGATGTGAAGAGTAGCTGGCCCTGATGGCAGGCTGCGCGCCGGCAGGCGTGGTGCGCTGTCCGTGCGTTGGGCGTCCCTATTTGGTGGCTGATCTGGGTCTATGTGCTATTCGGCGGCAATTGGCTAGCCTGATGGGTGGGAGGTGGCTCATGTCCGAACCGGAGGGACGCTCAGGCGCTCAGGATCATGAGTTCGTTGTGGAGCGGGTCAGGGATATCACCAAGGGCGAAGAAGTCGTTATCGAATCGCGTGGTGGGGTGGATACCGCGATTCGTATTATTTTCCCGACTTCGTGGGATCGGGTTATTGAGCATCCTGAATCGACGACAACCGGTGAAGACGAATAGGAACGATGACGGCTCGACTGAGCTGGGCGGTTGACGCGCTGGATATCGTCCCGACTGATCATATACTCGAAATCGGCTGCGGCAGCGGCACGGCGGTGTCGCTCATCTCCTCGAAGCTGACGACAGGCAAGGTCGTGGCCCTTGACCGGTCCCCGAAGATGATCGCCCTTGCCGAGCGGCGCAACCATGATGCGGTGACGGCCGGGAAGGCAATATTCCGCACTGCCGATTTCGAGAATGCGGACTTCGTCGGCGAACAATACGACAAGATCCTGGCGGTAAACGTCAACCTCTTCTGGGTGCGTCACCCAACCCACGAGATGGCCCTTATCGAGAAACTGCTCAAGCCTGAGGGCTTCTTCTTCCTGTGTTACGAACCTCCATCAGGCCGAGCCCCCGCACTCTCCGAGAAGCTTCTCACCCATCTGAAACCCTTCACCGTCGATGTCACGACGAAAGCGCCTGACCTGATCGGTTTCAAGATCTCTGTCTGAGCAGGTAGCTCCTGACGGCGGGGGCAACCAGGTGCCCAAGCCCTGCGGTCCTTCTTGGTTGCGTATCTCCCGTCCGAATTCAGAAGGGCGGTTACTGGAGTTCTCGGGTTGTTTCTGTGATGAGTTCGTCAATGACGTCGGGGAGGTGGCCGGTGGTGGTGAGGGTGCGGTGCTGGCGGTGGGAGGAGGTGCCGGTGGAGAGGAGGTGGGAGGCGAGGTAAGAGATCTCTTCCCAGTCGCCCAGGTCTTTCAGGGCTTCTTGGGTGTAGTGGAGGAAGCGGTCGAGCATGGCGGGGGCGGGGAGTTTCTCGGAGGTCATGGGGTCGATGAGGTCGGCGGTCAGGCCGGAGCGGGCGGCGCGCCAGGTGGCGGCTTTGATCATGGGTGGAGAGGTGCGGACCGGGGGGCGTTCGGCCTGGATTTCGTCGATGCAGGTGAGGACCAGGGCTCTGGCCAGGCCGGCGAGGAGGACGGTCTCGTCGATGGTGGTGCACGCGTCGGCGATGCGGAATTCGAGGGTGGGGTAGCGGGTGCCCAGCCGGGCGTCCCAATACAGGTTGCCCATGTCGGTGAGCGCGTCGCTGTCCAGCAGTTGGCGGACATGCTCGGCATAGGCCGCATGGGACTCGAAGAGGGGTGGCGGACCGCCGATGGGAAATCCCGCCCAAAGGGGGTTCCGGAAGGATTGGTAGCCGGTGTCGGCGCTGTCGTAGAAGGGGGAACTGGCCGAGATGGCCAGGAACATGGGGAGCCAGGGTTGGACGCGGTTGAGGACCTGGACGGCGAGCTCCTGGTCGGCGATGCCGACGTGCACGTGGCAGCCGCAGGTGACCCGGCGCTGGACCACATCGCGATAATGCTCGAAACACCGGTCATACCGAGGTTTTCGCACGAGCCGGGTGGTTCGCCAGTCGGCGGTGGGCATCGTCCCGGCGGAGAGCACGGAGAGCCCGGCATCTGAGGCCATCTGGGTGAGCGTGCCCCGGAGTTTCCTGAGTTCGGCCCGGAGTTGCCGCAAGCTGTGACACACGTCGGTTCGTGTCTCGACCGTGGCCAGATGGAATTCGTGGTCGTATCCGTGATAGGTGCCAGGCACGGTGGGGCTCATGGCGAGTAGGGCGCCCATATTCGGGAGCCCTTCCGGCGCTAGCATTCGGCTCACCGGATCAACAATGAAGAACTCTTCTTCCACTCCCATCGTGAGCACAACGCGACTATACCGACGTCATTTCTGAAGTCAAACACCCAGGAAAACCCCTAGATTGTATATAAGGATGACCAATATCAGGACAAGAATCGGGATTTGTCCATTGGCGCCGCGCGCTCCTGGGCATGGGGCCGCCGCGGGTGATCTCCGGAATAATTGGGAAATTATAGACAATACGCTATTCTCGTAGCGCCTCGGCTCGGCGGCGGAACAGGCTCCGCTCGCGCTCGTTACGGGTCAGCCCGGCGGCTCGCTCGAACTCCTTCCGGGCCTCCGCCGTACGCCCCAGCCGGGCCAGCAGGTCCCCGCGCACGGCAGGCAACTGCGGATATTCCCGAAGCGCCTTCTCCGCTCCCAGCCCTTCGACGATCTCCAACCCTCGCCCAGGCCCGTACGCCATGCTCACCGCCACCGCGCGGTTCAACTCCACCACCGGTGACGGCGCGACATGACCGAGAACCAGATACAGCGCGGCCATTCGCTCCCAATCGGTGTCCTCCGCCGACATCGCCCTGGCGTGACAGGCGGCGATCGCGGCCTGCAGGCCGTACGGGCCTAGCGTGCCGAGCGACTCGGCGCGCTGCAGGGCGGCGAGGCCGCGGCGGATGAGTAGCCGATCCCAGCGTCCACGGTCTTGATCGAGGAGCAGGACGGGTTCGCCGCCTGGGCCGGTGCGGGCCACGATGCGGGACATCTGGAGTTCCATCAAGGCGACCAGCCCGTGCACTTCCGTTTCGGACGGCATCAAACCCACCAGGATTCGCCCGAGCCGCAATGCTTCCTCGCACAGCGACGGGCGCATCCAGTCGTCTCCGGTGGTCGCGGCGTAACCTTCGTTGAAGATGAGATAGATCACCTCCAGCACCGAAGCCAGCCGCGCGGGGAGCTCTCCCGGAGGGGGCAACTCGATCTTGATGTGCTTGTCGGAAAGGGTGCGTTTGGCGCGGAAGATTCGCTGTCCGACGGTCGGTTCGGGGACCAGGAACGCGCGTGCGATCTCCTCGGTGCTCAACCCGCCGAGCAGCCGGAGCGTCAGGGCCAGCCGTCCTTCCGTGGACAGCACCGGATGGCAGGCCGTGAACAGCAGCCGCAGCATGTCATCGCCGAACGGATCATCGAGCATGTCCACGGTTTCGGTCTCGACGTCCGCCTGCTGCCGTACCTGATCGCGGCCGAATTCTTTGAGTTTCTCCTCATATCGACTGCGGCGCCGGAGCATGTCGATGGCGCGGTGTTTGGCGGTGAGGGTGAGCCAGGCCCCGGGATTGTCCGGAACTCCCGATTGCGGCCACTGCTCCAGCGCGATGACCAGCGCGTCCTGCGCCAGCTCTTCGGCCAGCCCGATGTCGCCCACGATCCGGGCCAGCCCGGCGATCACTCGTCCGGCTTCCATCCGCCAGACCGCCTCGACCACCCGATGCGGGTCGCTCCCCGTCATACCGGTCGATCCAAGCACGTCGAATCGCAAAACACGATGTCGGTTGATTAAAACCGTTCTGTCGATCAGGGGGTGAAAAGGGAACGACCCCGGCCGAATGCTGGAGGTCGAAGTCCCGGGATACCGAACGACCCCCGGCCGAAGGAACTCGACCGGGGGCCATATCGCGAAATATCAGGCGAAGTCTTCGGGGCCGTACACGCGGTGCACGATGGCTTCGCCCTCGAAGCCGGGCCACATGTCGCGGTGGAGCTTCATGAAGCGGCTGCCCCACTCGACCGCCTCCTCCTTGGACCTGACCTGGTACAGCGCGTAGCTGACCAGTTCCTTCGCCTCGGCGAACGGCCCGTCGGTGACGGTCAGCTTGCCGCCGACCACCTCGACCCTGGCCCCTTCGGCGCTGGGAGCCAGCCCGCCGTTATCCAGCAGCGCGCCCGCCTTCGTGGCGTCTTCGCCGAGTTTGTTCACAGCCTCCAGCAGCTCACTGGGGGGCGGAGTGTCCGGCCGGGCGGTGATGGCGAGGGTAATCAGGTATCGCATCGTTTTCTCCTTTGGTGTCAGATGCGGCGGTACAGATGGACGGAAACGAGGGAGAGCCAGGTCCAGATGATCAGAACCCCGGCGACGAAGGTCAGGTTCGACCAGGCCGCGCCGCCGCCGCTGCTCACGGCGGCGAAAGCGGCCGCGAACAGCACCCCGGACGCGCCGGTGTAGGCCGCCCACCCGGTACGGCTTTCGCCCGCGAACCGCCGCGCCATGATCAGGCACGCCACGATCAGGCAGGTGAAGCCGATGCCCCCGCAGACGAAATGCATCGTGCCCTGCCACGTTACGACTCCCGGCCCTTCGGGCGTACCCACCGGAAAGCCCATGGCGGGGTCGGCTCTGAAGATTCCGGCGCCGATCAGGCTCAGGCCGTACACGGCGATGAGGCGGGTGGTCCACGGCGAGCCGATGGCGCGGCCGATGCCGATGGCGGCGGCGAGGGTGGCGAGGCCCGTGAGCACGAAGTTGGTGATCTGGATCCAGCCGAGGTCGCCGTTGGACAGGAAGCTCCACGGGTGGCGGGTGAGGTCGAAGCCTGCTCGGGTCAGGGCCTGGGCGAGGGAGACCGTCATGTAGAGCGGACCCGCCAGGACGCCGTAGCCGAGCAGGGATTTGGTGAGGCTTGTCTGCGGGTCACAGGTGAGTTGCTCGGTCATGATCCTGCTCCTTGCGAGTCCTGGGGTTGTTCGGCCCGATGACTACGCTTCGAATGAGGTCACGCCGATTCGACAGCTTCCGAGAAGTTTTTTTAGCGTTGTGGTTCGATCACGATCTTGAGGCCTTGGCGGCGGGTGGCGGCGATGAACGCGGCCGGGGTCTCGGTGAGCGGGTAGCGCGCGGTGACCAGCGAGGAGACGTCGATTTTGCCTTCTTCGACCAGGCGGATCGCGCGCGGGTAGACGTCGTTCATTCGTCGGACCAGGGCGAGGGTGAGGCCTTTGCGCCGGGCCAGGGAGGCGCGGAACGACGTGCGGTCTTCGTCGGGGATGCCGACCAGGACGACTCGGCCGCCGGGGCGGGCCAACTCCAGCGCGGTGTCGACGGCGGCGTCGTTCCCGGCGACCTCGAAGACCACGTCGGCTTGGGCGTTTTCGGGGGGTACGGCGCCGAAACGTCGGGCCGCTTCGGCGCGATGGGGGAGCGGTTCGACGGCGATGATCGTGGACGCTCCGGCCAGGCGGGCGAGCTGGATCAGTAACAGGCCGATAGGACCGCAGCCGACCACGGCGACCGTGCCGCCGAGGTGGAGATGGCCCAGGTCGAAGGCGTGCAGGGCGACGCCGAGGGGTTCCAGCATGGCGCCGTCGCTGTCGGAGACGCCGTCGGGGAGGGCGTGCAGGAGTTCGGTCGGCCAGGCGATCATCTCCTGGAGGCCGCCGTCGAGCCGATCGTGTCCGGCGAATCGGATGTACGGGCAGAGGTTGCGGTAGCCGCTTCGGCAGCTTGTGCATGTTTCACAGGGGATGGCGGGGTCGACGGCGACGCGGCGGCCGTGGGCGGGGCCGCCTTCGATGACGCCGGCGAATTCGTGACCGACCACGAGGGGGGTGGTGATCGTGGCGTCGCCGATTCCGCCTTCGGCGTACCAGTGCAGGTCTGAGCCGCAGAGGCCGACGGCGGTGACCCTGACGAGGGTCATACCGGGTCCGACCTGGGGGATTGGTTCGTCGGTGAGCCGGATGTCGGCTACGCCGTGGAGTCGCGAGACTCTCATGAGGTTGACCGCATTTGTGCCATAGGACTCCGACCTTTACTAGAGTCTGGGAATCTGTCAAGAATACGTGTGGCCGTCCTGATAGCCGCTCGGTGCGTACGCGCTGGGCAGACTTTGTATAGTTAGGTAGCAGATTGACAATTTGCTATAGCAAAAATATGGTGTTTGCGTGACTGGCGCCGCGCTCTCCCACCTGACCTCCGAGACCCTCGCCGACCAGGCGTATGCCGCGCTGCGGCTGGCTATCGCCAACGGTGAGCTCGCGTGGGGAGAGAAGATCACCGAACGCGGCCTGGCGACGCGCCTCGCCGTCAGCCCGACTCCCGTTCGCGAGGCCCTGCGCCGGCTGGAGCAGGACCGCCTGGTCGAACGCACGGGGCCCCGCTCATTACGGGTGGTACGGCTTTCGCCGGAAACCCTGGCCGAAATCCGCGAAGTAGAAGTGCAACTTCAGGGTGTGACCGCGCGGTTCGCGGCCCGGCACATCGACGCGGAAACGCTGGCGCAGTTGGAGTCCGTGCTCGCCGAAGCTGACCCGCTTCGCGCCACCCTGGTCCGGATCAACGACGCGGGCGGCACGTTACCTCCCGAAACCGTCCAGCGCCTCCTGGCCGCCCTCCGGCGATTCCACACAATCGTGGAGGAGGCGGGTGCCAATCCGGTTGTGGCGGGCCTCCTGGAGCAAGCACGCGCCTTCAGCCCTGCGGTGAGGGTGGAATCAGCGGTCGCCCAGCTGATGGTCACCGATGGACCGTACGAGGAACATCACCTCCTCCTCCAGGCCCTCCACGCCCACGACGAATCCCGCGCCGAACAAATAGCCCGCCACCACGGAACGCCCCCACCTGATGCGAGTTAAGGCATCGTGTGGTGGCTGAGGTTCGTAGCGGGTGGGCGGAGCTAAAGGGCTGGGTGGATGGGGGAGATCCCGCATCAGTTTGGGGCCGTCTGGAGAGAGTTTGGGAAATTTGTTATCGGGGGGGAGTCGGGGCGTCTCCTAGGTGTGCGGGTGGGTGCCTGCATGGAGTTCTTATCCCCTACGAAGGACCTCATCGACCATGAGTGAGACTGTTCCGCGGGTGCGTCGGGTAGTGCTGGGATCTGTGCTGGCGGTGGTGCTGGGGGCCGGCCTGGTGGCTGGTGCGGTGCCGGCGGGGGCGGCGGAGACGCCGTTGTCGCAGGGGCGGGCGGCTGTCGCGTCCTCGTCTGAGCGGGGGGATCTGTCCCCTGCGGCGGCGGTGGACGGCAAGCCGGGGACCCGCTGGTCCAGCAAGTTCAGCGACCCGCAGTGGTTGCGGGTGGACCTCGGGCGGGCGACGGCGATCAAGAGGATCGTGCTCAACTGGGAGCGCGCCTACGCCACGAATTTCCAGATCCAGACCTCCAACGGAGGCGGCAACTGGACGACGATCCACACCACGACCGCAGGCAAGGGCGGCGTGCAGACCGTGAACGTCTCGGCTACGGCCCGGTATGTCCGGCTGTACGCAACCAAGCGCTCGACCGTCTACGGCGTCTCGCTGTGGGAGTTCCAGGTCTTCGGAACGGCATCTACCCCGACTCCCACGGTCACTCCAACCACCAAGCCGAGCCCTTCGCCCACCTCGTCCCCATCGAGCACGCCGACTTCTCCCACGGTGGGCAAGAAGGGAGTCGGCGTCTGGCAGATGCCGAATGTCAGCAGCGCGCTCGCCAGCTCGGGCGCGAGCTGGTACTACACCTGGTCAACCAACCACAACGGCATCACGACCCCCGAGACATCCCAGTTCGTGCCCATGATCTGGGGTGCGGCCAGCGTGACCGACCAGAATCTCGCCCAGGCCAAGAGCGCAGGGCCGTACCTGCTTGGCTTCAACGAACCGGACATGAAGGAGCAGTCCAACATGTCGGTGGAGACGGCGCTTTCGCTCTGGCCGAAGCTGATGGCCACCGGGCAGAAGCTGGGCAGCCCGGCTGTCGCGTGGGGCGGGAACAACGCGGGCGGATGGCTCGATCGGTTCATGTCGGGCGCGGCCTCGCGCGGTTACCGCGTGGATTTCATTACTTTGCACTGGTACGGCGGTGACTTCCGCGCCGACGCGGCCACCGGTCAGCTGAAGTCCTACATTCAGGCCGTTTACGACCGATACAAGAAGCCGATCTGGCTGACCGAGTTCGCGCTGATCGACTTCTCCAACGGCGTACGGTACCCGACCGAGGCCCAGCAGGCGGCGTTCCTGACGTCCGCGACCCAGATGCTGGGATCCCTCCCCTATGTCCAGCGCTACGCCTGGTTCGGCCTCCCGGCCAAGGACACGGGCGTCAGCACGGGCCTGTTCCACAGCAACGGCACCACCACCCCGGCCGGCCGCGCATTCCAGGCGGCTCCCCGCTAACTCGGGCGTTCCGGCG
Source organism: Acrocarpospora macrocephala (assembly GCF_009687865.1). Lineage (GTDB taxonomy): Bacteria > Actinomycetota > Actinomycetes > Streptosporangiales > Streptosporangiaceae > Acrocarpospora > Acrocarpospora macrocephala. Next base: position 68,260 of record NZ_BLAE01000054.1, read on the forward strand.
CGAGTCGCTCACGGGCGGTACGCGTCAAGACGTGCGCGCATCCGCCAATCCACGGAAGCGGTTGCGAGCATCCCGGCAAGATCCCGATAGGTTGTGCTGACATGAGCGACATTCCGGCCGCGGCGGCCACTGCGGCCGGAATGTTCATCGGCACGAATGTGGATGATCTCCTCGTGCTAACCGTGCTGTTCCTCTCCGCCCGGGCACAGGGCTCGCCAAAGCCGTGGCAGGTCTGGACGGGACAGTATCTGGGCATCGCGGCCCTGCTGCTCGTCTCCGGCCTGGCCGCGCTCGGCTTGTCGATCATCCCGGACGACTGGATCCGGGTGCTCGGCCTAGTGCCGATCGCCCTCGGCATCCGCGGCCTGATCACGGCCGTACGCGACAGGGAATCGCACGATCCCCCTCCGGTCGCCACCGGAATGCTCTCCGTAGCCGCGGTGACCATCGCCAACGGCGCCGACAATGTCTCGGTCTACACCCCCGTGTTCCGGACAATCGGCGCGGACGCCTTCGCGGTCACCCTCGCCGTGTTCGCCGCCGGAGTGGCCGTCTGGTGCCTCGCCGGATCCTGGCTCGGATCACACCGGAAGATCATCGAATTCGTCGAACGCTACGGCCGCTGGCTCGTCCCCGGAGTCTTCGTGCTGATCGGCCTGATCATCCTGATCTAATCCCAGACGAGGGGCAGAGTGTCCAACCCAAGCACCAGATCGGCATGTTCGAGCGCTTCCGCCCCATCAGGGATGCGATAACTAGGAATACGCCGATGCCACTCTTCCAGCGCGATCCCCATCTCCGCCCGCGCCAGATGCGAGCCAAGGCACCGATGCACCCCAACCCCAAACGCGATATGCCGGTTATGCGGCCGATCGAGATCGACCTGAGTCGGATCGGTGAACGTTCCCGGATCCCGATTGGCCTGATTGAGCGGCAACAACACCATCTCCCCGGCCTTCATCGGACAACCATGGAAATCGGTGTCCCGAGTCAGCTTCCGAGCAGGCATCACGATCGAGTATGCCCGCAGCAACTCCTCGATCGCGTCCGTGATGACCGCCGGATCATCCACGATCCGCGTCCGATCTTTGTCGTCCCTAGCCAGATGCCAGAACGCGTACGACAACTGCGCCGTAACCGTGTCCAGCCCCGCCATGAACAGCAAAAGGCACAGATCCAGCAGATCCCGATCCGGTACGGGTTCCCCGTCGATCTCCCACCCGAGCGCCGTGCTGATCAGATCCTCCCGAGGCTCCGCCCGCCGCTCCGCGATGACCCCCCGGAAATACCCGATAACCTCCCCCATCGCCTGAATCCGCCCCGCCCGTTCCGCCGGCGGCGCGTGCAGGATCGCGTCCTCCCAGGCCAGGAAGGTCGGCAGGTCCTCCACCGGCAGTCCCATCAACTCCAGGAACACTGTCGTCGGATACACCCGGGCGAAATCAGTGACGAAATCGCATGACCCGCGCGCCGCCAGCGACTCGACGAGTGCGGCACACTGCCGCCGGATCGTCTCCGCCCTGGCCGCGACTGCCGCCGGAGAGAACAGCGGCCCGAGCAGCCGCCGCCAGACGGTGTGCTCCGGCGGATCGAGCATTTCCGGAATCCACCGGTACGCCGGATCAGGATCCAGTACGGACACGGCGGAACTGGAGAAAGTCCCCGGATCCTGGCAGATCTCGACGATCCGGTCGTATCTGCTGATGACCCAGAACCCCCGCCCGAACGTGCTCCGGAAGGCGGCATGCTGCTCGCGCAGCTCATCGAAGCGGGCGAAAGCCGAACCGGCGGGTTGTACGCCTCCGAGTGGGTTGAAATCCATGTCGGGCATGACGGATGGGCTCCTCGATTGGAGGGTCACTAGTAACCAGAACCCCGCCCCACAGACAACCGCCGACCAGGCAACTCACCGTGTCGATGGCCGCACCTCCGGCGCGGCCAAACCGTGCGGCTGTCCAGATCACGACTCCTCACTAATCCCGGATGCGGCCGACGCCGCAATAGAACCAGGTCGGCAGCTCACGGCCACGGTAGGTGGCGAACGCGGAGTCCTCGTCCGGCCGCCAGTCGTGCAGTCTCACCAGGCCGGGCGGGATGAGCTCGAACCCGTCGAACAATTCCATGATCTGCTGGCGGTGGCGGAGCGTGATGCTGGCGCTCGCCTTCCGATAGACGGCCGCGCCCTGCTGGGCGGCATACGCCCGTTCGTCCGCGGTGACGTGGGAGAGGATCAGGTGGCTTCCCGGTGCGAGGGAATCCCGCAGCCGCGCGATGACTTCGCCGGGTTTGTCGTCGTCGGTGAGGAAATGCAGGACCGCGACCAGCAGGATCGCCACCGGCTGGGAGAAGTCGATCAGATCTCGCAGTTCGGGATTGTTGAGGATGTCGATCGGCCGGCGGAGGTCGCCGCGGATGGTGGCGGTGCTGGACGTGCGGGAGAGGATCGCCCGCGCGTGGGCGAGCACGACCGGGTCATTGTCCACATAAACGATCGACGCGTCCGGGTCGCGGGCGTGAACGATCTCGTGCACGTTGCCTTCGCTGGGCAGGCCGGTTCCGATATCGATGAACTGGCGGATACCCGTCTCGGCCATGACATGCTGGAGCGCCCGGCGCAGGAACGCGCGGTTCTGCCGGGCCAGCTCCCGGGCCTCCGGAGCCACCTTGAGCACCTGCTCGGCCGCCGCCCGGTCGACGGCGAAATTGTCCTTGCCGCCGAGATAGTAGTTGTACATGCGCGCGGCGTTGGGCGTGCTCGCGTCGATACCAGGTGGCACTGGCGCTTCGTCAGGCACGCCCGTCTCCTTCATCCGCCGCCGACGCTACCGCGAGCCTATTTGGTATCCGCGCAGATATGAATAAAACATCCCCGATGCACAACCGCGAATTCTCCCTTCATGCGATCTACGCCGTAAGGCGGCACCGATGACGACATCTTGTCAGATCTCGGCGGATGTTGAGCTCAGATGGGGGACCTTGTCCTGCTTCGTGTCGCCACAAACGTCGGAGGGGTCACGCTTGTCCGGTATAGCGGCACTTCAGGGCGTGTTCCGAGCCGCGATCCGACCATGGTGGGTGAACGCGCTCAGCCCGCCAGACCGCCAAGAGGCACGAGATCTGTGTCTAATTTCTGGGGGTTTTGAGGTTTGGCAAAGGTACCTTTTGGACGTTTCTGACTGATTTGGTCTGATATGGGCATGATGTGAAGTCCTTTCTTCTCCTTCGGAGCCTAGCGAGGGGGTCCGACAGAAAGACGGCTTTCCGGGGCGGCCGGGATCGCCGATGTCCCCTGGTCCCGAGGAGTCCGAGCGGACAGGATGTGACAGGGTTGACGGCTAGACGTCGGATCTGCGTGGGACCTCCGGGGTGAACACCCGGTGATCACCCGGTTCGCCAAGTCGAGTCAAGATGAATAAACCATTCACCCTCGAGACCCGTGTTACACGAATAGATCAGGACGGCCGCCATGGAAATGAAACTGGAACTCGTGCCGATTCCGGTCCACAATGTGGACCGGGCTAAGGAGTTCTATTCGGAGAAGCTCGGGTTCGTGGTCGACCTCGATCAGCGGTTCGGCGAGGAGTTCCGCGTCGTGCAGTTGACCCCACCGGGGTCGGCCTGCTCGATCTGCATCGGGGTGGGGATCGTGAATACCGAGCCCGGGTCGGTGCAGGGGCTGCACCTGGTGGTCTCCGACATTCACGCGGCGCGGGCGGAACTCCTTGGGCGCGGGGTGGACATCGCGGAAGTGGAGGACATGGGCGCGCCGGGCAAGCCGACCGTGTCATTTGCGCACTTCAAAGACCCCGACGGCAACGGGTGGACGCTGCAGAAACTGCCTTACTGACGTCGCTACGCGGAACCCACCCGAAGCCGCGCGTGCGGCAGGCGGGAATCTCCGTTCTCGGGCCGGACTGGATGTCAATTCGGTGGGGTCCAGTTGGGGTCGCGGCCGATGAGGCCGAGGATGCGGTCCTGGAGGGACGAGTCCTCGGCGACCTTCACTTCAGGCCCGTAGACGATGATGCCGGGGCCGAAAGCTTCGGGAATGCGGAGTTTGTCCGGGACATGTTGCACGGTCGGCCACATGGCCAGGACCTCGGAGGGGTTCATCGTGGGATCTTGACCGGTCGCTTTGGCCAGGTCCCAGCCGTGGAGCACCATGTCGGCGCTGACGACCTGGTCGATGTGGTCTTCTACGGACATCGGGCCGGACGGGGTTTCGGTGGTGGTCGTGGCGAGTTCGGGGGTGTGAAGCAGGGTCTCCACGTCCGCCCGGGCGGCGCGGAAAGCGGCGAGAGGATCTTCGTCCACAGTGGGCGCCGGGCTGAGGGTCCGGTCGAGGGGGCGGAGCATCGCGGCGTGCATGTCGATGATGTGCCTGACGACGTCTCTGGCGTTCCAGTCCGTGCAGGGGGATTGGTTCGACCACTGCTCAGGCCGTACCGCGATGATTTTGGCTTCGAACGCGTTCGCGCGCGACTGGTAGCGGGCGGCGATATCGCTGATTTTGGGCACCTCATCCATGTACGAGACGTCGAGTCTCCTCGTCAACCAGTCCGCTGCTCTGTTATCGCAAACACTCAGAAGACCCCTCGGGGTTGATCAAGAGGCATCAGTGTTATCGCTACCATTCCGGAGGGCGTGGAGGCGGTGGAGGGCGTTGGTGCCGCCGCGGCCGAAGTGGTCGTGGAGTTCGGTGTAGATCGCGTAGAGCTGGTCGTAAGTGGCGGCGTGGTTGGGGTCCGGTTGGTACACGTTGCGGTGGACTCGGGCCATCGTGGCTGAGGCCGCGTGCAGATCCGGGTACGCCCCTGCCGCGACCGCCGCATGAATCGCGGACCCGAGAGCCGGCCCTTGCGCCGACCCGATGATGCTCAGCGGCCGCTGGATGATGTCCGCATATATCTGCATCAAGAAGGAACTACGCAACAGCCCACCGGCGACGATCAACTCGTCCACCCGAACCCCGCTGCCCTCGAACGCGTCGATGATCGTACGCGTTCCGAACGCGGTCGCCTCCAGCAGCGCGCGATACACCTCCTCCGGCCGGGTCGCGAGCGTCGCCCCGATCAGCACGCCGGACAAATCATGGTCTACCAGCACGGACCTATTGCCGCCATGCCAATCCAGGGCGACCAGTCCATGCTGCCCGACCGGCTGCTTGGCCGCCTTCTCGCTGAGCAGCTCATGGCCAGACAATCCCCGCTCCCGCGCCTCGGTCTGGTACTCCTCCGGCAGCCCCGACTCGACGAACCACGCGAAGATATCCCCAACCCCGCTCTGCCCGGCCTCGTACCCCCAGAGCCCGGGAATCACCCCATCCCGCACCGCGCCGCACATCCCTGGCACCTCGGCCAGCGCCGGCCCGTTGATGATGTGGCACGTGCTGGTCCCCATCACCGCGAGCATCTGGCCAGGGTCGATCGCCCCGGCGGCCACGCTGGTGACATGCGCGTCCACATTGCCGATCGCGACCGCGACGCCCTCCGGCAGCCCCATCCACGCGGCGGCCCGCGCGCTGAGCCCGCCCGCCCGCTCACCCATGGCGGAAAGCGGATGCTCGAGCTTGCCGACAAAGTCCCCGAAATCCGGATTCAGGGCTTCGAGAAACTCCCGGCTGGGGTAGTGGCCGTCCTGAAAAATCCCCTTGTATCCGGCTGTGCAGAGGTTGCGGGTCTCCGTCCCGCAGAGCTCCCAGATGATCCAGTCAGCGGCTTCGATCCAGCGATCGGCACGCCGATACACCTCCGGATCCTCTTCCAGCAGTTGCAGCCCCTTGGCGAACTGCCATTCGCTGGAGATCTTCCCGCCGTACCGGGCCAGCCAGCCCTCTCCCCGCGCGGCCGCGAGCGCGTTGATCCGGTCCGCATGTGGCTGGGCCGCATGGTGTTTCCACAGCTTGGGGTACGCATGGGGGCGATCGCGCAGATCATCCAGCTCGCAGAGCGGCACTCCCGCCGAAGTCACCGGAAGCACCGTGCACGCGGTGAAATCGGTCCCGATGCCGATCACCTGCTCCGGCGTGACCCCGGCGGCGGCCAGCGCGGCGGGCACCGCGTGCACGAGCACATCCCGCCAATCCTGCGGAACCTGAAGCGCCCACTGCGGCTTCAGCGCCGCCCCGCCACCGGGCAACTGCCGCTCGACCACGCCATGCCGATACTCATGTACGGCAGTGCCCAGCTCTGTCCCGTCCTCGGTCGCGACCACCAAGGCCCGGCCGGATAGCGTGCCGAAGTCGATGCCGATGACGACGGTCGGAAGTCTGTTCACGTCCCGCTCCCAAGTGTTCGAGTGCCTGATTGTTAGCGCTATCACTGGTCGAGGTCAAGTGGTCGGCAGGGTAGATGATGTTAGCGCTAGCACTCTTGGCCGGGGCCGGATTCTGTCGGTGGTGGTGTTTAGGCTGGCCCAATGGCTAGCTGGGAAGACGTGCGGCGGCTCGCGATGGCCATGCCCGAGACGGCCGAGGTGACGTCGCGGGAGACCCTGTCGTGGACCGTGAACAAGAAGGGGTTCGTCTGGGAGCGCCCGCTCAGACGGTCTGACCTGCAGGCCCTCGGCGACCAGGCACCCGACGGTCCGATTCTGGCCGCGCAGGTCGCCGACCTCACCGTCAAGGAGGCCTTCCTCGCCGACGACCCGGAGGTGTACTTCACGACGCCCCACTTCAATGGGTATGCCGCGATCCTCATCAGGCTCGACCGCATCCCCGTGGAGGAACTCGCCGAAGTCATCACCGACGCGTGGTTATGCCGAGCCCCAAAGCGCCTCGCCAAGGCCTACCTCGATACCCAGCCGTGAGGCTGCCTCAATGCCTGGGCTCGGCCTCGGGACGCACGCTCCAGGCCTAAGCACCTGGATAGACGAGCATGTCACCGGATTGCTCGCCGTTATCCGGTACCGTTCACGCGGGTGATGGCTCTCACCGCATCGGCGCCAAGAGCGGCAGTGGCATTCCGCGCAGCGGCGTGCTGTTTGGTTTCCCGATGAGTCGCTGCTGGCCGGGATAGCCTCCGGCGACGGCGGCATTCTGCCCAGCGATGTGCTGTTTGGTGTTCCACCTGCCGATCGCTGCTCTGCTCGGGGGAACTTGCGCGTGCGCACGCCCGAGACGGACATCGTTCGGGCCCTTGGCGGCCAGGCCGGCGGGACCTGCGCGTGCGCACGCCCGGTTACGCGCGAGTGTGCGGGAGCCGCAATCGTCGGGTGGTCCGATCTGGTCGGATTCGTGTTGGCGTTGGTAGGGTGAGCTTGCTCCGGGGCCGTGGCACGCCGCTGGAGAGTAAGACGTTATCCGTTGGGTGGCGTGGTCGGCGCACGCGTTTGAGTCGGAGGGGTCGACTTCCGTGCGCTTGTGTAGGCGTGTCGCGCTTGTGGTGTTCGGCTTGATCGCGGGGCTTGTGGTCGTCGCGCAGCCCGCCGCTGCTCATGGTCAGCTGGCGGTGTCGGTGCCGGGCAAGGACAGCACCCTCGATGCGCCCATGGAAAAGCTGCAGCTCTACTTCACTGAGAAGCCTGCGCCGAATGCGTATTTCGCGGTGCTGAGTCCTAGTGGGCGGCGTCTGGATACGCAGTGGTCCCATGGGGAACCCAAACGCCTTGACGAGCCGGTTCGTGAGCTCTGGCTCAGCAACGGCAAGTGGGAGCCACGCTTGTTCGAGACGGGGTTTCCGGCGATGGTTCCCGTCGCGTACTGGCCTGAGCAGGGTGTTTATACCGTTAAATACGTCTCACGCGCTTCGGATGGGGAACTCGTCAAGGGCGAGGTCCGGTTCGAATACACCGGGACGATAGCCAAAGCTCCAGCTGGCTGGCAGGCGCCGGACAACGAGCCCGATCCCGCGCTACTGGTCGAGCCCAGCCATGTGGCGGCGTCCACCGCGCCGATCACTCAGCCCGATCAAGGGCCGCAATCCGTTCAGCCCAGCCAAGGGCCGCAGGCCGTTCAGCCCAGCAGCCTCTTCTCCCAGCAGCCCGCCGCCGTCGGCGAGAGCACCTCGTCCAGCGGCAATGACGGTGGCTTCGTGGTGTGGCTGATCCCCGCCATTCTCGTGGCCGGAGTTTTGATCCTTCTCGTCAGTACCGCACGCCGCCCCGCCAACAAGACCCGATAACCGCCGCCAGGCACGAGACCCGAACCCGTCGGCGCCGGCAACAAAGCCCGATAAACCCTGTTTGGAGTCACTAAATGAAGTCTCTGATGGTTCTTCTCGTTTGTGCGGTCCTGTCGGTGACGGCGTGCGGCGCGGCAAGTGACGCCGCCACCTTCTCCGGCCCGGCCAAGGAGATCGCCGTGACCATCGCCAACGGCACCGTGACCCCGCCACCGGCACGCGTCGAGGTCGCCAAGGGCCAGCAGGTCAAGATCTCGGTGACCAGTGACGTCGCTGACGAAGCCCATGTGCACGGATTCGACAAATCCGCCAGCTTGCAGCCTGGCACGGTCGCCACGATCGAGTTCGTCGCCGACCAGGACGGTCTTTTCGAGGTCGAGACCCACGAGTCCGAGCTGCAGTTGTTCCAGCTCGTGGTCCAGTGACCATGCTCCTTACCGAGGGCGTCGGTGGGCAGTTCCTTACCCAAGGCGTCGATGGACAGTTCCTCGCCCAGGGCGTTGGCGGACAGTTCCTCGCCCAGGGCGTCGGCGAACGGCTTCTCGCCCACGGTGTCGGCGGACGCCAGGATCTGCCGATCCCGTTCTCCGCCGCCGTCTCGGGCGCGGCCATCGCCCTGCTCGTGTCCTTCGCCGCCCTCGGCTTCCTCTGGCGCGAACCCCGCCTGGCCGGCATCCCGTCGTACGTGACCCGGAACACCACCTGGCTCCGGCCCGCCATCGGCATCGTGATCGCCGCGTACTTCGCCATCGGCCTGCTCTTCGGCCCCGACACCCCCGACAACCCCACCGCAGGCGCCTTCTACGTCCTCTTCTGGGTCGGCCTAGTCCCCCTATCCCTCGTCTTCGGCCCTGTATGGCGAAATTTCAACCCACTACGCACCCTCCACCGCGCCGCCTGCGCCCTCCTCCGCCGCGACCCCGACCACGGCTGGAAAACTCTCTCCCCCCGCGTCGGCTACTGGCCCGCCACCGCGGGCCTGCTCGCCTTCGTCTGGCTGGAACTCGTCGCCCCCGACCGCGCAACCCTCCCCGTCATCACCATCTGGCTGACCTTGTACGCCCTGACCACCCTCACCGGAGCCGCCATCTTCGGATCCCAATGGTTCGACAAAGGCGACGCTTTCGAGGCGTACAGCACCCTGATCGGCAGCCTTTCCCCCATAAGCCGACAAATCACACAACCCACGCGTCCACCGGGACGCCCAGCCGCCAAATCGCCCCAAGACAAATCGCCCCGAGGTAAATCCCCGCACGGCATATCACCCCAAGGCAAATCACGAAGGCGCGATTCCCACCCACCCGCGCAAACTAAGCCGCGCAACTCGGCCGCCAAAGCCACCGAATCCCCTGCACACACCAAGCTGACCCTGCGTAACCCCCTCGACGGCATGGCCGGACTCGCGCACGCCCCCGGTCTCCCCGCCCTGGTGATCGTGCTCCTCGGCTCGACCATGTACGACAGCCTCTCCAACGCCCCCCTCTGGGTGCGATTCGTCCAGGAAAGCCGCCTCCCCGCCCCCCTCATGGGCACCTTCGGCCTGCTCACCGTCATCGCCCTGGTCCTGGCCCTGTTCCTGGCCGCCACCACCTGGGCCGCCCGCCTCGGCAGCGCCGCACCGGCCACGACCGCCGGCGAACTCGCCCACTCCCTGGTCCCGATCGCGGTCGGCTACCTCGTCGCCCACTACTTCACGCTGTTCCTCTTCGAAGGCCAGCACACCCTGGCCCTGCTCTCCGACCCCCTCGACACCGGCGCGAACTGGCTCGGCACCGCGAACTGGACCCTCCAGAGCCTGGGCGCCACCCCCGCCTCCATCGCCATGCTCCAGGTCACCGTCATCGTGATCGGCCACGTCCTCGGCACCGTCCTCGCCCACGACCGCGCCCTGACCCTGTTCCCGCACCGGACCGCGGTCATCGGCCAGATCCCCTTGATGGCCCTCATGGTGATCTACACCGTCGTCGGCCTACTCCTGCTGTTCGCCGGATAAACCAGGACGCTCAGCGCCCTCCAGGCACCCTCGTTCCGGCAGTTCAGAAGCATGCGCGTACTCACACGCTGACTCACACGAGCCCCCGGCAAGGTTCACTCTGTCGGCACATGTGTGGCGCCGACGGAACACACCACATATCGAGGGGAAATCATGCCGCTCATCAACGTGAAGGTCATCGAGGGCGTTTTCGACGACTCGCAGAAGGCCGAGATCGTCAAGTCGCTCACCGAGGCGATGGTCAGTATCGAGGGCGAGAACATGCGCTCGGTCACCTGGGTCGTCATCGAGGACGTCAAGAGCGGCGACTGGGGCATCGGCGGGCAGCCGCTGACCACCGCCGACGTCAAGGCACTCGCCGCAGGCTGATCGTTCACGCGCGCGAAGTCGAACTGTCCTCACGACTTCGCGCGACCGAAATTCGCGGAAGGGAGTGAGTCCCATGTTGACGATCCGTTTGCTCGGACCTCCGGCCATCGAGCGGGACGGCCAGCCGGTCAGATCGCCGCGTGGCCGCAAAGCATGGGCTCTACTCAGCTACCTGCTGCTGGCGGAGCGGCCGCCAAGCCGGCGGCATCTGGCTGAACTGCTCTTCGGCGACGCCGACGACCCGCTGGGCGCGCTGCGCTGGACGCTCGCCGAACTCCGCCGCGCGCTCGGCAAACGCGATGTGCTCAGCGGGGATCCCATCTCCCTGGACCTGGGTGACGACGTGGTCGTGGACCTTGAGCAGATCACTCGGGAGCGCGCCGATCCCACACCATTGCTGGATATCGGCGGAGAACTGCTCGAAGGTGTGCATCTGACCTCCAGCCTGGAGTTCGAATCCTGGCTGCTGGTGGAACGGCACCGCGTCTCGGCCCGGGTCGAGGCGCGGCTACGCCAGACGGCCGTCGCGCTGCTGGCCAGCGGGCGGGCGGGCGACGCGGTGCGGTACGCCTCGCGGGCCGTCACGCGCAATCCGCTGGAAGAGGGCAACCACGAGCTGCTGGTGCGGAGCCTGGCCGCGGCGGGGGACCGTACCGCGGCGTTGCGGCAGGTCGCGGTGGGGGAGGACATTCTGCGGCGGGAACTCGGGGTGGACGCGTCCCCGGCGCTGCGGGAGGCGGCCCATGTCGGCACCGGCAGCCCGATGGCGCCCCCGTTGAGCGGCCGCGCGGCGGCGTCCAGCCAGCTGGACGCGGGCCGGGCCGCGATCGTGGCCGGGGCCGTGGACGCCGGCCTGCAGTGTCTGCGCCGGGCCGTGGCGGAGGCGGCACGCGCCCGGGACGTGGCCCTGCAGGCTCGTGCGCTGGTCGCGCTCGGCGGGGCGCTGATCCACGCGGCGCGCGGGCGGGACGAGGAAGGCATCGTCGCGATCCACGAGGCGATCGAGCTGGCCACCCGCACCGGGGACCGGGCCACCGCGGTGACCGCGCACCGGGAGCTGGCGTTCGTCGAGGTGCAGGCCGGGCGGCGCAAGACGGCCGAGGTCTGGCTGGCCAAGGCGCAGGCCCTGGCCGAGACCGATCAGGAGTGGGCGGGGCTGCTCGCGGTGCGCGGCAGGAACGCCTCCGATTTCGGCGACTACCCGCTGGCTTTCGAGCTGCTCAACGAGTCGGTGGAGCGGTCGGGCCGATGCGGGGATCACCGGCAGCAGGCCTTTTCGCTGTCCATGGTGGCCCGGGCGCACCTGCTGCGCGCCGAGCGCAGCCAGGCCGCCGCGGCGCTGGCCAGAGCCCTGGAGCGCGTGTACGAGCAGCGCTGGATGGCGTTCCTGCCCTGGCCGCAGACCCTGCGGGCCGAGCTCGACCTGTTCGGCGGGGACCTCGAAGCCGCCACCGACGGGTTCGAGCAGGCCTGGGAGCTGGCCTGCCAGCTCAACGACTCCTGCTGGGAGGGCATGGCGGCGCGCGGCCTCGGCCTGCTCAGCGCCGCCAAGGGCGACTATCCGGCCGCCAGGAAGTGGCAGGACGAGGCGTCCTTCCGGTGCATCCGGGTGCCTGACCGTTACCAGTGGGTGCACGGCTACGCGATGGACGCCGCTGTCGGCACCGCCCTCGACCATGGCGATCATGACCGGGCCCGGCCCCTGATCGAGAACCTGGCGGCCCTGGCCGCGCGCTGCGACATGCGCGAGCTCGTGGTCCGGGCGCATCTGCACCGGGCGCGACTGGGCGATCAGAACGCGCTGGCGGCCGCCCGGCTGCTCAGCGCCGACATCGACAACCCGGCGCTGGCCCATTTGTTCCATGAATCCGCTATGAGGCAGAAGCAATGACAACACCGTTAAGACAGACGGATTGGACCGTCGTCGATGAGGGGTGGGGCCGCAAGGCGGCTGATTTCGCCACACTCAGCGAACCGTCCAACTGCCGTGAATACGTGACCATGCACCACGCCCTCGGCGTCGGCGCGGGTGACCGGCTCATCGACCTCGCCTGCGGCTCCGGTCTCGCCATCGAGTTCGCTTCGCTCCGGGGCGCTTCATGCGCCGGTATCGACGCTTCAGCTCGGCTGATCGCGGTTGCCAAACACCGCAATCCCGGCGCGGATGTACGCGTGGGGGACATGCAGGCGCTGCCGTGGGAGGACGCGAGCTTCGACGTCGTGACCAGCTTCCGCGGCGTCTGGGGGACGACTCCCGGGGCGCTGGACGAGATCTACCGTGTGCTCAAGCCCGGAGGGCGGGTGGGGTTCACGGTGTGGGGGCATATCAAGAAGTCGCCGGGGGCGTGGGCGCTCGCGCCGTTCCGGATGGCGACCACGGCGAAGCTGGAGAACCAGGCGGCGATGGTGTCGCTCGGACGGCCAGGGGTGGGGGAGGACCTGCTGGCGCGCTCCGGGTTTGTGGGCATCGAGCGGATCTCGGTGCCGTTCGCCTGGGAGTACGCCGATCCCGAGATGTTCGCGCGGACTCTGGCGTCCACCGGTCCCGCGTACGAGGCGATGCTGAACGTCGGGGAGGCCGCCTTCCTCGAAGGGGCGATCAAGGAAGCCCGCCCGCACGTTCTGGATGGACTTCCGCTCCGGGCCCTCATCGACGTGGTCGGGTATCTCGCGCGTAAAGAGAGTTCATGATGAGCACCATTGGTTTTCTCGGCATGCCCGAGGTGGACGACGACGCGAGGCGGATCTTCGAGGAGGATGTCGAGGAGCTCGGCTATGTGATGAATGTGTCCAGGCTCTGGGCGTACCAGCCGAGGACCGTCATGTCGTTGTTCGGGCTGCTTCGTGAGGCCAGTTCGCCGCATGGGCTGGATGCTCGGCAGCGGTCGATCCTGGTCGTGGCCTGCGCGTCCGCGTTCGGGGACTCCTACTGCTCGCTGTCGTGGGGTGTGCGGCTGGCTGCCGCCGCCGACGAGGCGATCGCCTCCGGGGTGTTGCTCGGCACGGACGCCGGGTTGAGCGACCAGGAGCGGGCGATGGCCCGCTGGGCGCGCAAGCTTGCCCGTGACCCCAACCAGACCACCGAAGCCGACGTCCAGGAGCTCCGGGATGCCGGGCTCAGCGATGACAAGATCTTCGCGATGACCGCGTTCGTCGCGCTGCGCCTCGCCTTCTCCACCGTCAACGACGCGCTCGGGGTCCCGCCCGATTCCGAATACCGCACCTACGCCCCCGCGGCCGTCCTCAACGCCGTGACGTACGGGCGCCCGTTCCTGGACGACATCGCGTCCTGACACGTGGTTTTCGCGTTGGGTACGACGTTCCGTACCCAACGCGAGCGAATTTCTTCCCGGGGTGAACGGCTGGGGTGTAATAAAAGGGGAGGTCACGCGAGAGGTCACCCCTAAATGCAGCCAGCCGGCACCGAGCCCCTCATTCCAGACGATCCCCAGCAGATCGGCACTTATCGCTTGTTGGGCCGGTTGGGTGAGGGCGGCATGGGAACGGTCTACCTCGCCACCGGCGACACCGGCCGCCTCGTCGCGATCAAGGTCATCAGAACCGGGTACGCCTCGGACCACTTCGCCGCGCGATTCCATGCGGAGGTGACCCACGCCCGCCGGGTCGCGTCCTTCTGCACCGCCCAGGTTTTAGATGACGGTACGACCCGGGATGGGCGGCCGTACATGGTGACGGAATACATCCCCGGCACTCCACTGTCCCAGCAGATCTCGCGGCACGGCGCCCTCGACCCCGGCCAGCTCCACGGCGTCGCGATCGGCGTGGCCACCGCCCTGGCCGCCATCCACGTGGCCGGCTTGGTCCACCGCGACCTGAAACCCGCCAACGTCATCCTCTCCATGTCCGGCCCGCGCGTGATCGACTTCGGCATCGCCCGCGCTCTCGACGCCACCAGCGGCCCCACCCAAGCCGGCGAAGTCGTCGGCAGCCCCGGCTGGTGGGCCCCCGAACAGGTCAACGGCTCCGAAATCGGCCCATGGACCGACATATTCGCCTGGGGCTGCCTGGTCTCCTACGCCGGCACCGGCCGCCACCCCTACGGCCACGGCGACGCCTCCCTGATGGCCGCCCGCGTCCTCAACACCCACCCCGACCTGGGCGACCTCCCACCTCCCTTGAACGACCTGGTCCGCCGCGCCACCTCCCCCGACCCCACCACCCGCCCCACCGCCCAAGACCTGATGCTCGCCCTCGTCGGCGGCACCCTCCCCACC
>NZ_BLAE01000055.1:0-79937 GCF_009687865.1 Acrocarpospora macrocephala
CCCTGGTCCCCGCCCGACCCGCCCGTTAAGGGTGAAGCGAGCATCCCCAAAGTCCGCTAGACTTGCCGAGGCGCAGGGCACTCAAAGGCCCTCGCACCGGGGTGTAGCGCAGCTTGGCAGCGCGCTTCGTTCGGGACGAAGAGGCCGTGGGTTCAAATCCCGCCACCCCGACCCGTTTTACCAGTTGAGGAAGGGTCTCGGAGTTCATCCGGGGCCCTTTTTCGATCTTTAGAGTCGTGGGGAGCCAAACGGGGAGCCACCTCACGCGGACTTTTTCCTAGGGTTCTTACCAGCACGACTGAAGATCGTGTTCATGGTTTCAGCACCTTTGGTGATCACGGGCTTGAGCTGGTGCCGATACACCTGTTCCGTGACCCTGGTGTCGGTGTGCCCGACGAGATCGGCGATGGTCTCAATGGGTACGCCGTTGTCGCTCATGATCGACACGAACGAGTGTCGTAGCTCGCGGGGAGTCCAGTTCTCTCCGATCCCCGCTCGCTTGGTGATCGCACGGAAGGCCCGCCGGGTGTGGGCGGCATCCCGTGGCGTGCCGATCGCCGAACAGAACACGAGACCGTGATCATGCCACGCCTTGCCTGCCTTGATGCGTTGAGCGGCTTGGCTTTGGTGGTGCTGTCGCAGTGCCTTTGCGGCTTGCTGTGGCAGTTCCAGCGTGCGCCGCGACTTGGGTGTCTTGGTGTCACCGCCGACCCGCTCAGCATGTCCGTGGCCGTGTAAAAGTAGCCGCAGGTGGCCAGGTTGAGGTCACCACTGGTGGCCAGTTTTAAGTCCCCACTCCTGATCGCGGGTCCGCGTGTCGTGGGGAAGGGTGCGCCCCTGAACGGTGATCGTGACGGTGTCTAGCCAGTCACCAGGTCACCGCTCAGGGAGTCTGCCCGGCCATGAAATCTTCGGGGGAAGTCATGGACATCATCGCCGCCTACCGGGAGGTAGGCACCTATCGTGGGGCCGCGCAGATGTGCGGCACCACGCACAAGACCGTCAAACGCATCATCGAGCGGGCGCTGGCAGGGGACAAGGCGCCGCCCCGCAAGCAGCGTGACCGCAACTACGACACGGTCGCCCGGCTGGTAGCCGACAAGGTTCGCGCGACGCAGGGGAAGATCTCGGCCAAGCGGCTGCTGCCGCTGGCCCAGGCCGCCGGGTATACCGGGTCGGCGCGTAACTTCCGGCGTCTGGTCGCCCGAACTAAGAAGGACTGGCGGCGGGCCAACCCGCGCGGGCGGCGTCCGGCGGTCTGGACGCCGGGCGAGATGCTGGTCATCGACTGGGGCGATGCGGGCGGCGGGCTGCACGTGTTCTGCGCCGTTTCGGCGTGGTCGCGTTTCCGGTTCGTCCGTTTCGCCGGCAACGAGCGTGCCGAGACCACCCTGGCGTTGCTGGCCGAGTGTTTCGAGACGCTCGGCGCGGTCCCGAAGGCGGTGCTGGCCGATCGGATGGGCTGCCTGAAGGGCGGGGTGGTGGCCAACAAGGTCATTCCCACCGCCGACTACGTGCGATTCGCCACCCACTACGGCTTCCGCCCCGACTGGTGCGAGGCCGGCGATCCCGAATCGAAGGGGATCGTGGAGAACCTCGTCGGCTACGCCAAGCGCGACCTGGTCGTGCCGCACGCCCCCTTCGATGATCTGACGGTGGCCAACCTCGCCGCCCGGAGCTGGTGCGCCGAGGTCAACGCGGTGGTGCACTCGGAGATCTGCGCCGTCCCGGCTGAACGCCTGGTCGCCGAGCGCGAGGTGATGAACGCGCTGCCCTCGCTGCGACCGGCTATCGGCAAGCCACCCCTCACGCGCAAGGTGGACACGCTGTCGTGCGTGCGGTTCGGCTCGGCCCGCTATTCGGTGCCCAACCGGCTTATCGGCGCGAGGGTGGCCGTCATGGAGGCCGACGGCCGGTTGCTGATCATCGACCTGGCCACCGGGGAGATGGTCGCCGACCACGCACCTGTCGCGCCTGGCGAAGCCGCCATCTGCGATGAGCACTACGGCGGGCCCAGGCCCGCGCCACGCCGCGCGGCCAGGCCGCGCACAGAGGCCGAGAAGGCGTTCCTGGCGCTCGGTCCGGCCGCCGAGACCTGGCTGACCGGCTCAGCCGCTTCGGGCAACACCCGGCTGGCCGGTGATCTGGCCGAGTTGGCCGCTCTGCGCGCGGCTCACGGCGAGGCCGCGCTGGTGGCGGCGCTGGAGCGCGCGTCCCGGTTCCGCCGCTGGCGAGCCGAGGACATCCGCTCCATCCTGGCGGCGGGCGCCGGAACCCAGCAGCCCGCCCCGGCCGGGGACGCGCTGGTGCTGGAACTGCCTCAGGTCCCCACCCGATCGCTGGCCGATTACTCCCTGGACAAGATCGGAGAGGTGTCATGACCGCCCCAGCGACCCCGGCGCTGGCCGCCGACCTGGATGCCGGGCTGCGCCGGCTCAAGCTGGCCACGATGCGCCGCCTGGCACCCGAGCTGCTCCTGACCGCCAAGACCCAGCGCTGGAACCCCGAGGAGTTCCTGCGCACGCTCATCGACGCCGAACTGGCCGCGCGTGATGAGTCCAACGCCCGCACCAGGATGAAGGCCGCCGCCTTCCCGGTGATCAAAACGATCGACGAGTTCGACGTCACAGCCTCCTCCATCCCGCGGGCCACCTTCGACTACCTGGCCTCGCTGGAGTGGATCCGGGCAGCGGAGAACTACTGCGCCGTCGGCCCGGCGGGCACGGGCAAGAGCCACAGCCTCATCGCCCTGGGCGTCGCCGCCGTCGGCGCCGGCTACAAGGTGCGCTACTTCACCGCCGCCGAACTGGTCGAGACTCTCTTCCGCGGCCTGGCCGACAACTCCGTGGGCCGGGTGATCGAGAACCTGCTGCGCGCCGACCTGGTGATCATCGACGAAGTCGGGTTCGCCCCGCTGGATGACACCGGCGCTCAGCTGCTGTTCCGGTTCGTGGCCGCCGCCTACGAACGACGCGCCCTGGGTATCGGCTCGCACTGGCCCTTCGACCAGTGGGGCCGCTTCCTGCCCGAACACACCACCGCTGTCAGCCTGCTCGATCGGCTGCTCCACCACAGCATCGTGGTCGTCACCGAGGGTGAGTCCTTCCGCATGCGGCAGGCCCGCACCCGAGGCCCGGCACGGCTCACCAAGCAGTAGTCAACTTCGACGAGGTGGGGACCTCGATCTGGCCACCTGCGGCGACACGCACTTGGCCGTTGACACAGCACGCCACACGTAGATCGCGAACCGGTGATGCCGGAAACCCACTTCGATCACGGGTCGCCATGCTTTGGCCTTGGGCACCCATGTCACAACGTGATCCCAGCGAAGCGCGCGCGCTTCCTCGGTACGTATGCCGGTCAGGAGGCTGATCACCACGTAGGCGTACAGCGTGGATAACAGCCAATTGACCGTGAAGAATGCTGGAGGGACGGCATGACGGCTCACCCGCCCAGCAGCACATCTCCACAGGCCCGATTCGGTGCCGAATTGCGCAGACTCCGGGAGGAGGCAGGGCTGTCCCAACAAGCCGTTGCTGTTCGCCTAGGTTGCACACAAACCCAGGTCAGCCGCCTAGAACAAGCACTCCGTACACCCCAGCGCGAACAAGCCGAGATCCTCGACAAGCTTTTCGGGCTTTCCGAGAAAGGTCACTTCGCCAACCTCTACCGGCGCATGGGTTCTCGCCCAGGTGCGCCAGGGTGGTTCATGGGGTGGGTCGAAGAAATCGAGCCGAATGCCCGTGTGCTTCGCTCCTGGGATCCCCTCCTCGTTCCCGGCCTCCTTCAGACAGAGCCGTACGCCCGTGAGATCTTCGCCCGCGAGCCACGCATAACGCCGGCCGAAGTCGAGGACCGCGTACAAGCTCGCCTGCTACGCCAGCAGATCTTAGACCGCGACGACGCCCCGTCACTGTTGACGCTGATCGACACGGGTGTCCTCCGCCGCCCGGTCGGAGATGCCGCGCTCATGCGCCAACAAATCAGCTTCCTTCTCGAAGTCGCCCAGCGCTCAGCGGTCTCAATCCAACTCGTCGATCCAGCCTGCCTCCCAGGGCTCATGGGCGCCTTCATGATCGCCGAGCTTACGAACGGACCTACGACCATCCACGCCGAGTCTTCAGCTGAGGGTCAAGTCTCAACAGATCCAGCCGTGGTCACATCGGTCCTGGACAGGTACGAGGCCATACGTTTGTGGGCGTATCCTGAGCATGTATCGCTCCGGATGATCAAGGAAGTGGCGCAAGAATGGACCTGAGCGTCGCCGAGTGGCGGAAATCCAAGCGCTCCGGCGGGAGCGGCGGGCAATGCGTTGAAGTGGCAACCAACCTGCCGGATGTGATCGCCGTCCGTGACAGCAAGGACCCCAGCGGTCCCGCGCTCATCTTCACCCCCGACGAATGGCGGGCGTTCCTTAGAGGGGTCAAAGACGGCGAATTCGACGTCTGAATTTGAGCGCCAAGCATGAATAGCCTACAAAGCGAGGCCGTTTGGCTACCTGCAACTGGCTCGCCCTCAGGGCGCTACCGATGTCGAGGTTGGCGCGGAGTCCCGTGTTCGCGGATTTCGGTCAACCGTGACCGATCAAGTTGAGACAGTCAGTCGTGAGACCCGTTGGTCGAAGGGGCCGGACGGGGAGGTTCGTTAGCTGAGTTGGCCCAGGTGGTGGAGTTGAGAGCAGGTCCGTGTTTGGGCCTAGCCCCCACAACTCAGCTATTGGGCCATGCAACACTACTCCGTAGTTGAGTGTGCGGACATGTCTCAGTGACCATCACGCTGCCACAGTGCTTCCTCGATGGATTGCGAAGAAACGGCGCTTCTGGCTCCGAACCAGGTAAGATTCCCTTCACTCGGTCAGTGGTGAGGCGAGACCCAGCCCGTGCGTCAAGCCCTCCGGATTGCAATAAGGAGGTGAAATACCTTGGACCTCATGAACTTGGATAAGTTGACCGATTTTGATTTTGAGTGCTTATGCAAGGATCTTTTTGAGAAGATGCTCGGAGTTAGACTGGAGCTGTTCACAGCAGGGAGTGACGGCGGCACTGATTTACGATACATGAGCCACACGGGGGAAAAGATAGTAATCCAATGTAAGCATTGGATGAAGAGTGGCAGGTCGAAACTTATAGGGCACATGCTCAAGACGGAACTTCCCAAAGTCAGAAAGCTTAGGCCCACCCGTTATATCGTGGCCTCAACCGTCGATATGACTATACCCGCGAAAGATAAGCTATATACATCATTTCAGCCTTACGTCAAATCGCCGAGCGACCTATTCGGCATTGACGAAATTACATCTCTAATCAAAGGTCATCCAGACGTAATAAGAAAGCATATACGACTCTGGCTGAACGATTCAAACGTGCTCGATGCCGCGATTTCCAAGAACATATTCGTGCGCTCGCAGCATTTCGCCGACGAAGTCAAGGGGTCGGTGAAGACCTACGTGTCCACGAGCAAACCTTGGGCAGGCGCTAAAAATTCTCGACTTGAACCACGTCTGTATCATTTCGGGCGCGCCTGGAGTTGGGAAGACAACATTAGCGAAAATTGTCGCCGCACACTATGCGGCTCTTGAGTATGAGCTTGTGGAGATTTCGGAGAATGTTGGAGGATGCCTATCGGATGTGGAACGCCAATTGCAATCAATTATTCGTCTATGACGACTTCCTGGGGCAGAGTACACTAGAGGATAAGCTGTATAAGAATGAGGACAGTCGACTCATTTCACTCATGAAGCGAATCAGTGCAGATCCCACAAAAAGGTTCATCTGCACCACTCGCAGTTACATTCTGGCTCAAGGCAAGACTCGTTACGAGCGTCTTGATCGGGAAAATTTTGAACCCGTTACTTGCGTAGTTAACTTGGACGACTACGACCGCGAGACCAGAGCAAGAATACTCTACAATCACACATTCTGGTCACGTTGGCCAGCTTCGCAGAAGGCGAGCTTGGCCGATCCTGACAACTACCGAAGAATTATAGATCACCCGAACTTCAATCCGCGGGTAATATCCGACGTCCTGGCGACCTCCTTTAACCCCTCCTGGGGTGATGTCACTACACAACTGGTGGCTAGCCTGGATGACCCTATGCGCGTATGGAGACACATATTCGAGAACCAGTTAACAGATGCGGATAGAGTGCTTCTCGCCACGCTATTCTCTCTCGGAGGTGGCTCGTTCTTTGTGCACCTGCAAGAAGTGCTTTTAGCCCAGGAAGATTGGGACACCTCTCGAATGAGGCGGAGTCTCCACGTTCTCGATGGAACCTTTGTCAAGATATATTATGAGCAGTCTCACCAGTATATAGAACTCAGCAATCCCTCTATAAATGACTTTCTTATTCGGGAGATGGCGGATGACAATAGCATTCTAAGACGTGTTCTGCTCAACGCTCGCTCGTTTGAGCAGGTCGCCAATATTTGGGTCTATCATCCCAGCTCCAACATTTGCGACCATGGCGATTTGTACATCGACCTACATCCCTTATCGCATGAGATAGAGGATGCCGCATTGGCGACTCTAGAGGTGCCAACGGCATCTACGCGTGGACTCGTAGGCCGCCTAGTCATTGCACTTAGAGTTTCCGCTGGATTAGGCCTCTCTCGCCTTAATGACCGTGTAGCCGATCTCATAAGCGTGCAAGGCCGGATCTATTTTGGGCAATATGACGACATTGCCGAGATGATTAGAGAGACTGCCGGGTCTAGGAATCCGCAAATTCGCAAGCATCATAAGGCTATCTTGATAGAGGGTCTTACGGCTCTCTTCAATCGCGATCGCAGCGAGAAGGGGGTATTCACTGCAGGTATCTACGCCCACAAACTCGCCGAGTTCGTAGATGAGAAGGTGCTAGATAATATTGATGCTCAAGCGGGAGAACAGTTTGGCCATCTAATGGAACTCTACGAGTTCGGTTCCCCGGATGAGCTCGATCCTGATGTCTTTGCGGAGGCTCTTCGATACATCAGCATTTTCCCAGACTTCTACACCAATTGGCCAATGGCCGAGGCGGCTATGGAGGACTTTCGTGTTGAGGTAAACGATGCTGACGGGGAGGAGGACTATGAAGACGACGACCCCGAATGGTCCGATGGTATCATTTATGAAATCATGACCGCTTTGATGGATATTGCTGATCAAGATTGAGCATTTTGTCCTGAGCAGTGGCCGTACTCGACGCGCTGAAGCACGAGGATTGCCTGGATGAGGATGGTCGCGCGGTACGGGCAGCAGCGTAAGCGCGTCAATACCTTCCAGGGTGATGGGGCGCTCGCCGATGGCGCGGATCTGGGCGTGGGCGCGATTGACGGCCTTCTTGGCTCGTCGACAACCGCGCGGCCGAACGGTGCCGCCGAAACGGCGTGCGGATCGTGCCGCCGGCGCCAGGTTCGTTCGTCCAGGCCCGCTCCACCTGGCACCCCTTTCACCGATCTCGTCCAGCGAGCCGGAGACTTGGAGCGTCCGCTCCTCCTCCAGCGACACGGCGCGAGGCCCGCTTTGAACATTCACATTGCATCCGGACCGCGAGTACCTCGTAAAAGGGCCCGACCTGCGGTCATCCAAGCATGAATAGCCGCAGCGGATACGGGTATGGATCCATCCCCTCTCCTGCGAACGATAGAGATGAATGCTCCCTCATATCTACCTCCCGCTATAGCACCATGAACCAGAAACGGTTTGAGCTCTTCGCGCTGGGAAGGAACTTCCACGGCGAGCAAGTGTCCGCTACCGCTAGAGACTCTCTCGATACGAAGATTGTCGATGGGGGGAAATATTCTCCTGTCCAAGATATCGCGATATCGTCGAAGCTGCTTCAAGTCTAACTGGAATGGAAGAATTCGACTTAAGACTTCACCTCCCAGCGTACGCTTTGTAGCAATCCCAATGATCAATATCCCGCCCGACTCACTATTGGCAAACCTTGCCGCATCTTGGGCAAGTTCTATCCTCGCAGCCTCACTATCAAGATTATACGGCTGGGACTTAACCTCTAGCCATTCTGATTCACTTTGGCCAATCAGGATACTGGCCCTGCCAGCCATGAGGATATCCATGGCTTGTGGGAGTTTTGGAACCTTTGATCCTACGGCGGCCAACAGTTCAGCGACATTGACTCCGATTTCATAGGCGTATTCGACTGTGCGGCTTCGGGTCCGGAGAGCAATATTCAGCTCCCAATAGATCTGACTTCCCGAACCCTCCAGTTCGTGATTGACGAGGGCGCCACCCTTTCGCGACAAATAGGGGGCAACTATCCCAGCAATATCCTCTTCTTCAATATCGCCTGATATGAAGGCGAAAACTCGGATTATTAGATGTCCGTCGGGGGCGAGTAATATACTTACTGGAGAGAATTCGCTGTATTCTGGATCAAAAAGCTCGGGTGACGTATCGGAGATCATTAAGCTGCATGAGTATTCCCGCCAACGGAGAGGCTCAACTAGCCCACCGTTCCACTCCCTAGAAGTGACATCGCTTCCCCAATTTCGACGAAGTAGGTGCACGAAAGTCCGTCGAAGTGAGCTAAGTGAAACCGTCTTCACTGTCTGTAGAGGCGCACGATAGTCACCAAAATCATCGACTGGCCGCAGACGTCCGCCAGAAGAGGTGACGAGCTCACAGTCCTGACTGCTGCGAGCATCCCCAAGCGATGGTGTCCATTTGAATGACAAGTATGGCATTGAGTACGCAGCTATGTGACGTCTTCATCAACCCAGCGGTCTTCTGTGGGGCTAGATGACTGGTCTGGTGCACCCGCCATTGATTAGCGATCCTGCTCATGGTGGGAGTCTGGCTCCCTGTTGAGTCGGGGAGACTCGCTCGTCAGAGCGAAACGGAAATTCATTGGAGAAGGACGAGCCGATGTGTAATGATCGGTAGATGTCCTCTGAACAGATCCGCCTGAACCTCCTACAGCAGCTCGACGCGATAAGCAGCCCTGACGATGCTGTAACTCTTCAGATTGCGTTGGCCAGGGAGATTCAAGCGGCTGAACGAGAGAGGAGCGAGGATAACGATTGGCACAGGCATCTTCTGCGACTAGTGGGTGACGCTCTTACACGTAGAGTGCTAGATCGCCACACCATTAGAGTGCTTGGGCAAGATCGTCTTCGGGCAGCACACCTTTCAAGCCAAGATAAAGACTTCGAGGTTGTACTCAATACCGCCCGTGATTATGCCAGCTCTGGCATAATGCCGATAGTTTCTGACCTCACGCATCTGATTGCCACCGGTGACATCATTGCCGTAACCAATGGCCATATCCATATCGTTGAATGCAAGAATCGCCAGGCATCGATAAGCCAGCCTCGGGGGCGGCATTTGCGACAGTGGCAGCGCGCTCAGCAGGCAGCCAAATACTTGACCCATGGCCATGTGATTAGTAATCAGGGTGAGGTGAAAGTTTCATTCGACGTGGATGAACCCCTTCCTCCGCTCGATGCCGTAGCCAAATGTATTGATGATGCCTGGGCCGACCCAAAGGGTTCTGCACTTGTGGATATTGGTGATCGTGATCGCATTCTAGCCATATGGGTTCGAGACTTGCCCGTAAAAGAAGTTGTCGGCCATTTGTCAAATGATCCAGCGGGTTGGACCATGCCCGCATGGGCATGGTTTTCGCAGGCAGTCGACAACCCGGATCCATTTAGGGCAAATCCCTACAATCTACCAATGTCGGCTGACTATCGAGCGGCATTGGCGGAGAGCGAGCTAATCCTTGCACACTTTGTAGATTTGGGGGTGCTTGAGTATGAGGGAATACACGGTGGTCGTGAAGTACGCATCCGCGTATATCGAAAGTCCGGAAGTTCCCACATCCAGGCCAGGCTTGGTGAGCGCGTTATGGACGTTTCCGACCGATTCGTTGATCAGATACTATTCGACTTCATGCCGCTGCCTGGCGTGCGATCCATGATCTTGCAGATGTTGGATCAAGTCGGAGATATCGATGAACAAACACCGCAGGAAGAAGCCACGGAATGGGCTTCTCCTACTGTGAATGCAACACACTCTTTCGTCTATCCCTCGTCGCCATTTGACTCAGAGCCAGTCGCTGTTTCTAGCCTAGGGATGTTGGAGCAAATTGGGGTAGCCGTGCCATTCGATGAGTTGGCCGCCTACGCAGAAAGCAACAACGAAGACATTACCCTAACTGCAGTTATCCAGAGAGACGGGAATGCTTGGAAGTTGGAACTAGTGGAAGCAGATTCGGAGGAATACCTCACGCGTGGGCTGAATAGTGACAACTAGAGTGAGTATGTGGCGTCGGCAAAGTCGGCC
This sequence comes from Acrocarpospora macrocephala, assembly GCF_009687865.1. Lineage (GTDB taxonomy): Bacteria > Actinomycetota > Actinomycetes > Streptosporangiales > Streptosporangiaceae > Acrocarpospora > Acrocarpospora macrocephala. The sequence goes on from NZ_BLAE01000055.1 coordinate 10,288, forward strand.
CTAAGGCTAGTCACGTCGCCCCGTACTCTGACCTGCGCCACGATACGCCAGGCGGCCGGGAAGTGAATTCCTCCAGACTCGCTATCTGCCACTACACCACAGCTGCCAACGATCGCCTTACTGCGGTGCGCACATTCCATAGCTGGGGTGGTAACACAGTAAGAGAAGTTCGATGGCTTGGAGCACGTCCGTGACGCTATGGGTTACGTCGTGGGTTGCTCCGTCTCGGTTGATCAAGATCGTGTACAGGCCCGCCTGATTCCCACCGATGATGTCGGAGGCCGGGTTGTCTCCGATCATCCATCCGCCGTCGGCGATGGTCGCACCGCAACGGGAGGCGGCGATCGCGAAGAGTCTGACATCAGGCTTGCGGACGCCCTCGGTTCCCGAGATGGCCCAGCCGTCCACCACCTCAGCGAGACCGGTCCGCTGGATCTTCCCCAACTGGTTATCAGCCATACCATTCGTCACGATCCCAAGACGCCACCCAGCCCTCCGGAGAACAGTCAGCCCGTCAAGCACCTCTGGGCGACAAGAGACGAGGTCCGGCATCCGCTGACGGTATCGAGCCCACAGCGTGTCAACAGGCTCGACCATGCCGAAGCGTTCCCGCACCATGGCGAAGAACGTGGCGCGGTGGGGCACCTTGCGCCCGACCGCGATCAACCAAGCGAACCCCTCGCTCCCAAGCCCGTGATCGGCGGTGAACTCTCGCGCCCAAACGCCGAACGCCTCGTCTAGGTCGATGAGGGTGTTGTCAAGATCTAGGAGGGCGAGACGTTGCACGATGGTGATCATAGTTCCTATTGCCAAGCCATCCCCCGCGCTCCCACTCGGCCACCGTGACCGGACGCAACTCGGTAGCGTCTCGGAAGCATGCGGGGTAGAGCAGGTTCTCGGGAGCGGCGTCGCCGTTCGGTACGAACGGGTCGGGCACGGCCAGCGCCGGCACCTCGACCACCACGTGCCACTCGGCCGGTCCGCATTGTCCGATGATCGAGCCGGCCGCCATCCGCAGGCCAGAAACGGGCAAACCAAAGACCCGGTCTCCGCGCGCACGCGGAGACCGGGTCGGGCCGGTTGGCTGGTCAGTGGTGGGCGATCCACCAAATGGCCAGGTGGATCGGTGCGGCGGCTATGGCCGCGGCTATGCCGCGGATAGCGGCGATCAGCGCGATGCGGGGCAGGCGACGAACAAGCGAGGGCATGATGAGAGAGCCCCTTCCGTTGGAGGGCGCCTCGGCGTCCGCGCCGGTAACCCCTGAGAAGGTGGTGCGGACGCCGATGAAGTGGCGCAGCCGCCCCGGAGGGGGCGGCCTGATCATCACCTTGGAGCGCCAGACCCATTTGTGCGCAAGATTCTTACAAACTCTTACACGGCCCTACAGGGCCTTCCAACAGGGCATTCGATGCTTTACAGGCGCTGACTACTGCGAACATCTACTGACAGCTGCCGCTTCCACTTACACTTCCTGACAACATGCGATACTACTGTCGACATGAGCGAACCAGCCGCCATCCCCCGCAACGACGCGACCGCCCCGCTGGACGCCCTCAGGCAACGGTTGCAGTTGCTTCACGTCACCGCGGGCGAACCCAGCACACGAACAATCTCCAAGCGCACCAAGAGCGAGGTCAGTCACACCACCGTCGCCCAAGTGCTGCGCGTCCTGCCCAACCTCAGGTGGCCGCAGCTCGAACACGTCGTCAAAGCCCTCAGCGGCGACGCCAAGACGGTGAGTGAATTTCACCGCCTGTGGATCAAGACACGCCAGATAGGCCGCGCACCCCACGGATCTACGCCAGACATCGATACGCGACAGGAGAAGACCGATTCCGATCGCCGCAATGAAGCATGGAGATGGCACGCTCTAGAGCCTGTAGCAAGGGAACTCGCGGCCACCGGTCACTATCGCCTTGCGCGGGCTCTTCAAGTTCAGATTCATGACGCCCTGACTAGCCACTACACCATTGATGATCCTGTTCTCCTGAGGGCTCGGGCACTGCTCGCGGAGTGGACCGGTAAGGCTGGCAACCACATCGCCGCCCGCAACCTCTTCACCAGTCTGCTCGCCGCCTACCTTCGCGTCGAAGGCCCCGACCATCCCCAGACGCTGGATACCCGGCACAGCCTCGCTCTTTGGACGGGAAACGCTGGCGATGCCAAGGCTGCCCGCGACCAGTTCGCCGCCCTGCTCTCTGACTACCTTCGCGTTCTGGGTGCCGAGCATCCCAGCACCCGGTCCACCCAGGACAACCTCGCCCAATGGACCGAAAGGGACGCGCTTCGGGTTGAGGGAGAGCAAGAGGACTGATCAGGACGCTCTTGATCTTTCCGTGTCGCTCGACATTCGCTGGATTACGGTGTAGGGCCCTTGGTTAATTTGCTCACGGATGACCGGTTCCCTTCGGGGGTGACCGATCCTTCGGCCACTCCGGACTCGCTGGTCTCCACCAGGCGCCCTCTCTGCAGTGACCTCCAGCTGCCATCCGTACGGCCACGGGGTGAGCCCAGTAAGGGTCGCCCCGTCGAACACGGCAAGCCTTATCACAATCTCTTCGGTTGGGCTCCACCCGTCGTCAGGCTGAGAAGGTCACGCCGCCGAACCATGCACGCCCGGAGAAGGTCGCCTCGTTGAACAGTGCGTAGAGGTCGACCCCCTTCCCCGGCGTGCCGTGGCGTCGCGGATCTTGCCGAGCTGACCGAAGAGCCCTCTCCCGTCAACGATCGTCAGGAGAGGGCTTGCGATCATCACGACCTGGAATGTCAGGCGAGTTGCCGTGGGCTGATGGCGGATACGATCTGCCTCACCTTGCGGCGGTCGACACCATGTTTTTCTGCGAGAAACCGTTGTGACAGCGGCCTCCCAGGCCCGTTGAGGCTGGCCACGTAGTCGGCGAGGATCGCCTCCTCGGTGGACTGCGCCACTATGGTACCGATGGTTCCGACATGCACCAGAGCCGACCCGATCTCGTCCCGCGCCGGATTCTCCCGTTCCTGCGGGTCCGTCGACGCGACACGTCGAGTCAGCATCATGAGTAGCTCGAAGGATCCGACCAAGGCCACCGCGGGCCACGCGCTGACGAGCGCGCCCACGATGCCGTGGTTCATGCCGTGCGCCACATTGGCGCCGACGGTGGCCACGATACCCACGCCGAGACTCCACTTGGCCAGCCCTGGCACATGCCGGCCGCTACGACTGGCATCAAGAATCACCATCGACGCCGCCCAAATGAGCCCGTCCATCGTGAACGGGACCAATCGCGCGGTGATGCCCGACTCGCCATGGGAGCTGACGAGTTCGTAGGCGTGCTGGTAGGAGATCACAGCCGCAACGGCCGCGACCGCGAGCACGGCAAGCGCCGTAGTAATGCGCGTGAGTCGCTCAGCCATGAGCCAACTCCTCATGGACCTTGAACCACTCCTCGTCGCTGACCGCGCGGATCTCGCTCGCGTCGCGGAAGCACACGGGATAGAGCATGTCCTCCGGACCCGCATCGGAGACGCTGGGGTCCGGCTCAGCCAGCACGGATACCTCGATGACGATGGACCACTCGCCGGGACCGCATTCGTCGATGACCGATCCCGGCAGCCACGCCCATGAGTCCCCATCGGCCTCGTCGGCGCCGGGCAGGGGGTATCGCACCAAAACCGGGGCGTCTACTGGGAACAGGGCTCCATCGGCGGTGACATCGTTATACTTGATCTTCTTGGTCACAGGGACTCCTCTCCCGCCTGGGGGAGCCGCGGGAGCCAATTCGGGGAGCCAATGCCTTCTAACTCCCGCCGACTCACCGCGACCCCCTCAGGGCGTTGGTGCAGGTGAGGAACACCCCGTCCGACTCACTTCGACCTGGATCGACTCACTGGAGTTGCTTCGGGACGAAGAGGCCGTGGGTTCAAATCCCGCCACCCCGACCCATGTGATGTCTCAAGACATCAGAAACCCTCGAACCTACGGTTCGGGGGTTTCTTTCTGTTTTGGGGTTGGTAGTCGCGGCTGGGGTCGATGGTCCCATCCCACATGCCCGGCGGGAGGTCCGTGTGTGGTGAATGGATGGTTCGCTGGACTCGGTGCGCTCGACCTTCTGAACACGCACGGTCACTCCGCGTTCGAATTGCAGCGCCATCGCCTCATCGGTCTGCCAGCGAACGGGGTCACCGGAGGGTTGGACACCTCTGTAGGGCTATCGGGGGTTCAGTGGATCAGGCGTTCGTAGCGAGGGCTCAACTGGTAGGAACGGATCTTGCGAGCCGAGTCGTGGATCTCCAGCAGTCCGTCTTGGACCCATCGACGGGCAAGGGGGGCAACCGTTCGCGGGCTGAGGCCCAGGTGGGAGGCGATCTGGGCACTGGTCACGATCCCGTGGTCGCGAAAGAGCTCGAGCAACCGGCGGGCGCGCGGATCGAGCTGCCGCAACGCCGCCGAATCGTCACGGCCGGAGACGGCGCTGCCTGCCTGGGCCTCGGTTACGCGGACGCGGACCGCACCCAGGGCATCCGCCATGCTCACACAGAAGAAGCCCACGAAGCCGGTGATGTCCGCCTCCGCACGCCCCAAGTAGTAGTTGTGCGAAGGACCAACCGTCAGCGCCGCGTAGTACGCCGTGAGATCGCGGGCATAATGCTCCTCCAGGGAGTAGATACCCTTCAAGCCGTAGCCAGCCCGGTGCAACACCAGCGTGGTCAGCAGGCGGGCTGTACGCCCGTTGCCGTCGTAGTACGGGTGGATCGTGGCGTACTGGTAGTGCGTGATGGCCGCGACGATGGGAGCAGGCAACTCCCGTCTCTCCAGCTGCTCGTTGATCCACTCGAAGAGGCCGGCCATGAGGACAGGCACGTCCCCGGCCTCGGGCGGCATGTAGACGATGCGTCCGGTGGCGGCATCCCGGATGACGTTCTGGCCAGGCCGGTAGGGTGAGGGCCTCTCCATGCCATCTTGGACCAGCCCATGGACGCGGCGCATCTTCGTCTCGTCGATCGGCCCTGTGGCTGCGGCCAGGGATTCGACGTATTCGAGCGCGCGATAGTAGTTGCGCACCTCCACCTCGTCACGCTCTCGTCCCGGGAAGTGCGCTCCCTGCAGTGCCTCGCTGACCTGCGCCTGGGTGAGCCGGTTACCTTCGATCTGCGTGGAGTAGTGGGTCGCGGTGAGCTTGGCGGTCTGGCGGAGCCCGGCCAGCACCTCTACGTTGATGGGCAACTCCATGATCGCCTGACGGTCTCCTTCGATGGCCATCAGCGCCGTGGCGATCGACGGTGAGATGGTGAAGTTGGGCGTGAACACCCTTCAATGATACGCGATCACGTTGATAAATGTCGAATAAATCGTCGATAAAACGGTCCCTACAAGCCTGCCCAAGCACCGCGTGCAACGGGTCGAGGCTAGGCCAGCAATACCCTCGCAGCCACACGCCACAGCCGATCGGACTGTAACGTCACCACCGCTCCTAATTGATCATCCGGCGGTGCGGAAGCGTTCGTACCGCTCCTCAATCAACTCCGGCTTTGGCCGGTCCATCTTCCGATGCGGCACCACCAGCCAGAGCCCATGCATCTCCTGCAAGCCGTGCTTGAGCATCGGTCCGTCGATCTCCTCCAGAATGTCGGAGCGCACCTCGATCATCAGATCCGGCCGGACTCCGAGGATGTTCTGGTCATAGGCAGCATGGTGGATCTTGCACAGGGCCATGCCGTTGGAAACCGCAGGGACACCACGCTCCTCGCGATCGGGGATGATATGGGCGGCATCCAGCAGGGACAGGTGCTTGAGGAGGGTGGTGTCAACGCCGTCGAGTGGTTCGCCGGTGGCTGGCGGGGCGGCGAGCGTGACCAGGCTCTTGAGTAGATCGACCTGGATGAGCTCGCTTATCGAGAAGGAGCCGAGCCCCGATTTCATCGCGCAGTCGTAGTCGCGGGCATCCCGATACCAGATCTTTCCCTGCGGCAGGTGCTCTGTCGTGGCGGGACGGACGAATTCCTTGCTCTCACCGATGCCCTCCGCGATTTTGATGGTGCGGGTGGTGTCGCTCGGTAGGTCCTCGTCGACCACATCCCACATGTCCTCGGGGATATCCGTGCGGTGATACGTCGTGATGAGATCGGAGGCCGTGGTCCCCATGTGATTGCTCTCGCCGTACTCGCCTAGCTGGACCACGCCTTCGGTCCGTTTCTCGTTGTAACCCCCGCCGTCCAGGACCATCACCTCGTCGCCCTGCTGAGAGATGTTCACGGATGGCTCGCTGGACTCGGTGCGCTCGACCTTCTGAACACGCACGGTCACTCCACGTTTTAGTTGCAGCGCCATCGCCTCATCGGGCCTGCCGGCGAACGGGGTCACCGGCGGGTTAGACGGTGTTGCGGTGGAAGGTGCGATCTCGCTCCCGCAAGCCGGCAGCAAGAGAACAGCCAGCATCCCGGCAGCGCTACCGCTCTTCATACCTGATCCCCCCGCTCAGCCATAGCCCGAGGGATCATGACAGACCCGTCAAAGCGCCGACAAGGTCAGCAGCGGGACGACGTCATAGAGGATGGCCTCGTTACGATCAAGCCGGGATCTCAGTTGGTAGGCCGGTTCTTCACCCGAAAATATCGGCAGCGGTGATCGAGATGATGTCCGGCGCGGGGTCGACATGGGTCACGGTTTCGCGTGCGCACAGTGCGTAGACGAGTTCGTCGGCGATCGGCAGACCTGATTCGATCGCTTTGCGGCGCAACCCGGTCAACAGGCGCTGGCCGTTCGCGCCCGCGCCCCATTTGGCCTCGCCCACGAGCGTGACCGTACGGCTGCGACCGGTCAGCACGACGGCGTCAAGCTGACAGGGGTCTTCCGCACCGGAGACGCTCTGCCGCCAGAACTGGCCGACGTCGACCACCGGCGACAAGCGAGGGTCCTTCGGCGCGATCAGGGTCAGGTGGGCGCGGAAGGCCTCCTCCCAGCGGTCGCCCATGAAATCGTCGAACTGCTCCTGAACGACTTGGAGAACGTCATGGCCCAGGCCACGCACGATGGCAGGCCGGTGAGTTTCCACGATGGACAGCCAGAAGGCGAGAAAGTTGTCCGCGACCCGATAGTGAGCGCGTCGCGCGTCCGGCTTGGCGCGGACGGGCTGGACTCGTTCGATCAACCCGAGATCTCGCAGCGCCTGAAGCGCCCTAGTGGGTTCCGCGCCGATCGCGTCCTTGATCTCCGAGAATTTCGTACGACCCGCGGCGATTGCGCGCAGGACCTGTTCCGGGATCCGTTCGCGGCGCCCGCCAGCGAAATCCTCGGTGGCGAGCACCAGTTCGCCTTCGTTCAGCAGAATGCCCTGCTCCGTGCAAACCAGTCGTTCGAGGTTCTGCTGGAAAGTGGCCTGGTCGTCCCACAAGGCGAGGTAGTACGGCGTGCCACCACAGACCCCCCACGCCCTGGCACGGTCGGCGGCCCCTAGTCCCGGCAGCATGAGAGCGGACTCCCCGGGAGTGAACGGGCGCAGGTGAAGCCGGAGCGTCGCCCGTCCGAACAGCGGAGCACGTTCGGCCTGCAACGCCTCCATCACCCGGACCGCCGAGCCAGTGATCAGCAGCCGCAACTTGGTATCCCCCACCTGCTCCCAGAGCGCTCTCAAAGCGCTTTCCAGGTTGGGTTCGCTCTGCAGGAGTTCGCCAAACTCATCGATCACCAGCAGCAGCGGCTCATCTTTCGCGGCATGAGCAAGGACCTCGATCACGTCGTCCCAGTCTGCGAATGGCCGGCGCGTCAGGTCGCGACGGCTGTCGCTGGCGAACGGATGCGCGAGTCTGGAGAGGAGCGCCAGTTCCTGTTGGACCGCCCGGTTGCGCGCGACGTGGAAAACAACCCGCTTGTCCCGGGCCCAATGGGAGATCAGAAAGGACTTTCCGACCCGCCTGCGCCCCCAGACGACACCGAACTGGGGACCGGGCTGATTCCACCAGGCGTCGAGCGCGGCCAGCTCTCGCCGTCGGTTGATGAAGGACATGATCCAGAGTAACCTACGACTATCGTATGCTGCAATGGTCGTAGGTTACGCCGGGACGCAAGATCGCACGCGAGGGTATCTCTGCGCAGTCTATTTACGGCGCCCTCATACTTCTCGGGGCTTATGAGTCGCTCGCGTCATATGTTCGAAGGCATGACCGACGACGAGCTGCGTGCGGAGCTGTTGAGGCGTATGAAGGTTGATCAGGATATTCGTCAGCCGGCTGCGGAGCCTCCGACTCAGGAGTACATGGCGCGGTGGATGGAGATCGACCGGGATAATACGGCGTGGCTTTGGGCGGTGGTGCGCGAGCGGGGTTGGCCGCTGTTGTCGCAGGTTGGGGAGGATGGAGGGCTGGCGGCTTGGCTACTGGCTCAGCACGCTGACGCCTCGCCTGAGATTCAGCGTGAATTTCATGCGGCGCTTTCGGAGGCCGTGGTCGGCGAGGAGGCGATGCCTGCCAATCTTGCCTATCTCGAGGATCGAGTTCGAGTGAATTCCGGTCGTCCTCAGTTGTATGGAACACAATTCATGGATGACGGCCGTGACTTCGGACCGCGGCCGATAGAAGACCCGGAGCATCTGGACGAGCGACGCGCCGCGGTTGGTCTGGAGCCGTTCGAGGATTATGTGGCCCAGATGCAGCGACTCCAGGAGGGCTACGGCTGACAGCGTCCTCGCCTTTGGAATGGTGGCTCTGTCCAGTGTTCTGCGGCGGTCTGGGCTAGTCGTGTACGGATTTTGCGCGGAGGTGGACGCGTTCGCCCTGGCGGCCGAAGAGGCTGAGGACCTCGACGGGGGTGGTGTCGGCGGTGCCGAACCAGTGGGGGATGCGGGTGTCGAACTCGGCCGCTTCGCCTGGGGCGATAACGAGATCTTTATCGCCGAGCAGCAGGCGGAGTCGGCCGTTGAGGACGTAGATCCACTCGTAGCCTTCGTGGGTTTTCGGGTCGGGGGGTCGCTGGCGGGAGGCGGGGATGATCAGTTTGTACGCCTGTACGCCGCCGGCGCGGCGGGTCAGCGGGACCATGGTCATGCCGTTGTAGGTGACGGGGCGTAGGTGGACCCGGGGGTCGCCGGTTGGTGGGGCGCCGATGAGTTCGTCGATCTGAACTCCGTACGCCTGGGAGAGCAGCAGGAGTAGTTCCAGGGTGGGGCGGCGCTGGCCGGATTCCAGTCGGGACAGGGTGGAGACCGAGATGCCCGTGGTCGCGGACAGGTCGGCCAGCGTGGTCTCGCGTTGGCGCCGCAGCGTGCGCAGCCGGGGTCCGACGGCGGTGAGCACGCTGTCCAGGTTGTCCTCCACACGACCAGTTTGCCATAACAGCAAGAATGTTTGCGCGTCTCGGGTCTGCGATCGCATGGTGTGGGTGGAGGTGGTCGCGATGACCCAGGCAGAGCAGTTGGCGCAGAGGTTCGATGTCGCGGTGATCGGTGGCGGGGCCGCCGGTTTGAGCGCGGCGGTGGTGTTGGGGCGGGCGCGGCGCTCGGTGATCGTGATCGACACGGGATCGCCGCGTAATGCCCCCGCCTCAGGGGTGCACGGGTTCCTGTCCCTGGACGGCATCAGCCCGGCGGAGCTGATCGAGACCGGCCGTAAAGAGGTCGAACACTACGGTGGCCTTGTTGTCCATGGCGAGGCGCAGTCGGCGCGCCGTACCGCGGACGGGTTCGAGGTGGCCGTCGATGAGGGCCGGGTCGTCAGCGCCCGGCGGTTGCTGGTGACCACGGGGTTGGTGGATGAACTGCCCGACGTCAGCGGTGTACGGCAACGGTGGGGCCGGGATGTGGTGCACTGCCCGTACTGCCATGGGTGGGAGATCCGTGATCAGGCCGTCGGCGTCCTCGGCACCGGAGGCGCGGCTGTGCACCAGACGTTGCTGTTCCGGCAATGGACCTCGGACCTCGTGTTGTTCACCCACACCGCACCTCCCCTGACCGAAGAGCAAGCCGAGCAACTGACCGCTTCCGGAGTGCGGGTCGTCACCGGCATCGTGGACTCCGTCGAAGTCGCCGACGATCGGATCACTGGGGTGCGTCTATCCGACGGCACGGTCATAGCCCGGCAGGCGGTGGTCGTCGCGCCGCAGTTCGTGGCATCCTCGCAGGTGCTGGCCACCCTCGGGCTGCGCCCCACCCCCCACCCCTCCGGCCACGGCGCGTTCATCGCCGCCGATCCCACCGGCCTGACCGAAGTCCCGGGCGTGTGGGTCGCCGGCAACGTCACCAATCTCATGGCACAGGTCGTCACCGCGGCCGCCGAGGGCGTCTCCGCCGCCGCTGCCATCAACGCGGATCTGATCACCGAGGACACCCGACGCGCCGTAACGGCCTACCGGAGAACGCACCTGCACACGGGCAACCACGCGACCACGAGCGAGAGGGCAGACCACATGTCCACGGACAGCGGCGAGATCGCGGGCGGCGACGCAACACATGCTGATCATCCGGACGTCACCGTCATGTTCACCCAGGAGTTCTGGGACGAGCGCTACAGCACGTCCGACCGAATCTGGAGTGGCAACGCCAACCCCCACCTCGTCGCCACTGCCACCGACCTTGTCCCGGCTACCGCGCTGGACGTCGGCAGCGGCGAAGGCGCCGACGCGATCTGGCTGGCCTCCCAAGGCTGGCGCGTCACCGGGGTCGACGTGTCCCGCGTGGCGCTGGATCGCGCCGACAAGCAGGCCGCCGAGGCCGGTGCCGAAATCGGCGGCCGGATCACCTGGCAGCAGGCCGATGTCCTGTCATGGGATCCCGCGCCGCTGCAGTTCGACCTGGTGTCGGCGCAGTTCATGCACCTACCCCGCCCGGAGCTCGAGGCACTGCACCGACGGCTGGCCGCGGCCGTACGCCCAGGCGGAACGCTCCTCATCGTCGGTCACGATCGGGAAACCTCGATCGGCCGCCACCACTTTCCCGACCTCCTGTTCACAGCGGACCAGATCGCGGCCACCCTGGACCCGGACGACTGGCATATCGTCGCCGCGACGCCCGAACGTCAGACCGTCGACCCCGACGGACAATCGATCACCGTCCGCGACGCCGTCCTGCGTGCCGTCCGCCGTCACTGACGTGCTTGCCGATTTACGAGGCGAGAGTTGGCACGCGATTTAAGCAAGAAGGGGAAGGAAGGTCGTATACGAAGGTGGTGGGGTCATGTCACCCACAGGAGTACACAGTCTTGAGCGCACCATCCAGACCACCAACCGCTGGCTGGCGAACCTCGCCGAGGCGATCGGCACCGACAACCGGGAGTTCGCCTACCACGTGCTGAGGATGTGGCTGCACTCGGTCAGGGACGGCCTGACCGTGGACAGCGCGGCGCATCTGGCCTCCCAGCTGCCCGATCTGGTGCGCGGCATCTACTACAACGGCTGGAGCCCGAGCTCCGTACCGATCCGTCGCGACCGGCAGGAGTTCATCGACCATTTCTGCCGCTCCGGTCGCATCGCCCGTACGGACGTACCCAAGCTTGGACCGATCGTGACCACCTTCCTCTGCGATGAGATGTCGGAGTCACCTGTCCAACACGCGCTCGGCCAGTTGCCCCAAGAGGTTCGCGCCCTGCTACAACCCGCCGAGGTACCCAAGACCGATCATCCAATACCGGGCCGATAACTGGGCACGATAATCCGATGGTGCGGTGCGTCAGGAACCAGCGGCGGGAGAACTGGTGCCACCGTCGCCATGTCTTTCCCGTGGACGAAAGTGAGATGTATTTCCTCGCAACCCCAGAAGATTTCGAGGATGTCATGAATTCGGCGTGAGTCCATTGCTCCGCCCCTTTCACGCGTGTCGACTGTACGGCGGTGGGCTGGAAGGATGGCGGGGTGTCCCCTGAGGATCCCGTGCTGAGGGCGGTGCGGGCAGCATGTTTCGCGGTGGTGTGTGTGGGCGTCACCGCAGGTGGCCATGCCTTCGCCGGGGGTGGGGCGGTTGGTCCGGGTGTAGCCGGTGTTGGGGGGATCGGCGCGCTGGGGGTCGCGTATCTCGTTGGTGGGCGGGAGTTGGGGGTTCGAGCGGTCCTGGGGGCGACCCTCGGGGCGCAGGCGTTGTTACATCTGTTGTTCAGTTGGGCGGCGCCGGTCATCCCGCCAGTGGGTGAGCATCTTCATCTGAATGTGGGGATGGGGGTGGTTCATCTGGTGGTGGGGCTGCTGACTGGGTGGTGGCTGTATCGGGGGGAAAGTGCGCTGTGGCTGATGCTGCGGCTGTGGGGGGCGCCGTCGGTTCCGGTGCTGCGGTGGATGTTGGGGGTTGTGCCGGTCCGGGTGGCTACGCCGTTGTGGACGGTTGTGGCGTTTGAGGAACCGGCGGTGGGGCGGACGCGGGATGTCGCGGGGGGTATCGCCAGGCGCGGGCCTCCGGAGGCGGCGTGCGCCGGCTGATGTGGTCGGCGCGGACGTTGTAGGTCATCCCCGTCGTGCCCGGCTGGAGTCCGGGCGTTACCTCTGGAGTTCACGTTGGCTTCCCTGCCGCGATTCGTCCGCAATTCCCTGGCGGCCGCGCTCGCCTGCGGACTGTTCCTTGCGATACCGGCCGCGCCGGCCGCTGCCCATGACCGTCTGAAGAGTAGTAATCCCGCCAAGAACGCCAAAGTCGACGGTGTGGAGACGATCACGCTGGACTTCACCTCGAAGGTGCGGTTCCCGGCGGTCGTGCTCATGCTGGGGGAGGAGAAGATCGACCTCGGGAAGCCGAAACTGGACGGGACCAAGGTGCGTACCGAGGTGCCGGAGCCGTTGGCCTCGGGGAAGTACACGATCGCGTGGCGGGTCGTGTCCGCGGACGGGCATCCCATCGAAGGGGAGATCCCGTTCACGGTGAAGGCCGCCCCCAGCCCTTCGCCTGAGTCCACACCCACGTCGAGCCCCACGGAGACCGCGATGGCACCGGTTACGCCGACGCCGGTGACCACCTTCTCGGAGGCGAGCGGCCAGGAGGAAGCCGCGGACGGCGGGGGCGTGCCCGGATGGCTCTGGATCGGGGGCGGGATCCTGGTCGTCGTTGGGGTCGTCGTCTGGTTCAGCACCGGACGCAAGACGAACGAGACCTGATCACTGGCGTTTGCCGGATAGTTGGCGGACGGTTCGCCAGCGGCCCATCAGGAGCAGCATGAGGGTGATGATCGTCAGGGCGGGAAAGGCCAGGGCGAGCATCGCCCCCAGCTGCTGATCGGTCTCGCGATCGGGAGCCCAGACCAGGTCCAGCCAGACATACCAGTCGTCCCCGCGCGACGGGCCGATCAGCAGGACGAACGTGATCAAAGCGTTCAGAGCCAGGGCGGCGGCCAGGATCCGGGTGCGCACGATGGCGACGATCGGGCGAGGGAGCGGGTCCTCCCCGATCGCGGTCGCGAAGAAGATGAAACCCGTCAGGACCACGATGACCTGAAGGACCAAGCGGACCGCGAGGCTGGATTGGGCCAGGTCGAAGAACGGGGTCAGGTACAGGGCCAGGAGCGGCACGCCGTACAAGCCCAGGGCGGTCCACGGATGGGAGAGCGCGCGGCCGAGCGGGCTGTCGATTCTGGCCTGGCCGGACGGGTTGACCTCCTGGTAGAGGGTTAAAGGGGCGCCGAAGACCAGGAGGGCGGGGCCGAGGGTGCCCAGCAGGCCGTACTGGACGGCGTGGATGGAGAAGATCGCGGGGGCGTAGGCGGCCAGGCCGCCGGTCATCGCGTACAGGAGGATGAGGAGGCCGCCGAGCCAGGCGGCGGTGCGGGCGGGCGGCCAGGGCTGGGCGAGGCGGCGCACTCCCGCCAGGTACGCGACGGCGAGGCCCACCACGATCAGCAGCAGGATCGGATCGGGGCGGATCTGGGTGAGCAGACCGCCGGGCGAGAACGGGGAGAGCACGTAGCCGAGGGCGGTGTTGTCGGTGGTCAGCTCGACCTCGGACGGGGGCGGCGCGGTCCTGGACAGGCCGACCGCCAGGCCGACGGTGGCGAGCATGACGACGATCTCGCCGGCGGCCAGGCGGAGGAAGGGCGCTCGGGTGTCGCCGGAGGACATGGCCTCGATCGTGGTACGGCGATGCCGCCAGCCGAACCAGCCCAGGACGAGGAGAGCGGCGATTTTGGCCAGGATGAGCAGGCCGTACCGGGTGGTGAAGATGGGTTCGAGGCCGCCGACGCGGACCCACGCGTTGATCGTGCCGGAAACGCCGACGGCGATGTAGCAGCACAGGGCGAGCGCGCTGAACCGCCGCACGGTGGTGACCAGGTCGGTGGAATCGCGCAGGAGCAGCACCAGGGCCAGCAGGCCGCCGACCCAGATCGTCACGGCGGCGATGTGCAGCATCAGGCTGGAGACGGCCAGGTTGTGGTCGGCGGCGGAGGCGGAGTGCCCGGCGTACGCGGGGGGAAGCACGGTCACGACCGCCGTCGCGAGCAGGGCGACCCTGCCCCAGGTGCCGAGCGGCAGCAGCACGCCGATGGAGACGGCCAGCGCCAGCACGGTCACGATCAGGAACGCCTGTCCCTGCGGGATGTTGAACAGGAACGTCGGCAGCACGCCCGACTCGACGGCTTCGCCGACCGGCAAGCCGAGGAAGTCGGACAACGTGAGCAGCGCGGTCAGCGAAGCGCTGAACGTCCAGACGACCGCCCATCGCCCGGCGGCCTGGGCGAGCGAGGCGCGCGCTTTGGCGTCCTGCGCGGCGATGACCGATACGACCAGGATGCCGACGGTCGCGACCGCGCAGATGTCGTGGACTAATCGGACGATCGGCAGGCCCCAGCGGGTCAGCGACCCTGGCGACGGCAGGCCAGCGATCGTCGGCGCGGGTGTTCCTCCGCCGAACCAGAGCGCCAGCAGAAGAACAGCAAGAGCCGCGAGCGCGCCGACGAATGCCAGCGTCCCGCCGCGTGACCGCGGAGTGGTCATCGCCGACATCCTCTAAAAGATCCCGCCATAACGGTTCCTCAGTATGTCTGTTTCGGTAGTCCGGGGCGAGAGGTGCTGGGGATCGTGCCCGCCCTGCCGTCGGACGGGCACGATCGCGCGTCAGCCGAAGATCCGGTTCAGGCGGTGGACTCGGCGGATCACCAGCCAGTCGAGGAGGAGCACGGCCAGCATCGTGATGCCCGCGAGCGGGAACAGCAGGCCGAGGACGGCCATGATCGCGATCACCGCGTACGAGGTGCGGCGGCTGGTCGGCCGCGCCGGAGCGCCCGCGCGGCCGTGGGGGCGGCGTTTCCACCACATCCAGACGCCGGTGACGATAAGGGTGATCAGCGCCAGGCAGGCGGCCAGCATGACGATCAGGTTGGCGGTGCCGTAGCGGCGGCCTTCATGGAGGGCGATGCCCTGTTCGACGGTTTTGGCCATGAGGCCGTATTCGTTCCAGCCGAAGTCGACGAGGAGGCGGCCGCTGTACTGGTCGATGTGCAGGGTCTGGGCGGCGGCGGGATCGCGGCGAGGGTCGGTGACGACGGTGTAGACACCCTCGGCGCCGTCAGGAAGAAGGATCTTGACGTCGCATTCGGCTGGGGGGCAGTCCCGGATGGCCGGTCTGGCGGTGGCGAGGGCGCTTTCGATGGAGATGGCGCCAGGCTGGAGGACGCCGGTCGCGGAGCCGTGGCCCGCGTGGGATTTGGGCACCGGCAGACGTTCGGCCGCCCACGGGACCTTGGCGTCCGGGTTGGTGGAGAGATCGCCGGAGAGCGTGGAGGACGACTCGACGCTCGGGTATCCCGAACCGAGGCCGTCCTGGAGACGCTGAACGCCGTCGCCCCACACGCCGGACCACGGCAGACCTGACAGAACCAGGAATACGATCGCGAAACCGGCGAATGCTCCGGTCAGCGTGTGCAGGCGGCGCAGCCGGGCCCGCCCGGAGCGGCGCGGCCGTTTCCGGGCGCGGCTGGTCCACCAGAGGTAGGTGCCGGTGGCCACGAGGATCAGCGCCCAGCAGGCTGCGGTCTCCACCACACGATCCCCGACCACGCCCGACATGAGCTCGCCGTGAACGGTTCTGACGATCCGCATGAACGTGGCCGAGTCGTCGATCTGCCCGAGCACCGCGGCGCTCGACGGATCGACATACACCGAGACGCCCTGCGCCCACGGCCCCGACTCCGCCCCCTCCATGATCACGCGTGTGCTCCGGTCCGGCGCGACCGGCGGGATGACCGACATGACCGGCACACCCGGCCGCGCGAGCTGCGCCGCCGCGACCTGCTCGGCGAGCGGCCTCGCGCTCCCGACCGGTTCCGCGAGAGTACGGACGTCCTGATAGTTCCACTCCTCGAAGGGTTCCTTGAACAGGTAGATCCCGCCCGTCACGGCGAGCACGAAAAGCACGGGAGCGACGAAGAGACCGGCATAGAAATGCCAGCGCCAGAAGGCGCGGTAGCGCTGCGAGGAAGCAGCCGGCGCCACGGAGGGGATCTCCGGGCGCACCTCGACCGAGGTCATGAGTTTCTCCATGGGGAGAGCAGCAGGGGGACGTCATGGAAGCCATGACGGAATGGCCGCGGCGACAACAGCGGCTTAGAGAGAGCGAGAAAGACCTAGTGACGCGGTGGGCCCCTGCGGCACAGCGTCCAGGTGAAGATCTGGCTGCCCGTGATGGCGGGAGCCGGGCCGGTGATCGGAGCCACCGACCGAACCGGAATGACGACCAGAGTGGCGGCGAGGAGACGGAGAAGGTCAAGAAGCGAGCAGGCCAGCAGGCGGATCAGGGTGGCGAGCGCGTTCTCGCCGCGTTCCAGCCACCAGGCCGACAGCGTCGCGACGAGCGCATGCGCGAGCACCATGCCCAAGGCGGTCGACAGGCCACCGCTGTGGTGCCCGTCCGTGTCCACCACGGCGCCGGCGCCGAAGAGGCGGTGCATGCCGTACTGGGCGGCGAAAGCGGCGGGAAGCAAGGCGGCGAACCCCCGACGGCGGCGGGCCAGCAGAAACGCGCCCACCCCAGTCGCAGCCGCCGCCCCAGCCAACGTGACCGGCCGGACACCAGCCCCACCCGCGAGCACGTGCATCCCCAGTGACGTCAACACGCAGACAACGGCGAACACCCCGGCACGCAGGGCACGAAACATGGGCCGACCGCTGTCCACGCCCCCCATGCTCGCAGAAACGATCAGCCTGGCAAGATCCAATCTCCCGGGACCACCACCCACGCGCAAAGATACGCAGCCCACGGGCCTCCGGTTCGGTTGGTCCGGGTTGAACCATTCACGCCCGAAGCGCGATCAGGCTCGGTTCAACGCATCGACCCTCAGACGCCCCGATCATCGACGGCAGAGGGCCAGGTGCGCGGCAGCCGAATTCCACCAAACAGTGTCATACCGATCTCTGTTGGAGAATCGGCCCGCCGAAGTGATAGTTTCCGGAAACTAGGGCGATCGAAGGAGCTTCAGCCCCGGCATCGTCGACCAAACACTCACACGCGGCAGGTCTGGTTCAGCCAGGAGATCGCCCGCTTAGCGTCGGTCTGCGGATACGCGAACCGGGCGATCGCCCGCCCGACTGTACGGCACCGACGATCAGAAACGGGGCAAGCGATAGAGGGCGTCGGGCGACACTGCTCAGAGTCCAGCCGGGGAACAGCAGCCATGCCGAGTGGCGATATTCTACGAATGCCAATGGCACAGCTTCCGGAATGCAGATCCGGAGACGACTATTATTGAGACTTACGTCAGGCAGCGCAGATGCTAATTAGCGAGCTTGTTCTAGAGAACATCAAGGGATTCGGCGAGAAGGAGACCGGGGTCGCTCTGGACTTTGCCCGGCCCGATGGCAGCCTTCCCCATTGGATTGTTATCGCCGGGCGAAATGGTGCGGGGAAGTCGTCACTTCTCCAGGCTGTCGCCCTAGCTGTCGCAGGACCTTCCGCAGCCCGCACCCTACGGGAGACCTTCTCCGACTGGATTCGCGAGGGCGCACGGGAAGCCCAGGGAAAAGTTCGGCTCCGATTCTCGAAATTCGATCACTTCGCCGGGAAAGAACCCGACTTCAACCCCTGGGCCGGATTGACGTGGACACGCGAGCACGAGGGGCCTGAACCTTCCATCGAGAAGATCAGCGGAACGAAAACAGAACCCTGGAATCCCGTGCGTGGCCCTTGGGCGGCAAACCCGCAGGGATGGTTCCTCGCGGGTTACGGGCCATTCCGGCGACTCTCGCTTGCCCCCACAGAGGCTCAGCGCCTCATGATGACTCCCGGTCGTCCGGCAAGTCTCGCCAGTCTCTTCCGCGAAGAGGCGTCTTTGTCGGAATCCGTCCAATGGCTGCAACAACTCTATCTGCGCCGGCTCGAAGGGGCGCCGGCTGCGGAAAAGGTGGAGCAAGCCGTTCTTCGCCTTCTTGATGATGGACTTCTCCCCGAGGGAATGCGGGTTGACCGGGTCACGTCAGAAGGATTGTGGGTCACCACTCCCGCTGGTGCTGAACTCCCGCTGAGATCTTTGAGTGACGGATATCGAACTGTCGCGGCCCTGGTTCTGGACCTGGTGAAGCAGCTTTACCACGCCTACGGTGACCTCAAAGAAATCAAAGATTCCCCGCATATCGCCTTTGGCCACGAAGGGGTGGTGCTGATCGATGAGATCGACGTCCACCTCCATGTTTCATGGCAACAGAGAATTGGTTTCTGGCTGAAGGACCATTTCCCCAACATTCAGTTTATCGTCAGCACGCACAGTCCCTTCATTTGCCAGGCAGCCGATGACAGAGGGCTCGTACGCCTGGCCGCGCCAGGCGAAACGGAACCTGCCCGGATCGTCACGGGCGAACTCTTCAACCGAGTCGTCAATGGAACGGCGGACGATGCCGTCCTAACCGACCTCTTCGGCCTTGACACACCCTTCTCGGAGAAGACTGTGGCTCTCCGGCGTGAGGCGGCTTCGCTCGAAAGGAAGGCGGTTGCCGAACCCATA
This sequence comes from Acrocarpospora macrocephala, assembly GCF_009687865.1. GTDB lineage: Bacteria > Actinomycetota > Actinomycetes > Streptosporangiales > Streptosporangiaceae > Acrocarpospora > Acrocarpospora macrocephala. The sequence continues at coordinate 29,159 of NZ_BLAE01000055.1, forward strand.
TCACCCGCCGAGGCGGCCCGCTTGAAGGAGTTGAAGTCCAAGCTACCCAGAACTCCGTCCGCGGATGTCGCGAGCGCCATTCAGCAACTCACGCTAAGTCTCGACGATGCAGAAGATTGACCGGCTCCCCCTGAGCGACGCCACCCAGAGCAAGCTGGTCGATCTGGGTAGGCGAGTGGCCGCCGCGGAAGATCCGAAGCATGAAGCGCAGGCGTTGTGGACCAGACTCGATCGTGGCCTCAAGAACGAGATACAGGCCGTTCTCGCGAGCATGAGTTCAGGACTTGAACGATGCATGTACTGTGAGGACAGCCAGGGCACGGATATCGAACATTTCAGACCCAAATCCAGCTTTCCGGAGCATGCCTTCTCGTGGCTGAATTATCTGCTGGCCTGCACACGCTGCAATAGCAACTACAAGCGGACGAAGTTTCCGCTTGACGCACACAACGAGCCGCTTCTCATCGATCCGACCAAAGACGACCCTTCGTTCCATCTCCTGCTCTCACCAACCACAGGACTCTACGTTGGTTTGGACCCGAAAGGCGTCACCACGATCGACGTGTGCGGCCTGAATCGCGATATCTGCACGGCAGGCAGAATCAACGCCTGGACGAGTATTGAATGCCTGATACCAGCCTATGCGAAAGCGGTTCGACTCGGAAAGTCGAACTCAGCCGACAAGATCCTGGCCGCGCTGCGTGAATATCCTTTTCAGTCGGTCCGAGCGGCCATGGCCAACCTTTTCGTCAATTCCGACAATCCCGAGCTGTTCCTATCCGATGATGTCCTGGCGGCTTTCAAGGACTTCCCGCAACTCCTGTAGCCGCTCGCTGGGATCCCATGCCGCACAGGGGTGCCTGCCTCGTGTCAGCGGTCTGTGCGGTCGATGACAGTGGGGGTGGCCAGGCTGGTGGTATGACATTCGCGTTCGAGGCGGAAGGCCTCGTGAAACGGTATGGGAAGACGACCGCGCTGGCCGGGATCGATCTGGGTGGGCGGCAGGGAAGTGTGCTGGGGGTGCTGGGGCCGAACGGGGCGGGGAAGACGACGGCCGTGCGGATTCTGGCGACCCTGTTGCGGCCGGATGAGGGGCGGGCCGCGGTCGGGGGGCTGGATGTGGTGCGGCAGGCGGCCAAGGTGCGGCGGATGATCGGGTTGACCGGTCAGTACGCCTCGGTGGACGAGGATCTGACCGGGATGGAGAACCTCGTCCTGATCGGGCAGTTGCTGGATCTGCGGCGGACGGAGGCGAAGGCCCGGGCGACGGAGCTGCTGGACGACTTCGGGCTGGCCGAGGCCGCCAATCGCACGGCCAAGACGTATTCGGGGGGAATGCGGCGGCGGCTTGATCTGGCGGCCAGCTTGGTGGGTCGCCCCGATGTCCTCTACCTCGACGAGCCGACGACGGGTCTTGACCCGGTCAAGCGGGACGACGTGTGGACGATCATCCGGTCGCTGGTGGGGGACGGCGTGACCGTGCTGCTCACCACGCAGTATCTGGAGGAGGCGGACGCGCTGGCCGACGACATCTCGGTCATCGATCACGGGAAGGTGATCGCGAACGGGAGTCCGGCCGAGCTCAAGCGGGTGGTCGGGGGGCAGACCGTGCTGGCCAGACCGGCCGATCCGGCCCGGCTGGGGGACGCCGCCGCCGTGCTCGCGTCGGTGGCCGGACGCCCGGCCGACTCGCCGACCCGGGGCGTGGTGGCCGTGCCCGTGGACGGCGACGCGGCCTTCACCGAGATCGTGCGGCGGCTCGCCGACGCGGGCATCGTCGTCACCGAGCTCTCGCTGCGCCTCCCCAGCCTGGATGAGGTCTTCTTCACCCTGACCGGCCGCCACACCGAGGAGGAGGCGGCATGACCCAGACATCCCGACTGACGGACAGGGAAACGAGCACGACGACCATGGCCCGGCCGGTTGCGGTGCGGACCGTGGAGCGGCCGTTCGGGCTGGTGCGGCACAGCCTGGCGTTGGGCAGGCGGAGCCTGATCAAGACGCTTCGCACGCCGGAGCAGTTGCTCGACGTGACCCTTCAGCCGATCATCTTCACCCTGCTGTACGTGTATCTGCTGGGCGGAGCCGTCGCCGGTTCCACCCACGACTACCTGCAGTTCCTGCTGCCCGCCATCCTGGTCCAGACGGTGCTGTTCGGCGGCATGGCCACGGGCGTCAACCTCAACACCGACATCGGAAAAGGCGTGTTCGACCGGTTCCGCAGCCTGCCGATCGGACGATCCGCGCCGCTCATCGGCTCGGTTATGGGCGATCTGATCAGGTACGTCGTCGCGACCATCTCCCTGATGATCACCGGCTCCATCATGGGCTTCCGCATCCAGACCAATCCGCTGTCCGCACTGCTGGCCATCGTGCTGACGATCGTGTTCGCGTTCTGTCTGAGCTGGGTCTTCGTCCTGGTCGGCATGCTGGTACGCGAACCCGGCTCAGTCCAGGGAATCGCCTTCCTCGTCCTGTTCCCCCTCACCTTCGGCACCAGCATGATCGCCCCCAAGGAAACGCTGCCGGGCTGGCTGCAGACCTGGGTGGACATCAACCCGGTCTCGCACGCGATGGAGGCGTCGCGGGCGCTCATGATCGGCGGCCCGGTGGGGTCGCACATCACCTGGAGCATGGCGTTCTCAGTGCTGCTGCTGGCCGTTTTCGCGCCACTCGCCGTGCGCGCCTACCGCCGCAGGACTTGAGCCGCACCGCACCTGCGCGATGGCGTCGGCTCGGGCGAGCGCGACGCCATTCGCGTACGCCCGTCCGTAGGCGGTCTCGCCCAGGACGGTGGCCAGGTGGCCGGAGACTCTGACCACTTCGGTGTTGAGCCGGTCCGCCGCCCCGCGCAGCTGCTCGGTCGCCCCGAGCGTCACCGCGCCCCGGGCGGGCTCGCCACGCCTGGCCTGGACAGCCGCCGCGGCGACCCCCACCCTGGCCAGCACGGGCATATCCTTCGCGATCATGGTCAGGTTGGCCGCCTGGTCGACGAGCTCCGCCGCTGCCTCCAGGTCGCCCATCTCCACGGCCAGGTGGGCCCGGGACGTCAGGATCAGCGCCCGGAACTGCGGCGCGAGCAGTCGCATCTCGTTCAGGCCTGTCACTTCGGCGACGGCCAGGTCGTACTGGCGGGCGGCCTCGTCCAGATCGCCGAGCCAGCGGGCGATATCCCCCAGACCAAGGCGGGCGAAGACGACATTGCGCACCGTCCACTCCCGCATGTCGTGCACCGCCATCTCCTCCAGCTCGGCCCGCGCCCGGGCCACGTCCCCCTTCTGGGCCCGCACCTGGGCCAGCCAGATCCGCTGGTGCCCGGCGTCGTCGTCGGGGCTGAGCTGGCGGACCAGGGTGATCGCCTCCTCCAGGGCGGCGATGGCGCCGTCGAAGTCGCCGGACACCAGCAGCACGTCGGCCAGCGAGGTGAGCGCGTGCCCGAGGCCCCACCGTTCGCCGATCTCGCGGTAGAGGGTGACGGCCACCGTCAGATCGACGTGCATGCCCGAGCGGTCGCCGTCGTTCTCGCGGATGAAGGCGCGGAGCAGGTGCAGGGTCGCCCGGGCCCAGGGGTCGGGGTGGTCGAGTAGTGCGCCGATGCGCTCCAGGCCGCGCGCGGTGTCGTCGGTGAACAGGGCGAGAGCCGGTTCGATCAGCAGGAGCAGCGGATGGCTCCCCTCCGTGCCAGACAGACCGGCGAGCTCCTCGAGCTCCTCGATGGTGTTGGCGAGCTTGGCGAAGTTGGCCGAGACCGCGGAGTTGATCAGATAGAGCGCGGTGGCGATCTGGCGGGCCGCCGCGGGAGCTTCGCCGGGGACGTCGAGAGCGAGCCGCAGCCAGCCCGCGGATTCGCTGCGTTTACCGCGGATCAACCAGAACTGGCTGAGCGCGGCGCCGAGCCGTACCGCCGTGTCGGCGTCGCCGCGGTCGGCGGCGAAGTGCAGGGCGGCGAGCAGGTTGGCGTGTTCGGTGTCCAGGGTGGTGATCCAGGTCATCTGGTCGCCGCCCCGCAGGTGCGGCTCCGCGGTCTCGGCGAGGTCCAGGAAGTACGCGGCGTGCGCGGCCCGGGTTTCGACCAGGTCGCCGGATTCGGCCAGGCGCTCCAGCGCGTACTCCCGGATGGTTTCCAGCATGCGGTAGCGGGGGCCTTCGACGAGCTGGAGCAGCGACTTGTCGACGAGGGCGGCGACCAGGTCGAGCGTGCCGCCCAGGGATTCGGCGGCGGCCACCGTGAATCCGGCCGGGAAGACGGCCAGCCGGGCCACCAGCCGCCGCTCCGCGCCGGTGAGCAGGTCCCAGCTCCAGGCGACGACCGCGCGCAACGTCTGGTGCCGGGCCATCGCGGTACGGCTTCCGCCGGTCAGGAGCCGGAACCGGTCGTCCAGGCGGGCGGCGACCTGCTCGACAGTAAGGACGCGGAGCCGGGCGGCGGCCAGTTCGATGGCCAGCGGGAGGCCGTCCAGGCGGCCGCAGATCTCGATCACGTGGCCGGTGTTGGCGGGGGTGAGCGCGAAGCCCGGCGAGACGGCGGCGGCCCGGTCGGCGAAGAGCCGGACGGCGGGGCCGAGGTCGTCGGCGGTGGGCAGGCGGAGCGGCGGGATGGGGTAGAGCGTCTCGCCGAGGATGCCCAGAGGTTCCCTGCTGGTGGCCAGGACGCGCAGGCGCGGGCAGCGGCCGAGGATCTCGTCGGCGAGGCGGGCCACCGCGTCCACGACGTGCTCGCAGTTGTCGAGCAGCAGCACGGTCTCGGCGCCGGACAGCGTCTCGACCAGGCGGGCCATCGAGTCGTCCTTGGCGCCGCCGCTATAGGCCGGGCCGAGCGTGCCCAGCACGGCCTGCGGCACGTCGGCCGGATTGGTCACGGGGGCGAGTTCGACCAGCCAGGCGGCCTGGGGCAGCCCGGCGGCGACGGTGACGGCGAGCCGGGTCTTGCCCGCGCCGCCGGGGCCGACGAGCGTGACCAGCCGATCCTGCCGGAGCCTGGCGCCGATCCAGGCGATCTCGTCGTCCCTGCCGACGAAGCTGGTCAGCGCGGTACGGAGATTCCCCCGCGACCGCCGTACGGGAGTGGCCGGGCCGCGCAGGACGGCGAGGTAGGTCTGCTGGAGCTCCTGCCCGGGGTCGACGCCGAGTTCGTCGGCGAGCAGCCGCCGGAACTCGTCGTAGCCCGCCAGCGCCTCGGCCTGCCGTCCTTCCGCGCAGAGCGCGCGCATGAGCAGGCCGCGAAGCCGCTCCCGCAGGGGATGCTTGGCGGCGAGTTCGGCCACGTCGGCGGCGAGCCCGGCCGGGGAGCCGAGCGCGAGCCGGGCTTCGATGCGGTCCTCGGTGGCCGACAGCCAGGACTCGTCCAACCGGCTGATCGCCGCGTCCACGAAGGGCGCCTCGGCGAGATCCGCCAGCGGACGCCCGCGCCACAGCCCGAGCGCGTCGTCGAGCCGCGCCAAGGCCGTGCCCGGATCCCCCGCCTCCAGGCATCGCCGCCCTTCCCTGGCGAGCCGCTCGAACTTGTACAGATCCACGTCGTCCCTGGGCACGTCCAGGCGGTAGCCACCCGGCGCGGACCGCAGCGGCTCCGCCCGCGGCAGCGCCCTGCGCAGCCGGGATACCAGCGACTGGAGCGCGTTGGCCCGGTCCGCCGGCGCCGCCTCGCCCCACAGCGCCTCGGTGAGCTGGTCCAGCGTCACGACCCGCCCGGCGTCGATGGCCAACCGGACCAGCAGGGCCCGCAACCTGGCCCCGCCGATCGTCGACACCTCGCCCCCGGCGACCACTTCGAGCGGCCCGAGGATGCTCACTCGCATACCAGCCACTCTGCCACTCGATGGGGATAGGGCGGGCAGCTTGACCTGGAGCCCACTCCAGTTGGCAAGGTGGGACGTATGAGAACGCGAGAGATCGGTACCGTGAGTGTCAGCGCCATTGGTCTTGGCGCGATGCCCATGTCGGTTCTGGGGCATATGCCGGATGAAGCCCAGTCGGTAAGGACCGTGCACGCCGCGCTGGACGCGGGAGTGACGTTGATCGACACCGCGGACGCGTACACGCCCTCGCATCGCGAAGTCGGGCACAACGAGCGGATCATCGCAACGGCGCTGGCGTCCTGGGGTGGCGACACCGACGATGTGCTGGTCGCGACCAAGGGCGGGCACACCCGGGTGGCCGGGGGCGGTTGGGGGTTGAACGGGAGTCCCATGTACCTGCGGGAGGCTTGTGAGAGGTCGCTCAAGGCGCTGGGTGTGGACAGCATCGCGCTTTATCAGCATCACCGGCCCGATCCTTCGGTGCCGTACGCGGAGAGTATCGGCGCGTTGAAGGAGCTCCTGGAGGCGGGGAAGATCCGGGCCGCCGGAATCTCGAACGCGAATCCGGCGCAGATCCGGGAGGCGGCGGAGATCCTCGGGCCGGGTCTGGTGAGCGTGCAGAACGAGTATTCGCCCCGGTTCCGGAGCAGCGAGCCGGAGATCGATGTGTGCGAGGAGCTGAACCTGGCGTTCCTGCCCTGGTCGCCGCTGGGCGGGATGGGGTCGGCGCGGCAGCTGGGCAGCGCGCACGCCGCCTTCGGCGAGATCGCGGACGCGCACGGGGTGTCGCCGCAGCGGGTCTGCCTGGCGTGGATGCTGGCGCGCAGCCCGATCGTGATCCCGATTCCGGGGTCCAGCCACCCGGACACGATCACGGACTCGCTGGGCGCGCTCGACCTGGAGCTCACCCCGGAGGAATTGGCTCGTTTGAGCGGATAATCAAACCCTATGGATCCAGTACGGCACAGCGTCCGCGCCCTTCTGTTCGACGGCGAGGAGCTTGTCCTGTTCAGGCGGGATAAAGCGGGACGCGAGCCGTACTGGATCACGCCGGGTGGGGGAATCGAGAAGACGGACGCCTCCCCGGAGGCGGCGCTACGACGGGAACTCGAAGAGGAACTCGGCGCGACCGCCGGCCCGGTCGTGCCGGTGTTCTCGCGGGTCGAACCCGGTTATCGGAGCACGGTCTACGTGGCCCGCCTGGTCGAGATGGATCTGTCCCGCCGGAACGAACACGACAACAGCGGCCACGAAATCCAGCGCATTCACCCCGAGGACGTCGGCACGGTGAACTTCGTCCCGGCGGAGTTGCGCGAGTTCGTCATCGAGAACGCCGCCGTCCTCCCCTCGCTGGTGGACGCGCGGCGACGATATCGCCCGGTCGTGGACGTGCACGTCCTGCTGTTCGACGGGGATCGTGTGCTGCTCGGGCTGCGTCACGACACCGGCTACGCGGACGGCGAGTGGGGCGCGATGCCCTCCGGCCATCTCGACGAGGGCGAATCGGTGCTCGCCGCCGGAGCGCGCGAAGCCAGGGAAGAACTCGGAATCGAGGTCGGCGAACTCGATGTCGTCCACGTCATGCACCACCGCAACCCAGGCTGCGCAAGCCGCATCGGCTTCTTCCTCGTCGCGCGGTCCTGGTCAGGCACCCCCATAAACGCAGAACCCGATAAATGCGAAAAAATCGCCTGGTTTCCGGTGTCGGAGCTCCCAGCAAACACGCTTCCAGCCGTCGTCGCGGGCATCCAAGCCCAAGGGGGGTTCTCTCTGCACGGCTGGGAGCGGCCCGAACTGGCCGAATTGCGGGACGAAGCGGCGCGATCCAAATGCGAGGAACTGACCGTGGCCGTTCTCGCGGCGGTCGACGGTGGCGTGTTGATGATCTCGGACGCGGAGAACGATCGGCTGCCGTCCACGATCGTGCGGCCGGGTGAGAGTCTGGAGCAAGCGATCGCGCGCCTGCATCCTGGACCGCCGAGCTACGCGGGCGCCGCCGACTACGTGAGCTCGACGGGAGTCACCGGCAGAAGGTTCGTCTTCACGGTGACGCCCCCGCCGGACAGCGTCCCCAAAGGTCTGCGCATGCCCGCCCGCGACCGCGCGCTCATCGAGTCCTGGTGAGCTCCACATGCCCTTCGGTCGTATGCCAGTAGTCCCGTGACTCCGTGACCAGGCCCTCGTCGTCGAAGGTCACGAAGACGCACCCGGCCAGCGTGACCGGCTGACCGTCCTCGTTGGCATGGACGAGGAACTCCACCGCCGCCGTACGCCCGTCCACCAGGGGTTCGCCGAACCGTACCTGGACGATCTCTTCGGAGGCGAAGGACCAGGCCAGGTATTCGGTCAGTTCGGTCTTGCCCTGGTGAACCGGGCGGAACGGCATCGAGCGGTGCACGCAGGTGTCGGCGTACAGCGCGGCGAGCAGAGCGGTGTCGTGGGTGGTCCAGCCTATTTGCCAGGTACGGGCGAAACGGCCGGCTGCCTCTCGGGGATCCATCGGGTTATGACACCACGACGGGCCTCGATCCACAGCGCCGCGCCGGTGATCAGCGCGCCCGCGCCCTCCCAGAGGCCGACGCCGAGGAACTCCGCCGGCGCGGCTTCGGTGATGACGAGGATGGTGAAAACCGTACAGGTGAGCAGACGGAACGGAACCGTCCACAGGTAGAACGATCGGAACTCAGATGCGGCGGCGAAAACGTAATAAATCCCCATATTGATGGCTGCCATTGAGGAGGCCGCCATGTACACGAGGGTGTAATCGCCAGGAGCGCGCTGGTCAAGCGCCTCGAAGCCCAGCATGCCGAGCAGGGTTGACGGGGAAAGAAGGCCCAGGATACCGAGGGCGAAAGCGAGTATGCCGAAAACGGCCATGGTCCAGCCCGAAGATGATCGGGGCACGAGCGCTCCAATGGGTGTAGCCTCAGCGATGATCTCTGGGGGTGCATTCCACCACAAACTGTCAGGGACGGTATGCGTACTCGACCCATCCGGTTCCAGGTTGTGATCCTGGTCGTTCCCGCACTGGTCGCACTGATCGCCCTCTGGGCGTTCGCCGCCGGTATCACTGGCGTGGACGGCATGCGGCTCCTCCAGATCAACTCGCTGGTCAACGCGATCGCCACGCCCTCCGAGCAGGTGGTGATCGAGCTCCAGCACGAGCGCCTGCTCACGGTCGCCGGCAGCCCGCTGGAAAAGCAGCGCGCCCAGACCGACGCCGCCGTCGGCACCTTCCGGAAGCTGGCCGGCGACCTGGAGGTCGACGAGAAGCTCAAACCCCACGTGACCGCGGTCTTCGACGAGCTCGACGGCCTGGACGAGATCCGCGCCCAGGCCGACCAGGGCGACACCCGGCTGCACGTGATCGAGGCCTACAACGGAATCGTGGACGTCACCTTCCGGATGTACGACACGATGATCCTGGTCCCCGACACCGGCATCTACCGCCAGGCCCGCGCGGTCACCTCGCTCGGCCAGGCCAAGGAGCTGCTGGCCCGCCAGCGCGCCCTGATCGTCGGCGGCCTCGACCCGGCCGCCCGCGCCGCGTTCAACCAGGCCTCCGCCACCCGCCGCTTCCAGTACGGCAAGGCCCTGGCCGAACTCGACGCCGAACTCGCCGCGCCGTACGCGCCCACCCAGGCCCAGGCCAACTTCCTGGCCCTGGAGGACAAGGTCGCGGCCGGCACCGCACCCCCGGACGCCCAGGTGGTCGTGGACCTCTACTGGACCGAGGTGGAGCGCAACCAGGTCGCCTCGGTGGACCGCCTGGTGGCCCGGGTCACCCCGGCCGCCATCGGCGTGCTGCTGCGGGTGGGCCTGGCGGGCGGCCTAGGCCTGGTCGCCATCGTGATGACCGTGATCATCTGCGTCCGGTTCACCCGCCGCCTGACCCGCGAGCTCACCCAGCTCCGCACCGCCGCGCTCAACCTGGCCCACGTGCGGCTGCCGCGCGCCGTCGACCAGCTCCAGCAGGGCCAGGAGATCGAGGAGCCCGGCGAGGTCCCGGCCATGCCGGACGCCATCCTGGAGATCGAGCACGTCGGCAAGGCCCTCAACACGGTGCAGAGCACCGCCATCGAGGCCGCCGCCGGCCAGGTGCGGCTGCGCAAGGGCGTCGGCATGGTCTTCCTCAACCTGGCCAGGCGCAGCCAGTCGCTGCTGCACAAGCAGCTCACCCAGTTGGACACGATGGAGCGCCGCGAGGAGGATCCGGAGGCCCTGGAGGACCTGTTCCGCCTGGACCACCTGACCACCCGCATGCGCCGCCACGCGGAGAACCTGATCATCCTCTCCGACGCGGTCCCGGGCCGGGGCTGGCGCAAGCCGGTCCCGATCGTGGACGTGGTCCGCGGCGCGCTCGCCGAGGTGGAGGACTACGGGCGGGTGACCGTGCTGCCGATGCCGTCGGTGTCGCTGTCGGGGGCTGCGGTCGCGGACGTGATCCACCTGATCGCCGAGTTGCTGGAGAATGCGACGATCTTCTCGCCGCCGTACACGAAGGTCTACGTGCGGGCCGAGCCCGGGCGCGGCGGGGTGGTCGTGGAGGTGGAGGACCGGGGTCTGGGCATGAACGGCGCCGAGTTCGCGGCCATGAACGAGCGTCTGGCCGGGCCGATGGAGTTCGATCTCGCCGACAGCGACCGGCTCGGCCTGTTCGTGGTGGGCCGCCTCGCCCACCGCAACCAGATCACGGTGAGCCTGCGCCCGTCCCCCTATGGCGGCACCACCGGGATCGTGGTCATCCCCGAGTCGCTGATCGAACGCCCCGCGGCCATCGACGCCTGAAGGCCTCGTACCGGGTACGAGGCCTTCAGGGCGGGTCAGACGAGTGCGGGTTCCCTCGGCGGGGACGCGACTTCGTCGTCGTCGCCGTGCGAGAGAGCCGGAAGCCAGCCGAGCCAGCGCGGCAGATACCAGTTCCAGTCGCCGAGCAGCTTCATGGTGGCCGGGAGCAGGATCGCCCGGACGATGGTGGCGTCGATCAGGATCGCCACGGCCAGGCCGATGCCCATCTGCATGAAGGACAGCAGGGAGAGGGTGGCGAAGACCGCGAAGACGGCGACCATGATGAGCGCGGCGCTGGTCACCACGCCCGCCGTGCTGGTGATGCCGTGCCGGATGGCGTCCTCGGTGCGCATGCCCTTGTCGTACGCCTCCCGGATCCGACTCAGGATGAAGACGTGGTAGTCCATCGAGAGGCCGAAGAGGATCACGAACAGGAACAGCGGGAGCCAGTCGGTGATGGTTCCGGTGGACTGGAAGCCGAGGAGGCTCTCGCCGTACCCGTCCTGGAAGACCAGGACGAGCACGCCGTAGGCGGCGGCGACGGAGAGCAGGTTGAGCACGATGGCCTTGATCGCGACCACCAGGGAGCGGAAGGACATCAGCAGGAGCAGGAAGGCCAGCAGGAGCACGAACCCGAAGACCAGCGGGAGGGTCCTGACCATCTGGTCGTTGAAGTCCATCGAACCGGCCGTGCTGCCGGTCACGTTGGCGCCGGGGAGGGTGGCCGGGATGACCTTCTCCCGCAGCGTGTGGATGGCGTGCTCGGACACCTCGTCGGTGCCGCTGCCCTTGATCGCGATATCAATCCGCGCCACCGTTTTGTCCGGATTTATCGTGACACTGAAGGGTTCGTTGGCTTCGCCGGTCGCGAAGGCCTCGCGTTTGAAGTTCTCGATCGCGGACGTCACCGCCGGGGTGGTCACGTCGGCGGCCTTGACCACGACCACGGCCGGCTCGTTGCCGCCGGGGAACGCCTTCTCGATCGACTTGAACGTCTCCGCGATGGCGTAGTCGCCCTGCAAGTCGTCGATCGTGGTCGGGCCCGGCTTGAGGCCGAGCGCGGGAACCGCCAGCGCGATCAGCAGCCCGCCGGCGACCACGATCGCCAGCACCGGGTGCCGCAGCACCGGGCTCAGCACCGCGTGCCAGAACCGGCTCTCGCCGCCGCGCACGCCCAGGATGCGCCGCCATGTCACGCGCCCCCGCGTCGCGACCCGGACGGTGCCATGGACGACCCGAGCGTCGATCTTGTCGCCGATCAGGGAGAGCAACGCGGGCAGCACGGTCAGCGAGCCGACCACCGCGGTCAGCACGACCAGGATCGTGCCTTCGGCGAAGCCCATGAAGACGCCGTTGCCGGTCAGGAACATCCCGGCCATGGCCACGATGACCGTGATGCCGGAGACCAGCACCGCCCGGCCGGAGGTGGCCGCAGCGATCTCGATGGCCCGGCGCTTGTCCCGGCCCTTCGCCCGCTCCTCACGCTCCCGCATGATGTAGAAGAGCGAGTAGTCCACCCCGACGGCCAGGCCCACCAGCAGCATCACGTTGGTGGTGGCGCTGTCCACGTGCAGCAGCTGGCTGGTCAGCGCGAGCAGGCCGGTGGCCGAGAAGATCGCGGTCATCGCCAGGGCCACCGGGATCAGCGCCGCCAGCAGCGCGCCGAAGGCGGCCAGCAGGATGCCAAGCGTGATCGGCAGCGAGAGCTGCTCGGCCCGGACGAAGTCCTGGTCGATGGCCTCGCCGATCAACTTGTTCGCGCTGGCGCCACCGGCCTGCTCGATCCGCAGGTCCGGATGGGCGGCCGCGACCTTGGCCACCGCGTCCAGCACCGGCTGCACCCGCTCGTCGGCGGTCTCCCCGTCGCCCTTCATGTCGAACTGCACGAGCGTGGTGCGCTTGTCCGCGCTGACCGGCGACGGCTCCGCGTCGTACGGCGTGCGCACGTGCTCCACCTGCCCGGTGCCGTTCACCGCCGAGGTGACCGCCGCCACCGCCGCCCGGAACTCGGCATCGTCCACCACGAGCGTGTCGCTCTGGACGAACACGACCTCGCCCGCCACGTTCTTGTAGTTCGCCTCGTCCAGAATCTGCTCCGCGACCCGGGAGTCCCCGTTGGCGCCCTCGTAGCTCCGCATCTCCCCCGTCTCGACCACACTTCCGGCGAAGGTCGCGGCGGCCACAAAGCCCACCCAGATCAGCAGCGCCCACCACCGGTGGCGGGCGCTCCAACCCCCGACCGTGGCGGCCAGGTTTCTCCGAGTTCTCATATCCGATCCCCTTTACGTTTTCTTTAAACCGTAGGAATGGATCAGTTGAGAAACATCCGCCTGAACAGCCAATTCAGGTGTACTGCCTAGGGGCTACACCTCTCGTCCGGAAGGTCTAGGGGAAAACCCGAGTATCAGGGTGGGGGATACCCCCGGCTACGCTCTTGGTCGTGATCCCCGCTGACGAGTTCTACGCCGGGCTGTATCGAGTGATCGCGGCATCCGGAGCCTTCATCACCGATCCCGCCGACCGCGTCCTGCTGGTCAAACCCAACTACCGGGACCATTGGGGGTGGCCGGGCGGGCATGTGGACGACGGCGAGGCTCCTGAGGCCGGGTGCGCTCGCGAGGTCAAGGAGGAGCTCGGGCTGGAGCTGCCGGTCGGGCGGTTGCTGACCGTGCACTGGGTGCCCGAGCTGACCGACCGGCCGTACGCGCTGGTGCACTTCATGTTCGACTGCGGCACTCTGCCCAATGGGGACAGCATCGTGCTGCAGGAGGAAGAGCTGGACGCGTATGGCTTCTTCACGGCGGAGCAGGCGGCCGAGTTGCTGCCGCCGCACCTGCTGGAGCGGTTCACGGCGAGCCAGCGGGCGCGGCGGAACTCAGAGTGCCTCTACCTGTCCGGGGGGCCTCAGAGCAGGTCAGCTTCTCGGCCGTAAACGACCAAGCTTGCAGCTCCTCCCCGTCGATGGCTTCGACGGTTCACAAATAGGGAAGCTATTCCTGTCAGGCCTGAACGCCCTACGGTTCCTGTCTAGAGCAGCTGAAGCAGGCCCATATTGCGCACGTTCGCGGGTTCGGCGAAACGCTGGACCGTCTTCAGGTCCTTGCTGAGGATGACCACCGTGTTCCGGGTCGCACCCTTGACCCGGACCGCCAGGCGGCCGTCGCGGAGGTAGATCGCGCCGATCAGGGTGCCCTTGACGGGAATGGTGAGCTTCGCGCCGCTTACCGTGTCCACCACGGTCGGCCGGAAGTGACTCGGCCAGACGCCGTCGCCGCCTTCATCGGACGGCTTGAGCGCGTGGATGATGACCTTCCGCCCGTCGGGCGAGAGGCTCTGCACGTGGTTGGCCAGCTTGATGCCGGCGGCCTTGCGGGTCTTGCCCGTGGTCACGTCCAGCAGGTGCACGCCCTGCGTGGTGCCCGCGTATCCGGCCAGGTAGCGGCCGTTCGCCGACCAGGCCAGGTGGCAGACGCCGTAGGTGCGGCCGACCTTCTTGGCGCCGGTGCCGTCGGCGTTGACCACGCCGATCGGCGCGGTGCTCTCGGTGCCGGTCATCGGGAACGCCAGCCGCTGGGAATCGGCCGACCAGACCGGCGTGGCGCACGGTGCCCCGAAGATCACATTCTTGGCGACGATCTTGTCGGTCTTGCCGGAGGTGACATGCAGCTTGCTGTTGTAGTCGACCCAGGCCACCTTCTTGCCGTCCGGCGAAGCGGAGAACTGCCCGGCGCCGTCGACGCTGGTCTTGGTGAACTTGCCCGCCAGGTAGCGGTAGATGTCGGCCTTGTCGGAGAAGCGATAGAAGACCGCTCCGGAAACGGGCGCGGTCGCGGCGGCCGCACTAACCGGGAGGACAAGAGGGGACAGCAGCGCCGCGACGGCCAAGATCCGGGTTCTCATCCACCAGATCTTGCTGGATTCCCCTCAGCACTGCCAACCAGCCACCCCGTTTATCCCGAAAAAATATAGTAAAGGTAAAGTTGTCGGTATGGCGGGGGGACGGAAGGCGCTGATTTTCTGGCTGGTCGGCGTTTTCGGGTACGCGGTGGCCGTCTTCCAACGTCAGACGCTCGGCGTGAGCGGCCTGGACGCGGCCGAACGCTTCGGTCTCGGCGCGGCCGGTCTGTCCGTGCTCGCCATGCTGCAACTGCTCGTGTACGCCGGGATGCAGATCCCGGTCGGCATCCTGGTCGACCGGCTCGGCTCCAAACGCATGCTGCTGGCCGGAGCCCTGATCATGGGCTTGGGACAGCTGGTCTTCGCCCTGTCCGCCGGGGCGCTTGGCGCGGTCGCCGCCAGGGTGCTGGTCGGCTGCGGCGACGCGATGACGTTCATCAGCGTGATCCGGATGATCAACCTCTCCTTCCCGGCCCACCGCAACCCGCTCATGGTCCAGCTCACCGGCCTGCTCGGCGCCATCGGCGGGATCGCCGCGGCCGTGCCGCTGATCACCGCCTTACACCGGTACGGCTGGACGCCCACCTTCCTCGGCGCCGCCGGATTGTGCGCGCTCGCGCTGATCGTCGTGCTGGTGGGGTTACGCGAAGGCCGTCCGGACGGTGCCGGCGAAGCCCGGGGCGTACGCGCCGCCTGGGCGGAACCGGGCACCCGCCTCGGGATGTGGACGCACGCCGCGACGCAGTCGTCGGGAGCGGCTTTCCTCCTGCTCTGGGGATACCCGTTCCTGGTCAAGGAGCAAGGTCTCAGCCCGCAGGCGGCGGGCGGCCTGATCACGGCGCTCACCGTGCTGTCCCTCGCCTACAACCCGCTGTTCGGCTGGCTGGCCGGACGTTTCCCGACCCGGCGCTCCTGGATGGTGCTGGCGATCGTCGCCAGCACGACCACGTCCTGGACGGTCGTGCTGCTGTGGCCGGGGCCCGCGCCCGGGTGGCTGCTGATCGCGCACATGGGGGTGCTGGCCGCCAACGGCCCCGGCTCGGTGATCGGCTTCGACTACGCGCGGACGTTCAACCCGGCCGAGCGCATCGGCGTGGCCACCGGCATCGTCAACGGCGGCGGCTTCCTGGTCACCGTGACCCTGCTGGGCCTGATCGGGATCGGCCTGGATGTGCACGGCGACTTCCGGCTGGCCCTGGCGGCGCAGTATCCGATCTGGGCGATCGCGATCTGGCAGCTGCTGCGCTACCGGGCTCGGGCACGGCGCCAGGCTCAGGCGGTATCGCCTGATCGCACCGGCGTGAACGGGTTGGTGAAGTGACCGGTGGCCAGCACGGTCGCGCGGTTCACCAGGGCGGTTCGCGTCTTCACGGCCAGTTCCTGGTCGTCGTCGTAGAGGTAGCGGATCGACGGGTCGGCGAGCTGGGCTTCGTGGAGCAGGGCGTCGCCGGAGATGATCAGGTCGCCGACCTCGACGATCTGATGGCCAGGAGTATGGCCGGGAGCTAGGGCGACCTTGATGCCGGGGATCGGTTCGGCTGTGCGGTGCACGATCTGGAGGGCGTCCTTGAGCGGGCGGATCACCCGGTCGCGCATCAGGCCGCCGCCCGACCAGTCGAGTTCGGTCTGCTGGATCACGTACCGGGCGTTGGGGAAGGCGGGGGCGCCGTTCACGACGGCGCCGCTGGCATGATCGCTGTGCAGGTGGGTCAGGACGACCACGTCCACGTCTTCGGGCGTCACGCCCACCGCGGCGAGTTCGGCTTCCAGTCGTCCCGGCACCGGCGCCCAGCCGGACGCGGGCGAGTCCAGGCCGCCGATCCCGGTGTCCACCAGGACCGTGCCGCCGGCCGCGCGGAGCAGGTGGCAGTGGAAGTGCAGGATCCACTCCTCGCCGTCGGCGAAGCTCCCACCAGGGAAGAGTTCGGGTAGCGGGCGGCTGATGGCGGCCCCCATCGGGCCGACGGCGTCGCAGAGCGCGACCACCTCGACCCCCGCGAAGACCCTCGGCTGGTACGGCATTACCGCACAATATCTTTGATACCGCGCGAGAACCTGATTTGGCGGTGCAGATCATTCCCGCGCCGCAAGAACGACATCGAGGCGCCGGTCGAGCGGGTACAGCGGTTGGCACTGAGCCGCAGGACATCCACCGGGTGTCGGCACCGGCGCTTGATCAGCGTGCTGAGCGGGTGATGATCGGGTAGTCGAAGTCGAGGTCGGCGGCGTAGACGGCGCGCTGGCAGCGGGCGCAACGGTAGAGGATGGGGCCCTCGTCGAGGACGGTGTGGCATCGCGGGCAACAGCGGCGGATCCTGGTCATTTCGTTCTCCTTAGTGGTGTGCCTATTGCACCCCCTGCGGCTTGCAGTCGACTTGCTGTTTTACTGAACAGGTGCTTGTCGACGTATTGGAACTGCTTCGTTGTCCGGTGTGTCAGGGGTCCTTCTCCTTGCTGCCCGAATCGGTGGTTTGTACGCATAAACATGGGTTTGACATCGCCAAACAAGGATATGTCAACCTTCTTACCGGATCGACGCGGCCGGGCACGGCCGACACTCCGGCCATGGTCGCGGCCAGGGATGATTTTCTCGCTGCCGGGTATTACGACCCGATCGCCGCCCGGCTGGCCGATCTCTGCGGGCCGGGGCAGATCGTGGGGGACGCGGGCGCGGGAACGGGGTTCTATCTCGCCAAGGCCATCAAAGGGGTCGGGCTTGCCCTGGATGTGTCCAAGCACGCGCTGAAGCGGGCCGCGCGGGCGCATCCCCGGATCGGCGCGGTCGCGGCCGATGTGTGGAAGCCGCTGCCGGTCAAGGACGATGCGCTTGACGTGCTGCTGAACGTGTTCGCGCCGCGGAATCCCGGCGAGTTCGCGCGGGTGCTCAAACCTGGGGGCATGCTGGTGACGGTCACGCCCGGACCCGATCATCTGAGCCCGCTCGTGGAGAGGCTGGGGTTGCTGCGGGTCGAGGAGGACAAGGAAGGGCGGTTGGCGGCGGCTTTGGGGGATTGGTTCGCGATAGCCGTACAGGATCGGCTGGGATTTGACTTGGAGCTTGGCCACAAGGCGGTCGCGGAGGTCGTCGGGATGGGGCCGAGCGCCTGGCATGACCGGGAAACGCGCCTGGACGCGCTTCCGGATCCGGTCACGGTGCGGGCGTCGGTGCTGATCACAGGCTGGCGACCACGGGGGTGAAACCTCGCGGTTGTGACCCTAGTGACCAGAGGGACTTTTAGCCGTAAATTCGCGCGTAACATCCCCAATTTCTGGGCCGTTCTGGAGACCGACGAGACATACTTAACGGCGGACCCCGGGAGGAATCACCGATGAAGGCCGAGGAACGCTGGCAGGCCAGGTTCCGCGCCCCACGCACGACGCTGCCGGTCTGGGCACGCCAGGCCCCCCATCACGCGGTTTATCGCTCCAACACCTCCGGAACCTGGGAGATCTACGCCTGGGACCGCGCCACCGGGCAGACCCGGCAGGTAACCAACCGTCCAAACGGGACGGCGCACGGCGACGTGGACCCGACCGGCCAGTGGATCTGGTGGTTCGCCGACACCGACGGCGACGAGTACGGCGTCTGGATCCGCCAACCCTTCGGCGGCGGCCCGGCCGAACCCGTCAACGTCTCCCCCGGCTACCCATGCGGCCTCGGGCTCGCCGCGAACGGCACGGCCGCCATCGGCCGCGCCTGCCGCAAAGGTTTCCAGGTCGTCCTCGTGCACGAGAACGAGGACCCCAAGCTCCTCTACGAGCACGACGAGTTCGCGTCCGTGGCCGGGATCTCGCTGGACGGCTCGCTGATCGCGATCAACCACAGCGAGCACGGCGACTCGCGCCACCCCGCGCTGCGCGTGCTGAAGTCCGACGGCACGGTCGTCGGCGACCTGCGCGACGGCTCCGGCAAGGGCGTGACCGGCATCAGGTTCGCGCCCGTGCTCGGCGACCGCCGCCTGCTGGTGCTGCACGAGCGGCGCGGCCGCCACGAGCCGCTGGTGTGGGATCCGGTCACCGGCGAGCAGCGCGAGATCTACCTGCGGGTGCCCGGCGAGGTCACCGCCGACTGGTATGTGGACGGGCGTTCCCTGCTCATCGTGCACAACCACCGAGGCCGCACCGAACTCCTCAAGTACGACCTGGCCGGGGGCGCCATGATGCCCATCGACACCCCGCACGGCGTGATCGACGCCGCCGTGGCCCGCCCGGACGGAACCGTCGAATACTCCTGGTCCAGCGCCGCCCAGGCCCCGGTGATCAGGTCGAGCAACGGCCATGTGGTGATCAACCCCGGCCCGACCGCGCCGCCGTCGGTGCCGCTGGAGGACATCGACGTGGAGGGGCCCGGCGGGCGCATCCACGCCCTGGTGTCCCGGCCGATCGGCACGCCGCAGCCGTACCCGACCGTGTTCCTGCTGCACGGCGGCCCGTCCGCGCAGGACGACGACTCCTTCCAGCCGCACGTGGCCGCCTGGGTGGACAGCGGCTTCGCGGTGATCCGCATCAACTACCGCGGTTCGGCCGGGTACGGCTCCGCCTGGCGTGACGCCCTGCACGGCGACATCGGCCACATCGAGCTGGCCGACGTGGCCGCCGTACGCGACTGGGTGGTCAACCGGGGCATCGCCGACCCGGAACGGCTGCTGCTGTCCGGCAGCTCGTGGGGCGGCTTCCTGACCCTGCTCGGCCTGGGCACCCAGCCCAAGGCGTGGACGGCGGGGATCGCCGCGGTCCCGATCGCCGACCACACGGCCGCCTACGAGGACGAGGCGGAGGGCCTGCGCGCCTACCACCGCGCGCTGATCGGCGGCTCCCCCGCCGAGTTCCCCGACCGCTACACGGCCTCCTCCCCGATCACCTACGCCGACATGGTCGAAGCCCCGGTGCTGGTGCTGGCCGGCGAGAACGACCCGCGCTGCCCGATCCGCCAGATCGAGAACTACCTGGACGCCCTGAGTAGCGAATACAACGTCTACCGTTACGACGCCACGCACGCCTCCCGGGTGGTGGAGGAGCGCATCAGGCAGATGCGCACCCAGATCGACTTCGCCAACCGGGTGCTGGCCCGCCCCTAGGGCGCACGTAGGACGAGGATGGCCAGGTCGTCGGCGCTCGGTTCCGGCGCGAAGTCCTGCACGGCGCGGCGGATCCGCTCGGCCACCGCCCGCGCGGACAGGTCCACGCATTCGGCCAATAACTTGGCGAGCCCGCCGTCGTCGTCGAGCAGCCGGGGGCCCGCGCGCCGCTCGGTGACCCCGTCGGTCACGCCGAGCAGCACGTCCCCGGGGCCGAGCCGGACGGCCTCGGCCTCGAACTGCACCTCGGGGAACACCCCGAGCAGGGACTGCGGGGAGGCCACGGTCTCCACCACGCCGCTCGGCCGCAGCCGCAGCGCCTCCGGGTGCCCGGCGGACACCAGCCGGAGGTCCAGGCCGCCGTGGGCCAGGGTGATCTCGCCGTGCAGCAGGGTCAGGAACCTGGCGCGGTCGCCTTCTTCGAGGATGGCCTGGTTCAGGCGGCCGACGACGGCGGCGATGCCGTACCCCTCGCGGGCGAGCAGGCGGAGGGTGTGCCTGGCCAGGCCGGTGACGGCCGCCGCCTCTGGCCCGGTGCCGCAGACGTCGCCGATGGCGAACCGCCAGACGCCGTCGGAGACCGGGAACAGGTCGTAGAAGTCGCCGCCCACCTCGTTGGTCTCGCCGGCCGGTTCGTAGATCACGGCCGAGTCCAGGCCGGGCACCTTGGGCTCCTCCAGCGGCAGCAGGCTGCGCTGCAGGGCCCGGTTGGCGGCCGCCTGCTGGGCGTACAGCCTGGCGTTGTCGAGGGCGAGGGCGCAGCGGCGGGACAGGTCCTCGGCCAGCTGCCTGACCTCGTCAGGGAACCTGTCGGGGCGCCCGAGGCACATCAGGCCCAGCCGCCGCCCGCGGGCCGTGAGCGGGAACCCCAGGGCCTGCCACCCGGCCACGTTCAGCTCCGCGGGATCGTCGCCGGCGGGCATCACCAGCCCGTCCAGCTCGGCCCGGAGCGCGTCGGTGCGGGATTCGTCGGCGTGCCACACGTAGGCGAGCTGCAGCGGCCCGCCGTGCTGCTCCGCCGTGTAGACCGAACACCACGACGCCAGCCGGGGCACCACGATCTGGGCGATGATCGCGGGCACCATGGCGGGGTTGAGCGTCCCGGCCAGCAGATCGCTGGCGTCGGCCAGGAACCCCAGCCAGCCGGGTCCGGCGACCCGTTCGGCGACCTCCTCCGTGGCGACTCCCCCGGGCAGGTCCAGCCGGGCCCACCGGGTGCGGTCCGTGCCGTGGTAGGTCACCCCCCAGTCGGGCGCGTCGATCGGCGACGACTGCTCCTGCCCGATCTCCTTGACCTCGATCTGGAGGGAGTCCCCCTTGTGCAGCCACCGCACTTCGAAGGATCCGAACGGAACCGCCGCCACGAGGGTCTCCGCCACCCGCTGCGCGTCCTCCACCATGGACATGGCGGCCCACGCGGTCAGCACCTCGTGCGTGAACCGCTTAACCTCCGGAACAGCCGTGTCCCCTGCCGCGAAAGACGCGGCCAGGACGGCACGTAGAGTGGACGTCACCCCCTCGTGCCTACCACACTTCGGGCTGACGCGGAGTCAGACAAGCGTGAGCCTTACTTCCACGGAACGTGACAGACTGGCGTGTGAGGAGGCCTTATGATGCGCACGATCGCTGAAAAGGATGAGACCGAACGTCAATATTCGGAGTCCGATCTCAGGCCCCTGCTGGACACGCTGACCGTGTGGCGTGACGGCGACTTCCGGCGTCGAGTGCCGCATACGCCTCCTGGGATTCTGAGCGAGATCCGGCTGCTGCTCAACGAGGTGGCCGACCGCCGCGAGCATCTGGCCAACGAACTGGGCCGGGTCCGCCGCGAGGTGGTCAAGGAGGGCAGGTTCGGCGAGCGGCTCACCCCAGGCCCCGGTTTCGGGTCGTGGGCGGAGAGCGTCGAATCGGTGAACGATCTGATCGATGCCCTGGTCACGCCGGTGACCGGCGCCGCCGATGTGATCGACGCGGTCGCCAAGGGCGATCTCAACCGGCGCATCGACCTGGACCGGACGGCCCGCGGCGAGGTGCGGCGGCTGGGCAAGGCCATCAACGGCATGGTCGACCAGCTGGCCCTGTTCACCTCCGAGGTGACCCGGGTGACCCGGGACGTGGGCACCGAGGGCAAGCTGGGCGGCCGGGCCAACCTGCGTGGCATGTCGGGTTCGTGGCGGGATCTGACCGACGCCGTGAACACCATGTCCGGCCGGGTCTCCGCGCAGGTCCGCGACATCGCCGTGGTGACCACCGCGGTGGCCCGCGGCGACTTGTCACGGAAAGTCACCGTGGACGCGGTCGGTGAGATGTTCGAGCTGAAGAACACCGTGAACACGATGGTGGACCAGCTGTCCGCGTTCGCCGAGGAGGTGACGCGGGTCGCCCGCGAGGTCGGCACCGAAGGCCAGCTCGGCGGCCAGGCCCAGGTCCGGGGGGTATCGGGGGTCTGGAAGGACCTCACCGACAACGTCAACTTCATGGCCAACAACCTGACCTCCCAGGTCCGCCAGATCGCCGCCGTCTCCACCGCCGTCGCCCAGGGCAACCTCTCCAAGAAGATCACCGTCGACGCGCAGGGCGAGATCCTGGAACTCAAGGACACGCTCAACACGATGGTGGACCAACTTTCCGCGTTCGCCGACGAGGTCACCCGCGTCGCCCGCGAGGTCGGCACCGAGGGACGTCTCGGCGGGCGCGCCGAAGTGAAGGGCGTGTCGGGCGTCTGGAAGGACCTCACCGACAACGTCAACTCGATGGCGAAGAACCTGACCTACCAGGTCCGCAACATCGCCCAGGTCACCACGGCCGTCGCCAACGGCGACCTCACCCGCAAGATAGACGTGGACGCCCAAGGCGAGATCCTGGAACTCAAGTCGACCATGAACACGATGGTGGACCAGCTCTCCTCCTTCGCCGACGAGGTCACCCGCGTCGCCCGCGAGGTCGGCACCGAAGGCCGCCTCGGCGGCCAGGCCCAGGTCCGCGGCGTGTCGGGGGTCTGGAAGGACCTCACCGACAACGTCAACTTCATGGCCAACAACCTGACCTCCCAGGTCCGCCAGATCGCCGCCGTCTCCACCGCCGTCGCCCAAGGAAACCTGTCCAAGAAGATCACCGTCGACGCGCAGGGCGAGATCCTCCAGCTGAAGGACACCATGAACACGATGGTGGACCAGCTGTCCGCGTTCGCCGACGAGGTCACCCGCGTCGCCCGCGAGGTCGGCACCGAAGGCCGCCTCGGCGGCCAGGCCCGGGTGCCCGGCGTGTCCGGCGTCTGGAAGGACCTCACCGACAACGTCAACTCGATGGCCACCAACCTGACCTACCAGGTCCGCAACATCGGCGAGGTGACCACGGCGGTCGCCAACGGCGACCTCACCCGCAAGATCGACGTGGACGCCCAGGGCGAGATCCTGGTCCTCAAGACCACCATCAACACCATGGTCGACCAGCTCTCCTCCTTCGCCTCCGAAGTCACCCGCGTCGCCCGCGAGGTCGGCTCGGAAGGCCAGCTGGGCGGTCAGGCCCGGGTGGAAGGCGTCGAAGGCACCTGGAAGCGCCTCACCGAGAGCGTCAACGAGCTGGCCGGCAACCTCACCACCCAGGTGCGCGCCATCGCCGAGGTGACCAGCGCGGTCGCCCGCGGCGACCTGACCCGCTCCATCACCGTGGACGCGCCCGGCGAGATCGCCCAGCTCAAGGACAACATCAACACGATGGTGTCCACCCTGGTCGACACCACCAACACCAACCAGGACCAGGACTGGCTCAAGTCCAACCTGGCCCGCATCTCCCGCCTCATGCAGGGCCACCGCGACCTGATCGAGGTGACCCGCCTGATCATGAGCGAGCTGACCCCGCTGGTCTCGGCCAGCCACGGCGCCTGCTACCTGGTGGTCGACGGCGAGCTCACCCTGATCGCCGGGTACGGCATCCAGCCCGGCTCCGCCCCCCGGCAGCGCTTCGCGCTCGGCGAGGGCATCGTCGGCCAAGCCGCGCTGGAGACCCAGCAGATCATCCTGGAGAACGTCCCCGCCGACTACATCACCATCGAGACCGGCCTCAGCAAGGCCAACCCCGCCCAGATCGTGGTCTTGCCCATCCTGTTCGAGAACCAGGTGCTCGGCGTGCTGGAGATGGCCTCCTTCACCCACTTCAGCGAGATCCACCTGGACTTCCTGGCGCAGCTGGTGGAGACCATCGGGGTCACCATAAACACGATCATCGCCAACTCGCGTACCGAGGATCTGCTGAAGGAGTCGCAGCGGCTGGCCACCGAGCTGCAGGAGCGCTCCGACGAGCTGCAGCGCCAGCAGGAGGAGCTGCGCAGGTCCAACGCCGAACTGGAGGACAAGGCGGCGCTGCTGGCCAAGCAGAACCGGGCCATCGAGATCCAGAACTTCCAGATCGAGCAGGCCAGGCGGACCCTGGAGGAGCGGGCCGAGCAGCTGGCCGTCTCCAGCCGCTACAAGTCCGAGTTCCTCGCCAACATGTCGCACGAGCTGCGCACCCCGCTGAACAGCCTGCTGGTGCTGGCCAAGCTGCTCACCGAGAACGCCGAGGGCAACCTGACCCCGCAGCAGGTGGAGTTCGCCCGCACCATCCACGGCGCGGGCTCCGCGCTGCTCCAGCTGATCAACGACATCCTCGACCTGTCCAAGGTGGAGGCCGGCCGGATGGACATCCACCCGCAGCAGCTGTCGCTGCCCACGCTGGTGGACTACATGGAGGCCACGTTCGCGCCGCTGGCCCAGGACAAGGGCCTGTCCTTCACCGTCGACGTCGACCCGAGCGTGCCGAACGAGCTGCGCACCGACGAGCAGCGCATGCAGCAGGTGCTGCGCAACCTGCTCTCCAACGCGGTCAAGTTCACCCCGAAGGGCGAGGTACGCCTGCAGGTGTCACACGCGCCCGACTCGGTGGATTATGTCGACGAGACGCTCCGCAGCTCCGACAAGATCCTCGCGTTCGCGGTGGTGGACACCGGCATCGGCATCGCCCCCGACAAGCTCGAAGTGATCTTCGAGGCGTTCCGCCAGGCCGACGGCACCACCAGCCGGAAGTACGGCGGCACCGGCCTTGGCCTCTCGATCTGCCGGGAGATAGCCCGCCTGCTCGGCGGCGAGATCCACGTCGACAGCGTCCCCGGCGAGGGCAGCACGTTCACCCTCTACCTGCCCTTGTCGTACGCGGGACCGCTGGCCGCCAGGGACGGCGGCGCCGCCACCATCGCCTCCTACGCCGCGGAACGCCGGGACCGCATGCTCCTGGCCGACTACCAGGCCGACAGCGACGACGTGCTGCCGGACATCCCGCTCCCGACCGACCTGCCGGAACCCCGCCGGGTCACCGAGATCGACCTCGCCTCCGGCCGCGACTGGCAGGGCGAGGACCCGCTCACCGGCGCCAAGATCCTGATAGTGGACGACGACATCCGCAACGTGTTCGCGCTGACCAGCGTCCTGGAGCGGCACGGCTCCATCGTCGTGTACGGCGAGAACGGCCGCGAGGGCATCGAACAGCTCGAACGCAACGAGGACGTGGCCCTGGTCCTGATGGACATCATGATGCCGGAGATGGACGGCTGGGCCACCACCTCGGCCATCCGCCGCATGCCGCAGTTCGCCGACCTGCCGATCATCGCGCTGACCGCCAAGGTGATGCGCGGCGACCGGGAGAAGAGCATCGCCTCCGGGGCGTCCGACTACGTGCCCAAGCCGGTGGACGTGGACCGGCTGCTCGAACGGCTGCGCGGCTGGCTGCTGCGCGGAACCACGGCGGAGGGAAGCTGATGCCCGACCGCGCGAAGATCCTCATGGTCGACGACCGGGAGGAGAACCTGATCGCGCTGGAGGCGATCCTCAGCTCGCTCGACCTGGTCCCGGTCCGGGCCCGCTCCGGCGAGGAGGCGCTGAAGGCGCTGCTCGGCACCGAGTTCGCGCTGATCCTGCTGGACGTGCGCATGCCCGGCATGGATGGCTTCGAGACGGCCGCCCACATCAAACGCCGGGAGCGCACCCGCAACATCCCGATCATCTTCCTGACGGTCGTCGACAGCGCCCCCGACTACGCCTTCCGCGGCTACGCGGCCGGCGCGGTGGACTACCTGACCAAACCGTTCGACCCGTGGGTGCTCCGCGCCAAGGTCGCGGTCTTCGTCGAGCTCTACAACATGACCCAGCGCCTCACCGAGCAGGCCGCCCTGCTCCGCGAACGCCTGGCCGCCGAACTCCCCAACGGCAACGCCGACCAGCCCTCGGTCCTGCCCGAACTCTCCCGCCGTCTCACCGCCGCCGAGAACGAACTCACCCGCGTACGGGAAGCCGCCCGCAAATCCGGCGACAGCTCCCTGACCAGCCCCCTGGCCGACCTCGCCCAGCGGCTGGCCCACCTCCGCGCGGGCTTCGACGCGCTGTCCTGACGTTCCTCAGGTCATGGCCGCGTGGCGAAGGGGACGGATCGGG
Source organism: Acrocarpospora macrocephala (assembly GCF_009687865.1). GTDB lineage: Bacteria > Actinomycetota > Actinomycetes > Streptosporangiales > Streptosporangiaceae > Acrocarpospora > Acrocarpospora macrocephala. The sequence continues at coordinate 55,184 of NZ_BLAE01000055.1, forward strand.
CAGGCAGGCGCATGCCCCGGCCCGTCCACAGCTCGCGCATGCGGTCCGGATAGTCGGTGACGATCCCGGCGACGCCGAGGTCGATGAGGCTCGCGGCCTCTTCTGGGTCGTTGACCGTCCAGGCCACGACCGGCAGGCCGCGCAGGGCGGCGCTGGTCATCAGCGGCAGGTCGATCAGCACGCGGTCGGGTGAGAGGGCGGTCGCGCCGACGGCTTCGGCGGCGGCGGGGATGTCGTCGGCGACGTCGCGGACCTCGAAGCCCGCGAGCCAGGCGGGGTCGATGGTGTCGGCTTCGATCAGCGCGAAGCGGTGCGGGACCGCGTCGCGGGCGGCCTGCAGGATGCGCCAGTCGAAGCTGAGGATCGCCGAGGTCTGGACGCGGTTGTGGCGAGCCAGCTCCGCCAGGACCAGGTCGGTGAAAAGCTGGTGGTCGGGGGATAGGTCCGGGCGGGTGGGGTCGGATTTCAGCTCCACGTGCAGCCGGACCTGGTCCGCGCCGTACGCCCCGACCAGGGCGAGCACCGCGCCGAGGGTGGGCATCCGGGTGTCGGGGATCGGGACCTGGGTGGCCGCGAAGGGATCGTTGGCCTTCTTCGGCCGCCGGACACCGGCGTCCAGTGTCCGGATCTGATATTGGGTGAGGCTTTTGACGGGTTTGCCGACGTAGGGGAACATCGCGTCCCCCGGCGTGAACGCGGTGGTGTCCGCGCTGGTCAGGGCCGAGATCGTCAGGTCGTGGCTGAGGATGAGCTGGCGGTCGGCCGTCAGCGTGACGTCGAACTCCAGCGCGTCGACGCCGAGCTCCAGCGCGAACGCCAGCCCTGGCAGCGTGTTCTCGGGGCGCAGACCCCGCGCGCCCCGATGGCCATGCAACTCAACATGTCCGTACACACCCGCGAACCCTACCTGGTCAACCCCGGGGGTCCGCGGACGCCACTCGCTACACGAGAGATCTGATCTGGAGGGTCTGGTCGCGGCCCGGGCCGACGCCGATCGCGGAGATGGGGGCGCCGCTCATCTCCTCCAGGGCCCGCACGTACGACTGGGCGTTCGGCGGGAGGTCGTCGAAGGTCTTGGCGCTGGAGATGTCCTCCTGCCAGCCGGGGAGCTCCTCGTAGACGGGCGTGGCGTGGTGGAACTCGGTCTGGGTGGTCGGGATCTCGTCGTGACGGGTGCCGTCCACGTCGTAGCCGACGCAGACCGGGATCCGCTCCAGGCCGGAGAGCACGTCCAGCTTGGTGAGGAAGAAGTCGGTGACGCCGTTGATGCGGGTGGCGTAGCGGGCGATGACGGCGTCGAACCAGCCGCAGCGGCGGTTGCGGCCGGTGGTGGTGCCGTACTCATGGCCGGTCTTGCGGAGCCACTCGCCCTGGTCGTCGAGGAGTTCGGTCGGGAACGGGCCTGAACCCACCCGCGTGGTGTACGCCTTCAGGATGCCGATCACCCGGGTCAGCCGGGTCGGCGGGATGCCCGAACCCGCGCAGGCGCCGCCGCTGGTGGGCGAGCTGGACGTGACGAACGGGTAGGTGCCGTGGTCGATGTCCAGGAGCGTGCCCTGGCCGCCTTCGAGGAGCACGAACTTGCCCTCGTCGAGGGCCTTGCAGAGCACCAGCGAGGTGTCGGCGATGTGCGGGCGCAGCCGCTCCGCGTAGCCGAGATACTCCTCCAGCACCGCCGCCGGATCCAGGCCCCGGCGGTTGTAGATCTTGGTGAGGATCTGGTTCTTGTCGTGCAGGGCGCCCTCGATCTTCTTCTGCAGGATGCCCGGGTCGAGCAGGTCCTGTACCCGGATCCCCATCCGGTTGATCTTGTCGCTGTAGGCGGGGCCGATGCCCCGGCCGGTGGTCCCGATCTTCGCCTTGCCCAGGTAGCGCTCGGTGACCTTGTCCAGCGCCTTGTGGTGAGGCATGATCAGGTGCGCGCTGGCCGAGATCAGCAGCCGATCGCAGTTGATCCCCCGCTGCGCCAGCCCGTCGATCTCCCCGAGCAGCACGCCCGGGTCGATCACGACACCGTTCCCGATCACCGGGATCACCTCGGGCGAGAGCACTCCCGTCGGGAGCAGGTGCAGCGCATATTTCTGATCGCCGATGACGACCGTATGCCCCGCGTTGTTGCCCCCCTGGTAGCGAACCACATAGTCGACCTCACCCCCCAGGAGGTCGGTGGCCTTTCCCTTGCCCTCATCGCCCCACTGGGCACCCACGAGAACGACAGCCGGCATGTTCAAACTCCCACGCACAAAAGCCAAGCCCCTGACGCAATAGCTATCAGGGGCTCTTGCAACCTGAGAGTACCTGAAATCGTCCACCTGTCCGGCTCGGCAGGCATACGACCAACGGTCAAGGATTACCCGAAGCGGGCTGAGGGGGTGATGCGGGGGTTCTCCCAGTCAGGACGCCAATGCGTCTGCGGCGGCGGGGCTGCTGTCGCGGAGGAACTGGTTGCAGCGTTCGGCTTCGTCTTTCTCGCCGATGGCCTGGGCGGCGCGGGCGAGGGCGTTGAGGCAGCGGAGGAAGCCGCGGTTGGGTTCGTGTTCCCAGGGGATGGGGCCGTGGCCCTTCCAGCCGGCGCGGCGGAGTTGGTCGAGGCCGCGGTGGTAGCCGGTTCTGGCGAAGGCGTAGGAGGTGACCGCGTGGCCCTTGGCGAAGTAGTCGTCCGCCAGGGTCGCCCAGGCTGCCGAGTACGCGGGGAAGCGGGCGGCGACGTCGGCGGCCTTGTAGCCGGTCTCGATCATCTCCCGGGCTTCCTGGTGGTCGGGCAGCAGGGTGGGCGGTGGGCCGGCGAGCAGGTTCTCGTTCAGTTCCATCGGCGAAGCGACTCCCGTCCTGGGGCGAGGATTCACGTTAGACATACCTACCTGATGCATGCCGACCGTAATCATTTATACAAAATTCAGCGAAGGGCCCTAACCCCGGCCACGGGATTAGGGCCCTCGGCGAGTTGCTCTACGGGAGCTTCGTGCCGGCGGACTTGAGGTCCTGGCAGGCCTGGGCGACCCGGGACGCCATGCCCGCCTCGGCCGACTTGCCGTAGGCGCGCGGGTCGTAGGCCTTCTTGTTGCCGACCTCGCCGTCCACCTTGAGCACGCCGTCGTAGTTGCGGAACATGTGATCGGCGACCGGACGGGTGAACGCGTACTGCGTGTCGGTGTCGATGTTCATCTTGACCACGCCGTACGAGATGGCCTCGTGGATCTCTTCCAGCAGCGAGCCGGAGCCGCCGTGGAAGACCAGGTCGAACGGCTTGTCCTGGCCGAACTTGGCGCCCACCGCGTCCTGCAGCTCCTTGAGCACGGACGGGCGCAGCTTGACCGCGCCGGGCTTGTAGACGCCGTGCACGTTGCCGAACGTGGCGGCCAGCAGGTAGCGCCCGCGCTCGCCCAGGCCGACCGCCTCAGCGGTGGCGATGGCGTCCGCGGCCGTGGTGTACAGCTTCTCGTTGATCTCGTGGGCGACGCCGTCCTCCTCGCCGCCGACGACGCCGATCTCCATCTCCATGACCACGCGAGCCGCCGCGCACTTCTCGATCAGCTCGGCCGCGATCTCCAGGTTCTCCTCCAGCGGCACGGCCGAGCCGTCCCACATGTGCGACTGGAACAGCGGCTCCTCGCCGCGCGCCACCCGCTCCCGGGAGATCTCGACCAGCGGGCGCATGAAGCCGTCCAGCTTGTCCTTCGGGCAGTGGTCGGTGTGCAGCGCCACGGTCACCGGGTATTTGGCCGCCACCACGCGCGCGTACTCGGCGAGCGCGACGGAACCGGTCACCATGTCCTTGATCGTGGTCCCGGACAGGAATTCGGCGCCACCGGTCGACACCTGGATGATGCCGTCACTTTCCGCCTCGGCGAAGCCGCGCAGCGCGGCGTTCAACGTCTGTGACGACGTCACGTTGATCGCCGGATAGGCGAAGCCACCCGCCTTGGCCCGGTCGAGCATCTCGGCGTAGACCTCTGGGGTCGCGATAGGCATCGGAAGTCAGCTCCCTGTTCACATCTGATTGGCCGTGTGCAAGTATTCCGAAACGCGGGCCGATGAGGGAAGCGTAGGGCTTCTACGCCGTTTGGCGTCGCCCGGGGTAGGCTCGTCCGCGATGGACGTCTCGAATCTTCTCAGCGCCGAATGGTGGATCGTCACGTTCGGCCTCATCGGCATTCTCACGATCATTTTCGCCGAGACCGGGCTGCTGATCGGTTTCTTCCTGCCCGGCGACTCGCTGCTGGTGGTGGCCGGGATGGGCGCCTCCGCGCAGGTGGCCAGCGCGGTCGGCCTCGACACCCCCTTCCCGCTGGGACTGCTGCTGGTCGGCGCGCCGGTGTGCGCCATCGCCGGCGCCCAGTTAGGCCACTACATCGGCGCCAAGGCGGGCCCCCGCCTGTTCGCGCGGCCGGAATCCAAGCTCTTCAAACAAGAGTACGTCGAGAAGGCCCAGCACTATTTCGAGAAGTTCGGACCGGAGAAGGCCGTGGTGCTCGCCCGGTTCATCCCGATCGTCCGGACGTTCCTCAACCCGGTGGCGGGCATGCTCGGCATGGACCGCAGGCGCTTCCTGCTGTGGAACATCGTCGGCGGCGTCCTCTGGACCGACGGCCTGCTGCTGTTCGGCTACTTCATCGGCAGCAGGATCCCCAACGTCGACCGCTACATCCTGCCCGGCGCCGCGGTGATCATCCTGCTCTCCATCATCCCGATCATCCGGGAAATCATGAAAAATCGGAAAGCGGCGGCCCCCGCGCCCGACCCCAAGGGCAAACACCACCGCGAGGCAGCCGGCAGCTGAGGATACCTTTTAGTACGGATTCACGCCCCGTGACCCGCTACCGTGTGAAACGTGGGACGCCACCGATCTGATCCCTTCGGAGCGGCCCGGCTGGTCATCGTCATCATGGTGGCGGTCGGGGTGCTGGGCCTGCTCGTGGTGGGCGTGCTCGCCCTGGTCAACCCCACGACCGAGGCCTCCTCGGTGCCCATCCGGGTGACGCCGTCCCCGACCCCCACGCCCGAGGCGGACACGAAGACCCCCACGCTGGAGATCGTCTGCGTCGCCGAGCGTTGCCCGGTGTTCGTGCGCGTTCCCGGCGGCGACATCCTGACCGACCAGGAACTGACGCAAGGGCAGCGCGTCCGCCACTTCGAGCCCGAGCTGGACGTGGTGCTCGACGACGCGGGGACCGTACAGGTGGAGGAGAACGGCAAGGCGCGCCCCCCGGGCGCCGCCGGGGAGCGGGAGGCCTTCGAGGTCAGGCGAGCCCCAGATCAGCCAAGCTGAAGACGGTCCGGTAGGGCAGGCCGGTCGCCGCCAGGCTCTCGTCGCCGCCCCGGTGCACGATCGTCGCGATGCCCGCCACGATCGCGCCCGCCTCCTGCAGCGCCGCCACGGCGGTGAGCACCGAACCGCCGGTCGTGGTGGTGTCCTCCACCGCCAGCACCCGCCGCCCGGTGACGTCCGGACCTTCGATGCGCCGCTGCAAGCCATGCGCCTTGCCCTCTTTGCGTACCACGAACGCGTCCAGGGTCTGCCCCCGGGCGGCGGCGGCGTGCAGCATCGCGGTGGCGACCGGGTCGGCCCCCAGCGTCAGGCCGCCGACGGCCTCGTAGCCGAGATCCTCGGTCAGGTCCAGCATGACCCGGCCCACCAGCGGGGCCGCCACCCCGTCCAGGGTGATCCGGCGCAGGTCCACGTACCAGTCGGCCTCCCGGCCCGAGGAGAGCACGACGCGGCCGTGCACGACCCCCTTGTTCTTGATCTGGTCCAGCAGTTTCTCGCGGTCGCTCATGGTGCTCAAGCGTAGGTCCGGGCCGCCGGCGCCGTTCCCGCCCCCTCCGCGGGAAGCCGGCGCCGGCGGCGTCTGAGGAAGCGTCAGCCGTACGGCGGACGCCAGGGTTACCGGCAGGCGGTGTGCCACGACCGCGGCGCTCAGCCCGCGCAGGGACCGGCGCAGCGCGGTCACCCGGACGGCGAGGCAGACCCGGATCAGCGCCGCCACCCGGCCGGGCGGGAGCAGCGCCAGCGTGTCCCCGCCGGGGAAGGTGGCGCGCACCAGCTCGGCGGCCCGCAGCAGGTCGGCGATCCGCACGAAAGGATCCGCCGCCGCGCCGAGAGAGACGACGACGAGCCGGTGGCTCGCGCCCGGACGCGGGCCACCGGCCGCCGCCTCCCGGTAGAGCTCGGCCAGCCTCGTACGCAGGTACGGCGGCGTGGCCAAACCCGACAGGGTGTCCACACAGGTCAGCTCGGCGATCGGGGCCAGGCTCGCCTCGGCCCACCCGGACGCGAAGGCGCACACGGCGGGCAGCGGCGGTTCGGCGTGGCCGAGCGCGGCGTAGAGCGCGGCCAGGTCGGTCAGTCCCTCCGCGACCCCGATCCCCGCCCTGGCCCGCGCTCCGCCCAGCGCCGCGCACGCCCGCTCCACGCTCTCGCCCCTGCGGAGAGCGCGGATCATCGCATCCACGGCGGGCACCCACCAATCAGCCGGAACAGCCCAGGCCACGCTGCCCGCCCGCCAAAGGGCCTCTATGCGTATGTCGGAAATCTCCGCACTTTTGCCGAGATTCCTTCGCTCAATCACGTCGAGTTCCCTTCCTGTCACAGGGAAAGACGGGACTTCGGTTTAGCGATGACGCGGGTTGCGGAATTATTTGCCAGGCAACCCCAGGTAATCGTGAGGTCACATTGAGTGTTGAAGTTCGTCAAAGCGACGCCGAGTTGCTCGACGCGATCCGTGGCGGCAACGCGTCCGCCTACGGCACGCTCTACGCGCGCCACGCCGCCGCCGCCCGCTCGCTGGCCAGGCAGCTGGTCCAGAGCGAGGCCGAGGTGGAGGACGTGGTCGCCGAGACCTTCACCAAGATCCTGGACCTGATCTCGCGGGGTGGCGGGCCGCAGGACGCGTTCCGCCCCTATCTGCTGACCAGCGTCCGCCGGATGAGCTACGACAGGACGGCAGCCGACCGGCACAACGTCACCACCGACGAGATCGAGCGGTTCGACCCCGGCGTGCCCTTCGTCGACCCGGCCCTGGCCGGTCTCGAGCGCTCGCTGGTGGCGCGGGCGTTCCTCTCCTTGCCGGAACGCTGGCGGATGGTGCTCTGGCACACCGAGGTGGAAAACGCCAAGGCCGCCGAAATCGCGCCGATGCTCGGCCTGTCCGCCAACGGGGTGGCCGCGCTGGCGTACCGGGCCAGGGAAGGGTTAAGACAGGCGTACCTGCAGATGCACCTGGCCACCGCGCCACGCCAGGCCTGCCGCCCGGTGCTCGGCAAGATGGGGTCGTACGTCCGGGGAGGTCTGGCCAAACGGGAAACCCGGGTGGTGGATGACCACGTCGGCGAATGCGCCGACTGCCGGGAGGTCTTCCTGGAGCTGACCGACGTCAACCAGGGCCTGCGCGTCATCATCGGCCCCCTGATCGTCGGTCCGGTGCTGGCGGGCTACCTGGCCGGGCTCGGCAAGGCCGGGACCGGCGTGCTGGGCAGCGTCGGCTGGTTCCGCCGGATGCCCAAGTCCCAGCAGGCCGCCGCCGCGGGAGCGGTCGCGGCGGCGGTGGCGGGGGCCGCGTTCCTGCTGGCCTCCGGCGAGGAACCGAGGCCGCCGAAGCCGGTGGCGCTCGCGCCGATCCCGTCGCCGCCCACCGTGGCCCCCGAGCCGGAGCCACCGGTCGAACGCCCCCGGCCCTCCCCGGTCCGCGCCGAGCCGACCCCGCAACCGCCGCCCACCAAACGCGTGACCCGGCCCGAACTGGTCGCCAGCATCGATCCGCTCGGCGCGCTGGTCCGCGACAAGCCCGGCATCGTCGGCATGCGCCTGCGCAACCACGGCAGCGGGCCGACCGAGGAGCTGACCGCCTCCATCCACCTGCCGCGCGGCGTCAGCGTGCTCGCCTCCGGCGGCGGCTACGGCAACGCGGTCGACCCCGCGGGGTCCGTCGACGGCTGGACGTGCCGCACGGACGACTCCATCCGGTGCGTACGGCAGGCGCTCCCCGCCGGGGAGACCACCGCCCTGTTCCTGCGCGTCCACGTGGCCGAGGACGCGCCCGAAGGAACCGGACCATCGCTCAGGATCCGGGCGGGGGACCTCAAACTCAAGGCCACCTCACCGGCGGGCGTGCGCTCGGCCGGAGCGGCGGCCAGGTTCGCCGCCGACGGCCGGGTGCTGACCCGGGTCGCGGGCAACACCCTGCTCAGCTGTCCCGCCGTGCAACCCGGCTGCGACGACGCCCGCCACCGCGAACCGGGACGGCGGGACAACGACCTGTGGTCGATGGTCCCGCTCGACCAGGACGACGACGCGGAGACGAGCGCCTCCAGCTGGCACAAGCTGGATCTCCCGGACGACGCCAAAGTCGTGTGGGCCGGGCTGTACTGGTCGGGGTCGGGCAGCCGGGCGCGCAAAGTGTTGTTGCGGGGTCCCGGCGAGAAGCAGTACACGGCGGTCCGGCCCGGGGACGTCACCAAGGCGGCCATGCCGATCGGGTCTGGGTATCAGGCGTTCGCTGACGTCACACGACTCGTGCGCGAAGGCGGCCGGTGGTGGGTCGCCGACGACTCGGTGGTCCCCGGCGTTTCCCGGCACGCGGGCTGGGCGCTGGTGGTGGTGGCCGCGCAGCGGCGGCAGCCGTACAGTCAGGCGGCCGTGCTGGACGCGGCCACAATGATCAAGGACGGCTCGCTCACCGTGCCCCTCAACGGACTCACCCCCACGGCCTCACCCGCCCGCCTTGACCTGGTCGTCTGGGACGGCGACGCCGACCTGACCGGGGACACCGTCAAGCTCGGCGACACCGCGCTGCGCCCCGACGGCGGCGACCGCGACCCCGCCAACGTCTTCGACGGCTCGACCACCGGAGACTGGAACACCTTCGGTCTCGACGTGGACACCTTCCATCCGGTCCTGGGCCAGGAACCGGTCCTGCGCATCGGCACCAAACGCGACGTGCTGCTCATCGGGGTGGCCGCGGTAAGCGTTCCCGCACGGTCGTAGGGGGAGGAAATGGCAGGACAAACTGGTACGGTCGGCGGTGGGCGCTCGGACATCAGGGCTGAATCGCCGGGATTCATCCACGCGCGTTCACCGGCATGATTACCCTGAGATGGCCACGTGAGGAAGGGCGGTGTCGCGTGGATCGCTGCGCGCTTTTCGTTGACGCTGGCTACCTGCTGGCGGATGGCGCGATGGCCGTGCATGGGACCCGCCATCGTGAGGCCGTCGCGTGGGACTATCCCGGCTTACTCCAGCTGCTCACCAGCCTGTCCAGGGAACGCACCGGGCTGCCGTTACTGCGCTGCTACTGGTACGAGGCCACGGTCGAAGGCCGCCGCACGCCGGAGCATGACGTGCTCGCCGACATTCCCGGCCTCAAACTCCGACTCGGCCGGATCCGGCCCGGGCGTCGCGAGGGTGTGGACGCCCAGGTGCACCGCGACCTGATGACGCTGGCCCGCAACAACGCGGTCGCCGACGCGGTCGTGGTCAGTGGCGACGAGGATCTCGCCCAGGTGGTCAGCGACGCGCAGGATCTTGGCATTCGGGTCACCGTCATCCACATCACCTCGGACGGCAGCTGGGCGGTCTCGCGGACGCTCCGCCAGGAGTGCGACGACCTCATCGAGATCGGCGGCGGCCACCTCCGGCCGTACGTGAATCTGGTCACCGGGGTCGACACCCAGGTCAACGGGAACGGCCAGCCCCGGAGCAACGGCGCGGCCAACGGCTCCACGCCGCCCAACGGAGCCCCTTCGCTGGCCCCCTTCCCGGCGCCGGCCCAGCCGCAGACACCCGCACCCGCGCCCGCGCCGCAGCCGAGCCAGCCGACCCCGCCCCCGTCGCATGCCCGGCCCGCGCCCGCCGCGCAACCGTCCTACAACTACCCACCGGAACCCCAGGCCGCGCCACCGCCGCCGCCCCCCGCGCCCACTCCGGTTCCGGCTCCCGTGGCTCAGACGCAGTACACCCCGCCGCCGGGAAACAGCATCACGCCGTACCGCGAATCCCCCACCGGGAGTCACAGCGCGCCCGGCAACAGCCTGACCCAGTACCGGGAAAGCAGCACCGGCAACCACAGCGCCCCGGGAAACGCGGTCGCCCAGTACCGCGACACCCCCAGCAGCGCGCCGGCCAACCCGGTCAACCACTACCGCGACACCAACACCGGCAGCTTCCCCGCCACCCAGCTAGGCCCCTACACCGGCCCTCAGCCGTCCCCCATCAACCACAGCGCCGGCACCACCACCCTCGCCGAAGCCGTCAAAGCCGCCCACAAAGAGGGCCACGACTTCGGCGACTCGATCGCCCGTGACGCCCCCGCCCTCTGGCTCGAAGCCGTCCTGGCCCGCAAACCCCGCATGCCCTCCGACCTAGAAGCCCGCCTCCTCCAGGGCTCCTCCCTCCCCATCGACTTCCTCCTCCACGACGAGGTCCGCCACGCCCTCCGCCGCGGCTTCTGGGACGCCCTAGAACGCGCCCGCCGCTAACCGGGATCCCGCGCCGGCGTCCCTTTGACAATCGGCCTGAATATGTGCCGAATTATGGGGATTTAGCGCCATTCCTGCGTGAAGTACTACCGCAACGTTCTGTTGTGCTGCCCCCACCGTCTCAAAGGCAGGCTACGCTTTGGTTTGCACTCTTTGAGCGCGTGTCCACAGAAATGAAACCGGTTCCCGCGGGATCGGTTCTCGATTCCATGGATACGCGAGCAAAGTGAGGTAATCGGTGGATAAGTCGCCCAAAGGGGATGGAACGCCGGAACCGGACTGCGAAAGCCCGGAACCGGAAGGCCCGGCTCCCGGTCGAGGTGATCACCGCCGCCGCTGGCTTCGTCGGGTGGTGCGGATCGGCACCGGTGCAACCGTGCTTATCAGGCTTTACATCACCATCCGCGACAGCTGGCCCGAGTAGCAGCTCGGGCCAGCTAGCGGCAAACCGCTGAAAGGCGGGGGTTCCGGACACAGCGCCAACTGACACCCGGGACCCTCGCCCAGTTGTGTCGTCACCTATTACATCGTGACGACTGAACATCGCGCTCTATATCTATATAGCTAGATGGTATTCGCTGATGAGTAAAGTCGTCCGTCTTACAAACGCGACCCTCGATGTGCTGGAAGCCCTCGCCGGTGACGGCAAGGTATATGGGCTCCAGATCTCCGCCAGGGTCAAACGTCCGACCGGGACGGTGTACCCGTTGCTGGCCCGGCTCGAATCCCTCGGTTGGCTGGAAGCCTCCTGGGAGTCGGACAGCCATCGCGGCCGCGGTCCCCGCCGCCGCTACTACCAGCTGACCTCGACCGGACGGGAAGAGGCCGAGGTCGCCCTGCGCCGCCGCGACCCGGCCGTCTCCCCGCTGGCGAGCGAGCCGCCCATCGTGGCCGCCTCGCCAGAACCCCGGCCGGGCAGCAAAGTCACGTCCGAGCAGGTCATCCGGGCCTTCGCCGCAGCGCTGCGCGCCCTCCGCGCCAGCGCGGGCACCCTTTCCCTGCGGGCGATCTCGTCCCGCGCCGGGTACAGCCCCGCGGCGATCTCCGACGCGCTGTCCGGCCGTAGCCTGCCGTCTCCGCAACTGGTGGTGGCGATCGTCCGCGCCTGCGGGGGTGACCAGCACGAATGGAGGCGCCGCCGGCTCCTCGCCGACCAGAGCATCCGGCACGCGACCTGGATCCCGCACTTGTACGAGGAGTTCTATCCGCTGGGGAGGGAGTGGATCATCAGGCGGGTCCGGCTCACCGGCCTGACTGCCGACGACGAAGCGGATATCGCCCAGGACGTGCTGCTGGCCGCCTACCAGCTGTGGCGCGATCTCTCTCTCGTCGCCGACCTGAGGGAGTGGGTGCGGTGTCTCACCGACCGGCTCACGGCGAAGACAACCAGCGCGCGGGACCGGCCGGTGCGCCTTGCCGAGGCGTACCAGTCGGACAGCCGGGACCACACCGACGTGGCGGAGACGGTCGTCGCCAGGATGAGCGCGATCGACCTGCTCAGCGGCCTTGATCTCCCGACGGCCCAGATGGCCTACCTGCGCGGCGCCGGGTACGAGCTGCGCGAGGTCGCGGAGATCCTGGAAACCTCACGCGCGGCCGTGGAGAACCGGCTGCGCGGGGCCCGGCGGAAGATCGGCGCCGGGACGGCGACCCAGGGCCGCGAGCAGTACACGGCGTATCTCCTGCATCTACGCGCTGAAGCGGGCACGCCACCCCTGCGCACGATCGCGGCGCAGATCCGCTACAGCCATACCTACATCGCCTCCGTGCTCTCCGGCGCGCAGATCCCGGCCTGGGAATTCACCGAACGTTTCGTCCAGGCGCTCGGGGGTTCGCTGGACACCGCGCGGCACGTATGGCTCAACGCGACCGCCCGCGACCCGCACCCCGCCGACGACTGGGTCAAGGCGGCGGTGCGCACCGGCGACATGTTCACCCTATGGAAGCTCGCCGACCGGTTCGAACGCCAGGGCCAGACCGAGCAGGCGGCCAGGGTCTGGCGGATCGCGGCCGAACTGGGCAACCCCGACGCCATGATCGTCATGGCCGAGCTGCTCGACCGCCAGGGCGACCTCGACGAGGCCGAACACTGGCTACGCCACGCGGTGGAAGCCGGCGCTCCGGAAGCCAAGCCGTTGCTCACCTGGCTGCTCGAACGAACCGGTCAGGTGGACGAAGCGCTCGACCTCTGGCGGCACGACACCAGCCCGGACGCGATCCACCGGCTGACCCGCATCCTCGAACGCGCGGGCCGCGTCGACGAAGCCCTGGCAGTCTGGCGGTGGACGGCCGATGGCCACAACAGCGCCACCCGCGAGCTGGCCGGCCTCCTCGACCGGCACGGCCGCACCAACGAGGCGATCCAGCTCTGGGAGACAGCCGCCGAAGCCGGCACCTTCTGGGCACTGCGCGAGATGGCAGCCTACATCCGCAGAATCAGGGAAGATCGCCCGGCCCGCGACCACCTACGCCAGATCCTCCGTTCCTGGCGCCCCGAGGCGCAACGGGAACTCGCCACCATCCTCTACCACATGGGCCAGGAGGACGAGGCGAACAACATCTGGCGCGGATCCATCCTCGCCGACACCCTGCCGCTGACGCCCGAGCCTGGTGAGGCGATAGCCCAGGAGACAGCCCAGACCACCGCCCAGCGCTATGCCCTGACCCAGGAGCAGATCGTCTCCCGCCTCATCCAGTCCCCCCAGCCGCGCGACTCCCTCATCAACCTCCACCCCTCCGAAACCCAGACGACCGACCTGATCGAAACCCTGATCGCCCACGGCGACGAACGTGAACTCCACTCCCTGGCCAACTCCGGCGACTACCGCGCCGCCCGCCGCCTCGCCGAACACCTGACCGACCAGGGCCGAACCGCCGAAGCGATCACCGTACTCAGCGCCCCCGCCGCATCCGGCAACTCAGACGCCGCTTGGCGCCTAGCCCAACTCCTCGCCAACGACGGCAAACTCAACGAACTCCGCACCATGGCCGACAACGGCAGCGACTACGCCGGCTGGCTCCTGGTAACAAAACTCACCGACGCGGAAGACTGGCCCCAACTCCGCCTCCTAGCCAAAGCCAAGGGCCCCTACACTCCGTACGCCACCGAACAACTGACCGCCCGGGAACAAGAGATCAGCACGAACTCACCCGCCGAACTGCCCGACAGCTCAACGACGTAATCAACGATCACGGGCACGTCCTCCTGCAGATCCAGGACGAAGTGCTTGACGGCTTCTACCTCCGATCGGGGGTCTCGGGCGAGACCCTCGCGGAATTGGTGGCAGGTGTTGAAGCGATCAAGCACTTCGTGCTTGGCGTCCCAGACGATGTGGAGATTGTCGTCGAATACGAGTTCAGAGCCAGCCGTTGCGGCGGAAGGCGCGGTGGAGCAGGGTGCAGGCGATGATCATGACGGATAGGACGGCGGGGTAGCCCCAGACCTCGTGGGTTTCTGGCATGTGGTCGAAGTTCATGCCGTAGATGCCGGCGATCATGGTGGGGACGGCGAGGATGGCGACCCAGGAGGAGATCTTGCGCATGTCCTCGTTGGCCAGGGCGTTGGTGCGGGCCAGGGCCGCCTGCAGGATGGAGTCGGAGAGTTCGTTGGAGGACTGCACCTGCTCGCAGACGCGGGAGAGGTGGTCGCCGACGTCGCGGAAGTATTCGCGCATCTCTGACGGGATCATGCGGCGCTGCGGGAGGGCGTTGAAGGGCGCCAGCAGCGGGGCGACGGCGCGCTTGAGTTCCAGCATCTCGCGCTTGAGCTGGTAGATGCGGTTGATGTCGCGGGAGCTGACCTCGGCGAAGACGGCGGCTTCGACGTCTTCGAGTTCGGCCTGCATCTGGTCGGCGACGTAGAGGTACTTGTCGACGACGTAGTCGGCGATGGCGTGCAGCACGCCGGTGGGGCCGCGGTTGAGGAGCTTGGGCTTGTCCTCGAGCTTCTCGCGGACGTCGGCGAGCGGGCTGTGCGCGCCGTGCCGGACGGTGACGACGAAGTCGGGGCCGACGAAGACCATGATCTCGCCGGTGGCGATGATCTCGCTGCTCGCGGACTTGGCTTCGGGGTCGACGAAGGCGACCGTCTTGAGCACCACGAAGAGGGAGTCGCCGTAGCGCTCGACCTTGGGGCGCTGGTGGGCCTTGATGGCGTCTTCGACGGCGAGCGGGTGCAGGCCGAAGGTCTCCGCCAGCCACTCGACCTCGGGGGCGTCGGGCTCGTAGAGGCCGACCCACACGTAGGCGGTGGGCTGGGGGCTGTCGTGGTTGTGCTCGCGGACGAGCCGCACCGCGTCGGCGATGTCGCCGGCGGCGACCTTCTTGCCTGCGACGTACGCACCGAATTCGATCAGCGAACTGATCGAGCTCGCGCGGGGAAACTTCTTCTCGGGCAGCGACGCGTCAGTACGCACGACAGCACGGGTGATTCGCGGGAAAAGCATGGAGGAGCGCATGGCGGTCCCTTCCCGCCCGACTCAGCACGTTCCACGCGAAAAACGTAGTCACCCCTTGGAGGGCGTGGACATGCTCTCGGGCACCTGATTGGAATGGTCGGGTTTGCGCACGTCGTACGTGCGCCTGCACGTACTGACAGGATCACCAGGATTCACCCGGACCACCTCCAATCACCAAGAGACACCATAGGCGGGTCAAAAGTAACACATGACCGCAGCCTCCTCCCAGGATACTTCCAGCTTCACCAGCCGATCATGCAGGACCTGCCAAAAAAGGGACGTGGATCCTGGCTGTCCTGACCGATCCCCTAGGCTTACTACACGTGCGCGTTCTCGTTGTTGGATCCGGTGGCCGTGAGCATGCCCTGTGCCGTGGCCTGAAGCTCGACCCGTCCGTCTCAGCGGTGCACTGCGCGCCGGGTAACGCGGGGATCGCGGAGATCGCGACCCGGCACGAGGTGGTTCCCACCGACAGCGAGGCCGTCGTCGCGCTGGCCGTGCGGCTGGGTGTGGATCTGGTCGTGATCGGGCCTGAGGCGCCGCTGGTGGCGGGCGTCGCGGATGCCGTACGGGAGCGGGGGATCCCCTGCTTCGGGCCGTCGGCGGCGGCGGCCAGGATCGAGGGGTCCAAGAGTTTCGCCAAGCACATCATGGACGCGGCGGGGGTGCCGACCGGGCGGTCGTTCACCTGTACGACGCCGGAGCAGGTGGTGGCGGCGCTGGAGGAGTTCGGCCCGCCGTACGTGGTGAAGGACGACGGGCTGGCGGCCGGGAAGGGTGTCGTCGTCACCAGGGACCGGGCGGCGGCGCTGGCGCACGCGGCCGCGTGCGAGCGGGTCGTGGTGGAGGAGTTCCTGGACGGGCCCGAGGTGTCGCTGTTCGCGCTGTGCGACGGGGAGAGCGCGGTCGCGTTGCCGCCCGCGCAGGATTTCAAGCGGGCCTACGACGGGGACGAGGGGCCCAACACGGGCGGCATGGGGGCGTACACGCCGCTGCCGTGGGCGCCGGCGGGGCTCACCGAGCGGATCATGGCCGAGGTGGTGCTGCCGACGGTCGCGGAGTTGGGGCGGCGGGGCATTCCGTACACCGGAGTGTTGTACGCGGGGCTGGCGTTGACCGCGAACGGCCCTCGGGTCATCGAGTTCAACGCACGTTTCGGCGACCCGGAAACCCAAGTGGTGTTAGATCGACTGGAGACACCGCTGGGGCAGCTGTTGCTGGCGTGTGCCACTGGGGCGTTGGCCGGTCAGAAGCCACTTACCTCCCGGGAAGGCGCGGCGGTCACCGTGGTCGTGGCGGCCGAGAACTACCCGGACAATCCAGTAAAAGGCGACGTCATCGCCGGGTTGGAGCCCCAAGTCGAGGGCGCGTACGTGCTGCACGCGGGCACCGAACGGCGCGACGGGGAGATCGTCTCCAACGGCGGGCGGGTACTCAACGTCGTGGGCACCGGCGAGGACCTCGCGCAGGCCCGCGCGAAGGCGTATGAGGCGGTGGCGCGCATCCGCCTGCGGGGTGCCTTCCACCGCACCGACATCGCCGCTCCTACCTGGGAAAACAGCCCATGAAGCACGTGCACTCCGGCAAGGTCAGAGATCTCTACGAGACCCCGGACGGCCTGCTGCTGATGGTCGCCTCGGACCGCATTTCCGCGTTCGACCACGTCCTCGAACCCGACATCCCAGACAAGGGTGCCATCCTCACGCAGCTGTCGCTCTGGTGGTTCGGGCAACTCGCGGATCTGGTGCCCAACCACGTGGTCGACAGGGGCCCTGACCTGCGAAGTGTCCTCTGCCGCAAGCTCACCATGGTGCCCGTGGAATGCGTGGCACGCGGCTATCTGACCGGCTCGGGACTGATCGACTACCGCCGTACGGGAATGGTCTCCGGAGTCGCGCTTCCCGAGGGCCTGGAAGACGGTTCGCGGCTCCCCGAACCCATCTTCACCCCCTCCACCAAGGCTCCGGTGGGGCAGCACGACGAGCCCATGACGTACCAGCAGGTGGTCCAACAAGTAGGCTCTGACGTGGCAGAACAGCTCCGGGAGATCACCCTCGCCGTGTACAGGAGAGGCGCGGAGAGGGCCCTGGAACGGGGCATCATCCTGGCCGACACGAAGATCGAACTGGGCTGGGACGCGGACGGCGTGCTGACCCTGGGCGATGAGGTCCTGACTCCGGATTCATCCCGGTTCTGGCCGAAAGATACCTGGTCACCGGGCCGCAGCCAGGAATCCTTCGACAAGCAGTTCGTCCGTGACTGGCTCACGTCCCCGGCGTCCGGCTGGGACCGCGCCAACGACGCTCCGCCGCCCCGACTCCCCGGCGAGATTGTCGAACGTACGCGCGAACGTTATGTGGAGGCCTATCAGCGGTTGACCGGAACCACCTTCACCGGGTAGTTCCCCCGCGAATCGCCCCGCTTAGCGGCTACTGTGGCCCGATACCCGGCTACCGCACCAGCCGCCTCTTCCTCCACACCCCCACCTGAGGAGTCCATTTCATGGTCCGTTACCGCGTACGCGGTGGCAATGTACTGCGTGGAACCGCCTTCATCCAGGGCGCGAAGAACGCCGTGCTGCCCATGATCGGGGCTGCGCTGCTCGCGTCCGAGGGCCGCACCGTGCTGCGCAACGTGCCCGCGATCGAAGACGTGCGGCGAGCGACGGAGCTCGCCGAGGCCATCGGTGCCAAGGTGCAGTTCCACGAGTCCGAGCGCACCCTGGTGATCGACGCATCGCGACTGACCAGCCCCGTCCTCCCGGCCGAGATCGCGCGCAGGTTCCGCGGTTCGGTCCTGTTCGTCCCGGCTCTGCTGCACCGACTGGGCGAGGCGGTGATCGAGGGTGTCGGGGGATGCAACCTCGGCAGCCGCAATCTCGACTTCCACTACAACGGCTACAAGCGGCTGGGCGCCATCGTCAACGAGGACGACAGCGTCATCCACATCAAGGCGGCCGGGCTGACCGGCGCGCCCCTCTACCTGGACACTCCCTCGCACACCGGCACCGAGAACCTGGTCATGGCCGCGGCGCTGGCCAGCGGCACCACGGTGATCGAGAACGCGGCGCTGGAGCCCGAGGTCCTGGACGTCATCCACATGCTGACCCGGATGGGCGCCCGCATCCGCGGCGCCGGCACCGGCTTTCTCACCGTCGAGGGCGTGAACGAGCTGACCGCGGTCGAGCACACGGTCATGCCGGACCGGCTCGACGCGGGCGTGTTCATGATCGCCGCCGCGCTCACCGGCGGCTCGGTCAACCTGGTCGGCGGCTCGCTGGAGCATCTCGGCGTGGCCCGCTGGAAGCTGGAACAGATGGGCGTCGCGTTCGAGGACGAGGGCGCGGTGCTGCAGGTGAGCCGGGCCGAACCCATCCGGCCGATCAATGTGATCACCGACACCTATCCCGGCTTCGCCACCGACCTGCAGAACCCGCTGATGACGCTGGCCTGCCTGGCGGGCGGCACCAGCTACATTCACGAGCGTATCTTCGACGGCCGTTTCGCGCTGGCGGGCGAACTCAACAAGATGGGCGCCAACATCTCGGTGGCCGAGAACCGCGCCGTCGTGCACGGTCCGGCTAAATTGCGAGGAACACGCGTCACGGCTCATGATCTGCGTTCTGGAATCGCACTTGTGCTGGCCGGTCTGGTCGCCGAGGGCGAGACGACAATCGACACCGGCTATCTCATCGATCGCGGCCACGCCGATCTCGCCCCGCGCATGCAGGCGCTCGGCGCGGATGTGGAACGCGAGATTTCCCCTTCCGAGTAATCCGCGTCCATAAAGGCCCTGACCAGGCCAAACACCGTTGGTAATCCCCGCTGTTGCCATCGCAGATGGGTATTCCGGAAAATCCGGGCGTGACATTACGGCCGTTGCGAGCGATCGTTCCAAAGAGAAGCTTCCCAGGAGCGGATTCCGGAGCTTTCCGGGGAAGCGAAACCACGAAGGCGCGCGGGATGGGACGAACATTGGTCGAGCGCACGGAAGAGTCTCCACGCGGATCGCGGGTGGGGGCCGGGATGGGCGCTGGGACGCCGGACCTCACCATCGGTGTGGTGGGGCCCCATGACCTCGTCGAGCGGGTGATGCTCATGGGCCACTCGGCGGCACCGGTGCCCTGTCGCCTGGTGGCCGCTGCCTATCGCGACGAACAGGAGGCCTCAGACAAAGTAACCAGACTCGGTGGCGTAGACGCCTGCCTCTTCGCCAGCCCGATTCCCTACGAACTGGCCCGGCGGTCCGGCGTACTGACCATGCCGGCCACGCACGTGCAACTCGGCGGCGCCGCGCTGACCGCGGCGATCGCCCGGGCCGCACTGGACGACCGCATCGACCCCCGGCGGGTGAGCGTGGACGTGCTCAACCGCTCGGAGATCGATGAGGCCTACGCCGATCTGGGACTGTCCGCGGCGGAGGTGCACAGCCGGGACGAACCCGGCGCCACCGGCACCATCGCGGCGTTCCACGAGCGGCTGGTCCGGCAGGGGGCCTCAACCGGCGCGCTGACCTGCATTCCCGGGGTCGCGGACCGGCTGACGGCCGCGGGCATCCCCGCGGTCAGGATCCGGCCGACCTCGGCCGCGGTCAGGACCGCGTTACACACGGCCGCGCTGCTCGGCGCGCACCACCGGCTCGAAGAGTCGCAGCTCACCGTCATCCTGGTCGAGGTGCCGACGCTGCGGGAACCGGTGCGCAGGGCGGCACCACGGTACTGGCGGGACGAGCTGCGCCTGTCGCTGCATCGCCTGCTGGTGCAGGAGGCCAACCGGATCAACGCGAGCGTGTGGCCGATCGACGACCACAGCTATCTCGTGGTCGCCACCCGGGGCTCGATCGCCGGGGCGACGGACGGCTTCCGCGTGTTGCCGTTCGCCGCGCGGATCCGGGACGAGCTCGGCCTGGCGGTCGAGGTGGGGGTCGGCATGGGCCGTACGACCCATGACGCGGAGACCCACGCCAGAGCCGCGCTGGCCAGGACCCAGGCGGGCAAGCAGGCGCAGGGGTTCGCGGTGGACCGGGAGGGACGGGCGCTCGTCCCGCCGCCCCGGATGCCACCGCAGTCGGCGGGCCCGGTCAAGCCCAAAGGGGTGGAGGTGCTCGCCCGGCTGGCCGCCAAGCTGGAGGGCGGGGACACGGTCGTGGACGCGGAAGGGGCCGGGAAGATGCTCGGCGTCACGCCGCGTACGGCTCGGCGGTTGTTGCGCACGCTGGTCGACGAGGGACTCGCGTGGCCGCTTCCGCCGAATCGCACACCGCAGCCGGGCCGCCCCCGGCAGCTGTACCGGCTGATCGTCGAGAAGCTCAACCGGTAGTACGGATCGGGTGGGCATGTCGTGGGGACGTGCCCACCCGACCCCGACGTCAGGAAATGTCCGGACCCATCGCTATTGTCATCAGCCATGGGCCAGGACACTCGTGACATTCGCGTCTGGATCGCGCTTGCCACCGTTTACGTGGTGTGGGGATCGACATATCTCGGCATCGCCATCGCCATCGAGACCATGCCCCCGATGCTCAGCTCCGGGCTGCGATTCGTCACGGCCGCGCTCATCCTCGGCACGTTCCTGCTGGTACGGCACGGCAAGCAGCCCTTCCGCATGACCTGGCACCAGATCGGCGGCGCCGCGCTGGTCGGCGTGCTCCTGCTGACCGGGGGCAACGGCATGGTCGCCGTGGCCGAGCAGTACATCTCCACCGGTCTGGCGGCGCTCCTGGTGGCCTCCACCCCGCTGTGGCTGATCGTCCTGCGGGTGGTTTTCCGTGATCGTCCGGCCGCGCTGACCCTAACCGGGGTTCTGGTCGGATTCGTTGGGGTTGCCGTTCTGTCGCTGGACGGTGGCGGATCGGGGTCAGCCGTCGGGGTCGTGGTGATCCTGTTCGCCTCGTTCTCATGGTCGATCGGATCGTTCCTGACCGCGCGGATCCCGATGCCGAAGAACGTCTTCATGGCGAGCACGGTCGAGATGGCCGCCGGCGGGGCCGGGTTACTGCTGGTCGGGACCCTCGCCGGGGAGCACCTGGTGCTCGCGGACGTCTCGGCGCGGTCCTGGCTGGCGCTCGGCTACCTGGTCGTGGTGGGGTCGCTGGTCGGGTTCACGTCGTATGTCTGGCTGCTCGGCAACGCACCGATCTCGCTGGTGTCCACCTATGCGTACGTGAACCCGGTGGTGGCCGTCATCCTCGGCGTGCTCGTGCTGAGCGAAGGGGTGACCGTGCCGATGGTGGCCGCCGGGCTGCTGATCGTGGCCGGGGTCGCGCTGGTGGTGTCCACCGAGCGGGGCTCACGCGCTCCGGAAGGCCGCGGCGGCGGCGAGGAAGGCGTCGTTGGCCTCGCGGTCGCCGATGGAGACGCGGGCGCCCTCGGTGCCGAACGGCCGTACGGCGACTCCGGCGGCGGCGCAGGTCTCGGCGAAAGCGGGGGTGTCGGCGGCGAGGCGGAGCCAGACGAAGTTGGCCTCGCTCTGCGGAACAGCCCAGCCCTGGGCGATTAGCGCGTCGCGCACCCGGGTCCGCTCGGCGACGACGGTCTCCACCCGGGCCAGCAGCTCCTGCTCGGCCTGGAGTGAGGCCACGGCGGCGGCCTGGGCGAGGTGGTTGACGGCGAACGGCACCATCGCCTTGCGCACGGCTGCGGCGACCGGCTCCTGGCCGATCAGGTAGCCGACCCGCAGGCCCGCCAAGCCGTACGCCTTGGAGAACGTGCGCAGGACGGCCACGTTCGCGCGGTCGCGGTAGATCGTCAGGCCGTCGGGCACGTCGGCGTCGCGGACATACTCCCGGTAGGCCTCGTCCAGGATGACCAGGACGTGGTCGGGGACGCGGTCCAGGAAACGTTTGAGCTCGCCGTCCCGGTTGACCGTGCCGGTCGGGTTGTTCGGGTTGCAGACGAAGATCATGCGGGTGTTCCGGGTGATCGCGTCGGCCATCGCGTCCAGGTCGTGCGTCTCGTCCTTGAGCGGGACGCGGACCGAGGTGACCCCGGCCAGGTCGGCCAGGAGCGGGTAGGCCTCGAACGAGCGCCAGGCGTAGATCACTTCGGCGCCGGGGTCGCCGACAGCCTCGAACAGCTGCTGGGCCACGGTGACCGAGCCCGCGCCGAGGGCGATGTGCTCGGGGGGCACGCCGTACCGCACGGAAAGGGCTTCGATCAGCTGACGGGCGGCTGGGTCCGGGTAGCGGTGGATCTGGGTGGCCGCCTCCGCGATCGCGCGGACCACGCTGGGGAGCGGCGGCTCGGGCGACTCGTTGGAGGAGAGCTTGAAGGACCGGCCGTCCGGCGCGACGACGGCCTGGCCCGGCTTGTAGGCCACCATGGTGTCGAAGACGGCGCGGAACTTCGGCATTGCGTACCCCTTGAGAATGTGGTGTATGCCCACCTTAACGGGTGAACCCGGCCCTCGATCGAGGGCCGGGAAGCACCACTTTTACCACCAGGGGCCGCAGACGGAGTACGCGCCGGTGACGCGGCCGCAGGCGCGGAACACCCGGCTGGCCGAGCTGCTGGTGGCGTAGCCGCGGGTGTAGGGGACGCCGCCGTCGGCGTCCACCAGGTAGGGGCCGCACTGGGTCCAGCTGGCGCCGCCGTTGTTGCTCACGTCCATCCAGACGCCGTCGCCCTTCTTGGTGGTGCCGGTGATGCGCGCCCAGCCGATCTGCTGACCGTTGAGCGTGCCCTTCCTGAGCTCGACGTAGGTGCCGAAGCGGCCGGCGTCCTGGCGGTAGACGGTGCTCGTGCCGGTGGCGCTGCCCGGGTTCGGCCACGAGGCGCAGTCGGCCTGGGTCGCGCTCGCGGCCGAGCCCCCGACGGACACGATCGCGGCGGCGGCGAACACGGCTCCGACGGCCAGAGCCCCCTTGCGGCTGGTGATCTTCATGGGATCCTCCTCAGTCGTTTCTGGCTGACGTTGAGGAGCTTCCGTCCTATTGCTCCAGATCTGCTTCAGCTGGGGCTGAGAGGGGCTTATAGCGGCTCTGGAGGCTATTTGGAGCGGGGCGGTGGAGAGTCCAAGCATCGAACCGCACCCCGAGGGGGATCCGATGGCACTCAGGCAGCTCATCAGCGGCGCCGCGACCGCACTCGTCGTGGCCGCCGGACTGGTCACGATCGCGGCGGCGCCGGCGTCCGCGGCGGTGACCCGCGCGCAGATCGTGTCCGTGGCGCAGACCGAACTCAACAACGCTTCACGTAACTATGGCGCGGGGCCGCAGGGTCAGTGGGGCGTGTGTAACTACTACACCGGATATTTCAGGACTTGGAAGCCGGCGACGGCGGCGTGTCCGACCACCGATGGTGTTCGCTGGCGGGAAAGTGACTGGTGCGCGGACTTCGCGAAGTATGTCTGGAAGAACGCCGGGGTCACCTACGCCAACATCGCGGAGGGCAGCGGGGGCGTCCTCACCGGAGTCGCGGCCTCGTTCAAGGACTACGGCACGACGTACGGGACGTGGCACACGCGTAGCAGCGGATATACGCCGCAGCCCGGGGACGCGGTCGTGTTCGACTGGGAAGGCGACGGGGTGATCAACCACGTCGGGATCGTGAGCTCCGCCAACGCGAGCACCGTGTTCACGATCGAGGGCAACAGCGGCACTCCGAGCATGACCCGGGCGCGTAGCTACACGCGGTCCTCGGCCAGCATCGTCGGCTACAGCGCGCCCGTCGGGGTGGGGTCGACGCCCACGCAGCCGCCGGCGCCTGGGAAGTACTGGGTCGACACCTTCGCCGCGGCAGCCGGTTACTCCACGCCCGGCGGGACCAGGACCGGGACGCTGAACGCGGGCACCAACTACGTGTACTGCAAGGTGTGGGGGCCGATCGTGCAGGTCAGCGGGGCCTACAACCACTGGTGGCTGCGGACCGACCTGGACAGTGGCAGCCCGTGGCAGAACCAGTACGTGTCCGCCTACTACCTCTCGCGGTGGGGCAATGACGAAGCCAAGGACAACAGCGGAGTGGTGATCCCTGACTGCTGACCCCCATTCTCTGCCGGTGGGCGTCCCGACGCCCACCGGCGCTTCCCCATGTACGGAGACAAGATCATGCGAGAGATCATCCTCATGTCCGACCCGAGAGTCGCCTCGATGCCGGTGCAGGAGTGCGGCGAACCGCTGGTGGATGTGCGCGATATTCCCGGTGTACGGATCGACGATCGGCTGGCCGACAAGGCGGGCGCCTACACGAGACTCAGACAGGGAGTCGCCGAACGCGTCGCGACCGCCCAGGGACGGTTACCCGCCGGGCTCCGGTTCCTGGTCGTCGAGGCGTACCGACCGTTGTGGCTCCAGGTTCGGTACTTCGATGAGTACGCGGCTGAGCTCCGGGATAACAATCCCGACTGGCCGGAGGACTACGTCTTCGTACAAGCCTCCCGGTCCCTGGCCCCACCCGCCGTCGGACCACACGTCTGCGGAGGCGCCATCGACCTCACCCTCTGCACCGACGACGGCACCGAACTCCCCATGGGCACCGACGTCAACGCCAGCCCCGAAGAAAGCGCCAACGCCTGCTACACCAACGCACCCGACCTCTCCCCAGCCGCCCGCGAAAACCGCACCATCCTGACCACCACTCTCACGGCTTCGGGCCTCGTCAACTATCCGACTGAGTGGTGGCATTGGTCGTACGGCGACCGCTACTGGGCGACTCTGTCCGGCGCGAAGGCGGCCCTTTATGCGCCGGTCGAGTGGCCGTGAACTCGCATCGGGACCACCGCATCATGGCTGCCGCTGCCATAGGTAACCACGAATGGCTGCCATTGCCCTGGGCAACCACGGAGATGACGGGTCCGGGCGGAGCCCGGAAGGAAACCAAGGGTGGG
>NZ_BLAE01000055.1:80035-82495 GCF_009687865.1 Acrocarpospora macrocephala
CCAAGGGTGGGTGGGTGGGGAAACCACCGCAAGTCGCTTGTCGAGTTTCCGTCAGTCAGGGGCTTGGGTGAGTTCGGTGTATTCGCGGGAGCCGTATCGTTCGAAGATTTGGAGGGCGGATTGCAGGGTGGCGTGGGCGGTGGTGGGGTCGCCTAGGCGGGTGTGGAGGTGGGAGACGTCGCGGAGGGTGCGGGCGCGGAAGAGGGGGAGGTCGAGTTCGTCCCAGAGGTGGATGGATTCGTCGAAGCAGGTGGCGGCGTGGTCGTAGCGGGCTTCGGCCAGGTGGAGTTCGCCGAGGGTGCGCAGGGTGAGGGCGGCGCCGAAGCGGTCGGCGGAGCGGCGGGAGACGGCCAGGGCGTTCTCCAACTGGGCGAGGAGGCCGTCGTACTTGCCCTGGCGGAGGCGGGATTTGGCCCAGGCCTGGACGCCGAAGGCCTCGAAAAGTTCGTCGCCGACTTCGCGGAAGATGGCCAGGGATTGGGCGGCGAGGTCTTCTGCCAGGGCGAGTTCGCCCATCGCGCGGTGGACCAGGGACAGGCTGCGCAGGGTCAGCGCCTCGCCGCGGCGGCTGCCCGCGTTCCGGTAGGCGGTCAGGGATTCGGCGAGGTCCTCCTGAGCGAGGGCGTAGTCGCCGAGCTCCAGCCGTACCGAGCCGCGGAGCCGGGTGACTTGGCCGATCGCGGCCTCGTCGCCCATCGCGCGGGCGGTGGTCCTGGCCGCGTCGAGATGTTCGATGGCTTCGGCGAATCTGGCCTGTTCGCGGCAGGACGCGCCGAGCGAGGCCAGCGCGGAGGTCTCGCCTTGGGCGTCGCCGACCTCGCGGAACATGGCCAGGGCCTGGATCAGGCATTCGCGGGCTTCGGCGAAACGATCCTGGGCGTACTTGAGCTCGCCGAGTTCGGCCAGCAGGCGGGCTTCGCCGTGTTTGTTCCCGGCCCGGCGGGCGGCGGCGAGGGCGGCGTCGTGGGTGCGGGTCCACGCCTGCAGACGGTTGTGGACGACGAAAACCGACCCGCACAGGGCGGAGGCGAGTTCCCCGGCCAGCTCATCCAGGTCCATCGCGGCGGCCACCTCGACCCCGACGACCAGGCTGTCCTGCTCGGCCTCGAACCAGGCGCGCGGATCGGCCAGCACGGATTCGGTGAGCGCCGGCTCGACTTCGATGGCGTGGGGGTACGCCTCCCGGAGGTGGATCGAACCGGACGGCGCGGCCAGCGTGATCTGCTGGATCAGCCACAGCCACCGGCCGAGCACACCTTCCACGGCCGCCACCCGGTCCTGCGGCTCGTCCTCGGATTCGGCGCGTTCGCGGGCGAAGATCCGTACCAGATCGTGGATGCGGTAGCGCAGGTCGCCGAGACCGTCGGTGCCGGTGTGTTCCACGAGCTGGGCGTCCACCAGGCCTTCGATGAGGTCTTCCGCTTGGTCGCGGGGGAGGCCGAGGAGCGCTCCCACCGTGGCCGCGCAGAAGCCCGGCAGCCCGAGCAAGCCGAGCAGGCGCAAACCGCGCCGGGCCGGATCCGGCAGGGCGCGGTAGCTGAGCTCGATTCCGGCCCGGACCTCCTGGTCGCCGACGGCCAACTCGTCCAGGCGGCGCAACTCGCTGGTGAGGCGATCGGCCATCAGGTCCAGCGACCATGCCCGGCGGGAGGTGAGTTTGGCGCCCGCGATCCTGATCGCCAGCGGCAAATGCCCGCAAAGCGCGACAATCCGCCGCGCGGCTTCCTCCTGCTTTCCGACCCTGTCCTGGCCGACGATCCTGGTGAGCAGCTCCACACCCTCATCCGGGCTGAGTACGGCAAGCTCGGTGAACGCCGCCCCCGCCAGCCCGGCCAGCCGATTGCGCGAAGTGATCAGCACTGCCGGACCGGGAGTGCCCGGCAGGAGCGGCCGGACCTGCCGCTCGTCCGCCGCGTCGTCCAGGACGATCAGCACCCGCCGCCCGGCCAGCAGCGAGCGGTAACGCGCGGCCCGCTCCTCCTGTCCGGCCGGCAGGTTGACGGGGTCGGCCCCGAGCTCACGCAACAGCCGCCCGAGCACCTCCTCCGGCGCGGCCGGCGCATCCGTCATCCCGCGCAATTCCACATGGATCTGCCCATCGGGAAACTCCCTCGCCAACCGATGCCCGACATGCCCGGCAAGCGCGGACTTCCCGCTCCCGCCCTGCCCGGAAACCACCGCCACCGGCACCGACAAACTCCCCACCCGGGGCACCAGCAGCTCGGCCAGCATCTCCACCTCATGCCGCCGCCCCGTAAAGTCCGGCGGCTCAGGCGGCAACTGCGCGAGCACAGGCCCACCCCGCTGGACTCCCTCTGCTCCCTGCCCCCGCTCCTCCCCCGACCCCGAATACCGACCATCCGAACCCCCAAACCGAGCTTCCCGCCCGGCGAAGGGATCGCCCTGCCCCCCAAACTGCGCCTCCTGCGCCCGATGCGCAGAATCAACCCCCTCCTGCCC
>NZ_BLAE01000056.1 GCF_009687865.1 Acrocarpospora macrocephala
CACCCACCCTCCCCTTTGTTTCTTTCGGGCTCCGCCCGACCCCGTCATCGACCCATACGAGACAACCCCTGCGCAGGGCGCCGGGGCCTAATCTCGTGGTGGTTGCCAGCCGAAAATGGGGTCCATCTGGCGGAGGGCCGCGGTGGGGCCGAGCTTTCCGAGTAGGGAGATCATGGTGTTCCTGGCGGCTACGGCCACCGGATTACGCCATGAGGTAATTCGGCAAATTGTTCTGGATCGGGCGACGATGGGCGTCGTACGAGGGAGCCGGGCAGCCGAATAGGCGTCAAGGCCTTCCAGGCGGTTCAGGTCGGCCAGGTGGGCGAGGACGATCGCGTCCTCGATGGCCTGGCAGGCGCCTTGGCCGAGGTTGGGTGTCATCGCGTGGGCCGCGTCGCCAAGCAGGGCGATCCGGCCTCGGTGGAAAGCCGGGAGCGGCTGCTCCAATGAGTAAATATCGTGCCTTAACACCTTGCCGGGATCGGCTTCAGACAAGAGCTTCGGGATCGGATCGTGCCAGCCCTGGAACAGCCGGGTCAGCTCGCCCAGCTCGCCGCCTTCGGCCTTCCGACCTGCGGGGACGGCCGCGGTGGCGTAGCAGTAGACCTGATCGTCGACCAGCGGCATGACGCCGAAGACGAGCCCGGGACCACCCCAGGATTCGGACGCGCTCAGACCGCTGCCGGCGGCGAGCAGCCGCCAACTGGTGACTCCGGCATAGACCGGCCCGGGATGCTCGGGAAACAGCTGCGCGCGAGTCGCCGAGTGAATCCCGTCAGCCGCCACCACCAGATCGGCCGGCAGCTCTTCTCCACTGGAGGTCACCACAACCGGCCGGTCGGGAGTTCCGGAAATCGTGGAGACCGCGGTGTTCAGGCGAATCGTCCCCTCGGTGAGGCGTCCCGCCAGGAGCTCGACCAGTGCGGAGCGAAGCAGGAGAACGGTCGGATCGCCGTACCTCGCGTTGGCGGCTTCCGCGCTGGTTCGGGAGAGCCAGTGGCCGTCTGCCCGCCTGATCCCGGCTTGCCCCTGCATCGCGGCGAGTTTCCGTACCTGATCGCCGACTTCGATCGTGTCCAGCGCGCGCAATGCGTTAGGAGCCATCGCGAGCCCGGACCCCACCGGCTCGATCGACGGCGCGCGTTCCAGCACCGTCACCTCCCAACCCCTCCGCTGAAAGGCAGCCGCCGCCGTCAGCCCGCCGATTCCCGCCCCGACCACTACCACGTGCCCCATCGCATCCTCCACTACATCTGTAGTTCGACTGTACTACAGATGTAGTATCAGCGGAATGACGACAGCACGCGCGGCACTCATCGGGGACACGGCCATCACGATCCTGGCCGAACGCGGCATGCGCGGCCTCACCCATCGAGCGGTCGACGAATCAGCCGATCTCCCCTCCGGCTCGACGTCCAACCTCGCCCGCACGCGCGCGGCACTCCTGGAGCTGGCCCTGGCTCGCCTCGCCGAACTGGAAGAAGCCCAGCTCGCCGCCCAGATCCACCGCGCCGCCCCACCCGGCCCCGACCTGCTCGCCGGCCTGGCCGACGCGATGGCCGAATCCGTGCACCAGGCCATCACCGTCGACAGAAACCACGCCATCGCCCGCTACGAACTGGCCCTGGAAGCCACCCGCCGCCCCGAACTCCGCAAGGTCTACGACGAAATCGGCCGCCGCTTCCGCGACCCCGCGATCGCCCTCCTGACCGCCGCGGGCTCCTCCGATCCCGTACGCCACGGGTGCCAGGTCGTCGCCTTCGGAGAAGGCATGCTCTTCGACGCGGTAGTAGGAGCGGGTACGACTCCGTCGCTGAGCGATTTGAAGGCCGCTTTCGCAGAATTCCTCAACGGAATCCTCGCCCATTGACAGCACGGGCCGGGCGGAACTTGATCGAAGTGAATCGAACTACCGTCACCCGACAGGCGCGGGCTCCGGAGCGGGCGTCGGATGGGAATGATCAGGTGTCAGGCGGCTGAGAGTGATCGTCCCCCCGACCAGCAACACGCTCGCGATAATCGCCGGAATCACTTGCCCAACACCAGTAGGAACCGGCTCTCCCAGCAGAAGCGCCCCCGCCATGATCGACGTGATCGGGTCAACGATCTGCACTCCGGCATACGCGATCCCGAAATATCCCACCGCGTAAGACTTCTGCAGCAAAACCACCGCACAAATCAGCAGTACCGGAATGACCACCGTGAACCAGTGCAGCAGGCGGGCCATATCCCCACTCAACCCACCCCCCACAACCCGCACGAACGTCGACACGGTAGCCGTAACCGACCCCGCCCCAACCGCCATGGCCAGCGCCTTCCCGGCCCCGCTCAAGAACCGCGCGACCGTGAAACAGATCCCGGTGAACACCCCGACCACCACGATCAGCCCAATAGCCGCCCCATTGGACAGCGACGGCTTCACATCATGTGAAGGAATCAGCAGCATCAACCCCAGCAACCCCACCGCCACCGCCACCGAACCGGTGATCTCTGCCCGATGCGGCCGACGACCATGCAGCCAAGCGGCCAACGGCACCGCGAACACCAAGGTGGCCACACTGATCGGCTGAATTACGATGAGCGGCGCGAAACTCAACGCCACCGCGTGCAGACACGCCCCCGTGAAGCCGATAACTCCACCGATCCACCACCGCGTCCGGCTCATCAGCCGCAACGTGGCCCCCAGGGCAACCGCCTCATACTGCTGCAAAGCAGCACCAAGCGCGTATCCAAGCGCCCCGGCCAACGCGATCGTTATCCCCACCCAGGTCACGGGCACCGGCCAAAGCTTAAAGAGTCGAGGGTCACCCGTTTAGCTTAGGGACAAAGTACGGTGCCCCAGACATCCTTCCCCTGACCCGATCTAACCCTATCCTTGCCCAAAAACCCCCAAACCACCACAAGCACCCCAGCCCAACCAATCAAGTCAGGCTGCTCACCTCGATCACGACACGGCCCACCATCACAGTCGACCAGAGCGCCCGCCCGCGTGACCGCTCCTGGCGGATGGTTCCGGTCAGCGCCTTCCTGCTCGCGCTAGGGCGTCCTCGGCCTGCGCGGCCAGGGTGGCGACCAGATCGGTTGCGGATGGCAGGTCGGTGATGAGATCAACGGCTTCGCCTGCCCAGACCGGCAGCGGCGGCAGATCGCCTCGTGCCACGGCATCCTGATAGGCCCGTTTGGCCTGAGGGTCAGCGGCCAGTTCCGCTTCCCGGCCGCGCCATTGGTCAAGGTAGGGGTGGCCGAGGGTGCGGGCGGTGTATTTCGACGGCCACCGCGAGCCCCGGGCGATATCCAGCACGCTATTGCGCTCGGTGTCCACCCCACGTCCCTCGATGATCGCCTTGATGGTCGAGGGGTCGACGAGAGACTCAGCCGTGGCCTGGAAGCGGGTGCCGACGAGGGCCCCGGCGGCGCCAAGTGCCAGGGCCGCGGCGACGCCACGCCCGTCGGCGATCCCGCCGGCCGCCAGCACCGGAACCGGTGCCACCAAATCCACCACGACCGGCACGAACGGCAGTGTGGATCGCCCGCGCCGGGCACCATGCCCACCACTTTCTGTCCCCTGCGCCACGATGACATCGGCACCCACGTCCACCGCCTGCCGAGCCTCCTCCAAATCGGTGACCTGGATGACCAGCGCCACCCCCGCGTCGCGGATACGTCCAGCAAACGGCCGCGGGTCACCGAAGGACAACATCACCGCCCGCGGATTGTGCTCCAGCACCCGCTCCACCGCACCAACATCGATCGCCCAGCTCAGGAACCCGACGCCCCACGGCTTCGCGGTGCCCTCCGCGACGATGGGCAACTCGCGGGCCAGCCACTCTCGATCCCCATTACCGCCACCCAGCAGCCCGAGCCCCCCGCCACGAGAGACCGCCGCCGTCAGCGCACCCCCCGCCGACCCACCCATGGGCGCCAGCGCAATCGGATGCTCCACCCCGACCAACTTCGTAAACGCCGTGGGCAACGCCATAACCCCAATCATCACCCCTGCCGACGTACTGGGGAATCAAAACCGCCAACACCCTGACATCCGCCGACGCGTCCGCCGTCACTAACACAGCGCACCCACGACCACATCACCAGCCAGCGCCCCACCGCACAGAACAAAGGGTGTCTCACCCCCAGCCTCCGAGAGGACTGCCCGCCCTCCCAGGCGATTACCCACTCCAGGGCTCCACCCGCCCACTCCGGCTTCGCCCCACCCTCCCGGGAAATCACCCACCCGGGGATCAGCCGAGATCGAGCAGAACCCCGGGATCGAACTCGATCGGCAACGGGTCGTCGACCTTCAGCACGGTCCCGGCGAACACCCGATCCACCCGCCGGTAAACGCCGTGGGCAGGCAAAAGGCTGTAGAGCGTGATGCTGACCTTCGGTTCCAGATCCACGATCCAGTAGTGCGAGATCCCGCTGGCGGCATACTCGCTGGGCTTCTCGTACCGACCGGTACGCTCACTCCCGCTGTCGCGAGAGATGACCTCCACGACCAGCCGGACATCCAGCCCTTGATGGGCTCGCTCCTCGCGCTGAATGGACAGGCGCGCGGCAGCTCCGTCCACGATGCCAACGTCGGGAACTCGGATACCCGCGACCGTGAACACATCAAGAGGCCCGCTGACGTAGAAGTCGGCATCGACATTGGCGATTGCCCGCTCAAAGAAGGAGCGAAGCGCACGGACCACATGGTCATGCCGGATGCTGGGCCAGGGTGACCACAGAATCCATCCGTTGACGAGCTCATATCGCTCGTCCTGAGGCATCCGATCAAGGTCGGCGATCGTGTAGGGCCCATGGTTATACGAGTGGTCCCGATCGTCATACGCGACACTCATATACCCTCACCCCCCGCTCATCCAGCCAAGACGTCCCGCTCACCAAAGAACTTCCCCGATGGCAAGTCCCTCTCCTGCCTAAAGGGACAGTCGCAGCCTTTCGAGAACACTCACCATCACGTTACGGGTCGATACGCATGGTAGCCAGGCGATCGTTCCAACAGGAGCCTAACGGGACCTTCGCCCTCCTCCAGAGAGTGCCTCGGGCCCTCAACTCCGCCCTTCAGCCAGCACAAGCGTTCTGCCCCTAAGAACCGCTGCGAAGTACGGCGGGCCACCCTGCGGGTGGGCAGGGCGGACACGTAGGCCGACATAAGACCGTGCCAGAGACCACCGCGCCCGCGATGGCCGCTGACCAGCGGCTAACGAGAGGCCCACTATCACGGTCGGCCGGAGTGTCCGCCCTGCCCACCCGCTACGGCCCTAAGCCACCAGAAACCCCCATCACTCCCTCGGCGGGCACACATCAAACAAATGCCCCTCCGGATCCGCGAGCGTCACCCACCCCGCCCCCGCCTGGAACTCCGGCTTGGTAGCCCCCAACGCCAGATACTCCTCCACAGCCTTATCCACATCGGGAACCCGAAAGTCCAGATGGAACTGCTTGTCCGGCCCCGGCCAGCTAGGAGCCTTCCGCTCAGGTACGCGCTGGAAGAAGATGTTCATCGTCCCATCCCCTATCCCCGCATACTCCTCCTCGGCATACTGCACCTCGAACCCCGTGACCTTCGAGTAAAACTCCGCCAGCCTCTTCGGCTCAGCACAGTCGATGGTCACCGCTATCAGCGACGCGATCGTTGTCATGACCCGAGCATCCCGCAGATACCTGTCAGCTCATGTCAGCTATCACAGCCATCGCCGCGTTCTTCCCATTCAACGCGATCACACTCCCCCCAGGATGCGTAGCCGCCCCACACAGATAAACCCCCGGAATCGGCGTACGCGGCGTAAGCCGGTTCTCCCACATCTGATCCGGCCGCACCTCCCCCTGAAAGATGTGCCCCCCGGTCAACCCCACCCGCTCCTCGATGTCAGGCGCCCCCAACACCTCATAACTGATCAGACAATCCTCAAAATCAGGCGCATACCGCCCGATCAACTCGATGAACTGCCGCGCCACCTCCCCCCGACGCGCCCCCCAGTCCATCCCATACGGCGCGTACTGCCCGAAAACACTCACCAGATGCTTCCCCTCAGGCGCCGGCGAAGGATCATGCGACGTCTGGAAGTAAATCTCCCCGAACCCAACCGCCGGCTCCCCCGCCGCACACCGCTCAAAAGCGACCTGCGCCTCATCCAGCGTGGAGATCACATCAACCACCCCCCGCGCCATGAACGTCTCCCCCGGCGCCGCGTTCCACGACGGCAGCCGATCCAGAGCGGCATTGAATTTCACGACAGGACTACGGATATCCCACTCATCGATCCGACGCCGGTAATCCGCAGGAACATCCCCCACCATGGTCATCAGCCGCTTCGGATCAGCATTGCTGACCACCGCCCGCGCCGCGATGAAGGTCCCATCGTCGAGCCGTACCCCTTCGCCCGGCAGCACCTCCCCCACCGGCACCCCAGCCGCGAGCACAGCCCCCGCCTCCCGAGCGGCATCGGCGATGGCGAAACTGACCATCCCCATCCCACCCTTGACATATCCCCAGGCCGCACCATGCCCCTCAACCTCACCGATGAAGTGCATGAGCTTGACAGCAGCCGTGCCAGGATCCTTCGGCCCCGCCCACGTCCCGATGATGCCCTGCCCGTAAAGCGCATCCCTGAGCCGAGTGTCGGACACGTACTCACTGAGCACCTCCTCTATGGAGGCCCGGAACAGCACATCAATCATGTACGCGTCCCCGCCCAGCATCTCCTCCAGCTCATCCCGGGACGGCGACTCCCCCGCCCAGGAGTCCCGCCGCCCCTTCCTGAGCTTGATCCGCATCTGATCAAACATCTCTTCATAAGCGAAATACCCAGCGATGTCCTTAGGCGACACGCCCAAGGACCGCAACCCCGCCTCGGTCCGCTCATGATCCATCCACTGCGCGAACGCGGTGCCGTCATCGAACGGAATCCACAACTGCGGATCCGCGAGATAGACCTCCAGCCCACGCCGATGCAGATCCAGCTCCCGGATGACCGTCTCATCCAGCAGCCCGATCACATAGGCGCACGGACTGATCACAAACCGCTGATCCGGAAACGGACGCTCCAGCGTGGCGGCCCCGCCCAGACGTTCCCTCGCCTCCAGAACCAGCACCGACTGCCCCGCCCGAGCCAGGTACGCCGCGCAGGTCAGCCCGTTATGTCCGCCCCCGACCACGATCGTGTCCCAGCGCCGCGCCGCCAGCGCGGACACCGGCTCCGGCAGGCCCACCTGGCCCAGCTGTGCGGCAATCTCGTTCATGCTCAATAGACTGACTGGATAACCAGTCAAAGCGCAAGAGCCACCTTGCGGCTAGCATCGGATCTTCCAGGGCTTTACGACTGGAACCGACTACTCGTGCGGCTCGTTGGAGCGGGCGTGGCCTCTCTACCTCAGTTGATCAGGCGTTTCCTGGAGAAACCGGGAAGCGTTGATCTCGCGCGCTTCCAGCGCGTCGCCGTCGGGGCCGCGGAGCACGAGCCCCGGATGCGCGAATTGTCCTTCGAAGAGCTCCGCGAAGCCGCGCTCGACGAGGCCACGTTCTGTGCGGCCGTCCGCGAGGTCGCCCACCGCACGATCGGCGAGCGCCCCTATGACGTGCAGCTCATCGGCACGCTCGGCCTGCTCGCCGGGCATGTCGTGGAGATGGGCACCGGTGAGGGCAAGACCCTGGCGGGCGCGCTGGCCGCCGCCGGTTACGCGCTGCGCGGGCAGGGCGTGCACACGATCTCCGTCAACGACTACCTGGCCCGCCGCGACGCCGAGTGGATGGAGCCGTTCTACACCGCGCTCGGCCTGACCGTCGGCTGGATCTCCGAGACGTCCACGCCGGAGGAACGCCGCGCCGCCTACGCGAAGGACATCACGTACGCGGCGGTCAGCGAGATCGGCTTCGACCTGCTGCGCGACCGGATGCGTACAGACCCCGCCGAACTCGTGCAACCAGTGCCGCAAGTCGCCCTGGTCGACGAAGCCGACTCGGTCCTCGTCGACGAGGCCCGGGTCCCGCTGGTGCTGGCCGGCGCCGCCGACCCCGGCGCCGCCGTCCCCGAGATGGCCGCGCTGGTACGGCGGCTGTCCCGCGGCTACCACTACGAGATCGACGACGAGGGCCGCGCCGTCCACCTCACCGCCAAAGGCACCGACACGGTAGAAAAAGCCCTGGGCATCTCGCTGTACGACCACGCGACCACGGTCACCGAAGTCAATCTGGCCCTGCACGCCCACGCCCTGCTCACCCGCGACGTCGATTACATCGTCAGGGACGGCCGGGTCCACCTGATCAACGCCTCCCGCGGCCGCGTCGCGCAACTCCAGCGCTGGCCCGACGGACTGCAGGCCGCCGTCGAGGCGAAGGAGAAGCTCTCCCCTTCAGAAACCGGGGAAATCCTCGACTCGATCACCATCCAGGGCCTGCTCACCCGCTATCCCACTATTTGCGGAATGACCGGCACCGCCGTCGCGGTCGGCGACAACCTCCGCGAGTTCTATGACCTCAAAGTGGCCGTCGTCCCCCCCAACAAGCCGTGTATCCGCGTCGACGAACCCGACCGCGTCTACGCGACCGCGATCGACAAGGACATCGCGCTCGTCGAGGAGATCGTCGCCCAGCACGCCACCGGCCGCCCGATCCTGATCGGCACCCTGGACGTGGCCGAATCCGAGGAACTCGACGCGCATCTCCGCGAGCGCGGCCTGTCCCCCGTCGTCCTGAACGCGAAGAACGACGCCGAGGAAGCCGCCATCATCGCCCGCGCCGGCGAACGCGGCGCGATCACCGTCTCCACCCAGATGGCCGGCCGCGGCACCGACATCCGCCTCGGCTCCGACGGCGTCGCCGACCTCGGCGGCCTGCTCGTGATCGGCACCGGCCGCCACACCAGCAGCCGCCTCGACGACCAGCTCCGCGGCCGCTCCGGCCGCCAGGGCGACCCCGGCGCCTCGGTCTTCTTCGTCAGCGGCGAGGACCACCTCCTCACCGCGTACGCCCCTGACGAGGCGTTGCCCGCCCCCGGCAAGGATCGCCGGATCCTCGACACCCACGCCACCTACCTGATCGGCCACGCGCAGCGCGTCGCCGAAGGCGTCAACGTCGAGATCCACCGCAACACCTGGCGCTACACCCGCGTCCTGGAACAGCAGCGCCGCCAGATCCTGGAACACCGCGACAAGATCCTCTACGGCGAGGCGGGCGCGGAAGCCCTGGCCGAAGCCCGCCCCGAACGGTACGCCGAACTGGTCGCCCTCAGCTCGGAAGCCGAGATCGCCGAGGCCGCCCGCCAGATCGTCCTGTTCCACCTCGACCAGTGCTGGACCGAACACCTCGGTTTCCTCGCCGACCTCCGCGAGGGCATCCACCTGCGCGCCCTCGGCCGCCTCAACCCGATCGACGAGTTCAACCGCGAAGCCATCCCCGCCTACCGCAAACTCCTCCAGGAAATCGAACGCCGCTCAACCAGCAGCTTCGACACGTACGCCCCTGACCAGCCCCTCTCCGAACAAGGCCTGAAACGCCCGACAGCCACGTGGACGTACCTGGTCTCCGACAATCCCTTCGGCTCCGACTGGGACAGAATCCTCAAACGCGTCTCCGGCGCCCTGAAGAGCAACCGCCGCCGCAAGAGCTGAATCAGCGACGCGAGCAGCATTCGCGGCCCGGGCGCGTCTCTGAGATATGGAAGTCGAACTGCTCTCCATCGGGGAGCCTGGCGTCCGGGCGTCGGTGGATGTGGCCGCGATCTTCGCCGCGCACCAGCTCGGGCTGGTACGGCTGGCGCTGATGATGGTCGGCGATCGAGCCACGGCCGAGGACGTGGTGCAGGAGGCGTTCGCGCGGACGCATGCCGGGCGGAAACGATTACGGGATCCGGACAGGGCGCTGGCCTATGTCAGATCTGCCGTACTCAATGGGTGCAGATCTGTGCTGCGCAGGCGGGTTACGGCCGTCCGGCGGGCGGTGCCGTACGAGCCGCCGGTCTGGTCGGCGGAGAGTGCCGCGCTGGTGGGTGAGGATCGGCGGGAGGTGCTCGTGGCGTTGCGGGGGCTGCCGCGGCGGCAGCGGGAGGCGCTGATCTTGCGCTACTACCTGGAACTTTCCGATCTGGAGATCGCGGAGACCATGGGGATCGGCGCCAGTACGGCGCGGTCCACGATCGCACGGGGGCTGGCCGCGCTCGGCCGGGTGCTGGGAGAGGGAGGAAAGGCATGAACGATCAGGTGGAAGTCCGGTTGCGTGCGGCGCTGACCGAAGCGGGCGATACGGTCCAGCCCGTGACGCTGCGGGCGCTGGCGCCGCCGCAGGGGTCCCGCGTGCAAGTCCATACGCGGCTGCTCGTGGTGGCGATGATCGTCCTGCCCCTGGCCGTGGGGGCGGCCACCCTCCTGCGGCCCACCGATCGGGACAGTCAGCTGGTCGCGATGGGGGTGATGGGCATGTCTCCCAGTCGCGTGCTGGGCCCGGAAGATCCGGAGATCGCTGTCTATATCTGCGAGGCGCAATCCCCGTTCCGCTCGTGCTCGGGTAGCCATGGGGCCACGCCGCAGCAGATCGCCGCCATCGAGCAGGCGCTTCGCGCGATGCCGCAGGTCGAGTCGATCACCTTCCGGGACCAGCAGACCACTTATGAGCTATTCGTCGAGCATCAAGCCAACAGCACGCTGGCCCAGATCGTGGAACCCACTGACATGCCCGAGTCGTTCCGTTTGAAGATGAAAGAGGACACCGACTGGACCCCTACCTTGGAAGCCGCCGTGGCCCTTCCCGGCGTGTCCAACGTCATCAACGAGAAGTGCATCTCGGAATACCTCGCCGGAGACTCGGACAACAGCAAGTGCAGCGTTGGCGTCATCTTCCGGTGACGCCACACAGGCGTGCAATCGGGGCGGATGCGCCGGAGCTTCCGTTTATCGTTCGTGAGCTTCAGCGTTTGCGAGCGACGCCGCCGAGGACGATGCGTTCCCAGGGTTCCAGGTCGTGTGGGTTGTCGGGGCGCCAGCCGGGGAGGTGCACGACGCCGGGTTCGACCAGGTCCAAGCCGTCGAAGAATTGTTCGATCGCTTCTCGGGTGCGGAACCAACCTGTGCCGACGGCGAGTTGGAAGGCCTGCTGGAGGGCGATCGAGGTCGCCTCGCCGGAGGCGTGCATGTTGGTGGCGACCAGGTGGCTGCCGGGGGCGAGTTTGTCCATGTAGCCGCGGACGATGCCATGGGGGTCGTCGCTGTCTGGATATAGGTGCAGAATTCCGACGGCTAGGAGGCCCACGGGGCGGGTGAGGTCGAGCAGGGTGCGTACCTCCGGGTGGCCCAGCACGAGTTCGGGATGGCGCATGTCCGCATGAATCAGGGCGGTGGTCTCGCGTTGCGGGGTGCCAGCCTCGTCCACCAGAAGCCGGGCGTGGGCGAGAACCATGGGGTCGGTGTCCACATATGCCACTCGGATCCCGGGGTCGATCGCGCGAAGCGTGTCGTGGGTGGCACGCACCGCCGCCAGCCCTGCCCCCGACGAGACGTCGAGGAACTGCCGGATCCCCGCGCGATGGAGGTGGCGAAGGGCTCGTCCGACGAACTCCTGGTTGCTTTGTGCCACTCTGCCGATATCCGGCAGGATCTGCGCGAGCCGCTCGGCGACCGCACGATCGACCTCGAAGTTCTCCTTACCCCCGAGCAGGGCGTCATGTACACGGGTGGCGCTCGGCGTGCGGGGACCTGTCCCAGCCGGAATCATCACTCGACCTCCGATACCTGCGGATGGTATCCCAACGAACCCACAGTGTGACCACAGCACCGAAACCCACCGGCCCGCCGAAGGCCGTCTCAGAATTGTCGGTGGCTCCTGGCAAGCTGACGCTCGTTCCTCGT
Source organism: Acrocarpospora macrocephala (assembly GCF_009687865.1). GTDB lineage: Bacteria > Actinomycetota > Actinomycetes > Streptosporangiales > Streptosporangiaceae > Acrocarpospora > Acrocarpospora macrocephala. The sequence goes on from NZ_BLAE01000056.1 coordinate 11,842, forward strand.
ACGGGTGTGCGATCAAGGGCGGGCCTCAGGTGCGGGGGCTTTCTTGGCCTTTGATCCGGCCTTCGCTGGGAAGAGGCTCCGTTACGGCGGTGATGGGAGGCAGGATGAGGAAGATCATCCTTATGATGTCGGTGTCGCTCGATGGGTTCTTCGAGGGGCCGAATCATGAGATCGACTGGCATCTGGTCGATGATGAGCTGCACCGTTTCTTCAACGAGCAGCTGGGGGCGATGGGCGCCTTTCTCGACGGCCGGGTCACGTATGAGTTGATGGCCGAGTTCTGGCCGACCGCCGATCAGGACCCTGCCGCCAGCGCGCCCATGGTGGAGTTCTCGCGAATCTGGCGGGAGATGCCCAAGATCGTGTATTCGCGGACGCTGGAGCGGGCCGACTGGAACTCGACCATAGTGCGCGAGGTGGTTCCCCAGGAGGTCCTGGAACTGAAGGCGCAGCCAGGCGGCGATCTGGCGATCGGCGGAGCCAAACTCGCCGCGGAGTTCATGCGGCATGACCTGATCGATGAGTACTGGCTCTACGTCCACCCGGTCGTGCTCGGCCAGGGCACCCCCTTGTTCCAGGCGCCTGACGTGCGGCTGAACCTCCGCCTGACAGACACCCGGGCCTTCCGCAACGGCGTGGTCCTGCTCCGCTATCAGCGCCCTGCCATCGACTGATGTCACTGACGGGCACGCCACAGGCGTGAAAGCGGCGCGAGTGCCGCCGACGCCGGAGCTCCCGGCTGGTCAGCCGCGGTGTCGGCCCCGGGGGCGGGTGTAGTGGCGGAATCCCGCGGTCGCGGCAGCGAAGACGATGAGTGCGGCGGCGATTCCGGGGATGGGGAGTTCGTGGGTCGGAATTTCGTTCGCCGCGTTCTGGATCGCGGGGGTCGCGGTTCCCACCGTAGTCATGGTGTTGGCGCTTGTCCCGATGTCGGCGCTTGTCTCGGTGTTAGCGATCTTCTTGGTGGTGACCGGGCTCTTATCGGGCGTGGATGCGCAGATTTTGGTGACTTCGGAGACTTTGGGGGTTGGGAACTTGGGGGTGGGTGGTTTAGGGGGTGAGCTGTCTCGCATGTTGTAGGCGCCGGTGGAGAACGGGGCGGGGGCGCCCTTCTTGCCCAGGCCTGAACCCCATTTGGTGATCACGTATTCGATTTTGATGTGGCCCTCGCCGCCACTTACGGTCAGGTTGGAGCTGTTCCAACTGCTTCCGGTGAGCTCGGCGAAGGTCTTGCCGTCCAGGTCGAGCATGACGCCGCTGCCCGATGGAACGCCGGGCCCTCGATCGCCGACGAAGAAGTCGGCTTTCCGGCCGTTGTGGATGACGTAGCCTTCGGTCCCCATCGGCCAGCTGGGGCTGGCGGCCAGGCCTTTCTGCATGGGTTTGCCCGAGGCGGGCGAACCCGTGTCGCCATTGATACCGGACCCGTCGTCCCAGAAGTACGACGCGGTGGTGCTGCCCTTGAAGAGCGGGGTCTGGACCTGCTTGGGCACGCCGTACCCGGAGAATTCGGATTCGGGGCGGGTGACGCGCTGGACCTTGCCGTGCAGGGCTTCGATGGTGGTGACCTTGCCGCTGGCGGCCTCTTCCACGATGCCGACCTGGGCGTGCTTCTTGAGGAAGGCGACGGCGCCGGGTTGCGGCCGGGTGGCCCAGGCGTTCTGGGTCTTGAACCAGGCCTGGTGGTCGGGGGTGTGGGCGAACTTGCCGACGGACTTGCTCACGCCCGCCGTGCCGGCCGCCCACGAGACGAAGGAGTCGCACCAGGGGGCGTTGGCGAACCCGGCCGAGGTGCCTTCCGCGTACCAGGCGCCGTACTTGCTCTTCTGACCGTGCTCAACGCGGTAACCCAACTCCTGCCGGGCCGCATCAAGCAGCTTGTCCGCGATGCTGGAAATGGGGGATCTCCTGGGGGTTTGGTCACGGATGAGTAACCGGACATTAATCCCATCGATGCTCAAACCACAGGAAAACCTGACAAACTTTACCTTTGGTTTGGAATGGATCGGAGGGAGCAGTGGGGAGGGACAGCCTCGGCCCGAGGAGGAGCCCATGGTCAGCACGAGCCCCACGCGGATCGCCAGAAGGGTGGCGGAACACCCGATTCTTGAGCGGGCGGCGAAGATCGGTTTCGCCGCCAGAGGCGTGCTCTACGGGCTTATCGGCCTGGTCGCGCTACAGATCGGCCTCGGCAACGGGGTCAGCACGGAAGCCGACAAAAGCGGCGCCATCCACCTCGTCGCGAGCCGTCCGCTGGGCGGGTTGCTTCTGTGGATCATGGCGTTCGGGCTGGCAGGCCTGGCCCTCTGGCAGACCGGGGAAATGATCTTCGGGTCGCACGAGCCCCTGGACCGCGTCGAGGCCGCCGGCCAGGTGGTCGTCTATGTCGTCCTCGTGGTCTCGCTGCTGGGTCTGCTCCTGTCCGGGAAGAATGCGAGCTCGACCGACGAGCAGTCCCAGGACGTGACACGACTGCTGTTCGAGCTGCCTGCGGGTCAGCTGCTCGTCGTGCTGCTCGGCCTGGGGGTGGTGGCGCTCGGTGTGTACTCGATCCGCGAGGGCTTGACCGAACGATTCATGCGGCACATGACCGTCACCGTGTCCCGAGCCCGGGCAACCGTGGTGAAGCTCGGCAAGGCCGGATATGTCGCTCGTGGGGCGATCGCTGTGGCGGCCGGAGGCCTCATCTGCCAGGCCGCTCTCACGTACGATCCCGAAAAAGCGGTGGGTATCGACGGCGCGCTCAAGGCGCTGGCCGACACCCCGGTGGGTCCGTGGCTGCTGGTCGTCGTCGCGAGCGGCGTCGTGCTGTTCGCCGTGTACTGCTTCGCGGAGGCGCGCTGGCATCGGACGTGATCAGACCAGGAGCATGATCTCCCAAGAGTCGGGGTCATCCGTGTACGCGGCGAGCGGCTTGCCCGTGAGCGTCTCCAGGAAATCGATGTCGATCGGGCACACACCCGGCGAAAGCTCGCGGAAGCTCTGCACGCAGTCGGCGCCGAGCAGGTCCTTCAGGCGGGCACGATAGGCGAGGACCACGTCGAACGGGATCACGTCGTCGTCCGGCACGCGCCCGGTGAACTCGGCCGCGAGCGTGGCCACTCCTTCGGCCACGGCGGGCAAAGGCTCCAGAACCGTGACGAAACGCTCGCGATCATGGTCGAGGGCGTGCCAGGTGTATTCGGGGCTGACCGAATCGTCGAGATCGCCGTACGTCGCGAGGACCAGCGCGGGGAGGGTCAGCCCGAGCTCGGCCGCCGGCCGGAACTCCGGCTCTTCCCGTTCGGCCGCCTGCCGCTGGTATTCGGCGACGGTGACGAACGGCCCGAATTCGAAGCTCACGGGGGCGACTTCGCCGGGCTCGTCCGGTTCGTGGATCTCGGAGTTGGCGGCGATGACGACTAGTTGCACGTGGTCGGCCTCGGGGAGGGTGACCTGCTCGTCGGTGAGCGCGGCGAGGCTGTCGAGGTCGACCGAGAAGCGCGCCTCGCTCCACCAGCGATAACTGAGCGCGCAGTCGGCCCCGAGAAATTCGCGAAGCCGATCCCGGTAACCGACCGTCTGATCCAGATCCGCGTACGCGATGTTGGACCCGTAATACGCCGCCGCCAAGCGGGCCAGCCCTTCCGGCGACCGAGGTCGCAGGATGGTGAGAATGTCGGTGTTGTGGAAGCAGGAGATCCCGTCGGAGAAGGTCTGCGCGGCCAGCCATTCCCGGTCCGGCGGCAGTTCCTGCGGGTCGGAGGCGACCAGCGCGAGCACGGGTAGCTCGATACCATAGGCCTCAAGGGGCTGGTAGGGGCCGCGGTCCCAGTCGGCGGCCGGGCTGTGACGGACTCCGAGGGCGTCCAGCCGGGCGGTGTCATCGGCGGCGATGGCGGCGTCGTCTTCGCCCCAATCCGGATAATGTTCATGAGCGATCGCGCGCCAGTCGGTCACGATCACACGGTATCTACCGCAGAACAGTCGGAACAGGGCCCGCGCTGAGCAAAGTATGGCTTGCCGACCGTTCCAGTTCGCTGACGCGAACATCCGCACATCCGGCCTTCACCAACCAGCCGGACAATTCTTCCGCCGAGTAGAGCCGTCCACCCTCGCTGCGGCGAGCTTTGACCGAAATCGTCGTTCACTGACGACCAGGAGTTCGTCGGGCGAGCCCTTCGCCACCTCCACCGCGCGGGGATCCGGCAGTTCCTAGGCGGGTGGCGCTCGGCGTGTGGGGTGCGTGAGCCACAGATTGAGCGCGAACCCGGCCGTACGGTCAAGGGACCCGTGGATTCGCAAGGCGACCGACATTGTTGTACGAAGCGTCGGCTGGGTCGAGGCGGTGGAGGAACCGCAGGCGTTCCTGGCCCGGGGTCACGGGATGCCTCCTCGCTCGCTGACCATGGCGGCGATTCCGGCGATCGTGGGTGTGTCGAAGAAGGCGTAGAACGGGACATCGACGTTGAATCGGTCGCGGATTCTGGCCGCGATCTGGGCGATGGTGAGGGAGTGGCCGCCCAGGTCGAAAAGGCTCTCTTCCGGATCGATGCCAGCCAAGCCAAACACGTCCGCCCAGATCTCCGCGACGGCTTCCAGCGGCGATCCGCCCGCCTGGACGTCGGCGACGGGCTCGTCATAACGGGGTAGAGCGGCGCGGTCGAGCTTGCCGTTGGGGGTCAACGGCAGTGTGTCGAGCTCGACGAACGCAGCCGGCACCATGTAGGCGGGCAACTGGCGCGCGAGGTGGCGGCGCAGGTCAGGAGCGCCGCCCACGGTGTACGCGATGAGTTGCTCGTCCTGGACCGCGACCGCGGCCTCCTTCGCGTGCGCCAGCAGGCAGGCTTCGATCTCGCCAAGCTCGATGCGGTGCCCACGAAGTTTGATCTGATTGTCGGTACGCCCCAGGAACTCCAGTTCGTCCCCCCGGAGGCGGACCCGATCGCCGGTGCGATACATCCGAACCGGCTGGGTGAGAAACCGTTCGGCCGTCAGCTCAGGCCGGTTGAGATAGCCACGAGCGAGCCCAGCTCCGGCGATGTAAAGCTCACCAGGCACGCCACGTGGGACCGGGTCAAGGTTGTCGTCGAGAATCAGCAGCTGGGTGTTGGCAAGCGGACGCCCAATCCTCACCCGATCGGGATTGAGCGGAATGTCGGCCAGCGTGGACCAAATCGTGGTCTCGGTCGGTCCATACATGTTGAGCAGCCGCCCCACTCGCGCCCGAAGCTGCCCGGCCAACGGCAACGGAAGAGCTTCGCCTCCAGTGAGAGCGGTTCCTTCGAAGGCGAACCCAGCATCCAGCAACAGACGCCAGGTCGACGGAGTGGCCTGCAGGTGGCTGATCCGGTGACGCTCGGCAAGCTTCGTCAGAGCCGCGCCATCGGCCGTCTCGGGCTCCGCAGCGACAACAACCGAGCCCCCCGTGATCAGCGGAAGCCACAACTCCAGCACCGAGATATCGAAAGACAACGACGTCACAGCCAGCCAGACATTCCCCGCTTCGGCGCGAAGCTCATCGCGCATCGCCAACAGCAGGTTGGCCAACGCCCGATGCTCAATCTCGACGCCCTTGGGCCGCCCAGTGGACCCCGAGGTGTAAATCACATACGCGAGCTCGCCACCAACTGAATCCGACTGAGACCGCGAAACCACACTCGCAGCCACGGGGTAGCTACTCGAACCGGCGAATGCACCCACATCCCCGGTTCCGCTATCACTCCCAGGACCGGCAAACGAAACCCCATCCGCGAGATCAGCGCCCGAATCGGAGACCGAAGCCACCTGATTGGTACCAGGGCCGGGGAACGAAACCGCAGCCGCGTGGTCGGTGCCCGGAGCGGCGAACGAGGCCGCGTCGGCAGCTGAGTGATTGGCGCCCTGATTGGCGAACGAAGCCGCGACCGCGTGGTCAGCGCCCGAATCCAGGCGATCGACGCCAGCATCGGCAAACGACACCGCAGCCGCGAGATCCGCACTCGAACCCACGTGATCGACGCCAGGAACGGCAACCGAAACCGCAGCCGCGCGATCGGCGAACGAAGCCGCTGTCGTGGGTGCGTGATCAGTATGAGGATCGGCGAATGGGACCACTGTCACGCCCGGCAAGTGAGTGCCTGGGTCGGCGAGGAGGACCTTGGCGCCAGAGTCAGTGAGGATGTAGTTGAGGCGTTCTGCCGGGTATGCGGGGTCGAGTGGCAGGTAGGCGGTGCCGGCCTTCCAGCAGGCTAGGACTCCCGTCACCGATCGCTCCGAGCGCCCGGCAGAGAGGGCGACCAGATCGCCCGTTTTGACTCCGGCCAGCCTGAGCTGTTCTGAGAGCCGCTCGGCTAGGCGATCTAGCTCGGCGTAGGTCAGGCGGGTCTCGCCGCTGATCACGGCGACCGCGTCCGGTGTCGACGCGACCTGCTCCTGGACCAGGTCCAGAACGCTCACCTGCGGGTACGCGGTGTCCGCCCCTGCCACGACCGGTCCATCGGCGACCTCCAATCCCCGCAACGCGATATCCGGATTTTTCGTGACCTGGGCGAGGATTGCCTGCCAGTGCGCGGCGATCCGTTCCACGTCGGCGCGAGCGATCGATCGAGGCGCGAATTGGAACATGACGCCCAGTCCGTCCGGCCCGTCCACCAGGTGAATGCGCAGGGCATTGCGGGCGGTGCGGTTGAAGACCACCCAGTCCACGCTGGTCCCTGATGGTGGCGCGATCCGGCGGCGATAGGTCAGCGAGACGGGCGCGAGCGAGACCCCAGGCCGGAGCCCGGAAACCGCCCGCCCCAGCGGAACCTCGCGAACGCGATAGAGCTCCCGCAATCCGGCTCGAACCGACCGGGCGAACTCCGCGAAGCTCACATCCGGCGATGGTTCCGAGGCGAAGGGTAACTCGTTCACGTACACGCCGATGCGGCCAAGCGCCTCCGCGGGCCGTAGCCCAAGATCTAGAGCGGTCACCGGGCGTTCGTTGCCGTAACGGCGTAGAAGCGCGTGCACGCTGGCGACGACCAGCTCGAACCGCGTCACGCCGAGCCGCTCGGCGGCATTCGCGAGCACGGATTCGGGCAGCCGGAACTCGACCGCGTCTCCCGCCTGAACCTCCTGGTCAGACCGGTCGAACCCGGGCAGCACGACCTCGTCAGGCTCGGCCCACCGCCCCGACCAGTACGCCCGGGCCGCCGGCGCCCCCGCCGCGATCCGCGCCGCCTCCTGATCGGGACCCTCACCCGGACCGAGCCCCGGCAGCTCCGGCGCGAAACCCTCGACCTCGGCCCGATAACACGCCGCCAGATCGGCCACGAAGACGTCGGTCGACTGCCCGTCGAAGGCCAGATGGTGCACGACGACGAGCAGCCGCCCGTCGTCGAGCAGGCTCATCCGCGCCAGCGGCCCTTTCTCCAGATCGAACGGCCGGAGAATCTCCTCCTCCGGGTCCGAACCGAGCTCGACCCGGACCGGCAATCCCTCGACCAGGTACGGAACCCCGTCCGTTTGCCGGATCGCCGCCCTGAGCAGCGGATGCCGTTCGACCACTCGCGCGCACGCCCGGCCCAGCGCCGGAATGTCCACGGGACCGGCGAACCGGACCGCGAACGGCATGTGATGAACCGCTCCCAGGTCACTGAGCTGCTCGTTGAACCAGATGCCGCTCTGCGGGACCGAGATTCGAACGTGTTCCATTGAACCGCCCCAACGATCGCTTATTTCGTGAGTATGACTAGAAATTGCATCCGTTTGCTAGATACTTGTGATGATTCGTTCGGAGTGGTTTACTCCGAGAGATCATCCACGGCTGCGGAAGAAGCGGACGATGACCGTCACACTCCCCGGACTGCTCCGGGCAAGAGCCAGGGAGCAACCGTCGAGAACGGCTTTGATCTGCGACGACACCGTGAAGTTGAGCTTCGGCGAATGGGACGAACAAGCCGACGCCACCGCGTTCGAACTACTCGAACGGGGCCTCACGCCCGGCGATCGCGTCGGCCTGCGCTACGACAACGCCCACTGGGCGGACTACGCGATCGCGTTCCTGGGTGTCCTCCGCGCGGGCGGCGTGGCGGTCCCCCTCCCGTCCCGCCAAACCGACGCCACCCTCCGCCTGATGCTCGAAGACTGCCAAGCCCGCTGGATCCTCAACCAACCCCTCCACACCGGCCCTGCCCGGACTTCCACCGCCACGACGGATGAGTCCGCCGTCTCTTCAACAGGAATCGCCCGAAATCCCGAAATCGACTCCCACGCCACTCGCAGGGAGACCCGTCAGGATCCTGCGCTCCAACCGGGCACCGCAGGGACAGAGATCGCCAGAGTCACCCAGAGGGAGATCCACGCTGCGACCCAACTGGGGCTTGCTTGGACAGGGATCGGCGAGCCCGACGCTGGGACCGCCCGCAGGGAGCTCAGCGGGAATCTCTCGTCCCACCCGAGTCTCATTTGGACAGGGATCGGCACGCCCAACCCTGGGACCGCCCGGAAGGAGCTCAGCGGGAATCTCTCGTCCCACCCGAGTCTCATTTGGACAGGGATCGGCACGCCCAACCCTGAGATCGCCCGGAAGGAGCTCGGCGGGAATCTCTCGTCCCACCCGAGTCTCATTTGGACAGGGATCGGCACGCCCAACCCTGAGATCGCCCGGAAGGAGCTCGATGGGAATCTCTCGTCCCACCCGAGTCTCATCTGGACAGGGATCGGCCGGCATCCCGATTCTGGGAGCGAGGAGCCGAGCGGGAGTCGTTGGGAGCCTGTGGTCGGGTCTGGTGATTTGGCGCAGATCCTGTACACAACTGGGACTACGGGGCGGCCGAAGGGGGTTGCGGCCAGTCATGCCAACCTGGCTTTTGGGCATCGGCCGCATCCGGGGTATCGGATGTTGTCCCACTCGGAGCATTTTCTGCATGCGTTCCCGATTGGGACGAATGCGGGGCAGATGATGCTCGTCAACACACTTGTCGCGCATCCGGCCGCGCTTGTGGCCTCGGTGTTCGAGGCGGAGCGGTTCTGTGCCTTGATCGCGGAGCATCGGGTGGGGACCGTGTTCCTGGTGCCCTCGATGGCCGTTGACCTGCTGAACTCGGGAGCGTGGCGGCGACATGATCTGTCTTCTGTGCTTCTGCTCAGTTCGTCGGCGGACGCGCTGCCCCCGCATGTGGCCGTCGCGCTTCCGGAGGCTTTTCCGAAGGCCACGATCGTGAACTTCTACACCTCGACGGAGGCGGTGCCGGCGCAGACGACCATGATCGTTGATCCGGCTCGGCCGCATTCGGTGGGGCGGGCCACCGAGTCGGGGGATCTCCGGATCACCGGGGAGGACGGGGAAGCCGCCGGGATCGGGGAGGTCGGGGAGGTGTGGTTGCGGGCGCCCGCCGCGCAACGCTCGTACTACGGGGATCCGCAGGCGAGCGAGCGGGTGTTCCAGCGTGGGTGGACGCGGATGGGAGATCTCGGGTACCTGGATCAGGACGGGTATCTCTACCTGGTCGGACGTGAATCCGACGTGATCAAGTCCGGGGGTTTGAAGATCTCCACGCTGCAGGTTGAGGCGGCGTTGCAGGAACATCCCGCGGTGGCGGAGGTCGCCGTGCTCGGGGTGCCGCATCCGGTGATGGGGGCGATGGTGGCGGCTGCCGTGGTGCCACGAAGCCCGGCCACCGCCGACGAGCTCCGGACATTCCTGCATCAACGACTGGCCCGCAACGAAATCCCCACACGGTACGCCTTCGTGGACGCGTTGCCTCGAAACGAGCTGGGCAAGGTCCTCAAGAGTGAACTCCGCGAGCTTTTCACGGCGCCCCGGAATGCCAAGGGGCGGCCGTTGGAGACGCCGGAGCAGCGGGCGCTGGCCCGGTTGTGGAGCGGGGTGCTCGGCCTGCCGGTCACGAGCCCCGACGACGACTTCTTCGCCCTGGGCGGCGACTCCCTCAAAGCCACCCAACTCGCCACGCGGGCGACTGAGGAGTTCGGCGTCGACGTTCCGGGCACGCTCGCCTTCGATCATCCGACGCTGTCGGCTCAAGCCGAGCACGTGACCCTACACACCCCCACCCAGAACCTGATTTATCCCGAAATATCGGCAGAATTGGGTGCGCTCTCCGGGGTTCAGGAGCATTGGTGGCGCTGGATGCACGCCGCTGCCGAGACCCGGCATATGCCGCCTGTTCACGTCGCCGTCCAGATCGATGGGCAGGTCGATGCGGGTCTCGTCGACCGCTGCCTGGCCGAGCTCGTCAGAAGGCACGAAGCTCTGCGAACCGTCTTCAGAGACGGCCGAGCCTTCATCGAACCGGAATCCAATGTCCACGTCACCGTCCACGAAGCCTCCGACGAAGCCGAAGCCGGGCAACTCGCGGCCGACCTCGTCCGCGCACCTTTCGACATCGGCCGGGGGCCATTGCTCCGCGCCGCCCTGATTCGCCTTCGCCGTAGGCGTACGGGCTGCGCGGGAGAACCCGCCGCCGGTGGTGGCCTTTACCGGGATTGCGGCCCCACCGGCGGCGCGGGTTCCACCAACTCCACCAGCACCGCGAATTCCACCACGCACGCACAATCCACCGGCAGCCCCAAATCCACCACGGGCCCACAATCCGACGGCAGCCCCGAGGCGGGCACACAATCCGGCGGTAGCCCGAAATCCACCACGGGCACACAATCCGACGGCAGCCCCGAGGCGGGCACACAATCCGGCGGTAGCCCGAAATCCACCACGGGCACACAATCCGGCGGTAGCCCCGAGGCCACGATGGGCACACAATCGAGCGGCGGCCCGGAGGCCGCCACGGGCCATTTCGGCGGCAGCGTGGAGTCCACCGTCCTCGTCCTAGCCGCCCACCACATGATCTTCGACGGCTGGTCGGCCGGAGTCCTCCTCCGGGAGCTGGGCGTGCTCTACTCCGCCTTCAGCCACAACGCCCCTTCGCCCCTCCCTCCACCCGTCCAGTACGCCGACTTCGTCGCCTTCGAACACCGCGAATGGCGCCGAACCCGCCCCCACTGGACGGCAACGCTCACCGGAGCCCCAAGCACCCTCCCGGCCCTCCCCGGCCGCTCCCCCACCGTGACCCTGTGCGCGGCCATCTCGCACGATTTCCCCATCGCTCCCGTACGCGACCTGGCCAGCCGCCACAACGCGACCTCAGCCATGGTCCTCGCCGCCGCCTGGGCCACCACCTTGAGCACCTGGGCCGACTCCCCCGAAATCGTCCTCGCCACCCCTGTCACCGGCCGCTCCCGCCCCGAATTCGAAGCCACCATCGGCTGCCTGTTCCGCTGGAACCTCCTCCGCATCCTCATCGACAACACGAGGGACGAGGACACCAACCACGGAGATATCAGGGCACCAGACAGCGACAGCGGAGACGCCCAGGGGGGAGGCATTATCGCCCGAGTTCGCCGAGCCATCCTCACCGCCAACGATCACCAGTTCCACAACTTCGCTCGCCTGCACGAACTGGTCCCCTACCCGGCGTACTTCCGATTCGAAAGCTGGGGCCGCCCCGCCCACCTCCCCGGCCTGCCGTCCCAGGAGTTCCCCATCCCGGCCGGCCCGATCATGGAATGGTGCCTGGCCGACGACGACCCGGACACCCACCCGCCTGAACTCCTCATCACCGAACACCCGGACGGCTCGCTAACCGGCTCAATGATCTACAACAAACACGCCTATCGGACCGCCGACATGGCCGCCCTCGCCGAGGCGTTCACGGCCACGATTCCCCGGCTGGCATAAGCGCCAACAGGATGACCAGGTTGCTCGCTGTTATCCGGCCCCGTTCACGCAAGTGAAGGTTCTCGCCGCACCGGCGCCGAGAGCGGCGGCAGCATTCTGTTCGATGGTTAGTGCTGTGACCGGGAACGTTCACCGGGTTCAGGGGCGATCCGGTCATGGTCGAGGTATCGGCGAAATCCCTGGGCAAGTGGCCGGAAACCGCAGGCTCGGTAGAACGTGTGGGCTTCATGCCCGTCGGCTGCCAACAGCTGGATCTTGTAGCAGCCAGCTGATTCGGCGAGTCGTACAGCGGCGTCCATCAATTGCCTGCCGACGCCGCGTCGGCGATGGGCGCTAGCGACCACGACGTTCTCCACGACCAGGATCGATCGCCCGCCGCGAGTGAGGTTCGGCAGGACCACACAGTCTGCTGTGCCTGCCAGCACGCCGTTCAGGGCCGCAACCAGCACGGTCCGGCCTTGCTGGAGGCGGATAGCCGCCCAGATGTCTCGTGTGGACTTCGTCGGCAACGGCGCATCGTCGGGGTTCAGCTCACCGTAGAGCGCCAGCAGCGCCGACAGGTCCGTCTCAGCGGCCGGCCGGATGATGATCGTCATGTACCCGAGCTTATGAAGGATCCGAGCGTCGCGGCCGATGGCGTCTCGCGAGCGGACGACCCGGTGAACGTTCCCGGTCACAGCACTGGGCGGACAGGAGGCGTCGCCAGCTGCGGCATCAATCCGTTCGATAGGTGGTTCTCGCCGCACTGGCGCCGACATTCTGTTCCGTGGCTAGGAGGCCGCCATCTGCGCATTAATCCGTTCAGCGGCTAAGCCGACAGGAACGCCGCCATCCCGTTCGGTTGCTAAGCGGACAAGAGGCGCTGCCATCTGCGGCGGGCCAGGAGGAGGCAGGTGGTGCCTAGGACGAGTAGGTAGGTGGCGTTGGCTAGGAGGGTTGGTTCTAGTTGGCCGAGGGCGGGTTGGCGGATCAGTTCGATCGCGTGGTAGAGGGGGAGGGCTTTCACGATGAGTTGGATGGGCTCGGGGTAGATCGTTACGGGGTAGAAGGTGGTGGCGAAGAGGAACATGGGGAGCATGACGAGTTGGGTGTACTGGAAGTCGTCCCAGCTTCGGACGTAGCCGGCTACGAGGAAACCGGCGGCGCCGAAGGTGTAGGCGATGAGGAGGCTGCCGGGGAGGGCCAGCAGGATCCAGGGGGAGGTGACCAGGCCGAAGGCGGTGACGGCGGTGAGGAAGCCGAGTCCGGTGATGAGGCCGCGCAGCATGCCCCAGGCGATCTCGCCGGTCACCAGGCCGGTGACTGTCATGGGGGTGACGACCAGGGCGTGGTAGAAGCGGTCGAAGGTGAGTTTGGCGTAGGCGGTCTGGGTGGTTTCTTCCAGGGCGCTGTTCATTACGGCGGTGGCCAGCAGGGCGGGGGCGATGAAGGTGGCGTACGGGACGTCGATCCCGGGGACGTCGCCGACCAGGGCGCCGATGCCGACGCCGATCGCCAGCAGGTAGAGGATCGGCTCGAAGATGGAGAACAGGGCCATCGTCCATGGGCTGCCGCCTTTGTGTACCCATATGTTGCGCAACACCAGTAGGTGGGCGCCTCCGGCGCGAGGCAGGGCCATGGGACGTTCCTTCAGTTCCGTCAGTTTCGTCATTCGTGGAGACACCGCCGGTAGGTGATGCGCGCGATCATCGCGCCGATGGCGCAGAGGGCGGTCAGATAGCCGATGTGCAGGAGGCTCGTGCCTAGGGTGGCGGTTCCGAGTGCCAGCGTTCTGGACAGATCCACACCGTGCCAGAGCGGCAGCGCGTACGCGATCGCTCGCAACGGCGCCGGCAGCTGCGTGACCGAGAAGAATGTGCCGGAGAACAGGTACATCGGCATGACCACGAACCGGAACACGGTGTTGAGCTGGGGAAAGTCCGCCACGGTCACCGCCCACGCGGCCAGCGGTGTGGCGAAAGCCAACCCGGTCAGCGTGGCCGCGAGGGTCACCGCCAAGGCGATCGCGATGTTCTCGATCAATCCGAACAGCGCCATCGCCATGACGAAGGCGGCGGCGCTCAGGAAGAGCCGCAGCGTGATGAATATCAGATGCCCGGCGAAGATATGTCCGGGTTCGAGCGGAGTCGCTGCGGCGGTCGAGTAGATGCGCTCTCGCCGCAGCGCGCTGTTCACCACGAAGCCAGCTTCCACGAACGCGTTCTGCAACGCCGCTGCGGCCAGCAGGCCGGGCGCGAAGAACGCCAGGTAGGACGCCCCCTCGACCGGCCCTTCGACCAGCGTGCCGAGTCCGGCCCCGATCGCCAGCAGAAACAGGATCGGATTGGCGACACTCACCACGATCGTGCCTCGCCAGGTTCGGCGATACCGCACCAGCCAGTACGCCATGGCCCGAAACGCCATCGCCAACCCACCGGCACGCGGGGCATCACGCCAGTCCGCCAACATCATGATCAGTCCACCCATGGCGTACTAAATCCCGAAAAATCAGTCCGTGAGAGAACGGCCCGTAAGGCGGAGGAACACGTCCTCCAGGCTGGCGCGGCGGACCAAGGCGGTAAGCGGGCGTACCCCCGCCTCGGTCGCCTGAGCCAAGGCCTGTTCGCCGTCGTCCGCATACCAGAGCAGCCGATCCGGCAGCACCTCGACGTGATCGCCCACCTTTCGCGCGACCTCCTCGTTCTCCCCCGGCGGAAAGCGCAACTCCAGCACCTCCCGCGTGACATGCCGCTCGATCAACTCCCGCGGCGACCCTTCATCGGCGATCAACCCCTTGTCCATCACCACCAGCCGATCGCACAACTGCTCCGCCTCATCCATGTAATGCGTGGTCAGAATCAACGTGACCCCGTCCTGCTTGAGCCGGAAGAGCCGATCCCACAGCACATGCCTGGCCTGCGGATCCAACCCGGTGGTCGGCTCGTCCAGCAACAAGATCTCCGGCTCATTGATCAGCGCCCGTGCGATGGTCAACCGCCGCCGCATCCCCCCGGACAGGTGCTCCACCCGCTCCCCCGCCTTATCCTCCAACCGGGCGAACTCCAGCAACTCCCCAGCCCGAGCCTTCACGGCTCGGCGAGACAAGCCGAAGTACAGCCCGTACACCACGAGGTTCTCCTCGACGGTGAGCTGGGTGTCGAGGGAGTCGTCCTGAGGCACGACACCCAGCCGGGCCCGGACCCGGCGGCCGTCGGCGACCGGGTCCAGGCCGAGGATGCGCAGCGACCCGGCCGTGGGCGCGGACACCCCGCCGAGCATGCGCATGGTGGAGGATTTCCCGGCTCCGTTCGGCCCGAGGAAGCCGAACGCCTCGCCCCGGTGGACCTGGAAGTCCACCCCGGCCACGGCGCGGAACGGGGCCCCCTTCCGATCCCGCGCCGGATAGGTCTTCTCCAGGCCGGTGGCGAGAATGAGCGGATTCAGGCGAGCCATACCGCAGTGTCCGTAGGAAGTTCCTCACCTTCGAGGGGACCGCTGGCGAGCAGCACGGTTTCGTGCGGCGGGAGCCGTACGGGCTCGGAACCCAGGTTGACCAGGCAGGTCAGGCCGGATTCCCGAGTGAAGGCCAGGACTTCGGGGGTGGAGTCGAGCCAGGTCAGGGTGCCGTCGCCGAGGCGGTCGCGGCGGATGGCGAGCGCGGTCTTGTAGAGGGTCAGCATCGAGCCGAGGTCCTGGGCCTGGGCTTCGGCGGTGAGCTTGTTCCATGCCTCCGGCTGGGGCAGCCACGGCTCGCCCGTACCGAACCCGAACGGCGGCTCGCCGCCGGACCAGGGCAGCGGGACGCGGCAGCCGTCGCGGCCGGGGATGGTGTAGCCGGAGCGGGGCCACATCGGGTCCTGGCGTAGCTCGCCGGGGATGTCGTCGACCTCGGGCAGGCCGAGCTCCTCGCCCTGGTAGATGTAGACGCCGCCGGGCAGCGCCATGGCCAGCAGCGCGGCGGCGCGCGAGCGGCGGTAGCCGAGTTCCAGGTCGGCGGGCACGCCGTCGCGGCGGGCACCGTGGTCCCAGGAGGTGTCCTCGCGGCCGTAGCGGGTGACCACCCGGGCCACGTCGTGGTTGGAGAGCACCCAGGTGGGCGGCGCGCCGAGCGGGATGTGGGTGGCCATCGTCTCCTGGATGGAGTGGCGTAGCGCGGCGGCGTCCCAGGGGCAGGCCAGGAAGTCGAAGTTGAAGGCGGTGTGCATCTCGTCGGGGCGCAGGTAGCGGGCGAACCGCTCCTGGTCGGGGAACCAGACTTCGCCGATGAAGATGCGGTCGTCGTACTCCTCGGCGAGGCGGCGCCAGCCGCGGTAGACGTCGTGCACCTCGGGCTGGTCGGTGTACCCGTCGGGGTCGCCGCCGTCGAAGTCCTTGACGAGCACGGCGGCCGAGTCGATCCGGATGCCGTCCACGCCCCGGTCGAACCAGAAGCGCAGCACGTCGTGGAACTCCTGATGGACTTCCGGGTTGGTCCAGTTGAAGTCGGGCTGCTCCGGTGCGAACAGGTGCAGGTACCACTGGCCGTCGGGGACCTGCGTCCAGGCGGGGCCGCCGAAGATGGACTTCCAGTCGCCGGGCTCGTCCCGGAACCAGAACCGCTGCCTGGCGGCCGAGCCGGGACCGGCGGCGAGCGCCTCCTGGAACCACGCGCTCCGGTCGGAGCTGTGGTTCGGCACGACGTCGATGATGACCTTGATGCCCAGCTCGTGGGCCTCCGCGATGAACTTCTCCGCCTCCTCCAGGGTGCCGAAGGTCGGCTCGATGTCCCGGTAGTCGGCGACGTCGTAGCCGCCATCCGCCATCGGGGACGGATACCAGGGCGTGAGCCATACGGCGTTGACACCGAGGTCGGCGAGATACGGCAGGCGACTCCGCAGGCCGGCGAGGTCGCCGATTCCGTCGCCGTTGCCGTCGGCGAAGCTGCGCGGGTAGACCTGGTAAATCGCGGCCCCCCGCCACCACGTTTCGGGCATGCTGGAAACAACTCCTTTAGAGGTTGGGGATTGCGGTCGGGTGGTTCAGCCTTTGAGGCTGCCCGCCGTGAGACCGGCCATGATGCTGCGCTGGAAGATGAGAAAGACCACGATCGCCGGAACGCTCGCGATGAAGAGCGCGGCAATCAGGACATTTTGCGGCATCTGTGCAGAAAGGGAGGAGATGCCAACGCTGATTGACATCTTCTCGCTATCCGGCAGCACCAGGAGCGGCCACACGAAGTCCTTCCAGACATTGACCACGGCGAGGATGGAGACCACGCCGATGATCGGCCGGGACACCGGCAGGACGACCGACCACAGGATCCGCAGCGGCGAGGCCCCGTCGATCTGGGCCGCCTCCAGCAGTTCGCGTGGGATCGAGTCGAAGAAACGTTTGAGCAGGAAGATGAAGAATCCGTTGGCCACCGCCGGAAGCCAGATGGCCCACGGGGTGTTCAGCAGGTTCCATCCCAGGATCGGCAGATCCTTGACCGTCAGGTAGGCCGGCAGCAGGATCACCGTCGGCGGGATCATCAGCGTGGACAACATCAGCGCGAGCACGACGTTGCCCAGGATCGGCCGCAGCTTGGACAGCGCGTAGGCCGCCGCCACGTCGAAGGTTAGCGTGAACAACCACGCCCCGGCGGCGTAGAGCAGGGTGTTCTTCAGGAACAGCCCCAGATCGAGCAGATCCCACGCCTCCGCCCAGACCCCCCAGTTGAGCGTCTCGGGGAAGAAGGTGGGCGGCACCTGGGCCAGCTCCTCGGGCGACTTCATCGCGCCGGTGAACATCCAGTAGAGCGGGAACACGAACGCCGCGGTGAAGGTGACGAGCACGACGCTCATCACCACCCAGTAGACGATCTTGCCGCGGGTGGTGGTCAGCGTGTGCGGCGAGACCAGGCCGCGGAACTGCGGCCCCTCCCGCCGGCGGCCCGGCTTGCGGCTCCGCCTGGGGCTCGGCGCGGGCGCGACCGGCCGCGCCGCGGCCCGGTCCTGCACGGTGCTGTACGACATGCGCCCCTCCTCTCTAGGTCCGGTCCCGCGAAACACGCAGGTAGACGGCGGAGAACACGATGAGCACCAGCATCAGCATGAGGCCGAGCGCGCCACCGCCCCCCCAGTTCCCGAAGCTGAACGCGTACTGGTACATGAGGTACGCCACGGTGACGGTCCCGTTCTCCGGACCGCCTCCGGTCAGCAGGAACGGCTCGATGAACACCTGCATGGTGGCCACGATCTGGAGCAGCAGCATCACCAGCAGGATGAGCTTCGTCTGCGGGATCGTCACGTGCCAGACCCGCTTGAACAGGCCGGCGCCGTCCAGTTCGGCCGCCTCGTAGAGCTCGCTCGGGATGCTCTGCAGCGCGGCCAGGTAGATCAGCGTGCCGGTGCCCAGGTTCATCCAGGTGGAGACGATGACCAGCGAGAGCAGCGCGGTGTCGGTGGAGTCCAGCCAGGCCAGCGGGCCCAGGCCGAACACGTCCAGCGCCTGGTTGAACAGGCCGGCGCCCGGGTCGTAGAACCACTTGAACAGCAGGACGGCCACGGCCGGCGGGAGCATCACCGGCAGGTAGACGACCAGGCGCAGGTAGGCGCGGGCGTGCCGCAGCTCGTTCAGCACGAGCGCGAACACGAACGGCACCACATAACCGAAGACGAGCGCGAGCAGGGTGAACGTGGCGGTGTTCAGCCAGGCGGAGGCGAACGCCGAATCATCGAACACCGTCTCGAAGTTCTCGAAGCCCACCCACTCGGGCGGGTCGATGAAGTTCGTCTTCTGGAAACTGAGAATGAACTCCCGGATCATCGGATACCAGGAGAAGAACGCGAAGCAGATCAGTGCCCCGCTGAGAAACCCGTAGGCCGTCAGGTTGCGGCTCACCGAGCGCCGTGTCGCCCCGGGGGATCGTCGCCGTGATCCCTTCACGGTCATTGTGCTCATCGGATGGCTCCCGATCTCGACGTGAGTGTCGGGGGCCGGCCACTCTCGGCCAGCCCCCGGATGTCAGGTCAGCCCGCTGCCAGCAGCTTGTTGACCTTCGACTCGGCATCGGCGAGGAGCTCGTCGACGTTGGCGTCCTGGCGGGTCAGGACCGCCGACATCGCGGTGTCGAGGATGGCGTAGATCTCCTGGGCCTTCGGCGGCTCCAGCTTGAACTGGACCGTCTTGGCGGCCTCGACGTACGGGGCGAAGTGGGCGACCGGCACGTTGGCGAACTGCTCGCGCTGGGCGTTGATCTCCGTGCCGGGGGCGGCGGTGCCGTACAGGTCGGTGGTGGGCAGGCCCACCGGGATGCCGTCCCTGGCCGAGCGCTCGTAGTTGAACTGGCCCTGGCCGGGGGTGAGGAAGCGGAAGTCCAGCCAGAGCAGGCCGGCCTTGATCTGCTCGGGGGTGGCCTTCGCGTTGAACATGTAGCCGTCGCCGCCGCTCAGGGAGGCGGTGGACTCGGGCAGCGCGGTGACGCCGTAGTCCTCGAACTTGCCCTTGAAGTCGTTGTTGACGGCCTGCACCACGTCCGGGGCGCCGATCATCATGCCGAGCTTGCCGCCGCCCATCATCCGCATCAGGTCTTCCCAGCGGTGCAGCTGCTTGGTGCCCATGCTGTTGTCGGTCCAGCGCATGGTCTTGAGGTTCTCCAGCACGGCCTTGCCCTGCGGGCTGTTGAACGCCGCGGTCTTGCCGTCGGGGCTCACCACGTCGCCGCCGCGGCCGTAGATGGAGGAGGTGAAGTGCCAGCCGCCGGTGTTGCCCGCGCTGTACTCGCCGTAGCCGACGTAGCCGGCGCCGAGGGCGGAGATCTTCTTGGCGGCGTCCTGGACTTCGGCCCAGGTCTTGGGCGGGGCGTCCGGGTTGAGGCCGGCCTGGGTGAAGAGCTTGCGGTTGTAGACCAGGCCGGTGCCGTAGTTGGTGCGCGGGATGCCGTACACCTTCTCGCCGTCCTTGAAGATGCTCATCACGTCCTGGCGGAGCTCGCCGACCTTAGGCGCCTCGCTCAGGTACGGGCTGATGTCAGCGGCCTGGCCGGCCTGAATGATCTTCCGTACGTCCGTGTAGTAGACGTAGAACAGGTCCTCCATCTCGCCACCGGCGAGCTTGGCCTGGAAGGTCTCCGGAACGATGCAGGGGAACGCGTCCTTGCTCTCGATCGTGATGTACGGGTACTGCGCCTGGAAGGCCGTGACATCGGCGTCCCACTGCGCGCGTTCCTTGGGGTTCGTCTTCGGCGGCTGGCAGCCCACGCTGATCGTCACCGGAGCGTTGGCGGCGGGGGCTGACGAACCGGCGGCGGCGGTCGGGGTCGCAGCCGGCTCCTCGCTGCCACACGCCGCGGCGGCCAGCACGAGACCGGCCGCGGCGAGTACTGTCGCGATCTTTCGGGATTGCATGAATGTTTCCCTCCTGCCGTGGTCGCCCACGACATCGTGAGAACACCAGTTCTGGTGGTGGTGCCGGTGAACGAGCCCCCGAGGTCCCGCTCGATGTAGGTGGGGTTACGAGATTGATTCGTTTAGCAGTTGCGAGAAACATACAGAGACGGACAATGCCTAGCAAGAGCCCGTCATGCATGATGCAAAAAAGTGACAGGTGTGTGGACGTGGCGGAGAACGCCCAGGTCACGCGAAAGAGCCCGCGTCGCGGAAAGCGACGCGGGCTCAGGGCGGGGAGGGGCTCACGGCCCTCGGCCGGTGTTACACGAGGGCTCTGACCTTTGCCGGGGCGGTCGAGCCGCGGACCACGAGCTCGGGCTCGTAGAGCAGTTCCTCGGCGGTGACCACGGCGCCGTCGATCTGGTTGACCAGCAGGGTGACCGCGGCCCGGCCGATGGCCTCGATCGGCTGGCGCACGGTGGTCAGCGGCGGGTTGGTGCAGTTCATGAAGTTGGAGTCGTCGAAGCCGACCACCGAGATGTCCTCGGGCACCGACATGCCGAGCCGCCGGACCGCTCGGATCGCTCCAAGGGCGAGCGGGTCGCTGGCGCAGATGATGCCGGTGACGCCGTTGCGGATCAGCCGGTTGGTCACCGCCTGGCCGCCTTCGAGGGAGAACATCGCGTGCTCGACCGAGATCTTGTCGATCCCGGCCGCCTCGGCGGCCAGCCGCAGCGCGGCCAGCTTGCGGCGGGACGGGATGTGGTCCTCGGGGCCGAGCACCAGGCCGATGTGCTCGTGGCCGAGCGAGACCAGGTGGGCGAAGGCCTGCTCGACGGCGACCGCGTCGTCGGTGGAGACGCGCGGGAAGTCCAGGTTGTCGCTGGCCGCGTTGACCAGCACCACCGGCAGGCCCAGGGCGAGCAGCCGGAAGTAGTGCTCGTGCGGGGCGTCGGCCTCGGCGAAGTGCCCGCCGGCGAAGACGACGCCGGAGACCTGCTGCTCCAGCAGCATCTCCACGTAGTCGGCCTCGGACAGGCCGCCGGCGGTCCGGGTGCACAGCACCGGCGTGAAGCCGCGCTGGGCGAGCGCGCCGCCGACGATCTCGGCGAGCGCGGGAAAGATCGGGTTGCCCAGCTCGGGCAGCACCAGGCCGACCAGGCGGGCGCGCTCGCCCCGCAGCTGGGTCGGGCGCTCGTAGCCGAGAACGTCCAGGGCGGTCAGCACCGCGGCCCGGGTCGCGTCGGAGACCCCGGGTTTGCCGTTGAGAACCCGGCTCACGGTGGCCTCGCTGACCCCGACTTTCTTCGCCACTTCAGCAAGTCGACGTGTCACAACGCAAATCATACGCCAGATTCACGCAATCCGCTTGCGTTCCATCGACGGGTTCTGTCGATGAGAGCGTTTTCCACCGCACCGCTGGGATCGGAGCGGGGTGAAGACCATCCAGGTAGTCCCGAATATTCGCTGATTTGCGCAGAAATTCACGGACTTGCGGAGGCGGGGGGTCCGGCGGGGCGCGGGAGGGGTCCCACGACGCGAGATCGGCCGGTTTCGCGGCGCAAACTTGCCGAAACATCTGGCATGTCGCCATGTTTTCCCAGCTCAGCATGCTGACAGAGGGGCAATCCAGGAGCAAGGAGGGGCGTGAAGGGTGGGTGGGACAGGTCGCGGGCAAAGTCGGACCGGTTACCTAATGCACTCGACATGTTCTTTTGCGAAATCAAGTTGAAATATTGCGGACTTCTGTTGGCCATCCTATGGTGTGCACAACTCGATGCCTCCGATCGCGGCCGGACCGGTGGCGTCAACACCCCCCGCCGGTTCGCGTCATCAGAAGCGTCCCTGGTCACGTGGCAAGCCCGGCTCTGCTGAGGAAGGGTCCACCGATGATGACATCGGGCCATCCCCCCACCGACGGCGCGTTACGCGCCCGGACGACCCGCAAGATGTCCGCCATCGTGGCCTCCGTGGCGCTGACCGTGGCCGGGGGTGCGGTCGCAGTCCCGCTCCTGTCCACCAGCGCGAGCGCGGCCACCTCCACCATCGGCCCGTTCGACGTGCCAGGACGCGGCGCGACCGTCCCGTTCATCGAGTTCGAAGCCGAGGCCGCCGTCACCAACGGCACGGTCATCGGCCCCAACCGCATCTACGGCACGCTGCCCTCCGAGGCGTCCGGACGCCGCGCGGTCACCCTCGACTCCGCCGGCGAGTACGTCGAGTTCACCCTCACCCAGCCCGCCAACGCGATGACCGTGCGCTACAGCATCCCCGACGCCAACGGCGGCACCGGCCAGACCATCAACGCCGACATCCGGGTGAACGGCACCAAGCTGAAGGACCTCTCGCTGACCAGCAAGTACGGCTGGTACTACGGCGGCTACCCGTTCAACAACAACCCGGGCGACACCAACCCGCACCACTTCTACGACGAGACCCACACCCTGCTCGGCAGCACCTACCCGATCGGCACGAAGATCCGGGTGCAGACCGCCTCCGGCACCCCGGTCACCGTCGACGTGGCCGACTTCGAGGTGGCCCCCGACGCGATCGCCCGCCCCGCCAACTCGCTCTCGGTGGTGGACTTCGGCGCCGTACCCAACAGTGGCGGCACCGACAACACGGCCGCGTTCCAGGCCGCCGTCGACGCGGGCCGGGCCCAGGGCCGCGAGGTGTACGTCCCCGCTGGAACCTGGACGCTCTGGGACCACGTGGTCGTGGACGGCGTCACCCTGCGCGGCGCGGGTCCGTGGCACACCACGCTCACCGGACGCCACCCCACCCAGCGCAATCGCGCCGTCGGCATCTACGGCAAGTACGTCGCGGGCGGCGGTTACCAGGGCGGGATACGGCCGCACGAGGCCGGCGGGCCCAGCCGGAACGTGACCGTGCGCGACCTGGCGATCCACGGCGAGATGCAGGAGCGCGAGGACAACGACCAGGTGAACGCCTTCGGCGGGGCGATGAGCAACTCGGTCATCGACAACGTCTTCATGGAGAACACCAAGGTCGGGGCCTGGATGGACGGCCCGATGGACAACTTCGTCATCAGGAACAGCAGGATCGTGGACCAGATCGCCGACGGCGTGAACTTCCACACCGGGGTGACGAACTCCACGGTGACCAACACCTTCGTCCGCAACAGCGGCGACGACGGCCTGGCCATGTGGCCGGACCGGATGGCGAACGTGAACAACTCCTTCACGTTCAACACGGTGGTCTCGCCGATCCTGGCCAACAACATCGTCACGTACGGCGGCCGGGACATAAAGATCACCGACAACGTGGTCACGGACACGGTCACCAACGGCGGCGGCATCCATGTCGCCAACCGCTATCCAGGGGTCAACTCCGGCCAGGGCACCGCGGTCGCGGGCACGCACACGGTGTCCCGCAACACCCTGATCCGAGCGGGGAACAACGACTACAACTGGCGCTTCGGTGTCGGCGCGATCTGGTTCTCCGGCCTGAACGAGCCGGTCAACGCCACCATCAACGTCACCGACTCCGACATCCTGGACAGCTCGTACGCCGCGATCCACTTCATCGAGGGCTCCACGAGCACGGTCAACTTCCGGAACGTCAACATCGTCGGCGTCGGCACGTACGTGATGCAGGCCCAATCCGCCGCCAGCACGACATTCCAGAACGTGGACGCGTCCTACATCGGCGCGGGCACGCCGATCCACAACTGTGTCGGCGCCTCGTTCAGCCCGGTGGACCTGGGTGGCAACTCGGGGTGGAACATCCCGAACAACACCACCTGCGGCGGCGTCTGGCCGGAGCCGAACTACATCTACCCCGGTGGCGGCGGCCCGACCCAATCACCCCCGCCGAACTCCCCGTCCCCGTCTCCGTCGCCCTCGCCTTCGCCGCCGCAGTGCAACGTCGGCACCGGTGACCTGGCGCGCGGCAAGACCACGACCGCGAGCAGCCAGAACCAGGGCTTCACCCCGGCCAACGCGGTGGACGGCAACGCCGACAGCTACTGGGAGAGCGCCAACAACGCCTTCCCGCAGAACATCACCGTCGATCTGTGCGGGAACGCGAACGTGCAGTCGGTGGTCCTGAAGCTGCCCCCGGCGACGGCCTGGAACACCAGAACCCAGACCCTCTCGGTCCAGGGCTCCACCAACGGCTCCACATTCACCACCCTGGCGGCCTCGGCCGGCCAGGTCTTCAACCCCGCCACCGGCAACACCGTGACAATCAACTTCCCCACGGCCAATGTCCGGTACGTCCGCATCAACGTGACCGCCAACACCGGCTGGCCCGCCGCCCAACTCTCCGCCCTCGAGGTGTACGGCACAGCCGCCAGCCCCTCACCAAGCCCTTCACCAAGCCCATCGCCCAGCCCATCGCCCAGCCCGAGCCCGTCACCGTCGCCTCCGGCGGGGAACCTCAACCTGGGCCGCCCGATGACCGCGAGCAGCTTCACCGACGTCTACCCGGGCTCCAACACCAACGACGGCAACGCCAGCACCTACTGGGAAAGCGCCAACAACGCCTTCCCGCAGACCCTGACGGTCGACTACGGCCAGAACCGCACGATCAGCCGCGTCGTGCTGAAACTGCCACCGCCCGCCGCCTGGGCCACCCGCACCCAGACCCTCTCGGTGCAGTGCTCCACCAACAACACCACCTACACCGTGGTCTCCGCTTCATCCGGCCGGGTCTTCAACCCCGCCACCGGCAACACGGCGACGATCACATTCCCCCAGGCCAGCTGCCGCTACCTACGCCTGCACTTCACCGGCAACACCGGCTGGCCGGCCGCTCAACTGTCGGAATTCGAGGCCTACACCTCGTAACAGACCGGTGCTCGGGAGGAGGGAGGACGCCCCTCCTCCCGAGCCCCGCAATCACTTGAGCAAGCCTGTGCAGGCTTCGCGCACGTCGTCGCCGATCGGGGTGGGGCGCAGGGTGGCTGGGTCGATCTTGATCTGGACCCGGCGGCCTTCCGCGTGCAGCACGCTTCGGTCGGCGGAGAGGACGCGGAAGCCGTACACCAGGCTGGTGGTGCCGATGTGGTCCAGCCAGAAGTGCACGTCGATCGGGCCGACCGTGGTGATCGGGAGGTGGTAGGTGATGGTGAACTCGCGGACCACGAAGAAGATGTCGGCGAAATGCGGCACCGCCGGGTCGAACGGCCAGCCGCGCTCGGACCAGTAGGCGGCCAGGGCTCGTTCCAGCAGTAATACGTAGCGGCCGTTGTGGAGGACGCCCATCGCGTCCAGGTCGTCGAAGTGGATCTGCACCTGCTCGATGTGGCCAGGTTCGACTGCCGTGGTCATGGGGTGGCCTCCGGGAGGACGCTGGGGTCGGTGGCGAGGGCGCGTAGCCGGTCGAGCACGGCGCGGCGGGCGAAGCGGAAGCTGGGCTCCTGGTGGTGCACCAGGGTGTGGGTGATCACGGCCGCGCCGAGCGCCTGGATCTCGAAGGCGAGCTGGTCGGCGTCGGTGCCGGGCCGCAGCTCGCCGAGCTCGGCGGACTGGGTGATCAGGGTGGTGAGCAGGGTGACCCAGTCGCGTTTGGCGGCGGCGATGGCGTCCCGCACGGGACCGGGGTGATCGTTCACTTCGGGTTCGACGTTGGCGAAGAAGCAGCCGCCCGGGAGGGCGCGCCGCTCGTAGAACTCCATCCGGTTGGCGTGCAACGCCCAGAGCCGCCGGAGCCCGCGCGGCTCGCGCAGAGCAGGACGGACGATCTCCTCGATCCACTGCAGCCGGGCGTGCTCGATCACGGCGAGTTGCAGAGCCTGTTTATCTGGCCAATGACTGAAAAGTCCGGATTTGCTGACACCGAGACCCTGGGCCAGTCGCGCCAGGGACATGCCCTCCAGACCTTCCACGGAAGCCAGCGCCACCGCATGATCGAGCACTGCCTGCCGGGTCCGCTCCCCGCGCACCAGCCGTCCGTCTATCACGGCTACACCCTAGCAAACAATAAGACCGACCGGTCGCTTATATTTCAGAGCTGGGAGATCGGCACCGGAATCGCCGGGAACGGGTTGTCCGGGAGCAGGATGACGCGGCGGCAGGAGCCGCCCTCGCGGGCCGCGCTCAGATGGAGCAGCGCCGCTCCGATCCCGGCCGCGCCGACCAGGTAGCCCGTGTCAGCGGTGATCTCTCCGGGCCGGAGCCGCCGGTATGCCTGATACCAGCGGTATCCACCGTTCCGCGTAGCCCGCCCGATCAGGTCGTCGGCGATCGTGCCCGCCACCTCCAGGTGCTCGACCTCGCCGGTCGCCGCCCACAATCCGATGAACAGCTCAAGCAGCCCGGCCGCGCCGCAACACTGGCATGCCACGTTCCAGTAACCTTCGGTCCGCCGCCTCGGCGCCCCGCTGTTGACGATCCCGCGCGCCAGCCGCTCAACCCAATCGAGATCGCCGGGATCGCCGGTCACCCGGTAGAGCTCGTAGAACATCCTGGCCACCCCGGCCGAACCTGAACAGAAGCCGAGATAGTGCAACGCTCTGGCCTGCGGCACATGATGCGGCACGAGCGCGCACTTCTCGCTCACCGCGCTGATGGTACGGACGAAGTCCGCCCCCCGCCTCGCCGCGGCCAGGAACCGCTCGTCGCGGGTCACCCCGTACAGACGGGCCAGCAGGAAGCCGGTGCCGGAGGTGCCGGACAGGAACCCGGGCGTGACCGCGTCCATCGGCAGGTCGGGCGTCTCGATCCCGAACCGGTGCCCGGGCACGACGAGGTGCGCGATCCGCTCCCCCGCCTCGACGGCCACCTGCTCGTACTCCGACACCCCGAGAATCCCCGCCGCGTACAGCAGCCCGAGGATGACCCCGCCATCTCCCCGCTGGGCCGGATCCCCGGTCCACCCGATGCCCTCGTCGAACTTGCGCACGCTCCGCACGACCTGATCGGCCACCTCCCTGGCGGTGGCCGAGAACCGTTCCTCCCCGGTCGCCCACCCGGCTTCGGCGAGCGCGAACGCGATGCCCATCAAACCGTGATAGAGCGTAGGGTCACGGACATCCTGCCAGGTGGCGGCCAGGTAGTCGGCGCCCGATCGAGCGTCCTGCAAGTACGTTTCGTCCCCGGTCGCGGCAGCCAGTTCCAGGAAGAACAGCACGATCCCGGCCGCGCCGGAGTAGAGCGAGGCCTCCTGGCCGGGGGCCGCGGAGGCGCCGTCCGGGTCCGGGTTGGCCCGCCAGCGCCGCCCGCGCGCGTCGTCCACGGAGGCAGCGCGAATCCAGCGACCGGCCCCCATCGCGACCGCGACGGGTGACTCGGCACGCTGCCCCTGGTCTCCCGCGTGCATCCAGCCTCCCGGTATTTCCTACAAGGATAGTCCTAATTAGACTCTCCGAGTAGCCCGCGCAGCATCGCCGGCAGTTCCCCCTCGTGAACCACCGTCAGCCGCCGGGTCGCCCTGGTGATCGCGACATACAGCTCACGACCCGCCATCTCCTCTGGCGCCACGACGACGACCTCGTCGAACTCCAGCCCCTTGGACCGCGTCACCGTCAGCAGAGCCACCGGAGAATCCAGCGGATCGAGCGTAACCGCTTCCGGCAACAACGCGGCGACTTCGGCATAGCGTGCGTCAGTCGTGATCACGGCGATCCGGCCGTCGCCGGGGGTGGCCACCAGGTCCGCGAGCACGCCGGGGAGGGTGCCCGGGGTGGCCTGGATGGCGTGGGGCGGTTCGCCGTGCCGTACCGACCGGGGAGGTTCCTGGTCGGGGGCCACCGCGCGGAGCACGTCGGCGGCCACGTCCATGATCTCCTTGGGGGTGCGGTAGTTGACCGTCAGGCGTTCCTCGCGCCACTCGACGTAGCCGTCGAGCATCTCGCTCCAGCTGCGGGCACCCGCCGGGGAGCCGGTCTGGCCGAGATCGCCGACGACGGTCATCGAGCGGGTCGGCACCCGGCGCATCACCATCCGCCAGGCCATCGCGGACAGCTCCTGGGCCTCGTCCACGATGACGTGGCCGTAGATCCAGCCGCGGTCGGCGGCGGCCCGGCTCGCGGTGGTGCCGTCCGGGCCCCGGTCGTTGTGCCAGTCGGCGAACGCCGCGGCGTCGATGTCCTCCTGGCCGGTGATGGTCAGCACCTCGCGGGCGTACAGCTCCTCTTCCTGGCGGGCCCGCTGGGCCGCCAGCCGCTGCGCCCGGCTCTGCGGCTCCTGGCCGAGCAGCTCCGCGGCCTCGTCCAGCAGCGGCACGTCGTCCACCGTCCAGGGCGCGCCGGCGGGCCGCAGCAGGGCCTCGCTCAACCCGGCCGCCGTCAGCCGCTCCCGGTCCGCGAACAGGTCCGCCACCAGCTGGTACGGCGTGAGGGCCGGCCACAACGCGTCGATGGCCGCGCGGACCGCCGGCTCCTGCCAGAGCACCTTGCGGGCGTACTCCAGGTCTTCCTCGTCGTCCGGGGCGTCGAGCTGGCGGGCCTCGTCGCGGGCGAGCGCCCGCAGCAGGTCGAGGGCGAAGAGTTTGCGGCCGACGTTGTGGAGGTGGCGCGCGGCTCGCTTCCTGGCCTGGACGCAGACGGCGTGCGGGACCACGAGCGTGAGAGCGTCGAGTTCGATCTCCAGGTCCCCGTCGGGCACGCGCTGCCGGTCGGCGACCGCGCCGGCCATCGCCTCGACCATGCGGAGGTCGCCTTTGATCAGGGCCACGGCCGGGGTGTCCACGTGCGTCGCGGCGACGCCGGGGAACAGTTCGCCGACACTGGAGAGCACGACGTCGGTTTCGCCCAGTGAGGGCAGGACTTGTTCGATATAGCGGGAAAAGATGGCGTTCGGGCCGACGACGAGGACGCCTCTGCGTGCCAATGTGTCCCGGTAGGTGTAGAGCAGGTAGGCCGCGCGATGCAGCGCGGCGACTGTCTTGCCGGTGCCGGGGCCGCCCTGGACGACGAGCGTGCCGTGCAGGCCCGACCGGATCACCCGGTCCTGCTCGGTCTGGATGGTCGCCACCACATCGCCCATCCGGCCGGTGCGGCCGCGCTGGAGGGCGGCCAGCAGGGCGGCCTCGCCGACCAGGGCGTTCCGGTCGCCGTCGCTCATCCCGGTCAGGTCGAAGACCTCGTCGTCCACGCCGATCACGGTCCGGCCCCGGGTGCGCAGGTGCCTGCGCCGTACGAGCCCCGCCGGAGCCGACGGCGTCGCGGCGTAGAACGGCCGAGCGGCCGGCGCACGCCAGTCGACCAGAACGGTCTCGTGCTCGTCGTTCCGCAGGCCAATCCTGCCGATGTAGAGCGTCTCGCCGGATTCGTCCATCCGGCCGAGGTCAATACGACCGAAGCAGAGCCCCCGCTCCACCGCGTTCAGCTGGGCCAGCCGCCGGACATGCTCCCCCGCCGCGACCTCACGCTCCACCCTCGCCTGCCGCGTACCGCCCGCCTCACCGCGCCCCTGCTCGGCGGCCAATGCCTTCTCGGTTCGTTCACGTACGGTGTCGAGACGGTAATAAAGCAGCGATACACGATCTTGCTCGAGCTGAATATCTTGACGTGGATTCACGCGTATGATATCCTTCCAGCGGAACGAGTTGTGAATGTTTATTGCAAGCAGCAATTATTCAGATTAGCGTTCGCTGCCGCGCCGATCAAGCGCGGCTTTTGGTTGCTCTTTCTCTGCGGCAATGCGTAACAGACGGACACGGCCGACGCTGCCCTCGATCTCGTCATCGCACTCATGGTCGCAGCCGTGGTCGAACGGCCCCTGATCGCGTTCGGACCCAGCGGCTCCGCTGGCTGCAACCCGCCGAACCGACCTCGTCCGCGGACGCTCCAACGGGTCATCGGCCAGGGCAATGAAACCGCCTGAGGCGCTGGATGGACTGATATACCCCGGGCCTCCGCGTCCTGGTGATCGATTCTGGTGATCGGTCCTTCCCGGATCCCCTGTTTCCGCCCAGCACGTAGGGGTGTTGATTCAAGGTGAACGAGTTTGACCGTCGGCGCCGCGATTCCGCGGCGTCCGGCCACCTGCTTCGAGCGGTCCGGAAGACCGATCCCGCGCAGACATCGATGCACCGCCATAGGAGTTCGATCATGGGCATCATCGCCTGGATCATCCTTGGACTGCTTGCCGGGGTGGTGGCCAGAACGCTGGTCCCCGGCAGAGATCCGCAAGGGTTGATTATCACTTTCGTGCTCGGCGTCGCCGGGGCACTGCTGGGTGGCTTCGTGGCCACTGAGGTGTTTCACGTCAAGGGCATCGAGGGGTTCTTCAACCTGTCCACCTGGATCTGCGCCATCGCTGGCGCGACAGTCCTGCTTCTCGGTTACAACCTCCTCACCAGTCGCCGTCCGAGCCGCCGTCCGGGCCGCTGGGCCGGCCGCCGATGACCCCGCCCAGCTCACCCTCCTGCCGCGCCGCGAGTGATACCTGATGCCCATCGCCGGTGCCATCGCGGTCATCATCGTGGGCGCCATCCTCACCTTCGCGCTGAGCACCGGCACGGTGGGCAGCATCGACCTGCGCATCGTGGGTGTCATCCTGATGCTCGGCGGCGGGCTCCTGCTGCCCCTGCTGCTGCGCACCAGATCACGCTGGAGCGGATCGACCGTCCGCAGCCTCCAGGACGTCATCGACGACGGACCGCCGCCCACCCTGGTAGACCCACCCGGCCACGACGCTGGGCAGAGCGGTAACCGCAGGACCCCCGACACCCGTCAGCCTTGACCAGAGGGCCAGCTGCCTGACGCGTGTCCGGTCCGACGAGGGCTGCGGCGACACGAGCGAGTCGACGGACGCCCGGTGATGGCGAGACGGACTCTCGCCGCGCCGAGCACGCGCGGCCCCTTTGTTACTCGCTCTCGCGAGGGTGCGGCACGAACGAGCCGAAGGACGCCCGGTGGTAGAGGAGCGGCTTCCCGCCAGTGGTTCCGGTCTCCACGACATGGCCGACCACCAGGATGTGGTCCCCGATGTCGGCGACCGAATGGCGATGACAGGTCAGACGCGCCGAAATTCCAGCCAGCAGTGGAACACCATACGCGCCGATACGCCAGCCGGGGCAATTCGCGAATCGGTCGATTCCCCTGCGCGCGAAAATCTCCGCTAATTCCGTTTGCTCGTCGGCCAGGACATTTACCGCGAAGTAATCCGCGAGTTTCAGCGACGGCCACGTCGTGGACGCCCGGTCGACATAGAAAGAGACCAGCGGCGGCGTGAGACTCACCGAGGTGAACGAGGTCACCGTGAGGCCGACCGGGGCGCCGTCCACCTGCGCGGTGATCACCACAACGCCGGACGCGTGCGCCGCCAGGGCCTGCCGAAACCGCGCTCCGTCCACACTCTGATCATGCAACGACGGACCCGTGCCCTCAATGATGGCGGCCGTCTGTACCATTTAATCTCCCCGAGAAAGGGCTGCGCTCTTTCGGATTGTGTACACCCGAATAGCGACGGATCAAGGGCGATATTGCGCCCTGCGCAAGCGCACCACGAGGCCCTTGTCGCCGGATTTAAACATCCGATGTCACCGAGGTCACCACATACGCCGTGCATCGGTGAGATCATCCGCCGATTCGGATCCTATGATCTTTCGAGGGCGATCCCAGCCTCACGCAACACACCCGCCCGCCGGCACACCATCGACATCGGAATCAACGACCACGACGACGAATCCGCACGCGACCACGACGAATATGCGCACGTGGCGGGCAGGGTTTGCGGGAGACAGCGGCCACCTGCCCAGCGCCTCAGCGACATACACGCCACGAACAGCGCTACGTGGCGGGCTGATCAAGCTCGGTCAGGCCCAAGCCGAGTTGGCTGTACAGCTCCAGCTGATCGTAGTAATCCCGGTGCGTAATGATCAGGTCGTCAGCCACGTAGGCCACGCATGAAGCGCGCACGGTGATGCGACGGCCGGTTCCTGGCAACTCGCGCCCGTCAGGCAGAAGAAGGGGCCCCAGGTGGGTGCCGGTAAACGTCCATTCCGTGACCAGGGGATCGTCGCCCGGGGCCTCCAGCCACGCCATCTGGTGATAGTCCGGGAAGCCCATGAAGAGCTGATCGTAGAACCAGCCGATCTGCTCATGTCCTTCTGCTATGCCTGCTGGTGTGACCAGGACAGCGTCCGGGCTGTAGAACCCGAGCACCTGGTGCAGATCGTGCGTGTTGATCGCTTCGGTCAACCGGCGTTTGATCTCCCAAGCATCAGACATGACGATGACCCTTCGCTGGTGGGGAGGAGGCGTTGGGCTCGCCAAGCCCCCGCTGCGATCGGATGACAAAATGTCGCGACACAGGCGACATGAGTCGGGTCGGAGCCTCGACCGCGCTTACTCAACGCTACCCATCAAAGTGTCAGCCGCCGATCCCGATAGCGTTGTATGCGCGCCACGGGAGGGGTCTCCGTTTCCCGGCCAGCCCATAGCAGTGCCAACAAAACCCCATAGCAGTGCCGACAAGACAAACCTGAGCAGGTGACCCGACCAAGAATGGTGGGGCCAGCACTACCCCACATCGGGATACCTCCGTCATGTCGCGAGGTCCGCGCGGTCCCTACCGTAGGGGCATGGCAACCTCGATCGAGACGACCACTCCTTGGGAGCGGGTGCGAGGGCACTGGGCGGGGCCGGCGTGGCTGCGGAGCGCGCATGTGGTGACCGGGTTTCCGGTCGCGCTGGCGGCGGTGGCCGTCATCGGCGGGCTGACCGCGGCCTCGATCGTGCTGATCTGGACGGTCGTGGTGCCGGTGATCTCGCTCATGCTGCTGTTCCGAGCGGTGCCGGTCTTCACGAGGGTGCAGCGTAACCGGTTCAACGCGTTTCTCGGTCTGGACATCCCGCAGGTGCCCCGGCGGGTCCCGGCCAGCTGGAATCCGTTCAAGGTGCTGTATCTGGAAGCCAAGGTGGCGAGCACCTGGCGGCAGCTCGGATACCATCTGCTGGCTCCGCTGATCGCCGGGATCGGCTCGCTGCTGGTGATACTGGCCTGGTCGGGGGCGCTGGTGGCGATCGCGATCGCCGTACAGATCTGGATCGAGGATGGCACCACCTGGAGGGGCACGCTGGCCATGCTGGTCGCGATGGGGCTGCTGGTGACGGGGCCGTGGGTGGCGAGAGGGGTGAGCGCGCTGGATGAGTACGCGGCGGCGGCCCTGCTCGGCCCGAGCCTCAAGGAGCAGCTCGCCCAGCGGGTGGAGACGCTCCGGGAGAGCCGCGCCGAGGTGATCGACGCCGCCGACACCGAGCGCCGCCGGATCGAGCGGGACCTGCACGACGGCACCCAGCAGCGGCTGGTGTGGCTGGCGATGAACCTCGGCATGGCCCGCGCCACCCTGACCGACCTGCCGGACCCGGCCGTCAAGCTGATCTCCCAGGCGCACGAGGAGGCCAAACTGGCCCTCAAGGAGCTACGCGACCTGGTCCAGGGCCTGCACCCGGCCGTACTCAACGACCAGGGCCTGGACGCCGCGCTGTCCGGCGTCGCCGCCCGCGCGCCGGTCCCGGTCCGGCTGAACGTGGACGTCAAGGAGCGGGTCACCCCGACCATCGAGGCGGTGGCGTTCTTCGTGGTCTCCGAGACGCTGACCAACATCGCCAAGCACGCCGCCGCGTCCAGCGCGCAGGTGCTCGTCTGGCGGGAGGGCGACCGGCTGCACCTGGTCGTCCACGACGACGGCGGAGGCGGGGCGGACCCGGCCCGGGGCAGCGGGCTGCGCGGCCTGGCCCAGCGAGTCGGCTCCGTCGACGGCGACCTGCGCATCGACAGCCCGCCCGGCGGGCCGACCACGATCCGGGTGGAGCTGCCATGCGCGTGAACCGCGACTCCCAGGCCGGCCCGTCGGGCGTGCCGTCATGCGGGTAGTCCTCGCGGAGGACTCGGTCCTGCTCAGAGAGGGTCTTGTCTGGGTGTTGCGGTCGGCGGGGATCGAGGTGGTGGCCGCTGTCGCGGATGCGGACGGGCTGCTCCGCGCGGTGGATGAGCACGTGCCCGACCTGGTCGTGACCGATGTGCGGATGCCGCCCTCGCATACCGACGAGGGTCTGCGGGCGGCCCTCGTGCTGCGCCGCCAGCGGCCCGATATGTCGATCTTGGTGCTTTCCCAGTATGTCGAGGAGCGGTACGCGACGCAGTTGCTCTCCTCGACCACCAGCGGCATCGGCTACCTGCTCAAGGACCGGGTGGCCGACGTGCCGGAGTTCCTGGACGCGTTGCGCCGGGTCGCGGCGGGGGGCACCGCGCTGGATCCCGAGGTGGTGGCGCAGTTGCTGCTGCGGCGGCACAGCGATCCGCTGGACCGGCTGACCCGCCGGGAACGCGAGGTGCTCGCGCTCATCGCCGAGGGCAGGTCCAATACCGGCATCGCGGAGACGCTGGTCATCTCGGAGAGCGCGGTCGGCAAGCACATCAACAATATTTTCGCCAAGCTCGACCTGCCGGGGGCCGACAAGGACCATCGGCGGGTGCTGGCCGTGCTCCGCTTCCTGAAGGTGGGCTGAGCATGCGGGTCAACGCCTGGCGGGTCGTGGGCGGCGCCTTCACCGCCTTCGTCGTGATCTCCGCGGCGATGATCGCCCACTCCGAGCTCCTCTGGAACGGCGGCCTGGACGGCTCCGCCCCCACCACGCTGATCTCCGCGCACCATTCCGAAACCCTGACCGAGGTGTACGCCTTCGACGAGCCGATCCTGATCGTACGGGCGGGCGACGGCGTACAGGTGAACATCGTCCCCGGCACGGACAAGCAGCTGACCATCCGCCGCGAACTCAGCTGGACCGGCGACGATTCGCCTAACCTGCGCCAGTTCTGGAACGGGCGGACCCTGCGCGCCGATGTGTCCTGCCGGGACAGTTGCACCGCCGCGTACACGCTGAGCGTGCCCTCCAACGTCAAGGTCGAGCGGCCTGACGGCTCCCCGGTTGCGCCGGGAATACCATAGGGGGGTATGGTGTTCCGTGAGCAGGAGGCAATGACATGCACGGATACACCCACAACAAACCAGATCATCTTAAAAGGCTGCGCCGGATCGAAGGGCAGATCCGAGGCCTGCAACGGATGGTCGACGAGGACGACTACTGCATCGACATCCTGACCCAGGTGTCGGCCGCCAACCGGGCTTTGCAGTCGTTCGCCCTCGCGCTCCTCGAGGAACACCTCGCCCATTGCGTCGCCGAAGCCACCGCCAAGGGCGGCCCGGAGGCCGACGCCAAGGTCAAGGAAGCCTCAGCGGCCATCGCCCGCCTCGTCCGCTCGTGAACTGATCAATCACGATGCGGGTCACTCGTAGTTCGTCATTCGTGGCGGCTTTGCCATTGCCTCTGATTCGTACGTTCGCCTGACTTAAGGGATAGCTCATGACCACTAGCACCTTCACCGTTTCCGGTATGACCTGTGGGCACTGTGTCTCCTCCGTGCGCGAGGAAGTCTCGGGGATTCCCGGTGTTACCACCGTCGAGGTCGATCTGCCGACCGGGCTGCTCACCGTCACCGCCGATGTTCCCGTCGACTCCGAGGCCGTCTCGCGGGCCGTCAAGGAGGCGGGGTACGCGATGACCGGATCGTCATGAACACCGCGGTAAAGCTCGGGGTCTACGTTTCCGGGCTGGTTGTGGTCTTCGGCGGAGCGCTGGGCGTCGGCGCTCTCGCCGGACCACTGCCCGTCGAAACACCCCGGACGAGTCATGAAATTTCGGATCAAACGGCGGGGCATGGGCACGGCGCCGATGCCCAGCCGGCCAGTGGTCAGGAAGGGTCCGGTCACGAAATGTCCGGTCACGAAGAGTCTGGTGAGGCGGCCGAGGTTCCGGGTGGGCTGCAGGTGTCGGAGCGAGGGTTCACCCTCGTGCCCGAGACCACGACCCTCACTCCCGGCCAGGAAACCGACTTCCGGTTCACCGTGGTCGGAACGGACGGGCGGCCCGTCACCGCGTACAAGATAGAACACGAGAAGTATCTGCACTTCATCGTGGTTTCGCGGGATCTCGGCCACTTCCAGCACCTCCACCCGGAACTGTCCGGCGACGGCGTCTGGTCGGTCCCCCTGAAGCTCCCGTCCGCCGGAACCTATCGGGCGTTCGCCGACTTCACCCCCAACCCAGGCAAGAACCTCACGCTCGGCATGGACTTGTTCGCCCCCGGGGCGTACACGCCTGAGCCCGCTCCCCCGACGAGCCGCACGGCCACTGTGGACGGCTACACCGTCACCCTCACCGGCGACCTCGTCCCCGGCGCCGCGAGCATGCTCACCGTCAATGTCACCAAAGACGGCAAACCGGTCACCGACCTCCAGCCCTACCTCGGCGCGTACGGACACCTGGTCGCCCTTCGCGCCGGTGACCTCGCCTACCTCCACGTCCACCCGGAAACCACGAAAACCGCGGGTCCGGAGATCACTTTCCACACCGAGGTGCCGAGCCCCGGCGGCTACCGCCTCTTCCTCGATTTCCAGCACGGCGGAACCGTCCGCACCGCGGACTTCACCGTCCAAGCGCACTAAGGGAGGAGCAGACGATGACGATCATCACTGACGAGCGGGCCAGACAGGCGATCGAACTCTCGATCACCGGCATGACCTGCGCGTCCTGCGCCAACCGGATCGAACGTAAGCTCAACAAGCTGGACGGCGTCTCGGCCACGGTCAACTACGCCACCGAGAAGGCCACCGTCCACGCCGCCCCCGGCGTCCCCACCGAAACCCTGATCAACGAGGTCCGCAAAGCCGGATACGACGCCAGCCTGCCCGCCCAGAAAACCCCGGAAGCGCCCGACGAATTGGCGCCGCTCCGGCAGCGCCTGATCATCTCGATCGTCCTGTCGGTCCCGGTGATCGCGATGGCGATGATCCCGGCTCTCCAGTTCGACTACTGGCAGTGGCTCTCGCTGACCCTCGCGGCCCCGGTCGTCGCCTACGGCGGATGGCCGTTCCACCGCGCCGCCTGGACCAACCTCCGGCACGGCGCGGCCACCATGGACACGCTGGTCTCGCTCGGCACCCTAGCCGCCTTCGGCTGGTCGATCTGGGCGCTGTTCCTCGGCACGGCGGGCATGCCCGGCATGACCCACCCGTTCGCGTTCGTCATCGAACGCGGCGACGCGTCGGCCAACATCTACCTGGAGGCCGCCGCCGGGGTGACCGCGTTCATCCTGACCGGCCGCTACTTCGAGGCCCGCGCCAAACGCCGCGCCGGTTCGGCCCTGCGCGCCCTGCTCGACCTGGGCGCCAAGGACGTCGCCGTGCTCCGTGACGGCCGGGAGACCCGCGTCCCCACCGACCAGCTCGCCGTCGGCGACCTCTTCGTGGTACGGCCAGGCGAGAAGATCGCCACGGACGGCGTGGTCGAGGAGGGCGGTTCCGCCGTCGACATCTCGATGCTCACCGGCGAACCCGTCCCCGCCGAGGTCGGCCCCGGCGACCCGGTCACCGGAGCCACCCTCAACACCTCAGGACGCCTGGTCGTACGCGCCACCCGTGTCGGCGCCGACACCAAGCTGGCCCAGATGGCCGCCCTCGTCGAAGCCGCCCAAGCCGGAAAGGCCCAGGTCCAGCGCCTGGCCGACCGCATCTCCGGCGTCTTCGTGCCGATCGTGATCGCCCTCGCGGTCGCTACGCTGGGCTTCTGGCTCGGCACCGGCGGCGGCGCGGCGGCGGCCTTCACCGCGGCCGTGGCCGTGCTTATCATCGCCTGCCCGTGCGCGCTCGGCCTGGCCACCCCGACCGCACTCCTGGTCGGAACCGGCCGGGGCGCCCAGCTCGGCATCCTCATCAAGGGCCCCGAAGTCCTGGAGTCCACCCGCGCCGTCGACACCATCGTCCTCGACAAGACCGGCACGGTCACCGAGGGCAAGATGACCCTGATCGACGTCATCCCCGCCCTCGGCGAGAACCGCGACGAGGCCCTCTCCTTCGCGGCCGCCCTCGAACACGCCTCAGAGCACCCCATCGCCAAGGCCATCACGGCGTCCTTCCGCGCCCTGCCGGCCGGCCTTGAAACCGGCAAGACCAACACGGCCGCCCTACCCGCCCGCCCTGAAGCCGGCAAGGCCAACACGACCTCCCTGCCTGTCCGCCCCGAAACCGGCGAAACCAACGCGACCTCTCCACCCGCTGAAATCAGCAAGGCCAACACGACCTCCGTGCCCGCCCGCCCTCAAACCGGCGAAGCCAACGCGACTTCTCTGCCCGCTGAAGTCGGCAAGGCCATCGCCACCTCCTTGCCTGCCCCGCGCAAGCCCATCGACGCTGAACCCAGCAGGGCGACGACCCCTCGCGCCCTGCCCAGTCCCGAGGGTTTCGCCAACCTCGAAGGGCTTGGCGTCCGGGGTGTGGTCGACGGGCGTGCCGTCCTCGTGGGACGGCCCGAGTTGGTGGGTTCGCTGCCGCCCGAGCTCGAAGTCGCGGTGGCCGATGCCCAGGCCGCAGGCCGTACCGCAGTGGCTGTCGGATGGGACGGGAAGGCGCGGGCGGTGATCACCGTCGCGGACACCGTGAAACCGACGTCGGCGGAGGCGGTGTCGAACCTGCGGGCGCTCGGACTGACCCCGATCCTGCTCACCGGCGACAACCAGGCCGCCGCCCGAGAAGTTGCCGCCGAAGTCGGGATAAATCAGGAAGACGTCATCGCCGACGTGCTGCCCGCCGACAAGGTGGACGCGGTCAAGCGGCTCCAGGCCGAGGGCCGGGTCGTGGCGATGGTCGGCGACGGCGTCAACGACGCGGCGGCGCTGGCCCAAGCCGACCTGGGTCTGGCCATGGGCACGGGCACCGACGCGGCCATCCAGGCCGCCGACCTCACCCTGGTCCGGGGCGACCTGCGGGTGGCCGCCGACGCCATCCGCCTGGCCCGGCGCACCCTCCGCGTGATCAAGGGCAACCTGTTCTGGGCGTTCGCCTACAACGTGGCCGCCCTGCCCCTGGCCGCCCTCGGCCTGCTCAACCCGATGATCGCCGGAGCCGCGATGGCGCTCTCGTCCGCATTCGTGGTGGCCAACAGCCTGCGCCTGCGCGGGTTCAGGACATCAGTTCGCGAGCCGCGAGCGCACCAGCACGGTTTGCCAGATCGGCATGCTACGACGTCCCCGACCTTCTGACGGGAACCCGCTCATCAGACTGCCCCCACTGTCGTGCCTGGTCAGGACCGTAGTGGCAGTCCACTTAGCAACCTATTAGCAAACGGTCCTGCCGGTCACATCAGCGCCGACGCGACCTGCGGGCGTGCTTCGGGCGCGGCTGATCGGCGGGCGTCCGCCGCCTCGTCGTCGGGCTGGGTCTGGGAATCCCGCTCAGCCTCGACCCGGGCTGTATACACGGCGATCTCCCGGTTCCGGGTGGCGGCGTCCCAGCCGAGTTCGGCGGCCATCAGGTCAGCGACCTCCTCGGCGCAGGCCACCCCCCGGTGGGGATATTCGATGCTGATCCGGGTGCGCCTGGTGAGCACGTCCTCCAGGTGTAACGCGCCCTCATGGCTGGCCGCGTACACGACCTCGGCGCGCAGGTAGTCGGGCGTGGATGTGATCGGCGCGAGCAGGTCCGGCCGGTCCACCGCCGCCGCCAGCACGTCGTGCAGCTGCGAGCCGTACCGATCGAGCAGGTGGCAGATCCGGTACGGGTGGATGTCGTACCGGTGGCCAAGCTCTTCGACCTGGTTGACCAGCGCATGGTAGCCGTCGGCGCCGAGCAGGGGAACCCGGTCGGTGATCGACCGCCGGATGAGCCGGGGGATGTCAGGGGCGGCGGCGCGCACGGCGGAGGCGGCCATCACGCGGTATGTCGTAAGCTTGCCGCCGGCGATCGCCACCAGGCCGGGCGAGACCCGGGCCACCGCGTGCGTGCGGGAGAGTTTGTGTGAGGAGAGGTTGTGTGAGGAGAGGTTGGAGGTCTGCTCATTCTCCCCGGCTAGCAGCGGCCGCAGCCCGGCGTAGACACCCTCGATGTCCTCATGGGTCAGCGGGGTGACCAGCACCCGGTTGACGTGGTCGAGCACGTAGTCGATGTCGGCCTTGGTGGCGGCCGGATGGGCCAGGTCGAGGTTCCACTCCGTGTCGGTGGTGCCGATGATCCAGTGGTTCCGCCACGGTATGACGAACAGTACCGACTTCTCGGTGCGAAGAATCAGACCGGATTCGGAGACGATCCGGTCCCGGGGCACGACCAGGTGCACTCCCTTGGAGGCTCGCACCCGGAACCGGCCGCGACTGCCGGACAACCGCTGGATCTCGCCGGTCCACACCCCGGTGCAGTTGATCACGGCGTGCGCTTTGACCTCGGTCCGCTCGCCCGTCTCGCAGTCCAGCACGCGAACCCCACAGACCCGGTCGGCCTCCCGCAGGAAACCGATGACCTGGGTCGAGGTGCGGACCACGGCACCGTACTGCGCGGCGGTCCTGGCGATCGTGAGCGTGTGCCGGGCGTCGTCAACCTGGGCGTCGAAGTACCGCATGCCACCGATCAGCGCGTTCCGGCGCAGCGCAGGCATCAGCCGCAGCGCCCCGGCTTTGGTGAACTGCCGGTGCCGAGGCACGGAGCGTGCGCCCCCCATCGTGTCGTACAGGATCAGGCCGGCGGTGACGTACGGCCGCTCCCAGAACCGCTTGGTGAGGGGGTAGAGGAAGGCGACCGGCTTCACCAGGTGCGGGGCGAGCCGGCTGAGCATCAGGTCGCGTTCCCGCAGCGCCTCGCGGACCAAGCCGAATTCGAGCTGCTCCAGGTAGCGCAACCCGCCGTGGAACAGCTTCGACGAACGCGACGAGGTTCCCGACGCCAGGTCGCGAGCCTCGACCAAGGCGACCCGCAGTCCGCGGGTGACCGCGTCCAGGGCGGTGCCCACACCCACCACCCCTCCGCCGATCACTACCACGTCGAACTGTTCAGATCCGAGTCTCCGCCACGCGGTCTCCCGCTCGGACGGCCCCAACCGGCCCGGTGGCTCCAACGCCGGACGGCGGGCGGGTCGGTGTCCGTTGTCACGATCGGTCGCCATGCGCATAAGCCCATCTGTTAAACATAAGACGTCTTATGACTTATTCTAGCGAGCGCATGCCGATTCGGACACCGGATACTCAGCGTCGGTGTCTGGCGTTCAGCTGACGCTCGGACCGGGGCCGCGCCGGTACACGCGCAGCTCGACCACCGACGGGACGTGCCATTCCATCGACCGCATCACCGGCCGGCCCTGCGCGTCCACGTCCACCTGCTCAAGGTGCTGCAGGGGAGTGCCCACCGCGACGTCGAGCACCCGGGCCAGCTTGCGATCGGCCACTACGGGAACCAGGATCGCCTCTCCGTGATCGACCGCATGGGCACGTTCGGCCAGCAACCGGTACAGCGAACCGCGGAAAGCGTTTCGGTCCGCCTTGGGATCCACGATGTCGGCCGGGATGTAGTCCTCAGAGTAGATAGCCGGACGGCTGGCGGCCGTACGGACTCGGCGGATCTCCACCACGCCGGACTCGACTTCGACCCGCAGCGCCCTCGCCGTCTCGTCGTCGGCGGGAACCACGCGGGCGCTGAGGATGTGCTTGCTGGCTCGGACGCCGCTGCTCTCCAAATACTCTGTGTAGCTGAAGTTCGTGTCCAGGAAGTTGCGGAGCGCCGGCCGGTGGGTGACGTAGGTACCGGAGCCGTGCTGGCGGACCACCATGCCGTCCTCGATCAATCCGCGCACGGCCTCGCGCAGAGTGACCCTGCTGACCGAGAAACGCTCGCGGAGTTGTTCCTCGTTCGGCAGCTTCGAGCCGAGCGGGAACTCCCCCGACATGATCGCGTTTCGCAGCTCGGCCCGCACCACGTCGGCGAGCAACGGTCTAGTCCGCAAGCCTGGCGCCATACCATGATCCCCCGGTAGTCAGGTCAAGTTTGCTTTACGACTATTCATATCATGTCACACGTCAGACA
This sequence comes from Acrocarpospora macrocephala, assembly GCF_009687865.1. Taxonomy (GTDB): domain Bacteria; phylum Actinomycetota; class Actinomycetes; order Streptosporangiales; family Streptosporangiaceae; genus Acrocarpospora; species Acrocarpospora macrocephala. The sequence continues at coordinate 53,683 of NZ_BLAE01000056.1, forward strand.
CACTGCACTCGCATGTCAGCCCAGCCAGCCATCGAGCCGCTCGGCGATGAAGTCGTCATCGGTCAACTCTGGATAGGCGAGGCAGACCCGGTCGATCTCCTCAAGCTGCCCGGGGGAAAGATCCTCGCCGGGGTCGAGACACCAGCGGCCGGCCAGCAATCCCTGGCGGCGCAGGATCTCGTGGATGCCGGGGATGCAGCCGTGGAAGCCCCCGGCCACGTCGAAGATCACGGCGTTGGCGTCGGTGAGCGAGCCATCCAGGACGAGCAGGCGTCGCAACGCGAAGTCGTCACCGGCGCGAGCGGCGGCGGCTTCGGCGTGCAGCCGTACGGCGGGCTCGGTCCAGACCGCCCACTGGCCGAGCAGCCCGCCGACGAACTCGACCTCCATGGTCCGCCCGTCCAGAGTGACCCGGTTTCGGATCGCGAGGTCGGGCAAAATGTGGTTGTCATTGCCCGTGTAGAGGGCGATCTCCGGCAACCGTCCCGATCGGCAGACGCCGTGCAAGACATCCAGCGTGCGGTACCGGTCGAACGGCGCGACCTTGATTCCGGCCACCGACGGGATAGCGGCGAACTCCGTCCAGTAGCCCGCCGAGAGCACGCGTCCGCCGACGGCCGGCTGCAAGTAGAAGCCGATCACCGGGAGCACTTCGCCGACGGCGCGGGCGCGATCGAGTAACTCGGCCTCGCTCACCTCCGTCGCGGGGGCGAGCAGGGCCAGGTGGTAGCCCAGCGCGGCGGCGAGCTCCGCCTCCCGGACCGCCTGCTCCGTCGGCCCCTGGACCCCGGCGATCAGCACGACCGGCCGACCGGCCTCCGCCGCGACCGTTTCCGCGGCGAGTTCCAGCACGGGAGAGAGAAGGCCGTTGTCATGGATCGCGAACTGGGTGGTGTGCACCCCGACGGCGAGCCCACCGGCACCGGTGGCCAGGTAGTAGCGGGTGAGCGCCCGCTGGCGGCGTTCGTCCAGGCGGCGCCGGGCGGTTAGCGCCAGCGGGTGAGCGGGGATCGCGCAGCCGCGGGCGAACAAGGCGAGGGCTTCGGTCGCGGTCATGTCAGAACCGGCCGTCACGGCGCTGGAACCCGGTCGGCTTGTTCAGCGACGGAAGGCCTGACCCGACCCACGCGGCGGTGTAGTCGAGAAGCTCGTCAAGGGTGACGTCGGGATAGCCGAAGAGCCGATGGCACCGTCCCGCGTTGGACAGCAGGGCGGTGTCCGCCTCCTGCCCGGTGAAACGGACCGGCACGTCGAGGCGAGCCGCCAGGGCGGCCGCCACCTGCCGGATCGAGACCAGCTCGGGACCGGTCACGTTGAGGACGGCGGGAGGGACATCCGCCAGCAGGAGAGCCCGGAGCACGACCTCGTTGGCGTACCCCTGCCACACCATGTTGGCGTGGCCCATGGTCAAGTCGATCGGCTCTCCCGCCAGGATCGCGCCGGCCAGGTCGACGAGCAGGCCGTAGCGCATCTCCACCGCGTAGTTCAGCCGGATCAGCGCGGTGGGGGTGCCGCTCACGACGGCTGAGTGTTCCAGAATCCGCTCCCGGCCCAGGCAGCTCATCGCGTACTCGCCGACCGGTCCCAGCGGGGTGTCCTCGGTCGGTCCCGCAGCGGCGACCGGTGTGAGCGGATAAACGTTGCCGGTGGACAGGGCGACGATCCGGCTGCCGCGGAAGCGCTGGACGACCCGTCCCGGCAGGAAGGCATTGGTATACCAGGTGGCCGCCTCCCGGCCGCTGGTGCCGAACTTGGCACCGACCAGGAACACCACGTTCGGGGCGTCTGGCAGATCTCCAAGCGCCGTGTCATCAGCGATGTCCGCAGCGATCGTGGTGGCGCCGATCGCCCGCAACTCGTCGGCGAGACCGCTCTCGCCGAACCGGGAGACCGCGATCACCCGGCGACCGCCGCCAGCGGCCTCGGCGGCGCGCACCGCAAGCCGTACCAGGCTGGGCCCGAGCTTGCCGCCGGCGCCCAGCACCAGCAAATCGCCGTCGATCTTCCGCAGGTCGTCGACAAGGGCGGTGCGGGGCGTGCTGAGCCGGTCCTCCAGCTCGGCCACGGACTCCATGCTGATCTCCTATGTAGATCTAAGACGACTGATGATTCTTGGGTTATCGACCTCGGCCGACCGGTCACGCGTGGCCATCACGCTCAGCATGAATGACATCGGCGGACTGCCCGGTCTCGGCGGACTGGTAGATCGCCAGCACCGTGGCCAGGGCGGCGGCGGCGTCCCGCGGACCGATGGGGGGCGCCAAACCGGCCTGAACGGCCTGCAGGAAACCGCGTAGCACCTCGACGTAACCGCCGAGGACGGGCGAGTCCACCGTGTTCCACCGTCCCGCCGACAGGTCGCCCCATGGCTGGCGCAGGTACACCCGCGCCTGACCGCCCTGATACGGATCGGGCAGGTCGATCCGGCCCTGCGAACCGTCGATCTCGATGCGTTCCTCCGCCCGCGCGCCGGGGCTGTGCGCGGACGCGGCGAGGGTGGCCAGGGCGCCGCCGGAGAGCTTGAGCACGGCGCCGGCGTTGTCCTCCACCTCGACCTTAGCGGTCAGAGTGGCGATCTCCGCGCTGGCCCTGATCACCTCCAGGCCGGTCAGGTAGCGGAGGGCGTCGAGCTGGTGCAGGACGTTCATCAACACGACCCCGCCCCCGGCCTTCGCCCGCCGGGACCGCCAGCCGTCCGCCACCCGGCCCGACGGGCCGGACTCCCAGTAGGAGTCCGGCTTGTCGATCACCGTACGAATCCGCACCGCCCGGACCTGCCCGATCGCCCCCGCCGCGATCAGGTCGCGGGCGGCGCGCACCGGACCGGTCATGCGCATCGGAAACACGACCCCCAACCGGCGATCCCGCTCGGCCGCGGCCCGCTCAAGGGCGCGCAGCTCCGCGAGGTCGAGCGCCATGGGCTTCTCCACGAGGACGTGACGGTTCGCCTGCAGCGCCTGGCGAGTGATGGGCGCGAGCAGGTGGTGCGGCACGGCCACGTAGACGATGTCGACCGCGGGGTCCGCCAGCAGCGAGGCGAGCGATCCATGCACGGCGGCCCCGCGCGGCAGGGCCAGGCTGGCGGCCAGGTGCTCGACCAGGTCGAAGGCGCCGGCGAGACGGCCGCCGGGCAGCTCGTCGATGGCGTGGCACAGGTCGACCGCGGCGCCACCGCAGCCGGCCACGCCCACCCCGAGCCGGGTCATCCGGCTGGCTCGGCATCGGCTGGGTACCCGCCACCGGCGACCAGATGCGACCGCGTGTCGAAGTACTTGTCGCCATAGTGCTCGACGGCCAGAGCCACCACGTCGAGCCCGCCGGCCGGATCGATGATCGCCCACGGGCGGGCGATCCGGACCGGGCCGGGCGGCAAGAGCTCGCGCGCGTCCCAGACGCCGGACGCGTTCCGGTCGCGGCGCTCGAAAAACCAGATGCCGGCGCTCTCGCGGGTCAGGTAGATCCGCCCGCCCGGACTGCGGTGCGGAAACGCGACGCCGCCCGCGTAGAAGCCGGCGTGGGTGTAGCCGAAAATGGTCCCGGCCGGAGCCACGTCCTCGGTGTGCCAGCCGCCGTCACGATAGATGCTGACGTGGTAGCGCGCGTCCACGGTCGCGTCGTCGCCCTTGACCTTCGACACAAAGCCGATCTCGAAGTCCGGCCCGTCCGACACGTCGAACAGGTTGACCGTACGGTCCGACGGCGTAGCGTGCACCAGTTCAAGCTGGTCCTGGTTGAGGGGCAGGGTGGCCTCGACGTACAGATTGGCGATGACGGCGCCGTCGCCGGGCAGGCTCACCTCGCCGGTCTCGAGGTCGACCTGGCAGGCCCAGACATCGTGCAGCGGCCGCGGCGTCTCCTGCGGATGTCCGGACACGGCCATCCGCACCGTGCGGCCGTCCTCGAGCATCGTCGTGGCCAGATAGATCATCTGATCAGTGTCGAAGACGAGGAACGGAACGGGCTCCCCCCAGGAGGCCGCCCAGTCGTCCGACCGGCGGTAGCTCCACCCGATCTCGTCGACCCTGGTGAACAGGTGCAGTTCGTCGCCGCGCACGTGCACTTGCGCGTAGCTGGTCTCACCGCCGAACTTCAGGTCTCGCTGAGGATGCCAGCCGTTGATCTCGGTGGCGTTCTCGGCGGGGACGCTTTCGGAGACGACGTTTTCGGATATACGGAACTGCAGTGTGTCGCCGCAGTCGTGCCGCGAGTAGAACGCGACCAACGGCTTGCCCGGCACGGCGACCAACGCGGGGTTGTTGTGATCGTCCGGCTCGTACGCGGCCAGGATAGTCCTGGCCGAACGGTGCGTCACCAGATTCCAGGTCGCGGCGTAGATCTGTCCGGCGGAATCCATCGCCCCGAAGAACACGCGGTCCCTGATTCGCACCGCGCGCGGCCGGGTCCACCAGCACCACGAGACATCTTCGAGCAAAATGCCCTTCATGAGGCCCTCACTTCTTCAGGGGTTGTCGGGTGACCTCGCCGGTCATCAAGTGAGCGATACTGTCGAGAACATAGGTCGGCGGCGGGTCGGCCCGGCGGGCGGCGGCCCGGTCCGTCGCACCCGAGAGCACGAGAGCCGCGTCGATTCCCGCGCCGACGGCCATCGCGACGTCGGTCTCCAACCGGTCCCCCACGATCAGTACCTCGCCTGCCGGTAGCCCGAACCGGGCCAGGATGGTGGCGGCCATCTGCGGAGACGGCTTGCCGACCACCGCCTCCGCTGTTACTCCCGTGCACGCCTCGATCGCGGCGAGCATGGCCGCGCAGTCCGGGAGCCCGCCCTCCGGCGTGGGACAGTAGCGGTCCGGATTGGTCGCCACGATCGCGGCCCCGGCGGTGACCGCGCGGAACGCCGCGTGCAGCTTGGCGTAGTCGAAGCCGCGGTCGAACGACACCACGACCAGGTCGGCGCGCTCCGCGTCGGCGGCGGCAAGCACCATGAAGCCGTGGCGGCGAAGCGTGTCCGCCAGCAGTGGCTCGGAAACGCACAGCACGGAGGCGCCGGGGTGCCTGTCGCACAGGTAGCCGACCATGGCGTCGAGCGAGGAGACCACCTCGTCCGGCGCCGTGGGTATCCCGAGCCGGGTCAGCTTCGCCGCGTACGTCGCGGACGGATCGAGCGGCTTGTTGGTCAGGTAGAGGACTGAGCGATTCGCCTCACGCACCGCCTCGATCACCGCGCGGGCGCCCGGCAGCAGCCGTTCGCCCAGGTAAACGGTGCCGTCGAGGTCGAACACGATTCCACGATATCGATCCAGGATATTTGCCAACCCGTTCCAATCCAGACATTTCATATCGTAAGACGTCTGATGACTTTACCGATCCCACGCCGGGACTGTCCACTCCTTGACGCAATGTCATAAGTCATCATACGTTTTATGTCTCAAGCTCCGGTAGTGGTTCCCGGAGCCCGCCGAGGAGTGCGAGTGACGCCTGATCACGACAGCCAGATCCATGAAGCGCAGCCGGCCGACCAGGGCAGGCGTCCTCGCCTCCTGCGGCACGGCCTGTGCTCGGTGACCTTCCGGCCGCTACCGGTCGTGAAGGTGATCGAACTTGCCGTGTCGGCCGGGCTGAGCGTCGTTGAGTGGGGGGCTGACATCCACGTCCCCCCCGGCGACCTCGCCGTCGCGAGGGAGGTCAGGAGCCGGACGGCCGAGGCGGGACTGGCGGTCGGATCGTACGGGACATACGTCTATCTGGGGCCGGACTGCGAGTTCGGGCCGGTCATCGCCGGGGCCTTGGCCCTGGGCGCGCCCCGGATCCGGGTGTGGGCCGGGCGCACGGGCTCCGCCGCGGTCACCGCAGCCGAGCGCGCCGCCGTCGTGGCCTCGGCCAGGGAGCTCGCCGCCCGCGCCGAGGACGCGGGACTCACGGTCGGACTCGAGTTCCACGACGGCAGCCTCACCGACACCGCCGAATCCACGCTCGCGCTGCTCGCCGACATCGACCGGCCTGTGATCAATACCTACTGGCAGCCGCCTCCGGGTCTGGACGACGGCGCGACCCTGGCCGGACTCGACCTGATCCTCCCGCACGTCATCGCCGTGCACGCGTGCTCGCTCTCGCCCACCGGGCGATGGCTGCCGCTGGACGCCAGGCGCAGGCTCTGGGAGGCCGTCGTGGCCAGGCTGGTGGCCCGCGGCGTACCGACCGACGTGCTGCTGGAGTTCGTGCTGAACGACGATCCGCTCCAGTTCGCCGAGGACGCGCAGGCCCTGGACGCGATCATCAGGGGCGCGTGAAAACCAGCTCACGCTGAACATCAGACGAATGATCGTCATCCCAAGCGTTGCTCCAAGAGTCGTAATACGTCTACTGTCTACATCTACTTCGCGACGGGAGGACTGAATGTCCTACGTGATGGGCGTCGATGTCGGCTCGCAGAGCGTCAAGGGCGTGCTGCTGGATCCAGACGGCAGGCAGGTCGCCGCGGGTGGCCACGGCTACCCGATGAGCCACCCCGCCGCCGGCTGGGCCGAACAGGATCCACTGGACTGGTACGGCGGCCTGGCCGAGGTATCCCGGCGCCTGGTGAAGACCGCCGGAATCCGCCCCGGCGAGGTCGGCCATCTGTGCCTGGCCTCCCAGGTGGACGGGGTGGTGGTCACCGAGGCGGACCTGACCCCCCGCCGTCCCGCGATCATCTGGCTGGACTGCAGGGCGACAGCCGAGGCCGCCGAGTTGGCCGAGCGCGTCGGCGCCGACCGGATCTTCGCGATCACAGGGCTGAACGCCGACGCCTTGCACGTGGCGCCGAAGATCGCCTGGCTGCGCCGGCACGAACCCGAGGTGCTGCGCCTCGCGTCGGCGCTGCTGCCGGTGGGTGGCTGGCTGCTCGCCAAGCTGACCGGCGTCCTCGCGCAGGACCCCGCCAACGCCTCCAGCACGATGCTGTTCGACGTGACCTCCGGGAACTGGTCCGACGAGTTGCTCGCCGCCATGTCCCTCGACCCGGCGCTGCTCGGCGCCGTACGGCCCTCGACCGAGGTGGCCGGGACGCTCACCGCGACGGCGGCCGGCGACCTCGGGCTGAGCACCGGGTGCCGAGTCCTGGTCGGCACGGGCGACGAGCACGCCGCGTCTGTGGGCGCCGGAGCCGTCCGCCCCGGAATCGTGGCCGATGTCGCGGGCACGGCGGAGCCCGTCACGGTTACGGCCCGCACGCCGGTGTTCGACCCCACCCGGCTGGTCGAGACCCATGCCCACGCGCTGCCGGGGCTGCTGCTGGTGGAGAACCCGGGGTTCGTCTCCGGCGGCTGCACGCTGTGGCTCGCCGGCACGATCCTCGGCCTCGACCAGGGCACGCTGATCGGACGAGCGTCGACCGTACCGGCCGGCAGTGACGGCGCGCTGTTCCTCCCCACGTTGAGCGGAGCCACCACACCGGTATGGGACGACCGGATGCGCGGGGTGTTCGCCGGGTTGTCGATGAACCACGGGCCCGCGCACCTGGCCCGCGCGGTGATCGAGGGCTGCGTCTACGCGCTGCGCGACATCGTCGACCGGCTCGGCGAGCTCGGCCTGCTCACCGCCGACAGCGAGATCCGGGTGGTCGGCGGGGGCGCCCGATCGGCGCTATGGCTCCAGATCAAGGCCGACGTGCTCAACCGCCCTGTGCGCGCGGTGCGCAGGCTGGACGGCGCCGCGTCCGGCGCGGCACTGCTCGCCGGCCTCACCGCCGGCACCTTCGACTCGGTCGAGGACGCCGTGGAACGCGGCGTGGATCTCGACCCCCAACCGTATCTGCCCGACCCGCACAGGGCCGAGATCTACACCCACGGCCACGCCGCATACCGCCGACTGTTCTACGCCACCCGTGAGGCTATGTCATGACCGCACTCGCCGAACCCTCCAACGCGCTGTCCCAGGTCCGCGCGATCTTCGGTTCAGCCGCCGACATCGGGTTACGCCGTCTCGTCGCCGGCCCTGGGACGTTGCGCCGTCTCGGTGAGCTGGTGCGGGAGACCCGCAGCGGCAGCGGGCCGATCGTGCTTCTGACCGACGCCACCCCCAAGGTGGCGTACGGAGCCGACCTCACCGAATCGGTGCTCGACCGGCTCCGCCAGGTGGGCCGGCCGGTGCACGTCACCGTCGGGTCTCCTGGCCACCACACGACGGCTGACCCGGCCACGGTGGCTGACGCGATAGCCAGGACCGCGGGAGCCGGAGTCCTGGTCACCCTGGGTTCTGGAACGATTTGCGACGTCGGCAAGGTGGCCAGCGCCCGCGGCGCGTTCCCGCACGTGGTGGTGCAAACCGCGGCCAGCGTCAACGGCTACGCCAACGCCCAGTCGGTGCTGCTGCTCGACGGGGTCAAGACCACCGTTTCGAGTAGCTGGCCGGAGGTGCTGCTGATCGATGAGGAGACGCTGGTGTGCGCCCCGCCTGAGCTCACCAGGGCCGGGCTCGGCGACCTGATCTCCGTCTACACCGCGTCCGCCGACTGGGCATTGTCCGACGCCCTGCGCGTCGACTGCGGCTATCGGCCGGAACTGGTGCGACTGCTGCGGCAGGCCGCGACGGCGGTGCTCCCGCTGGCCGGTGAACTGCCCACCGGTACCGCCGCGGTGACCGCGCTGGCGCATGGTCTCACCCTCGGCGGGCTGGTGATGGGCATGGCCGGGCAGACCGCCCCCTCATCCGGTACGGAGCACGCGATCAGCCATCTGCTGGACATGGCGGCGGGCGGCGAAGGACGGCCGCACGCGCTGCACGGCGCCCAGGTCGGGATCAGCGCCCTGGTAGCCGCCGCGACCTGGGAACACCTGGGAGCGAGGTTTGCCGCCGCGCGCGTCGAGGTGCCGCAGGACGCGGCCGCCCGCGACCAGGTGCTTGCCGCGTTCGCAGAGGTCGACCCGAGCGGCGCGATGGGCGAGCGGTGCTGGCAGGGCTATGCCGCGAAACTCCAGGCACTTCGGGCCAATCCCGAGGCTCTCGCCTCGCTGGCCGCTCGATGGGACGCCTGGGCGGATGGCGTGGCGCCACGGCTGGAGGTGCTGGCCGACGCGCTGCGCCGGGCCGGCGCGCCGACCAGGTTCACCGACCTCAACCCGGCGGTGAGTCCCGAACGAGCCCGCTGGGCCATAACCAACGCGCCGTTGCTCCGCAGCCGCCTGGGAATCGCCGACCTGGCCGGGCTGGCCGGGCTCTGGACGGATGCCGACATCGACGCCATCTTGACCCGGCTCACCTCTGTGGGAGCAGGACTGTCTGCCTCTTGACCGTGATCCACCTGTCAACGGTGGACGACCTCCTGGGCGTGAACGCCCGGGATTCCTGGCTAGATCTCGCTGAAGGAGCACCCGTGATCAACTTTGTTTTCATGCTGACCCACAACGACCGCACCGTACCCGACGCCGCCGATGTGCTGAACAGCCTGGCCGGCAGCGGGCTCCGCCACGTCGGTTTCAAAGACGTCGGGGTCAGCCCGGCGGTAATCAGAGCGCTCACCGACCAGGCCCACGAGCTGGGCATGACCGTCATGCTCGAAGTGGTATCCACCAGCCGCGAGGATGAGCTGGCGTCGCTGCACGCCGCGGTCGCCGGTGGGGTGGACTGGGTTCTCGGCGGCACCCACGGTGACGCGGGCGCGGCCCTGTTCCGCGGCACCGGGCTGCGGTACTGCCCGTTTCCGGGGACGGTGGTCGGCCATCCCAGCGTGCTGCGCGGAACGATCGAGGAGATCGCCGCGGACGCGGCCCGGCTCACCGCGCTGGACGGTGTTCACGGCGTCGACCTGCTCACCTACCGGCACGCCGACGCCGACCCGCATGGCCTGACCGCGGCCGTGACCGCCGCGAGCGGCGGCCCGGTGATCGTCGCGGGGTCGATCACCGGGGCCGCGCAAATCGCGCTCATGTCCCGGGCCGGCGCCTGGGGCTTCACCATCGGCGGAGCCATCTTCGAAGGGAAGCTGCCCGGTGGGCCGAGCATCGCGGATCAGGTCCGCACGGTCCTCGACTTCTCCGCCATGGTGGATGCGTAGCCCGCCGGATCAGGCGAGAGATCGGTCGACCACCTTGACGATCGCCGCCACGTCGTCGCCCATCAGACCGACGACGCCCATGGCGTGCACGCGTTCGATGGATTCCGCCGACGTCGCCGGCCACGCCCAGATCGCGACACCGGCCTCCTGTGTGGCCCGCACCACGTCCGGAGTGAGATCGGCGTGGTGGTGCTGGATGATCTCGGCACCAATCCGGCGGGCCTGTGTGATGAGGGTCTCGGCCTGGCTCGGTCCGCGCTCAGGAAGCCGGTCCGGGGCCAGCTTCAGGCCGGGGGTCACCCGGCCCGCCTCGGCCAGCGCCTCGTGGTCGAAGGACGCGACCACGTCACGGTCCAGGCGGCCCCTGCGGGCCAGTTCCCGGGCGATGGCGGAGGCGACGAACCGCTGTTCCCGCGGCGTCTCACCTTTGGCCTCCAGGCACAGCGAGACGTCGGCCTCCTCGGCGAAATCGAACAGTTCATCCAGACAGGGCACGCGTTCGCCGGCGAATTCCGGGCCGAACCAGCCGCCCGCGTCGAGGGCGCTCAGCTCCGCCCAGGTGAGGTCGGCGACCGGCCCGGTGCCCGAGGTGGTCCGGTCGAGCGCCTCGTCGTGCATGAGCAGGAAAACGCCGTCGCGGCTGCGCCGGACGTCGACCTCGATCATGTCGGCGCCCAGCTCCGCGGCTGTCCGGTATGCCGCCATCGTTTGTTCCGGAGCGAGGAGAGAGTGCCCCCGGTGGGCGATGATCAGGGGTCTGTACGTCATGCCGGCCTCCGCGTTGACGTTGGTTCCTTGACGAGTAACATGCCATGCCCTTACCGCCAGCGACAAAGTCATTAGTCATCATATGTCATTTACCCAGTCAGCTCACCGGTCGCGTGCAGCCAGGAAGGCAGCGGTGGACCTCCTCACGGTGACCACGACTTTTACGGTCGTGCGGTAGCGCTCGTCCTTGATCAAGGTGTGCGTTTACGTAGGAGAACCGTCTTGACCCGCTTCTGCCCGGGTGGGAAGGTAGTCGACAGACATATTATGTCTTTGCAGTGTGCATCCTGGGTTCGATACGGGCCGGGTTCCACTGCCGCAGACCTCCGAAAGTGCTCATGATTGGCAGGACACGATGACCCCCTCCCTGCTAAGGACTCTCCCCGTCGGCCTCCTCGTCGTGGGACTCGCCGCGTGCGGCACAGGCGCCGGCACCGGAAGCGAAGGCGGCGACGCCGACAAAAGCGGCCCACCCGTGAAAGTTCTGATGATCGGCTATCCCGATGAAGACGGGATCGACGCGGTGACCGGTGCCAAGACGCCAGGCATCGGACAGCTCCAGGCCGCATTCGACAAGGCCAACCCCACCATCAAGATGGAGATCGTCAGCATTCCGTGGGGCGAAGGCGCCACGGGATACGCTCCCAAGACAGAGGCCATGATCAAGGCCAACGAAGCCTGCCTCTACGAGATGCCCGCCGCGCCCGCCTACGGCAAGCGCGGGCTGCTGGTCAACCTGGACACGATGATCGCAAAGGATCCGACCTTCAAGAACCTCTGGGGGGACGCGGCCCTGGAGTCCGCCCGGTCGTGGGGTCCGGACAATCCAAAGAACCTGTTCTACATACCGAACAACGCCGGCGTGCGCGTGATCCACTGGGACACGAAGCTATTCAAGGACTGGGGTGTCGAGCCGCTGTCGGCCAAGCCGACGATCCAGGAGATCGAGACCAAGGCGGCACAGATGACCGGGAAGAACCCGGTCACCGGTGAGCAGAACTACGGCTACTGGTACCAGGGCAAGTACGCGGTGTGGCAGTTCATGGCCATCGCGCACGCCATGGGCGCGCACTGGGGGGCGGAGACGGCCGAGGGCAAGCTGGAGATCAACTGGGATAGCCCCGAATACCTCCAGGCCATGGAATGGTTCGTGAAGATGTCCGCGTACGCGCCGAAAGGCGCCCTGGCCACCGAGGGCATGCCGCAGGGCTTCCTCACCGACAAGAACGTTGTGGCGATCATCCCCGAGGGCGAGAACGGCTACTTCATACCCCAGCTCATCGCGCAGCCTCAGATGCGTGAGCGGTTCCGGTCCTCCTACAACCTCAAGGGAGCCGACGGCCTCGGTGGCCTCAACAGTGTGTCCCCGCTGGCGATGGCAGCGAGCTGCCCCAACAAGGAGCAGGCGTGGACGGTGCTGAAGTGGATGGCCAGCAGCCCGGAGGCGCAGGCATACTACTTCAACACCAGCGGCCGGCTGCCGGTCGTGGAGGGCGGCGAGAAGTCCGTCCCGCAGGTCGCCGAACTGCCGGACGGCGCGATCGTGTTCGATCAGGTCCGCACCACCGACGCCGTCTACCCCTGGGCCGCCGAGCAGCCCCGGTTCGCCTTGCAGGCCCAGCTCGAAGCGGCGCTCGCCGGGAAGGTGACCGCCAAGCAGGCGCTTGAGCAGGCCCAGAAGGAGACCGACGACTGGCTCAGCAAGCAATGACGATCCCTAAGCCGAGCCCGGCGGACGCGCGCCCCCGCGTGTCCGCCGGTCGCCGGGCCATCAGAACGGGCGTCTTCGGCGGGTTCCGCCGGACAACAGTGTGGTATGCCTTTGTCTTGCCGCCGTTCGCGTTGCTCGTGCTCTTCGTATGCCTGCCGACAGCCCAGACCTTCGTGGAGGGCTTCTACCGCGAGACCGGCCCCGATCAGCGGCAGTTCGTGGGATTGGACCAGTTCGCGAACCTGGGGACCACCGGTGTCTTCTGGGACGCACTGATCAACACTGTTCTGCTCGGTGTGGCCTTCCTGGCCCTGGTCATCCCCCTCGCGGCCATCCTGTCCGCGATGTTGAACCACGTCCGGCGGGGTGCGACAGCACTCAAGGTGATCTACTTCCTGCCGCAGCTCACCTCGTCCGTCGCGGTGGCGCTGATCTTCCTCTACGTCTTCCAGCCTGACTGGGGGCTGCTCAACGGCTTCCTGCATATCCTCGGCATCGACGACGTGCCACTGTGGCTGGCCGATCCGAGTTTCGGGTTGACCGGGTCACGCGCAGCGGTGACCCTGCTAGCAGTCTGGTCAGGTCTCGGTTATTTCATCCTGATCTTCCTTGCCGGGATCCAGTCGATCCCGGTCGAACTCTACGAATCGGCCGCGGTGGACGGCGCCACCCCGCTCCAGATCTGGCGGCACATCACGCTGCCAGGTCTCCGGCCGACGATCATCTTCCTGGTCATGACCGGATCCTTCGACGCCATGGCTCGCTTCGGCGACCTGTGGACCCTGGGCGGGCCGAGCGGCTCGCCCGCCCGGACGCTGCAGTCGATCGTGATGCTGATGTACCAGGTGGGATTCGTGAGTCACGACACCAACCAAGCGGCCGCGATAGCCGTGGTGTTCTTCGTCATCATGCTCGTTCTGACGGTGGTGGCCTACCGGGCCTTCCTCAGCCGTGAATTCAAGGCTCGCTCATGACCATTCAAAAGCTCAGCCGGCAGTCGGCGAACGCGACCACGACGGGCCGCAAACAGCGGAAGCCATCCCGCGGGGCCACTAGGAACCGGCCAAACCACCTGCCCCAAATCGTCCTGGTCGGCCTGCTGTCGATCGGCGGGCTGGCCATGGTGCTGCCGTTCGTCTGGATGGTCACAACATCGTTGTCCCGCCAGTCGAACAGTGCGATGCCCCGGACCCCGACATTCTGGCCGCCTGACCCCTCGCTGTTCAACTACGAGGTCGCGGCCACGAGCCTGCCGATCGAGCGCTTTTACCTCAACAGCCTGATCGTCGTGGGACTCACGACCGTAGGCTATCTGTTCTGCAGCGCGCTGACCGGTTACGCGTTCGCCAAGGGCCGTTTTCCCGGCAAGTCATTCTTCTTCATCGCCTTCCTGAGTACGCTGCTCCTTCCATTCGAGACGAGGATGATCCCCCTCTACGACCTCATGTCCACGCTGAACTGGAACAATACCTACTGGGCGTTGATCATGCCGTTCCTGGCAGGCGGATTCGGCACCTTCCTGATGCGGCAGCACATCAGCAACCTGCCGGACGAACTCATCCACGCGGCCCGGCTCGACGGCGCCAGCGAGTTCAGGATCTTCCTGCAACTCGTGTTGCCACTCTGCAAGCCGGCGCTGGCCGCGCTGGCGATCATCAATATCATCTGGCGCTGGAACGACCTGCTCTGGCCCTTGCTGGTGACCAGCGAGCGTGACATGTACACCGTCACCCAGGGTCTCGCGATGGCCGGGCGGTCCACCGGGATCCACACCGGGGTCGCCCTCGCGACGGCGACCATGGCCGTCCTTCCCGTCATGATCATTTACGTGATCCTGCAACGGCAGATCATCCAGGGCATCGCCATGTCCGGGATGAAGGGGTAGCCAGCCGCCCTGAGGCGTACGCCCCGTGCCAGGGCACGCAACCGGCAGGTGAGCGGGCGGTTCTGGACCGCCCACTCACCCCGCTGCTCATTTGTCGGCGGGGGCATACAGGACGGACAGCACGCCGGTCTGCAGGGTGGTTGAGGAGACGACCTTGAGGGGGATCTGGGCGAGGCTGTCGAAGAGGCGCTGGCCGGTGCCGACGATGATCGGGTGGATGAGCAGTTGGAGCTCGTCCAGGAGGCCGTGGGTGAGTAGCGAGCGTACGAGGGTGGGGCTGCCGCTGATGTTGATGTCCTGGCCGGGCTGGGACTTGAGGTTGGTGATCTCCTCGACGAAGTCGCCGTTGAGGACGGTGGTGTTGTTCCAGTCGGCTTTGTCCAGCGTGGTGGAGACGACATATTTCTGGATGTTGTTGATGAAGTCGCCGAAGGGGTCGTTGTCGGGGTTGCTCGGCCAGTATTCGGACCACTCCTCGTAGAGCTTTCGGCCCATCAGCATGGCGTCCGCCGACTGCATGCCGCGGCCGATGACCTCGCCCATCTCGTCGTTGAAGTAGGGGAAGTGCCACTTCTCGGGGGACTCCACGACGCCGTCCAGCGAAATGAAGAATCCGGAAACGATCTTTCGCATTTCTGCCTCCTTGGTTGGCTTGAGCCTTCCACCGACAACTATTTTTGTCAACACTGCTGGAACTGTCGGTTGGGGTCTCTTTAGGGTTTGCGGGCGTCCGCGAGATGGCGTTGTGGGTACGCCTCCCGCATGATCAGGACGGTCGCGGTCGCGCTGCTGGCAGGCGCCGTGGCGGGGTGTGGGTCCTCGGAGGGCGGGATCGCGCAGGTCAACCTGTACAACGCGCCGCAGCAGAACATTCAGGCGATCGCGGATCGGTGCAACCGGCTGGCCGGGGGGCGGTATCGGATCGTCGTCAACGTGTTGCCGCGGGATGCCGACGGGCAGCGGGAGCAGTTGGTGCGGCGGCTGGCGGCCGGGGATCCGGGGCTGGATGTGCTCGGGCTGGATGTCACGTGGACCGCGGAGCTGGCCGAGGCGGGGTGGATTCGGGAGTGGACGGGGAGTTACGCGGAGCGGGCGCGGGCGGGGACGTTGGCGATGCCGTTGGATACGGCGATCTGGCGGGGGAAGTTGTATGCGGCGCCGTACAACACGAATGTGCAGTTGTTGTGGTATCGGTCGGATTTGGTGGCGGCTGCGCCGGTGACGTGGCAGGGGATCATGGATGCGGCCAGGCGGCTGGCGGCCGAGGGGAAGCCCGCTTATGGGGAGGTTCCGGGCGCTCAGTATGAAGGGCTGGCCGTCTGGTTCAACAGTGTGGTGGCGTCGGCGGGGGGTTCGATTCTCACGCCTGATGGGGATGCGGTCGCGTTGGGGCCGCCCGCTTTGCGGGCGTTGGGGGTTATGCGGGAGTACGCGAGGTCGAAGGCGGCTGATCCGTCGTTGTCGAATACGCATGAGGATGAGGCGCGGTTGGCGGTGGAGGGTGGGCGGGCGGCTTTTGAGGTGAACTGGCCTTATGTGTACGCCTCGATGAAGGCGAATCGGCCGGATATATTGCCATATTTCAAGTGGGCGGCGTATCCGGGGATCGATGGGCCGGGGCGGTCACCGCTGGGTGGGGCCAATTTCGCGATAAGTCGTTATTCGGGGCATCCGCGGGAGGCGTTTGAAGCGGCTCTGTGTTTGCGGGACGCGGAGAGCCAGCGGATCGCGGCGATCAAGGACGGGTTGCCGCCGACGATCGAGGCGGTGTACGACGAGCCGGAGATGGCCCGGGTCTATCCGATGCGGCAGGCCATTCTGGACGCGTTGAAGACGGCGGCGCCGCGCCCGAAAACGCCTGTCTATCAGAACGTGTCGACGGTGATCTCGGCGGTGCTGTCGCCGCCCGCGGGGATCGATCCGCCGGTGACGCTGGCGGAACTGCGACGGCAGGTGGGGGACGCATTGCAGAGCAAGGGCGTGTTGCCATGATCGACGAGGGGAGCCTGGCAGGGCACAGCAAAAGTCTGCTGCCCAGCAACGACATCTCGGCCGAACGCGGCACAAGTGTGCTGCTCAGCAACGGCATCTCGGCTGAACGCGCCACATGTGTGCTACCCGGCAACGGCATTTCGGCCGAACACGGCATAGGCGTGTTGCCGTGATCGGTGAAGGTGGTCGGGGTGAGCGGCGGTTGGCGCTGTGGTTGTGTGCGCCGGCGACGATTGTCATGATCGCGGTTACCGGGTGGCCGATTCTCTACTCGTTTCTGCTGTCGTTGCGGCGGGCTGATCTGCGGTTTCCGGAGGATCAGGAGTGGATCGGGCTGGCGAACTACGCGACCGTGCTGGGCAATGCGTACTGGTGGACGGCGTTCGGGGTGACGTTGCTGATCACCGTGGTGAGCGTGGTGATCGAGTTGGTGCTCGGGATGCTGGTGGCAGTGGCCATGTATCGCACGGTTGTCGGGCGGGGGCTGGTGCGGACGGTGGTGCTCATTCCGTACGGGATCGTGACGGTCGCGGCGGCTTATGGGTGGAAATATGCGTGGACACCGGGCACGGGGTGGCTGGCGAATCTGCTGCCGGAAGGGACTGCGCCGCTGACCCAGCAGGGGCCCTCGATCGCGATCATCATTCTGGCCGAGGTGTGGAAGACGACGCCGTTCATGGCGTTGTTGCTGATGACCGGGCTGGCGCTGGTGCCGGAGGAGTTGCTGCGGGCGGCCTCGATGGATGGGGCGAATCGGTGGCAGCGGTTCACGAAGATCGTCCTGCCGTTGATGAAGCCCGCGATCCTGGTGGCGCTGCTGTTCCGGACGTTGGACGCGTTCCGGATATTTGACAACATCTACGTGCTGACCAATGGCGCGCAGAACACCAGTTCCGTGTCCATCATCGCGTACCACAATCTGATCGGCGGGCTCAATCTGGGCATCGGCTCGACCATGTCCGTACTAATCCTGATAAGCGTGGCGATCATCGCATTCGTCTTCATCAGGGTGTTCGGCGCCGCCGCTCCCGGAAGCGAACCCCGATGAAACTCAGATGGGGATTTATCGACGTATTGGTGGTTCTGTATGCGTTGATTCCGGTGTTGTGGATCGTGTCGTTGTCGTTCAAGGATCCGAGCACGATCACCGACGGCTCGCTGCTGCCGACCAAATGGACGTTGAACAACTACACCGGCATCTTCCGCAACGACGACTTCATCCGCGGACTGATCAACTCCATCGGCATCGGACTGATCGCGACATTCGTGGCGATGGTGTTCGGCACCATGGCCGCGTACGCCATCGCCCGCCTGACCTTCCCCGGCAAACGCCTGCTGATCGGCTTCTCCCTGCTGATCGCAATGTTCCCGCAGATCTCGCTGGTCACCCCGCTGTTCCAGATCGAGCGCACGCTCGGCCTCTTCAACACCTGGCCGGGGCTGATCCTGCCGTACATCACCTTCGCCCTACCGCTGACCATCTACACCCTGTCCGCGTTCTTCAAGGAGATTCCCACCGAGCTGGAACGCGCCGCCACCATGGACGGCGCCACCCCGTTCCAGGCGTTCTGGAAGGTCATCGTGCCGCTCGCCGTGCCCGGCATGGTCACCACGGCGATCCTGGCGTTCATCTTCTGCTGGAACGACTTCCTGTTCGCTATCTCGCTCACCTCCTCCTCGGCGGCCAGAACCGCCCCCGCGACGATCTCGTTCTTCACCGGGAGCTCCCAGTTCGAGGACCCGACGGGGTCGATCGCGGCCGCGGCGGTGGTCATCACGATCCCGATCGTGATCTTCGTGCTGTTCTTCCAGCGCCGGATCGTGGCCGGCCTGACCTCCGGCGCGGTGAAGGGATGAACGATGGCTGAAATCGTGCTCGACGGCGTGAGCAAACGTTTCCCTGACGGCACCACGGCGGTGCACGACATCAACCTGACCATCGCCGACCGCGAGTTCGTCATCCTGGTCGGCCCGTCCGGCTGCGGCAAGTCGACCACGCTGAACATGATCGCCGGTCTGGAGGAGATCACCTCCGGCGAACTCCGCATCGACGGCGAACGCGTCAACGAACGCGCCCCCCGCGACCGGGACATCGCCATGGTCTTCCAGTCCTACGCCCTCTACCCCCACATGACCGTACGGGAGAACATGGCGTTTCCCCTCACCCTCGCCAAGATGCCCAAACCCGAAATCGCCGCGAAAGTCCACCACACCGCGGACCTCCTCGACCTGACTCCTTTGCTGGACCGAAAACCCGCCAACCTCTCCGGCGGCCAGCGCCAGCGCGTCGCGATGGGCCGGGCCATCGTCCGCGACCCGAAGGCGTTCCTGATGGACGAACCCCTGTCCAACCTGGACGCCAAACTCCGCGTACAGATGCGCACCTCGATTTCCCGCCTGCAGAAGCGCCTCGGCACCACCACCGTCTACGTCACCCACGACCAGACCGAGGCGATGACCCTCGGCGACCGCATCGTGATCATGCAATCCGGCGTCGTCCAGCAGGTCGGCACCCCCCAGGACCTCTACGACCACCCCGCCAACCAGTTCGTCGCGGGCTTCATCGGCTCCCCCTCGATGAACTTCCTCCCCGCCGAGGTCCACCCCGACGGCCTCCACACGATCATCGGCACCATCCCGTGCGGCTCCCGCCCGCGCCTCCTCCCCCGCGAGGTCATCGTCGGCATCCGCCCCGAACTCTTCCAGGACACCCGAATCAGGCACGGCGCCTCGTTCACCGGCACCGTCGACATCGTCGAATCCATGGGCGCGGAAAAGCTCGCGTACTTCACCTTCGAATCCGGCGCCACCTTCACCGGAGAGGTAGTCGCCCGCCTGGATCCCAAGTCCCCCGTCCGCGAAGGCGAACTCGCCACAATCTGGTACGACCCGGCCGCGCTCCACATCTTCGACCCAACCTCAGGCGCCAACCTCACCTAGTCACACCACAGGTTCGCCGCTCCGCCGGGCTCGTGGCGTGACCGTGAGCCGACGCCGTACGACCGGAGCCGCGAACTCGGACCGCACCGACGCACGCTCCCGGCTCGGCGTGATCACCGGAACGACGTCCGGATGGAAGATCTCGCGGGTGTAGCGAGCCGCGATGCCATTGGTCGTGGTGAGGATCTCGCGCCAAGCGGAGATCCGGTGAATTCCGCCGGGCTCCCCCCAATACCAACGGCGAGTACCGACCCGAAGCACCTCATGCTGGTCGCGACGCGAGCCTGCTTCGCCATTCAGATCCACGTACGCGACGACCACCGCCGCCGAACCGTCGGCACGTTCCAGCCGAGACTGCCGCGCGGTCAGGAGCTCCCCTTCCGGAATGCCAAGACGTTCGCGAAGGTCACGGGGGATGAGCACGGCCGCAGGCTGTTTGCCGTGTTTCGTGGTCCTGGGACGTAATGGCTCGGTGACCAGTGCCTGGAGGAGCCGCACCGCGGAACCGTCATACTGGAGCACCATTCGGGTGACGGGAGTGTCGAGAGGATTCACGTACCACGACCTCAGGTCGATTCCGCTGCTAATTCCGGAGTATAAACGGAATTATTGACAGAATCTGTAAACGTCGCTGACAGCATGGGTGCACACAGCTTTCCCGCGTCCCACCCGGATCCTGGCCCAGCAGCCCCGTAGCGCCCGCGACGGATACGCGGGAGGATCTCCCCCAGACACCCTCGCCGACGGGACGAGCCGAGATGCCCACCGTTCCCAAAAACGCCGCCCGCATCGCCAGCTGGCTAGGCCTCATCGGCCAACTCTGCACCCTCCCCTTCTACGGCGCCAGCGGCCTCCTAGCCCCCACCTGGGCCATCACCACCCTCCTCCTCGCCTGGCTCACCCTCCTAGCCACCGCCATCTGGTCCGTCCGCCAAAACTCCCCCTGGGGCCTCCTCATCCCCTTCCTCTCCATCGCCCTCTGGTTCGCCACCATCTCCGCCGGCGAAGCCTTCCTCAACTGGAAGGCCTGACCGGCCAATGCTTAGGCGGAACCGCCCCCGGATCCACCACACGCAACCGACTGGACGATGTGGGATCAACGGCACGCAGAGTTATCAGGCGCTGCGATTCCGCCTCTTCCAATAACAACAACGCGGCAGCGCTGCGGCGACCGTCGCGATCGCAACGCCCGTGCCCACGAGCCCTTGATGCTTATGCGGGTACTCGATGGGATGCAGCCCCGGACGACGCGATGGCCGCGACTTCGCGAGGGCGCTGCATCTGCCGCCCATCATTGGTCACCACAACGTCAAGTCCCGCTCCCGCCGCAAGGGGATAGAGGCTTTTGTCGCGGATTCCCAACGCTGATGGCGTATAAGGCAGACCCCGCCCAGGACGCGGGCTGCGCCGTCCTGGCCTGGTACTGATCTGCAGGACCGAGGTGGCTACGCTTAAAGGACAAATTCCTGCGAATTGGAGACAGGTCTCTGGCGTCGACTACTTAAGAACGGGGTTGATCCACGCGACTGAGATGTCACCAGCCGTACAGTCTTCTGTGGTTACCGCCAGCTTGATCTGCATAGTGCTGGATAGATTGTCTATCACGAACTTCTTCATGTCCCCTAGGGTCACGTGCTCTGATCTAGCGGACTTCCCGTCGACAAAGACCTCGAATTTGGCAGTTATACCTGGGTCTGACTTGTCATCCATGGCCGCGTAGGCCGTGAAGCTCGTATACGCCCTGCCGAGGTTGTACCTAGCGTCAGTTGTATAGCATGGACCCTCAGCCACAAGTGCTTGTGCGTAGGGTTTACGCACAACATTAACTTCTCCCCCGGTAAATTCGGTTGCATCGATAGGAGGTAAATCTAGTAGCGACTTACCCTCGCCTACATCAACTGGCGGTTCAGTGGAAGGATGATCCGTAGGGGCAAGGTTGCCAGGCGTGGCTGCGACCGTAACGGTGGGGCCAGGGGCAGTAACAGTCACCGTCGCCGCAGAGACTGACGCTTCACCCTCCTTGACGCCAGCCTGCTGGCCTGTGAAGTAGCCCGTAATGGCAGCGGTTATGGCTAGGCCGATAGCGCCAATCGCGGCAACTACCACCTGCGTGCGGTCAATGCGCCGCTTATCAGGTGGTGTGTCCGATTCTGTCCGTTCCGGTGAAATATCAACCATTTCTCCTCCTTACCCCTCGGCCAATATAGCGATATAGCGCCTCCCGCACGAGCAGGATCAAGAATTCGCGAAATAGTGCCGTATGTGTACTTTCCCATCAGATTGACGGTTTCGTCGCTAGCGGGGACGCCGGCGTAAGCGGCAAGGCATACCTGACAGAGCAAGGCACATCCCACCCGGCGGAGTCGCTTCGGCCATCGAAAGGGCCAGCCCTGAAGGTCGAGCAAATGAACGATCTCGTGGGTGAGAATGAACGCCACGAGGGCTTTATGGAGCGGCCGCGGAACGTCTCATCCAGCAGCAGCCTCACGCGGCTCCCTGGGAGGATCGTAGGTGTCGACATAATCGGCGAAATCGACTGCGCTGCGCGCCGCCATCGCCGTCACGCTCGGGAAGTAGTCAGAGATCTTCTCGGCCGGGACCCCGTCCCGCAGTAACGCCGCGACCTCGTCATAGGGCACCCGAGTGCCCTGGATGACCCGCATCCCGCCACACACGTCCGGGTCGACGCTGACGTGCTCGCGGAGACGCAACAGGTCAGGAATATGGCGACCGTCCCCGATAGAACGGCCGCAGGACATCGACCATCTCATGCAGCACCAGGTGGGCACGGCGCCCTACAAGATCAACCGCCTGGTCGGGTTCCGCCAAGTAGATGGTGCCACCTCCCGCTCCGCCCGGCCACCGACTCCGTCACCCCATCACCCCAGATCTCCCCGCATGACGACGGCGCCACAGGCACCTGCGGCACCAGCGGCCTCGGTTGTTTCTCAATCCACCGGACCGCGGTCCAAGTAGCAAAAAGCATCGGCCCGCTGACACCGGGGCTGGGGCCGATCGCGGCGGAAGCGGCTTGGCGGAGCGCGTTCGCTACACCCTTGACATCACGCCGCGTGGGCCTCGAACCACATGGAGCCCACATCGTGGCCCGGGGTGAGGCGAACGTCCGCGTCGAGGGCGGCCGCCAGGTGCCGTAGCAGGGCCACAGTGGGTTCGGTCCCGCCCTCTTCGATGCACTCGATCTCGTCTTCGGTCATGTTCGCCCGTGCCGCGAGTTGGGCGACCGTCAAGCCAAGGGCGGTCCGCCGATCGTACAGAGCCTTGCCGAAAGCGAGTGCCTCCCGGATCGCGATGCGTTCGGGGTCGTCAGCCTGCACATCGGGGCGCGTCCAGCGGGTGTGGTAACCGGCCATCACACCTGCCTCTCAAAGGTCCCAGCGGCTGGGCCGTGATGATCCCGTTCGCAGATCTTCTGCGCTCGGACGGCTCGATCGATCTGTCTTTGGTCGTGCTGTTTGATCTTGCGAAAGACTGTGAGCATCACGATACTTCTGGTCGCAGTACACCAGTACGTTACCCGGACCGCAACGTCTCGAAGCCGGATCCGAAGTTCCCACACCGGTCCTTCCAGATGATCCGACCACGGGCCTCCAAGTTCGACGCCTTTCTCAGCCAGAAGACCTGCTACCTCATCCACCCTCTTGAAGTCGCTGTCACTGAGGGCGTCAAGCCAGTCACGAACCTCTGGCTCCAACTCGAACCTATACAGATCGCGCACACGGCCACCTTCAACGCAACGTACATTTCCGATTACCGGGGTGACGCTAGTGGAGCGGAGTCCCGTAGATCTTATGAACCGGAATTCCCGGAAACCGCTGCGCTCTTCTTATGTAACGAATGTATTGATTTCGGCCAATTTACTAATTCGAGGATGGTCCACGTTCGATAGCAGTGGCACCTGGGGTTACCGCTAGTACGGCAGCCGCCAATTGCTAGCTGACCAGGGCATTTCCTTGGTTTAGGCGGGTGCGGTGGTGGAACCAGCGAGAACGTGCCTGGTGGCGGCGTCGCCAGTTCAGCCAGCGAGCGGCATGGCCGGACGGGTAGCAGGGCTGGAGGGCGGTGGCAAGCAGGCGCCTGATCTCCGGGACCGTCAGCGGGATCAGCCCGGGATCGCCGGGCGGGGCCTGCTGGGGATGAACCGGCGGCGGGGCCTGGGTATCGGTGTGGTCCCGTAACTGGGCGGCGGTGACGGCGCAGATGGCCAGGGCGGCCATGACCAGCACGATGTGGCGCAGGACCGCGGTGTAGAGGCGTGCCTGGCACTGATCCAGCCCGAAGCAGTCCTTGCCGAACTCGAAATCCTCCTCGACCGGCCAGCGCAGCCCGGCGGCCCGGATCAGCCCGGTCTTGGTCAAAAGCCGCCCTTCGGGCACGTAGCAGTAGTGGAAGGCCGGCTTGCCGGTCTTGAGGTGGCGGCGGACCAGCAGGTGATGACGCGGTGAGGCGGTGCCGATCCACGCCCGGGCATACCACCGCTCGCCCTTGGAGCCCCTACCGGCGGAGCGGACCTCCCAGCACCGTTTGCCCTTGGCCAGCTGCTTTACCGCCTGCGCGCAGGTCAGCTTCGTTCCCGCGACCGGCGTGAGCATGAAACTGGAGGCGACCCGCAGCACGTAAGCCTGGCCGTTGTCTTCGAGGAACTCGCGCAGCTGGGTGCAGCCGCCGTACACCTCATCGCCACAGACGAAGTCGAAGACCAGGCCGTCGGCGTAGGCGTCCGCGCACAAGTCGATGGCCAGCTGGCCCTTGGTACGGAACTCCAGGTTCAGCGGGAGGCCCATGACCAGGGACTTCACCGGATCTTCGAGGTGCTCTCGCGGGATCCACTGCCGCGCGCCGGCCAGTGCGTGGCCGGTCCGCTCCCGGACATAGGACAGGTGCACCGTGTTGATGCCGTTGGCGATCCGGCCCGCGCATCCCATGTACTGGCGTTTCACCCCGGCCGTGAACTCGCCCTGCTTTTCCTGCCCGGTCTCGTCGATCGCTGCGATCACCAGGCTCCCACGCCGCCGGCGCCGCGCGGCCGTATCCAGTCCCTTCGCCGCGAACCGCCGGATCTCGCTCATCGCGGCGGACTCATCCCAGACCGCCCGGCTCAGCAGCCGCTGCGTCCGGTCCGGCGACCTGTCCCCGGCGTGCTGGGCGATGGTCCACCCGTTCCGCTTGGGCAGCTCGCTGACCAGGGCCGACATGTACTTTCCCGCGTGTTGCCAGGTCCCGGTCCGGGCAAAGCACGGCTTCAGCCGCTCCAGCAGCTCGATCCGTTTCCGGCGGGCCAGCCCGGCCCCTATCCTGGCAGCAGCAGCCGCCTTCGATTGTGTTGTCCTCACAAACACATGATCGTCAGGCGGCTGCACTCATGAGCGCAGACGGGCCGACCGACCGCCGTATCCTGCCAGGTAGAACCGACAATGGGGAGGGTCGGGGACTGGCGCGGTCCCACATGGTGCGGCCCGTTTCCAGTCCCCGCCCGTCAAACCGTGCATGCGGTTCTCCCGCACACGGCTTACCGACGTTCTTCACCGTCGGCGTTCGGCCTTCCCGCGCCAGTCCCGAAAGGGCCTGGGCGGAATAACGGTTCCATCGAGGCCGATCAAACCCAGGTGACTCGGCGAGAGCAGCACCTGTTTGATACCCCACCCCCACGAGTGACGCCGGTTGCCCTTCTTGGACAGCCATATCGCCAGTCGCATGAGAGCGAAGTTCCTGATCTGGCCAAGGACGCGGGCGGAGTTCCCGTAACGGAAATATCCGGCCCAGCCGCGCAGGAACATGTTCAAATCCCTGACGATGTCCTCCACCGGCATCCAGAGCCATTTCCGGCCGGTGAGTTCCCGGATCCGGTCACGGGCTCGTTGGACGGCCTTGCGT
>NZ_BLAE01000057.1 GCF_009687865.1 Acrocarpospora macrocephala
GTCCTGGTCACCCGGCTGGCCGCCTGCTGGCGCAGCCGCACCCCCTACCAACTCCGCGATCTCGACGGCCGCCCCCTCACCGTGGAGGAGGCCAAGGCGATCTGCGCCGAGCGATACGCGGTCAGCGACGCCGACCGCGCCAAGAACCGGCCCAAACGCGCCAGCACACGGCTGAAACAGGGCACCAACCAGGACACGAAACAGGGCACGAAACAGGGCACGAAACAGGGGACGAGCCGACGCGGTCAGGAGTCGCCACACGACGCTCCGGCAGCCGGCCCGTCCAGCAGCAAGGCTACCCGCCACACGACGGCCTGACCGGCCCTCACCACCCCCAACCGACGCGCAACGCCGTGACACCCAGTCCCGGCGTCGACCCCGCCTACCCTGATCCTTCAAAGCTTGATCGGCTTGACTTCCGTTAGGAACTCAAAACCCGGCCTTGATCCGCGACAAAACCGCAGGTCACGCGACCCGTGAAAAGATCTACCTGCCCGCCGCCATGCGATGAGCCATCCGCCAGGCCCGAACAGAACACGGTCGTTTCCGCCGACATCACGCATCGCCGGCGCAAGCACGCCCGCTACCCGCACCCCCGCGAGGCGTTCCACGCCTTCCCCGCCGCAAATCAGCAGAGGTCTGTTCGACCAGCTCAACGCCCTGCCCTGGAGCGAGGTCCCCATCGAGCAGATCACCGACGGCCACGGCCGCACCGAGATCCGCACCATCATCCAGACCGTGCCCGCCCCCACCCCGGGACACCCTTCCCGCACGTCACACAGGTCCACCTGATCAAACCGAAGGCCGACGACCTGAACTGCAAGCCGGTGCCGGCCGTCGCGGTCCTGGGGGTCACCACCTTGACCGCTCACCGGGCCGGTCCCCGCCGACCCGCCGAGTTCATCCGCGGCGAGCGATCGATCGAGAACAAGGATCATCACCTCCGTTCTCCCGCGGGCCGCCAGGGGCGTCGCGTGACATTGCGACAGCCCGAGACGTGACCTTCGGCGAAGACCGGTGCAAGATCCGGACCGCCACAGCTCCATCGATCTCCGCGATTGTGCGCAGCTACGTGATCGGCGCGTTGCGCCTGCTCACCTTCACCAACATCGCCGACGGAACCCGCTGGGCCCGCGACGACTTTCACAACCCGTTGATCGCTCTCGGTCTCACGATCTGAGAGCTCCTTCAGCCCTGCCCAGAGGACATCACGCGGTGATTCGTTATCGAGGTGAGCGCGAGCAGCAGGCCGTACCCGATGGTCAGGCGAAACCCCGGACAAACTCACCAGCGTTCCCGGCTCAGCGAGGTTGTCGGCTATCTGGGTACGACCCGCCCGTCTGTCACGTCACTTGAGACTGGTAATCGGCGTACTCGTGTTCAGGCGTGGGTGGTCAGCGTTGAGCCGGTGCGGGATTTCCTGACGTGGAGTTGGGTGGGGATTCGGGTGCGGAGTTCGGGGACGTGGCTGATGACGCCGACGGCTCGGCCGCCTTGGCGGAGGGAGTCGAGGATGTCGATGACGTCGTCGAGGGTTTCCTCGTCCAGGGTGCCGAAGCCTTCGTCGACGAAAAGGGTGCCTATGTCGGTGCCGCCGGCCTCGGCGGTGACGACGTCGGCGAGGCCGAGGGCCAAAGCGAGGGAGGTGATGAAGCTTTCGCCGCCGGAGAGGGTGGCGGGGTCGCGGTCGATGCCGGTCCAGGCGTCGAGGACGCGGAGGCCCAAGCCGCCGCCGGAGCGGGTCCGGGAGGCGGCGCTTCGGCGTTTGTCGTACTGCAGGAGGTAGCGTCCGCCGGACATGTGGGTGAGGCGGTCGTTGGCGGCGTCGACGACCTGGCGGAGGCGTTCGCCGAGCACGTAGGCGGACAGGGCCATGTCCCACTGGTTGTCGGTGGAGGTGCCGTTGGCGAGTTCGGCCATCCGGCGGGCCAGGAGGTGGGCCGCTTCGGCGGGGACGCGGCGTTTCACGGCGGTGGCCAGGTCGGCGGAGAGCGCGGTGAGGTGGTCGTGGCGGTGGCGGGCCTGGTCGCGGGTGGAGGTGCGGTCTTCGTGTTCGTGTTCGGCCTGCTCGCGTTCTTCGGTCAGTCGAGCCAGGTCGGGGGGTGGTTCCGCGGCGGCGGCGAGGAGTTCCGGGTCGGACAGGAGTGCGGTGATGGCGGCGTGCTCGTCGCGGAGCGCGTTGAGGCGGTCGGTCATGATCGTCCGTTCCGCCCCGGTCCGTACGGCGGCTCGGGCGTCTTCGATGCCGCGGAAACCGGCGTCGAGCGCGGCGCGGACTGCTGCCTCGTGGGCGGTCTCGCGTTCGGCTTCGGCTGAGGCGGCGGAGCGCAGGGCGGCGGACGCGGCGCGAAGCCGGTCGGCCTCGATGGCGAGCCTGGCCATCCGGGCGGCCAGGGTGGGGTCATCGCCGCAGGCTGTTTTGATGATCTCGGCCAGCCGATTCTCGTCGGCCGCGATCTGTTCTGCCCTGGTGCGAGCCGATGCCAGGTCGATCGCGTTCTGGCGGGCCCGGTTCTCCAGGTCGGCCAGTTCGGCGGTCAACTGGGAGACCTCCCGCGCGTCCGCCGGTTCGCGTGCGGCGGTCATGCGGACCCGCGCGAGTTCGAGTCCCGCGTCTGTACGGGCCTGGACTGCGGCTTCTTCGGTGAGGTCCACGGTGTCGCGGACGGCGTCGTAAGCGGCTTGGGCGTTGGCGGCACCCGCGACGGCGTCGGCAGCCGCTGAGATCAGGTCGGCTTCACCGGCGATCCGGGTCCTCCGCTCGGCCACGGAGGCGTCGTCGCCTCTGGCCTCGTCGAGCCGCGCCACGATTCGGTCCTGTTCGCCCAGAAGCGCGGCCTCCTCGGCGCGGAGTTCCGCCAGCGCGCGCCTGACCTCCTCCGCTCGCTCGCGGGCCGATTCCAGTTCGCCGCGCAACGTCTCGACTCGCGCGGCCAGGTCCTCTTCCGTCGCCGCCAGCGCCCGCAGTCCCGAGAGCACGTCTTCCTCGGCCGTCCAGGCCGCCTCCGCGTCTCCCACCGGCAGCCCGTCGGCCTGATCTGCCGCCGACTCCAGCCGCGAGGCGACCGTGGCCACCCGGGATTCCGCGGCCTCCCGCGCGCTCTGCGCGCCATCCGAATCGGCCTGCGCCGCCTCCTCGTCTTCCGCGCCCGGGGCGTCCGCGAAGGACTCGGCGGGCGCCGGGTGCGCCTCGGACCCGCAGACCACGCAGGCCTCCCCCGCGACCAGACTCGCCGCGAGTTCCGCCGCCATCCCGTCGATCCGCGCCTGCCGGACGGCCAGCAACCGGTCCAGCATCACCTGCGCCTCATCGGTCGCCGCCCGCCGGACCTCCTCCGCCTCGGCCAGTTCGTCCGCCAGTTCCTCCCGCCGGAGCGCCGCGTCGAACCGCCCACGGGCCGCCAGGCACCGAGCCTCGACAGCGGGAATCTCCGCCACCCGGGACCGTAGTTCGCCGAGCTCGGCCGTGGCCGCGGCGAACTCCCCAGGCAGCTCCGCCAGCCGCGCACCCACCTCGGCCTCAGCCCGCCCGAAACGCTCGCCCTCGCTCCGCAGACTCCTCAACTCATCCCGAACCACACCCAACCGGGCTTCCTCAGCACTCAGCTCCTGAAGCCGGGCAGCCTCCTCCCGGCAACGCCGCTCCCACTGAGCCAACGTCGATTCCGAGGAAGGCACCTGATCCGGATCGTGGAATAGGTGGGGGGCCGCCTGTTCGAGGGCGAGCAGGAGGGCGCGTTGGTTCGCCTGCGCCTGGGTTAGAGATCGGGCCAGCGAATCGCGGTGGCGAACCTTGTTGAGGGTCGATTCGGCTGCTTCGTGGGCCGATTCGGCGAGCGGGAGGGTGGTCGCGGCGTGATGGGAGGCGGTGCGGCGGAGTTCGGCCTCTTGAAGGTCGTCGGGGAGGACGGCCAGGCGGTCGTTGATCTCGTGTTCGGTCTTCTCCAGGGAGAGGAGCTCGCTGGCCGCCTCCGTTCGGGCGGTACGAAGGAGAGCCAGGCGAGCTTCCTCAGGTTCAAGCTGATTCAGGCGTGCGATTTCATCTCGATAATCCTGTTCGAGGACAGCTAGTTCCTCTGGGCCGACATCGCCCACTTGTACGGCTTCCGCCTGCGCGATGGCGGCCCGCGCCAGCGCCGTGCGGTGATCGTGCTGGAGGATCAAGGGCAGGACGCGATCCGCGGCGGCGGCCTCGGCGAGGAGGGTTTCCAGGTCGGCGCGTTCCTCAGCGGTGGATTCGAGTTCGTCGCGCCGCAACACGGCGTCGGCATGGCGGTGGCGCCGTTCGGCGAGGGCGCGGGCCTGGTCGTGGCGGGCACGCGCGGACTCGAGCGTGGCTTCGCTCGCCGTACAGGCCTGGGCGGAGTCGCGGGCGGCGGAATCGGCGGCAGCGAGGAGGGCGGCGCTCCACCCCAGCGGGTCGGAGTCGGGGTCGAGGGCGGTTTCGGCCAGAAGGGCGGAGCCGGCCGCGCCGCGCATCTGGTTGACGGCGGCGTGCACCTGGGCGCGGAGGGATTCCTCCGCGCGGCCGGTTTCGCGGCGGTGGTCGGCGAGCCATTTCTCCACCCCGGTGAAGAGCCGGACCGAGAAGAGGCGTTCCAGGAGTTTGCGGCGGTCGTCGCCGTCGGCGCGGAGGAAGCGGGCGAATTCCCCCTGAGGCAGCATGGCCACCTGGGCGAACTGGTCGAGGTTCATGCCGAGCAGGCCGCCGATGAGGTCTCCGGCCTCGTCGATACGGGTGGTGAGGCCGACCCAGTCGTCCTTGAACTCTTCGACGATGACCTTGGCGTTCTCGGTGACCATGCCCTGACCACGGAGTTTGGGACGCAACCAGGCGGGCGAACGCCGGATCCGCAGGCGCCGCCCGCGGATCGTCGCCTCCAGCAGGACCTCGGGCCCGCGATTGGGCGGGGCGTGGTCGCAGCGGAGCGTGCGGGCGCTGTTGCGCAGACCGGGCACCACACCGTAAAGGGCGCAGCAGACCGCGTCGAGGACGGTGGTCTTGCCCGCGCCGGTGGGGCCGTGGATGAGGAACAGGCCCGCCGCGCCGAGGGTGTCGAAATCGACCTCCTCGACGCCGGGGAAGGACCCGAAGGCTGAGATCCGCAGCCGGTGCAGCCTCATCTACGCCGTCGTCTCCTTGATCCGGTAGGCCGTGATCGCGTCTTCCAGCAGCCGTCGCTCGTCGGCGTCGGCGGGCTCGCCCCTGACCTCGCGGACGAAGTCGAGGGCCACCTCGATCTCCGGGCGGCCGGATATCCGGGCGCTGCGGGCGATCGGCTCGATTCCCCCTTCGGGGGCGAAATGCAGGTCCACCGTATGGGGGAATCGGGCGCGCAGTTGCTCCATCGCGGCCTTTGGCCGTACCGGATCGGTGAGGGTGGCCTGGATCCAGTGGTCGCTTGGGTCCAGGGCGAGGAGGTCGGACAGGTGGCCGCGGATCCGGCGGAGCGGGCGGGGGACGGGGGCGGGGACGAAGGTGGAGGTGGCGGCGTCGAGGTCGATCAGCCAGGAGCCTTTGACGTGGTCGGCCTCGGAGAAGGAGTAGGCGAGGGGGGAACCCGAGTAGCGGACGGTGTCGCTCATGCGCTGGCGGCCGTGCAGGTGGCCGAGGGCGACATAGTCGACGCCTTCGAACGCGGTCAGCGGCACGTGGGCCACCCCGCCGACGGTGATGTCGCGCTCGCTGTCGCTGGCCGCGCCGCCGACCACGAACGCGTGCGCCAGCACCACCTTGCGCTCGCGCGGATCGGCGCGGATCCGGTCCATGGCATGGGTGATCGCGGCCGTGTGGGTCCGCTCGGCCAGCTGCCACGGACCCTTCACCAACTCCGGCTCCAAGTACGGAATGCCGAAAAATCCAACATTGTTGATGACGACTGGAAGCCAGGACCGCCCCGGATCGGTACGCAAATGGACCCGATCCATCAGATCGGCCCCGAACCCCAGCCGCACCGGAGAGTCATGGTTCCCGCTGATCACCACGGTATGCACATCGAGGGCACGCAGCCGCGCCAGCGCCTCACCGCAGAGCGCCACGGCGTCGACCGGAGGAAGGGCCCGATCATAGACATCTCCCGAGATGAGCACCACGTCCACGCGCTCCTCCCGAACCGTGGCCACGAGATGGTCCACAAAGGCCTCTTGCGCGCGCAACAGGCTCTCGCGGTGGAACGACCGGCCCAGGTGCCAGTCCGACGTATGCAGCAGGCGCATGTCGCAGGAAGCTAACAGGTCCCTCCGACAAATGTGGCCCCTGCCACGTCGGCAGCAACACGTAATGTCTTAACCTTGTGATCCGTGGGCACAGTAAGGAGGAGGGCACGACTCGGAATGTTGATGGTCCCGCGGGGAGCGGCCTGATGGCGATTGGCCGGGGCACCCTGAGTGTCGTGGCGGGCGTGCTGGTAGCCGCGCTCGCGATTTTGGGTTACCTGCTGCCTCCGCCGGCATTCGATCCGCCGCCGCTGGTGAAAGCGCCCGCCTTCGAGGAGCTGCCCGAGCAGCCCGCGTCCGAACGCCGGCCGGTGAGCACCGGCACGCCGATCCAGGTTCAGCGGATCACCGTCCCGGTGCGGGGCGAGGAGCTGAAGGCCACCATCCGCGTTCCCACGACGCCCGGCAAGCACCCGGCGATGGTCTTCGTGCAGGGCTCCGGCTCAGGCTCCGGCGACGAGTTCACGAGCCAAGCCGAATGGCTAGCCAAATCCGGAATTGTCACCCTTTCTTATGACAAGCGGACGGTCGGGTACTCCTTCCGGAACCGGGACTTCGCGCTCCTCGCCGAGGATGCCCTGCACATGATCGACGTGCTGCGCGCCCGTTCCGACGTGAATCCGGCCAAGACCGGCCTGTGGGGCGTCAGCGAAGGCGGCTGGGTGGTGCCGATCGCCGCGGCCAACAGCCACGATGTGGCCTATACCGTGCTCGTCTCCTCGCCCAACGTCTCGCCGATGCGCCAGGTCGCGTTCGCGCTGAACGAGCAGCTGGAGCGCCTGCACGCGCCGAACGGCGTGCGCGACCTGCTCACCCGCGCGATGGGCGGCGTCGGCTTCGACTTCCTCCGCTACGACAGCGTCCCCGCGCTCAGCCGCATCACCCAGCCCACGCTCGCGCTGTACGGCACGATGGACCCCTCCATCCCGTTCGTGCAGAGCACCGAGACGCTGATCAACTCCCTCCCGACCAGCAACTACACCATCCGCTTCCTGGCCGGGGCCGATCACGCCATGCGGATCAACGGCGGCCGGTTCGTGCCCGACTACCTGCCCACGCTGGCGAACTGGATCCAGAGCCTGCCGGCGCTGCCGCAGCTGAAGATGGCGGGAGCCACGCCGATCCAGCGCTTCCAGGCCAGCGACGTGCCGGCCGCGCCCTGGTATGGCGGGAGCACCTTCCTCGGCCTCACCCTCACCCTGGCCGCGGTCGGTTACGTGGCCGCGCCGGTGACCGAGATGATGGTCCGGCTGCGCGGTCGTGACCTGCGGCATCAGACCAACATGCAGCTGTGGCCGGCGCTCAGGCGCAGGCTCAGGCGGATGGCCTGGACGGGGCTCGGGCTGCTGGCCGCCGTGCTGGCGTTCATCATGCTGATCGTGCTGTTCTCGGTGAACCAGGCGGGGGCCTGGCCTGCCGTACAGGCCGGGTGGCTGGTGGTGCGGGTGCTTGCGGTGTTGATCCTGGCGCAGGAGGCGGGCGCGGTCGGGGCGCTGATCGTCGGGCTGCGGGATGGCTGGCAGCCGTCCCGGTGGCAGAAGGCCACGCTGACCGGCGTGCTGGGCGGCACGGGGCTGCTGCTGGTTACGGCCGCTTACTACGGTCTGTTCGCATTCCCCTGGTAGGGAATTGCCCCGTTATGTGGGCATCGGTTGGCCGAACCTGCCGATGAAGTTGCCATACATCGCCAAAGGCGACGGCATGACGGCCGCGGGGGCGGTTCAATGTAATCGCAGCGGCACTGTCAGTGACGCATCGGTAGATCGATATTCCAGTCGGGGTGGACGTGAAGAAGCCAGCGGGGGTGATCGGGTGGCTCGCGCTCTCGGCCGTTCTGCCCGGCGCGGCCCACCTGCGGGCCGGGTGGACACGTACCGGATTGGCCCTGCTGGGGACCTATCTGGGCATCGTGCTGACGGGTTTCGCCATCGTGAAGACGGCGGATGCCGGGCTGGCGGGTCGCGCGCTGCGCTGGCTGACGGCGATCAGCGTGCTGGCGTGGGCGGCCGCGCTGGGCTGGTTCGTCCTGATCGTGCACTCGTTCATCGTGCTGCGGCCGTGGCGGTTGCCGAGGAAGGGGCAGATCCTCACCGGGACCGTCGCGGGAGTCCTGGCGATCGTGATGGCGGCGCCGTTCGTGATCACGGCGCAGTATGTGACAGTCTCGCAGCGTGCGCTCGAGCGGATGTTCGGCGGCTCCGGCGAGCCGATCGGGGATCCCTGGTCGGGTCGGGATCGGGTGAACGTGCTGCTGGTCGGCGGCGACGCCGACGAGAACCGGATCGGGATGCGGACCGACAGCGTGAACGTGGCGAGCGTGGACGTGCGCACCGGCGACACGGTCGTGTTCAGCCTGCCGAGGAACCTGGAGGATGTTCGTTTTCCGCCCGGCAGTCCGATGAATGCCCGTTTCCCGGACGGGTTCCGCCTTCCGGTGGGGGTGGGAGGTTCGCGGGAGGACCTGCTCTTCTCGGTCTGGGAGTACGCGGACGAGCATCCGGAGCTGTTCGGCGGGCGGCAGGGCATGGGCGCCCAGACGCTGAAGGAGACCGTCGGCTACACGCTCGGATTGAAGATCGACTGGTACGCGATGGTGAACATCTGGGGATTCGCCCGGATTGTCGATGCGCTGGGCGGGCTGGTCCTCACGGTGGATCGGGATGTCGTGTTCGGGCGGTACAACGAGGGCCTGGTCCGGGCGGGCACCCGGCGGCTCGGCGGCGCGGAGGCGCTGTGGTTCGCGCGATCGCGCACGTTCAGCGATGACTTCACCCGGATGCGGCGGCAGCGTTGCGTGTTCAACGCGCTGCTGACCCAGGCCGATCCGGCGAGCGTGCTGGCCAGGTTCAACCAGATCGCGGCGGCCACCCAGGACATGATCCAGACCGATGTGCCGCGGGGCATGCTGGAGCACCTGGTGCCGCTGGCGGCGAAGGTGAAGCACGCGAAGGTGACGAGCGTGCAGTTCGTGCCGCCGTTGATCCACACGGGGTATCCGGACTGGGACCTGATCCGGCGTGTCACCGCGCAGGCACTGGAGGATCAGAAACGGCCCAAATCTGTTCAAACCCGGTCCGCGAACCCGGTCGAAGCGGTCGCGGCCCCGACTGCCGCTCCCCCGACCGTTGCGCCCCCAGCTGCTGTGCCCCCGGCTGTTGTGCCGTCGCCGGATCAGCTCAAAGCGGGATGTGACGGGATGTGACCGTCAGTGGGTGCGGAAGGACTCCTTGGCCAGCCGTCTGACCTGGTCTTCGTCGATGGTGTGGCCGAGGCCGGGCTGGGTGAGCGGGACCGCGACGACGCCGCCGGAGGCGCCCACCGGCGGGGTGACGATCTGGGCGCTTCGCGGGGGTTCGGTGACGTCGCTGGGCAGGGTGCAGCCGGGCAGGCTGGCGACCGCCACCGTGGCCGCCCTGGCCAGACCGGCGCCCCGGCCGTCCGCGCAGGTGATGTCCCAGCCGGCGGCGACCGCGTAGTCGTGTGCTCGCCGTACCGCGGCGAGGGAGCCGAACAGCGAGGGCCGCAGGAGCAGCGCCCGGCCCGCGTGCACGGTGATCGCCCGGTCCAGTTCCTGGAGCGAGGCGACCTCCACCGCGACCGGGGCCGTCACCCGGTCCTGCAGCTCGGCGCTGGTGAGCAGGTCGGTGCAGGGGCGTTCGATCCCGGCCAGGCCGTAGGAGTCCAGTGCCTCCAACTGCGCGATCTCGGTGTAAGCCCCGCACCCGTCCACGGCGATGGCCAGCGCCGGGTATGCCGCGCGAACCGCCCGAACCGGCTCCACATCCCACCCCGGGTGGACATTTAGCGTGACATGTCCGTATCCGCCCCCAACGTAGCGGTTGACGCGGCTGACCGTGCCCTCCAGTGACCCGTCGGCGCTCACCCGCACGGTCGCCGCTAGCGACGTACGGCTACCGCCCAGCGCGTGGGCGAGCGGGACGCCGATGAGCCGGGTCCACAGATCCCAGCACGCCATATCGGCGGCCGAACCGCCTGGAATGCCCCCGAGCTCATTAGGATGCTCCCAATCCACCCCGATAAGGGCTTCACCCAGGGATTCCTCAAGATCCTCCCAGGTGTCCAGGGCGGGCTGCACGACCTCGCCCCACCCGGCCATGCCGCCATAGTCGGTCAACTTGACGAGGATGCTCTCCGGACGCCGCCCATAGGGCAGGACCAGCCGGAACACCTCGATCTCGCGGACACGCGGCACGTGACTCCCCCTTGCTCAGACCTCCATGGTGACACGTCCGGCGAGGAGCACACCTGCCCCGGCCATTGCCGCGAGCAGCACGAAGCACAATGCGTAGGCGGCGGACACGGTGAAAATGGCGCCAGTGACGGCGATTGCGACAACGGTCAGCACGGACTCCCCGACAGCGAGCGACGCACTGTTCTTCCCCTGCTCCCCCGGCTCCGACAATTCCAGAACGAGCACCGACAAGGTCGGATAAACCACGCCGATTCCGAATCCAGCCACCGACCAGCCCACGAAAGCCACCCATACTGGCACTTCAGGCACGACGATCGGCGCCGTCACCGCGACTCCGACCGCGATGAGCGCGCACCCGAGCGCAAGAAGACGATTCCGCCGGTACGGCTTGCGCCCCTGAATCCACGAACCGAGCGACCAGAACAGCGCGCCCCCAGTGAGGGCGATACCGCCCTGATCGGGTGAAAGGCCGCGCTCCTCGAACAGCACCAGCGGAATCAGGACCTCAGCGGCGAGAAAGGCACCAGTGGCGATACCGCGCAACGCCACAACAGCCGGAAGCCCTCGGGCCCCGCGCATCGTCCCCCGGGGAAGCAGCCTCGGCAACGAGACCGCCAGCACCACCAGCCCCGCGACGATCAGCACAACGTTGCTGCCACCACTGCCGTATTGCAGCAATCCCGCACCGATCGCCGCCAGCACCCCCATCGCCAGCCGAAGCCGAAATCCCCCATCAGCCGTGCTGGCGGCTGCCGACCCGCCCAGCCCGACAGCCTCCAGTTCGCCTTCCCGAACACCTTGCCCGACGGCTTCCCGCGCACCTTGCCCGACGGATTCGTCCAGACGTCGCCGCCCGACCTCCGGCCCACCTTCCTGCTCTACGTCCCCCGCACCCTGCCCGACGGATTCCACCAGACGTCGCCGCCCGACTTCCCGCGCACTTTGCCCGACGGATTCGTCCAGGCGTCGCCGCCCGGCCTCCGGCCCGCCTTCCCGCTCTACTTCCCGCGCACCTTGCCCGTCGAATTCGTCCAGGCGTCGCCGCCCGACCTCCGGCCCACCTTCCCGCTCTACTTCCCCCGCACCTTGCACAACGGATCCGTCCAGGCGTCGCCGCCCGACCTCTGGCCGACCTTCTTGGCCGGTTTCGTGGAGGCTTTCCCGGCCGGTTTCGCGCGTGCTTTCCCACCCGGTTTCGCGCACGGTGGCTTCCTCGGGGTTCTCGTGCTGCGTTGCTCTTCCGTGCCCGGCGAGACCCCGCCAGAGGGCGAACACCGCCGGGGCTGCCAGGACCGGAACGGCCAGGAATACCCACCGCCAGCTGAAATGTTCGGTCACGAACCCGGTGATCGCCGGGCCTACCACCGAGGGAAGCACCCATGCGGCGGCCAGCAGCGAGAACACCCGAGGGTGCGTCGCCGCCGGATAGATTCTTCCGACGAGGACGTAGATCGCGACGTCGAACATGCCTCCGCCGAAGCCCTGCAGGAATCGCCCGAGCAGGAAGACTTCCATGGTGGGCGCGGCCCCCGCCAGGGTCAGGCCCGCCAGGAAGGCCAGCAACCCCGTCCACAGGGGCGCGTCCGGACCCCGTACATCCCCCCACCGGCCGCCCGCCACGGTTGCGATCAACGCGGCCGCGATGCCACCGCTGAAGGCCAGGCTGTACAAGTGGTGGCCTTCCAGCTCCCGCGCGACGGCGGGCATCGCCGTCGCCACCGCGAGATATTCGAACGCCACCAGCATGAAGAGCGCGACCATACCCACGCTCAAGGCCCGATATCGCTGGTCGAAGATCTGCGGACGATCAGGGGTAGTCACGGTAGTCACATCCCGAACCGTACAAACCCACCTACACCCCCGGCCATCCGCACTTGGGCGTAGGACCTCCGCCGGAGCATCCCAACCTTAGGGGAAGTGGCTCCAGACCTTGAGCGGGAGACGCCCCAGACCACGGGCGGGAAGCGCCCAGAGTGATCTCGCCCCTCCGAGGGCTCTATTTGGGCTTGAGGTGGCGTTCGGCCCAGGCCGCGATGTCCCTTCGTTCGATGGCGGTGGCCATGAGGCCGGGGAAGGCGTCGGGGGTGCAGGCGAAAGCGGGCACGCCCAGGGCGGCGAGGGCTGCGGCGTTGTCGCGGTCGTAGGCGGGGGTGCCTTCGTCGGAGAGGGCCAGCAGGACGATGACCTGGACTCCGGCGGCGGTCATGGCCGCCACCCGGCGGAGCATCTCGTCCCGGACGCCGCCTTCGTAAAGGTCGCTGATCAGGATGAAGATGGAGTCGTTGGGGCGGGTGATCAGGCCCTGGGAGTAGGCGATGGCGCGGTTGATATCGGTTCCGCCGCCGAGCTGGGTGCCGAAGAGCAGTTCGACCGGGTCGTGGAGCTGGTCGGTGAGGTCGACCACGGCGGTGTCGAAGACGACGAGGCTGGTGCGGAGGGAACGCATCGAGGCCAGGACCGCGCCGAAGACGCTCGAATAGACGACGGAGGCGGCCATCGAGCCGCTCTGGTCGATGCACAGCACGACTTCGCGCTGCACGGCCTGCTGTTTGCGGGCGTATCCGACCAGCCGGGAGGGCACGACGGTGTTCCGGTCGGGAAGATAGTTCTTGAGGTTGGCGCGGATCGTGCGATCCCAGTCGATGTCGGCGGTGCGCCGGGGACGATGGGTGCGCGCGGCCCGGTCCAGTGCGCCGGTCACCGCCGCCCGGGTCTTCTGGACGAGCTGCCGTTCCAGCTCGTTGACTACCTTCCGGACCACCGCCCGCGCCGATTCGCGCGCCTGCTCCGGCATCACCCGGTTGAGCGACAACAGCGTCCCGACCAGGTGCACGTCGGCTTCGACGGCTTCCAGCATCTCCGGTTCGAGCAGCAGACGGCTCAGGTTGAGCCGTTCGATCGCGTCCTTCTGCATGACCTGAACGACGGAGGACGGGAAGTATGTCCTGATATCGCCGAGCCATCGGGTCACCTTGGGCGCCGACGATCCCAGCCCGGCACTGCGCGAACTGTCGCTCCCGCCCTGGTCGTAAAGCGCGGCCAGGGCCGCGTCCATACCCGCGTCTCCCGCACCCAGCTCCCCGCTGGAACAGCCCGGCATGCCGTCGGCCTCGCTCCCGAGCACCAGCCGCCACCGGCGTAACCGCTCGTCCATCAAGCCCTCCCCAGAATCGCCAGCACGGTCTTTACGGCCCCAGCGGCCTGGCTCTCGTCATACGTGATCTCTACCGGCGCCGTCGCACCGGAGGCGACCCGAGAGCCGATGGCCCGCCGTTCCGGCGGCGCGAAGGCCCCGAAGGTACGCCTCAGCAGCGGCAGCACATCAATGAACGCCTCCCCCTGGAGCCCGCTCAGCCACCCGTCCACCATCGCGAGCAACCGCGCGTCGTGCACGAGCATCAGCCCGCCCCCGGACAGGAACCCTTCGATCCAGACCGCGACCCGAACCGGCGGATGCCCCAGAGACATCGCCCTCGACATCCGGTCATCAGCGTCATCGATGACCTCGGCGTCGAACAGGATCCGCACGATCCGCCCTTCGATCACGCCCGGCACATCAGCCCGATCGGCCACCCCGCGCAACGCCGCCAACCACCTCCCCCTCGGCGATGTGACGGCATAGGCCGCAGAGGAATCCACACTTCTCGACGCCACATCTGAGGACATGTTCCCGGACGAGATCGCGCCTCCGGACGAGGTCGCGCCTCCGGACGAGATTGCGTCTCCGGACGAAGTCGCGCCTCCAGGCGAAGTCGCGCCTCCAGGCGAAGTCGCGCCTCCAGGCGAAGTCGCGCCTCCAGGCGAAGTCGCGTTCGTGGTGGCGGGGTCGTCGAGGAGGGTGACCGCTGAGGTCACCGCGTCTATTTGCACGACCATTTCGCGGGCGGTGTCGTCGTCCAAACCGGATACGGCAGGAGACAGGCCGGCGCAGCTGCGGGCCAGCAGGGAGGTGACGATCGAGCCGAGACCGTCGGCGGGGGTGCCGCGGACGTCGCCGTAGCGTTGGGCACGGACGAGGGCGGGCAGGGCGGCCATGAGATGCCGGACGTCGTGGTCGAGCGCCGCCCGGTCGCCGATGGCCTTCAGCACGTGCGGGAGCGCGTCCGGTAGATCGGCGAGCAGGCACTGCTCGACCAGGCCGGTGAGATCCGCGAGGGCGACGCCCTGGGCCTCAGCCGCCGGCGAGCCGGGGGTGGGGGAATGGGCGGGCCCGGCGGCGACTTCGCGGATCTTGGTCGTGGCGGCGGACGGGACGGTGATGCCGCAGGCCGCGGCTTCGATCAGGGTGATGTCGTATTCGGGATGCCATTCGAGGGTCCACGACTCCTTGAAGGTGCCCTTGCCGCGGGTCTCCCGTAAGGTGCCCCAGGGCACGCCGAGGACGCGCAGGCGGTGCAGCAGCTTGCTGCGGTCCAGGTCCAAGGGTTTGCGGAGGTCCAGATCGTAGTCGCGGGCGAGGGCCTCCGGCTTGAGGCGCAGGCGCCGTTGTTCCTCGCGCAGGTGCCGTTGCAGCGGGACCATGGGGGTGGCGTCGGGGACATGGCCCAGGCTTTCGCCCACGACGAGCTGCCGCTGGATCAGTTCGACCGGGAGTTCGTCGCCCTCGCAGAGGACGGCCCTGGCCGCTTCGGTGACCTCGGCCAAGCCCGCGAGGGGCCTGCCGCGCAGGACGGCGAGGCTGTTGGCGAGCCGGACCGATTCGATGACATGCGCGGAGGAGACGGGCAGGCCTTCCTCCCGGAGCACGCGCGCGGCCTTGGTCAGCCACCGTTCGATCGGCTGGACGGGGTTGTCGAACAGATGGTGATACCAGCCAGGCGAGGTGATGCCCGCGCCGTAACCGCTCCAACTGGCCAGCCGTCCATGGGTCCAGGGCACCCACGTCATCTCCGCCTTGACCTTGGGCAGTCCCCTAAGCACCCGATCATCGGCAACAGCCGTAGTCGCCTGAGTCAGGGCCGGCACATGCCACGCGCCGCACACGACGACGATGTTCGTGAAGCCCTCCTTGACGGCCGCCCGAATCGTCCGGCGCATGTACGCCTCCCGCCGGGCCTCATACTCGTCGGGCGTGTAACCCTCCCGAACAGCCGCCATCGCCTCAGCGATCACCTCGAACGGGGTATCCCCCCGATGCTCGACGGCGTCCTCCCACCAACGCTCCGGATCGTCATAACCGGCCGCCGCGGCCAGCGCCCCAATCGGATCCACCCGAAACCCAGACCCATCAGCCTCCCGAGAAGCTTCCTCCGAATCCCGCTCCACCGGCCTGTCCGGGCTGGTCGCGCCCGGGCTACCACGGTCGAGGAGGGGCGCGGCGAGCTCACCTGGGCCACCACCATCGAAGGCGGGGTCAGCGGCCTCACCCGAGCCACCACTACCACTGCCGGAGGCGGGTACGGCAGCCTCACCCGAGCCACCACCACCGGAAGCAGGCACAACAGCCTCGGCCGAGCCACCACCGCCAGAGACGGACACGATCGCCTCACTCAAGCCACCACCACCGGAAGCAGGCACGAGGGCCTCGGCTGGGCCGCCACCGTCGGAGGCGGGTTCGGGGGAGTCTCTTGGATCTTCGGGAGTGTCGCCTGGAGTGTCGTGTTGGGGGCGGATGGCCAGGGAGTTGGTTGCGGGGAGGTCGCAGAAGCGGGCGGGGATTGCGGCGTGGGCGGCGTACTGGAGGGCTTGCCATTCTGGGGAGAAGGTGGCGAAAGGCCAGAACGCCGCTTTGGTGGGGTCGCCGGGGACGTGGGCCAGCAGGGCGACCGGGGGCTCCATCTCGGGGTCGGCGGCCAGGGAGACCAGGGCGTCGGCTTCGGGCGGGCCCTCGATCAGGACGATGTCGGGGGACAGTCGTTCCAGTTCGGCGCGGACCGCGCGGGCCGAGCCCGGGCCGTGGTGGCGGACGCCCAGGACGGTCAGGCGCGGCTCAGCTCGCATCGCGGCAGGCCCGGTAGAAGTCACGCCAATCCTTCCGTTCCCGTACGACGGTCTCCAGGTACTCCTGCCAGACGACCTGGTCGGACACCGGATCCTGGATCACGGCCCCGACGATCCCGGCCGCGACGTCGGCGGGCCGCAGGACGCCGTCGCCGAAGTGAGCCGCGAGAGCGATTCCGCTGGTCAGGACGGAGATAGCCTCGGCCGTGCTCAGCGTGCCGCTCGGCGACTTGACCTTGGTACGGCCATCGCCGGTCACCCCGGCACGCAGCTCGCGGAAGACCGTGACCACCCGGCGGATCTCCTCCATCCCGGCGGGCGTGTCGGGCAGCTCCAGGCTCCGGCCGAGCTGGGTGACCCGGCGGGAGACGATGTCGACCTCCTCCTCGGCGGTGGCGGGCGTCGGCAGCACCACGGTGTTGAACCGCCGCCGCAACGCGCTCGACAGCTCGTTAACACCCCGGTCGCGGTCGTTGGCGGTGGCGATCACGTTGAAGCCCTTGGCCGCCTGGACCTCCTCGTTCAGCTCCGGAATCGGCAGCGTCTTCTCCGACAGCACGGTGATCAAGGCGTCCTGCACGTCGGACGGCATGCGGGTGAGCTCCTCTACCCGGGCCAGCCGCCCTTCGGCCATCGCCCGCATCACCGGGCTTGGCGTCAGAGCCTCCCGGGACGGACCTTCGGCGAGCAGGCGGGCGTAGTTCCAGCCGTACCGGATGGCCTCCTCGGCGGTGCCCGCGGTGCCCTGGACCAGGAGGGTGGAGTCGCCGCTGACGGCGGCGGCCAGGTGCTCGGAGAGCCAGGTCTTGGCCGTGCCGGGGACGCCGAGCAGGAGCAGCGCGCGATCGGTGGCCAGGGTGGCGACGGCCACCTCGACGATCCGGCGGGGGCCGATGTACTTGGGTGTGATGGGCCCGCCCGAGTAGTCGGCGTCGCCGAGCAGGTATGTGGTCACCGCCCAGGGCGACAGCTTCCAGCCGGGCGGGCGCGGGCGGTCGTCGGCCTTGGCCAGGATCGCCAGCTCGTCCGCGTACTGATCTTCCGCGTGGGGGCGCAATACGGTGGTCACGAGAACTCCTTGGTCAGGTCGAATCGGAAACGCAGCGTGGTCGGGAGAACGTGCAGGTCGTCGGGGAGGTGCCCGAGCTGGTCGTGCAGGGCGGGGTTGAGCCGTTCCGCGGCGAGTTTGGCCAGTTCGCCCGCGTTCCACGGCTGGCTGGCGGCGACTTCGACGACACGCTCGAGGACGGCGGCGGCCAGAGGGCCGCTCCATGGCCGGGCGATACCGCCGAGCATCATGATCAGCTGGCCGTTGACGCTCTTGGCGCGGACGAGCTCGGCGGCCCGGTGGGACTGCTCCGCGGGGGGCAGCACGGCCAGCAGGTCGGTGAGCGGCTCAAGGTCGAAGAGGGCGCGGGCCCAGCCGGGGTCGTGCTGGAGGATGGCCGCCCTGGTCCAGCCCATGACGACCTCGCGTCCCCAGTCGGGGATGGTCAGGCGGGTGATCTCGCCGACGCTGAGGCCGAAGTGTCCGGGCCAGAAGTCGAGCGGGGTGTGCGCGATCAGCTGCTGCAGCCACCAGCTCTTGCGGCCGCCGCTCCGACCGGCGGGGAGTTCGCTTCTGATGCCGTCTCGCTCCATGGCGCTGTCGCACCGCTCTGGCAGCTCGACCGTCAGCGTGTTCCCCGCTCTGACCAGCAGCCCGGCGGCCCGCTCGGCCATCCGCCGCCCGAGCCGCGAGCCCGGCAGCCGGGTCAGCAGGTCGGCGGCGGCGCGGCGGACCTCGCGGCGGCGGTCGTCGAGCGCGGCTTCCAGGAACGGCTCGTCGTCCAGGCTGAGCCCGTCCGCGAAGGTGCCGAGGAAGACCGCGCGTTCGGCGGGCGACTCCTTGTCCCAGCCGACGGCCAGGAGTTCCCGGGCGTCTCCCGGCGAGGCGGCCCGGAGCCGCTGCAGGAAGGCCCGGCGGTCGCCGCTGCTGCCGAACTCCCAGACGCCGTGGTCGAGCAGGCCCTCCCCGGACGACTCCTGATGCAGGTACGCCCAGGACGGGTTGAGCTCGGCCAGCCATCGACCCCGAGCCCCCGTCAGCACGCCAAGGTGAGCCCGGACCGATCGGTCACGCGCCCCGAGATCCAGCAGTTGCGGAATCAACCGCGCAGGAACACGCACGCCGTGCTCCACCGCGAGCTCCAGCCACTCGCCGATCAGGCGGGAATGCTCTCCCGCGAGCATCCGAGCCAGCCGATCGGCGGCCCTGGACGACACCAGCGGCAAGCTCTCCACCGGAGCCGCGGCCAGCTGCTCCGCCCGCACCGGCGTCTGCCCCGCCCGCCGCGCCACCACCTCCACGGCGGCCTGCTCCAACACGCTCACGGCCGTGGCACCAGCCCCGCGATCGCTCCCCATCAAGGCCGCCGAAACCAACTGCTCCCATCCAGCTCGGCTCATCACCTGCTCATTCACACGATCACCACCAGATACGGCCGACGCGCGGCACGACCCATAGCCCGGCCGCTCGAAAAATCCACCTGACACTGGCGGCACCCAGCACCACTCATCGCCCGGCCATTCGAAGAACCCGCCTGACACTGCCGACACCCGGCCCGACTCGTCGTCTGGTCGTTCACAGGATCACCACCCTGCCCTGTTCGTCCCAGGTGGTGAGGGGGCGCAGGCCGTCGGGTGTCCATTCGGTGGCGACGGTTACCGGATGGCCGCCAGAGACCGCGGCGAGTTGCCACGGGGTGCCGGTGGACGGGAGCAAGGGCACGGCGTTTTCCTCCTTCTGGTCGTGGTCGGCCAGGTGCCAGGCGGAGTCCGCCTGGGCG
The DNA here is from genome assembly GCF_009687865.1 of Acrocarpospora macrocephala. Classification (GTDB taxonomy): domain Bacteria; phylum Actinomycetota; class Actinomycetes; order Streptosporangiales; family Streptosporangiaceae; genus Acrocarpospora; species Acrocarpospora macrocephala. The sequence continues at coordinate 19,198 of NZ_BLAE01000057.1, forward strand.
GGGACGACATCGTTGAGGACGATGGGCCAGGATTCGGTCCACGGATCGCGGCTGAGGACGTCCGCGATCAGTTGCGGGACCTTGCCGGCCCGTACGCCATGGGGAGGCGTCGCGCTGGAGGCGGCGGCCGAGTGGCGTTCGGCGACCAGGGCGCGCAGGGGTGCGGAGCCGGGATAGAAGCAGAGGCTGGCGTCGATGGTCGTGCCGAGGACCAGTGAGCTGTCCAGCGGCTGGCCGACCGGGGCGAAGGAGAGCACCAGGGCGGCGCGGCCGGTGGCGCGGCCGAGTAGCCAGACCCGGCGGGAGAGCAGGCGGTCGCGGTCCTCGTCGCGGGAGCCGATGACCTGCCAGTGGTCCCGCACCGGCGGCTGGGCCAGCACGTTCTCCTTCGGCGTGGTGAAGCCCACCCGGGACCGGACCGTTTCGCGGAGGTCGCGGGGCAGCTCGGGGGATCTGCGGTGGGCGACCGCAAGCAGATGGACCAGCGCGTATTCCGACAGCAGGCGGGCCGGCCAGTCCTCATGCCGGAACACCCGGCTGAGTTCCGTCATGACGCTCGCGACCCCGGGCACCTGCGCGTCGACGAGCCGTTTGGACAGGTCGGCCCAGTCGGTCGGCGCGGTCTGGCGGGCGCCGGCGATGCCGTGCGCGATCTGGTCGCCCAGCCAGCGCTCCAGGTCGGCCAGACCGGCGTCGACCCGCTCCTCCCGCTGCCGCGCCCGCCGATCGTCACCGGACCCCCCGGAGCCGCCCGCGGCCTCGTCCGCCGCGATGGCGGCGATCTTCTCCGCGACCTTGGCCGTCTGCTTGGCCGCGCGCTCACGGCGCTGGTCCAGCCACTCCTCGACCCAGTCGACCGGCTCCTCGGCGGCGGGCACCCCGTCGGCCGACCAGAGCAGCAGCAGCCCGAGGGCATGCTTGCAGGGAAACTTCCGGCTGGGGCAACTGCACCGGTACGCGGGCTCCCGCAGATCCACACAAGCCCGGTACGGCTTGGCGCCGCTGCCCTTGCACTCCCCCCACAACGCGTCGCGCGCCACTCCGGCACGCGACCATTTCGCGGGCGCGCTCACACCCGCCGCCGCCTTCTGCGACGAGGCGTCCGGCGCGAGCGCCAGCACCTGATCCCGACTCCACCGTTCGATCACGCGCCGCACCATATCCGGGTCCGCCGACAATTCAACGTCGCCCAGCTCAGGACCGCATTCTGTCGGAGGCGCGTGAAATACTCACTCCGTGATGCCGCGAAACACGCAGCTCGGCCAAGAGGCGCAAAGCGCCCAGGGGATGCCAGGCGGTCAAAAAGGCGGCCAGGTAGGGCGAGGCGACGCGGAAACACGGCGTGGCCGCGAAGCACGTGGGGGGCAGGACGCACGGGGTGGGCGTGAGGCGGAAAGTGGATCGGTGGGCCCCGGGAGTTTGATTGGGCGGGGTGAGGAGCTTGGGCGGCTGGTGCGGGTGCTTGACGCGGCGGCCGGGGGGCTCGCGGGGGTCGCTCTTGTTGGTGGGGATGCGGGAATTGGGAAGACTCGGCTGATCCGGGAGCTGGTCGAGCTGGCCAGGCGGCGGGATTTCGTGGTGCTGGTGGGTCAGTGTGCTGAGTTGGGCGACGCGTTGCCGTACCTGCCGCTTACCGACGCGTTGCGGGGGGCCGCGGGCGGACCGGTGGTGGAAGGGCTGGCGGCGCGGCCGGTTTTGCGGCGGCTGCTGCCGGATTCTGATGCGGCTCCGGCCGATGTGGTGACGGGCGGGCTGGCGCAGCAGCGGTTGTTCGGTTCGATGTTGAGCTTGCTCACGGAGGTGGCGGAGCAGCGGCCGGTGCTGTTCGTGCTGGAGGATCTGCATTGGGCCGATCGTTCCACTCGGGATCTGGTGGTGTTCCTGACCCGGATGTTGCAGCGCGAGCGGGTGTGCCTGGTCGGGACGTACCGGACGGATGATCTGCATCGGCGGCATCCGTTGCGGCCGGTGCTGGCCGAGTTGCAGCGGTTGCCGCTGGTCACCGGGGTGGAGGTGCCGCCGCTCGCGGATGAGGCGATGGCGGCGCATCTGGCCGCCCTGGGTGACGGGGACGCGAACGCGATCGACGGGGTGGTGCGGCGGGCGGGCGGGAACCCGTTCTTCGCCGAGGAGCTGTTCGCGTCCACGGCGGGCTCGGAACGGCTGCCGGGGACGCTGGCCGACGTGCTGATGGCGCGGGTCGAAGGGCTGTCGGACACGGCGCAGCAGGTGCTCAGGGTGGCGGCCGTGGCGGGCCGGAGGGTCGATCACGAAGTGCTCCGGGCGGCGGCGGGGCTGGCGGACGAGCCGCTGGAGGAGGCGCTGCGGGAGATCGTCTCCCGGGGGTTGCTGGCCGTCGGGCACCGGATCGGCTACGAGTTCCGGCACGCGCTGCTGCAGGAGGCCGTCTACGACGATCTGCTGCCGGGCGAGCGGACCCGGCTGCATCTGGCGTTCGCGGGGCTGCTGACCGAACGCGGCGGATCCGCCGCCGAGCTGGCGCATCATTATTCGGCGGCGCACGATCTGCGTGGCGCGGTGGTGGCTTCGGTGGAGGCCGGGCGACGGGCGATCGAGTTGGGCGCGCCCGCCGAGGCGCATCGGCATTTCGATCGCGCGCTCGCGGACTGGGCGCACGTTCCGGACGCCGAGCGGTTGACCGGGACGACTCGGGTCAGGCTGACCCTGGAAAGCGCCGCCGCGGCGGCCGACAGCGGCGACTACCACCGGGCGATCGCGCAGCTCAAACGGCTGCGGCAGCTGGTCGGCACGCCGGAACTGATCGCGGAGACCAACGAGCGGCTGGCCTACTACCAGGCCGACGCGGACGACTCCGCTGGGATGGTCGACACGGCCCACGCCGCTGTCACGGCCCTTGGTGACGAACCGGAGAACCCGCTGCTGGCCAAGGCGCTGGCGACGTACGCGCGAACGTTGTGGGACAACGGGCGGCCGGAGGAGGCGCGCGCGACGGCGACCCGGGCGCTGGAAGTTGCGCGCCGGACCGGGGCGGCCGACGCGGAGATCACCGCGCTGATCTCGCTCGCGCTGTTCGAGGAGGTCACCGGCACACCGGCGCGGGCCGAGGAGCTGCTGTCCGGCGCGGCCGCGCAGAACTCCCCCAACCTGTCCATCAACCTGCGCGCCCGCTTCAACCACGCCCGCGTGCAGTACGAACGAGGCAACCTGGAGGCCGCCGCCAAGTCCACGGAGGAGGGGGTCAGGCTCGCCCGCGAGACCGGCCTCACCTGGAGCGTGTTCGGCACCGACCTGCGTTTCCTGCAATATCTCGTGCATTATGTGGACGGCGACTGGGCCACGGCGGAGACGCTGGCGAACGGGTTCGGCATCCGGGTGGGCACGATCGCGGAGGCGGTCCTGTCGTCGTTCGCGCTGTTCGTCGAGGTCGGCCAGGGGCGGCCCGCCGCCGACGAGCGGCTGCGCTGGCTGGAGCCGTTCTGGCCCCAGGACGAGTTCGTGATCTACATGGCGCGCGGGCTGGCCGCCGAGCAGGCGCTGTGGCGCGGGGATCCCGGGACGGCTCTGACGCACGTCGAGGCGGTGCTGGCCACGCTCACGCGACTCAACGCCGGATCCATCAGGATGGCCGCGACCGGGCTGTGGGCGCTGGCCGAGCAGGCCAAAGATCACCGAATCACCGCCGAGCAGACGCGGAGCATCCGGGAACAAGCCGACGAACTGCTGGCCCGTGCCCGGTATGCGGCCGCCAACGGCCTGTCCGGGCCGCGTGGGGAGCTCGGCCCGGAGGGCAGGGGCTGGGCGGCGCGCGCCGAAGCCGACTGGCATCGGGTGTACGGCACGGCCACGCCGGAGATCTGGCGGACCACGGCGGAGGCGTTCTCGTTCGGCTTCCGCTACGAAGAGGCGCGGTCCCGGTGGCGGCTGGCCGAAGCCCTGCTCGAAGCCGGTGACCGGGCTTCCGCCCTGGTGGAGTGGACTGCCGCTGTGAAGATCGCCGATCGGTTGCGGGCGGTTCCGCTCGGGGCGGCACTGGCCCAACTCGGTCGGCGGGCTCGATTTTCGCTGACCGACGACGACCAGGCCGGACAGAGCGGACCCGGCAGAATGGGCGGATCCGGCGGACAGGGTGGACCGGGTGTACCAGGTAGAACGGGCGGACCGGGCGGTCGAGGTGGTGCGGTCGAGGCTCTGCCGGTGAATGTGCTGGCCTCGCTGACCAGTCGGGAGCGTGAGGTGCTCGCGCTGGTCACGGCGGGGAACTCGAACCGGGAGATCGGCGAGCGGCTTTTCATCTCGCAGAAGACCGCGAGCGTGCACGTGTCCAACATCCTGGCCAAACTCGGGGTGGCCACACGAACCCAGGCCGCCGCGATCGCGCACCAGGAAGGGCTCGCGCCGCCCGGTGACTGAGTCGCCCGGTGATCTGTCAACCACAGACCCGCCTGGCCGATATCCCCTGACCAAGTGCGGCTCGACCAGCAACAACCTGCCCAGCCGAGCTCCGCTGGTCTCCTACGCGCGGAGCCGTGACTGAGTCGGCTGATGACCGACTCTCCCAATGCCGGTCTCCCAGTGGATGAGCCTCCTGTTGGATGAGGAGACATGCGTCCGAGGAATACATGGCTGAGGAAATACGCGGCCGGCGGAAATACTCTGGAGCAAAGCGCCCTTCGCGAAGGATTTTGGAGGTCAATGATGACCCGCCACATCGTTTCCGTCATCGGTGGTAAGGACAGCCAGGCCGCAGCGCCGTACAAGTCGGTTAATCCGGCTCGGGTGGAGCAGGTGGTGGCTGAGGTGGGGCTGGCGGACGCGGAGACGTTCGCGGCGGCCTGCCGGGTCGCGGCCGGAGCGCAGCGGGACTGGGCGAAGGTGCCCGCGCCGGTGCGCGGGCGGGTGATCGCGTCGATCGGGCGGCTGGTCGAGGAGAACGCGGAGACGCTGGCCCGGCTGGTGACCGACGAGATCGGCAAGCCGTACGCGGAGGCGCTGGGCGAGGTCCGGGAGATCGTGGACACCTGCGATTTCTTCCTGGGCGAGGGGCGGCGGCTGTACGGGCAGACGGTTCCGTCGGAGATGCCGGACAAGAGCCTGTTCACGTTCCGGGTTCCGGTGGGGGTGGCGGCGATCATCACGGCCGGGAACTTCCCGGTGGCGGTGCCATCCTGGTATCTGGTTCCTGCGCTGTTGTGCGGGAACGCGGTCGTCTGGAAGCCCGCTGAGTACGCGGCCGCTTCCGCGCACGCCCTCTACCGGCTGTTCGCGGCGGCCGGACTGCCCGACGGTGTGCTCAACATCGTGTTCGCGGACGGTGCGGCCACCTTCGCCGGGCTGGACCAGGCGCTGGGTGAGGGTTCGGTGCAGAAGGTCGGGTTCACCGGGTCCTCCGAGGTGGGGCGCAAGATCGGCGAGCTGTGCGGGCGGCACCTGCAGTCGCCCTGCCTGGAGCTCGGCGGCAAGAACCCGATGGTGATCATGCCGGACGCGGATCTCGATCTCGCCGTCGAGGGCGCGCTCTTCGCCGGATTCGGTACGGCCGGCCAGCGCTGCACCTCACTCGGCACGGTCATCGTGCACGAATCCATCCACGACGACTTCGTGACCCGCTACACGGCGGCCGTGCGGGCCGCGTCCATCGGCGACCCGACCGGCGACGTGATCTGCGGCCCGCTGCTGGACCACAAGTTCGCCGACCGGTTCGAGGAGTACCTGACCTGGGTCGAACCCCACCACCAGGTGCTCACCGGCCCCACCGGCAAGATCACTGAATCCAGCCCCCGGGGCGAGTTCACCGGCGAAGGCGGCCTCTACTACCACCCCGTCGTCGTCGACGGCGTCCGCCCCGACGACCGGCTGTTCCTGGAAGAGACCTTCGGCCCCATCGTCGGCGTGACCACCTTCGAAACCCTCGACGAGGCCATCCACCTCGCCAACAAACCCGGCTACGGCCTGTCCTCCTCGATCTACACCACCAACCCCACCTCCGTGTTCCGCTTCCGCGAGGCCGTCTCCGCCGGAATGCTCAGCGTCAACAACTCCACCTCCGGCGCCGAAGCCCACCTCCCCTTCGGCGGCAACGGCAAATCCGGCAACGGCAGCCGCCAGTCCGGCATGTGGGTCCTCGACCAGTTCACCCGCTGGCAAGCCATGAACTGGGACTACTCCGGCCACCTCCAAAAGGCCCAAATGGACGTCGCCGAGATCACCCCCGACATCGGCTTCCGCCTCTGAACCCATCCAAAGACCGAAATTTCGGGTTACTCGCCGTTATCCGGCGCCGTCTACGCCCGCACCACTTCTCACCGCACCGGCGCCAAGAGTGCGGCCTTTCGCATCGGTTCTTCGCATCCGTAGAGATCCGACCTGTGAAAACTCTCGCGCGTGGATAACCGGGCCACAAAGGACGGTCGTTCAGGCTCGTAAGTGGGCGAGGACAACATCGACCGGATCAAGAAGGCCTCGCAAGCGCTCGGTCGTTCAGGCTCGTAAGCAGGTGAGAACAACATCAACCGGGCCAAGAAGGCCTCGCGAGCGCTCGGTCGTTCAGGCTCGTAAGTAGGTGAGGACGGCTAGGACGCGGCGGTGGTCGTCGGGGGCTGGAGGTAGGTCGAGCTTGGTGAGGATGCCGTTGACGTGTTTGGCGACGGCTGCGTCGGAGATGGCGAGGCGGCGGCTGATCGCGGTGTTGGAGCGGCCCTCCGCCATGAGGGCGAGCACGTCCCGTTCCCGGGGGGTGAGGCGTTCGAGGGTAGTGCGCAGGCGACGGCGGGTGAGCAGGCGGCGGACCACGTCGGGGTCGATGACGGTGCCCTGGGCGGCCACCTGATCGAGGGCGGCGAGGAATTCGGTGACGTCGCCGACGCGGTCCTTGAGCAGGTAGCCGATGCCTGGACCGGTTTCGACGAGTTCGGCGGCGTTGGTGTGCTCGACGTACTGGGAGAGGATCAGGACGGGCAGGCCAGGGTGAAGGCGGCGCAGCCGCAAGGCGGCGCGTAGCCCTTCGTCGCGGAAGTCCGGCGGCATGCGGATGTCGGTGATCACGGCGTCGGGTGTCTCCTGGGCCACGGCGGCGAGCAGTTCAGCCGCGTCGGCGACGGCACGGACGCTGTGCCCGAAGTGGGTCAGGATATGGGTCAGCCCTTCGCGCAGCAGAGCGGAATCCTCGGCGAGCACTACGCGCACGGCAACTCCACGCCCAGCACCGTGGGGCCGCCCGGCGGGCTGGTCAGCGTGATCCTGCCGTTGAGCACCGAGACGCGGTCGGCCAAGCCCATCAGCCCGCTGCCGCGCGCCGGGTCGGCTCCGCCGGTGCCGTCGTCGCGGACCTCCAGCACCAGCAGCCGGCCCTGCCGCCACACGCCGATCCAGACCTGCCGGGCGTTGCTGTGCCGGGTCACGTTGGTGAGGGCTTCGCCGATGACGAACCACGCGGTCGCCTCCACCGGTCCGGGTGGCCGCTCCGGCAGGTCGATGTCGACCTGGACCGGCACGGCGCAGTGCTCGGCCAGCTCGGCCACGGCGGCGGGAAGACCTCGGTCGGTGAGGATCTGGGGATGGATGCCGTGAACGAGATCGCGCAGCTCCCCCAGCGTGGCCCTGGCCTGCTCGTACGCCTTGCCGACCAGGTCACGGGCGACGGGCGGCGCGTCAGCGAGCTGGAGTTTCGCCAGGCCCAGCGTCATGATGACGCCCGTCAGCCGCTGCTGGGCGCCATCATGCAGGTCACGCTCGATGCGGCGGCGTTGCGCGTCCATGGCGTCCATGATCCGTGCCCGGGATCGGGTCAGTTCCATCACCTCGGCGTCGAACGGGTGGGACACGAGCGTACGGGTGAGCGTCGCGCGACCCGCGGCGTACGCGGTGATCAAGTACATGACGACGGGCAGGGTCAGCACGCCGACGGCGGTGAGCGCGAACGCCTGCGGCAGCTCGGCGGCCACCAGACCGAAGATCCTATCGGGCTGGTAGTCCGGCAGGAGCACGACCAGCGCGGGAAAGCCGATCAGGTAGAGGGCGCAGCAGAAGAGCAGGCCGACCACGGCGTCCAGCCAGGCCAGCCCGAGCGCGAACAGCAGCGCGTAGCCGAGCTCCCGCCAGGTGGCCGTCTCCCCGAAACGGGCGCCGATCCAGCCCCACAGCCCGGGGCGTACGAGCCGGGGGTGGGGGGACGGCGCGGGTGCGGTGTCCACGAGCCGCAGCCGCCACCGCTCGACCGCGGCGAGCGGGATTCCGGCGAGGAGCACGCCGAGGCCGAACGCGGGGACGGCGATCAGTCCCGTGACCGCGGCCACCCACACGGTCGCGACGATCCAGCCGGTCAGCACGTAGGCGAGCGAGCGCCACGGCCACGACGAGGCGAGGAATCGCAGCGGGCCGCGGGTCATCGCCCGCCAGCCGTGCCCCGGTCGCCGCGTGTGCATGGACGAAACAGTAGGCCCCGCTCGGCCGGTATGGCCTTCCCGCAGGGACGACCCTCGGGGGTAGTGCTGGCGTTACCTTCAGGGGCTCCCGCACGCCACTGACATCGCCGCGGGCGACGGGGACGCTCGCAGCATGGAAATCGACGACGAGGCGGCCGTGCGGCTGCGGGCGGTGCGCAAGGTGTACGGCGCCGGCCTGGCCGCCGTCACCGCGCTGGACGAGGTGAGCGTGGACTTCGCCGCGGGCACGTTCACCGCGCTGATGGGACCCTCGGGTTCGGGCAAGTCCACGCTGCTCCAGTGCGCGGCCGGGCTGGACCGGCCGACGTCCGGTGAGGTCCTGCTGGGCGGGACGAGGCTGGGCGAGCTGGACGAGACGCGGCTGACGTTGCTGCGCCGGGACCGGATCGGGTTCGTCTTCCAGGCGTTCAATCTGCTGCCGTTTCTGGACGCCGAGTCCAACGTGGCGCTGCCCCTGCTGCTGGCCGGTCGCCGCCCGCGCCGGGCGGAGACGACGGCGATGCTGGCCGCGGTCGGGCTCACGGACCGGGCCGGTCACCGTCCCGGGCAGCTGTCCGGCGGGCAGCAGCAGCGCGTGGCCATCGCCCGCGCGCTGGTGACCCGCCCGCAGGTGCTGTTCGCCGACGAGCCCACCGGCAACCTGGACTCCGCCACCGGGCGTGGCGTGCTCACGCTGCTCCGCTCCCTGGTGGACGAGCGCGGCCAGACCATCGTCATGGTGACCCACGATCCGGTGGCCGCCTCCTGCGCCGACCGGGTGGTGTTCCTGCGGGACGGCCGTCCGGTCGGCGAGCTGGCCGGGCCGACACCGCAGGCGGTCGCGGAGCGGATGACGGCGCTGGAGACGGCGCCGTGATCCGGCTCATCTGGCCCGGCCTGGCCGCCCGCCGCTCGAGCCTGACCGGCTCGTTCCTGGCCCTCGCGCTCGGCGTCGCGCTGTGCGCGGCCGCCGGCGCCGCCCTCGTCGCCGCGCTCGACCCGCCCGGCGACCGGCCATTGTGGTACGCCACGCCGGACGTGGTGATCGCCGGGCCCGATCGGGCGGGGGGCCGCGGGGAACCAGGGAACGCCGTCCTGCCCCCGGGCGAGCGCGGCCACGTGCCACCTGGCATCCCAGCCCGGCTGGCCGCGCTGGACGGCGCCGGGCGGATGATCGTGGACATGGCCGCCTACGCGCGGCTCGACGGCGCGACCGAGGCCCACCCGTGGTCGGCCGCCGCCCTGCATCCAGGCGTGTTCCTGGCCGGTGGACCGCCACGGACCGACGGCCAGGTCGTGCTGCCCGCGCCGACCGCGCGGCGGCCGGGTGACCCGGTCACGGTGGCCACGGCCGACGGCCCGCGACGGTTCGTGGTCAGCGGAGTGCTGGCCACCCCGGCCCCGCAGGCGCTGTACGTCGCCGACGCCACCGCCGCCCGGCTCGCCCGCGGACGGATCGCCGCGGTGGCCCTGTTCACCCCGTCGGCCGACGCCGACGCCCTGGCCGCCCGCGCGCGGGTGGCGCTGGCCGATCGGCCGGAGCTGCGCGTGCTCACCGGTGAGTCCCGGCGTTCGGCGCACCCTGACCCGGACGCGGGACTGCTGCTGGTCGCCATCACCCTGCTGGGGGAGTCCGCCGCCGTGGCCTGTCTGGTGTCCGCGTTCGTGGTCGCCGGCGCGTTCACCTTCACGGTGGCACAACGGCGGCGGGAGTTCGGGCTGCTGCGCGCCGCCGGGGCCACGCTGCGGCAGATCCGCCGCCTCGTGCTCGGCGAGGCGCTCGGGGTCGGCGTGCTGGCCGGGCTCGCGGGCTGCGCGCTCGGCGCCGCGATCGCGGAGCCGTTCGCTCGCCGGCTGGCCGCCGCCGGTCTGGCGCCGCCCGGTTTCACCGTCCGGATCACCCCGTGGCCGATGGCCGCGGCATTCACCCTCGGTGTGGTCGTGGCCGTCGTCGGCGCCTGGCGGGCGGCCCACCGCGCCGCCGCGGTACGGCCGGTCGAGGCGCTCCGGGAGGCCGCGGTGGAGCGCCCCGCGATGACGTGGGTCCGGTGGCTGGCGGGGCTGGCCTGCCTGGCCGGAATCGTGCCGATCATTCCGCTCATGCGCACCCCGGAGGGGGCCGCGTACCTGCTCGTCGTCGTACTGCTGCTGATCTTCGCGGGCGCGGCGCTGGCCCCGGCTGTCGTTCCGTTCCTGGTCCGGACGCTCACCGTCGCCGGGCGTGGCCCGGTCAGGGTGCTGGCACGCGAGAGCGCGCTGGCCGCCGTTCGGCGGACCGCGGCCACCGCCGTGCCGGTGCTCGCCACCGTGGGGCTCGCCGGGGCGTCCCTGGCCGGTACGGCGACGCTCTCCGCCGCGCAGGCCTTGGGTGCCCGCGACCACGTCACCGCGTCCGCCGTAGTGATCCCCGCGGGGGCGGCGGCGCTGCCGGACCCGGCCGCCGCCACGGCGGAGCGGGTGCCCGGCGTCACGGCGGCCGTACGGATCAAGCAGACGTTCGCCTATGACCGCGACGACCGCATGATCCGGCAGCATGCCGCCTGGTATGTCGACGGAGCCGCCGCGGCACGGGTGCTGCGCCTGCCCGTCACGGCCGGCTCGGCGGCAGGGCTCACCGGCGACACCGTGGCGGTGTCCCAGTCGCTGGCGGAGGCCCACGGCTGGCGGGTGGGGACGAAGGCGGCACTGTGGCTCGGCGACGGCGCCTTGGTACTGCCCCGCGTGGTCGCCACGTTCCGGGACCGGCTGGGGCTGCCCGCCGTGCTGCTGCCGTGGACGACGCTCCACGAGCACTCTTCCGTGCCGCTGCCCGACGCGGTCTACCTGGCCCTCGCCCCCGGCGCCGAGCGCGCCGTCGAGGATGCGGTACGGCCGCTGGGCGGAACGCTGACCTCCACCGGAAAACATCTGTCCACCGTGGACGCCGAGTTCGACACCCTCTCCCGCCTCGCGCTGCTGGCGATCGTCGGCATGGCCGTCGTCTACACCGCCATCTCCATCGTCAACGTCCAGTTGATGGCCGCCGGAGAACGGGCGCGGGAACTGGCCATGCTCCGCCTCGCCGGAGCGACGCCCCGACAGGTGCTGCTCATCGTGGCGCACGAGGCCACGCTGGTCGGTGTCGCCGGCGGCCTGCTCGCCGGTGGAGTCACCGCCGCCACCCTCACCGCGGTCACGGCCGCGTTAAGCCCGCTCGTGTCCGCGGTGCCGATCGTGGTCCCCTGGGCGCCCCTGCTCGCGACCTCGGCCGGCTGCGTGCTGGTGGCACTGCTCACCAGCCTCGCCTGCGCCGTCCCGGCGGCCCGGCGGACCATCTCCCGTCCCGGCTGAGAAGCCAGGTCAGTTGCAGGTGGCGACCTTGATCCAGTAGTTCGGGCGGGTTTGGCGGAGGGAGGTGGTGGTGCCGGTGGTGCCGAGGTACTGGCCGGAGCCGTTGGCGTAGGTGAGGAAGAAGAAGCGGACGGTGGCGCGGCCGGCGGAGACGTGGGTGCTGTTGGCCGCGCGGAAGCAGGGCTGGGGCGATGGGGTGGGCGATGGTGACGCGGACGGAGTCACAGACGGGGTCGCCGTTGGGGTCACAGACGGGGTCGGGGTCGCGGTCGAGGTCGGTGTTGGGGTCGCCGTCGGAGTTGCTGTTGGGGATGGGGATGAGCTGTCGGTTGGTGCGTGGAGGAGGGTGTTAGGGGAGCCTGTGCCGGGGGAGGTGACCTTGTCGGGGGTTGCGTTGGAGATCAGGGTGTCGCGGATTTGTTGCGGGGTGGCGGTGGGGGTGGTGGAGAGGAGGAGGGCGGCGGCGCCTACGACGTGGGGGGTGGCCATGGAGGTGCCGCTGATGGTGTTCTTCGCGGTGGCGGAGGTGTGCCAGGCGGAGACGATGTCGGTGCCGGGGGCGAAGATGTCCAGGCAGGGGCCGAAGTTGGAGTAGGTGGCGCGGGCGTCGGTGCGGGTGGTGGCGCCTACCGTGATGCCGGCGGGGACGCGGGCCGGGGAGGAGTTGCAGGCGTTCGCGTTGCTGTTGCCTGCCGCGAGGCCGTACACGACGCCGGAGTTGATGGAGTTGGTGACGGCGGTGTCGAGAGCCTGGCTGGCGGAGCCGCCGAGGCTCATGTTGGCGACGGCGGGTTTGACGGCGTTCTGGGTGACCCAGTCGATCCCGGCGATCACGCCCGCGGTGGAACCTCGGCCGCTGCAGTCGAGGACGCGGACGGCGACCAGCCGGACGCCCTTGGCGATGCCGTAGGTCGCGCCGCCCACGGTGCCGGCGACGTGGGTGCCGTGGCCGTTGCAATCGGTGGCGTTGGCGTCGTTGTCGACCAGGTCGCGGCCGGAGGTGGCGCGGCCGCCGAAGTCCTGGTGGGTGGTGAGGATGCCGGTGTCGATGATGTACGCGGTGACGTTGGCGGCGGTCGTCGCGTACGAGTAGCGGTTGTTGAGGGGGAGCGCCCGCTGGTCGGTGCGGTCGAGGCCCCAGGAGGGCGGGTTGGGCTGGTCGGTGTCGAGGGTGATGACCCGATCCTGCTCGACGTAGGCCACGTCGGGGTCGGCGGCGAGCCGCTTGGCCTGAGCAGCCGAGGCCCGGAGCGAGAAGCCCTTGAGCGCCCGCTGGTAGACGTTCTTGACCTGACCGCCGTTCTCGGCGACGAGGTCACGCGACTGCGCCCGGACGTCGCCTTCGCGCGGATCCTTCAGGACCACGATGTAACTTCCGGCGATCGACTCGGGCGAGCCCGCCCCGACAATGACGGCGGCGGACGCGGGAGCCGTCAGCGATACGCCCACCAGCGCGGCGGCGAGCACGACGGCCACGCCTCGCGAAAGGAAGACAGCGTGGGGGGATCGGTGCGGTGAGGGGCGCATCGAAGGTCCTTTCCTGGGGAGCGAGTCACGAGCTTCCAGGAAATTTCCGGCTGAATTGGGTCGTATGTCATTTTCGATCTGACGAGCGGAGGGCGCGCAGCACGGCTAGTACAGTCGGCAGTTCGTGGTCGGCCAATGACTCGACCAGTTCGCGTAGCTGCTTGCGCTGGGCGGCGGGGTCGTCGGCGAGCCAGCGCCCGCGTGGGCGGCGCGGGCCCAGCAGGGTCACCAGCGAGTGCGCGGGGAGCCCGAGGATCACCTCCAGTTCCCCTACGGCCGCCAGGGACGACGATCGCTCCGGGCGGGACCTGCCCCGCTGCCAGTTGCTCAGGCTCGCCAGGCTGACCTGCGCCCCGCGCTCCGCGAGGCGCACGTGCAGCCGTTCCAGCGACAGCCCCCGGGCCGCGATGGCGGCCCGGAGCGCCCGTTCGAACGGACCGGTGCGCAGGAGTACGGCGAGTTCCCGTTCGGTCCCACGCACCCGGTCAGCTGCCACACATGTCACAGTTTCACCGCATCGTGGCGGCGTCTATCACTGCTGTGTGATCTTCATGTCATCTATCCCGGCCTCGACCAGTGAGGCGGTCGAGGCGTCCGCGGCCTGCACCGTGATCTGCACGTTCTGCCCGGCGAAGCCGGAGATGTTCGCGGTCCCGGTCGCCCAGGCGCCGTTGCGGTTGCTGGCCGCCCCGAGCTGCTGGAACACCTGGGTGCCGTTGACGAGCACCCGCAGGTAGTCGGCGGTGGAGGAGTTGGATCCGTGCGCGAGGTACCACGAGAACGACAGGGTCAGGGTTCCGGAAGCGGGCAGCGTGATGGACGGCGACCGGATCGACGTCACCCCGCCGTCCACGTCGAAGTCGCCCGCGGCGGCTCCCGCCGAAGCGCCGGTGACCAGGTCGAAGGAGCCGCTCACGGTGGTGCCGAGCTGCTTGGCCCCGCTGGAGGTGGTGGCCGCAGGATCGGCCCGCTCCCACTGGCCCAACGTGGCGGTGTCGGTGCCGAGCGGGTTGGTCGTCCAGCCGGTGGCGGTCTCGAACGTGTCGGTGTAGACGACCGTCGGCGGGGTGGCGTTGCAGTACTGGACCTCCTTGCCGATGATCCGGTAGACGCAGTCGGAGTATTCGAGGAACCGCAGCACGGCCTCGCGCAGGCGGGTGGTCTGGGGGACGATCTGCTCGTCCGGCGGGTAGAAGCCCGGGCTGGAGCTGACCGGATACATCTCGATGGTGTAGGCGAAGATCTTGTAGACGCCCCACATCCAGTCGTCGATGGAACCGTCGGTGATGTAGAGGTCGCTGGCCTGCTCCGGGGTGTACCCGTTGGTGGAGGCCATGTTCTGGCCGAGCGCCGCGTGCGCGTCCCGGTCGTCCTGGGTCAGCCCGGGCGCGGTGTTCGCGGTCGTGTAGCCGTACGGCCAGAGGATCAGTTCGCCGTAGGTGTGCCAGTCGACGGTGGACTTGATCTGCTGGACGCCGCCGACGACCCGGCTTCTGACGAAGTCGGCGACGGCCTTGACCTCGGGGGCGGATTCGGCCGAAGGGCCGCGGTAGGTCTCGCTGGAGGTCGTACCGGACGAGCCGCCGCAGCAGCCCCACTGGTAGCCCCAGTTGCGGTTGAGGTCGGTGCCGACGGCCGAGGAGCCGGTGTTGGGCTGGCGGTTCTTCCGCCAGGAGCGGTAGGAGCCGGTGGCGATGTCGTACTCGCCGCCGTCGGGGTTGAGGTCGGGCATGATCCAGATTTCCCGGCCGTTCACGATGTCGGTGATCCGGGAGTCGGTGCCGTAGTTGTCGGTGAGGAGGTTGAGCAGGTAGATCGCCATTTCCACGGTCAGGTGCTCGCGCGCGTGCTGGTGCGCGGTGAACAGCACCTCGGGCTCGTTCTCGTCGGCGGCCACATTGTCGCTGATCTTGACGGCCATCAGGTCCCGGCCCTGGTACGACGTGCCGTAGCTGATCTTCCTGGCGATCCCGGGATGGTCGGCGACCACCTGGTTCACCACCGCCGTCAGCTCGGCGAAGTTGTGGTAGGCGCTGTCGGCCGCCGGGAAGTCCAGCGGCTGCGGCACCTGGGGACCGAGTTTGGGAGCGAGGACGGTGACGGTGTAGCCGAGTTGCCTGATCGCGGCGACTTCGGCCGCGGTGGCGGTCACCACGACCGAGGTCGCCGCCACTTCGTCGATGGCCGCGCCGGTGGCGGCGATGTCGCTGCGCTGGGGCTGCGTGCTCGCCCCTGAGACCAGATACTGCCGGTTGGGCAGCGGCTCCGCCGCCGACTGTGCCGCGCCGGCGCCGGTGAATCCCCAGGCGCAGAACACAACGAACAGTACGAACCCTGTTAAGACGCGCTTCACCCTTTTTGACCTCCATCTGCGGACTTGTCCACAACGTGAGATGGAGGCACCTTTCGTTCAAGTGCGTCACACGCCCATAAGTCAAGATAGTTACGCGATAGAGTCAGATCGCTGGACTTCTCCCCCAATACTGTGATTTTTCAATGACGAAGGCCCGGCCCCCTCGGAAGAGAGACCGGGCCTTCAGAGAAACAGGGTCAGACTGGCTTGTCCCTGCCGTCGTACCCGAGCAGCCGCATGGCCACGTCGGGTTCCATCGCCGCGGCCAGCAGCTGCGCCCGCTCGTTGGCCCGATCCCGGGCCTCCTCCGCGCGCTTGCGCGTCGCCTGCTGCGCCCGCAGCACCGCGACCATGGCGCCCACCAGACCAGCGAACACCAGGAACCCGACCAGGAAGGCGATCGCCGTGCCCGCCGTGAACCCGCCCGAGGCGCCCAGCTCGGCCGAATCCGGCGTGGCGACACCGCTGCCGAAGGTCACGACCAGCACGACCACGAACACCGCCAGCGCCAGCGAGGCCCCGAGCAGCGCCCACAGCATGCCACGCGACTTGGGCTCCTCCGCCGGCGGCGGCTGGTACGGCTGCGCGTACCCCGGTGCGTACCCGGGTGGCGGCGGCGGAGGCGCAGGCTGCCCGCCGCCGTTCCACGGCACGAACTCGGGCTGCGCCACCTCGGCCACCGGCCCGCCGTTGCCGTTGACCTTCACGATCTCGGCGGTGGCGAAGCTCGGCGGCGGGGTGCCCAGACCGGGGCCGCCGGCCGCGACGGCCACCGGCTCCAGCTGGAGCAGCGGCCGCGCCACCGGCAGCGGCAACATCGAGACGCCGTGCTCCAGGTGCGCCCGCAGCGCCGCCTCGTGATAGGCCTCGATCTCCTCGATGAACTGCACGTCCTTGTAGATCGCGCCGTTCACGACCGTGCCCTGCACGCCCTCCATGACCGCCTTGACGTCGTCGCCGCTGAGCGTCTTGTACGTCTCGAGCGCGTGCGCCACCGCGAGCACTTCCTCCCGGTTCTCCCGGAGCAGGTCCTCGGCCTTCTCCAGCAGCCGCCGCAGCGTGAACTCCACCCGCATGCCGAGCTCGTTGGGCGCGATCCTGTCACCCTTGCTGCCCGGCTGCGCGGCCAGGAAGCCGATCTCCGCGGGCCCACCCCGGCGGCGCTGGTCGGGAGCGCCCGGCATGATCCCCATCTGCTGCAGCGCGGGCAGCGAGGAGATCCCCGCGCCCATGCCCCAGTGCGACTCCATGTGACCGGCCACCATCGTGGCGCTGGCCAGGTCGCTGGAGACGCCGGAGGAGTTGTCATCGCCGAAGAACAGCCGCTCCCCCGCCAGCGAGGCGAGCGAGACCAGGATGTCGGCCTCGTAGGTGGAGCGCCATTCGGTGAACTGGTCCTCCACCGGGATCTGGGACACCATGCCCAGGTAGTACGAGCCCTTCTCGATCGTGGCCAGGTCGATCTCCAGGTTGTGCTGGACCCGGACCGCCATGACCGCGTGGCAGGCCTCGTGCACGGCGGTGGCGTGCCGCTCGCGCTCGACATACTCGACGCCTTCCGGCGGGCCGAGCTTCTTGAGGTGCTTGGCCTTGATCACGTCCTGCCAGGTGATCACCTCGCGGCCGTCCCGGATGGCGGTGATCAGGGACTCGTTGACCAGGTCCTTGATCGTCGCGCCGGTGCCGTACGGCGTGATGGTGGCCAGCTTCTCCATCTGCGCTTCGGTGAGCTCGTGGTTGACCTTGCCGAAGTAGCCCTCGTAGGTGCGGAGCCGGCCCGCCTTCGAGGGGTAGCCGACCTTGTAGATGCGGTCGATCCGGCCGGGCCGCAGCAGCGCCTCGTCCAGCGCGTTGGGCATGTTGGTGGCCATCATGACGAGGATGCGGTACTTGGGCGGGGGCTTGGGGCGCATGCCGAGCAGGCGCCGTACGTGCCGGTTGATGATGCCGCGCGGCTTCTTCAGGCCGGACAGCTCGGTGAGCAGGGCCTGCAGGGTGCCCATGTCACCGCCGCCGCCGCCCATGCCGCCCATCATGAACATGTTCCGGCGGGACTTCGGCTCCTCGGGCGGCGCGAACGCGTTCGCCAGCTGGGAGAGCGTGTCGCCGGACAGGTAGGAGTGCCCGTTGCAGTCGCCCTTCCCGAACGCGCCGGTCATGCCGGGCCCGGTCTGCGGGCCCTGCTGGGCCAGCGAGCCGCGGCGCCCGAGCGAGTCGGCCTCGTCGAAGAAGACGATCACGCCGCCGTACCGCAGGGCCAGCTTGCGCAGCTTGCGGAAGAGCGACTTGACCTTGAGGATGCCGATGCCCATGAACATGTTCACGAACGCGCCCGGATCCACGAACACGTACGGCTTGCCGGTCTCCCCCGCGACCGCCTCGGCCATCAGGGTCTTGCCGGTCCCGGGCGGACCCCACAGCAGCAGACCGCTGGGCACGTAGCCGCCGCGCTGCTCGATCTCGTCGGGCCGCTCCAGGAAGACGATGTTCTCCTTGACCCGCTCGACCACGTGGTCCTGGCCCCAGACGTCGGAGAAGCGCGTCTTGATGTCGTCGGGGAAGTAGGTCTCCATCCCGCCCCGGGACAGGAACCAGAAGATGACCACGAACTGCAGCACGACGAACACCAGGATCATGCTGTACTGGATGATCATCGGCAGCCACGACCACACCAGGGCCGGAGCCTGGAACAGCGCCTGGATCGGCGTCGGGTCGTTGGGCAGCAGCTCGGCCAGGACGAAGGCGATGAGCGTGATCCAGAACGCCCACTTGATCACCCGGGCCAGCCGGAACCTGCCCCAGTCGCTGAAGGTGCGGTGAGTCCATCGCTCGAAGCCGCCGAAGACGCCCTTGGTCCAGAAGCGGTGGTATCCGGCGGATCGCTCGCTGATCAGGAAGTGCACCTGGCGGAGCGCGTCGACGCCGATCAGCCAGAGGATCCACGGGGTGGCGGCGGCCTGCTCGTAGAGGGCGTCCTGGAGGGTCATGATGCCCTCGTACTCGCCATAAGTCTTGAAGCTCAGCAGCAGGAACGCCACGCCCAGGAAAATGATGATCTTCGAGCGGTCCCAGAAGGCCATCTTCTTGCGGGTCTTCGGGTCCCGGTCGTCAGGGCCCGTACCTGGGGGGCGGAGCCCTTCGTATTCCGGTCGGGTGGCCGACTTCATGGCAGCGTCACCACCCGGGTTTCTGATCTATGGACAAGGTGGGCTCCTTACCCGAGCGACTTCCTGATCTTGAATGACTGGGTGATCCCGTCCAGTTCGGTGGCCCGCTGGCGGTAGCAGGTCGCCGAGCAGCGGACGAGCAGGATGGAGACCTTGGTGCTGCCCGCGTTCAGATACCCGGTGAGGTCGAAGGTGTGCGTCTCACCTTGCGGCCCGACCTGGTAGTTGAAGCGGACGTGCACGCCGCTGGTGCCATCCCCGGGCTCGAGCACCTCGTCGTCGAGCAGCTCGAAGTTCTGCAGGGGAAACTCCGGGTTCGACTGCGCGATCTGGTCGCGGTACGACTTGGTCACCGGCCACACCCAGTTGCGCAGCGCGTTCAGCGACATGGTGTCCCGCTGCTCCTCGGTGAGCGGCTGAACCACGGAGTACACGAACGGTTCCTCGGCCTTGACGCCGAAGGGGATGAAATGCTGCGCGCCCGGACTGGCGTCGCCGTCGAAGGCGGCCGTCCAGACGAACTGCGCGCGCATGCGGGCGCTCTCGGAATTGGGATCCTCGCCATAGAGGATCTGCTGGATGGGTTTGTGGTCGACCTTTGACCAGGAGGCCGGAACCTTGAAATAGGTCTCGCCCTCGTTGTCACGGACATACGTGAACTGGGAGCCACCACATCCGGCGAGTCCAGCGACGAGCGCACCCGCCGCGAGGGACGCCAGTCCTGCGATACGCACCCGCGATCTTTTCACCTGGGCCATACCTCCGCTTTGCGGGTCTACGAGGTAGTAGTGCCCGTTTTCCCAGTATCCATCTCACGCTGAGCTTGTTACATCTGGGAAAACTTGACCAAATCTTGCCCAGATCTTAGCTCGACTTGTTACATGATCACAGCATGTGGAAACCCGGGTTTGGTTGAAGTATAAAACTTTTTTCCGCCTGGCCCTGGCGCGCGATCGGGCTGAGGATGGAGATAACGAACCCGGGAGTCTAGATGAGGGAACACGAGGTCGGCGAGGTCGGGCAAGACCTGGGCGACCCGCGGACGCGCGGAATGGAGATCATGAAGCGGGTCTACGGCTGGGAGCACGCCGGCGACGCGCCCGGCGACTTTTTCGCCATGACGGTCGAGCACCTCTTCGCCCAGGTTTGGGGGCGCGGCGTGCTGTCGATGCGGGACCGGCGCCTGCTGCTGATCGCCCTGCTCCTCGGCCAGGGCCTGGACGAGGCGCTCGGCACCCAGCTCGACGCCGCGCTGCGCGGCGGCGACCTGACCGCGGCCGAACTGCGGGAGATGGTCGTCTTCCTCACCCACTACGCGGGCTGGACCCGCGGCGCGAAGTTGAACGACCAGGTCGAAGAGATCATCGCGCGCACCCTCGACTGAACCCTAAGCTGCCGCCATGCCCACCGCACTCATCACCGGCGCCACCGCGGGAATCGGCGCGGCCTACACCCGCCGCCTCGGCGGCGACGGCTTCTCGCTGGTGCTGGTCGCCCGCGACCGGGACCGCCTCGCCGCCGACGCCGCGGTCCTGCGCCGCCGGTACGGCGTCACGGTCGAGACGCTGCCCGCCGACCTGTCCACCGACGCGGGCCTGACGGCGGTCGAGGATCGCCTCGCCCAAGGGGTCGACCTGCTGGTCAACAACGCCGGGTTCGGCCACCCGGGCGAGTTCCTCAAGGTCCCGGTGGAAGCCGAGCTGACCATGCTCAAGGTGCACTGCGAGGCGGTGCTGCGGCTGACCTACGCCGCGCTGCCCGCCATGCGGGAGAAGGGGCGGGGCGGGGTGATCAATGTCGCCTCGGTGGCGGCGTTCTTCTCCCGCGGGACCTACAGCGCGACCAAGGCGTGGGTGGTCAACTTCAGCGGCTCGGTCGCGGCCGAGGTGGCCGGATCGGGCGTGCGGGTGATGGCCCTGTGCCCCGGCTTCGTGCGAACCGAGTTCCACCAGCGGGCCCGGATGGACACCTCCGGCATCCCGGGCTTCCTCTGGCTGGCCGCCGACGACGTGGTCCGGGCCTCGATGCGCGACCTCGCGCTCGGCAAGGTGGTCAGCGTGCCCAGCCTGCGGTACAAGGTGATCGTGGGCGTGGGGCGGCTGCTCCCGCAGAACCAGATCGCCAGGATCTCCACCCGGCTGGGCCGCAGATTCCGCTGAGCGCGCGCTCCTCTAGTAGAGCGGGGGCCTGTTGGTCTCGGCGGCAACGCACGGTTTGTCGGCGGTGCAGCCGCTGCCGGGCGCCACGACCGCGACCGAGGCGGTGAACGATGTGATGACGCCCACCGGCATCGTGCTCACCTGGGTATAGGTCAGCGCGCCGCCCGCGGGCAGGTCGACCGTGGTGTCGATGTCGCCCGTACCGTCCGCGGCGGGGCAGACGGCGCCGCCGGTCGCGGTGCACTTCCACTTCAGCGGCTTGAACGCTGGCGGCCACGTCACGGCGATGGTGGCGTCGTTCATCGCGCCGGGGCCGGGATTGGCCGCTGAGGCGGTGTAGGTGAACTTATCCCCCGCCACGTACGGGTTCGGGTGGGACGAGATCTTCACGACCGCCTTGCCCAAGACCGGCTTGATGGCGGCAGGCTTCACCGAGACCGTGCTGGTCACCTTGTCGTGGCCGGCCTCGATGCCGCCGGTCGCGACGGCGTTGCCGGAGACGGACGTGCCGAGCGCCACGTCGACCCTGACGGGCGGGTAGTGCGCGCCGGGCGCGATGTGCGTCACGCTGGTGCAGCTGACGACGCGGCCCGCGATCGTGCAGGCCCAGCCGTCGCCGCTGGCCGCGGTCGGGGTGACGCCCGCCGGGACGCTCCAGCTCAGCTTGACCGGGTCGTCGGACCAGCCGAGGCTCGGGTTCACGGCGACGTCCAGGTGGTACGCCCCGGTCCGCCCGCCCTGCCAGGGACCGTTGTCGGTCACGGTCAGCTTCAGGTCGGCGTCGAGCGTACGGGCGGAGAAGCCGCCGATCTCGTGCACCGCCGCCGCGTTGCCGGTCGCGGCGGCCCAGCCGACTTTCAGGGTCTTGGGCAGCGGCTCCTGGCGGGGCAGCTTGTCCAGGTCGAGGTCGGTGACGACCGGCGTCGGACCTTTGCCGTCATTGAAGTCGATCCGGACGTTCATGACGTTGCTGGAGTTGATGTCGACGGTGACGTGGCGCTTGGCGTCCGCCCGCCTGGTGGCCGCGTCGATGGCGAGCGGATGGGTGGCCGGATCGAGTGACTTGCCGGAGATGTAGTCATAGCCAGCCGCGGCGGAACCGCGGACGGCGACGCTGTTCGGCTTGAGGCCGGGCCCGCCGGGGCCGCCGGGGGTGCCGGGGGTGCCGGGGGTGCCGGAGAAGTTGCCGAACACGTCGAAGCCGATGCCGACGAACGCGCCGGACAGGCCCTTGTAGCCGAGACCCTCACCGGCGTCGACCTTGGTCTCGGCACCGTCCACGATCCAGAAGGCGATGCCGTCCGCGCCGAACTTGCCGGTGGTCGGCTTGCCTTTGTACTGGTACATGTCGAACTCGAACCTGACGCCACGTTCGGCCTTGATCGGCTTGTCGAGCAGCAGCGAGCCCGCGTTGAAGCCGCTGTTGCCGGTGAGGCGGAACGCGCCGCCGCCGTCGGGGTCCGCCTTCGCCCTTCCGTCCACGACCTCGCGGCAGGCCGGGAGGAAACCGGCCACGGTGGCGGTGGCGGCCGTAGCGCACGGACTGTCGGCGCCCCGGGGGCTGCCGATCACCCAGCCGCTGGAGGAGATCCTGGCCCCGGCGAACGACTCGGAGCTTAGCGGCACCGCCGACGCCGACGAGGTCGCGACTGTGACGCTGAGGCCGGCGAGCACGGTGGCGGCCGCGATGCGGCCGACCACCTGCGCTCTCCGCGGACGCGGGCGTCCGATATCCATAGCTTTCCCCCGATTTTGAGCAATCCGCACGACCGGCGGTGCGTACTCCTCGAATCGACGGAGATTTCCTCAGAAAGCCGATGTCGGGCACAGACCGCAAGGCCAGGCGTTCACGACATGTATCGGCAGTTCCGACCCAAAGGAAACATAAGCCAAATAGGGACAAATGGCTCTATATCCGCTTCACTTGGGGAATTCTTGAAGGCTACAGCAACTCCACGTTGTGCCCCTCGCAACGGCGGCGAGTGTCGAAAACGTAGGCCGCGTGCTCCTGCACCAGGGCGTAGTCGAACACGTCGTGGTCGGTGAGCAGCACCACCGCGTCGGCCCTGCGCAGCTCGGCGGCGGTCAGCTCGACCGGCTCCACCCCGGCCGGCGGCTCCGCGTAGGGATCCACGGCCGCGACGTCCGCGCCCAGCCGCCGCAGCCGCTTGGCCACCTCCGCCGCGGGCGACTCCCGCGCGTCCCCGGTGTTCTTCTTGTACGCCATGCCGAGCAGCAGCACCCGGCTCCCCCGCATCGCCAGCCCCCGCTGGTTCAGCCCCAGCATCACCCGATGCGCCACATAGTCGGGCATGTGCTCGTTGACGTCGTTGGCCAGCTCCACGAACCGGAAGTTGTGCCCCAGCGACCGCTTCACCTTCCACGACAGGTACGAGGGGTCGATCGGCAGGCAGTGCCCGCCCACCCCCGGCCCCGGCACGAACCGCAGGTAGCCGAACGGCTTGGTGGACGCCGCGTCGATGGACTCCCACACGTCGATGCCCAGCTCGGCGGCGAACACCGCCAGCTCGTTGACCAGCGCGATGTTGACGTGCCTGAAGGTGTTCTCCAGCAGCTTGGACAGCTCGGCGACCCGGGTCCCCGACACCGGCACGACCCGCTCCACGACGGAGCCGTAGAACTCCGACACCGCCCGCAGCGAGGACTCCGACACGCCCGACACGATCTTCGGCGTGTTGGCGAGCCCCCAGTGCGGGTTGCCCGGGTCGATGCGCTCCGGGCTGTAACCCAGGTGGAAGTCCTCCGGGGCACGCAGCCCGCTGCCGTCCTCCAGGATCTCCTGCAGGAGCTCCTCGGTGGTGCCCGGATAGGTGGTGGACTCCAGCACGACCGTACGGCCCGGCCGCAGCAGCGGCGCGATGGACCGGCCGGCCGAGACGATGTGGCTGAGGTCGGGCGCGCCGTCCCTGAGCGGCGTCGGCACCGTGATCACGCAGACGTCGAAGTCCGGGCTCTCGGCCGGATCCAGCACCGCGCGGTAGCGCCCGGCTTCCAGGATCGCCTCCAGCCGGGCCGAGGACACGTCCTCCACGAAGGACTCGCCCGCGTTGAGGAGCTTGACCCGGCAGATGTCGACGTCCACGCCGGTCACGTCGTAGCCCGCCTCGGCGGCCTGCACGGCTAGCGGCAGGCCGACGTATCCCTGCCCGATGACCATGAGTTTGCGCATATTTTCACACCGTCCCAGCGGTAGTCAGCGTACGTTCGAACCAGGCCACCGTGTGCTTCAGACCGTCGCCCAGCGGCACCGGGTCGACGGTCGGGAACAACCTGGTGAGCTGGTCGCAGGCGGCCTGCGAGTGGCGCACGTCGCCCAGCCTGGCGGGCACATGCCGGGTGGCCGGCGGCTTCCCGAGGATCTCGCCGATCAGGGTCACCAGGTGGTTGACCGTGATCCGGGTGCCGAAGGCCAGGTTGACCGGGGCCGGGCTGGTGACCCGGCGCAGGGCCGCGTCGGCCAGCAGCCGCACGACCGTGCCGACGTAGGTGAAGTCCCTGGTCTGCTCCCCGTCGCCGTGCACGGTGACCGGCTCGCCGCGCAGCGCCGCGTCCACGAAGGCGGGGATCACGGCGGCGTACGCGTGCCCGGCGGCCTGCAGCGGGCCGTACACGTTGAAGAACCGGAGCGGCAGCACCGGCAGCCCGAACGAGGAGCCGTAGGCCAGCGTGTACGCCTCGGCCGCCAGCTTGCTCGCGCCGTACGGGCTGAGCGGGCGGGTGGCCAGGTCCTCGTGCTTGGGCGTCACCTCGGTGTCGCCGTACACCGAGGAGGACGAGGCGAGGATCAGGTGCGCGCCGCTCGCGCGGCACGCCTCCAGCACGTTCATCGTCCCGGTCGCGTTGACGTCGTGGCTGGCCACCGGGTCGGCCAGCGATCTGGGCACGGACGGCCTGGCGGCCAGGTGCACCACCGTGTCGGCGGCGGCGGCCAGCTGGTCGAGCAGCGGCCGGTCCAGGATCGAGCCCTCGACGAGTTCGGCCGAGCTGCCCTCCAGGTTGGCGGCGCTCCCCGTGCTCAGATCGTCCAGCGCGACCACCCCGCGTACGCCGGGAAATCCCGTCAGAAAAGCGCAGAGATTCGCCCCGATGAATCCCGCGCCACCGGTGATCAGCACTCGCATATCCCACCCCAATGGCATGTGATCGATATTCGAGATCACTTTAGGACCGGGGTCGCGGAAATGCGTGTACCGCGATTTCCGTGTCGCCTGGCGGTGAAATTGCCATTCACCGTGCGCCGGAAATATCCGCCAGGACCGGGTTGTGCCGATAAAGGTCCTCATAAAGCGCGCGCACGTCGTCCACGAAACGCGGAATGCCGAAGAGGCGTTCGGCCCGGGCGGCGGCGGCCCGGCCCAGCCGGTCGGCCAGGTCCCGGTCGGTGAGCAGCAGGATCGCCGCCGCCGCCAGTTCCCGGCTGTCGCAGCCGGTGAGCAGCCCGGTGGAGCCGTCCGCGACCACCTCGGGCACGCTGCCGACCCGGGTGGCCACGCACGGCACGCCGGACAGCGCGGCCTCGATCAGCGACAGCGGGGTGCCCTCGTTGTCGGAGGTGAGCAGGACCAGGTCGGCGGCCGCGTGCACGGTCTCCAGGTCGGGCCGCCAGCCGAGCAGGCGCAGCCCCGGCACGCCGCGCAGCGTGTCGGCGAGGTCGCCGTCCCCGCACACGGCGAAGTGCGCGTCCGGCACCGTGCCCCGGATCAGGCGGGCCGCCTCCAGGAACCGGTCGGGGCGTTTGACCTGGGTGATCCGGCCGATGTAGGCGACCACGGGCACGTCCTGCGGCAGCCCGAGCTCGACGCGGGCCTGCCTGCGCGGCGGCAGCGGCGGCACGCGGGTGCCCGGGGGCAGCACCGTGAACTTCTCCGGCCGCCCGATGCCGGCCGCGAGCAGGTCGTCGCGGACCTGCTCGCCGACCGCGACCAGGCGGTGGCTGAGCCGGGCCAGGCCGCGCTCGGTCGCGATCATCGCGGCCCGTTTCGGCCCGGTGAAGTAGCCGTGCAGCAGGTGCCCGTGGAAGGTGTGCACCCGGGCGGGCACCCGGGCGATCGTGGCGGCCACCCGCCCGAGCGCGCCCGCCTTGGCGGTGTGGGTGTGCACGATGTGCGGCCGGAACGCGCGCATCTCGCGAACCAGCCGGGCCAGCGCGCGGAGGTCGTCGCGGGGCCCGATCGAGCGGCCGAGGCCAGGCACCCGGATCGCCGCCGCGCCCTGCCCGCGCAGGTCCAGGTAGTCGCCCTCGCCCGGGGCCAGCGCGCCGGTGTAGATGCGCTGCTCGAACCGGGCCGGGTCGAGGTGGTTGAGCAGCGTCACCGCCTGCAGCGCGGGACCGCCCACGTTCATCCGCGCGATCACCCGCATGATCCTGATCCGCTTACCCATGTACGGCCTCCGCGTGCTCCTTGGGGGCCCGTTGTGGCCCGGCCGGAAGTTTGGTCCACGCCAGGGCCGACAACAGGCTCGTGACCATGACGATTGGCATGCGCTGGCGAAGGATTAGGCCCACGTTTGCCATCGTCGTGGCGTACGCGAGGGTCGCCGGAAGCAGGAAGAGTGCCAGGATCAGCAGCAGGCGCGGATCTCGCCGCCACAGCCGCCGGGCCCCGACGGCGGCCAGCACGAGCAGCACGTACCAGAGCAAGGTCTCGATCTTGCCGAGCTGGAAGACCAGGCTGCCGTCGGCCCACGGGAACGGCGAGAACACGGTGTAGAGCAGTTTCGGGCCGAGGGCCGCCCACGGGTCGCCGCCGTCGGTGAACAGCACCCCGGAGCCGCCGCCCGCGTTGGCCTGCCGGACGAGCATGGACTGGCCGCGATCGAGCTGCTCCCGCATGATGTCCAGCGGCGGCCCCTGCAGCATGAGCAGCCCGGCCACCGCCGCCACCAGGCCGATCCCCATCGCCCGCCGCGACCGCAGCAGCCCGACCGCGAGGGGCAGCGCGCACATGAACACCATGTAGGGCCGCACGTGCCACAGCGTCCACAACGCCAGCGCCAGCAGCAGCAGCTTGCGCACGTCGAAGCGGTGCAGGTGGGACAGGACCAGATACAGGGAGGACACCACGAGGAACGCGTTGATGCCATCCTTGAACGTGTCCGAGGTGTGGAACAGGAACGACGGCATGTACGCGGCCAGCGCCAGCAGCCGGAACGCCGCCCGCTCGTCCGCGCCCACCAGCAGCGCGGCCCGGTAGAGCACCACGCACAGCGCGCAGGCCACCAGACCCACCACGGCCGTGCAGGCCAGCGGCGCAGGACCGCCGCAGAAGGTGATGACCAGGGCGAACAGGTTGCACGGCACGGCCACCGCGTGGAGGTTGCTCATCTCGGCGGCGGTGACGAAGCGGAAGCCCGACATATCCCAGTACCGCGCGATGTCGGTGGCCCAGGCTTCGTAGGTGAGGTTGTCGCCGCCGTACCCGAGCAGGTCGGCCCTGATCACCAGGGTGTGCACGATCAGCCGGACGGCGAGCGCCACCAGCAGGACCGGCAGCACTTTCACCGCCACGTGTTTCGGGAAGCAGGCCCACACCATCCAGGTGAGCAGCACCGCCACCAACCCCACCACCACGAACTCCACGCCGACCTCCTTGCACCGATGATCACGCTGAGTACTATCACGGTCATGCTCCGTAACTATCCGCGCCGTCCCGACATGGTGGTTCAGCTCATCGGTCATCTCGGCTCAGGTGGTGCGGAACACCAGGTCGTGCTGCTGGCCAGGGAACTGAAGGCCCGGGGGGTGCGCAGCGAGGTCCTGGTGATGTTCGGCGGCGGGCCGCGCGAGGCGCACCTGCGCCAGGCGGGCATCCCGGTCGTGGACCTGGGCTTCCGCACGTTCCTGCGGCACGGCTGGCGCGCGCTGCCCGCCAGCTTGCGGGCCTGCGTCCGGATGGTGCGCTACCTGCGGCGGACCCGCCCGGACGTGCTGCACGCGCACCTGTTCCCGTGCTACGTGGCCGCCGCCGCGCTGGCCCGGCCGGCCCGGGTGCGGGTGCTGGTGGCCGGCCGCCACACCGCGCCCGGCCAGCACCGGCTGCCGGCGCTGACGCGCGTGCTCGACCGGTGGGCCAGCAAGCGCGCCGACCACCTGGTGGCGGTCAGCCAGGAGCTGGCCCGGCAGGTCGGCCGGGTGACCAGGACACCCGCCGCCAAGATCGGGGTCGCCTACAACGGGCTGTCCACCGCGGCCTTCGCCCGGCATATCCCGGCCCAGCTCGCCACCGAGCGGCCGGTGATCCTGGCGGTCGGGAACCTGCACCGGTGGAAGGGGCACAGTGTCCTGGTCGGCGCGGCGGCCCTGCTGAAGCAGCGCGGCCTGGACTGCACGGTGATCGTGCTCGGCGAGGGCCCCGAGCGGGAGGCGCTCTCACTGCAGGCGCGGACGTTCGGGCTGGACCTGCGGCTGCTCGGCGCGCGGCCGGACGTGGGGCGGTGGCTGGCGCGGGCCGATGTGGTCGCCCATCCGTCACTGTCCGAACCGCTCGGGATCGCCGTGATGGAGGCGATGGCGGCCGGAGTGCCGGTGGCCGCCAGCGCGGTCGGCGGCATCCCCGAACTGCTGACCGGCCGTGGCCTGCTGGTCCCGCCCGGCGACGCCGAGGCGCTGGCCCTAGCGCTGGAACGGCTGCTCCGCGACCCCGCGCGCGCCGCCGCGCTGGCCGCCGCCGCGCAGACGTGGAGCAGGGAGCACCTGCACGCCGGGGCGACCGTGGACCGGCATTTGAGCATCTATGGCCAACTGCTGTCCTGCAGATAGCTCGCGCGTTCATGGCGGTGCGCAGCCGCTGGACTACCCTGCGCGATATGCCGATCTTGACCAGGGCTCCGGCCCGCGTCCGCCGGGTCTGCCTGCTCATCGACCAGCTCGGGCGCGGCGGAACTGAGAAACAGCTGGTCCTGCTGGCCGCGGGCCTGCGGGACGAGGGCGTCGACGTCACGGTGCTGGTGCTGTTCGAAGGCGGGCCGCGCGAGCGGGAACTCCACGATCGCGGCGTCCGGGTGGTACGGCTCGGCCTGAGACGAATAGGCGGGGCCCCGTGGACAGCGGCGGCGAACGGGTGGGCGCTGGGGCGGCTGGTGGCGCTGCTGCGCCGCGAGATGCCCGATGTGCTGCACTGCTTCCTGACGAGGGGTTACCTGCTCGGGGTGCCCGCAGGGCGGCTGGCCGGGGTGCCGGTCGTGGTGTCCGGGCGGCGGAGCGTGGCTCCCCCGGGCGGGCGAGTGCTGAAGGCCGCCGTGCGCGGGGCCAATCGCCTGACCGACCTGGTGATCGCCAACGCGTACGCGGTGGCCAACCGGGCGGCGCACGCCGAATCATTGACGCTGGGCAAGCTCGCCGTGGTCTACAACGGGCTCCCGGCGAGCGCGTTCGAAGCGGCGCCGCCGCTCGCGCTGGACGCCCGCGGGCCGGTGCTCGCGTGCGTGGCCAACCTGCGGCCGGAGAAGGGGCATCGGGATCTGCTGGCGGCGGCGAGCCGTACCGGCTGCGTGGTGGCACTCGCCGGGGAGGGACCCGAGCGGGCCGCGCTGGAGCGCGAGGCCGCGCGGCTGGGCGTGGACGCCCGGTTCCTCGGCGCGGTCCCGGACGTCCGGCCGCTGCTGGCCCGGGCCGACGCCGTGGTGCTGCCGTCGCTGGTTGAAGGGCTGAGCAACGCGGTCATGGAGGCGATGGCGGCCGGGCGGCCGGTGATCGCCACCGCCGTCGGCGGCACGCCGGAACTGCTCGGCGGCGAGCCCAGGCGCGGGTTGCTGGTGCCACCGAAAGCCCCGGACGCGCTGGCCCAGGCGATCACCGAGGTGCTCGGCGGCGCCCATCCCGGGCTCGGCGAGACCGCCAGGAACTGGGCCAGGTCCACGCTCGGCATCGACCAGCTGGTGGCCGAGCACATCCGCCTGTACGGAGAACAGTTGGAGCGGCTATGTGCGGAATAGCGGGACATATCTCCTCAGCGGGGGCGGACCACGAGCTGGTCCGGCGCATGTGCGACGCGCTCGTGCACCGGGGGCCCGACGGGGACGGCTACCACTGCGGCGAGACCGCCGGTCTCGGCATGCGACGGCTGGCGATCATGGACGTGGCCGGGGGCGCGCAGCCGGTGCGCAACGAGCGCGGCGACGTCACGGCCGTGTTCAACGGCGAGCTGTACAACTTCCCCGAGCTGCGCGCCGAACTCCTGGCGAAGGGCCACCGGCTGGCCAGCTCCTCGGACTCCGAGCTGATCACCCACCTGTACGAGGACTACGGCGACGACCTCGTGCGCCGCCTGCGCGGCATGTTCGCCTTCGCGCTGTGGGACGACACCCGGCAGCGGCTGCTGCTGGCCAGGGACCGGCTCGGCAAGAAGCCGCTCTACTACCGCGACCACCGGGGGAGCCTGACCTTCGCCTCCGAGCTGAAGGCGATGGACGTGCCGCGCACGGTGGATCTCGCCGCGCTGCACCACTACCTGACCTACCGGTACGTGCCCGCCCCTCACTCGATCGTGGCCGGGGTCAGGAAACTCCCGCCCGGGCACGTGCTGAGCTGGCAGGCCGGGCGTACGGACGTCCGCCGCTACTGGCGGCTGGACGCCTCGCCCCGGCCGGTCGGCGACGAGGCCGGGGAGGCGGAGCGGCTCAGGGAACTGCTGCTGGACGTGACGCGGCGGCGCCTGGCGGGGGAACGCCCGGTGGGGGCGTTCCTGTCCGGCGGGCTCGACTCGGCGGCGGTGGTCGCGGCCATGGCCCGGGTCAGCAACGCGCCCGTGCGCACGTTCACGATCGGCTTCACCGATCCCCGGTTCGACGAGCGCGGCCCCGCGCGGGCGGTCGCCGCCCGGTACGGGACCGACCACCGCGACTACGTCATCACGCCGTCGGCCATCGAGTCCGTGGCCGAGGTGGCCCGGCGTTTCGACGAGCCGTTCGCGGACGCCTCGGCGATCCCGAGCCTGGCGGTGGCCCAGCTGAGCAGCGAGCACGTGACCGTGGTGCTCAACGGCGACGGCGGCGACGAGTGCTTCGCGGGTTACCGGCGCCACCTGCTGATGGCGCGACTGGACCGGATGCGGGTGCCCGGCGTGCTCGGGCGCGGCCTATCCGCCGCCGGTTCCGCGCTGATCTCCCGGGGCTCCCCCGGCACGCTGCCGCGCCAGGCCGGGTGGGCCCTGCGCACGCTCGGCCAGCCGCCCGCCCGGCGCTACGCGGGCCTGATGACCTGCTTCGACCACGCGGCCAAGCGCGCGCTCTACACGCCCGAGGTCGCCGCGTCGCTGGCGCACCTGGACAGCGCCGCCCTGGTGGACGAGGCGTTCGCGGCCTCCCGCGCGGGGACCACGCTCGGCCGTGCCGTGGACGCCGACATCTCCACCTACCTGCCGGGAGATCTCCTGGTGAAGGCGGATATCAGCACCATGGCCCACTCCATCGAGGCGCGCTCGCCCTTCCTCGACCACCACCTGATGGAATGGGCGGCCGGGCTGCCCGACCACTTCCGGATCAGGAAAGGCAGGACGAAACACCTGCTCCGCACCGCCGTGGCCCCCTGGCTGCCGGCCGAGACGCTCGCCCAGCCCAAGAAGGGCTTCGGCGTGCCGCTGGCCGCCTGGCTGCGCACCTCGCTGCGCGAGCTCGTCCACGACACGCTGACCGACCACACCGCGGGCTCCCGGGGGATCTTCCAGCCCGAGCTGGTGTCCCGGATGCTCGCCGAGCACATGGCGGGACGTGACCACGCCACCCGGCTCTGGACGCTGCTCCAGCTGGAACTCTGGCATCGTTCCGCCGACCGGCCCGCCGTGCCCGTATGAGGAACACCCGTATGAGCAGCCTGCGCCGGGCCCTGGACACCGTCGCCAGCCAGGTCCTCCGGCTGGGGCTCGCGGCGGTGACCGGGGTGCTGCTCGCCCGGGCGCTGGAACCGGAGAGCCGCGGCGTGTACGCGGTCGTCGCCACCACGGCCGGGATCACCATCCAGCTCGGCCACCTGTCCCTGCAGCAGTCCCAGATCGCCTTCTGGCCGGACGCCGGCAAGCGCCGCGCGCTGCTGGCCAACGGGCTGTTCCTCAGCCTGGCGATCGGCGCGCTCTGCGCCCTCCTCGCGTTCGCCGCCAGCCTGGTGCTGCCGCTCGCCTCGCCGGCGCTGCTCGCGCTGGCGCTCCTCGCGGTGCCGTTCGGGGTGGCCGCGATCAACCTCAACGGCATCATGCTGCTGCGCTCCCGGCAGCGCCTGGTCAACCGGGCCTGGGTGCTGACCGGGCTGACCCAGTGCGTGCCGCTGCTGGTCCTGATCGCTCTCGGCAAGGCGTCGGTGACCGCCGTGATCGTCTGCTGGGCGCTGTCCACGGCCTCGCCGTTCATGCTGTTCGCCGCCACGCTCAAGCTGCGCTCGCTGCGCGGCAGGATGCGGCTGGCCCGGCGCCAGCTGGCCCTGGCCGGGCGTTACCACCCCGGCCGCCTGGCCTTCTATCTGCTGCTCACCGTGGACGTGCTGCTGCTCAACGCCCTGGCCTCCGCCCGCGAGGCGGGCCTTTACACGGTCGCGGTGGCCGTGCTCTCGCTGGCCGCCGCCCCGGCGGAAGCCGTACGCCAGCTGAGCCTGGCCCGGCAGGCCGACGCCGACGGCGACGGCGCCCGCGAGGCCACCACCCGCGCCCTGCGCCTCAACCTGCTCACCGGCACCGCCGTCGTGGCCGTCCTCGCCGCCACCGCCCCGATCCTCATCCCGCTGGTGTACGGCTCGGCCTACGCGCCGAGCGTCGCCCCCATGCTCGCGCTGGCGCCAGGCGCGATCATGCTCGCCCTGCTCAAACCGGTCGAGCAGTTCCTGGTACGGCTGTCGCGCCCGATGACCATGACCGCCATCGCGATCATCGCCCTGGGCGTGAACCTGGTGCTCAACGGCGTGCTCATCCCGCAGTGGGGCGCCGTCGGCGCGGCGCTGGCGTCCACGGCCGCGTACACGCTGATCGCCGTGATCGAACTCATCTGGTTCGTCCGGGCCTCCAAGACCGCCCCCAGGGAACTGCTCCCCCGGCGCGCCGACCTTGTTCCGGCCCGCTCCGGCTAAACCATCCGCCGCCGCCGATGAAAATGACGGCAAAAGGCGCCGCAAGATCGCGCGTGGCGCCCCGGGTGTTCAATCCGGCATCTCTACCGTCTCACTGGCACAGATATGACACGTCGAGCGAGTGTTCGGCAGAGGAGTCACCTTGGCTGCTATTGGCATGAACTATCTGGTAACCGGCGGCAGCGGATTCATCGGGTCGCACCTGACCGATGCCCTGCTGGATCGGGGTGATTCGGTGACGGTGCTCGACAACCTCTCCACCGGTCGCGCCGAGAACCTGCGTCACTCGGCCCAGCATCCGGCGCTGCGGATCGTCACCGGCTCGGTCCTGGACGAACTTGTGGTGGACGAACTGGTGCACCAGTGCGATGTGGTCGTGCACCTCGCCGCCGCCGTCGGGGTGCAGCTGATCGTGGAGCAGCCGTTGCGGTCGCTGACCACCAACATCCGCGGCTCCGAGATCGTCATCGGGGCCGCGCACCGTTATCGCAGGAAGATCCTGGTGGCCAGCACCAGCGAGATCTACGGCAAGAACTCCGGCGGGCCGCTGGCCGAGGACGCCGACCGGATCCTGGGCAGCACGTCCGTCTCCCGCTGGTCCTACAGCACCGCCAAGGCCGTGGACGAGATCCTGGCCAACGCGTACTACCGGGAACGCGGTCTGCCGACCGTGGTGACGCGCCTGTTCAACACGGTCGGGCCCCGGCAGAGCCCCGCCTACGGGATGGTCGTGCCGCGGCTGGTCCGCCAGGCGCTCAGCGGGCGGCCGCTCACCGTGTTCGGCGACGGCACCCAGTCGCGGTGCTTCGTGCACGTCCTGGACGTCGTCGACGCGCTGCTGCGGCTGCTGGACGAGCCGCTGGCGGTCGGGCAGACCTTCAACATCGGATCCTCCGACGAGGTCACCATCCTCGAACTGGCCAAGACGGTGATCGAACTGACCCGGAGCACCTCCGGGGTGGAGATGATCCCCTACCACGAGGCGTACGCGAAGGGCTTCGAGGACATGGCCCGGCGGGTGCCGGACAGCTCCCGGCTGCGGGCCCTCACCGGGTGGCGCCCGCAGCGCAACCTGGACGACATCCTGCTCGACACGATCACGGAGACGATGCGCGAGATGTCCCGCGGGCGGCAGTGCGAAGCAGGGATCGACGCGCGGTGAGTCTGGCAGTCAGTGTGGGGACGGTGGTGTCGGCGGCGGCGATCGGAGCCGCCGCCACCGTTCCGGTCCGGAAGTTCGCGCTGTGGACGCGGCTGACCGACCGGCCCGGTGGCCACAAGGCCCACCGTCGTCCCACCCCATACCTGGGCGGCCTGGCCATCCTGATCGCCACGCTGCCGCCGGTCGCGTTCCAAGCGGGCAACCCGGCGGTACGGGCCGTCATCCTGGGCGCGGCCGTGCTCGCCCTGGTCGGCCTGATCGACGACCTGCGGCCGCTCGGGCCGCTGCCGCGGCTGCTGGTGGAGACGCTCGCCGCGCTGGCCGTGGTGTTCAACGGGGTGCAGGCCCCGGTCACCGGCACCTGGCTGGACATCCCGCTGACCACGATCTGGATCGTGGTCGTCACCAACTCCTACAACCTGCTCGACAACATGGACGGCGCGCTGAGCGCGGTCGCCGTCGCCACCTGCGGCATGCTGGCCGTGGCCGCGTTCGTCACCGGCGCGCCCGCGGCGGCCGTCATCCCGCTGGCGCTGGCCGGGGCCTGCGCCGGCTTCCTGGTCCACAACTGGACCCCGGCGCGGATCTTCATGGGCGATTGCGGCTCGCTGTTCATCGGCTTCGCCATCGCCTGCTCCGCCGTGCTCGTGTTCGACGCGCCCGGGCAGGCTCCGGCGGGACTGCTGCTGGTCACCTTCGTGGCCACCGTGGACACCCTCGTGGTGGTGGTCTCCCGCCGCCGGGCGGGCCGCTCGGTGATGTGCGGCGGGACCGACCACGTCACCCACCGGCTGCGCCGGCTCGGCCTTTCGGTCTCGCAGACGGTCCTCGTGCTCGCCGCGGTGACCACGCTGACCTGCGGCCTGGCCTGCGCGGTGGCCGTGCTGGCGCTGGCCCCGCTGCTCGCCCTGGCCCTGGCCGTCGGCTCGGGTCTCGTCCTCGTCGTTCTGCTGCAGGGCGTGGACGCCTACCCGGCCGCCCGCCCCGCGCTGCAACCCTCAAGGCGGTAAATCCTTGGAACTCCTCTCCTATCTGCGACTGGCCCGCCGGAACTGGTGGATCATCGCCCTGGCGGCGGGCACGGGCGCCGGGGGCGCGATGCTCGTGACCCAGCAGATGCCCGAGCGGTATGCCGCGACGGTGTCCATGCTCGTGGCCGCCGAGGACGACGAATCCAGCGCGGCCGGGGCGTACCAGGCCAACCTGCTGTCGCAGCAGCGGGTCAAGTCGTACGCGAACCTGATCACCAGCCGCCGGGTGGTGAGCGAGGTCGCCCGGCCCGAGGGCCTCAACCCGGATTCGCTGGCCAGGAACGTGAAGGCGGAAGCCGTGCCGGACACGGTGCTGCTGCGGGCGACCGTGGAGGACGGTGATCCGGCCAGGGCCGGGCGGCTGGCCAACGCGGTCGGCGAGCAGCTGACCAAGCTGATCGACCAGATCGAGCGGCCGGACAAGAACAGCAAGTCCACCATCAAGGTCACGGTCATCGACAAGGCCGTCACGCCCGGGAAGCCGGTCAGCCCGCGCCCGCTGGTGAACCTGTCCATCGGCGTGCTCCTCAGCCTGCTCGCCGCCGGCTCGGCGATCGTCCTGTACGACCGGCTCGACACCACCGTGAAGACCCCGGAGGACCTGCTGGAGGCCACCGGCGGGGCGGTGCTCGGCGTCATCAGTTACGAGAAGGACGCCAAGCTGTACCCGTTGATCGTGCGCGATCAAGGCAGTTCCATCCGGGCTGAGGCGTTCCGGGCGATCCGTACGAACCTGCAGTTCGTCGGCATCGACGAGAAGCCCAGGTCGTTGGTGATCACCAGCTGCCTGCCGGGCGAGGGCAAGTCCTCGACCTCGGTCAACCTGGCCATCGCGCTGGGCCAGGCCGGCTGGCGGGTGCTGCTCGTGGACGCGGACCTGCGCCGCCCCAGCGTGCCCGACTATCTCGGCATCGAGGGCGCCGTCGGGCTCACCAACGTCCTGATCGGCACCTCCACCCTGGCCGACGCCCTGCAGACCTGGGGCGACGACCAGATCCAGGTGCTGCCCAGCGGCCCCATCCCGCCCAACCCGAGCGAGCTGCTCAGCTCCCACCAGATGCGGCAGCTGCTCATCCAGCTCCGCAAGTCCTACGACATGGTGCTCATCGACGCGCCGCCGCTGCTCCCCGTCACCGACGCGGCCACCCTGGCCGCCGTCGCCGACGGGGTCCTGCTGGTGGCCCGCAGCGCCAAGACCCAGCGCGACCACCTCGCGCACGCCACCACCCAGCTCAGCTCGGTCAGCGGACGCCTGATCGGCTCGATCCTCAACTTCACACCGTCCAGGACCATCCACCACTACGGCTACGACTACAGCTACGAACCCATCAAGGAAGCCGAACCCGACAAGATCCCGGTAGGGGTCTAATTAATTAGAAACCCGTCCATAGACAGCCGCACGGCCGCCGACCAGGCGATTCACCGCTGCGGCTGTCCAGATCACGACTTTCTCATTAATCGTTGGCGCTCTCCGTGCCGCCGGCCAGCAGGCGCAGCGGCACGGAGAGCTCGGCGGCGATGCGCCGCCCCACCGCGCGATAGACGCGCCCAGAACGGCCGATCGGATCGACCACATCAGGTTCCGCCACTCGGACCATCCCCCTCCTGGCCGTCGCCTCGGCCAGCAGCGCCCTCCCCCGCTCCTCCGCCTCCAGGAAGCGCACGACCAGGCCTTCCGGAATGGCCCGGACCAGGGCGCCGAACTCCGCGATCGTGAACACCCGGCCCACCGACGCCGGAACCCGGGTCACCACCTCGGCCCGATGCCGCCGGGTCGCCGTCAGCACCAGATCGGCCTCGACCACCATCTCGGATTCCAGCGGCCGGGACACGAACTCCCCCACCTCCGCGCCCATCCGCCGAAGCACCTCCCGAGCCCCCGCACTGATCGGCACCCCCGCCACCGTGCGCGTCCCGGCACTGCCCACCTCGACCCCCGAGACCGCCGCCAGCGCGGCCCTGGTCAGGCACTCCGCGATCGGCGATCGGCAGATGTTCCCCGTACAAACGAACAGCACCCGAAACCCCATCCGACGAGGTTAGGCAGGAGGGCCAGATTGTCTTCCGGGGTTTGACACAAACTTGATCGGCAATCGCCGCACCTTTAGTCGTATGTCCCGGCTTGGCCGCGCCTGTGTCTGGACAACCGCACCTTCTTAACCCGGCCATCACTCCTATCCAGGGCAATCAAGCGGCTTGGCCGCGCCTGTGTCTGGACTGAGGAACGCAGGGTCGCGAAGCGGCCCGGAGTGACGAGGGAAGACACAGGCTGAAGGCGGCCAAGCCCGCCGTGCCGGAGGCGCGGCCATAGACACAGAACCCTCGCCGTCGGAGGGGGGAGACGGCGAGGGTTCGTTCTGAGGGGTTTCGTAAAGCCAGGTTGGTGGCCGCCCCCCGCCGGACTGGCGGGGGGCGGACGTTCTTTAGCGGCCGACGTTGGCTTCGTGGCCGATGCTGAGGCCGGAGTCGACGTCGAAGAAGTGCAGGTTGTGAGTGTCGACGACGAGTTCGATGTTCTGGCCGGGGCGGACGTGGCTGCGGGCGTTGACGCGGGCGGTCCACAGGGACTTGTCGCCGGTCAGCGGGAGGGTGGCCTCTTCCTCGTCGCCGTCGTTGGCGGCGGCCACCGTGTCGCGGTGCTCGACGGGGGGAGCGTCGATGGTGAACAGCACGTTGATCTCGGAGCCAAGCTCCTCGGTGACGTTCGCGCGGACCGGGATGCGGACCCAGCCGGTGGAGGCGCCGTTGGCGGCGACCGAGTCCTCGAAGTCCGAGGGGCGGATGCCGAGGATGATGCGCTTGCCGATGTAGCGGTCGAGACCGGGCTTCTCGGCGAACGTGGAGTCGGGGACGGGGAGCTTGTAGCCGGCGAAGGCCACCGCGGCGGTGGCCCCGTCGCGGACGAGATCGGCGTAGGCGAAGTTCATGGACGGGGAGCCCATGAACCCGGCGACGAACAGGTTGACCGGGTTGTCGAACAGGTTCTGCGGAGTGTCGACCTGCTGGAGCAGGCCGTCGCGCAGGACGCAGACGCGGTCGCCGAGGGTCATCGCCTCGACCTGGTCGTGGGTCACGTAGACGGTGGTGACGCCGAGGCGCTCGTGCAGCTGGTTGAGCGAGGCCCGCATGGAGACGCGGAGCTTGGCGTCCAGGTTGGAGAGCGGCTCGTCCATGAGGAAGGCCTGCGGCTCGCGGACGATGGCGCGGCCCATGGCGACACGCTGGCGCTGACCGCCGGAGAGCGCGGCCGGCTTGCGCTTGAGGTACTGCTCCAGGCCCAGCATCTTGGCGGCCTCGTTGACGCGCTTGGCGATCTCCGCCTTGGGCATCTTGCGAAGCTTGAGGCCGAAGGCCAGGTTCTCCTCCACGGTCATGTGGGGGTAGAGGGCGTAGTTCTGGAAGACCATCGCGATGTCGCGGTCCTTCGGCGGGAGGTGGTTGACCACCCGGTCGCCGATCGCGATCTCGCCGGCGCTGATGTCCTCAAGTCCGGCGATCATCCGCAGGGCGGTGGACTTGCCACATCCCGACGGGCCGACCAGGACCATGAACTCGCCGTCTTTGATCTCAAGATTCAGGCCGTTCACGGCCTTCACGCCACCCGCGTAGATCTTGTCGACGTTGCTCAGAACGATTGATGCCATGCCAGTCCTTCACGCTGCCCGAGGACCGGCACGGAACCCCCGCCGCCGGTCTCCACTAGGGGAAAAGTGGATACGTTTTCATGCATCTCACCCGAACCGGACATGCCTGTCAAGCGATTCCCTTAGTTTCCGCCTGTCATGACATTCCCGTTATCGTATTGAGACTGGAGGTAACTGTGGAATTCTGATGGAATCGTTTCCATGAGCAGTCCAGCGCAGCGCCGTACGACGATCAAGGACGTGGCCGAGATGGCCGGGGTCGGGGTGGCGACCGTCTCGCGGGTCCTGTCGGGGGGATCGGCGAGCGCGGAGACGCGGGAGCGGGTGCTGGACGCGGCCACCAAGCTGGACTACCGGCCGAGCGCGCTCGGGCGGAACCTGCGGCAGCAGCGCAGCGGCGGGATCGCGCTGCTGGTGCCGGACATCACCGACAACTTCTACGCGCGGCTCGCGGACGGCGTGCTCTCCTGCGCCCGCTCCTACCGCGAGCCGGTCACCATCGGCGTCACCGGCGACGACCCGGAGCAGGAGGCCGACCTGGTCGGGTCGCTGCTGGAGCAGAGCATGGACCGTGTGATCGCGGTGCCGTCGGGGGACGGCGAGATGTGGGCGCCCGCGCTCCGGGCGGGGCTGAGCGTGGTCTTCGCCGACCGGCGGGTGTGGCGCGACCCGGCGCCCGGGCAGCAGCGGGTGCTGGACGAGGTGCCGGCCGTGCTCGCCGACGACCGGGCCGGAGTGCGTACGGCGGTGGAATACCTGACCGGGCTCGGCCATCGCAAGATCGGCTTCCTGGCCCGGCACGGGCAGACCCAGCGGACCCGGGCGTTCCGCACCGCGATGGGCGAGCTGCTGGACGAGGAGCTGGTGGTGCCGGCGCGGGCGAGCCGCGACTCCGCCTACGCCGCGGCGTCCGGTCTCTTCCAGCGACGGCCCGACATCACGGCCGTCCTGACCGGGGACAACATGCTCGGCGAGGCGGCCGTGCTGGCGGCCAGGGAGCTGGACGTGCGGATTCCGCGGGACCTGTCGCTGGTGATGTTCGACGACGTGCCGTGGGCCGAACTCTGCTCCCCGCCGCTGACAGTGGTGGCCCAGCCCGCGCAGGACATCGGGTATCGGGCGGCGGAGCTGGTGATGCGCCAGGGCCGGCGGCCGAAGACGGTCATGCTGCCGACCCAGCTGATCATCAGGGGCAGCTGCGGCCCGCGCAGGTGACGGTGGTGCGCTGCGGGCGCACCAGGGGCTGGACCGGGACGTTCGGGCGGGCCGCGCTGTGGGGCTCGCGGAGGTCCAGCTCGATGGTCGCGGTCCGGCGGGGGCCGAGTTCGATGACCTTGGAGTAGACGGGGTGGAACCGCTCCTCCTCGACGATCATCTCGGTGGCGGCGCCGTTGATCCTGGCGGCTTTGAGGGTGGCGCCGACGGGGGCGTACAGGGAGAACCAGATCTTGTTCGCGCCGACGGGCGGCTGGTCGTGCGGGGTGTCCATCCGGTACGTCACGTACTTGGGGAGGGTGCCTTCGGGCACGTCGTTGGTCAGCCGGATCCGGATCCGGCTGGTGCGCCAGTCGCCCTCCCGGGGGCCGAGGTCGTAGTTGAGCTCGCGGTCGAGGTAGTAGTCGAGCTTGGTGCCGCCGGAATTGTTGACCACCAGGCCCGCGTACGGTCCGCGCGCGGTGGACAGCGTCCCGCCCAGCGGGGTGGTGGCGATCAGGGCCTGGTCGCGGTCGTGCCGGCTCCAGATCCGCAGACGGCCCTCCTCCACGAGCTGGAAGAAGACGGGCAGGGCTTCGAGCCCGGGCAGCCGGGTCAGCGCGTCGCCGACCGACCGCGCGATCGTGACGAGGAAACGTTTGCGCTCGATCGGATCCTGGTAGCGGGCGTAGGCCGCGCGCTCGGTGAGATCGACCACGTTGGCGGCCGTGACCTGCTCCCCGCCGGGCAGCGTGACCGGTCCGACCAGGGACAACATCCGGGCCAGGCCGACCGGATCGGTCGCGATGGCGCCGTCCAGGCGGGTGCCGGTCTGCCGTTGCCAGAGCCGGGTCCACGTCTCCGCCGCGTACGGGAAATGGGGTGAGAGGTTGGAATTGGACAGCAGTTCCACCGCGCTCGGGCCGTACCGCGCGACATACGCGGGCCCGTGATCGACCACGGGCGTGGTGGCGTTCCTGAGCCCGTTGTTCGCGGCCAGGTTCTTGATCGCGAAACGCCCGCCACCGGCGGAGAGGATGCCGAACGCGCCCACAAGACCGCCCGTGCCCCGGGCCTCGGCGTTGGTCTGGAACGCGAGGAAGTAGCGGCTGGGCTTGTCCCGGCCGAACAGCGCGGGCAGCGCGACGAGCTGCGCCGCCCTGTCCACCCAGCCGCGCAGCCGGTCGATCTCCTTGATCGCGCTGGCCCGCGCGGCGTCGATCGCGCCGACCCCCGTGCTCTCCGGCACGCGGGTCAGCTCGCCGCGAGCCAGCAGGAGCCGGAGCCGCGCCCGCTGCACCGCGCCCGTGACGTCGGTTCCGGCCAGCTTCGCCAGCAGCCCGGTCAGGCCGGGAACGCCGCCGGAGATCGAGCCGCGCAAGGCGACGGCGACCTCCTGCAGCTCGTCGAGCGCGAGGGTCAGCTGGTCCGCCGCCCGCGCGATCCCGCGGACGACCGCCGCCTCCTCGCCCATGACGGGCAGCCGGGAGAGCAGATCCCAGTCCGCTCCCCCGGTGACCCGCCGGGCCGCCGCCGCGTGCTCCCGCGCCTCCGACAGCGCCTTCGCGAAGTCCGGCAGGGAGTCCAGCAGCGGCTTCCCGGCTTCCTGCGTCCCCGCCCGCCCGGCGCGCGACCGAGCGGACGACAACGCCGACGAAAGATCGTCATGCGCCTCGGCCAGGGCTGATCGGGTCGCGGTCAGGTGGTGCCAGGTGGTCAGGCCCAGGTAGGCCGACCACCCGGCGGCCATGGCGGGCAGCGCGCCGATGAGCGCGAGGCCCGCCAGCAGGCGGCGTTTGTTCACCCTGGTTACTCGGCAGCGCTCGCGCGGCGACGGCGAACCGCGATCAGGGTTCCGGTCACGCCGGCGGCGAGCAGACCCCCGCCGACCGCGGCCACGGCGCCGACCGGCGCTCCGGTCCACGGCAGCGTGGCGGCGGCGCCGCCCCCGCCCCCGCCACCGGAGGCCACTTGGCGCCCGCGGCCGCCGGCCCAGCCGAGATCCCCGGCGTCGGCGAAGTCACCGGCGTCCATGAGGTTGCCGAACTCCTGGATGTCGCCACGACCCCACTGGTGCCCGTGATCCCCGTGCTCGCCGTGATCACGATCCCCGTGCCCGAAGTGATGACCGTGCCGACCGTGGTCATCGCGGCCACCGTGGTCGCCGTGGTCGCCCCCATCCAGCACGATGTGATCGCTGCGGTCGCTGTGATCGAGCTGATCTCTGCCATCCGTGTGGAGCA
Source organism: Acrocarpospora macrocephala (assembly GCF_009687865.1). Taxonomy (GTDB): domain Bacteria; phylum Actinomycetota; class Actinomycetes; order Streptosporangiales; family Streptosporangiaceae; genus Acrocarpospora; species Acrocarpospora macrocephala. Next base: position 61,480 of record NZ_BLAE01000057.1, read on the forward strand.
CGTTGGTCCCGCGAATCACGTTGCCCCGCTGCCGATCGAAGCTCTCGCGCCGATCGAAGCGCTCGCGCTTACGGTCGTTCACGCGCTGATCGACGGATTGACGCTGATCGTTGTCCTGGCGTTGATCGTTGTCAATGCGGATGTCGGTTCTGTTCTTGTTCTTGTTGTCGTTGTCGACGTCGTTGTCGTTGTCGTTGTCGTTATCGTTATCGTTGTCATTGTCGTTGTGGTGCTTGTGACACTTGTGAACGAGCTTGGTGATGCACGGGTGCGGCACCGGCGGGTCGCCCAGCTCTTCGCCGTCCTCGTAGCCGGACTCGTAGCCCGCCAGGAAGCCCGCCCGGAAGCCGGCGGCGTAGGCCAGCGCGCCGGGCGGCACGATCGGGGCCGCGTTGGTGCCCCCGGTCCCCGTCGCGTTGGCGGCCGCGGCCGCCCGGCCGGCCAGCCAGCCGATGGTGTAACCAGCGGCGTAGCCGTCCGCGTAGCCCTGCTCGAACGTGGGAGGTTGGGGTGGGTACGGCTGGGCGATCGCCGCCGCCAGATACCCGCTAGTAGGTGGTACCGCCGCGCTCGAAGCGAGCGCGGTGGCGTTAAGGGACAGTCCGCTGAGAGCGACGCCGACGGCCGCCCCCAGCAGAAGAGTGAACTTACGTTGTGCGGCCATTCCGACTCCCCGGCGCCAGATGTGCTGAGCCCCGCATTCGGGTCACATGGCCCCATTCCACGGTGAGAACGGTGCGTGAATCGGACTGGACGCGCTCACTTCAGAGAATGATCACTCTTTGTTGACCAAGATCAGAGGATCTTCTCCAGGCTGGAGACCAGGCTGGGGTCGTCCGGCTGGACCTTCGGCGCGAACCTGGACACGACCTCACCATCGGCGTTTACGAGGAACTTCTCGAAGTTCCACTGGATATCGGCGCCGTCGCCGATCAGCTCGCGGTAGAGCGGGTGCCGCGTGTCGCCGTTGACGTCGGTCTTCTCCAGCAGCGGGAAGTCCACGCCGTAGGTGGTGGAGCAGAACTCCTGGATCTCCTCCGCCGATCCGGGCTCCTGGCCCATGAACTGGTTGCACGGCACGCCGATGACGGTGAAGCCGCGCTCGCCGTAGGTGTCCTGGAGCTGGACCAGGCCGCCGTACTGGGGGGTGAGGCCGCAGCGGGAGGCGACGTTGACGACCAGGGCGGCCTTGCCGCCGAGCAGCTCGCCGAGGGTGGTAGGGGCACCGGCCAGGGTGGTCACCGGGATATCAAGAATGCTCATAAGCCCGACTTTACCTAGAACATGATTCCGCCTCCGCTTCGGAGGCGTGTCCCGCGCGCATCCCCGGGCTCCGATCTCAAACCCCACGCGCGGGCCATCTTCTGGGCAGCCCACTCCTTGATCGTCTTCGGGCCGGGTCAGCTCCGCCCCGCGAGACGTGCCGTGTTCGGCGCGTGATCGGCAAATACCTCTCCGCAGCGTGTCGAAGTCGGCGCGGCAGGCCGGGTCGGCGTACTTCAATCCGCGCTAAGGACCCGTCGCGGAGCCGCCGGATTGCCCCAGGGAAATCCGGCCCATGGCCGAGCGGACGGCCACGCCCACGCCATGGGCGGGACCGCGCACGGGCGCGTTCACGCGCCCGTCTCCGCACGCGACCCGGAGAAGGGAGCGTTATGGACAGACAGCGCGCCATGCGCAGCACCACCGCCGCGGCCGTGCTCACGATCGCGGCTCTAGGTTCGGCCCCGGCGCTCGCCGAGAGCGAACCTGAGCGGATCGGAGCGCAGCAGAACGGCGAGTCGCAGGTTCACTACGGCACCTGGCGGACCACCGCCAAGCAGATCTACCGCCCGGCCCGCGAGATCCGTACCAACGACGTCAAGGCCTTCGCGTCGCAACTGGTCAGCCGGCGGCTCTGGTCACCCGTCCAGTTCCGCTGCCTGGACAGCCTGTGGACCCGGGAGAGCAACTGGAACCACCGCGCCTACAACCGCTCGTCAGGCGCGTACGGCATCCCGCAGGCGCTACCCGGCCACAAGATGGGCCTGGTGGCCTGGGACTGGCGATTCAACCCGGCAACCCAGATCCGCTGGGGGTTGAGATACATCAAGGGCCGATATGGCTCACCATGTGGTGCGTGGGGGCACTTTAGGTCGCACAATTGGTATTAGCGAGGGCGCGCCAGTGTCTGGACTGAGGAACGCAGGTCGCGAAGCGGCCGGAGTGACGAGGGAAGACACTGGCTGAAAGCGACCGAGCCGCCGTGCCGAAGGCGCGGCAATAAGCGAAGAGAACCCAGGGGAAGGGGTCCCTCTTCGGTGAAACGCCCGGGCCCAGCCCGGGCGTTTTGCTTTGGCGGTCAGGCGCAGGCTTTCGCGACCTTCTCCATGGTGCCCGTGCCGCCCGCGATCGCGGTCTGGGTGGCGTCGACGGCGGACTTGCGGGTGGTCACCTCGATCTTCTTCAGCTCGTCGGCGAAGCCCTGGACGGCCTGCTTGATGGCGGTGTCCTGGATGCTCGCGGCCTTCGCCTCGACCTCGGTGGCCGCGGCCGCGATGCTCGTCTTCAGCTCCTTGGGCTTCTCCGCGAGCGAGCTGAACTCCGACAGTTTCGCGCCGATCAGGACCGGCGCCTCCGAGCACTCCTTGGGCAGGTCGGCGCGCGGCGCGGTCACCGGCGTGGAGCACCCGGCGGCGAGGACGGCCGAAAGCAGGATCAAGGGGAGGGTTCGCATGAAGCCGCACCTTAGCGAGGCCTCCCGGAACCACCACATCTCCGGCGTATTACCGCAGGACAGCAGCTGAAATATTCAGAAAAGCAGGAAAGACAGTGATCCGGCGATGACGGCCAGGGTGCCCGCCCAGGCGAGTTGCGCGTCGAAGGTGTCGTCCAGCGGCAGGCCGTCGCGCAGGGCCCGCTGGACGCGGTAGAAGCGGAGGCCGGTCCTGGCCAGCAGGACGGCTCCGGCCAGCGCGGCCAGCAGGAAGAAGGCGCCGGTCACCGGGCCCGCCCGGTGCCGGAGGGCCGCGCCGCCCGCGCCCAGGCCGATGGTGGCCAGCGCGGCCGCGGTGCGCACCCAGGCCAGCCGGGTGCGCTCGCTCTGCAGGCCGGTCATGCGCTGATGACGATCAATACCAGGGCGACGAGGGCGACCAGCGCGACGCCGTACCCGAAGAGGGGGGCCAGGCGGGGCGGCGGGAGCGGTTCGGCGCGGCGGAGGGCGCGCTGGACCTGGCGCCAGCGTGGGTAGGCGAGCAGGGCCGCGAACGCGGCGAGGGTGACCAGCACCAGCGCCAGCAGCGTGCGCGCCCACGAGACGAACAGGTGTTCCGGCAGGGCCGCGATGGCCACCCCGCCCGCGCAGAGCGCGAGCGAGGTGCTCAACCACGTCAGAAATGTGCGTTCGTTGGCGAGGGTGAAGCGGGGGTCAGGCTCGTTGCCTTCCATGGAAAATAGGATATTTCACCACATTTTCCCTAGGGATTCAGGAGCATGCCTTCGTCAGCGTCTCCACCCACGCGACCGAATCCGTGGCGATCTTCTGGAGCGCGTCGACCGCGTCGTTGGCGTCCTGCACGTTGTAGCCGTCCAGCTTGGCGGCCACACCGTCGGCGGCCTCCTTCAGCGAGGTGTTGGCCGCGTCGTCGGCCAGCGTCGTCAGTTTCTTCGCGCCCTCGTTGAGCGCCTTCTCCACCTCGGCCGGGTCGCCGGCCAGACTTGTGATCTTGGACACCGTCTCGGTGACGATGCCCGCGGCCTCGATGCACTGCTGGGTCTGCTGGGCGGCTCCGGTGACCTCCTCGATCGCGCCACATCCTGTGACCAGAACCGCCGCCATCGAAAGGGTAATAACGGGGAGAAGTCGCATGCCCGCGACTCTAACGCACGGAGCCGGGTGACGACGGGAACCCTGATCGGAACACGTACCATCTGCTCTATGGGGACTTGTGAGCATCTGACCACGGCCGGCGATCCGCCGGCCACCACCCCGGAAGGCTGCCAGGAGTGCCTGCGGGAAGGGCGACGCTGGGTACACCTGCGCCGCTGCCTGAGCTGCGGGCACATCGGCTGCTGCGACTCCTCACCGGGGCGGCACGCCACCGCGCACTACAAGGAGACCGGGCATCCCGTGATGAGCTCCTTCGAGCCGGGCGAGACCTGGCGCTGGTGCTACCTCGACAACCTGATGGGCTAGGGCGTGGCGGGCCGTTCTTCCTGGTGACGTCAGTGCGACGTGGTCAGAGACTGGCTCTGCCGTATTTCCAGTAGCCGCGGAAGGCGATGTCGGACCTGGCGACGTTGCGTTCGCTGACGAGATGCCTGCGGATGCCGGTGGGGAGCGAGGACTCGCCCGCCGTCCAGGTGTAGAAGGGTCCTGGAGGCAGTTGTGCGTCCTTCACGGCCTGGAGAGCGAGCGTACCTGGCCTCATGGAGGGTTCGTTGCGAGGCAACCAGTGGATTCTTGTGGCCGCGGGTGCGATGACCTCGCGGCGGACGTCCTCGCTGGTGGGGACCTCAAGGAATGCCTCAGCAGGCAGCGCGTCGGTGGAGCGCTCCAGGATCGCGAGGATGGCCGGCAATGCGCTCTCGTCGCCGACGAGAAGCTGCCAGGCGGCGCCAGGGGTGGGCACGTAGCAGTATCCCTCGTCGAGGAAACCGACCTTGTCGCCGGGCTCGGCCGCCAGCGCCCACGCGGTCCCGGGAGCAGCGGGCCCGTCCGAGGCTTGCTCCTCGTGGATGGCGACTTCGATGTCGAACGCGGAGATCTCCGGCCTCAAGCGCCGGATCGAATACGACCTGACTCGTGGACGCCGTTTGGCCGGTTGCAGGGTGTATTGGAGCATCCACTTCTCGCTGCTCGGGAGCACGACCTCGTCCTGGCCGGGGTCGGCGAAGAAGAGGCGGCCCGCCTGGTCGTACCCGGACTGCTCCAGATGCTGGAAGTCGTCTCCGCCCAGCGTGATGGACATGAAGTGCGGACTGATCCGCTCGCGGCCTTGGACGGTCAGCGTCAACATTCGTCGATGGCTAGGCCGCCGGTGCCTGGCTGCCATCGCTATCGATCCGAGGCTACTCAACGGTCCCTCCGGTGCACGCCCGTACGTCAATGCTCATATGGCAATCCTTGGCCTGCCGCAGGCGCCGTACCACCGGTAAGCTGACGGTCGATGCCGGAAACCCGCCAACCTTCCCCACTGCCCTCGACGCTATGGGTGCCTCGTAGTGGAGGCTGGCTGCCGCACGGCTACCACCTCGACGCCCACTTTCACACCCAGGGCCAGCTGGTGTACGCGGCCGCCGGCGCCCTGACCACCACGACCGAACGCGGGACCTGGGTCGCCCCGGCCAACCGGGTGACGTGGACGCCGCCCGGATTCGACCACTCTCATCGCTTCTACGGCAGGACCGACGTCCGCCTCGTCGCCATCCCGGCCGACCTGTGCGACGCGCTCGTGGCACACCCCAGCGTGTTCGCGGTAAGCCCCCTCCTGCGAGAGGCCCTCCTGGCACTGACCGATCGGCGGGAGGTCCGCCCCGGCGCCTACGAGCGGCTGCGCGCGGTGGTGATCGACGAGCTCGCCGAGACCCCCGAGCAGTCCCTGCACCTACCCGAACCCCGCGACGACCGGCTGCGTGCCGTCACCGATCTCCTGCACGCCGATCCCGGCCGGATCGCGACCCTGGCCCAGCTGGGACGGGCGGTGGGAGCGAGCGAGCGCACCCTGAGCCGTCTGTTCCGCACCGAGCTCGGGATGAGCTTCCACCGCTGGCGCACCATCTTGCGCATCCACCACGCCTTGGTCCATCTCACCAACGGCCGGTCCGTCACCGACACCGCGACGGAGTGCGGGTGGTCCAACCCCTCGAGCTTTATCGAGGCGTTCACCGAGGTCGTCGGCCAGACCCCGGGCCGCTACCAAGCGGATCTACGCGACGACACGAAGTAACCGCACCAGGCCTCAGGTAACCAAAGGGCGCCTTCCGCAGAGTTTGGGCAGCGCCAAGTTGGCGGCTTTTCGGCATTCGTTGTCCATTCACCGGTTGGCGGTGACCGCTGTCGGGTTCAGAGTGGTGGCCGGAACGCCGCACCACCCGGGCGGCACAGTCGTACCACCGCTTTCTTCAAGGAGGCTCGGAACTACATGGGTGAAACAGGCGAGGACACTGCCGTAGTTATCGTTGGGGCCGGGGTCGCCGGACTTACGCTCGGCAATTTCCTGGTGCGCAACGGCATCGGTTGCATAATTCTGGAGAAGCACAGCCGTGAGTACGTCGAGCAGCGGCAACGGGCCGGGACTATCGACGGCCTCGGGGTTCGTATGTTCCGCGAGTGGGGGCTCGAAGAGGTGCTGGCGGGTGACCCCATCCCGGAGGTTGGGAGCGGCTTCTGGATCGACGGAGAAGAGCTATCGATCGAGTTCGGGGAGGACGACAACAACGATAGTCTTTTCTGCCCTCAGCAGGTCCTCGTCCGGAACCTCACGGATGTTTTCCTTCGCGACGGCGGAGACCTTCGCTTCGAGGCCGCCGACGTTTCCCTGGAAGGCCTCGACGGCGAGCGTCCCCTTGTTCGCTATCGGGGCATCGCCGGCTCGACGAAGGTCATCAGCTGCGACTTCGTCGCCGGCTGCGACGGCGACCGTGGCGTCAGCAGGGCGGCCATCCCCGCCGACGCCCTTACTCGTCACTCCCATGAGTACGGGTATGCCTGGCTGAGCGTCCTGGCCGAGGTACCGGCGAATCCCTCGGGCATGGCCATACACTCTCGTGGCCTTGCTGGACTGATCCCCCGCGGCGCGAACGCCAGTCGTCTCTATCTTCAGTGCCCGATCGACGACACCCTTTCGCAGTGGCCGGACGAGCGCATCTGGAGCGAACTGGAAGCTCGTTTCGGCACACCCGTGGCGACCGGCCGGATCATCGACAAACGGCTCGTGCCGCTGCGGAGCGCAGTGTACAGCCCGATGCGCTACGGCAGGCTGTACCTGCTCGGGGACGCGGCACACATCGTTCCTCCGATGAGCGCGAAAGGAATACACCTCGCCCTTTACGACGCCGAGGTGCTCGCTCGTGCCATCATCCACCAGATCCAGAAAGACGATTCGAGTCTGCTCGACAGCTACTCCTCGACCTGTCTGCGCCATATCTGGAACTATCAGGCATTCGCCACATGGATTACTGAGCTCATGCACAACGCCGGTGATGCTTCCTACGAAGGAGAGTTCCGCAAGCAGGTCGCCCGAGCGGAACTGGAACGCCAGTTCACCTCTCCCACGGCGAATCGCCTCTTCGGGGAACTCATCGCCGGGGTGAATTAGGCAACAGCCGTCGGCGCAGGGATCGCATGGCGGGACGCCCTAGTCGCGTTCGAGCGTGGCCTCTTCGAAGTCCAGTTCCGCCATGACGCGGCGCAGCACCTCGTCGGCGATGCGGCGCTCGTCGCGCAGCCGGATGAACACCTGACGCTCGGCGGCGAGCATCTCCCGGCGCAACCGCCGGTAGACGGTGGCGGGGGTTTCCTCGCCCTCTGGTCCCGTGCCGCCGCCGAGCCGCTCCCACGCCTGCAGCGCCGAGTGCTCCGAGCGGGTGCGGAGCTTCTCGACCACCCGCTCGTGCACGTCCAGGACGCCCTCGGCCACCAGCTCCTCGAGCCTGGCCAGACCCGCCGCGGCGGCGGCCTGCTGCGCCGCGGCCTCGGTCAGATCATCCTGGAAACGTTCGCGCTCGTTGCTGATGCCCAGCCTCCTGATCAGCCACGGGAACGACATGCCCTGGATCACCAGGGTCCCGATCACCACCGCGAAGGTGAGGAACAGCAGCAGGTTGCGCTCCGGCAGGTTCACCTCCGGCAGCGCGAACGCCGCCGCCAGCGAGACCACGCCGCGCATCCCGGCCCAGCCCACCACGGCGACCTGCTGCCACGGGATCGGGGCCTCCCGCGCGCGGATCTTGCGGGACAGGACCCTGGGCAGGTAGGTGCCCGGGATCAGCCAGACGAACCGGGCGAGGATCGCGACCAGGAACAGCGCGACCGCGTATCCGGTCACCTGCCAGGGGTTCTCACCCTCGAGCCCGCGGATGAGCGGGAGCAGCTGCAGGCCGATCAGGGCGAACACGATCGCTTCCAGCAGGTAGTCGACCACCTGCCAGACGGCCCTGGACAGCAGGCGGGTGCCGTAGGAGGTGTTGCTCATCTGGTGGCCCAGGTAGATCCCGACGATCACCACCGAGATCACGCCGGAAGCGTGCACCACCTCGGCGGCCAGGTAGGCGGCGTACGGGATCATCAGCGAGAACGCGTTCGCCACCAGCGCGTCGTCGATCTTCGTGAGGAGCAGGCCGGCCAGGTAGGCGATGGCCATGCCGATCATGAGGCCGACCCCGGCCGCGTACAGGAACTCGCCCGTCGCGGTCAGGAAGCTGGCGCCCGCGCCCGCGATCACCCCGACCGCGACCCGGTAGGCGGTCAGCGCGGTCGCGTCGTTGAACAGGCTCTCCCCCGTGAGCACCGTCATCGTGCGCCGCGGCAGCCCCAGCTTGCGGCCGATCGCCGCCGCCGCCACCGCGTCCGGCGGGGCCACGATCGCGCCCAGGGCCAGCGCGGCGGCCAGGGCCAGGCCGGGAATCATCGCGTACGCGGTGAGGCCGATGGCCAGCATGCTGAACAGCACCAGGCCCACCGACAGCAGCGCGATCGGGCGTTTCACGTCGCGCAGCGTCAGGTAGGAGCTGTCCAGCGCGGCCGAGTAGAGCAGTGGGGGCAGGAAGACCAGCAGCACGATTTCCGGGCTGAGGTTGTACTCCGGGACGCCTGGGATGACCGAGACGATCAACCCCGCGAGCACCAGCAGCAGCGGAGCGCTCCAGTCCATCCGCCGGGCGAACCCGGCGACCGCGAGCGCGCCCGCGGGCAGCAGAAGCAGCTGGAGTGCCGAGATCGCGTCCATCAGACGATCAGCGTAATGCCGCGCCGGGCGTGCTCAGGCCCGTGCGGTCTCACCAATCGCGCTGGTCGTCACGGTCCGGCGGGCGCAGGCGCTCGCCGGTGGCGTACATCTGCTCGTTGGGCGGCACGTACGGCCGGGCCACGGGCCCCAGCCCGAGCGGGTCGTTGGGGTCGACCTGGGGGGGCTGCTGGTAGCGGGGGTCCCTGGGGTCCTGGTACTGCTGCTGTTCCGGCTGGTAGTACGCGGGTTCCTGCTGGTAATCCTGATAGCGGGGCTCAGGGGGGTAGTTCTGGTACACGTGCTCCGGATACTGCGGCTGTTCCTGGTACTGCGGTTCCGGCTGGGGTTCCGGGTCGAAGCGGTAGGCCGGGCGGCCGGGGATCGGCGACGGGAACTGGTAGACCGGTTCCGCCGGGCCCGCCGGCTCGTACGGGTTCTGCTCGCGGGGCGCCTCCCGGGGCACTTCCCTGGGTACGGGGACGCGCTGGGGGCCGGAGTCGACCGCCACCAGGCGGTCCCGGTTCGGGTTGCCGCGCGCGACGAGCACGTCGTTGGGCCCGAGCGCGGCCGGCGCCGGTGCGGGCTGGCCGTAGGCGGGGGTGTCCGGGTAGCCCTGCTCGTACGGGCCCGGGGCCGGTGGCCGGGTGTACTGCCCGGTTCCGGGGTAGTCCTCTAGTTCGGGTTGCGGGAAGGGACCGGTCCCGTCCACGACGGTGGTGTGCGGCGCCTCCAGCGTCCCGCCGGCCTCGGCGAATCCGACGTCGAGCGTCTCCAGGAGACGGCCGACATCGTCCATGGGCATACGGAAACTGGCCGTGCACATCTCGCCGCGCCAGAGGCTGAGCACGAGGGTCCCCTCGTGCCAGGTGACGCGTAAAACACGGTCCTGACCTCTAGCGTCAAAGAAAACTTCGCCGAACGACGGCAGCGGGACGACTTCCGACATGACAGACATAGTGCCTTTACCTGCCCTTATCCGTCCACTCGACCTCTAGAAACACTACCGAAACGCCTATTCCGGCCTTGCCGGACCGTCACCAGAACACCCGAGGTAGATCGTCTTTGATCGTCTTTGGCCTAGGGCCGGTGGGGCCAGTGTGCCATGGCATCTCGCCCGCGGACGCCCGAACTTCGGGATGTGGTCTCCCGGTCACAGACCGATAACAGGGCACGGATGTCAGTGCTGTGACATGGCCGATCCTTCGGATCGGCGGGCTTGGCCGCCTTCAGCCTGCGTCTTCCCTCGTCACTCCGGCCGCTCCGCGACCTGCGCTCCTCAGTCCAGACACAGGCGCGGCCAAGCAGGGTACGGTTTTCCCGTGCCAACACCCGACCTGCCGTCCGTCGAAGAGCTGCTCACCACCGCCGTAAAGGAGCTCGGCGGCGCAGAAAGACCAGGTCAGGTCAAGATGGCCAGAGCCGTACAGGACGCGCTGGAGAAGTCGGAGCACCTGGCCGTCCAGGCGGGAACCGGCACCGGGAAGTCGCTGGCCTACCTGGTGCCCGCGATCCGGCACGCCGCCGGTTCCGAGCACGCCGTGGTGGTGTCCACGGCCACGATCGCGCTCCAGCGGCAGCTGGTGGACCGGGATCTGCCCCGGCTGGCCGAGGCGCTGGAGGGCGAGCTGCCGAAGAAGCCGGAGTTCGCCATCCTGAAGGGGCGGCGCAACTATCTGTGCCGTTACAAGGCCACGGTGGGCATGCCGGACGACGAGGGCGACCAGCTCTTCGACCCGCGTGAGGTGAGCGCCACCGGGCGGATGGTGCAGAAGATCCAGGAATGGGCGGAGGAGACCGAGACCGGCGATCGGGACGAGCTGGTGCCCGGCGTCAGCGAGCAGGCCTGGCGGCAGTTCTCGGTGACCGCCCGGGAGTGCCTGGGCGCCCAGCGCTGCCCGAGCGGCGGCGAATGCTTCGCGGAGCTGGCCAGGGAACGTGCCGGGCTGGTCGACGTGGTGGTCACCAATCACGCGTTGCTCGCCATCGACGCGATGGAGGACTTCGCGGTCCTGCCGGAACACGACGTGGTCGTGGTGGACGAGGCGCACGAGCTGGTGGACCGGGTGACCTCGGTGGTCACCGACGAGCTCTCCGACACCGGCGTGGGCATCGCCGCCCGCCGGGCCGGGCGCCTGATCGAGCAGGGCGTCGCCGACCGGCTCCAGGCCGCCGCCGAGGACCTGCAGTCCCTGCTGGCCGCCGCGCCTCCCGGCCGGATCGACGATCTTCCCAACTCCCTCGGCATGTCCCTGGCTCTGGTCCGGGACGCCGCGTTCGGCTGCCTCACCGCCCTGGGCCCCCGCTCGGGGGACAAGGACAACCCCGAGAACGCGAGCCTCCGCAAAGCCGCCTTCAACGCTCTGGACGAGGTCCACGACACCGCCCAGCGCATGCTGGACGCGTTCGGCGGCGACTCGGAGGTGGACCGCGCCGAAGTGGTCTGGCTCGACGCCGGGCACGGCCGGGTCCCGCCCACCCTGCGCGTCGCCCCCCTCTCCGTCGGCGGCATGCTCCGCGACAAGCTCTTCGGCGACCGTACGGTCATTCTGACCTCCGCCACCCTCGCCCTCGGCGGCACCTTCGACGGCATGGCCGCCCAGTGGGGCCTCGGCGCCGACGGCTGGACCGGCCTGGACGTCGGCTCCCCCTTCGACCACACCCGCAGCGGCATCCTCTACGTCGCCAAGCACCTCCCCCAGCCCGGCCGCGACGGCCTCCCCGAGGCCTACCTCACCGAGATCGCCGAGCTCATCGAAGCCGCCGGCGGCCGCACCCTCGGCCTCTTCTCCTCCACCCGCGCCGCCAAAGCCGCCACCGAGGCTCTCCGCGACCGCCTCACCGTGCCCCTGCTCTGCCAGGGCGACGACTCCACCTCCCAGCTGGTCAAGAAGTTCGCCGCCGACCCCGCCACCTGCCTGTTCGGCACCCTCTCCCTCTGGCAGGGCGTGGACGTCCCCGGCCCCTCCCTCACCCTCGTCATCATCGACCGCATCCCCTTCCCCCGCCCCGACGACCCCCTCTCCTCCTCCCGCCAGCGCCACATCGCCGCCAAAGGCGGCAACGGCTTCATGACGGTCGCCGCCACCCACGCCGCCCTCCTCCTGGCCCAGGGCGCCGGCCGCCTCCTCCGCTCCACCACCGACCGCGGCGTCATCGCCGTCCTCGACCCCCGCCTCGCCACCGCCCGCTACAGCTCCTTCCTCCTCAACTCCCTCCCCCCGTACTGGCGCACCACCGACCCCCAAAAAGTCCGCCAAGCCCTAAAACGCCTAACCACCCCAACCTGACCACGAGAAATGGCGCAAACCCTCTCGCACCCATGAGGCCGGGCCCATTCGGCACCGGTCCGGCGAGGGGCGCGGAGGTGGTCGACGTCGGCACAACGAGGAAATGGCGCAAACCCTCTCGCACCCGAGAAGCAGGGCCCATTCGGCACCGGTCCGGCGAGGGGCGCGGAGGTGGTCGACGTCGGCACCACAAGGAAATGGCGCAAACCCTCTCGCACCCGAGAAGCAGGGCCCATTCGGCGCCGGTCCGGCGAGGGGCGCGGAGGTGGTCGACGTCGGCACCACAAGGAAATGGCGCAAACCCTCTCGCACCCGAGAAGCAGGGCCTATTTGGCGCCGGTGCGGCGAGGAGGGGTGCGGAGGTGATCGGCGCCGGGGGTCGGCGGGGAATTCTCGGTTAGGTGAGGATGGTTACCAGGTCGCCTACGTGGAGTTCGCCTTGGGTGTGGGGGACGAGGCGGATGCCGAACTCACATGCGCCTGGGACGACCTCTCTGCTAGCGAAGCCTTTTCGCGCAGACACGGGCACGTTCACGGCAAGGGTGGGACTCGTCGAAGGCGAAGGCGCGCTCTGGTCGCTGGGTGAGGGCGAACTGTCACGACGCTAGGGCGAGGGTCACTTCGAGGCCGCCTTCCGGGAGGGGGCGGGCCTCCAGTGTGCCGTGGTGGGCCTTGACGATGGCGGCGACGATCGACAGGCCCAGTCCCAGGCCGTCGCCGGAAGCCTTCCTGCCGGTTTCCAGGCGCTGGAAGGGCTGCAAGAGCCTGTGGATCTGATCAGGCGGGATCGCTGGGCCGCTGTTTGAGATCCTCAGGGTGGGACGGCCGGACTGCACGGCGGTTGCCACCTTGATCCAGCCGCCGGGCACGTTGTGCCGCAAGGCGTTGTCCAGCAGATTCGCGACCAGGCGTTCGATCAAGGCCCGGTCGCCGGACGCCGGTGCCGGGTGGAGTGCGGACTCGATGTGAACGGCCGGGTCGCCAGATCGATCGAGGGCCTGGGCGGTGATCGCGGCCAGGTCGAGGGGCTGCCGGTGATGCAGGCCCTGCTGGCTGCGGGCCAGGGTGAGCAGGGCCTCGATGAGCCGTTCCTGGTGCTGCCCGGCGGCCAGCAGGCGTTCCAGTACGGCCCGCAGTGACTCGACATCGGCCTCCGGATCGGCGAGCGCGACCTCGGTCATGGCCTGCTGCAGCGTCAGTGGGGTGCGCAGCTCATGGGAGGCGTTCGCGACGAAGCGCCGCTGCGCGGTGAACGCGGCCTCCAGCCGATCCAGCAGCTCGTCGAAGGTGTCGGCCAGCTCCTTGAGCTCGTCATCCGGCCCGGAAGCGGCCAGCCGCCGGTCGAGCCGGTCTGCCGTGATGCGCCGGACGGTGGCCGTCATGTCGCCCAGCGGCCGCAGCACGCGCCCGGCCATGAGCCAGCCCAGCAGCATCGACGCGAACGCCATGACCGCCAGCGCGATCAGGGAGTTGACCAGCAGCCGGCGCAGGTTCTCAGTCTGCTGCTCCTCCACCTTGGGCACCGGGACCGGCAAGCCTAGACCGCCGGGCGGCGCAGGGGCGGGCGGCGCTCCGGGGAAGGGCGAGTGCTCGACCAGAAAGTAGATGAGGGCGACCAGCAGCACCGCGGCCACCAGGAACAGGCCGCTGTAGAGCAGGGTCAGGCGCAGCCGTACCGGTCGCCTCACCGCGGTCACCGAGAACGGCCGTACCGACCTCATATCCGGTACCCGGCCTGCGGGACCGTCTCGATCAGCGGCGGGTCGCCGAGCTTGCGGCGCAACCGGCTGATCGTCACCTTCACGGTCTGCGTGAACGGGTCGGCGAACTCGTCCCAGCCCCGCTCCAGGAGCTGTTCAGCGGAGACCACGGCGCCCCCGGCGGCCAGCAGCAGTTCCAGCACGGCGAACTCCTTGGGGCTCAGCGGCAGCCGACGCCCGTCGCGGGTGGCGATCCGCGTGGCCGGGTCGAGGCGCAGGTCACCGTGGACGAGCACCGGCGGGAGGGCCGGTCGCGACCGCCTGGCCAGCGCCCGGATCCGGGCGACCAGCTCAGCGAAGGCGAACGGCTTGGGAAGGTAATCGTCGGCGCCGATGCCCAGCCCGGTCACCTTGTCGTCGATCGTCCCGGCGGCGGTGAGCATCAGCACGCGCGCCGGGTGCCCCGCGCCGGCCAGCGACCTGCACACCTCATCGCCATGCAGGCCGGGCAGGTCCCGATCGAGGACGACAACGTCGTAGTGGTTGGCCGAGGTCCGCTCAAGTGCGGCGTCGCCGTCCAGCACCACGTCGACGGCCATGCCCTCGCGGCGCAGCCCCGCGGCCACCGTCTGGGCCAGCTCCTCGTGATCTTCGACCACCAACACCTTCATGATCCCCCAGGATGCCCCGCCCTCGGTTACAGCGCGGTAACCGCCGCTGTTCCCGCCCTGTAACCGGCCCTCGGCTTCTCTGGCCTCATCGACAGAAACGGGTGAATCATCATGTCCAGCTCCACGATCAGAAACGCGATCCTCGCCGCCACAGTCCTCGCCGCGGTAGTGGGCGGGAACGCCGCCACCCCGCCCGCCCCGACCGTCGAAGACGGCAAGGCGTTCACCACCTGCATGCGCTCACAAGGGTTACCCGACTTTCCCGAGGTCGCGGTCTCCTCGGACGGGCTGATCAACCTCAACATCAAGGGCGACCGCGTCGACGTCCTCTCCGCGAGGTACGGGGCGGCGGTGAAGGCATGCGAACCGCTACTGCCCGCCGGCGCCGAACTACCGGGCGCGCCAGCGGCACCGTCCGCCCCCTCCCTCCCATCCTGAACGGAGGACTACCCGGGCGTACAGGTCCGCCGTGCACCCGTGCACCCGTGCAGCCGGCCTCGCTCCCATCTTGAGAGGAGGATTGCCCATGCGTTCAGGTCCGCCGTGCACCCATCCTCGCTCCCATCCTGAGAGGAGGACTGCCCAGGCGTACAGGTCCGCCGTGCACCCGTGCAGCCGACCTCGCTCCCATCTTGAGAGGAGGACTGCCCACCCGTCGGCCGAGCCCTCAGCTCCGGCAATCGTCCACCGGGGGATGTGACCATGAAAGTTTGGTCACTCGTCGAAGAACGTGAGGTCGGGGCGTTTCGCGGTGACGTTGTCGCCGGACGAGGTTCCCCGCAGCCGCCGCCCGATCCAAGGACCGAAATGTTCGCGAAGCCACTGCGCGTCCTCCCGGCGTTTGACCGAAAGATTCACGTGTTCCCGCGGCGGCCACACCTTCCGCCAGTCATCCTCGGCCGCGACCCCCAGCACATCCAGCACCTTCGCCGCGACCATGCGATGACCGTCCTCGTTCATGTGCAGACGATCGTCACTCCACGCCCGCCAATCCCGCAGCCCCTGCATCGACCACTGATCGACCACCAGACATCCGCACAGATCCGCGATCGACCGCAAATGCAGGTAATAGGTGGCGAACTTCCCCCGAGCCCGCCGCATGATCGGCGTATCCCGCGGATCAACCCCGGTGAACATCAGCACATCGGCCCCGGTCCCCCGCAGATCCCGTACGGCCGCCGCCACCTTCTTGGCCATCCGATCCGGATCGCTCCCCGGCCGGAGCAGGTCATTCCCACCCGCGCAGAAACTGATCAGATCCGGCCGCATCTCCATGGCCACCGGCACCTGATCCGCGACGATCTGATCGATCAGCTTGCCCCGCACCGCGAGATTCGCGTACCGGAACCCCGGCTCCAGCCGCGCCAGCCGCTCCGCCACCCGATCGGCCCACCCCCGGAACCGCCCATCCGCCCCAGGATCGTTGAGCCCTTCGGTGAAACTGTCCCCCAGCGCGACAAAAGACCGATACCGCGTCATCTCACCATCCCTATTTCGCCCACAACAACCTAGCGGGGGATGGCCCCACGTCAGCTCTCGCCCTCCGCGATAGCCCGCAACGCCAGCACGTACGACTGGAACCCGAACCCGGCGATCGTCCCCGTCGCCACCGCCGCCACCACGGACGTGTGCCGGAACTCCTCCCGCGCGTTCGGATTGGAGATGTGCACCTCCACCAAGGGCGCGGTCCGCTGCGCGATGGCATCCCGAAGCGCATACGAGTAATGCGTGAACGCGGCCGGATTCAACACCACAGGCGTCCTCCCATCGGCCGCCTCATGAATCCACTTCACCATCTCCGCCTCATCGTCGGTCTGCCGCACCTCAACCGCCAGCCCCAGCCCCCGCCCAGCCTCCTCACAAAGCACCACAAGATCCTCAAAACTATGCGCCCCATACACATCAGGCTCCCGGCTCCCCAACCGCCCCAAATTCGGCCCATTCAGCACCAACACAGCCCGCATCCCGCAACTCCCCTTCGACACCCCAGCGCCTCACAAACGCCGGCCATTTTCCGAACCATCTGACCCTACGACCTGTCGACCTTAGCCCCACATCGACGCAAACACATGATCCCGCCCATCTTCAAACCATCCCCAGCTAGAACAACCACGCCCAACACCAACGCGAACCTGCCCGCCCGCAACCTTCAACGCGCCAATCACGGCTAAGCCACCCGCACCGCTAGAACTGGCGCGAATATGTCCACGTGGTGACTTTGCGGGCGGATATGTCCGCGTTGATAGGGGAGCGCGGTCAGGGCTGAAGGAGTTCTCAGATCGTGAGACCGAGAGCGATCAGCGGGTTGTGAAAGTCGTCGCGGGGCCCAGCAGGTTCCGTCGGCGATGTTGGTGAAGTTGAGCAGGCGTAGCGCGCCGATCGCGTAGCTGCGCATGATCGCGAGGAGGCCCGTTCTTCGCGGGTTGAGGGTCCGCGGGTTGGTGTCCAGCTCCTGATCGGGCCTGGCGGATGGCTCTTCGGATGGTGGTAGGTAGGTAGGTAGATCTTTTGACGGGGACTGTGACCTGCGGTTTTGTCGCGAACCGAGGCCAAGTTTGAGTTCCTAACGGAAGTCAAGCCGATCAAGCTTTGAAGGATCAGGGTAGGCGGGGTCGACGCCGGGACTGGGTGTCACGGCGTTGCGCGTCGGTTGGGGGTGGTGAGGGCCGGTCAGGCCGTCGTGTGGCGGGTAGCCTTGCTGCTGGACGGGCCGGCTGCCGGAGCGTCGTGTGGCGACTCCTGACCGCGTCGGCTCGTCCCCTGTTTCGTGCCCTGTTTCGTGCCCTGTTTCGTGCCCTGTTTCGTGTCCTGTTTGGTGCCCTGTTTCAGCCGTGTGCTGGCGCGTTTGGGCCGGTTCTTGGCGCGGTCGGCGTCGCTGACCGCGTATCGCTCGGCGCAGATCGCCTTGGCCTCCTCCACGGTGAGGGGGCGGCCGTCGAGATCGCGGAGTTGGTAGGGGGTGCGGCTGCGCCAGCAGGCGGCCAGCCGGGTGACCAGGACGGCGGCCAGGGTGCAGACGGCGGAGTTGTGG
>NZ_BLAE01000058.1 GCF_009687865.1 Acrocarpospora macrocephala
CCACCCACCCATCCCGTTGTTTACCCTCGGGCCTCGCCCGCCCCCGCCATCCCCGTGAGCACGGAAACATGGCCATAGGCACCCATGACCATGCAAATCACCACAGGCTCCGCCCACCCCCGCTGCCCCCAAGGGCGCGGGAAGCAACGCCACGAACTCGCGGGCAGTTAAGGTCGTGCCGCCGTCCCCCTAAACGCGGGGAACAACGGCACGAACTCGCGTGGCAATCGAGGATGTGCGGCCATCCTCATGAGCCCCAGGGCCAGATCAACCGTTCCTGATGACCAGGGCGCTCCCACCACCTCTGCGTACTGGCTCGGCGACAGCCTGGACCTTGCCTCGGCTCAGGAATTCCAGGCCGGTTGCCGCTCCGATTTCCGGCGTCGATGCGAACACGTGTCCGCGTGCCTCCAGGTCAGCGCCGTACTGGGCGATGAAGGCCGGTTCCGCCTGGGTGGCGGCGATGTTGCGCTGGGACGCGCGGGGCGCGGCGAGGGCCTCTGGTAGGGGCATGCCGAAGTCGAAGCGGTTGACGAGGATCTGCAGGACCGTGGTGATGATGGTCGCGCCGCCGGGTGAACCCACGGCCAGGAGTGGCTTGCCGTTCTTGAGGACGATCGTTGGCGCCATTGATGAGCGGGGGCGTTTGCCGGGGGCGGGCAGGTTGGGGTCGCCGGGGGCGGGGCCGAAGGTGAAGTCAGTCAGTTCGTTGTTGAGGAGGATGCCTCGGCCGGGGACGACGATCCCGCTGCCGCCGGTCTGCTCGATCGTGATGTTGTACGCGGCGACGTTGCCCCACTGGTCGGACACCACCAGATGGGTGGTTTCCGGGCCTTCCGGCTGCTGTTTGGGGTCGGTGGCGGTGGCCGGCGGCGGGCAGGGGCCGTACGAGCCGTCGGGGGAGCCGGGGGCGGCCGGATGCGGGAGGGCGGTGTCGGTGAGCAGGCAGGCGCGTTCCTTGCCGAACTGGGCGGACAGCAGCTCGTTGAGCGGGACGTTCACGAATGCGGGGTCGCCCACGTAGGCGTTGCGGTCGGCGAAGGCGAGGCGGGAGGCGTCGAGGTACTCGTGCAGGCCGACGTGGCCGGCGGCGGAGAGGATGTTGAGGGCTTCGCCGACCGTGGAGCCGCCGGAGGAGGGTGGGGCCATGCCGTACACGTCGAGGCCGTGGTAGCTGACGTGGGTGGGGGCGGGGGTGAGGGCGCGGTAGGCGCGCAGGTCGGCGAGTTCCATCAGGCCGGGGCGGACGACTCGGGGCGAACCGGGGGTGACGGGAGGGTTCTTGACGGTGGCGACGATGTCCTGGCCGAGCTTGCCGCCGTACAGCCAGGAGGGACCGCGGTCGCCGAGTTCGCGGTAGGTGCGGGCCAGGTCGGGGTTGCGGAAGGTCGAGCCGACGGCGGGCGGCTGGCCGCCGGGCAGGTAGAGGGCGGCGGTGGAGGTGAAATCGGCGAATCTGGCCGCGTTGGCGGCGGTCTGGTCGACGAAGGTCTGGTCGACGACGAAGCCCTTGGTGGCCACGTCGATCGCGGGTTTCAGCGCCTGCCGCAGGGATAACGTGCCGTAGCGGCGCAGGGCGAGGTCCCATTGGGCGACGCTGCCGGGCACGCCCACGGACAGGCCGCTGGTGACGGCGTCCGCGAACGGGATGCCTTCGAAGGTGGCGGCGGTCATCGCGGCGGGTGCGGTCTCGCGGCCGTCGATTGTCACGACCCGCCCGCGTTTGGCCTCGTAGTAGACGAGGAAACCGCCACCGGCGAGCCCGGCGGAATAGGGTTCGGTCACACCGAGGGTGGCCGCGCCCGCGACGGCCGCGTCCATGGCGTTTCCGCCCTGTTTGAGCACGTTGAGCGCGGCCTTGCTGGCGTCCAGGTCTACGGTGGCGACCGCTCCACCGTAGCCCTCCGCCACGGGTTTCTTAGCCTGACCGGCATGCGGAGGGGTCGCGACCAAACCCGCAGCCAGATCGGCATACGCGAGAGTCGCGGGTTTCTTGGTCTGATCGGCGTGCACGGGAGTCGCGACCAAGCCCGCGGTCACGATGGTGCCGAGCAGGGTTCCGGAGATTCGCCCCATTTGCCACCTCCACCACATAGACGATCACCAAGCATGACTCAGCCAGTCAAGCACGTCTAGCCGACAGCAAATTGTTACTGGCAGACGCAGGGTGACCACGTTACGTTACTCACGATGACCGTGGGTGCGCTGTTCCTCAGTGGTCTGGCCGCCGGGCTGGTGGCCGGGACGGCATCGTGCACGGCCGTGCAGGGCGGCTTTCTCACCGGACTTGAGCGGACTTCGGTGGGCATGTTCCTGGTCGGGCGATTGATCTGCCACATCATCGTCGGAGCGGCCCTCGGACTGGTCGGCTCCGCAATCCAGCTCGGACCGCAAGCACGCACGATCCTGCTGATCACCGCCGGTCTCATCCTGGTATTTTTCGGGATCCGCCAGCTGAAACGCGCCCCACCCTGTCACACCACGAAACGCGGCGGCCTGCTCCTCGGCCTGGCGACCGTGCTCGTACCCTGCGGAGTGACCCTGAGCATGGAAGTCCTCGCCGTATCCACCGGATCGGCGATAGGAGGCGCTGCGGTCATGGCGGGCTTCGTAGTGGGTTCCGCACCCGGATTCGTGGTGCTCGGCCTGCTGATACGCAGGTTAGCCACCAAACTGGTAGCCATCATCGCCATAGCCGCAGGCATCTTCACGACCTTCTCCGGGTTACGCCTCGGCGGCTGGCTGCCCGATTTCGGCACCCCCGCCGTCGCCGCCACCCCCGGCCCACACGGCACCCAGACACTGACCGTCTGGGCCACCCCCAACGGCTTCCGCCCCGGCATCGCCACCGCCAAGCCACACCACCCCATCGACATCACATTCCGCACAGAAGCCAACCAAGGCTGCACCCGCACCCTCTCCATCAACGGCCACGACCTGGCCCTACCGGAAACCGGCCAGGTCAGCGTCCACGTCCCGCCCCAGCAAGAAGGAACCCTCCACTACACCTGCGCCACGGGAATGTACGCCGGATTCATCCGCATTCACTGACCCCCTCCGCGTAAGGAACTGGCAATTACGTTCCGTAACAACGCGATCACATGCCACCCTGTCCGGCATGACAATCTGGCCAGAGGTGGCGACCGCACCGCCGCCACCCATCCCCCGGCAGCACCGCGCCGGGGCGGGCGAGGCCGACCTGCTCGCCGACGCGCAAGCGGGGGACGCCCTGGCTGCCCACCGGCTCGGCCGCCTCTACGCGCAGCGCGGCGACCGCGCCGCCGCCCGCCACTGGTGGGAGCGCGCGGCCGGAGCCGGCAACGTGGACAGCGCGTTCAACCTCGGCATGTGGCACGAGAAACACGGCACCCTGGACGAGGCGATCAGCTGGTACGAGCTCGCCGCCGGCACCGGGGACGCCGAAGCCGCGGTCAACCTGGCCACCCTGCTGCTGGAGCAGAAGGGCGACGCGCCGGGCGCCCGGCGGTGGTACGAGACGGCCGCCACCGCCGGCTCCCGCCGCGCCGCCCGCCGCCTGGCGCTGCTCTGCGAGGACGCGGGCGAACTCGGCAAAGCCCGCGACTGGCACCGCCGCGCCGCCCTCGACGGCGACCTCGCCTCCGCCCACGACCTGGGCTTCCTCGGGTACGCGGCGGGCGAGGAAGGCGAGGCCAGGCACTGGTGGGAGTTCGCCGCGCGCGGCGGCCACGCCGAGGCCGCCCACCATCTGGGCCTGCTGATGCACGCGCTCCGCGACCCGCAGAGCGCCGAGGTGCTCTACCGGCTGGCCGCCCAGCACGACCATCCGGGTTCGGCGTCCCAGCTGGGCGGGATCGCGCTGGCCCGCCGCGACCTGCGGACGGCCAGGGCCTGGTTCGAGCGGGCGGCCCGGGCCGGGCGGGTGGACGACCAGCGGATGGCCGGGTTCGTCTGCGTCGAGCTGGAGGATTCGGCCGCGGCCAGCCACTGGTTCGGGCGGGCGGCGGCGAGTGGGGACGCCGAGTCGGCGTACAACTTCGGGCTGCTGCTGATCGCCGAGCACGCCGATCTGAACGGCGGTGAGCACTGGTTCCGGCAGGCCGCGGCGGCCGGGCACTACCGGGCGGCGCTGGAGCTGGGCACGCTGCTGTCGGTCACCGGCAAGCCCGCCGAGGCCGAGCAGTGGCTGTCGGCCCCGCCGAAACCCTGCTGGGACCGGAGCGCGGAACCGGAACTGGCGGCCAGGGCGGAGCTGGCGGTGGCCGCGTCCGGGCGGAGGGGCGGCAGCACGCTCACCGTGCCGGAACTGACCGAGATCCTCGGCACGTGGGACGTGCTTACCCGACGCCTGCGCGAACCGCTCGATCCGGTCACGTGGCTCACCGAGAAAAGCGGGATGCACGCCTCCGCGGTGGAGCACCTGAGCTCGGTGCGGGCCACGCTGATCCGGCCGGGCACGGCCCCCTGGCCGACCCCGACCGAGATCGAACGTGTCCTGGCCACCGCCCGCGACCTGCGCAAACGGCTCGGCCTTAGCTAGGCGGCGAGCAGCTTGGCAACCGGCGTGTACGGCAGTGCGTGCGCCACCGCCACCGGCTCGTAGGTGAGCTTGCCCTCATGCGCGTTGAGCCCGAGCGCGAGCCCGGCGTCCCCGAGCAGGGCGGCCTGCCAGCCGAGGTTGGCCAGCTTGACCACGTACGGCAGGGTGGCGTTGGTCAGCGCGTAGGTGGAGGTGTTGGCCACCGAGCCCGGCATGTTCGCGACGCAGTAGAAGATCGAGTTGTGCACCGGGAAGGTCGGCTCCGCGTGCGTGGTCGGCCGCGAGTCCTCGAAGCAGCCGCCCTGGTCGATGGCGATGTCCACCAGCACGGAACCCGGCTTCATCCGGGAGACGAGCTCGTTGGAGACCAGGGTGGGGGCCTTCGCGCCGGGGATCAGCACCGCGCCGATGACCAGGTCGGCGTCGAGCACGGCCTGCTCGATCGCGTACGCGGTGGAGACCAGCGTCTTCAGCCGCCCCTGGTAGATGGCGTCGATGAACCGCAGCCGGTCGATGTTGACGTCCAGGATCGTCACCTCGGCGCCCATGCCGACCGCGATCTGCGCCGCGTGCAGCCCGGAGACGCCGCCGCCGATCACCACGATCTTCGCGGGCGCCACCCCGGGCACGCCGCCGGGCAGCACCCCGCGCCCGCCGTTGAACCGCATCAGGTTGTACGCCCCGACCTGCGGCGCGAGCCGTCCGGCCACCTCCGACATGGGGGCGAGCAGCGGCAGCGTGTTGCCCACCTGCACGGTCTCGTACGCGATGGCGGTGGTTCCGCTGTCCAGCAGCGCGTCCGTGCACGGCCGGGACGCGGCCAGGTGCAGGTAGGTGAACAGGATCTGGCCCTTGCGGAGCCGGTGGTATTCCTCCGCGATGGGCTCCTTGACCTTGAGCACCATCTCGGATTCGCCCCAGACCTCGTCCGCGGTGTCCAGGATCTTCGCCCCCGCCGCGAGATACTCCTCGTCGCCGATGTGCGAGCCAAGCCCCGCCCCGCGCTGAACGTGCACGTCATGACCATGCTTGACCAGTTCGTGCACACCCGACGGGGTGGCTGCGACGCGGTACTCGTGGTTCTTGACCTCGGCAGGCACGCCGATCTTCATTAGTTGGGTCCTTTGCTGTGATATGGCCGGGCGCCTTCATCCAGCCAGTGTGATTTGGGCTAGAGCCGAGTCCACGCCTCGGTCAGGACGGAACGCAGGATCGACTCGATCTCGTCGAACTCCTTGGGCCCGGCAATCAGCGGGGGGGCGAGCTGGATGACGGGGTCGCCGCGGTCGTCGGCACGGCAGTAGAGACCGGCATCGAACAGGGCCTTGGAGAGGAAGCCGCGGAGCAGCCGCTCGGACTCGTCCGCCGAGAACGTCTCCTTGGTGTTCTTATCCTTGACCAGTTCAATGCCCCAAAAGTACCCGGACCCGCGCACATCTCCAACTATGGGCAGGTCAAGGAGGCGTTCGAGGGTGCCGCGGAAGACCGATTCGTTGCGGGTCACGTGGCCCAGCAGGTCTTCCCGCTCGAACAAATCGAGGTTGGCCAGCGCCACCGCCGACGACACGGGATGCCCGCCGAAGGTAAAACCATGGCCGAACATCTCGGTTCCGGTGGCGAACGGCTCGAACAGCCTGTCGCTGCAGATCATCGCGCCGAGTGGGGAATATCCGCTGGTCAGGCCCTTGGCCGAGGTGATGATGTCGGGCACGTAGCCGAACTTCTGGCCGCCGAACATGGTGCCGAGCCGGCCGTACGCGCAGATGACCTCGTCGGAGACGAGGAGCACGTCGTAGCGGTCGCAGATCTCGCGCAGGCGCTGGAAGTAGCCGGGCGGCGGCGGGAAGCAGCCGCCGGCGTTCTGCACCGGCTCGACGAAGACGGCGGCCACCGTGTCGGGGCCCTCCATCTCGATGGCGGCGGCGACCCGGTCGGCGGCCCACCGGCCGTACTGCTCGGGGGTCAGGCCGGGGAAGCCGCTGATCTCCTCGGCGCGGTAGTAGTTGGTGTTGGGGACCCGGACCGAGCCGGGCACGAGCGGCTCGAAGGCCTGCTTGAACGGCGGGATGCCGGTGATCGAGAGGGCGCCGTGCGGGGTGCCGTGGTAGGCGATCTGGCGGCTGATCACCTTGTGCTTGAGGGGCTTGCCGACCAGCTTGAAGTACTGCTTGGCCAGCTTCCACGCGGTTTCGACGGCCTCGCCGCCGCCGGTGGTGAAGAAGACCCGGTTCAGGTCGCCGGGGGCGGCTTCGGCCAGCCGCGCGGCCAGCTCGACGGCTTTGGGATGCGCGTACGACCAGAGGGGGAAGAACGCGAGCTCCTGCGCCTGCTTCGCGGCGGCTTCGGCCAGCTCGGACCGGCCGTGCCCGACCTGCACCACGAACAGCCCGGCGAGGCCGTCCAGGTAGCGTTTGCCGTGGATGTCGTAGATGTAGGCGCCTTCGCCCCGAACGATCATCGGCACTTCGCCGCCGGCGTAGGAGCCGTGCCGGGTGAAGTGCATCCAGAGGTGGTCCTGGGCGGCCTTCTGCAGGTCTTCGGCGTTGGTCATCTCATACTTCCCTCGGGTGGCCTGAGTTCTCCACAGTGTGCATCGCCCGTTCGGCATTTGCCAAGCGATTGCGTGGCGACAATCTGTCAAGGCTTCGGATTCCGTGACATCGACTTGTAACAGCAACGAAATCCGTCAGGAGATTCTTGGGCATCCCCGACCCCCGGCGCGCGTTGTGATGCAATGGGCGGACCGAATGTTGAGATAGTGAGGGATTTGACGTGGCACCAGAGGAAATCGAGAACGCCGTTCGCGCGGGCATGCCGCAGGCGGTAGAGGACCTCAAACGGCTCGTATCCATCCCGTCCGTGGCGTTTCCCGGACATCCCGAGGAGCCCGTGCGCGCGGCCGCCGCGCTCGCGGAGGAGCTGCTGCGCTCGGCCGGGCTCCCCCACGTGCGGCAGATCCCGGTGGCGGGCAGCTTCCCCGCCGTCTACGCCGAAGCCCCCGCGCCGCCCGGCGCCCCCACCGTCCTGCTGTACGCGCACTACGACGTGCAGCCCCCCGGCGCCCCGGCGCTGTGGCGCACCCCCGCCTTCGAGCCGACCGAGATCGACGGCGCGCTCTACGGGCGCGGCGCCGCCGACGACAAGTCCGGCATCATCCTCCACGTCGCCGCGCTGCGCGCCTTCAACGGCCGCTTCCCGGTGGGCATCCGCGTCATCCTGGAGGGCCAGGAGGAGTACGCGGGCGAGCGCCTCGAAGCGTTCGTCGAGCACAACCCCGACCTGATCAGGGCGGACGCGATCGTGGTCGCCGACGCCGGCAACCCGCGCGTGGGCGACCCCGCGCTGACCACCACGCTGCGCGGCATGGGGGCGTTCACCATCGAGGTGCGCACGCTCCGCGAGGCCGTGCACAGCGGCTCCTTCGGCGGGGCCGCGCCGGACGCGCTGGCCGCGCTGATGCGCATGCTCACCGCGCTGCACGACGACAGCGGCGACCTGCGGGTGCCCGGGATGCCGCGCGGGGCCTTCCGCGGGCAGGCCTCCTCGGAGGAGGAGTTCCGGGTCACCGCCGGGGTGCTGGACGGCGTGTCGCTGGTGGGTTCCGGCTCGCTGGCCGACCGGCTGTGGGCGTCGTACGCGGTGACGGTGACCGGGCTCGACGTGCCGACCGTGTCCGGGGCGATCAACGCGGTGCAGGCGGTGGCGCGGGCCCGGGTGACGATCCGTACCCCTCCGACGGGGGATCCGAAGACGGCGCTCAACGATGTCATGGACTACCTGCGGCAGGTCGCGCCGTGGGGGGCGCAGGTGTCGTTCTCCGATTACGTGATGGGGTCCGGGTATCTGGCCGAATCCGGCGGGCGGGCGCGGGCCGCGCTGAACGGGGCCATGGAGCGCGCCTTCGGGCGGGCGCCCAGGGAGGTCGGGCAGGGCGGGTCGATCCCGCTCGTCTCGACGCTGGCCCGGCAGTTCCCGGCCGCCGAGATCCTGCTGTACGGCGCGGAGGACGACAACGCCTCGATTCACGCGCCGAACGAGCGGGTGGATCTGGAGGAGCTGCGCCGGGCGGCCACAGCCGAGGCGCTGTTCCTGGCCGCGTACGGGGAGCTGTGATCTGCAACTAACGCAGGTCCTTATTCGTCGGAAATCTCAGAGGCAAGGCTGAGATTTCCGGGAGGCCTGTTGAACCAGCAGCGGCGTCGGCGGGGGTTCGCTCCGGTCATCGTGGCGGTCATTCTCGTGGGCGCGGTCGTGGTGGTTGTCCGTACCGTGTTCGGGGCTTGTGACGCGACGAAGCTCGTGGTGGCGGCGTCCAGCGAGAAGGCCGAGTTGCTGCGCCAGATCGCGGCCGGGTATCGCGGGTCCTGTGTCGAGGTCGTGGTGCAGGCCAAGGCGTCCGGGGGTACGATGCAGGCGCTCGCGCGGGGGTGGGACGAGCGGGTGGACGGGCCGCGGCCGGATGTGTGGTCGCCCGCGGGGTCGGGGTGGATCACGCTGCTGGAGCAGCGGGTCAAGGGGCGCGGGCCGGTGGGGAAGGACAATCCTTCGATCGCCAGCACGCCGCTGGTGATCGCCATGCCGGAGCCGATGGCGGCGGCGATGGGGTGGCCGCGGAAGAAGCTGGGCTGGTCGGACATCCTGGAGCTCGGGGCGGATCCGGAGGGATGGGCGAGGTACGGCCATCCGGAGTGGGGCGCGTTCCGGCTCGGCAAGACGAATCCCAATTTTTCCACATCTGGGTTGAATGCGACGATTGGGGCGTATTTCGCGGCTACCGGGTTGTCGGGGGATCTGGTGAAGGCGAATGTGACCGATGGGAAGACGCGGGAGTTCGTGCGGGGGGTGGAGCGGTCGATCGTGCACTACGGGGATACGACTCTGACCTTCCTGTCGAACCTCCAGCGGGCGGATGATGCGGGCGCGGCGATGTCGTATATATCCGCTGTCACGGTCGAGGAGAAGTCGGTCTGGGACTACAACCAGGGCAACCCGACGGGGGACCCGAAGACGCTGGGGCAGCATCGCAAGCCGAAGGTTCCGCTGGTGGCGATCTATCCGAAGGAGGGCACGCTCTTCTCCGACAATCCCTACGCGGTGCTCTCCTGGGCCGACGACACCAAGCGCGCCGCCGCGGCCGATTTCCTGAAATATCTCCATGAGGACGCCCAGCAGGCCGAGTTCGCGTCCTTCGCCTTCCGGTCCTACCAGGGCAAGCCCGGGAAACTGATCACCGCGGCCAACGGCCTGGATCCGAAGCAACCCAAGACCCGGCTGAACGTGCCGCTCCCCGGCGTGCTCGACCAGATCCTGACCAGCTGGGCCACCCTCCGCAAACCCGCCAACGTCCTCCTGGTCATGGACGTCTCCGGCTCGATGTCCGCCGAGGTCAGCGGCACCGGCAAGACCAAACTCGAACTCGCCAAGCAGGCCGCCATCAACGCCCTCCCCCAGTTCGGCCCCAACGACCGCGTCGGCCTCTGGATCTTCTCCACCAAGCAGCGGGGCACCCGCGACTATCGCGAACTCGTCCCCATGGACCGCGGCACCGCACCCGACCTCAAGGCCCGCATCAAATCCCTGATCCCCAACGGCGGCACCGGCCTGTACGACACCGCCCTCGCCTCCTACCGCCACGTCCTCACCCACCACACCGACGACGCGATCAACGCCGTCGTCTTCCTCACCGACGGCAGAAACGAGGACCAGGCCTCCATCGCCCTCGACGACCTCCTCCCCGATCTCCGCAAGGAGCCCGGCCAGGAAACCGTCCGCATGTTCACCATCGCCTACGGCGAGGACGCCGACCTCACCGTCCTCCAGCAAATCTCCCAATCCACCAACGCCGCAGCCTACGACTCCCGCGAATCCAACAGCATCGACCAGATCTTCACCGCGGTCATCTCCAACTTCTAGCCACGCCCCAATTGCGCGATCTCGGCTGGGCCGGCGTTGCCGCCGGTGCAGACTATGGCGACCTTCTTGCCCGCGAAATCGGCGGGGCGGGCGAGCAGCACGGCCAGGGCGGCGGCTCCGGCGCCCTCCGCGAGAGTGTGCACGTCATTGGCCAGTACGCGCTGGGCGGCGCGGCAGGCGTCATCGGAGATCAGGACGAAGTCGGTCAATCCGCCACGCATGATGCGCTGTGGCAATTCGAACGCCGATCCTGTGGCCAGGCCGTCGACGGTAGTCTTCATCGGTCGGCGGACGAGTTCTCCCAGACGCCAGGAATCGTGGGCTGCCGGAGCTTGGGCGGACTGCACCGCGATCACCTGGCAGCGTGGCGCCAACGCTCGCGCGACCACGCAGGCTGCGGCGGCCCCCGTGCCGCTCCCCACGGGGACGACGATGACGTCCAGATCAGGTTGCCGGGTGAGCATCTCGTAGTAGAGCGTCCCCACACCCGCGATGATGTCCGGTTCATCCGCCGGACTCACCAGCCGCCGCCCTTCCTCCTCGGCCAGCGTCCGCGCGTTCTCCCCCGCCTCGACCATCGTGGCACCCGCCACCACGACGCTCGCCCCAAGCGCCTCGACGGCGGCGACTTTGGCCGGATTCGGGTTCTCCGGCATCACGATCGAACACGGCACCCCGAACACCCGCGCCGCATAAGCCACCGACTGCGCATGATTCCCCGTCGAGTACGCCACCACCCCGCGCTCCCGATCGGCCATCCCCGCCAGCAGCGTGATCCCACCCCGGACCTTGAAAGCCCCGGTCGGCTGCACGTTCTCATGCTTGACATGCACCTCGGCACCGACAAGGCCGTTCAGCACCGGGTAGGACCACATGGGCGTCTCAGGCAGATACCCAGCCAGGACTTGCCGAGCCTTGAGCACCTCTCGCATTTCCGTCATATGCACACCCTGGTGCCCACACCGCCCGTCCGACAAGGTGCACGCCAGCGGTGCTGGGGCGAAGGCTCCGTGTCCTATATTCCAGCGTGAATGTGCGCGGCCCACAGGTCAGGACTGTCGGTTGAGTCCTCGCGGAGCTGGCGAGTGGCGTGATGGAGCGCCCGCGCGGCACGTTCGGTGCGGGGTGCGGCCTGTCCCTCCTCGGTGAGGTAAGTGTAGAAGTCGGCGGCGATCCTGACGGCGGCGGCGTCATTGATGGGCCACAGAGTGCCGATGACGTGCTGGTATCCGGCGAGCTGGAATGCGGCGGTGATATGCATGGCTTCGTCGGCCAGACGCTGGTTGCCCGCGGTCGTACTGCACGCGGACAGGTAGGCCAGGACGGCGTGGCTGAGGCGGATCCGGGAGATGGCGGCGACCGTGAACGGGTTCGTGGCGTGGTCGTGCAGCAACAACCGGCTGGCGGCGGGGGTGACCCAGTCGCTGAGCGCGTGACAGGCCAGATGCACGATCGAGTGCTCCGGCAGCATGGCCTCGACAGCATCACGGGTCGCCTGCGCGCCGGTGACGGTGCGCGCGCCGGGGAGCAGCCGAGCCAGGAGTGTCGCTTCAGTGTGAGCGCCGGGAAGCGCAGGAGCAAAGGGGGTGTCGGGCAGCGCGACGATCAGGGCCTGGGTAGGGCTGCTGTCGGATGCGTGGTCCCGCGCGTAACGCAGGGCGCGAATCGTAGGAGTGTAGGAGGAGATGACCCGATCCAGCACCGTCTGCGGCCTGTGGGAGTGGTGGCCAGCGGCGTGCAACGGGAGAAACGTCATCTCCCCTACCGGGCACCACCACAGCCGTGGCCAGCTCTGACCCTGTTCCGGCGGACCGGTGAGTCCGAGATCCTGCAGGATTGGCGCCGCGACTTCATCCCATAGCCAGCCCAGAACGGCGTGAATCTCCTGCTGATTCGCCCGGCGCTGCCGAAGTGGCCCGCTGCCGGCGGCGTTGGTGGCGACGACAAAACGATTCGCCTGCTCGATGACGGAGTCATACGTGATGCCGCGTAACTCGACGACCCGTACGGCGGTGCCGGTCGCGAGAATGAGGGCGTCACACCGGAATCTGCTGACATTCACGACCACCACCGGGCCGTCGGCCGCCTGCCGCCGAAGCTCCTCGATCGGTGGCGGCAGCAAGAACCCGGAGAAGCCGGGGCGAAGGCGTATCTCCCCCAGCAGGCTTTCCCATTCCCGCGCCAACCGCCGGCGATCCTCTGCTATCCGCTGGGCGGCCGGACCCGTACCGACGATCCGCGTTTCCGCTGGCTTACCCCAGACGTTCGAATGATCGGCTGCCTCCATCTCATCGCGCAGGCGGACGAATCTCGCCGCCAGCCCAGGCTCGCGAGTATGGAGTTCGCGCAGATCGCCTCGCGCATCCATCGCCTCGGCCAGGAGCACGCCCCGAACCTGTTCCAACAACTCCACCGCACGTTCCGGCCGCCCCGCCTGAACAGCGGCCGATGCGGCCTTGGCGCCCAGCCCGGCGACCTCCCCGAGGTTGTGTTCACGGTCCGGACGAGACAGGCGGCGCGACGTCGACCTCCCCATCAGCGCGATCGTGTCCTCGAAGGCGGACAGTGCCGCCTCGGCGTCACCCCCGGTCAGAGCCGCCTTTCCGAGCTCCTCGCCGGCGGTGATCCGTACCAGAGTCCGCGCTTCGACCGAGGCCGCCGCCTCGGCGAGGGCCGCTCTCGCCTCGGCCAGGGCGTGCGTGTCGGCGGTCTGCTCGTACAGCGTGGTCAGCGCGATACCCAGGGTGACCAGCGTATTGGCACGTGCGGGATGGCCGGCCGGGATAACCCGGGTCGCGTCCCGACCGGCTCGGACCGCCTCGGCCAGGACATCCAGGTCGTTGTTTCGCCCGAACAACTCCCAGAGGGTGCTGCTGAGGTTCGACAGATACCTCGCGCTGTCGGGGTGGCCGATGGGGACGGTCGTGACCGCCTCGCGGCTGACCTGGACCGCCTCCGCCAGAATGTCCGCGTCGCCGGTCTCCTGGCCCTGCGTCCGCAAAGCCGACGCGAGATCGTGCAGGTGTCCGGCGCGGCGCGGATGGTCGGGGGGAACGGCCATGACAGCGTCCCGGCCGGTATCTATCGCCTTAGCCAGCAGGGTGGGATCTTGGGTGCGCATGAACATCTGAAGGAGAGCCGGGGCGAGGACACCGAGATCGATGTCGCGCTCGGGATGATCGGCCGGAGTGCGGAGGACCGCGTCCTGGGTGACCTGGATCGCCTCCGCCAGGAAGTCCGCGTCCGTGGTCCGCTCGTACAATCGCAGTAAGGCCATGCCGAGATTGGCCAGGTACTTGGCGTGCCAGGGATGACCGGCCGGAGTGACGGCGAGCGCGTCACGGGTGACCTGGACCGCCTCCGCCAGGGTGTCCTCGTCGCCGGTCCTCTCTCCCGAGGCCCGAAGCGCCAGCCCGAGATTGGACAGGTACAGGCCGCGCTCAGGGTGGTCGGCGGGGCTGACCTGGACCGCCTCGCGGCTGACCTGCACGGCCTCCGCCAGGATGTCCTCGCCCGAGCCCGCGATGTGCTCGTACGACATCCGGAGAACCAGGCCAAGGCTGGTCAGACTCGCGCCAAGGTCCGGGTCATCGGGCAGGGTTGCGGCGCACGCCTCCCGGCAAACCTGGACCGCCTCAGCCAGCTGTTCGGGGTCTCCGGTCGTTTCGAACATCGCCAGCAGAGCACCGCCGAGAATGGTCAGCGCGGAAGCGTGGATCTCACCGCCGGCAAGGGCCGCAGCGGCTTCACGACTGACCTGGATGCGTTCGACCAGCAGCGACGGCTCTCCAGAACGGTCGGACAGACGCTTCAGGTTGATACCTGTGAGAAACAGGAAGGCACCGCGATCAGGATGATCGGGCGGAACCGAGGCGATCAGCTCCCGGCCCACCTGGACCGCCTCGATCAGCGCCGTCATATCCCCGGTCTGCTCGAACGACGCCATGCGAGCGACCAGCCGCTTCCGTTTGGCCCTGGCCTTGAACAAGTCCGTGAGCAGCATCTTCCGCAACCTCACACGCTCCTTGCCCATACGGTAAATCAGATGCTCGTGGGGCGTCCTTATTCGTATCGTCTGGGGTATGCCGGATATCACCGCTCTTGCCGTTTTCGCTGGGGCCACCTTGGCCTTGCTTGTCGTTCCGGGGCCCGCTGTGGTCTATATCGTGACGCGAAGCGTGGCGCAAGGTCGTGCCGCGGGGCTGGTGTCTGTGCTTGGGGTGCACGCGGGGTCCGTCGTGCATGTGGTGGCGGCGGCGCTTGGGCTCAGCGCGCTGCTGGCGACGTCGGCCACGGCGTTCATGGTGGTCAAGTACCTCGGCGCGGCCTATCTGATCTGGCTCGGCGTGCGTAAGTTGCTGAGCCGGCCCGGACCCGAGGCGGCAGAGCCCGATGTGGTGTCCTCGTCGCGGTTGTTCGGTGAGGGTTTCGTGGTGAACGTGCTCAATCCGAAGACGGCGATCTTCTTCCTGGCCTTCCTGCCGCAGTTCGCCGATCCGGCGGCCGGGCCGCTCGCGCCCCAGATCGTGCTGCTGGGGGCGATCTGGATCGTGCTCGGAATGGCGAGTGACGGGACGTATGTCCTCATCGCCGCATCGCTGGCCGGGCGGATCCGCCGTTCGGCCACGGCACGCCGCCGCCTCGACATCGGCAGCGGCGTGATCTACCTGGGGCTCGGGGCGGTCGCGGCCCTCACGGGTGAGGGACGTAAGTAGTTCCTACTGGGCGGCTTGGGCGGTTTCCTTTGCCCAGCGGTAGTCGGCCTTGCCGGCGGGAGAGCGCACCATTTCGTCGACGAAGGCGTAGGTGCGGGGGACTTTGTAGCCCGACAGTTTCGCGCGGCAGTGGGCGTCCAGGGTCTCGGCTGTCGGGGTTGTTCCGTCGCGAGGTTCGATCACGGCGGCCACCCTGAAACCCCAGCGGTCGTCGGGGATGCCGGTGACGACGGCGTCGAAGACGTCGGGGTGGCCTTTGAGGACGGCTTCGACCTCTTCGGGGAAGACCTTTTCGCCGCCGGTGTTGATGCACTGGGAGCCGCGGCCGAAGACGCGCATCGTGCCGTCCTCCTCGACCACCGCCAGGTCTCCGGTCAGCAGCCACTTCACGCCGTCGGCGTCGGTGACGAAGGTCTGTTCCGTCTTCTCGGGGTCGTTGTAGTACGCGAAGGCGATCCGGCCGGTTTTCGCCACAGTGCCCATCTCGCCCGTACCAGGCTGAACAGGTTTGAGATCGGCGTCCAGGATGGCCATGGTCGCGTTGGCGTTGGGCTGGTATTTGAGGCCGGTTTCGGGGGACGAGCCGGACACGGCGGAGGCGGTGTAGCCGGATTCGGTGGAGCCGAAACTGTCCATGATCATCTTGTCCGGGAGCAGGGCCTGCAAACGGTCGCGGACCGAGCCGGTCAGGATCGCGCCGGTCGAGCTGACCACGAACAGCGAGGATAAATCGTATTCGCCGGTCGCGATCGCGTCGGCCAGCGGCTGGGCCATCGCGTCGCCGGTGATGTTGATGGTGAAGACCTTCTCGCGTTCGATCGCGGTGAGCACCGCGCGGGCGTCGAACTTCGGGACGTACACCATGGTCCCGCCCATCCACCAGGCGATGAACGTCCCCATCTGAGCGGCTCCGTGCATCAGCGGCGCGGCGGCCATCATGATCATCGGCCCGGAGTTGCGGGCCTGCTCGATCACCGCTTCGGGCGAGG
The DNA here is from genome assembly GCF_009687865.1 of Acrocarpospora macrocephala. Taxonomy (GTDB): domain Bacteria; phylum Actinomycetota; class Actinomycetes; order Streptosporangiales; family Streptosporangiaceae; genus Acrocarpospora; species Acrocarpospora macrocephala. The sequence continues at coordinate 16,137 of NZ_BLAE01000058.1, forward strand.
ACAGCGGAGCGCCGTAGGGGTTCCCACCCCCGAACGCCATGAACAGATCCTCGACGTGCCACATGACGCCCTTCGGCATCCCCGTCGTGCCGCCGGTATAAATGATGTAAATGTCCTGCCCGGACCGGGTCTCGAACCCGCGCGCGTCCGACGATTCCGCCAGTGCCCGCCGGTACGGCACCGCCCCCGGAACCCGCGACTCCCCACCCACCGCGATCAGGTGACGAAGCAACGGCACCCCCGGCACGACCGCCGCCACCCGCTCGTCGAACTCCACGTCGTAGATGAGCGCCACCATGTCCGAGTCGTTGTACAGATAGAGCAACTCCGCCTCGACATAGCGGTAGTTCACGTTCACCGCCACCGCCCGGATCTTCAGCGCGGCCAGGATCGCGGTGATGTACTCGATCCCGTTGTACAGATGAATCCCGACATGTTGCCCCGCCCGCACCCCCTGCGCGGCCAGATGGTGCGCGAGCCGGTTCGCCAGCGCGTCCAGTTCGGCATACGTCACCCGCTCGTCCCCGCAGATGACGGCGACGCGGTCCCCGATCGTGTCCGCGAGTCCTTCGAACAGGTCGGCATGGTTGAACTCCATGGGACTCCTTCAGGGCTTGTCGGCTCCGACGATCCACATGGCGAAGAACTGCGCGCCTCCGCCGTACGCGTGTCCGAGGGCTTTCCTGGCGCCCTCGACCTGGTGTTCTCCGGCCATCCCGCGCACCTGGAGCGCCGCCTCGGCGAACCGGATCAGCCCGGAGGCCCCGATCGGGTTGCTGCTGAGCACGCCGCCGGAGGCGTTCCAGGGGGTGTCGCCGTCCAGGGCCGTACAGCCGGCTTCGGTCAGCTTCCAGCCTTCGTTCTCGGCGGCGAAGCCCAGGTTCTCCAGCCACATCGGCTCATACCAGGAGAACGGCACATACACCTCGGCGACGTCGATCTCGCGGCGCGGGTCGGTGATCCCGGCCTGCCGGTAGACGTCGGCGGCGCAGTCCTTGCCGCCCTGCGGGTTCACCGTGTCGCGGCCGGCCCGGAATATCGGTTCCGAACGCATGGCCGTACCGTGCACCCAGGCCGGGCGGCCGGTCACCGCGTGTTCGGCGGCGAGCACCATCGCGCAGGCGCCGTCCGAGGACGGGCAGGTCTCCAGGTAGCGGATCGGCTCCCAGAGCATGGGCGTGGACTCGACCATGGCCCGGTCGATGCCGGGGATCTTCAGGTGCGCGTAGGGGTTCTTCAGCGCGTTCTGCCGGTCCTTGACCGCGACCAGCGTGCCGATGTGGCCGGGCGCGCCGGAACGGCGCATGTACTCCCGGATGTGCGGCGCGAAATAGCCGCCCGCGCCGACCACCAGCGAGGCGTTGTACGGCAGATGCGTGGAAAGCGCCCAGGTCGCATTGGACTCCGACTGCTTCTCGTACGCGACGACCAGCACCCGTTCGTGCACCCCGCCCTGGATCAGCGACGCCCCCACCAGAGCGGTCGACCCGCCCACGGAACCGGCGGTGTGCACCCGCGTCATCGGCTTGCCCGCCGCCCCGAGCGCGTCCGCCAGGTACGCCTCCGGCATCATCACGCCCTCGAACAGGTCGGGCGCCTTGCCGATCACGACGGCGTCGATGTCCTTGAAGGTGAGCCCGGCGTCCGCCAGCGCGCGCAGCGCGGCCTCCCGGACCAGACCGGCCATGGAGACGTCGCGGCGTTTGGTCGTGTAGTGGGTCTGGCCGATTCCGATGATCGCGCAGCGGTTGCCCATCAGACCTCGCTCGATAGGACGGCGACCAGGTTGTGCTGGAGGCAGGGACCGCTGGTGGCGTGCGCGACGGCGCGGCGGGCGGTGCCGTCGAGGACGCGCTGGGCGGCTTCGCCGATGCGGATCAGGCCGGTGGCCATGACGGGGTTGGCGGCGAGGGGGCCGCCGGAGGGGTTGATCACGGTGTCCTCGGGGAGTCCGAGGGCTTCGCGGAGGATTGGCTCTTCGTGGCTGAATTGGGTGTGCAGTTCGGCCACGTCGACAGGGCCCTTGCCGACTCCCGCGGCTGTCGCGGCGTCGGCGGTGGAGGTCGATTGGGCGAGGTTTCGCATGCCCAGGTAGTGGGGCTCGATGCGATGGGCGATGCCGGTGATGTAGGCCGGGCGGGGATATTTCGTGATTTCCTCCCCCGCGACGAGGACGATGGCCGCGGCTCCGTCGGTGATCGGGGCGACGTGGCCGTCGTCTTCCTCGGTGGGATCGGGGAGATTGAGCGCGTATGGGTTGGCTCGTCCGTCGGCTCTGCTCCGGCGGACTATCGCGTCCAGCTCAGCGCGATCGGCGCCTCGGGCGCTGGCCTGGAGCCCGGCGAAAGAGATCTGATCCAATCCCAATGGGGCTAAATAGTATGGATCAAGCTGCAATGTCATGATTTCTCGGAGATCGCTCATGGAGGTCTTGCCGAAGCCGTACACGAGGGCGGAGTCGACGTCGCCGTGCTGGAGGCGGACCCATGCCTCGTACAGGGCGAAAGCGCCGTCCATTTCGACGTGACTTTCCGAGATGGGCGGCCAGGCGCCCAGCGAGTCCAGGGCCGACACGAACGAGAACGGGGCTCCGGCCAGGTAGTCGCAGCTGCCCGAGCAGGTGAAACCGAACCTTCTCAGGCCCGACTTGGCCCTTACCTCCTCGATCACCGGCTGCAGGAGCTCCGGTTCGGTCAGGCCGGCGTCGTGGTCGGTGTGCACGGTCTGGGCGAACGCGACGATCGCCACCTCACGCATCAGTTCTCCAGCTCGGCGTCGGGCTCTCCGGTGGGAGCGAACCATTTGATGTTGGTCATCGCGAGGGTGCGTTCCGACTCGGGGAGCCAGACCGCGCGGACGCGCATGCCTTGCCGTACCTCGTGGGCGGGCACGTCGCCGACCAGGGCGATCATCGGGGTGTCGGCGCCGTCCAGCAGGATGTACGCGGAGACGAAGGGCACCTGGGGGGCGCGGGGGTCGGGCAGGTTGTTGATGGCGAATGTGGTGATCGTCCCGGTGTCGGAGACCTGGCGTTCCGCCGCGATCAGGGAGCCGCATTCGGGGCAGGAGATGCGGTAAGGGACGTAGACCTTGTCGCAGGTCGCGCAGTGTCCCGCGAGGAAGACGCCGTCGCGCACGCCTTCCAGGAAGCGGGTGAGCGCCCGGCCGGGTGTGATCGTGTATTCGGCGCGGACCGGGGAGACGATCATCGTGACGTCGGGGACGAAGCATTCGATGTCGGTGATCTGGCCGATTCGTTCGGCGCGCCAGCGGGGGCGCACGCGGAGTCCTGGGCGCATCGCCTTCTTGTGGCCCGCGTCCACCGCGTGCACCAGGGTGGTGTCGGCGCCGTCGAGTTTGATCAATGCCCAGGCGAAGGGGCGGTCGAGGGGGTGGTTCTTGCGCGGCGCCTGCACCCAGACCCATTCGGCGACCGTCCCCGCCGGGCCGACCTGGACGAATTCCTCGGTTACCGGGTCGCCGGTGTGGGGGTCGTATTCCAGCGGGGGGACGAGGGTGCGCTGGTCGGCGGTCCGTACGCCCACGATCCTGGCGTCGCGTAATTCGGTCAGGAAACGGCCGATCACCGGTCCCGTGGTCCTGGTGTAGCCGCCGGGGAACTCCAGGACGTAAGTCGCTGACAGTTCAGATTCCGTGGTCATGTTTGGAGCGCCTTCACGTTAGATGCCGCGTTCACGTCGGGTGCCGCATTCACGCCAGACCTACATTCACGCCAGATGCCGCGTACACGCAAGGACCCGCCGTTGGCGTGGTCACGTCAGATGGCACGGTCACGGCCTTCCCAGTAGGGCGCCCGGAGTTTGCGTTTGAGCAGCTTGCCGTTGGGCTCGCGGGGCATCTCGTCGATGAAGTCGATTGTCTTGGGCCATTTCATCCTGGACAGGCGTCCTTGCAAAGAGCCCAAGATTTCGTCGGCGAGTTCGGGGCCGGGGGTCGCGCCAGGAGCGGCCTCGATGATGGCCTTGATCTGCTCGCCCCATTCGTCATCCGGAATGCCGAAAACGGCGACATCGGCGACTTTGGGGTGGATGAGTAGTTCGTTCTCGATCTCGGCAGGATAGATGTTGGTTCCGCCGGAGATGATCATGTCGGCTTTGCGGTCGCAGAGGAACAGGAAGCCGTCCTGGTCCAGGTAGCCGATGTCGCCGACGGTGAAGTAGTCGCGCAGGCGGTTCGCCTCGGTTTTGGCGGGGTCGCCTTTGTACTCGAAGCGGAGGCCCATCATCTTCATGTAGATCGTGCCGGGTGTGCCGGTGGAGACCTCTTCGAGCTCTTCGTCCACGATGAGGAGTTCGCTGATCGGCCAGGCCTTGCCGACGGTTCCCGGGTGTTTCTTCCAGTCCTGCGGGCTGGCGATGGTTCCGCCGCCTTCGGTGGCCGCGTAGTACTCGTACACGACATCGCCCCACCAATCGAGCATCTGCTGCTTGACCGGGACAGGGCACGGCGCGGCGGCGTGGATCATCCAGCGCAGCGAGGAGAGGTCGTAGTGGTGCCTGACCTCCTCGGGGAGGGATAACAGCCGTTTGAAGTGGGTGGGGACCATGTGGGAGTTGGTGACCCGGTAACGCTCGCACAGGCGGAGGGTCTCTTCGGCGTCCCACTTGTCCATGTAGACGAGGGTGTGGCCCATGTGCAGGGCGGTGCCGCCGAACTGGGTGACGGCGGTGTGGTAGTTCGGGGAGGTGACCAGGTGGGCGTTGGGCCTGCCGGGGGTCATGCCGAACAGGGTGAGCAGGAAGGTCATCAGCTCCGCGCCCTCATCCGGATCCAGACCGCTGAGCGGGCGGCGTACGCCCTTCGGTTTGCCGGTTGTGCCGGATGTGTAGTGCATGCTCGCGCCTGCCGTACGATCCGGCGGCAGCGTGTCCGGGCGGCCCTCGGTCAGGTCCGCGACCGGGCGGAAACCGTCAACCGCGCCGAAAGCGAATCGTCGTTCCGGGGCCAGATCCCCCGCGCCGCGCGTGCCCTCCTCGGCGTAACGTTCATGCACGAAGTACGCCTTCGCCTCGCTGTCGGCCACGATGTAGGCGATCTCCGGACCGGTGAGATGCCAGTTGATCGGCGTGTAATACCAGCCCGCCTGCAGGGCCGCCAGATACAGGACGAGACCGTCCACCCCGTTCGGCACCAGCCCGCAGATGCCATCCCCCGGCCGCAGCCCGAACTCGCGCAGCCCGTGCACGAGACGATTGGCCCGGGACAGCAGCTCACCCGCCGAATGCTCCGTCCCATCCGGATCGACGGCCGCGATCCATTCGGGATCGGCCTGTGCGAGCCTCCAGAATCCGAGCGAACCCATCCGGAACTCCCTTGTCCGCGCGGGAAACACAAACGAGAATCTGTTCTACCTTGCGGCAGATTAACCCGGTCGAGCATCGTCGAACAAGCGCTTGGGTCATGCGCATGGCCACGTGCACGGACGGCGGCGACTGCCGCGAAGATGGACGTCTCGCGGCGGATGTCGCCGCCGCGAGACAGAACGGGTTCTACTAACAGGAGCGTCGTGAGCTGGACAGCCGCAACGGCGGGTCGCCTGGTCGGCGGCCAGGACGCGATGCCAGGTCGTCTGGTCGGCGGCTGTCTACGCTTGGTTGCCTGAGGAGGCATTCGTGGAACTTCTGCCCATCAGCACCCCCCACTGCCGGGTGGAACGCGACGGCCGTCTCGTCATCGTCACCATGGATCGCCCAGAAGCCAGGAACGCCCTCTCCACCGACATGCTCATCGGCATGGCCGAAGCCTGGGCCTACATCTCCGCCGAACCCGGCGTCCGCGTCGGCATCCTCACCGGCGCGAACAACACCTTCTGCGCGGGCGCCGACCTCAAAGCCATGGGCGCCCCCTCCACCGACGACCGCGTCCGCCAGCGCGCCGCCGAAATCCCCAACTTCCACTGGAAGGGCCTCCTCCGCGAGGACATGCCCACCAAACCCATCATCAGCGCCATCGAAGGCTACGCCGTGGCCGGCGGCACCGAACTCCTCGTCGGCACCGACCTCCGCGTCGTCGCCGAATCCGCCACCCTCGGCCTCTTCGAGGCCAAACGCGCCCTCTTCCCCATGGGCGGCAGCGCCGTCCGCCTCCCCCGCCAGATCCCGTACGCCTTCGCCATGGACCTCCTCCTCACCGGCCGCGCCATCACGGCCCCCGAGGCGTACCGCATGGGCCTGATCAACCAGATCGTCCCCGACGGCCAAGCCCTCCCCAAAGCCATCGAACTAGCCGAAGACATAGCCTCCTCCGGCCCTCTCGCCGTCCAAGCCATCCTCCGCACCTACCGCGAAACCCTCGCCCTCCCCGAAGAGGAAGCCCTAAAAATCTCCGACAACCTCGGCTGGCCAGTAATCGCCTCAGAAGACGCCAAAGAGGGCTCCCGCGCCTTCCGCGAAAAGCGCCCCCCACGCTACGAAGGCGCCTAACGCCGGGTGATCAGCGGCAATGACTTGAGGCGGTGATCGATGTGGTCGCGCACGAACGCGGGAACCGGAGTATCGCGCTTGACCTGCGGCCAGGTGTCCAGAAGAGCCGTGACAGTTTGGGTCACAACGCCACTGACCCGTTCCACGTCAAGTTCGGCACGGTTGGCGAGATGACGGAAATTGTCCAGGCTCACGAGCTTGGCGATCTTCCCGCCGTTCACCGGAAAGGCTAGTTCCTCGGTCCTGAACTCGCTGTAGGCGGAAACGGAGACGAAGTCGTACGCGGGCGAGAGACGTGCGGTCCGACCGTCGGGGTAGCGCAATGTCCAGTTCTTCAGGTGCGCGTCAAGGTTGCCGATCACGACGATGGTGGTCAGCCTGCGAATGTACTCGTCGATGTCCTGCGGGCATACCGCTCGGATGACTCGAGCCAATCCCACATAAGTGGCATTGTCATATTTGGCCTCCACGGAAACTTCGCGGACCTGAGCGAAGTCTTCCTGATGGACGCGGCCCTCGGAGGTTCTGTCGAAACGGCGCACGGCGAACGCCATCTCCTCCGCGGAGATCAGCTCGTCGGGCAGGCCGGAAAGTTCCGCTCCCACGAGAAGCTTGATATCGGGCACGTCCACACCGGCGAGTTTGGCCCAGCTGAGCATGGCATATTCGTTGGCGGGCACCTCGGGAAAGCGCCGATCGGGAAGCTTCACGATCCAATCACCGCCCTGGCCCGACATTGGCAGAACCAGACCTTTGCCCTCCCATCTCATGGAGAACTTCACCTGCGCACCGGCCAACGAGAATCGCACCCTCCCGAGCCGGTCGCGGTCAGTCCCCTCGGTCAGTTCAGGGAGCGTGAACGTGTCGGACTCAGGAACGACGCGGACCGCTCCGGGCAGGTCCTCGCCAGGGAAAGTGAGGATTTGAAAGTCATGGGGATTGGTCCGCCCAAGTTCCTGGGCAATGAGGTTCCGCAACCCGCTCCCCGGCTCGGGTAGCAGGTTGGCGAACCACTTGGGAACCGTCCCGCTCGCCCTCCTCCGCCGCACAGGATTCGTCTCGAACCCTTGCCCCAGAACGGGATGTGTCGGCTCGATGTCCTCGTAGTCGAACCAAGTGTTCCCGTCAAGATAGCCCAGCGTTCCCACGCGGCGATCACCCAGAAAGACTCCAGCGGTCGCGCGGCTAACCAAGTTCTTCATCCTCGTCGAATAGCGCTGCCATCCAGCCCGTCGCGGAATCTCCGCAAGATTAGAAGGCCGTTGTCGGACCGAACGTCCAGGTCAGGATGCGGCCGTGTTCGATGCCCACCACCACGCGGCTTGCGTCGCGTGGTTGCTCAGTTCGTACAAGGAGAGGCTGCGGATGCTCACCGCGAGCACCCGGCGGCAGGCCGAGGCGGACCAGATCGGATGTAGTCATCAGTGCATTGTCTGCGTCATCCTGCCCTCATGATCACGGAATGTTCAGATCCACAGATACACAGCCGTGCTTATGTGACTAATCCTCTGTTATCCGACCGAGCCGGTCCATTGCCTCTACATAGCCTTCGACCATCTCGAACACGACCTGGCGGGCGGACTTGACCTGGTTCATCGTGCCGATGATCTGGCCGGCCGGGAAGGTTGCCAGTTCGGCTGCGTCGGAGCGGCCGATGCGGCGCAGAGCGTCGGAGACGAGCATGAATTGCAGGGGCATGGGGAGGGTGCCTGGGGAGTCGGTTGCCTCCCAGGCGTCGGTCCATTCGTTTTTGAGGAGGCGGGCGGGTTTGCCGGTCCAGGAGCGGGAGCGGACGGTGTCGCGGGAGGTGGCGGCGAGGATGCGTTGTCTGGCCATTTCGGGGGTGTCGGCTTCCTCGACGGTGAGCCAGATCGAGCCGGTCCAGACGCCCTCGGCGCCGAGGGCCATGCCCGCTGCCATCTGGCGGCCGTCGCCGATTCCGCCGGCGGCCAGCACCGGCACGTCCACCGCGTCGACGACCTGCGGGATCAGCACCATGGTGGAGATCTCGCCGGTGTGGCCGCCCGCCTCGGTTCCTTGGGCGACGACCACATCCACCCCGACTTCGACCTGCTTGATCGCGTGTCTAGGCGTGGACGCGAGCGCGGCCACCTTGACCCCTTTGGCATGCGCCTGCTCGACCACATCAGCCGGAGGCGGGCCGAGCGCGTTGGCCAGCAGGGCGATCGGATGCCGCAAAGCCACCTCAACCTGGGGGCGCGCGGTCGCGTCGGTCCACCCGAGTAGTGCCCGTCCGGCGTCGTCCCCGCTCAAAGCAGGTACGCCGTGCTTCTCCAGCAGGTCATCCACGAACGCCCGATGCCCGGCGGGAATCATCCCCTGCAGCCGCCCCAGCAGATCCTCAGGCGAGTCCACCCCGAGATCTGCCCCTTCGTACGACGCGGGCATGACGACATCCACCCCGTACGGCATGCCCCCCACATGTTCGTCGATCCACTTCAGCTCGGTCTCCAGTTCCTCCGGCGTGAAGTAGAGCGCCCCGAGCACCCCCATTCCCCCGGCCCGGCTGACCGCCGCGACCACGTCCCGGCAATGGCTGAAGGCGAAAATCGGAAACTCGATCCCGAACATGTCCGTGACCCGCGTTCGCATGCCCTAACCGTACGAGGCAAACAATGAAAACTGCAACGCGTTCTACTCTAGAACCTTTGCTCTACTTGCCCGGCTCCGGATCGCGGGGAAGGCCGAGCATACGTTCGGCGATGATGTTGAGCTGTACTTCCGTGGTGCCTCCGTAGATCGTCATCGCGCGAGTGGCGAGGATGGCGCGGTTCCAGTACCCGGCGTCGCCCAGCTTCCAGTCGGCGGCCGTCACGGCGGCGGAGCCGACCAGATCCACCGCGCATTCCGCGACATGCTGCGCATGCGAGGTGGACAGCCACTTGCGCACCGAGGCGTCCGCGCCAGGTTCGGTGCCCGCCAACTGCTTGAGCGTCACCCGCAGCGACAGAGCGTTGATGGAATGACCTTCGGCGACCACGTGCGCCAGAGCCTGCCGTTCCACCGGGTTCAGGTCGCGGCCGAGCCGACCGGCGAGCCCGAGCAGATCGGGCACAGAAGAACCGGTTCCACCCGCGCCGGAGGACAGGGACACGCGCTCATTGGAGAGGGTGTTCCTGGCCACCTTCCACCCCTGGTTGACCTCCCCGACCACGAGATCGTCCCCGATGAAGACATCGTCCAGGAAAACCTCGTTGAACAGGTTCTCCCCGGTCATCTCCGTCAGCGGCCGCACGCTCACCCCGGGCGCTTTCATGTCGACGAGAAAATAGGTGATGCCATCGTGCTTGGGCCCTTCATTGGACGACCGCGCGATACAGATCCCCCACTCGGCGACATGCGCCACCGACGTCCAGGTCTTCTGTCCGTTGAGCCGCCAGCCCCCTTCAACACGTTCCGCTTTCATCTGTACGGACGCGAGATCGGACCCCGCCCCCGGCTCCGAGAACAGCTGGCACCACATGATCTCCCCGCTGAGCGTCTTGGGGAGGAATCGTTCCTGCTGCTCCGCAGTGCCGTACGTGGCGATGGACGGCACCACCCACGCACCGATGATCATCACAGGCAGTTTGATGCCCGCCGCCTTGAGCTCCTGCTGGATGATGATCTGCTCCAGCGGCTTGGCGTCGCGCCCCCACGGCCGGCCCAGATGCGGCATCACGAACCCGGCGGCGGCCAGCGCACGCTTCTGCTCGACGCCCTCAAGCGCCCCGATCTCCGCGAGTTCGCCCCGAATGCGCTCCCGCAGCGGTTCGGCGTCCTCGGGCAACTCCAGCCGCATCTCCCGCGAAACACCGGACAAAGCCAGCGAAGCCACCCGCTCAGCCCATTCCGCGGAGACACCGAGCAGTGCCCGGATTGTCAGCGCCCGGCGGAAGTAGAGATGCGCGTCATGCTCGAACGTGTACCCGATACCGCCAAAAGTCTGGATCGCGTCCTTGGCGCACTGAACGGCCGCGTCCGGGGCGACCTGCCCGGCGATCGCCGCCGCGAAGGCACGCTCCTCCCCTTCGGCCCGGGTCGCGTCCCACACGGTCGCCCGCGCCTGCTCCAACGCGACCAGCATCCGGGACAACTTATGCTTGATCCCCTGGAACTGCCCGATCGGCCGCCCGAACTGCACGCGCACCTTCGCGTACTCCGCCGCCGCCCGCACGCACCACTGCGCGACCCCGGCCGCGTCCGCCCCGAGCAGCACCGCGGCCAACTCCCGCACGGCCGCCAGGTCCAGCCCGTCCAGCACCCTTTCGCCCGGTACGGCTACCGCCGCCAGCTCCACCCGAGCCACCCCGCGGGTCAGGTCGAGCGCCTTGATCGGCGTGACCGTGGCGAGCGTGGCGTCGATCACCACCCACTCCTGCCCCCGCTCCGTGACCACCGGCAACACCAGCACGTCGGCCAGCGTCCCGCCCAGCACGGGCTCGGCCGACCCGGACACGGTCAGCACGCCATCGGCCCACACACCGCTGAGCTCCCCGTCGAGGGCGACCGCGCCGGTCAGGGTGCCGTCCGCGAGGCCGGGCAGCAGCTCCGCCTGTGCTTTCCCGTCCGCAGCCAAGATCGACGCGCTGGCCAGAACGGTCGGGACGATGGGCCCGGGCACGATCCGCTCGGACAGGGCTTCGATGGCGACGGCGGCCTCCAGCAGGCCGTACCCGGAACCGCCGTGTTCCTCCGGCACGTGCAGGCCGAGCAGTCCCTGGTCGGCGAGGGCCAGCCAGAACGCGGGACGCTCCTCCGCTTCGGCGCCGACGGCGTGACGGACGACGTCAGCGGGGACGAACCGATCCGCCCAGCCGGCCACCGACTCCCGGAGTGCCTCGTGCTCCTCGCTCAGCCCGATCGCCATCTGACCCTCCACATTCATACGATGCGCAGAATCATATTCTAGAAGAAGCTTCGTGAATGGCTAGGTCTCGGCCGCGCCTGTGTCTGGACTGAGGAACGCAGGTCGCGGAGCGGCCGGAGAGACGAGGGAAGACACAGGCTCAGGAGCGGCCGAGCCCGCCGCGCCGGAGGCGCGGCCATGTCACAGCGGACGGAGGGTCCAGACGAGCATGTTCAGGTCGTGGTGGAGTTCGGGCTTGGTGCCGGGGACCGAGGCGAACAGCATCGCGGGCTTGTTTCCGCCGGTCTCCACCAGCGCGACGATCGCCTCCGACGTACGCTTCTCGCCTTCGACCTGGTAGGTCACGCGGTAGCCGAGCAGCCAGCCGTTGCCGTACCGGACGGGTTGGGAGGCGGTCCAGCGGAGTGTGCTGCCTTCTGGCTGGTAGCGCAGGGTCCAGCGGGCGGCGCGGGTGGCGACCTTGCGGTAGTCGGCCTGGTCGCGGAGGGGGCCGGGGTCGGCGCCGGGGAGCGGGCCCGAGGCGATGATGGCGTCGCCCGATTTCTGCCGGAACTGGAACGGGTCGGGCTTCACCGACCGCCAAGGCGCGCCGAACTTGGCGTAGGAGATGCCGGACTTCTCGTCGGTGATGAGCGAGGCGATCGTGGTGCCGGAGCCGGGGAACACGGTCATGCTGCGGGACGCCGGAACCCGGGGCAGCGTGATCGGGGTGGCGCTCGGCGACGGGCTGATCGTGGCGGACGCGGGCGCGGACGGGGTGGCCTGGGCGGCGCGCTGGACCTCGACCGTGCCGGGGGGCTGGTCGTCGGCGCCCAGGGCGTGCACGAACACGACCACGGCGAGGCCGATGCTGACCGCGCAGACGACATACACGATTCGCATGGGAATGTCGCCGAAGCTGCGGCGCGGGGGCGGCTGCCGCTCCGGGAACGCGAGCCGCCGCAACTCCTCCGGACTGACCTTCGGAAGTGGCGTCGTCGGCGCGTCGTAGGAACGGATGAACGGCCGCCGCGGGCTGCCCTGTTCGTCCGTCATGTCCGCAGATTACGCCAGAAGTCATGATCGTGCCCTCACGTTGTCACGCTCCATCACGACGTGGTTCCTGGCATCCCAGGACGCACCTGGATAGACAGTCCGACATGAGAATCTCACCGGTGATCACCCAGGTGACGGCCAGGTCGACGGGGCCCCTGGCGCTGGTCCTGGTGGTCGCCACGGCAGCCTGTACCGCGCCGTCGCACACCACCGGGGCGACCCCCGCGAGCCCTGCCGTCAGTGCCCCGAGTCAGAACCACAGTCAGGGCGTGCGCCCGCCCGCCGCCGCGGTGGCGATGGAATCCGCCTACGAACAGGTCATCAAGCGGGTCCTCCCGTCCATTGTCCAGATCACCACCGGAACCGGTCTCGGCTCCGGCGTGGTCTTCGACACCCACGGTCATATCGTGACAAATGCCCATGTAGTGGGCCAGGCCCGCGAGTTTCAGGTGACGCTTGCCACCGGCGGGCAGGCCAGGTCCGCGACGCTGGTCGGCACGTTCTCGGCCGGGGATCTCGCGGTGATCAAGGTCGCCGACGATCACGGGCTGGCGCCGGCCGCGTTCGGTGACTCGGCGAATCTGCGGGTCGGGCAGATGGTGCTGGCCATGGGCAACCCGCTGGGCTTCTCCGGCACGGTGACGCAGGGCATCGTGTCCGCCCTGGGCCGTACCGTATCGGGGCAGGACGACGACGGCGCGCCGGGCGCGACGATCGCGGACGCGATCCAGACCTCGGCGGCGATCAACCGGGGCAACAGCGGCGGCGCGCTGGTGGACCTGTCCGGCCGGGTGGTCGGCATCCCGACCCTGGCCGCCACCGACCCGAAGCTCGGCGCGGCCAACGGGATCGGCTTCGCCATCCCGAGCGCCACCGCGAGCGACATCGCCAACCAGCTCATCAGGCAGGGCAAGGTGGTCAACACCCACCGCGCCGCCCTCGGCGTCCGGGTCGGTACGGCAATCGGCGAAGACGGTGAACCCATCGGCGTCGCGGTCGGCGCGATCACCCCCGGCGGCGGCGCGGCGAAGGCCGGAATCAGGCCCGGTGACGTGATACTCAGCGTCAACGGCTCCCCGACTCCCACCACGACCGCGCTCGCCCAGGTGCTCGCCACCCTCAGCCCGGGCAAGCAGGTCAAGGTGGAATACCTGGGCGAGACCGGCGAGAGAACGGTGACGGTGACCCTCAGCGAGCTCCCCGGCGGAAGCTAACATCTTCATGTCAGAAATTAGCCGGTACGCCGTGCTGATTGTTACCGTCGGGCGATGACCACCGATCTCACGGAGTTCATCGCCGGACTCCCGAAAGCCGAGCTGCACGTGCATCACGTCGGCTCGGCTTCCCCCCGCATCGTCGCCGAACTGGCCGCCCGCCACGAGGGCTCCACCGTCGTCCCGGCCGACCCGGAGCAGCTCGCCGCCTTCTTCGACTTCCGCGACTTCGCGCACTTCATCGAGGTGTATACCTCGGTGGTGCATCTGGTCAGGGATCCCGAGGACCTCTGGACGCTGATCCACGGGGTGGGCGTCGACCTGGCCGCCCAGAATGTGCGCTACGCCGAGCTCACCGTCACGCCTTACATCCACCTGCTCAACGGCATCCCCGACGCGCAGTTCTGCGAGGTCATCGAGGACGCCCGACGGCGCGTCGAAGCCGATCACGGCACGGTTCTGCGCTGGTGTTTCGACATTCCCGGCGAGATCGGGGTCTCCGGGGAGCGCACCCTGCGCATCGCCCTCGACCAGCGTCCCGACGGCCTGGTCAGCTTCGGCCTGGGCGGCCCGGAAGCGGGCGTCTCCCGAGCCCAGTTCGCCCCGTTCTTCGACCAGGCCCGCGCCGCCGGACTTCACTCCGTCCCGCACGCCGGCGAGACCACCGGCCCGGACACGATCTGGGACGCCATCAACCACCTCGGCGCGGAACGCATCGGCCACGGCATCTCCAGCGCCCAGGACCCGAAACTCCTCACCTACCTCGCGGAACACGCCATCCCCCTGGAGATCTGCCCAACCTCCAACGTCTGCACGAAGGCCGTCCCCTCCCTCGCCGAACACCCACTCCCAACCATCGTCGCGGCCGGGGTCCCGGTGACGATCAACTCCGACGACCCACCCATGTTCGGCACCACCCTCAACCAGGAGTACGCCGTCGCCGCCCAACTCCTCCACCTCGACCCCAACGGCATCGCAGACCTGGCCAAAAACGCAGTCCACGCCTCCTTCCTCGACCCCCAAGGCAAATCAACCCTGCTCCACGAAATCGACACTTACACCAGTAAGTGGCTCTCCCACCCACCCTCCCTTTAGAACGCTGGCGCTGGGCCTACCGCGTCGCTGGCGCTCGGCTCCACACAGTCGCACGTCGCTGGCGCTCGGCTCCACGCAGTCGCACGTCGCTCGGCTCCACGCAGTCACGCGTCGCTGGCGCTCGGCCCCACCAACGACAGCGCTGGTGCTCGGACCCATCAGCCACGCGTCGCTGCTCACGGCTCCAACCGACCACACGTCGCTGGCGCTCGGCGCTTCCCAGCCGCGCGTGCACCAGTCACACGAAAGATCCCTAAGTAGTTCGAGCGGGTGACGGAGCGGGGACTACGTGGCCGAGTTGAATGCCTGGCGCTTCGCTGGGGCTGGCCGGACAGGTGTGGTGCGCGCTCAGCGGGGCGGCGTGAGGTCGAGTTCGAGCCAGTGAGACAGATCCTTGATCTCGCGATCGATTGCAGCGGTCATGGTCTTGGTGAAGGGGATGTCCTGGTGGATCGCGTCGATCCGCAGTACTCCGGCCTTTCGGTCGGCGGTGGCGTCGAGTTTGCCCACCAGTTGGTCGGCGTACAGGATCGGTAGGGCGAAGTAGCCCCAGCGGCGCTTGGCAGCGGGCTTGTACATCTCCAGTTGGTAGTCGAAGCCGAAGAGTTCAAGGGTGCGCTTGCGGTCGTGGATGAGCCGGTCGAAAGGTGACAACAATGCCGCGCGCCCGGAGAACGGCTGGCTCAGCAGGGTTGGGTCGACTCGCCATGTGCCCTTGACCCCCGCGACCACGGCGGGCTCGCCGGCCTCGCTCACGTCCATGGGTTCAACCGGACATTCCGGCCCTCGGGCGCGGGCGATGCCCAGCGCGCGCAGCCGCCGTTGGTCGCGAATGCGGACCGCCTCCTCGGCGGGGACTACCGGCTCATCGGGGTAGACCCGCGTCGCCAGGTCCCACAGCCGGTCGCGACCGCTGCGTCCGGCGATGGCGACCTCGCCTCGCAGCACCATGAACTCCAGCAGCTGCGTGACGTTGCGGTTGTTGGTCCACCCGGTCGATTTCCACGGCACCTTGCACGTGTCCGGAAGATCGCGCGACGGCAGCGGCCCCGAGGAACCGAGCCGATCGAGAATGTCCAGACGGCACGCGTCGTTGGCGCGCACCCAGTCGCGACGGAACTCCTGCCAAGGAAGCAGTTGTCCGGGTCCGAGCCACTCGGCCATCTCGGCGCGATACAGGGCGAGATCCTCACTGGGCCGGATCATCGCTCGTAGCTCCAGCAACGTCCGGTTCTCCAGCGCCGCGCTTAAGTCAGCCGGTGCGTACGACGACCCGAGGCGACTCCACGCCACAAGGTCCGCACTCGGCGCGATGGCGGCGATCGGGTCGATCTGCAACAGCGTCAGACGGCGCACCACATCAAGCAGCTCAACCGGCCGCGAACTGTCCAAGAGCTGCGCGCGCACAGCAATGCGACGCGCGTCGACAGGAGAAAGCTCGTGAACGACCACGACACGAGGCTAGGGGAGCAATCCAGCCGGTATCCACCCACCTGAGGACAATCTCCTCCGGAATTCGGCGCGCAACGTCACCAGATCGGCCGCCAACGTCCGCGCCGCGAAGAGCTCCTGCAGCGGATATGGTTACGCCCCCGCATGATGGACACTGGCCGACGACGAGGGCAACGAGGCTGACGTGGCCACCTGAATGGGCCGCGACTGAGGGCAACGGAGGCGCCATGCTGAGGAAGCTGAGGAAGCTGAGGAAAACGACTCTTCATCAACCCCTGGAGCGCCTTCTGACGACTCGTGCTCGGCGGGCGCTGTACCTGGCCGAGCAGGAGGCAAGGGCTCTAGGCCATGACCGTGTTACCGCCGATCACCTGCTGATGGGCCTTACCCGCCTGGATGAGGGCGTGGCCGTAATGACACTCAACAGCCTTGGCGTCGACCTCGGCAGCACGCGCACCCGAGCGATAAACGCAGACCTCGTCCACCTCACGGAGCTGGCCCGCCGTGAGGCGGCCGGGCTCGGACACCGGTATGTCGGCACCGAGCATCTCCTGCTCGGCCTCCTACATATGGATGGAACAGAGGCTCTGGGTGTCGGCCTGCAACAGGTCCGCGATCAGGTCATCAAGGTCCTCCACGGCGACGTCCTCTGAACTTGCTCCAGGTGAGAAGCCGCCTTCTCACTTCCTACGCGTGAGGAGGAACGTCTGTGCGTCACGCAGCGATGATCGGTCATGCGTCTTCCTGTGCTCGTCACCGTGACAGTCATAGCGATCATCGCGGTGTTCCTCGGATCTCTTGCATTCCTGCCAACCTGGCTTGTCCAGCACTCCCTCGGTGATCACACCGCGTCGGCGCTCGCCGCGGCCGATCGGCTCCGGGCGGAGAACGATGTGCGCTCGACCCTGCTCCAGGGGCTCGGCGGCCTTCTGGCCCTCGGGGGCATCGCGCTCGGCGCGGTGGTGACGATGCGGCAGGTCAGCACCAGCAGGGAGGGTCAGTTCATCGACTTGTTCACCAAGGCCATCGAGCACTTGGCCAGCGAAAAGACCAGCGTCCGGCATGGCGGGGTATATGCGATGGAGCAGATCGCCGAGACCGCGCCGCACTACCGCGGACACGTCGCGGCGCTCCTGGCCTCCTTCATCCGGCAGCAGGCGCCATGGCCGCCATCCGAGCCCGCGCATACCGACGCTGAGCGGGCCTCTCGCCATGGCGAGCTTCGTGACGATGTGGCCGGGGCGATCGCGGTCTTGGCCCGTCGCACCATGGTGGAGCCCGGATACAGCATCGCATTGGAGCAGGTAGACCTACGCGGCGCGGACCTGACCGGCTTCGACCTGAGCCGATTCTGCTTCGTCGGCGCCAATCTCGACAACGCACTACTCGCCGGATGCGACTTGACCCATACGACGTTCTCCAACGCCAGTCTGAGGGGAGCCGACCTGACCGGGGCCCGGCTCACCGAAGCCGACCTGCGCGGCGCGGACCTGACCGGCGCCGACCTCGCCGACGTCGTCGACCTGGAAACCGCCATGACCGATGGCACCACCAAGGGCTTACCTGTCACCGAGAGCGATCCGCCCCCGGCGGCGCGGGCCAAGTAGTCGTGCTCGTAATCAAAGGTTGCCGCCCCCCGAGTTAACGGTCACCATGACACGCTCATCGTCCGGAACCCCGGATGGGCTCGTCCGGGTTTGGCGCAGGCGCGCGGCCAGGCTCGGGACGGCCAGCGCGGCGGCGAGGCAGGCCATCGGGATCGCGGGCAGCACGTAGCGGTGGTCGAAGTCCAGTGCGGCGACGGGTGCGACCAGCAGGAACGCGGCCGTCGTCCACGGCAGCAGCGCCGCCCGCCGCCGCCCGATCGAGCCGAGGCCGCCCAGCAGCAGCATGACGCCGAGTAGCGGGCCGTGCAGCACGGCGGACGGCGGTGTCCAGGTAGGTGAAGGAGTCGTACCAGTAGAGCTGGGCGGTGTCGTACCCCAGCATGACGAGGCAGCGAAGCGCGGCCGCGAGGACGAGCACGATGGCGAAGATCCCGTGGGTGAAGGGCGGTCTGCCCTGGTCCACGGTGGAGACAAGCATGGTGGAGCCCCCGATCAGGGCGCCGGGCGGGTCCCGTCGCCGTGAGGGGCAGTCCAGCGATCGCTGGATAACCTTGGCGTGACCGAATCCGGTTATGTCCGCGTTATGCCGCCTCTGGCAGGCTGGCGCGATCCAAGATCAGGGGGCTGTCGTGCGGGTGCTGGTCGCCGAGGACGAGCGCATGCTCGCCGACTCCATCGGTGAGGGCTTACGTGGCGAGGCACTCGCCGTCGACATCGCCTACGACGGCGAGTCGGCGCTGGAGCGGCTGCGCGTGCACGACTACGACGTGCTCATCCTGGACCGCGATCTGCCGGGCATGCACGGGGACGACGTGTGCCGGGCCCTGGTCGCCGACGGCACCCTGGTGCGCGTCATCATGCTCACCGCGTCAGGCGACGTACGCTCCCGGGTAGCGGGCCTGTCCCTCGGCGCCGACGACTACCTGCCGAAGCCTTTCGCCTTCGAGGAGCTGGTCGCCCGCGTCCACGCCCTGGGCCGCAGGGTACGGCCCGCCGATCCGCCCATGCTGGAGCGAGCCGGCATCCGCCTGGACTGGGCGCACCGGCAGGTGTTCCGGGACCGCTCGTACGACGGCCAGCGGCGCTTCATCGCCAACGCCTCGCACGAGCTGCGCACCCCGCTCACCATCAACCGCACCCTCGTGGACGTGGCGGTCCGCCGGCCGGACGCGACCGAGGACGTCAGGCGCCTCGGCGAGTCGCTGCTGGTGGTCAACGCCAGGCACGAGCGCCTGATCGACGCGCTGCTCGCCTTGTCGGAAGGCGAGCGCACCATCCTTGACCGGCGTCCCTTCGACCTGGCCGACGTGGTCGAGCACGTGCTGGACCAGGCCGCCAAGGAGGCCGGCGACAGCGAGGTCACCGTCCACCGGCTCCTGGATCCCGCGCCGACCGCCGGTGAGGCGGTGCTGATCGAGCGGCTCGCGCAGAACCTCGTGGAGAACGGCATCCGGCACAACCACCCCGGCGGCGAGATATGGGTGACCACCCGTAGCTTGACGGTTCGGGATTGTGAGTGTCTAATCAGTCACATGACACCTGGTGCGCCCCGATCCACCGCCGAGGACCAGCGCGCGAAGATCGTGTCCCGTGCCGTGGCGGCGTTCGCTCATGCCGGTTACCACGCCACTCCCGTCTCCGAGGTCGCCGAGGCGGCGGAGGTGTCGCCCGCCTACGTGTTCCGCCTGTTCCCCGGCAAGCTTGGACTTTTCGTCGCGACGGTCGATCACTGCTATGAGCAGGTCGCCGCCACGCTCGTCAAGGGCGGCGAGGCCGCGGGGTTCTCCGCCCCCGACGATGTGCTGGCCGCGATGTCAGCCGCATACGTGGAGTTGATTCGCGATCGAAATCTGATCATGTTGCAGGTGCACGCCCAGAGCGCCTGCGACGTCCCGGAGATCCGGGACGCCGTTCGCCGCGGCGTCGCGAAAATCGTCAACGCCGTCTCGCGGGTGTCCGGTGCGGACCCGACCGCGGTGCAACGCTTCCTCGCGTACGGCCAGCTCTGCCACCTCATCGTCCAAGCCGACCTCGGTGCCGTCGACGAGAGCTGGGCGCGCACGGTAAGCGCCGGAATCAGCCACTGACGCCCCCTGACTAACGCGCCGTCGGCTCGCGACGGCGATATTTTTGCCATCAAAGTGACTGATCAGTCAGTAACTTCCAGAACGGAGAGTGCGATGAACACCAAGAGGGTCGTTCTACCCGGTCTCGTCGAACCCGAGGGCTTAGTGATCGAAAGCGGTCCGCTGGACGCCCCCGGGCCGGGTCAACTCGTCGTCGCCGTCGAGGCGACCGGCATCTCGTACGCCGAGCAGGCGATGCGCCGGGGCCGTTACTTCGGGCAACCGAAGTTCCCCTTCGTCCCGGGATACGACCTGGTCGGCACCGTCCTTCAGGTCGGCCCTCAGGGGGACGCCGCACTCGTCGGCAAGAGGGTCGCGACGTTGACGAAGACCGGCGGCTGGGCCAGCCATGCGGTGGTCGAGGCGCGCGACAGCGTCATCGTGCCGGACGGCATCGATCCGGCCGACGCGGAGACCGTCGTGGTCAACGGCGTGACCGCATGGCAGATGCTGCACCGGGCCGCGCGCGTCAAGCCCGGTCAGACCATCCTCGTGCACGGTGCCAACGGCGGCGTGGGCGGAATCCTCATCCAGCTGGCACACCACGCCGGACTCCGCGTCATCGGGGCAGCGTCCCCTCGACACCACGACGCGCTCAGAGCGGCCGGCGTCGACCCCGTCGACTACAACGATCCGGAACTCGCCGACCGTGTCAGGGAGCTGTCCCCCCGGGGCGTGGACGCGGTGTTCGACAACATCGGCGGGCCGATGATGCGCGTCTCCTACGGGTTGCTGGCACCGCGCGGGGCTCTTGTCTGTTACGCCATCATCGCCGGGGTCAGCGACACCGGCGGCTTGGTGCTGCCGTTCGTGAAAGCCCTCAGCCGGGTGCTGCTGTGGAACGCGCTGCCGAACGGGCACCGGGCGACGTTCTACAACATCTGGTCAGGGCGCAAGAGCCGGCCGGTCCGGTTTCGCGAGCACCTCGAGGAAGACCTCGGACACGTGTTCGCGCTGCTCGCCGAGGGCAGCCTGAAGGCCAACATCGCCGCGCGCTTCCCCCTCGACGAGGTGGCCGCGGCGCTGACCCTCGCCGAATCCCGCACGGTCAACGGCAAAGTGATCCTGCTGCCATGAAGGGTGTCAGCCGACATGCACGAGGGGGCGGCGGGCCGCGTCGGGTTCGGCCTGGCGGAGGACCTCGCGGGTGAGTGGGGGAATGTCGCCGCCGCCGAAAACGAGGTAGCGGAGGAGCGCGCCGATCGGGTTGCCCTCGGCGGCCCAGTGGAAGTAGACGTGCGGGATCATGCCGGTCTCGTCGCGCAGATGCAGGAGCAGGGCGGCGATGGAGTTGGCGACCGTGGGGCTTTCCATGCGCAGGATGCGGAACCCGTGGCGTTCCTCGCCTGTGACGTGCAACTCACCCGCGAACTCGGAGGCGTCCGGGACGGTCACTTCCAGGAAGAGCAGGCTTTCTGCGCTGCGCAGGCGGTGTAATTCCCAGGCCTCGCGCGCCTTGTCGACATATTCCTTCTGGTCGCGCGCGTGGGGTTCGTTGGCTATCAGGCGGATCTCGCCGCCGTGCTGGACGAACCGCAGGGCCTGGTCGTCGAGCGTGATGCGGGTGACCCTCAGCTCGGTGGAGCGAGTGGCGCGGGAGATCAGCGAGGTGACCACGATGGCCAGGACGAACAGCAGGGCGATGACCAGGCCGTCGGGGCGTTCGATGATGTTGGCGACAGTGGCGTACCCGAGAATCAACGACACCGTCCCGAAGAAACCGGCGGCTCGGGTGCGACGGCTGATCCAGGCGGAGAGGGTGACCGCGACCGCCGCTGAAAGAATCAGCGCGAGAACTCCCGTGGCGTACGCGCCGCCCTGAGACTCCACGTCAGCGCCGAAGACGATGGTGATGAGAAAGGAGACCCCGGTGAAGACGAGGACCATCGGGCGGGCCGCGCGGGTCCAATCCGGGGCCATGCCATATCGGGGCAGGTAGCGCGGCACGATGTTGAGCAGCCCCGCCAGCGCCGACGCGCCCGCGAACCACAGAATGGCGATCGTGCTCACGTCGTAGGCGGTGCCGAACCAGTCGCCCAGATGCTCGTGCGCCAGATAAGCCAGCGCGCGCCCGTTGGCGGACCCGCCTTCGGCGAATTCCCCGGCGGGAATGAGCACGGTCGTGACGAAACTCGACGCGATCAGGAAGACGCTCATAATGAGCGCGGCGGTCGTCAAGAGCTTACGAGCGCCCTTGATCCGTTCCGCCAGATCACCCTTGACCAGCGACATCACCGCGACACCCGTCTCGAACCCGGACAGGCCGAGGGCGAGTTTGGGCATGACATACAGCGAGACCGCGATCATCGCGATCGGACTGGAGTAATCGCTCGCCAGCAGATCCTGCCAGTCGCCGACCTTGACCGGCTCAGCCAGCACATGCTGTACGCCGGTCACCAGCACCACCACATTCAGCAGCAGATAAACCGCGACCAGCACCACCGCGATCGAGATCGCCTCGCTGAACCCCGCCAGGAACACCCCGCCCAGCGCGGCGACCAGCACGAGCGTGACCGGGACCTGCCACCCCTCCAGGAACGCCGGAACAAAGGGATTGTGCAGGATGTGCGCGGTGGCGTCGGCCGCCGACAAGGTGATGGTCACGATGAAAGCGGTGGCCACGAACCCGAGCAGGAACAGCACCAGCAGCTTGCCGCTCCACCCCGGCATCAGCCGCTCCAGCATGGCCAGCGACCCGAGCCCATGCGGGCTCTCCCCCGCCACCGCCCGATAGGTCGGCAACGCCCCGAACAGCGTCAACGCCACGAGCAGCAACGTGGCCACCGGACTGAGCGCCCCCGCGGCCAGAGCCGCGATCCCCGGCTGATACCCCAACGTGGAGAAGTAGTCCACGCCTGTCAGGCACATCACCTGCCACCAGGAATGCTGATGCTCAGGCGCCTCCTCATGGTACGGAGAGTCGCCCCCGCCCTCACTCCGCTTCAGCCCTTTGAGCAGCCACTCCCGCACCCGCTCCGGCGCCGATGCACCACCCACAACGTCACCCCACCGAAGCCGGTTCTTCCGGCTGCTCATGCTGCCCCAAGATCCGCCGAACCACCAACGGCCGTTGGCTGACAAATCGGGTGGGACTGGCAGGTGCCGGGCTCCTGGAGTTGGAGCTGCAGCCTGGCGGCGGCGCCAGCGCGATGGCGACCTCGATCCTGTCCTGAGCACTTGCCTGACAGCAAAGAGTCGAGGGTTATCGGTTCTTAGCGATCCATGTGGTGGCGAAGTCCACGAGTGGGCGCTGGGGCATCAGGCGGGCGGTGGCATTGCCGACGTGTCCGATCGATACGGGAGACGATTCTTCGAAGGCTGCGCCGAGTTGTTCGAAGTCGCTTTCGTCTTCGAGGACGTCGGTCCAGGTGACCCAACGACTGGTTCCGTCGGGTTGGCGGATGGAGGCGCCATGCGGGCCGCGCGGCGGTGAGTCCTGGCGCCATTCGCCCAGATGTAGGGACGTGTTGGAGTCGTGGCCGACACCCAGGAGCAGGACTTTTCCGTCGAGCCGGTAGATGGCCCCGAGTGGGGATTTGTCGCCCAGCGCGTCGTCCAGTTGGTGCTCAGCGGTGATCACGTCGGCGTTCTTCCCAAGGGCCGCGAACGACAGCCAAGGATGGGCGCTGCGTTTGGCTCCTGGCCAGGTTCTCACCGTCTCCGGAATGATTCCCATCCACTGGCTCGGCGTACGGGACGGGTCGTAGCCCGGCGATTCCTCCCGAATGACCGGCCACCAGTCCGCGGGCACCGGCGGATTGCGCCAACCGGACGGATCGCTGTTGTCGCCGGTCTGGGTCGGCACCACGAGTGTCCCCTCGGGACCCAGGGCGTCGAGCAATGCCTGGACGACCGCCTGCACACCGCCGACCACATACCCAAGGCTCTTCAACGACGAGTGCACGATCACCACGTCTCCAGGCTCAACCCCGAGCCCACGAAGATCCGAACTCAACGACCGCACAGTATGCGGTGCCAATTGATCCATCGACGCCCGCCACCTCGGTGATCAATCCCATTACACCCGGAATCTTAGGCTAATCATTGCTTTGGTGACAATTAGTCCACCTTCGATAGCGGTATGTAACTATTCGGAGTCGTGCCGCGACGGAGCCTTCCAGGGAGAGACGCAATGACGTTCACCACGCCGCAGATGAACGCGCAGATGGCGCAAGGACAGATGCCACCGCAATACGGCCAGGCCCAGTACGGCCAGCCTCTCCAGCAGGGCGTGTCTCCGATGGGAATCGGCGGCGGCATGGCCGGCGCCTTCGCCGGTCACGAGATCGGCAAGGCGGTCGGCGGCGACGAAGGCGGGGCGATCGGAACCGTCCTCGGCACCATCCTCGGCGCCATTCTCCCGTTGCAAGCGCAGCAGCAGATGCCACAACAGCAGCAGCGCTACCCGTGGGACCAGATGATGCCGCCCGCCATGACCGGCTACTACGGCAACCCGCTGCAGACATTCCAAACACAGCAGCAGCCCATGCCGATGGGCGGAATCCTCGGGCCGACACTGGGCGGCCCGTTCTCCGGGATCGACCCCGAACTGCTCCGCAAATGGCAAGCCTTCCTGACCCAGATGGGCATCCCCGCGCAGCAAGGCCAGCAGGGCGTGGCACCGATGGGCTTCGTCGGCAGCCAGCTCGGCCGCGCCGCCGGTCGCGAGGTCGGCCAGGCGTTCGGCGGCAGCTCGGGCGCATCCATCGGAGCGGCGCTCGGCGACCTCCTGGGCAAGCTGATCCCCCTCGGCATGCAAACCCCAAGCCCCCAGGACATCGCCGCCGCGTACTTCGCTCAACGGGGCATCCCCTTCGACCCGGTCCAGCCGATGCAGTACGGCCAGCAGAGCGTTTCCCCCGCGAGCTTCGGCGCGATGTTCCCCACGATGCCCCCCAATGTCCAGGAGATCCTCGCGAAGATCGCGCAGACAACGGGGCAGCCGATGCTGTCCACCTTCCAAGCTGGGCAGGGCGGGCAAATCTCTCCGATGGAGCACATGGTCAGTCCAATGAGCTTCTGGAGCAAGGTGGCCCAGCACGGCATGCAGTACGGCCTTCCCATGGTCCGCCAGATCCTCGCCAACATCCCGGACCAACCGATGCCGATGCCGCAGCCCATGCCACAGCCGATGCCGATGCCGATGCCCATGCCGCAGCCGATGCAGCCCATGCCCATGCAGCCTGGTCAGGCGCCCGGCGGGATCAGGTAGGAGCGACGACATGGGACCGACAGTCGGCCAGGGACAGTGGCCGGACATGAGAACCGCCGTACCAGGCATGGGCGCGCCGCCGGCGGGACCGGCGCAGATGCAGTGCGCGGCGGCACTGCAACGGCTGTACGGATGGCTGCAAGCGGTCCTCCCGCAAGCGCCCCAGTACACCGGCGCCGTACCCCTGGCAGTCGAGGCCGTGCGCCTGTACCGGAACGGCCACTTCGACGCGTGCCTGGCACAGATCCAGCAGGTGGCCGACTTCATCGGCAGAGGCGGCCAGCCCTACCTGCCGACACAGTGACCGGGCCATACGACCCCGGCCGGGTGCCGTACATGATCGGCGGTCCGGACCCGTCGTTGCTCGCGGAGCTGGCGGGGCAGCTCCGCGACGATCCCGAGGTGACGATCCGGCGGATCGTGGGCCCACCGGACCGGCCGAGCCTCCTCGCCGTGGACATGCCCCCCGCCCGCGCCGGCGCCCTCCAGGCGCAATACGGGACGCGCCTGACGATCGAGCCGGACGCCCCCATCGAGCTGTTCTGACCCACCGACAGGAATCGAGACGCCATGAGCGGCAACGGTAATGCCAGGAACGCGGACAAGCCGCCACGACCCCGTCCGACCTCCCGTGCCAGGGCGAAGCAGGAGCCGGTGCAACAGCGGGCTCGGCGTTATATGGCGGCGGTGCTGCCCCAGCCGTACCTGCAGGCGAAAGGCATCACGGCCCCGGATCTGGACGCCGCGGCCCTGCACGATCTGCTGGAACGTGACCCCAAGGTGGAGGTACGCAGGCGGGTGGAGGCACCGGAGCGGATGGGCACGCTGGCCGTGGGCGGCGTGTCGCTGGGCGGTGTGACGGTCGCCGACATGACCCAGGAGCACGCGGCGGCGCTGAGCCGGCAGCTGCCCCAGGTGCACATCGAGCGCGACCGCCTGCTCACCTACACCGCCGTGTCCCAGACGCCGCGCCGGGAGGCCCGCCACCAGCTGGTCCTGCCGGTCGGCGTGGACGCGAGTTTCACCTTCCTGGTCATGGACACCGACGGCAAGCCCATTCCCGACGCCTCCATCCTGGTCAACGGCTACCTGTGGCCCGCCCAGGTGGTCACGGGACCGGATGGCCGGGGCACGGTCACGATGACCGGGGAGACGCCCGAGTCCATCGCCAGCGTGCAGGTGAAACCGGCGGGCGGGCACTGGAGCCAGCTGGCCGTCCGGCCCGCCCTGAAGAAGAACGGCGACAATCTCATCGTCCTGAAGAAACTCTCGGACACCCTGCCCGACTTCCCCGACAAGCAGGTGTTCGGCTGGGGCCAGCAGGCCATGCAGCTGCACCGGCTGCCCCCGAACTTCCGCGGGGCGGGCGCCAAGATCGCCATCGTCGACTCGGGCGCCGACGTCGATCACCCGGACCTGGCCGGCCGGGTGAACGCCGGAGTCGACCTGTCCGATCGCAAGCAAACCGGGTGGAAGGTCGACACCGTCCATCACGGCTCCCACTGCGCCGGGATCGTCACCGGCGCCGACACGGGCCGGGGCATCGTCGGCTTCGCCGTCGAGGCGGAGGTGCACGCCTGCAAGATCTTCCCCGGCGGCCGGCTCAGCGATCTCATCGAGGCGCTGGACTACTGCATCGACAAGGAGATCGATGTCATCAACCTGAGCCTGGGCACCAAGGAGTTCTCCCCGCTCGTCGCGGCCAAGCTCGAAGAAGCCCGCAACGCGGGCGTCGCGTGCATCGTCGCGGCCGGAAACGACGGCGGGCCGGTCAACTTTCCCGGCAACATGCCCACGGTGCTCGCGGTGGCGGCGATCGGCAGGACCGACACGTTTCCTTCCGACAGCGCGCACGCCGACGTGATCCGCCCACCGCAAACCGCCGAGGGATACTTCTCCCCCGCGTTCACCTGTTTCGGGCCCGAGATCGACCTGTGCGCCCCAGGCGTGGCGATCCTGTCGGCGATCCCCCCGGACGAGTACGCGGCCTGGGACGGCACCTCCATGGCCGCTCCGCACGTCACCGGCCTGGCCGCGCTGATCGTGGCCCATCACGGCGACTTCCAGGGCCAGTACAGAACCAGGGACGCCCGGCGGGTCGAGCGCCTGTTCGACATCCTCAAATCCAGCTGTACGCCCCTGAACCTCGGCGACCCGTACCGAACAGGAGCGGGGCTGCCCGACGCGATGCGCGCGCTCGCGCCCGCGCTCAACGGTGTCGCGGCGCAGTCGCCACTGGACCAGCTCACCCAGGAGATGCTGGCCGCCGGTCTGCTCACCACCTTCACGCAGGACACCACCGCCGTGGCCGCGCTGGCCCGGCTCTACGCGGAGATGGTCGCGGCAGGCCTCATCGGCGCCGGCATGCCCGTCCGGTGAGCGCTACGACACCGCCACCTCGCTGCCGCGGCGGACCGCATAGCCGAACACCAGCGTGGTGAGGAACATCAGGACGCCGTAGACGGCGGCGGGGATGGCGATGGTGGAGTTGTTCAGCAGGGTGGGGCTGAGGGCGATGGTGATGGCCAGCGTGCTGTTGTGGATGCCGATCTCCATGCCGGAGGCGATGGCCTGGCGGCGTTCGACCTGGAACAGGCGCGGGAGCCAGTAGCCGATGGTGAGGCTGATGGCGCTGAACAGGAGGGCGACCAGGCCGACGGAGGCGAGGTAGTCGAGGATGCGGTCGCGTTCCTGGATGATGGCGCCGACGATGACGGCGGCCAGCACGACGGCGGAGAGGATGCGGACGGGCTTCTCCATGCGGTCGGCGAACTCGAGTCGCCAGCGGCGGATGAGCATGCCGACGGCGACGGGGATGAGCACGATCGCGAAGACCTGCAGGACCTTCCCGGCTTGCAGGCCGATGTCCTGGGTGCCGCCGACGAAGTGGTCCAGGGACAGGTTGACCACGACCGGCAGGGTGAACGCCGCCAGCACCGAGTTGACGGCGGTGAGGCTGATGTTGAGCGCCACATCACCGCCGAAGAGGTGGCTGTAGAGGTTGGCGGTGGTGCCGCCGGGGGAGGCCGCCAGCAGCATCATGCCGACGGCCAGCAGGGGGTCCAGGCCGAGCACGCTGACCAGCCCGAAGCAGATCGCGGGCAGCAGGATCACCTGGGCGAACAAGGCGATCGCCACGGCTTTCGGGCGGGTCAGGACGTTGCTGAAGTCGGCCACGGCGAGGGATAAACCCAGGCCGAGCATGATGAGGCCGAGCGCGGCAGGAAGCAGAATGGTGGTGAGGACCGACTCTTGCATGGGGGAACCCTTCAGGAGCAGGGTAAGCAACCGCTGACTTTGTCTAACAGGTGAGACAACGCCGATCAAGGACGAAGGCCGGAAGGATACTGTCCTGAAATACCGGCATTCTTCCGACATACTTATCCGCCTACCGTGTGATCGGAGGACGGTCGGTAATGCCGGAACGTATAGGGGATTACTCGCTGACCAGCGTGCTCGCGGAGGATGACCACAGCACGGTGTACGCGGCGACCTCACCGGCCGGGGCACGGGTCGCCATCACCCTGTTCAAGACCAGGTTGCGCGACCCGGACGAGTTTCTCACCAGGATCGAGAACCTCCAGTCGGGCCCGGCCTACCATTCCGCCTCGATCGTCGACGCGGGTACGTCGGGCGGCATGCCGTACGTGGTGAGCGAGTTCGTCGAAGGCCCTTCGCTGGCCGCGCACGTCGCCGAGCACGGGCCGCTGACCGGGGCCGCGCTGCACCGGCTGGCCATCGCCACGATGACCGCGCTGGTTCCCGTGCATCAGGCGGGTGACGCGCACGGCGCGCTGCGACCGGCGGCGGTGCTGCTGGGGCCTGACGGTCCCCGGGTCACCGGAGCCGGGCTGGCCAGGGCGGTGGACGAGTCCGCCAAGGACGAGGAGTGGGTGCGGGCCTACACCACGCAGAAAGTGCGCTCGCCCGCGTTCGAGGCGCCCGAGCAGTTCCGCGGCGAACCGGCGGGCCAGGCGGCCGACATGTTCTCGTGGGCGGCCATGATGGCGTTCGCCGCGACGGGCAGATCCCCGTTCGAGGGCGGATCCCCATCCGCGACGATGAACCAGGTCCTGCACGGCGAACCGGATTTATCCGGATTACCCGAGCCGCCTAGGGAGGTGGTCGCCGACTGCCTGGCCAAGGAGCCCGGCGCCCGCCCGACCGCGAGCCAGGCGTTGATGCGCCTGGTCGGGCACGCGCCGCTCACCATCGAACGCGACGACATCCCGACGCCCCCACCGGCGCCGGCGCCCCCACCGCCGAAGCAGCCGCGCAGGTTCGGGCTGCTGATCGGCGCGGCGGCGGTCGCGATCGTGGTGCTGGCGGGCGGCGGCGGGCACGTGATCGCCCGCTCCACCACCCCCGTGACGACGCGCGTGGCGAGCGCGGCCACCGCCCCCGGGGTGAGCACGGTCTCCGCCTCCGCGGAACCCACCCCGCCGCCCGAGCCGACCTCCCGCGTCAAGGTTCCCGGCGTGGACATGACGCTGCTGGAGCACCCGTCCGACGTGACCACGCTCACCGCCTACCGGAAAGGCGAGGACACCTACGTCAGGAACGGCCCTCTCGGCGAGTTCACCAAACTTCCCAGCAAGAACGGCGAACCGGTGCTCTCCCCCGACGGCCGCACGCTGGCCGTCTTCACTCCCGCCGCGGTCGCGTTCACCGGCGACCGGCCGTTCACCGTCTCGCTCGAACCCTACGGAACGACCGAACGCCCGACCTGGTCGAGGGACGGCAAGCAGCTCCTGCTGACCGCCCTGAGCGACGGGAAGCCGTCCGGTTTCGTGCTGATCGACATGGCCACCCAGCGGGCCACCCTGGTGGACACCGACGACGAGACCACCGGCGGCGAGGTCGGCTACGCCTGGCTGCCCGACGGCGCCGGCGTGGCGGTCGGCTACCAGCCGGAACGCGACGGCAAGACCGGCCACGGGGTCCGGTTCCGTGGCCTGGACGGCGCCGAACGAAAGAGCATGCACTGGGTCGGCGAGATGTACGGGCGCCGCATGTACTCCCCCTCCGGCCGGCATTTCGTGACGTACTGCCCCAGCGGCGGCACCTTCTGCGTGTGGGACAGCGCGACCGGCGTGCGCCTGGCCTCCATCGGCATCTTCTACGAAGACAGTTTCCTGAGCGGCTGGTACGACGACGCCCACCTGATCGTGGCCGACCCGCGCGAGAAGACACACAAGATCGTGGCCATGGACCTGCGTGGCCGTTCCCCCCGTGTCCTGGCCGAGATCTCCGCCAAGGACGACACCGATGATCTGCTGCTGTACTACACCAGGAGCTGACCCACGATGTCCCCCGTTCTCCCGTTGGAACCGCAGGAGCGGCTCGGGCCTTACAACCTGGTCGCCCGGCTGGCCGACGACCGCGTCTTCCTGGCCGAGTCCCCGACCGGCGAGCAGGTCGTGCTGCGGCGGCTGACCAGGCCCATGGACAGCAGGGCCAGGGACGCGGTGGCCCGGATCTGGGAAACCGCCGCCGTCGGCACCGCGCACATCCTGGACGTCGGCCGCGACTACGTGGTCACCGAATACGTCCAGGGCCCGACCCTGGAGGAGGAGATCGCCAATCGCGGCCCGCTGACCGGCACCGCCCTGCACCGCCTGGCCATCGCCACCGCGACCGCGCTCGCCTCCCTGCACCGCGCCTCCCTCCACCACGGCCGGGTACGGCCCAGCAAGGTCGTGCTCGGCTCCGACGGCCCCCGCCTGCTCAACCCCGACCGGACCCGGCCGGTCACCGCGTTCGACGAGGACCGGTGGCGCCGCCCGGAAGAGGAGGAAGGCCCCGCCGCGGACGTCTTCGCCTGGGCGGCCGTAGTCGTGTTCGCCGCCACCGGCAGGCCGCCCTTCGACGCGGACGCCGACCGCCGCCGCTCGTACGGCGCGGCCGACCTCGGCCCGATGACCGGCCCGCTGCGCGACCTGGTGGCCGACTGCCTGGCCGAGGAACCAGAAGACCGGCCGACCGCCGAGGAAGCGCTGCTCCGCCTGCTCGGCCACTCCGGCACCCTGGACACGGCCATCCCGGACGGCACCGCGCCCCGGACCGCCCCGTCCCCCATCCGGCGGACCCGCTCCCGGCTGCCGCTGCTGATCGGCGGCGCGGTGGCGCTCGCGCTGGTGGCCGGGGCGACCGGCTACTTCGCCACCCCGCGCACCCCCCGGACGGTCACGGTCGCCGCCCCCACCCCCACTACGCCGGTGGCGTCGGCTCCCTCGGTCCGTCCCCCCACCCCGATCCCGACGACCGGCCTGTCGGCGATCAGCCTGCCCGACGACGTGGGCACCGTCTTCGAGCACCCCGACGACCCCATCCAGCTCTCGTCGTTCCAGATCACCACGGCGGACGACCAACGCATTCCGTACGCGAGAACCGGCCAGGGATACACCAAGACGGGCGACCACTACGACCTGTCGGTGCTCTCCCCCGACGGCCGCTGGCTGGCCACGATGAACGAGTTCTACCTGGCGCGGCAGAACCAGATGGACATCACGTTCACCGACCGGAAGAGCAACGCCACCTTCACGCTGCCCACGGTGAACTCCCCGATCACCGCCCACTACCCCGTCTGGTCCCCCGACAGTCGCACCCTGCTGCTGAGCCTCTGGTACACCGAAGACTCCGACAAGACCTACCCGAACGGCTTCATGAAGATCGACCCCGTGGCCCGCACGACCACGGTGGTCGAGACGTTCAACCGCGACGACATCGCCCAGTTCCTCACGCTGCCCGCGAACCTCCGCACCGAGTCCATGGCCGCCTACACGTGGACCCCCGACGGGCAGGGCGTCGCCTCCGCCTACCTCACCCCCCTGGAGACGTTCGGCCTGCGGCTGTTCGACACCGATGGACGGGTGCTGCGGAGCCTGCACTGGGTGGGCAGGGTCTCGGGGCAGGACTGGTTCTCGCCGTCCGGCGACCTGCTGGTGACCACCGGCTGCGAGACGAAATTCGCCGCCTGCGTGTGGGACGCGGGCACCGGCGAGCGGCGCGGCAGCGTGCCCGCGCGCGAGGGCCAGAACCTGCTCGGCTGGTTCGACGAGACGCATCTGATCACCGCACGGAAGGACGGTGACACCTACGTGGCCGAGGTGGTGGACATGACCGGGAAGGCGGTCCGGGTGCTGGCCGAGCTGCACAGCAAAAAGGGCGGGGTCAGCCAGCTGTTCTTCACGCCGAAGTAGGCCGCGTGGAGCCGAGGGAGATCGGCGGCTACCCGATCGTGCGCACGCTCGGGGCCGGCGGCCAGGGGGTGGTCTACCTGGCGGACGCGCCGACCGGGCGGCAGGTCGCGATCAAGGTGCTGCACGCGGTGTCCGACACGACAGCGGTGAGCCGGTTCCTGCGTGAGGCCGAGGTGCTGCCGGAGGTGGCGTCGTTCTGCACCGCGCAGGTGCTGGAGACGGGTACGGCGGACGGGGTGCCGTACATCGTCAGCGAGTATGTGGACGGGCCGACCCTGCACCAGGCGGTGCGGGAGCGAGGGCCGCTGCGCGGGGGCGAGTTGCGGCGGCTGGCGACAGGGACGATGACGGCGCTGGTCGCGATCCACAAGGCCGGGGTGGTGCATCGGGACTTCAAGCCGGGCAACGTGCTGCTGAGCCGGGACGGGCCGCGGGTGATCGATTTCGGTATCGCGTTCACGGTGGGGGCGGAGGCGACGTCGGCGGGGCCGCTGGGGACTCCCTCGTACATGTCGCCCGAGCAGCTCGCCGATGAGCGTCCTGGGCCGGCGGCGGACATGTTCGCGTGGGCGTCGACGATGGTGTTCGCGGCGTCGGGGTATCCGGCGTTCGGGGCGGATACCCTGCCTGCCGTACTCAATCGGATCATGCACGCGGAGCCGGATCTGGGTGGTCTTGAGGGTGATCTGCGGGAGCTGGTCGCCGAGTGTCTGGCCAAGGATCCTGGTGCGCGGCCCAAGGCGGAAGAGGTGTTGCTGCGGCTGCTTGGGGCCGGTCCGGCGGCGCGGCCGCGGGTGCGGTGGTGGCGGGTGGCGGTGGCCGGGGGGATCGCGCTGGCGGCGGTGGCGACGACGGTGGCGGTGCTGCGGCTGAACGCGGCCCCGGCGCAGGTTCCGCCCGCCGTGGCGCCGCCAACGGTCGCGTTGCGGCTGTCGGGGGCGCCCGCGCGGGACACCAGGGAGATTCGGGTGCCGGAATTGAAGGCGGTCTTTCACGAGCATCCGTCGGATCCCGTCAAGCTGGCGTCGTTCCTGGTCAGGGAGGGGATGTTGCGGGAGCCCGCGTATGTGCGGACGCCGGGGAAGGAGACGTTCGAGCGGCTG
Source organism: Acrocarpospora macrocephala (assembly GCF_009687865.1). Taxonomy (GTDB): domain Bacteria; phylum Actinomycetota; class Actinomycetes; order Streptosporangiales; family Streptosporangiaceae; genus Acrocarpospora; species Acrocarpospora macrocephala. The sequence goes on from NZ_BLAE01000058.1 coordinate 49,496, forward strand.
GAGGAGTTTCGCGATCCGGTGGTTTCGCCGGACGGGCGGTTCGTGGCATCCATCTACCGGTTCAACAGCACCGTGGGGGCTGCGGCCAACGACGTGCAGTTCACTGATCGAGAGACGGGCGCGAGTTTCTCGGTGCCCACCGTCGCGAAGCCGATGCTGATTCGGCAGCCCGTCTGGGCGGACGATAATCGGCGGCTGCTGCTGACCTTGCACCAGGAGGACAAGGTGCGCGGATTCGCGATCGTGGACATGCTGGCCAGAACGTCGACGACCGTCACCCTCGATCTGGACGGCTATCAGAACTTCAGCTGGGCACCCGATGACACCGTGATGGCCGCCACTGCCGACGGCCTGCACTTCCACCGCCTCGACGGCAGCGAATTACGCACCCTAGACATGCTCCGGGTGGTCAATCCATCAGCGGCCGGTTTCTCCCCATCTGGACGTCTCACCGCAGCACTGTGCGCCAAACCCACCCGCTCGGTATGCGTGGTGGACACCACCACGGGCGAGGAACGCTCACGCTTCCCCCTGCCCACAGGCGCACATCTCTGGACCTGGTTCAACGAGGACCACCTCATCATCTTCAACAACACCCCAGACCCATGGACCGTCACCATCGTCAACCTCACCGGCCAAACCATCCGCCCATTCGCCGAAATATCCGGCACAGACGACACCTTCTGGCTCCTCCACTGGAGCCAGCGTTAGTCCTGGGCGGTGTCGATGACGTCGCGTTCGGCGTATTCGACGTCTTCGATTTGGTTCAGGGTGGTCAGGGCTGAATCGACGTCGACGTCTGGAGGGATGCGGAGGAGGGCGCGGCCGTGTGGGGATACTCGTTCTACCTGGCAGCCGGGGACGGCGGCGCGGAGGCGGTCTACGCGGAGGCGTAGGTCCTCGGGGTCCGGGGAACGGCTGAGTTGCACGATCACACGGGTTGTCATGGTTCTTCCAGCATAGGCGAGTGCGGTGGAAGGGATCTGGGGGTGCTGGGCTCGGAGTAAGGCGGTGCCGATTCCGGCCAGGCCCAGGAACAGGCTCGGGTTCTCGTCGCCGCCGGGGATTCCGCATGGCCATGAGCCGTCGCCTACAAGATCGATAGCGATGGCGGCGGCGTCGCGGGCCGCCTCGCGGAGCACTGGCTGGCCGAAGGTGGTCGCGGCGTCGAGGAGGAGTTCGATCGCGCCGGACAGGCCGTGGCAGAGGGACAGATCTGGCTTTCCGTTGGCCATGGCGGCGATCAGGCGGAGTGCCGCGTCCACCGCGACCCCGGCCTCGGCGGCGTAGATCTGGTGTCCGGTCACGTCGTACTGCCGGAGCCTGGCCTGGCCGATTCCGAGCGCACCATGACACCAGTAGATCGGCCAGGAGCGCTTTTCTCGCAGGTCAGGCCAGTTGCCCTGGTCGGCGGAGAACCAGGCACGTTCGAAGTCCGCCGCTTCTGCGGCCAGGCGTAGGCCGTCTGGTTTGCCCCATTCGGTGAGGGCGAGGGCAACGCCGGAGGCGCCGTGCGCGAGACCGCAGAGTGGGGGTGTGTCGATGTCGGATGGCCAGCAGGTGCCGCGTACCGGGCCCGGGCGGGCGTCGTCGATCAAGCTCTGGGCGAGAGTGTCGGCGGTTGTCGCCGCGAGTTCGGCTTCGGGGCCGCTTCGGGACAGATGGAGCAGGGCGAGCAGGGTTCCGGCCCGGCCGCAGATCAGGTCGACCGCCTGAGGGATCCGCTGGCACGTCAGGCGGGTGAGGCGGGTTGCGGTTTCCATCAGGCGGTCGTCGGCCAGGAGTTCGGCGGCTTCGAGGGTGGCGGTGGCGACGCCTGCCGTACCAGAGAGGAGTGCGCCGTCCGGGCGGGTGCGTCTGACCCAGTTGGCGGCGTGGGCCAGGGCGCCGCGGGCCGTGCGGGCCGCTTCGGTGTCGCCGCTGATCGCCGCATATCGGGCCAGGTAGAGACCGATGCCCGCCGTGCCGCCATAAAGATCGCCGTCGACCGCGCGGTAGACGACCGTGCCCTCGCCGGAAGGTGACGGCACACATTCGTCGCCGAACCAGGTGGCATGCTCGCCATCCCACAGCGCCTCTTTGACCAGTTTCTCCGCGATCACGGGGAGGCCTCCAGCAGGTGAGGACGAATCGGATCGATTCCCGCGGCCTTGAACCCGTTCACGATCGCCTGAGTGACAACCGTGGGATCACGACGCGCCTGAGGCGCCATTTCCCGCCATATCCGCTCAAGCACCTGACACCTCGCCGCGCCAAAACTGTCCCCGTCGAGCGACCCTTCCGCCTGCCCAACCCCCGGCGCGATCGCCGCACAGAATCGCGGCCGCGCAGGTCGCAACACATCACACAATTCCCGGACAGCCGCCCGCAGCTCCCCATCCAGCGCCACCGCATCAGGCGCACCCAAATACAACACGATCGCATCAGCCCGCCCCTCATGCTCCAGCGGCGTCTTGAGCTGGTACGAAACCCCACGATGCTTACCCAACAACCCCGTGAGAACCTCAACCGCCCGAGGCACATCATCCGGGGCCACATTCAGATATGTCCGCATCAACCGATCCGCCCCCGGCGGCGGCCACACCCCCTGCCGCGTGTACCAAAACCCATGCTCAGCGTCACACCAGGTCCAAGCCGCCCGCGCCAACAACGCATCTCCCTCCCGCGCCGCCAACCCAGGCCGAGCCGGTACGACATACGCCCCTCGCCCCAAATACCTCCTGAACTCCCCCTTACACGCGACGACTCCCCCCATACCAACCACCGACTCCACCCGCCACCCACCCACGAACCGGGTGGCGTCAGCATGCGCGGCATCGAGAACCCCAGCCAGGTTGACATCCACAGGCGTAGGCCCACCTACCCTCACGGGAAGCGGCGTCATCGCCAGATACCAGGAGTAAAGCGCCTCCTCCACATCCGGCTTATCGGCAGGGAAGCCCGCCAGCAGCGCCCCCGCGCGGGGAATGTCGGGATGAATCATCCTTCGACCTCCCGAGACCAGATCTTCCATTCACGAATGCCGAGAGAATTCACCCAGCCACTGCCTACATCCACCGAAGCCTCCGACCAGCTCCCCCGTGGGGAAATATCGGGATAAACCACACGGCCACCTCCAGCGTCCGCCGAGGCGCACGACCGCCCGCCCCACACGGAAATATCCGGATAAATCACGCAGCCACCTCCTGCGTCAGGACCTCTCGTGCCAGTGCCCGGTGGCGGGCGACTTCGGTTGTGGCGTCGTCCAGCCAGGTGGTGAGTTGGAGCGCCCGTACCAGCAAGCGGCAGGCCACGAAGGCGGCCAGGTGCGGAAGATCAACTGGTCGGCTGGTGGCGTACCCGTCGAGGAAAGCGCGGACCGTGGTCGAAGGGGGGTGGAAGCTGGCGCCGGAGCTGAGGTACTCCTGGATTCCTCCGGCCACGTCCCAGCGGGAATCGCCCGCCCCGGCGGATTCCCAGTCGATCAGGACGGCGTCGCCGCCGGGGCGGATGAGGACGTTGCTGAATCGGACGTCGCCGTGGACGGTGGTGTCGCAGGCCCAGGCCGTACCGACGGTGGAGAGGGCGGTGCGGTGGGCGGGGTCGGCGAGGATGTCGGCGGTGAGGGAGCTGAGGCGTTCGTGGCGGTTCAGGACCGGGAGGCGGGACGGGCCGTCGAGGTCGAGCAGCCAGGGGCGGGCGGGTTTCAGGGGCAGGCCGGCCGCCAGGTGGTGCCAGGCGCCGAGCGTGCGGCCGAACACCGCGGCCCAGCGCGGGTCGAGCGGATCGTGCGGCGCGGCGAGCCGATCCAGCCGCCGCGCCGCGATCACACCTTCCAGGACGAGCAGCCCCGCGTCGGGATCGTGCAGCTCCAGCCGGGGCAGCATGGCAGTGCCACCCGCGACCTGATAGAGCGCGATCTCCCGTTCCGGCTCGCCCTGGCCGCCCTCCCGCGGCGTGCCCACGTCCTTGACGGCGAAGCCCTGGCCGTTGCCGAGTTCGACCAGGATGACACCGTTGGACTCGGAGACGTCACGCGCGCTGAGGCCGTAGCGGTGCACGTCGGCGGCGTGCACCAGGCCGCTGTCGAGCAGCAGCCTTACGGCCCGGCGGGAGAGGCTCATCGGGGTCAGACCTCGTGGACTTCGCCGTCGTCGTCCACGTAGAACCAATCGCCTTGACTCGCGGACGATTCGCCCGACATGCGGCGCTCCAGTTCCTCCAGTCGTCCCACGATCTCGTGCAGGACGGGATCGACCGGCGGACGAACGGGGATGTTCGGGTCGCACAGCTCCGACCTGCAGCCCAGGCTCGACTGGCAGCCGTCGACCACCGAGGGACAGCGCAGGCCGCTGACGCAGCCCGTGCCGAGCCGCGTCGTCTGGCACAGGATCGGCAGCCTCGACGGGCAGTTGACCTGCAAGAAGGTACGGCAGATGGTGAGCGTGGACGGCTCGCACAGCACGATCCGGCTCCGGCACGGCCCGATCCTGGTGACCGGAATGATGAGATCACCGCAGGTCAGCGCCGCCCGCGCGGCCACCCGCCCGTGACCCCAGCTGTTGTCGAACGCCGCCGCCCCCAGCTTGACCGCGCTGTCCTGCAAGCACTGCTTGATCTTGGCGTTGGTGTGGCCGGGATGCCTGCTCCACATCAGCGCCGCCAGCCCTGTCACCAGCGGCGTCGCCATGGACGTGCCGCTCAGCGAGCCGTAGTTGAGCGGCAGCGTCGGGCTGACACTATAGGTCGGCAGCGTGGACAGAATGTTCCGGCCCGGCGCGACGACCGTCACCTCGGGTCCGATGTTGGAGAAGCTGGAGATCACGTCACCCGGATCGGTCGACCCGACCGCGACCACGCCCGGAATGCTCGTCGAGTACGCGGCCGGCCAGATCACCGGCCCTCCGTTGTCGTTCCCGGCGGCGGCGATCACGAGCATGCCGCGGTCGGAGGCGTACTGGCAGGCCTGCTGCTTGGTGTTGTTCGCCGGGCCGCCGCCGGAATAGTTGATGACCGCCTTCAGCCCGCGCGCCACCGCGTAGTCGGTGATCTCCTCGACCGCGTCCGCGAAGTCCGCCGACCCGCCGTTCCCGCTCGCGTCCAGGGTCCGACAGATGTAGACCGGCGACCCCCAGTTCATCCCCGCGATCCCCGTCGCGTTGTTGCCCGCCGCCGTGGCGATCCCCGCCACATGCGTGCCGTGCCCGTTCAGATCCCGCGGCGTCCCCCCGTCCACGAAGTCCGTCCCGAGCGTGGTCCTGGCCGCGTCCCGGAGATCGTCGTGATCGAGCACGTCCGCGCTCATCGAGATCCCCGAGTCGATGATCCCGATCAGCACGTTGCCCGCGCCCGTCTCGAGATCCCAGGCCGCCTCCGCGCCCACCGCGGTCGGCCCCCACTGCTGCGCGAACCTCGGATCATTCGGCACGATCTGCGCCCGATCAACGACGTCCGGCTCCACATACTCGATAGCGGACGTCGTCTCCGCGACCCCCACATTCGCCAGCACCGTGTCCGCCGCCGAACCCACCTCCGGCAACAAGACCACGAGCCGACCGGTCGCGCTGGGCCCCCGTACGACGGTGGTCCCCTCCGGCAGCGCCGCCAGCGCCGCACTCACCCGCGCCGCGACCCCCTCCTCGCCGGCGACCTCCTCGCCAGCGGCCCCTTCCGCCAGCTGCACAATGAGCCGCCGCGCCACAAACCGCACCGCCTCATCCCGGAACTCCCCCGCCACCACCTCAAGCCCCGTGTTCTCCGCGGGATTCTCCTCCAGCATCGCTACCCCTCCTCCACCGCCAGGTCCGCTTTCGACCGTAAGCAGAGCAATGCGAAGCGTCACCCCGGGAATGTCCCTAGTCCCACCTGTCCCCCAACCCAGGGTCGCCAGCCTCTTATCGGGGCCAGAGCCACGTCCAGGTCTCGCGCCTGGGCCAGCCGCTGGTCAAGTCGGCACCCTCTTATCGAGGTCAGAGCCAGCCGCATCAGGGATACGCGTGAATCGAACTGAAGTAGATTGCCGGGTTAGGGTGCGGACCCCTCGATTCCGGGTCGGCATCCATCCCGCCAGCCAGACGCAGGAGATCACCCGTGACCATCGCCGCAGCGCCCACCGTCCGCCTGCTCCATGGCGCCGACATGCCGCAGCTCGGGCTGGGCACCTCCCCCATGGGCAACACCCAAACCGAACGCGCCGTCGCCACCGCGATCGAGGCCGGCTACCGCCTGATCGACACCGCCGAGGCGTACGGCAACGAACTCGGCGTCGGCCGCGGCATCAAAGCCTCCGGAATCGCCCGCGAGGAGCTGTTCATCACCACCAAGTTCGACCGCCACTGGCACGGCCGCGACCTCGCCGCCCAGGGCTACCAAGCCAGCCTGGACCGCCTCGGCCTGGACTACGCCGACCTGCTCCTCATCCACTGGCCCAACCCGCAGCTGGACCGCTACGTCCAAGCCTTCCAGGGCCTGGCCGACCTGCTGGACGCCGGACGCCTCAAAGCCATCGGCACCTCCAACTTCAAACCCACCCACCTGGACCGGATCATCTCCGAAACCGGCGTAGTCCCCGACGTCAACCAGATCCAGCTCAGCCCCGCCGTCACCCGCGACCAGTCCCGCGCCTACCACCACGAACACGGCATCGTGACCGAGTCATGGTCCCCCCTCGGCGGCCAGGGCACCGCCGTCCTAAACCAGCCCGTCATCCTCAACATCGCCAAAGAAACCAACCGCACCCCCGCCCAAGTCATCCTTCGCTGGAACATCGAACTCGGCCTCGTCACGATCCCAAAGTCCTCCAACCCCCAACGAATCCACGAAAACATCAACATCTTCGACTTCACCCTCACCCCCCAACAAATCACCGCCATCTCCGCCCTCGACCAAGGCGAATCAACCGCCGTAGACTCCGACAAGTTCGGCCACTGACCTACCCGAACCGAACTCACCCCGACGACAGGCGGGATTCATGCCTTCGTTCCGCTGAGCGCGCGAAAGCCTCTAGTTCTCCAACTCCCGATGCACGGCCGATTCGACATCCGCACCATGTGCCATGGCGCCCAGGACGGCACGAAACAACCGGCCCGTCGTCTGGAAGCTTCGCGGCGAAGACGAGAGCTCGCTGTAGACGCCGCGGTCTACCCGGAGCGAACCTGCCGGCACATCGAATCCGGACGGCTGCTCCAGCAAGCCGCAGAGAAGCGGCCTGGCGAATTCCATCGGCAGGCCAGCCCTTGTCACTGGGGCCTGCAAATCGGTCTCGACATCCGTGGAGACGTGTAGGTCGATAACAAGAGAGCCGCCGCGATCTGGTGTGAATTCGCCACCGACCACTGCGTATGGCACCGTGCCAAAGAACCTCGTCAACTCCACCAGAGCCCTGATCGGTGCGACCGAATCACGCGACTCCCGCGGCCGAGTAGAAGTAAGAAAGTCAATCACATCGAATCTGGCAGACGGACGATCGCGTTCGACGACCACACGATAACGCCGATTCTCTATCGTCATCCTCACGGGAGCCCCCAAGCATCACGCCAAGGTCCGCTGAACCATTCAGAATGCTCTTGAATCACTTCGGGATCATAGTTCTTGAACATGGGATGTAGTTTCAGTGCCTCCTCGTGCGCCTCATCGTAGGCCGAGGCACCATTCGCCCTGGTCTCGTGGGACCGGGGCAGGATCTCCTCGATCGGGCCGAGGGGCTCGGGGTTGGTGGTGCAGACGACAGCGTCGGGATCGGTGTCCCAGGTGCTTTCGGGACGGATGTCGTCGGGAATTGGGTCCGGGTCCCATCGCACGTGTAAGCGAAAGTTGCCCGCGTGGTCCGGAAGAGGGGAACACAGATGAGGCCCATATGGGACCTCGCCGTGCTCCCTATCCTGTGCCATCATCACTAACGACGATTTCGACCATTATTGGCGGTTCCACACCCTCATGGAATACGAACGCGTCCACCAAACCCGCTATCGGCACAACCCCGACACACTTGCTCTTGCCGCATGATCAACTCACTGCACGAGAGCCACACCCAATCCCATAGGGCCACCCCCGAATCATTCGTAGCCTTGCGTTTCGTCGAGAAATATTCGCCAAGCCGTTTTATCCCGATCGACCAGGGCGTCATGATGACCTATATCACGGATCAACGTGGGATACCCCCAGAGAGCCCTAACGCTACTGCCCTCGATGCCGACCGTCGTGAACTCCCAGTCGTCGGGAATCGATCCGTCGACCACATCGAAGAGCTCGATGGGCTTCCAGTTCGGCCGATCGTTGTCATCGACGATCAGCACTGTCAGCCCGTTCGCCCACAGGGCCATCGCCCTCGCCACGTACTCGCGCCCAACGGTGACGTTGAATCGCGAGAACCGCGTGTTCCCGGAACCCTCCAGCGTACGAGCAGGCAGATCGCTCCCGGTGGTTCCAATACAGGAAAGCCTCAACTTAGTCCATCCTGTCCTTGAACTTGAAGTAGGCCACCTCCCCAGTATAAGTATTACACACATAGCGAATTTCAACCCCGTTGATTTCCATCTCCATCTTTTTCCAGCCATCCTCGGCAGGCCATCGCGGATCCTTCATGATGGTAGGGAGTTCCGCCTCGTACTCAGGATTTTCGTTCGCATATTCCATTTCACCCTCGCCCCCCAACAAATCACCGCTATCTCCACCCTCGACCACGGCGAATCAACCGCCGTAGACTCCGACCAAGTTCGGCCCACTGACCTACCTGAACCGAACTCACCCCCGCAAACGACGGGCGGGAAGAACCGCTACATCACGCCTTCGTTCCGCTGAGCGCGCGAAGCCTCTATTTCTCCAGCTCCTGATGCACGGCCGATTCGACATCCGCACCGTGTGCCATGGCGCCAAGGACGGCGCGAAACAGCCGACCCGTCGTCTGGAAGCTTCGCGGCGAAGACGAGAGCTCGCTGTAGACGCCGCGGTCTACCTGGAGAGAACCTGCCGGCACATCGAATCCGGACGGCTGCTCGCCCTCCACGAGGTGACCCGCTGCGTCGTAGCGGAGCAGCGTGGTGTGGTCGATGCGAGTGGCGCCTGCTTCGTTGCCGCACGGCGGAGTGACCTCCTTGACCAGGCCGCAGTCGTCGTAGGTCCAGGTGGTGATCAGGTCGGTGGCACCGTTCTCAACCATCGATCTGGTCGGCTGGTCGGCGGAGTCGTACTCGAAAGACAGGCTCTCGGTGCGGGCGGTCCCAGTCGTGGTGCGAGTCGCGGTGGTGATGTTGGTGTTGGCGTCGTAGGAGTAGGCGGTCTTGCGGGCCAGTCCGGCCGGGTCGGGGAAGGACAGGGCCGAGGCGGAGTTGCGGCGGGCCAATGATCGGGCGACCAGGATGGCGCGTATGTCGGGCCGCAGAACATCAACCAGATCATGGGACCGGTGCGACGGCCGGGTCGTGGGTGAGGTAGGCAGGCAGGCTCTGACGACGATTTTCAGATTCTTCGGCATACTCGCCGTCGTCGCGAAGGATCTTCAAACGAAGACAGCTACTAGTCGTCCCGACGCGACAAGACGAGGTCCTTCCAGAACAAGGATCTGGGCACCGTCATGTAGCCAAGGCCGGGCCAGATCGGGTACCAGGAAGCCGACAAGGCAACGCCATCGCCCGTCATCCAGCACCTCCACTCGCTGGATCAACACACTGAACACCTCTGCCGAGGCTGGCCACCCAGGCTGAACCTCGCTCTCGTCCCCGTACGCGAGCGTGGCTGTGGACATGTAAACAGCGGCCGTGGGTGGGCCCGTCCGCCGCCCACCCTCTTCGGGGCCGAGCCAACGGATCACGGCCTCCGCCATCGGCTCCTCAATCTGCTGCATCATGGCCAAACGTTGATTCCACTCATCTCCTGATTTATCTGCTCAAGCTGCTCGGCGTCTGCGTAATACGCAGGTCCAATTCCGTCTAGTTTGCCTTCGTGGTGATGGAGTTGATCCGCCAGAGACCTGGTGCTGTCATCACCGTTAAGGATCTCGCCCCACCGATCAGCGTGCGCTCCTTCCGTGGCGAACCACTCACCATCCGGAGCTGCCGTCTCCCACTTTGACGTGTCGACCCGCACCGCAACGGGCACCGGATCGAAACGCCCCTCCAGCGGCAACGCGGTCTTCGGGCGTTTGGCCTCCGAACGCGGCCCATCGATCTTGACGGCCGACCGGGTGACCGACGGGTCGACCAGATGAGACAGACCCGCCGCCGAACCGTCCAGCTGCACCGGAGTGGGGACAGCCTCTGGAGCTGCCGATCCATGGCCGTGCGCGCCATCCGCGTGTGCAGCATCGGCTACATACGCTGGTCCACGTCCCTTGGCTTCGTCTGCTCGGTGCTCAGGTACGGCTGCGCCAGTGAGCATAAGAAAACCCGGCCCACAAGGAGCCGGGTGGTATGTGCTTTCAGCCTATCAGGTGAGCCCGGAAACATACGGCCAATCGTCGTCACCAGCCCGGCGGCCGGGTGTAGGCACCGACGATCGCGGAGAGTTGGCACTTCATGAGATCCCCCACGGTCAGTTGGTACCACCAGTGTCGTCCCACACCATCGGAAGCCTGTCCACGCAACGCGCCCGCGAGGTAGTTTCCGCTGGGGTTGACTACTCCGACGGGGACCCGCTGACGAGCCTGTTCGATGGGAAAACGCAGATCACTGTCGTTGGAGAAGACAACCGCAGCATCGATGACGCCGGTAAAGACGTCGAGCAGGAGATGTGAGGCCACGTTCACGTCGGAGCCCTTCTCCTCGCGGTAGGCGTACGAGATCATGAAGCTAGCGTCCGGCACGGGAGCACCGGAGGAGTCGCAGACTTGTACCGGCCAGGCGGAGCGCGCGAGCACAGGTCGACCCGTTCGATCCCGTAGAGCCAGCGGCGCATACTTCACTCGGGAGACGTAGTAGCCGAACTCGATGTGATCAACGCTGCCGCTGGCTCGCAGGGCATTGAGGTAGACGCTCTGGTCACGCTGGCCATCTGGATTCTCCGCTCCATCGATACGGGCGGTGCAGTACACGATCCGCTCGACGTGTCCGCCATGCCAATTGGTCCGCCGGGCGACCAGATCGGCCGCCAGCGTACGAAGATCGAGCCAGCGCCAGCCTGGCGTGCCCCGCCCACACAAACCCCGAGCCCCGTAATAGAGGTTGTAACCGTCCACGTAGATTCCGACCCGCATGTGGGCGACCGTACCCGAACCGCCTACTTTCCGTAGTCGAATCTAGACAAGATGTCAGCTCCCTGAGGGAATGGTCGAGTGGTGCCTTCCTATGCGGAGCCTCACCCGGGAATACCCCTATCAGCGGATTCGGGCTGCCCTTTCCTGGACGCGCGGACTATCTGGGGCGAGGCGCTGGGCCAGTTCAATGGCGGTCCGTGCCTCGTCAGCGCGGTCCAGTTCCATCAGTGCGATGGCACGGGCCGAATGTACGTCAGCCTCGTCCTCGGATTCGAGGGTGTGGCCGAGTGCCTGGTCGAGATCGAGGAGTGCGCGGTCGTAGAGCCGTAGGTCTACTCTGACCTGGCCGCGGCCGGCCAGGGCTCGGCCGGTGGAGCGGCCGGTGGCCAATGCTTGGGTGAAGAAGGCTTCGGCGTCGGCGGGGGAGCCCAGGTTCCATAGGGCCTGGGCGTAGCCGAGGAGCGCCTCGGCGTCTGCGCGGTTGCGTTCCACCGCCTGCCGGTACAGGTCGGCTGCGGCCTGATGGTCTCCGCTGGTGGCCAGCACGCTCGCCAGGGCGGACATCGATTTCGCAGTGGACACCTGATCGGCCAGGGACTCGAAGCCGTTGAGCGCCTCCCGGAAGCTCTCTCCGGCGGTTCGCAGATCGCCTTCGATCAAGGCGATCTCGCCGTGCAGCGCCATCGCCTGGGCTTGCCTGCGGGTGTCGCCGTCGGCCGCGAACCGGGACGCCGCGACGGACGCCAGCCGCCGGGCCCCGGGAAAATCGCCGGCGCCGAAGGCGCTCTCGGCCGCGTCGGCGAAATCCGCCGGGCGGATCTCCTCGGGCTCGGCGGGGCGCGGGACCGCGAACCAGGCGGCGTTGGACTGGCGGACCGCGTCGATCATCAGATCCTGGCTGAGCTGATACCAGGTGCTCCGCAGGCGGGAGCGTGCCGTCAGCACGTGCCGTTCGGCCAGGGCGTCGGCGAGGGCGTTCGGCATGTCCGCGGTGCTGGCCAGGCCGCGGAGTTTGGTGCCGCGGGTGCCGTACTCGGTGATGAAGGCGGACTCGATCCACCGTCGCACGCCGTCCTCGGAGATCCCGGTCTCCAGCGCGGCCGCGCGCACGGCCCGCTCGTAGAAGCGTGCGATCGCGTGGCGCACGTCGAGCGTGGCGGCCTGGTCGGGGTCTTCCCAGAGCTCGGAACAGACGATCTGCAGGTGCAACGGCTCGACCAGCGGCGTGGTGATGGTGGCGGTGTTGCCGAGCAGGTCGGTGTAGGTGCTGGCGCGCAGCCGGTCGATGATCTCGCGTACGGTCTCCGGCGCCCATTCGTGGGACGTGCCCCTGGTCGGGCCCTGAATGGCTTCGCTCGCCGCCGGTTCGTCGAGCGCGTCCAGCCGCCGGTACGTGAAGGGCATCCGGAACAGGCTCTCGCAGGCCGTCACCGAAGCCAGGTGATCGTCTCGGACCAGCAGCAGCAGGTTGAGCGCGGGAATCGCGCGAAGCGCGTCGGCCAGCTGGCTCAGCAGGCCGGTGCGCTCGGCCAGCCTGGTGGGGAAGGCGGCGAAGACCTCCTCGAACTGGTCGATCGCTCCGAGTAGTCGGCCGGCGGGTCCCAGGCCGCCCGCCCGGTCGGCGAGGAACTCCGAGACCGTGCTGCCGGGCCGGGGCAGCACGCCACCGGCCCAGTCGCTCAGCACGGTGTAGACGTAGCCGTTGTGCGGCGGCGCGGCCAGCGGGCGGGCCGGTAGCGAGACCCGGCTGGGTGGCAGCGCGACCACCTGGAGTTCCTGCTCCATCGGCGGCAGCACACCGGCATTGAGCAGCGACGTCTTCCCCACCGCCGCGGAACCGTGCAGGACGGTCACCCGATCGGCCAGCCAATCGAACTGCACGCTGCGCGCCTCCGCCTCGCGCCCGAAAAAGAGCCGGGCTTCCGACCGGAGGAACGGACGGGGACCGACGTACGGTGAACCGTTCATCTCTCCTCCGCGAGCCGCTCTTCGAGTTTGGTGGTGAATTGCTCCAGCGACATCCAGAAGATCTGGATCTGCTGGCGTCCCAGCCGCCGTTCCAGATAGTCGCGGACGCTGGCTTTCCGCCGGATCGCCGGATCCAGTTGCAGGCACACATGCGTGCTGCGCTGGCCGTCGTGCAGGCCGAGCATGACCGACTTGAACAGCGTCCAGAATGTGCTGTCCCGCAGGCTGTAGCCGACGAACAGCAAGGGAGCCCGACGCAGCCGGGCCCGCACGTACGACGGAATGATCGAGGAACGGTCGTCGGCGGGGGTCAGCCCTTTGCGCATGCCGTCTCGGACATGCTTGACATGGAAGTCGATGTAGTCGTCTTCGGTCAGCACCATCGAATGCGGAATGGTGTAGCGGCCATGGATGTGGAAAACCAAAGGCTGCTGACTCGTGGGTTCGCGCTCGGGAAGCGGCGGCCGGCGCTCGTCGTCATCGTCCACCCCGGAGGAGTACCACGGACTCACGTTCCAGGATGGGCTTTTCCCATTACGCCGAAGCGCTTCCACCATGAATCCGTCATAATTGGTGGTCAGATAAAGCGGCAGGTCACAACGGGCCAGCAGGTGGTGGATATCCAGCTGATCCGTGGTCAACGCGGCCTGCGCGAAAACGGTCCTGGCCAGCTCGCGCTTGAGACGGTTCGCGTCATGCTGGAACTCCATCACCACCGCGTACTGCATCACCCCGGCCAGATTATCCACATCCGGGTACGGGTACCGGATGCGTTCCGCCCAATCCTTGGCCAGTGCCGTACCGGTGGGAAGTCCTTGGCTCACGCCCGCGCCGAGAAAGGGGACACACACTTTGTCGGCTACGGAGTCGACCAAATTACGCCAGTCCCTTTCGCTACGTCCGCCCAGGGATCTTGTATGGCCCACGCCCCGCACCGTCCCGCCCGCCCCGTTATCCCGAATAATAGTCGTAGATATCGGCATATTGGGCGTTGCGTCAACAGCGCTGAAGTCAACCATCTCGCTCCGATGCCGTGCCTGGCCAGAGAGAACGTGTGTCCGCGGATACCATTGAAGCTTGGCGCAGCGAGTCGTTCAATGCGCCCAAAAAGCCGATTGCCGGACATATCAGACAGTCTGAATAAACAAGGCGGTTCGCGTGACGCACGCTACGTCCGAAGATGGGGCGAAAGCCCACTTCACGGCATGGAGCAAGGAGATTCCATTCCGTAATCATCATTTCACCGGACGTGTCGCGGAGATGGAGCGGCTCCGCAGCGGACTGTTCCGGGAAAGCGCGGCGGTGATCGACCAGCCCCCTCAGGCGCTGTTCGGCCTTGGCGGGGTGGGCAAGACCGAAATCGCCGCGGAGTACGCGCATCGGTACCGGACCGACTACGAGCTCGTCTGGTGGATCCGGGCCGAGCAAGAGATGGCCGTGGTGAACGCGCTGATCGCGCTCGGCCGGCGGATGGGGCTGCCCGGGTTCCGGGCGGAGGAACGCGACTCGTCCGCACGCCTGGTGATCGAGGCGCTGGAGAACGGCAAGCCGTACCAGCACTGGCTTCTCATCTTCGACAACGCCAACAACGCGGGAATGATCTCGGACTACATCCCGCGCGGGCGCGGCCACGTGATCATCACGTCGCGGGACTCGCACTGGCGCAAGACGCTGGGCGTGGCCGGCATCGAGGTGGGGGAATTCTCCCCGGCGGAGACGCTGGAGTTCCTGGTCAAGCGGGTGCCCTCGTTCAGCCAGAACGCGGCGGTGGCCACGGAGCTCGCCAACGAGCTGGGCCATCTCCCCCTCGCCGCGGAACATGCCGCGGCTTACATGATCGAGACCGGCACCTCGCCCACCGAATACCTCTCCCGGCTCCGCGAGAACGCCCACGAGCTGCTGGCCAGCGAGGTGGACATCCCGTATCCGCTCGCGGTCGCCGCCACCTGGGGCGTCTCCCGGCAGGCCATCTCCGCCGAGGCGGACGACCTCTTCCAGCTGCTGTCCTTCTTCGCGCCAGAGCCGGTGGCCGAGGAGCTCCTCTTCCAGCCGTCCCGCCTCCGCGAACTCTCGCTGGACCTGGGACGCGCGATCAGGAACATCACCGAGTTCCGCACGGCCGTCCGCCAGCTAGCGCGTTTCTCGCTGGTGAAGATCGACGGCGTGCTCAACGTGGTGCAGATGCACCGTGTGGTGCAGGCGGTCACCCGAGGGCGATTGCAGCGGGAACAACCCGAGCTGGCGCAGACCCTGGCGCACGCCGTACACGCGCTGCTCGCCGCCTCGGACCCGGGCGCCCCCGGCCGGGACGACAGCGACCCGCTGTACGAGCGCTCACGCGCGCACCTGGTGTCCGCGGGCGCGCTCGACTGCCCCGACTCCGAGGTCAGGCAGCTCATCATCAACCAGGTACGGCGCCTGCACCGGCGCGGCGGCTTCTCCGAGAGCCTGACTCTCGGCGAGCGCGCCCTGGAAACCTGGAAGGGGCTGTTCGGGCGAGACGATCGGCAAACCCTGGCGCTCGCCATCGAAGTGGGCATCGCGACCCGCCTTAACGGTCAGTGGGAACGGGCGTACGACCTCAACTCCGACACTCTTCACCGTCTCAAGGCCTTCGGCGAGGACGACCAGATCTACCTGCTGTGCGCGCTCAGCCACGGCGTCGACCTCTGCGTCCTGGGTCGTTACCAGGAAGCCCTGGACAATGACCTGGCCCTGCTGCCCCGCTTCGAGCGGGTGTTCCGGCCGGAGCACGAGTCCACCATCCGGGTGCGCAACAACATCGCGGTCAGCCTGCGCTGCCTGGGCCGTTTCGCGGAAGCCATGGAACACGATCTGGAGGCCCTGCGGTTCCGGGAAGGCACGCTCGGGCCGAACGAGGACCAGACCCTCACCTCACGTTTCGCCGTGGCCCGCAACCTGCGCCGGATGGGCCGTTACGATGACGCGCTCGACATGATTCGCGAGGTGGACGCGCTCCTGGTGCAACTTGCGGCTCCCTGGGACGCGCTGCGCGTATTCACCGCACTCGACCTGGCCGTCTCCCTGCGCCGGTCCGGTTTCTTCCAGCAGGCCGCCGCGCAGGCGGAGGAGGCCCTGCAAAAGCAGACGGCGTCGGCCGGACCGGAGCACCGCATGACGCTCCTGGTGGCCACCAATGTGATCAACGACCGGCGGCTCACCGACAATCTGGCGGGCGCGGAGGAACTCGGCGAGCAGACGGTGGCCGGATGGGTCAAGGCCGCCGGGGACCGGCACCCCAACACCTTCGCCGCCAGGGCCAACCTCGCCATCGTCTTGCGCGCCCGCGGCAACCTGCGTGGCGCGCGGGAGCTGAACGAGCATGCGCTCGCCGGATTCCGGGAGCATTTCGGGGACGAGCATCCCAGCACGCTCGTGGTCATGCTCAACCTGGCCAGCGATCTGGCGGGCGTCGGCGAAGTACGGCGCGCCCGCGAGCTGGGGGAAGCCGCGTACCAGGGCAGCGGGCGGGTTCGCGGCGAACGGCATCCCTGCACGCTGGCGTCAGGCGCCAACCTCTCGGTCGACCGGCTGGCCGACGGCGACCCGGAAGGAGCGGCGGAGCTCCGCGAATTCGTGCTCCAGGCCTACCGCGACGCGCGTTTCACCGAACATCCAGAGGCGCGCCTGGCCCTCCAGCAAGGGCGGATCAACCTCGATATCGAACCGATGATGAACTGAGGACGCGCCGGCTCGCCAGTTCCGTCTCCGCCCGCTGCCGGGCCCAGCCCGGCACGGCCTCCGCGAGCAGCGGGAAGATCCTCCCCCCGACGGCCTCGGCCAGCGCTCGCCCGGCGGGGGTGAGCGCGCCGGAGTCCAGGAGCATGGTGAGCGCCTGCGCGGTGGCCTGCCGCCACAGGGCGTAGGCCGCCACGTTGGCGTTCGCGTCGGCGGTGGGCCCGTCCCGCCATTCGGCCCGATGGAACTCGCAGATCGCGGCATGCGCGTAGATCCCCTGCAGGGTCGCGGCCGCGTTCCTCGGGTCGTCACGCCAAGGCACGGCGAAACGGGCTGGGTGATCCGGTTCGGTGAGCGCGACGATCTCCTGAGTCGCGGCCAGGACGTGGTGCTGGAGTTCATGGCTGAAGGCGGCCGCCAGTTGGGCGGAACCGATCGGCGGCGACAGTGCCACCGCGCCGAAAGCCGCGCCCGAGGTGCCGCTGAACGCGTCCGCTGGAGCGGGCGAGTTGACCGGCACGATGGTGGTGATGAGCTCGGTGAGTGACGCGGCCGTACGGCCGTGCCGGGCGGCGAGCAATTGGAGCGCCTCGCGGCACAGCGCCGCCCACCGCGCACGCGTCATCGTCTCGGCGATGTCAAAGCCGAAATGGCTGCGTAACGGCTCCCCTGTGTCCAGCCTGAATCCGCCGGATGCCCGCCGGCCGAGCGCCGCCACGAGCACCTCGGGATCGCCCCGGCCCTCGGCCCGGAGCGTGTCCTCCGCCCATGCGCCCACCTGCGGAGACACCAGCACCGCCAGCCCTCGATCGGCACGCTGTTCCAACTCCTGCCACAATGCGCCGATCATGCGACCGGTGGCACTGGCCGGGCCGGACAAACGACGAATTACTTCGAGGAGAGCGATATTTCTACTCGCGATCGCCCTTTTGAGGCTGGTGATGAGCGGACCCGGCAGAACACCCGAGCCGATGATCGCCAATTCGGCGGCCGACAGCGAGTGCCGAACCAAGCCGTCGGTCATTGATCGCCATAACCGGGTTCGGGACAGTCCGACTTGTTCCATCGATGCCCCGCCGGTCCCGTCGCCAGATGCCGCGCCAGCGACTCACGCAGCACTTCATCCGCTACCTCAACCACCTGAGCAAACGGCATCCGGCTAAGATCGACGAGCTTGGATTCGCCCATGGAACCCCCTGCGGCCATGTGGTATCCCCTTCTCGCGGTCGCAGTCCACCCCCGAAAAGCACTCCACCCCATTCCAACCGCGCCTGGAAAGAGGCACAACCGGGCGCATCAACGTATGCCCTGATGGTGTCATCGCCCCACCAAATCGTCCATAGAGCTCATATTTGGCGCGATTTCACCCACCCGTCTCATGCCGGTACGGCAGAAGCCGATCATCCTCCCCAGGGCTCACCGACGAAGTCCTCAGATGAAGATGAGTACAACAGCGGTGTCGCCAGCAGGCACCCTAAAAGATCATTGTTCCCATGAAATGGTGGATTTTCCTTGTATCGCTGGCTTTTGCGATCTTTGCCGCTTGGCTGACCTTCCATACCGGGGTCGCCCCCAGCACCCTGCTCGCCGTGCTGGTCGGCGCCATCAGCCTGATCTGGCTGCTCGTCTTGTTGACCGTGCCGTGGAACCTCTACTTTTCCGCCCGAAGTGTGATCCATGAGGCCCACCTGTCCCGAGAGCGTGGCATCGAGGTCCCCCAGGCGCGCGAGGACGAGGCACGCGAGATCGCCCGCCGGATGCTCCGGTTCGCCGTGGCCGGGCACATCGTCTCCGCCGCTGTCATCGCGGTGATCACGTTCTTCTCCGGCGCCCAGGTCGGCTACTACTTCGCGGGCTTCTACCTGCTGGCCACCGCCTTCCGCCCCGCCGGGTCGTACATGTCCCACCTACGGGAACGGGTCAGCACCCTGATGCAGGAGCTGCACTACCCCCGCGAGGACGTCGCCACGCTCCGCGCCCAGATCGCCGACCTCACCGAGGCACGCACCAAACTCGACGAGACGGTCCGTGACCTCGACGAGAAACTCAACCAGACCCGAGCGGAGCTGACCGCCCTCCGGGTCACCACGGAAACCGGCGACCACGACCTGAACCGCCGCATCACCCAGATGACCCGCCGCTTCGACGAAACCGTCGACGGCCTGAGCGACAACCAGGAGCTGATCACCGGCCTGAAGGCATTCCTCCGCCTCGTCCGCTCCAACCCCACCTGACAAACAGCACGCAGTGTGCATGGGCGTCCACGCTAGTAGGTCGTAAACCAATGGCATTGATTCCTACGCCCCTGGTAGCTTCCGGCCCATGGTTCTGCCTGCCGGGTACGGCTTCCGCGCGCCAACGCTGGACGATCTCGATGCGGTAGCGGATGTGCTCATCGCCGATGATCCTGGTGAGATCGAGCAGAGCATTCTGGGCGCCGGTTTCGTGAAAGAAGAGTGGAACCGGGTGGGTTTCAACCTGGCGACCGACGCATGGATAGTTCTCGATAGCGCTGGAACGGTTGTCGGCTACGCGCACGCCATGCTCGGAGAACCCGGTGTCGTCAGATCGTGGGGGGCCGTCCACCCCACGCACCGGGGGCGGGGCATCGGTGCGTCGCTATTGAACAAGATCGAGGAACGAGCTCGCGAACTGCTGGCCGAACTCCCTTCCGGCCGGTTCCGCCACTCGATCAACGCCACAGACCACGCCGCCGCGGCGCTGCTCCAGACCCGAGGCCTCCGGCCGGTCCGCCACTTCTGGTACATGCGAATCAACCTGACCGAACCAATCGAGCCAGGCCCAGCACCAGAGGGAATCGAAATCACCGGGATCAACCCCTCAGACGATCTCATCGCCATCCACGCCGTCCTGCAAGGGGCATTCGCCGCAGACTGGGGCTACCAGCCAGAACCATTCGATCTATGGGCCGAGGAAGCAGTAAGCAGCCCCAGCTACGACCCATCTCTCTGGCTCGTGGCATCCGACAATGGGCAACCCGTCGGCGCCCTCACCGCACATATCGACGGCAACCGCGGCTGGGTGACCGAGGTCGGCGTCCTGCCATCCCACCGAGGACGCGGAATCGCGGCTCACCTCCTCCGCCTCTCATTCGCCACATTCGCCCACCGCCACCTCCACGACGCAATGCTGAATGTCGATTCGGAGAACCCCACAGGAGCACTCGCACTCTACGAACGTGCGGGCATGCAGATCGCCTGGCGCTGGGACTTATGGGAGCGCTCAATCTCCCCGGCGTGACGTTCCCCTGCTCACTCACCAGGACGAACATCTACCGGGCCGGCGCCACTGACTCGCTCAGCATGACCGACGAGGACCAAGGCTCAGCACGGTGCGACAGCGGCAACCCGTGACCCGCGGCACAACAGGGGGCTGTCACCGTCTGGCCTTGCGGTAGGCATCCATGATGTCCTGCCGCAGCAGGTGCCCGAAGCCCGCCCGCTCCAGGCGCAACCCGAGCCCGGCCACGTCGGTGCCGAGCGCCTCCGCCGTACTGGGCAGATGCCAGTCGTGCTCGGCAAGCTGGTCGAGCAGGTACCCGCGTCGGCTCTGCGCCTCGGACAGCCGGAAGGTCTTCAGATACGCCAGCCGCCCCTCGTCGTCCGTGATCGTCTCGCTGAGGTGGTTCTCCCGCTGCCGCTCGAAGGACGGCAGCCACCGCCGCAGCGTGTACCGCCCGAGCCGGTACACCACCTGCCCCCGTTCCGCAGAGGTCAGCAGTCCCTCCGTCATGACCGAATCATGAAACTCGGCCCACTCCCGTTCCCGCCGCACGGCCTGAGCCCGCAGGTCGGCCAGCGAGGACACCGTGGTCGCGTCGATCGTCGCGATGAAGTCCCTGGCGGGATAGAAGAGCGCGTACTCGTAGATCAGCTCGCCGTACAAGTCGCGGATCAGCGTGGGATGCAGGGCCTGGTAGTCCTCCGGATGCGGCACGACGAACGCGCTGGCCAGCGTGTCCGCGACATAGAGCAGCAGACCGCACTGCCCCGGATAGAACTCGAACACGCGCAGCGCGTCGTCGAGGTCCTGGATGTCCGCGCCGCTGTAGGCGGCCTCGATCCGGGGCGAGAGGCCATGCGAAAGCGCCTGATGTGTCCACTCCTCCCAGGCGATCGAAGGACCGCCGAAATGCAGCGCGAGATAACCCTCCAGCGCGAGGTGCAGAGGCAGGAAACGCAGCCGGTCCTTGTCCACCCGCCGCGCCATGCGCCGCCGGGTCCGGATGCCGATGTGCCGCAAAGGCTGCCCCAACTGGGTGCCATACGCTGCCGCCGGCGTGCCGTCCTCGGTCCAGGACGCGACGAAGGCATGTGGAATGTAGGAGATATAGGACGTCTTGTCCGGCAGGGCGACCAGGGACGGCTCGTCGCCGTAGATCTTGGCGTGGAGCCGCAGGTCCCTGATGGGCTCCGGCCGTACAAGCGGCACCAGCCGCACCGCACCCCAGGTCTGCGCGGGCCGGGTCTCCAGCCCGCCGAAGTCGATCATCGCCGTGCCGCCCGATCCGCCAGATACGCCTTCAATTCGGCCAGCCCCGTACGGCCCTCCGCGAACGAGGCCAATTCCACCAGAGCAGGCAGATCCTCCGCGTCGCGAATCCCCGCAGTCGGCACCATCGGCGACAACCGCCGCACCTCGAACCGCTCCGCGTCATAGACCGGGTTCAGATGCACGATGCTGACCTCCTTCCCCGGATCGAGCTTGCGCCGCCAGACCCGCAGCACCTCCGCGGCCAGTCCTGGCGGCGCGTTGTCCCACCCGTCCGAGATGATGACGAGCCGCTCCGGCCTCAACTCCAGGGCGTCGATGATCCGCTGCCCCAGCCCCGTCGGCCCCACCGGCCGCGCCCGCAGCGGATCGGACCGGCCCGAGAGCCACAATGCCTGGTAGTTCCCGGCCAGCGCCCCCAGCAGGTAGTGGCAGCCCAGCGCGACCGCCAGCGGCCGCCGCCGCTTCACCGGCGATCCGTAGGAGGAGAAACTGTCATCCAGAACCGCGACGACATCCCCCCACGTCCCCGCGTTCGCCCCTGCCGCTCGAGCCGCTGACGCCCGCAGCGCCGCCTCGATGTCGGCTCCCCGCTTCGCCGCCGGCAGCGCCAGCGCGTAGGAGGCCAGCCTGACCAGCGGCATGGCAGCCAGATCAGCCTGCGTGTCCACACCCTTCCGCCGCGCCGACTCCGTCAGCCGCAACCGCTCCAGCCGGGTCAGCCGAGGCGTGATCCGCTCCAGGAAAACCGCACGACTGATCCCCCGCCGGGCCGCGAAACCCTCCGCCACCGTGTACGGCAGTTCGTACAACGCCGCGTTCTCGTAGTGAGCCCGCCGCCACACCTCAAGGATCTCGGTCTCGAACCGGGCCCTCCGCCGAGGTGCGAACAGAAAATCCCCCAGTTCCCCCTCCAGCCGCAGATGCGCATGGCGCACCGCTGCCTTCACCCCCGCCCGATACTTGACCGCATCGAACGCGAGATCCGCCCGCCCGCCCAGCCAGTCCCGCACGATCGCCCGGGTCCGCCGGTTGTTGACCCCATCCCGCCGCAACTCCTGAAAGAGCCGATAAACCCGGCCCGGCCGCATCCGCCCCAACCGCCAGGCGACCAGCCCACCGTCAACCGGCCCCCGCTCCCGCAGCACGTTACGAATGATCATCGCCGCATTGTGGTCATTGATATCCAAGGCCAGCATCGCCGCGTACACATCCGGATAATTCCCCTGCACATATTCGTGCAGAAACCCCAACGATAACCGCTGCTCCGCCCCCGTCCCGCGAAACTCCCGCTGCCCCGTCGCCGCAATCGCCGCATTAGCGAAAAGAAGCACATCCTCGCACTCGATCAGGTCAGCGTAGCTCTCCATCAACCATCCCCTGGTAGCGCCCGACCGGCCGGGGAATGATGGCACGAACTGCGAAGCATCGCTTCAGAGGCGGTTTCCGGAAGTCACACCGAAGTCCCACGGCCGGTCTACCCCAAAACGCTACCAACACCCCAAACCCCACGCCATCCAATAACAACCCACCCCCAGCACGCGGTTGTCGTGGTTGAGCATTGGCTTCGTACGAATTGGCTGAGGTCTGCTGGTGTAGAACTTCCTTTGCGGCAAGCAACCTCAGGGGACGTAGGAGACTGTGCCCCCCGCACGAAACGCCAGCCACCAACCGGTGGTTCTCCCACCC
>NZ_BLAE01000059.1 GCF_009687865.1 Acrocarpospora macrocephala
ACCCTGGGCAGATAGGTCTCCTGGAGATGCCCGTTCGAGGCGTTGATGGTCAAGACGCTGGTGTAACCCTCATGCACCACCACGGCAGGCGTCACATTGGCCGCGGCCGGAGTGCCGGCGCCGGCGCTGAGGTCCTGGGTCACCCAGGCCGCGCCAACCCTGGGCAGATAGGTCTCCTGGAGATGCCCGTTCGAGGCGTTAATGGTCAAGACGCTGGTGTAACCCTCATGCACGACCGCGACCGGCTTGGTCGCGGAAGCCGGAGTGCCGGCGTCGGCGCTGATGTCCTGGCTGTACCAGGGAGAGCCGATCCCCGGCAGGTACGTCTCCTGGATATGACCATCGGCGGCGTTCCGCGTGAACATGCTGACGAAGCCCTCGTGCACCACCGCCGGACCGCCGGAAGGACTGCCAGGGAGAGGGTCGTCCGTGGTGTTGTTGTAGTGGATCGCGTGCTCGAAATTGCTCGTGATGTCGCTCCGCGACCGGAATCCCAGGTTCCCGAAGCTGCTGTTCGCATACGGGTTGCGAACCGTCTCGCCGGTGCTGTTGAAGGAGTAGAAGTAGGCGCCCTGGGCGTGGTCGGCCGCGTTCTTCCAGCGGGCGAACACTTCGACGTGATCCGACAGGCCTTTGAAATTCACCCGCAGGACGGCGTCTCCCGCATCGAGGTCGTCGAAGCTGGACAGGCGTGTGATCCGGCTGCCGATCCAGCTCTCGTAGACGCTGGTGTCGTAGTAGCCCTCGGGTAAGTGCCAGACCATCGACACCAGCCCGGAACAGTCGCGGCGATACCTGTCGGGGCCGTCAGGGCCAGTCCGCCATGTGCTTTTGTCCGAGCTGTTTAAGTAGGTGTATCCCTGGCTGACCCAGTATTGGGCCCGGGAAAGGATTTCGGAGCGGATGATTTGGCCGCCAGGTGTGGAAGCGGCGTGGGCGGGCACGGCGGTGGTGACGGTGGTCACCGCGACGCCTGTGAAGGCAAAGGCCGCCGCCGCCATGATGCTGAGGGCGCGGGGGATCAGGCGGTTGAGTTTCATAAGTACCTTCCGGCGGAAGAGTGTTCTCGTCCTTACGCCGGAAGGTTCGAGCGGCGTGCTGAAAATCCACTGAAAATCCGTGGAGGCCGGATTTCAGCGCGCGGCCGCGTCCCGCAGGTGGCCGTCGACCAGGTGGAGCTCGCCCAGGGGGCGCAGGATCAGCCTGTCGGTGCCGAAAATCGTGTCACCTTATGCGACCTGGGAATACTCATGGATCAGTCCGCCGAGGTGGTCGCGGCGAAGAACATGCGCGGTGCCCGGATCGGATCGGTTGCCGCTGGGTGGGCTGTTCGCCCGTTGGGCGGTGTCTGATTCAGGGTTCGGTGCGGCCGGTGGCGGTTGTAATGATCAATATAGTCGGCCAGGACGGCGTGCAGATGTCCCGATGATCAGAACCTCGGCTCTCTTCGAGCAGCGGGTATACCGCGAATCGCGGGCGTAGGCCCTCAGGAATTCTTCCAGAACTGGAATAGATAGTCCTCTGGGTAGTTCGAATCGGAGGTGGGGCGGCGATGGGCCAGGACGTTCCAGACGGTGTCCTCCTCGCCGAGGAGCAGGTAGGCGGTCTGGGTGTTGAGGAAGACGTCGCTGACGCAGATTTCGCCGAATTCTGAGAACAGCTGGGACGATATCGGGTCGTCGCTCCAGTCGTCCGGGTCTACCGGATCCGGGGGCTCGGACCAGAGTTCGAGTTTGACCGACGCGTACATGCCGGATGTCATTCCGAGAATGAGTGCGCAATTGTCCATGGTCTGGAACCAGGCGTCACCGGCGAATTCGGTGATGTCGAATTCGGTGCCGACGTCGTGGATGAAGAATTGTCCGTAATCTAATCCGACGCTGTCCTCGCTGCTTTCCTGTAAGGGCATGGGTGGTTCCTCGGGGCGGGCGCTGAAGTCTGGGAGCCCACGAAACAGGACGTGGGGGACGATCGTGCCGCAACGCGTGATCGATTGGGTAACTTCGCGTGCCGATGGAACGGGGTGGAACGGGATGGAACGCCTTAAGGCAGGGCGGAGCTGTTTTCGTGATGCCTGTCCCACCGTGTTCGTCTTATCGCGAAGAGTGATCAGGGAGTTCTTCTCATGGGGATATGGCATCGGCACGCGCGAGCGGGCTTGATGATCGCCGGGGTGGCCGTCGCGGGGGTCGTGCTCAGTGGATGCGGGGCTCTCGGGCTGACTTCCACCGCGCCGAGCAATGACAGCCCGTCGACCGCGGAGGACCCGGTGGCCAAGCAGACCGAAGATGCTCCTGAGGTTCCGGCCTTCGCGACCGACCTGGAGCGCGTGTGCGCGGACGGCCTCGGGTTCTCGGGGCTGCCGGAGTATCGCCGCTCCGACAAGGGCCTTCATCCCGCCGTCCTGATGCGCAAGTCCGACGATTCCTGGACGCAGAACTCGATCTCGCCGGGGGATTACCCCAAGGGCTGGATCCTCGACTTCGGCGACGACGTGTCCAAGACCCAGCTGGTCGCCTGCTACGAGCAGACCGGCACCACCCCGGCCGGAAAGGTCTGCGACATGGAGGAGAAGGAGACGAAGAAGGCGTACAAGATGACGATGTACAACACGTCATACCTGGTCCGTGTCGTGGACGCCCGCACCGGCAAGACGATCTCCCAGCACAAGGGCAGGGCCGCCTCCACCACCTGCCCGATAATCACGTTCTTCAGCGAGGGCGACGACAAGTCGAAGTACTACACCGAGGCCTCCGCCAAGGACTACCGCATCTTCCTCAGGCGTTACATCTCCACCTGACCGGCGAATGGGTGCAGGTCCCCCCCCGAGGGACCTGCATCCGGTTTGGGTTAGGAGAGGTTCCACTTCTGGTTGGCGGTGCCGGTGCAGGTCCAGATTTGGAGGCGGGTGGCGTCGGTGCTGGTGTTGCCGGTGACGTCTAGGCACTTGTTGGCGGCGGGGTTCACCAGGTCGCGGGCGGCTGTGTAGGTCCACTGCTGGTTGGGGGCGCCGGTGCAGGTCCAGAGTTGGGCCTGGGTGCCGTTGGCGGTGCCGTGGGAGACCAGGTCGAGGCACTTGCCCAGGGCGCGGAGGGTGCCGTCGCCTGGGCGGGTCCACTGCTGGGCGGCGGTGCCGTTGCAGGTGTAGAGCTGGACGGGGGTTCCGTCGGCGCTGCTGGCGCCCGCGACGTCGATGCACTTGCCGGCCAGGCCGGTAATGGGCGTGCCGCCGCCTCCGCCGGAGCCGGGGGTGCCCGACCAGGTGAAGGTCGCGGTCGTACGGGCGGGCAAGTTGTACACGAAGGACTGGTTGCCCCAGTTCACCCGTACAGACTGGGCGGATGTGCCGCCGTTGTGGGCGATCAGGGCCTTGGAGCCGTCGGGGTTGCGCCAGGCGACGTTCTGGATGGTGGCGTTGTTGGTGGAGTCGATCCGGAACGCGCCGGGCTTGACGAACTTGGACAGGTGGCCGGTGGTGTAGTACTCGATCGTGTAGTCGATCTGGCCCGCCCGCGCGCCGCCCTCCTGCACGGTGATCAGGCCGGTGCAGACGTCGCAGCCGCCGTTGTGCGGGCCCTGGAACTGGTTGAGCGCGAGGCTCCACTTGACCAGGCTGCCGCTCCAGTTGCGGGCGTAGGTGACGATGTCGGTCAGGTCCTCGTTGTGCTGGTTGCCGATCCAGTTGCCGCCGGAGTGCTCGGTGCTGAACTGTTTCACGGCCGGGAACTGGTTGTGGACCTGGGTGCCGACGGCGGGGTCGCCGAAGTAGCCGTGCCAGGCGACGCCGCCGAACAGGGGGTCGTTGCGCACGGCCGCGTCGTTGAGCACGCCCGAGCCCATGGTGGCCCAGTCGCCGTAGTTCCAGTCGTGGATGAGCACCTTGGTGGTGATGCCGGCCGCCCGGAACGCCGGGTAGATGTGGTTCTTGGTGAACTCGGCCAGGCCGGAGGAGTTCCAGCTCATGCCCGGGTAGTTCATCGCGGGCGGGTTGGCCGCCTGGCAGCAGTTGGGCTCGTTCTGGACGGAGATGTAGTCCACCGGGATTCCGGCGGCCTGGTAGCTCTGGATGTACTTGACGAAGTACTGGGCGTACATCGGGTAGTACGAGAACTGCAGCCAGCCCATCTGGTCCATCCGGCCGTTGTCCTTCATCCAGCCGGGCGCGCTCCACGGCACCCCCTTCACCCGGAGCGCCGGGTTGAGGGACTTGGCCTGCTGGGTCAGCAGCCGGACATTGGTGTCGTAGCCGTTGGCGCCGAAGTCGTTGAGGTTGCAGCAGGTGTCGTCCAGCGAGACGTTCCCCGGGCGGGACAGGTCGGAGGCGCCGATCGGGTTGCGCACGAAGCCGAGCCCGATGCCGTCGACCGGGTGGAACAGCTTGCGCATCGCGGCGTCGCGGGTGGTCGCGCTCACCGGGCCGCCGCGCAGCAGGTAGGCGGTGGTGTCGGTGATCGACGCCCCGGCGCCCTCGAACTGCTGGTACGTGGTGCCCTCGTTGACGGTGATCGTGTGGTTGGCGCTGCCGCCGGCGGGGCCGAACGTGATGGGGGACTGCTGCTGCAGGCCGCGGGTGACGTTGCGGCCGCCGGAGTCCGAGGTGGTGGTGAGCCAGATGTTGACCTGTTCGTTGGCGGCGTACGCGGGCGAGGCGATCACGGGCCCGGCGACCCAGACGATGGAGGCGAGGGCCACGCCGAGGGTGACGGCCCTGCGAGACGGACGGAACACGAAGGATTCCTTTCGCGACAGGCTCCGACGGGCCGGGAACCGTCGGCGTAACAAATGAAACAAGGCTTGAAACATGTCTTGTTGGAGAAGGACAACACGTGGGGAACTTGGTGTCAAGGTCCGTATATGTCGCATTCAGAGCCCGAAATAGGGTCACCATCGCCCTGTGAAACAAAATGAAACAAACTAGGCGGCCGGGCCGGTCGAGCCGCGGATGATGAGCTCGGTGCCCAGCGAGACGTGCAGGGCTTCCAGGGTGTGGCGGTCCAGCAGCCGCATCAGGAGCGTGACGGCCATGCGGCCCATTTCCTGCAACGGCTGGCGCACGGTGGTGAGCATCGGCCGGGTGGCGCGGCTCACGTCGATGTCGTCGAATCCGGCCACGGACAGGTCGCGGGGGATGCTGAGGCCGCGTTCTGCCGCTGCCCACATTGCGCCGACGGCCATCTTGTCGTTGAACCCGACCAGCGCCGTCGGGCGTTCGGGGAGATCGAGGAGTTCGCAGGCGGCGCGGTAACCGTTCTCGGTGTTCGGTTCGACGACCGTGCGCAGCAGCTGGGCGGCGGGCAGCACGCCCGCGTCGGCGAGGGATGCGGCATATCCGGCGAGCCGGGCGTCGCTGGCCAGCCAGTCCTCCGGGCCGCCGATGATGCCGACCCGGCGATGGCCGAGTTCCACCAGGTGGGACATGAGCTTGCGGGCCCCCGCGAAATGCGCGGCGGAGACGGCCACGATGTCCTTCGGCGGGGGCGTACGCGGATCGATCACCACGAACGGGAACTGGCGGTCGCGGAGCCTGACGAGCTCTTCCGCGGGTTCCGGCGGCAGGATGAGGATCGCGCCCGCGATGTCGGGCCGGTCGCCGAGGGTCGGCAGCACGGCGGTGCGCTGGGCGGCCTCACCCGCGCCGAGGATCAGCTGCCGCCCGTGCAGCTCCACGGTCTCGGCCACCGAGGAGACGATCAGCCCGAAGTAGTCGGTGAGCAGGTAGGGGCAGCGGACGTAGATCCCGCCCGGGACTGCGCCACGCCGCCGCGGCGCCTGGTCGCCGAGCCGGTCCACCGCGCGGAGCACGAGCTCCCGGGTGTGCGCGGCGACATTCGCCTGGCCGTTGAGCACCCGGGAAACGGTCGCGATCGACAGGCCCGTCTCGGCCGCGACATCCCGGACCGTCGCCCGATTTCCCGCCGATCTGGCCACCGCCACAGCATATTGACTCCCTCAACTTAAGCACCAGAATGAGCGGCTCCAGCGCCTGGACCTGCCTCCCGGAGGAGACGCGGGTCACCGGCGGTGGGTCAGGAAATCGCCGACCGCGGTCTGGAACTCGGCGGGTTTCTCCACCCAGGGCAGGTGGCCCGCGTTTTCCAGCACGACCCGGGAAACGCGCGGCAGCGCGTCCGCCAGCGAATTCACCGACCAGCGGGGGCGGATGTCCTGTTCGCCGTCCACGATCAGCGCGGGCACCTCGCAGGCCCGGCAGCGGTCGTGGAGTTCCGCGGTTCCCCAGGTGAGCTTGTCTTCGGCGTTGATGGCGGCGTTGTAGCCGAAATTAACGCCGAACCAGGGACTGGCCATGCCCTCGGCGTGTTCCAGCCCGTTATCGGCGAAATCCGCCGACCATTGGAGCACACACAATTCCCGCTCCTCGGCCTCCGAACGCACCCGGCCCTTCAATTCCGCCCACCGAGCCAGCCGCCCGCCCATACGCACCTGGAAATTCTTCTGGTACGGCTCCCGCCACGTGGCCACCGGATCGATTCCCGTACCCGCGATGTAGATCAACCCACTGACCTGCCCGGGATTATCAAGCGCATAACGCAACGCCAGCTGAGCTCCCCAGGAATGCCCGGCCAGCACCATCCGCTCCAACCCGAAATATCGCCGTACGGCCTCCAGGTCCGCGAGCGCCCGACCCCACGCGTACGGCCCGCGCCGATCCGATCGCCCGCATCCCCGCTGATCCCACCGATGGACCGTAGCTAAATTTTTCAACAGATCGGCCATGCCGCCGAACATGTCCCACAATCCCGGGCCACCGTGACAGAGCACCACAGGAACCCCCTGGCCGACCCGCGTCGCCCACAACCGCACGCCGTCGTCCGTCTCCACGGTTTCCCCCGGAAATTCAGAGGCCAAGATAATCCTCGATCAGATGCTGGCATCGATGCCATTTGTAGGTGATCGTCCCCACCTCCCGCCAGCGCCGGTTGAGCAGCAGCAGCCGCAGGATCGGATACGGAAATATCACCCCTTCCTGGGCCGTCAGCTCCCGCCATTCGGCCCGTGTCGGCAGGTAGACCCGCGCCCGCGCCATCCGCCCGAACCCGGGCCCCAACTCCACGATCTCCGCGTTCAGATCGGCGTGGATCGACTTGATCTCCGGCATGAGCGGCCGTAACCCCGAGAAATAGAAAGCCGCCACCGCCCCGATCGTCTGCGGAACCGACAGATCCCGATCATCAAGATCAGCGGCCTCCTCAATCAGCTCAATCAACCGATTGAAACAGCCGTTTATGCGGATAAATCGGGCGAGTTGTGGGTCATCGTGGTCGTCAGGGCCGTCATTCAGGGCGGGCAGCCTCATCCGATGCCCGAGCGTCAGCAGTTCCCGATCACCCCGCCCATCCGACCGTGCCGCCAGAACCAGCACCCCGACCACCAGCACCACCGTGACCACCGTCACCGCGATGATCAGCCACACCACGATCGTGGCGATCGCCCCCGCCACCGCGGTCAGCGCCGAGGCGTAGCTGACCGCCGTCCAGCACACGGCCACCACCGCCGCGCAGAACATCACCGCCTTGACCAGCCGCCACCCCGACTGCGTCCCGATGAAGGCGAGCACCACGGCCAGCACCAGCGCCACCAGCGGATCCCGCAGCCACCCGACCACCCCGTCCGCGCTCAGCCCGTCGACGAGCCCCGACCCCGGCGTCTCCCCGGCGGGCAGATTCACCGCCACGGCCACCAGCACCCCAGCCGCCGCCCCGAACAGCAGCACTTTCAGCAGCCGCGACGACACGAGCGCCGACAGCACGATCAGAACGATCGCCGTCACCGCTCCCGGCACCGGCTGGGTCACCCAGGCGACCACAACGCCCTCAGATATCAACCAGGTCCCATAGCCAGCCGCATAGCCGTCGACCAGGCGATTCACCGCCACGGCCGTCAGATTACGGCTTTCTCATTTACAGGAACGCCCCGAAGAAAATTGTCCGAAGGCCCCCCGGTCCTTCGCGCCTCAATTCTTGGCAAGCCACGCCCGGCGGGCAACCCGTTAACGGAAACAGTTCGTCCCGACAGCGGAGCTGGCGGAACGCGAACAGGGCGGCTGGCGATTAACCGTTCATTGCGGAGCAGGCGGAGCGTGAGCAGGGCGGCCAGCGATTGACCGTTCATTGCCGGCGGAGCGCGAGCAGGCCGGTCGGCGATTGACCGTTCATTGCTGGCGGCGGAGCAGGCGGAGCGTGAGCAGGGCGGCTGGCGATTGACCGTTCATTTCCGGCGGCGGAGCAGGCGGAACGCGAGCAGCGCGAGCAGGGCCACCAGCAATTGACCGCCGAGGACGAGCCGCCCGACATCGAGCGCCGGTTCCCAGCGGACCTCGCCGTCCTTGATGACATAGGCCCCGATCGGCCGTCCGGTGATGCCCCCGCCGCCGCCTTCGCCGGAGCCCAGCTCTCCATTGCCGTTGCCGAAGCCGCCCCCACCTCGGATGACGGCGGCGGGGATGACCGTGATTCCGTCGCGTTCGTACGGTTCGCCGTACACGCGCTGAGCGCCGGTGAGGCCGGACAGGAGCTCTCGAATATCCATACCCAAGTGTGTCCCCAATTCCATAGCAAGTGGTCGCCAAGTGGCCCGGCGTACAACGGAGGCATGGAAATCAGGCATCCGAAGCCCGCTGACGCGGACGCGATCTACGAACTGGTGGCCGAGCACGACACCCGGGTGCTCGGACGGCCGGACTTGACTCCGGCGGACGTACACGATCAGCTCACCGAGCCCGACTTCGATCCGGCCGCGGACGGCTGGCTCGCCCACGAGGGGGAGCGGCTGGTCGGCTGGGGCTGGGCCTGCCGCAAGGGGGCGAGCGACCGGGTGGACATCGACGTCCGGGCCCGCAGCGACGAAGCCGAGGAGGCGCTCTGGGAGCTGGTGCTCGGCCGGTTCAGCGGCGTCACCGCCGACATCGGCATCTACGCCCAGGACACCGCCCAGCAGGAGGCGGCCAGGGCGCGCGGGTTCGCGCCCGCGACCAGCTTCCACCGCATGCGCATCGACCACAACGGCGAGCCCGCGCCCTCGTTCCTGGCGGGCGTGACCGTCGAGACCGGCTCGGGCGACGACGAGGAACTGCTGCGCGCCGCCCACGCGATCAAGGAGGAGGCGTTCGCCGAACATTTCGGGCACGTCCCGCAGAGCTTCGAGGAGTGGGCCGACGCGCGGGAGGCCTCCAGCGCGCACGACTGGGGGCAGGTGCTCGTCGCGAAGGTGCACGGCGTTCCCGCGGCCGTGGTGGTCGGCACGAACCACTTCGTCCCCGACGAGAACTGCGGCTACGTGCTGACCCTGGCGGTCCGGCCCGCCTTCCGCGGCAAGTGGCTCGGCAAGCTGATGCTCCGCCGCGCGTTCGCGGCCGACTGGCGTCGCGGCCGCACCGGCACGATCCTGCACGTGGACTCCGGCAACACCACCCCGGCCCTGGACCTCTACCTGTCGGTCGGCATGCGCCGCATCCTCGCCATCGACATCTGGCAGAAGGCGCTCTGAACGCGTCAGGCCGCTTCCTGAACCTCGGCTTGGGCGGTGCACGGGACGCGGTGGCGCTCGTTGTGGCGGGCCAGCAGGAAGACGATCAAGGCCACCAGCAGCAGCGGGAGGCCCTTGATCAAGAAGGCGCCGGCGAGGGCGGGGGAGTCCCACCAGGCGTGCATGAGCATGGCCAGGGCGAGGCCGCCCGCGCCCACCAGGACGCGGCGCGGCATCGGCCGGCAGACGCGGCCGAAGAGATAGCCGAGGCCTGCGCCGCTGACGGCGGTCATCGCCCAGTGGCTCCACCAGGCGGAGAGCGCCACCCGGACGAACAGCGAGCTCAGGCTGTCGCTCACCTCGTGGACCCCGCCCGCGGCGGTGATCGTGTTGAAGACGTAGAGGAAGTCCTCGACGACCTGGAAGCCCAGCCCGACAAGGGCGCCGTAGCCGAATCCGGCGAGAGGCCCGCTGATGAGATGGGGAACCATCAGGGCGAGCAGCGCCACTCCGGCCACCTTGGCGAGTTCTTCGTCGATGGGGGCGACGATCATGTTGCCCCACCGGTCGGCGAACTCCAGGCCCACGGTCTTGCGCAGCAGGCTGA
Source organism: Acrocarpospora macrocephala (assembly GCF_009687865.1). Classification (GTDB taxonomy): domain Bacteria; phylum Actinomycetota; class Actinomycetes; order Streptosporangiales; family Streptosporangiaceae; genus Acrocarpospora; species Acrocarpospora macrocephala. The sequence goes on from NZ_BLAE01000059.1 coordinate 10,091, forward strand.
GGAACGCGGTGTTGGCCGCGAAGGCCACCCCGAAGGCGCCGAAGCCACCCCAGGCCACGGCCATCAACGCGTACCTCACCGGATGCGAGCGGACCGGGCGGATGCGATGGAACAGCCAGAACCCCACCAGCAGCAGGGGTACGAGCACGACCAGGCCGATCAGCGCGCCCGAGCTGAAGACGCCGGCCTGCGGCACAATGGTGATCAAGGTCGTGTACGCGCCGAGCGCGCACCCCACCGCCCACACCCAGAACGCCGGACGCCCCGTCATGCCCCGGCTCCGGCGAACCTGATCGAACGCAGCATCGCGCCGACATCCGCCCCCATGACCTCGGCGGGCGGCCCTGCCACCACGACGTCGGCCCCCAGCGCCGCGGCGGCGAAGACCGCGACCATGGCCATCCGATCCTGGAAGGTGACAGGCCCGGCCAGCCCCGGCACGCCCTGCGTGGTCGTGATGGTCACGGTCTCGCCCTGGCGGGCGTGGATGCCCCCGGCCTGCTCGATCCGGCCTAAGCCGTGCCACAGCTGCTCCGGCGTGGCCCCCTCGGACATGATGACGCTGAGCTGGAACGAGGTGGAGCCGTTGAGCAGCGCCACCGACTCCGACAGTTCCGTGGCGTCGATATCCAGCGCCCACCCGTCCGGCACCTGAACCGAGACCGGCCGCTGCTCGTCCTCCCCGAGCGGCCCCACCTGGATCCGCGCGCCCGCGGGCAACGGAACCGCGCCCGCGGAGACCCGCCGATCCGCCATCGGGAGCCCGACACCGAGCACGACCAGCACCGCGGCGACCGCCAGCGTCCCTGGCCATCCCTTGCGGTCCATCCGGTCCCCTCGGTCAGGAGGGGGATGCCTCAGTCATAGCCTGCCTGTTCCGGATCAAACGTGTTATGTCTTCCGCCGCGCCGCCCACACTGCCAGGGCCAGGCCGACAATGACCACGATCGGCCCGATGATCGCCCACGTGGTGTTGTCGCTCATGAAGCTACCGCCGATGAAGCCGAGGCCCTGCAGGGTCCAGACGGCCCCCATAAGCACCAGGAGGGCACCAAGACCGATCAAGAAGGGTTTTCCCATGCCCCCAGTCATAGCGCCTCTGAGGCGATCTTGGCGAGGTGCTGGGCGGTTTGCGGGGTCGGCGGCTTGAGAGTCAGCGGCGGACGCGGCTTCGGACGGCCAGCAGTGCCAAGGCCAGCAGGAGCGGGGCGAGCAGGCGCAGCACGAGTTCGATCCACTCGCCGGCCGGGGTGAGCGGGACGTCGGTGCCGCGCAGGAGCGAGGTCGCGGCGCGGACGCTGAAACGCACGGCGTCGCCGTACGCGAGGGGAGCGCCAGGGAAGCCCCACTGGACCAAGGCTGCGGACGTGGTGACAATGACGACCGCCAGGGCGGTCAGGGCGCGCCAGACGCGCACGCCGTAGCCGGACAGCAGCCAGTAGAGCGACACCAGCAGCCACTCGCCTAGCGTGGCTGTGACCCCGCGCCACCAGCGCTCGCGCAGCCGGACCCGGAACTCCTGCCAGAGCCCGATCCGGCGCATCTCCATCTCGCCGTAGTAGAACTCGGTGACGGCGGGCTCGTCCTTGGCCTCCTCGTGCATGCGGCGCAGGGCGTGGTAGTCCCCCTGGATGTTGCCGCTGACGGCGGCGTCCTGGTCGTCGCCGGGGATCGCCCAGCGCCGCCGGCGGCGGGCCGACCCGGTTCTGGCGCGGAAGCGGCGTTCGTCCGCCAGGGCGATCCGGCGGGTCACCCAGAGCGCGCGCGGGGTGTGGCCCCACGAGTTCCAGTCCTCGACCGCGAGCTGGTGCAGGTTGTGGGCGCCCGCGAACGAGCAGCGGGACAGGTCGACCGAGGAGAGGGTCAGGCCGGTCAGGTCCGTGCCGAGCACGCTGAGCAGCCGGGGGCGGTCGGCGGGGCGGTACTCGGTGATCGTGGCCGGGGCGGCGGCGATCGCGGAGGGCGCGCCGAAGTGCACATCGTGCAGGACGATCTCGGCCGGTCCCGACGAGGTGAGCCGGACGCCGCTCTCGAAGACGGTCCGGTCACATTTGAGCGTCCTGTCGGCCACCTCGATCCTGGCGCGGCGGCGGAACGTGCTCAGGCTGAAGTCCGTCAGGGGGGCGTCCAGGGTCAGGCTGGCGGCGCCTTCGAACAGAGCGCGGGTGAGACGGGCTCGGCTCCGGAACGTGACCCCGTCGAAGAGGACGTCCCCGTGGAAGCTCACCTGCTGGAACCAGGTCTCGCCCTCGAATTCCGCTTCGACGAAGCGCGTGTATCTGGCGAACGACGCGTCGCGAAAGGTCGCCTCGGCGCGGAAAACGGTGTTCCTGATCGTGCTGCGATGCTCGAATGTGGCGTGTGCGAACAGGGCCGGGCCGTTGAAGACCACGTTGTCCAGGGCGAACCGGTCGGCGAAGGTGGCGCCGGTGAAGTCCGCCGGGCCGTTGAAAACCAGGTCGGTCGAGTCGAATCGGCCCGTGAAGGTGCTGCCCTCGAAGGACGCGGGGCCCTCGAAGACCACCCTGCCGGATCCGAATCCGCCCAGGTCCTGGCCGCTGAGATCCACGTCGCGGACGATGGCACGGCCTTGGTCGTCATGCTCGCCCGTGCCGAAAGTATGCGCCAGGCAACCCTGGCTTCCGCGCAGTGCGTTCTCTGGACATTCGGTGCACGTCGGCATGAGAGAACAAGCTACTCGGAGGTCGCGATAACCTCCTCAGACATGGAGAGGATCTTCAGTGTCGAGGGTGCCCGTTCCCTCATGCCCGAGGCGCGCGAACTCGTCGGGGAGCTGATCGAGCTCCGCGCCGACCTGGCCGAACTCGGCTACGACCTGAAACAGTCCGGGACGTCGACGCGGGGTGGCCTGGCCGAGGCCAAGGGCCTGGAGGCCAGGATGGCCGAGATCGTCGGCTGGTTCTCCGACCAGGGCATCGAGCTCAAGGGCATCGCCCCGGTCCTGATCGACTTCCCCGCCGTCCTGGAGGGCATGTCGGTACGGCTCTGCTGGATCGAGGGCGAAGGCGAACTCGCCTGGTACCACCGCAGCGAACTGGGCTTCGCCGGGCGCCGGCCGCTCTGACCCGAGGCGGGTAACCGCAGCGGACTTCGCGGCCCAAAGGGGTAGCCGTGGTCGGGTCTGAAGGGGTGGCATTGGTCGGGTTCGCGGAACGACGGCTGTCTCTGACCTTCGGCCGGGAGCGGGGAGCCCACCAGCCAGACCTGGGTGTACTGATTCTCGGCCGGGAGCGGGGAGAGCCCGGGACGAGCTGAAGTCCTAGCCCTCCGGGTATTCCTCGCCAAACTCTCCGAGTTCCTCGAAGTCCTCGTTCAGGTTGCCCAGGATCGCGCCGTACCGGACGGTCACCATGCGGGCGACCGCCTCGTGGGCGCCCAGCGGTGACGCGCAGCCCATGCACTCCGCGGCGGCGGCCGTGATCCGGTCGGGGTCCACCTCGGGGCCGATCACGAAGGGCGCCAGCGCGATCCGGGACGCGCCGATGTTGCGCAGGCGGTCGGCCGCGTCGGCGACCGTGGGGCGGCCGTCGAAGGCGGCGGGGACGACGGGCAGGGCCAGGCGGGCGGCCAGCAGGACGGCGGTCGCGTCGGCGGCCCTGGCGGATTCGTCGCCGCCGACGGTGGCCACGATGATGCCGTCCACCGGCGAGGTCACGTTGAACAGGCGGATCCGGTCGGCGCGGGCCAGGCCGCGCTCCGACAGGCGTACGTGCAGGGCCTCGGCGAGGAAGGGGTGCGGGCCGAGCGGGTCGGTGACGGTCACCGGGGCCTCGCTCTCGGCGACCGCGTCACGGACCGAGCGCATCACGCGCGGGTGCGAGCCGGTGATCAGCGGGACCACGATGGCGGCGCGCGGGCGGGGTTCGTCGTCGGCTTCGGCGGGGAAGCCGCGGGTGGCGCGTTCGGCGGCGATGGAGGAGAACTCCTTGGCGAGGTCGGCGCCGCCGTCGGTGAGCGAGATGAGCCGGAGGTCGAGTTGCGGGTTGTCCACTCGGATGATCGAAGCCAGCTCGGTCACAACGTCGTCCACCGCCCCTGGGACCGCGAGCACCAGGGTGGGCGCGTCCGCGGGCAGGTTGACGGGCAGCGGCCTGCGATGGCGGCCGCCTCCGCCTGGGCGCGACGAGCGTTCCCGGATGGGGAGCTTCGCCGGAACGTCTTGACCTTCGTTCACACCGGCGGATTCTAGGACTAATCAGCCGAATTAGTGGAGTCGACGGGCCGATGCGTTCCCTGGGAGGAACATAGGAAGCGTGATCACGGTATTCGGCAGCGCCAACATGGACCTCGTCGCCTACGTCCCGCAAGCCCCTCACCTGGGGGAAACGGTGTCGGGAACCGAGTTTCGCACGGTTCCCGGCGGAAAAGGAGCAAACCAAGCGATCGCTGCGGCGCGGGCCGGCGCGGAGGTCGCCTTCGTGGGCGCGGTGGGGTCCGACGCGTTCGGGCCCGCGTTGCGGGCGGCGCTTGATGACGCTGGGGTGAACACCGAGGGGCTTCGGGTGGTCGACGGGCCGTCGGGGATCGCGCACATCGTGGTCGAGGAGGGCGGCGGGAACTCGATCATCGTGGTGGCGGGGGCGAACGGGACGGTCACCGGGCCCTCGGACCGGGATCTGGAGGTGATCGCCGCGTCGGACGCGCTGCTGCTCCAGCTGGAACTGCCGATGGAGGCGGTCGTCGCGGCGGCGGTCGCGTCGCCCGCGCCGGTGATCCTCACGCCCGCCCCGGTGGTGGAACTCCCGGACGAACTGCTCGACGCGGTCGCCCTGCTCGTCTGCAACGAGCACGAGGCCGCCGCGATCACCGGCCTGGGCGTGCCCGACAGAGCCCTGGAAGCCCTTCTGGAGCGCGTTCCGGAGCTTGTGGTCACTCTGGGGTCAAAAGGGGCTCTGTACGGCTCACGCGACGGCTCACGCCTCTGGGCGCCCGCCGTGCCGGTCAAAGTGGTGGACACCACGGCGGCCGGGGACACGTTCGTGGGCGCGCTGGCGGTGGCGCGGGCCGAAGGGCGCGGCCCGGAACAGTTCCTGCGGTTCGCCTCGACGGCCGCGGCGCTGTCGGTCCAGCGGGCGGGGGCGTCCACGTCGATGCCGCTCCGGCACGAGATCGACCAGGCGCTGGACGATCAGCCGCTGGCCAATCCGTAGGCGACGGCGTGCCGATGCCCGAGCCGTCCGGCGACGTCACCGCGCCCGACCGGCGTGGCCAGCTCGCGCGCCAGCACCGCGAGCACTTCGTCGTCCCCTGCCTGGCCGCCGATCACGACCGCCCGCTCGTACGGCACCGCGAGCTCTTCCAGCGCCCGCCTGAGCGTCGCCCCCAGCACCGCACGCTTGATCGACAACCGCAGCGACCGCCACTCCGCCGGGCTCATCGCCGCCGAGAACGGCAACAACCCCGCAGGCCCCTGTACGGCCAGCCACCCCACCGCACTCCCCGCGTTTGGACCGGTTGTCGAGGACGCGTCAGGTGATCCCCAGACAGGCGCACGCTTGTTCGCTGCTCAGCCTGTCAATCACAATCACCCTGGTAAACTGTAGTCACTTGTTCACCATGGGTTTACATAGGTTTGCCATGGCTGGGGAGGGTTGATGCAGGTCGTCCAGGCCTACCGGTACGCGCTCGACCCGACCCCGCGCCAGGAACGTCTGCTCCGTTCCCACTGCGGCGCCGCCCGCCTGGCCTTCAACTGGGGTCTGGCGCGGGTCAAGGCCAATCTGGCCCAGCGGGAGGCCGAACGCTCCTACGGCATCCCGGATGCTCAGCTGACCCCGCCGCTGTCGTGGTCGATGTATTCGCTGCGTAAAGCCTGGAACGGGGCCAAGCAGGAGGTCGCGCCGTGGTGGGCGGAGAACTCCAAAGAATCTTACGCATGCGGCCTGGATCGGCTGGCCACCGCGTTGACGAACTGGAGCGAGTCCAGGAAAGGCACCCGTAAGGGCCCGAAGATGGGATTTCCCCGATTCCGGTCCAAACGCAATCAGGCCATGTCGGTGCGGTTCACCACCGGGGCGATCCGCCTGGACGGCCGCACCCACGTGCTGCTGCCGGTACTCGGGCGTATCAAAACCCACGAGTCCACCCGCAAGCTGGCCCGCCGGATCGAGGCGGGCACCGCACAGATCCGCTCGGCCACCGTCCGCCTCGAAGCCGGGCGCTGGCTCGTCTCGTTCTCCGTCCAGATCGAGCGCGCCGCAGCCACGCCGTCGCGGCCGGAGGCGGTGGTCGGGGTGGACTTGGGCGTTAAGACCCTGGCCGTCTACTCCGACGGCCGTCCGCCCACGGCCAACCCCCGGCACCTGGCCGCCGCCTCCCGCAAGCTGCGCCGCCTGTCTCGGGCGGTGTCCCGCAAGCAGGGCCCGGACCGGCGCAGCGGACAGAAACCGTCCGGCCGGTGGCGAAAGGCCGACGCCGCGCGCAACCGGATCCACCACCGAGTGGCCGCGCTGCGCCGCGACGCCATCCACAAGCTCACCACGACACTGGCAGGCGAATACGGCACGCTGGTGGTCGAAGACCTCCACGTCGCCGGGATGGTGAAGAACCGTCGGCTGGCCCGCGCGATCTCCGACGCCGGGTTCGCCGAGATCCGCCGCCAACTCGCCTACAAGACCGCGTGGGGCGGCGGGCGGTTGGTGGTGGCCGGCCGCTGGTTCGCCTCCAGCAAAACGTGTTCCGGATGCGGCGCGGTGAAAGCCAAACTCGCCCTCTCCGAACGCACCTACACCTGCACCGCCTGCGATCTAGTCCTGGACCGGGACGTGAACGCCGCGCTCAACCTGGCTTCCCTGGTGAAGCACACCGTCGCCGGGAGTGGCCCGGAGACGCTAAACGGACGTGGAGCCGACCATAAGACCCCGCCTGCCGGGGCCGGTGGCTGTGAAACGTCTACCCCGCACCGGGCACCGCCCAGACCAGACGGGGACCTCCGCCCAGCAATGGACGGATCACTGAGAAACACTGAAACTCAGTGAACGGCTTCGTAGATGCGCATCGCTCAAGCTCCAGCGCCTCCTCCACCGAACACTGCACGAGCACGCCGGGCGCGCCCACCGCCGACCCGATCGACCCCGCCACCGCGTCGGACGGTGCGTCGGTCAGCACCGGCACGGTCGTCTCCAGCTCCCCGAACCCGAACGCCGCCGTCGCGGCGTCGGCCGCCAGCAGCAGCGGATCGTCCAGCCGGTTGGTGACATGCGCCCGTACTGATCCGTGCGCGAATAGTGACACCCAAGGAGGTTGTCAAGCTATACGACATGTAATGCAAATGCTTACAAATCGAACGATTGACAAAAGGCAGAAAATGTTCCGAAATCGCGCCTTAAATGGACCGATAATTGGTTTGGGGTCGCGCGCATTGTGTCGGTGCCAGGTCGTATCGTGGGCGCTATGTCCGATGCGGAGATCATTGAGGTCGCCGGCCGGGAAGTGAAGATCACCAGCCCTGAGCGGGTGGTCTTTCCCCGCACCGGCCACACCAAGCTGGACCTGGTCCGTTTCTACGCCGCCGTGGGGGAGGGCGCCCTCCGCGGCGTCGCCGACCGCCCGCTGGTGCTCAAACGATTCGTGCACGGCGTCGACGAGGAACCGTTCTTCCAGAAGCGCGCCCCGGCCAAGCGCCCGGCCTGGATCGAGGTGGCCGAGCTGCGCTACCCGTCCGGCCGCTCCGCGGAGGAGGTCGTCGGCCGCGATCTCGCCGCCGTGCTCTGGACCGTCAACCTGGGCTGCGTGGACCTGAACCCGCACCCGGTCCGCGTCCCCGACCTGGATCACCCCGACGAGCTGCGGATCGACCTCGACCCGGTGCCCGGCGTCGCCTGGGACGAGATCGTCGACGTCGCCTTCCTGGCCAGGGACGTGCTCGGCGAGCACGGCCTGACGGCCTGGCCGAAAACCTCGGGCTCGCGCGGCTTCCACGTCTACGCCCGGATCACCCCCGGCTGGACCTTCCCCCAGCTGCGCAAGGCGGCCGAGGCCGTGGCCAGGGAGATCGAAAGCCGTGCCCCCGGCCTGGCCACCAGCCACTGGTGGAAGGAGGAACGCCAGGGCGTCTTCGTGGACTTCAACCAGAACGCCCGCGACCGCACGGTCGCCTCCGCCTACAGCGTGCGCCCGACCGGCCTGGTCTCCACCCCGCTGCGCTGGGAGGAGGTCCGCGGCTGCCGCCCCGAGGCGTTCTCCCTCGCCACCGTCCCCGCCCGCTTCGCCGCCGAAGGGGACCCCTGGGCGGAGATGGACTCCGCAGCGGCCGAGGGATCCCTGGATTCGCTGCTCGCGCTGGCCAAGGAGCAGGGCCCGCGCCCCAAGGCGCCCAAGGGCACCGGCCGCCGCCAGCCCACCATGCCGCTGATCGAGATCGCCCGTGCCGAGACGAAGAACGAGGCGCTCGTGGGCCTGGACCGCTGGAAGGCCCGCCACCCCGAGGTCGCCGCGCTGCTGGAGCCCGCCGACATCCTGGTCGACTCCATGCGCGGCCGCAGCTCCGCCTGGACCCGGATCCGGATCAACCTCCAGCATGTCCCCGAATCTGAGCGTCCGGCCCAGGAGGCGCTGGAGGTCGACTACGACCCCTGGAAACGCTAGTTGCCGGGGCCGTACACGTCCCAGAGCTCGCCCAGGAAGAACGCGCCGAAACGGGCCAGCGCCGCCGCGCCGCCGGGACCGGCGGTGTGGAAGGTGGTGAGCATCCTGGTCAGGTCGGCCGGCGAGATGCGCAGGGTTCCGGTGCCCAGGACGCTGCCTTCCTCGCCCTCCTCGACATAGCCCTCCAGCAGGGTGCTGTGCAGAGTAGAGGTGTCCAGCCACAGCCGGGTCGGCGGGCCGTGCTTCACGTGCTTCACGCCGAGCAGGGTGCGGGGCTGGTTCTCGCCGTCGCGGAAATGCAGCCGATAGCGCATTTCCCGGTGCTCGGGCGACTCTCCAGGCGCGAAGAGGTTGAACCAGCCCCGCTCGATCGGGCGCCGGCCCCCGCAAATGGCGGCGTCGATCCATCCTTCGGCCCGGGCGAGGTGCTCGGGCTCGGTGAGGAAACGGTCTACATCGTCGGCGGTGATGGTGATGTGGAACGCGAAGCCGTCGCCGCCGTTGAGCGTGCCGCGCATTTCCTCGGTGAACGACAGGGCGGTGCGGACGGGCATTGGCGCGTTCTTTCTGGTGGTGATCCGGTCCGCCATCCGGTCGGCCATGGCGGCGATGGTGAGCGAGGGGTTCGGCCCCACCGGTCCTGGCATGGCCGCGCCGTCGGCGACGTACAGGCCGGGGAAGCCGAACACCTCGCCGCGCGAGTCGCAGACGCCCTCGCCGATGTGGCGGCCCATCGGGGCGCCGCCGAGCGGGTGCGCGGTGAGCACCCGCCGCAGCGGCGCGTCGGAGTATTCGGCGCCGAGGACGTCGCCGATACGCCGCATGGTGCCGCGCAGCTCCGCGTAGTACTCCCTGCTGGTCTCCGCGTCCCAGTCCAGGACGAGCCGCTCGCCGTGCAGCCGCAGCACGCCGTCGGGGACGTCCCGGCCCATGCCGAGGATCGGCAGCGACCGGTCGGACAGCTCGCCGGTGCCCAGCAGCCGGGACAGCTCCGCGGACAGGTTGTGGTCGCGGGTGATCAGGCCCCGCAGCCGCTCCCAGACGAACCGCACGGCCCGCTTGAACTCATCCCCCACGTCGGCGGCCTCGGCGATCCAGTCCACGAAGGCGGGGAAGCCGCCCTCCTGGATGTAGGCGCCGTCGGGCAGCCGGATGGAGCTGGTGATCACCGGCCCCCGGCTGGCCGCGATCGGCCGGTCCTGGGCGCGCAGCAGGAACGAGATGATGTCGCCGTTGCCGGAGAACCGGGTCCCCAAGGTCTTGCTGATCCCCGGCAGCTGGTTCTTGAGCAGGAGATAGGTCGTGCCGTAGGTTCCCGCGGCCAGCACCAGCCGGTCACAGCTGATCGTCTGCAGTTCGGTCAGCGGATCGCGCTGGACGAAGCCGACCTCGTAGCCGCCGCCCGGCCTCGGGGTGATCGTCCGGACCTCGTGCAGGGTCCGCAGATCCGCCCCGTGCCGCCGGGCCGCAGATAGATAGGTGTGATCGAGGCTGTTCTTCGCGCCCTCGTTGCAGCCGATGTCGCACTCACCGCACAGCTTGCAGGTCCGGCGGGGTACGCCGTGCAGGTTGCCGTACTCCGGATCCACGATCTGGAGCCCGATCTCCGGCCGCGCCCCCGGCTTCGGCGCGAAGCTGACCGCCAGCGGCGGCAGCTGCCAGTCCAGACCCAGCTCGGCCGCCGCGTCCTGCATGGCCCGCGTCTTGGCCGTGTCCTGGTAACCCTTCTTGTCGAGCGGGTACGCCGCCGCCCCCATCATGCGCTCCACCGCGTCATAGTGCGGATCCAGCATGTCCCTGCTGATCGGCCAGTGCTCGTAGCCCCCGCCCGGCAGCGGCGACTCCCGCACGAACCACTTCTCCTCCTTGCGGAGCAGCACGTTGGCGTAGATCAGCGACCCGCCGCCGAGCCCGCTGGACACCACCGAGTCGCAGTCGCCGAAGCTCCACACGTCGAACAGCCCGTGCAGGCCCGCGGCCGGATCCCAGAACGCTTTCCCCATCTGGGCGGGGCTGCGCGGGAACGAACCGGGCGGCCAGGCCCGGCCGCGCTCCATCACCACCACCTCGAACCCGGCCTCCGCCAGCCGGTAGGCCGCCACCGAGCCCCCGAACCCGGAGCCGGCGACGAGGACGTCAACGTGCTCCATCACGCCCGCCCTCGCTGTGCTTGCGCAGGAACTCCAGGATGTGCGGGAAGACGTCGCGGGCGGCGTCCTTGCCGATGATCGGATCGACGTGGCCGTAGCCGGGCAGCACCTGCAGCTCGTGCAGCCCCGGCCGGGCCTTCGACATGATCTGGTGGCAGACGATGTTGGAGTCGCGGAAGACGTGATTACGGTCCCCGGTCAGGAACAGGACCGGCGTGTCGATGTGCTCCGCGAGCTCCAGATAGTCCTTCGGCAGGGCCGGGAACCGGTCGTCGTGCCGGACGGCGTGCCCGGCGCGGACCATCCGCCGCATGTGCCGGTAGTAGTGCAGCCCGTTCGCGCCGAACAGGTCGGCCACCCGGGCGTGCGTCGCCGGGTCCAGGTTCTCGTGGCTCCACAGCCCGGGATTGCCCGCCCCCCACATGAAACTGATCATGTGGCAGGCCCGGAAGTCGCACTCGCGGTGGAACAGGGACACCGCGCGCGAGATCATCCAGCCCCGGGTCAGCACCGGCGCGTCCCCGAACCGCGAGTCCAGGAACGACACGCCCGCGATGTAGTCGAAGAAGCCCGGCCCCAGTGCGAGCTTGATCTTGGACCAGCGCGGCACCCGGGTGACCAGCGCCACGCTGTTGGAGGTCATGCTGGCGATCTCGCCGACCAGGCCGGCGGCCAGGCTCATCATGAACGACACCGAGCCGAGGCACTGCGCGATCACGTGCACCCGCTTGTTCCCGATGTGCTTGCGTAACTCCCGCAATGCGGCCGGATGGTCGAACAGGGCGATGTCGTCGAGGGTGAACCGGTGTGTCTCGGTGTCGTACGGGAAGCGGTTGCTCATCCGGAAATCCAGCGACCACACGTCCGGGTAGCCGCTGTCCAGCAGGAACGAGACCAGGTTGCGGTGCTCGGGCATGATGAACATGTCCGTGGACGCCGGGAGCCCGTGCAGCAGCAGGATCACGTCGTCGCTGTCGGCCCGGTGGAAGCGGTGCAGCTCCAGGCCGAGCCCGTCCTCGGTCGCGAACGGATGCTGCGACACCTCGGCGTTCGGCACGCCTTCCGTGGTGAAACGCGCGATCCGCATGGTTCCGCCCTCCCGGGTATTTCCGAGATCACACCATCCCAAGAGCGGCCACCGGCGGGCATCGTGGAAAACCCGTATCTTTCACTTCAAAGCCAGCGCCAGGCCGATCCTGGACGACACCCCTAGCTTCTCGTACGCATGCGAAAGGTGCGTTTCCACCGTCCGTACGCTGAGGAAAAGGCGTTCGGCGATCTGCTGGTTCGTGCACCCTTCGACGACCAGCTGGGCGACTTCCAGCTCCCGGGGCGACAGCCCGTGCCCGCCCGTGCCCCGGCTCTTCGCGGCCACCCGCTTCCCGGCCCGCCGCTGTTCCCGTACGGCTTGCGCCAGCAACCCCGGCGCGCCGCACGCCTCGAACAGATCCCCGGCTTCGGACAGATGGGGGAGTGCCTCCTTCTTGCGGCCCGCGGCGATCAGCGCCGTCCCGGCCCGGAGCAGGGCGCGCCCGGCGGTGAGCCGCTGATCGGCGGCCGCCAGGACCTCCGCCGCGCGCAGTGCCAGCTCGGCGGCGGCCGCGCCCGACGCGGCGTGGGAGGCGGCCAGGTCGACGATACCCGCGTTGAACTCCAGCTCCGGATGGGCGACCTCGGCCGCGCGCGCCGCCCACACCCCTGCCTCGTCGCTGTGGGCTGCCATCGCCTCGCAGAACGACAACATGCTGAACTGGTCCAGCCGCCCCGCCGCGAACGCCTCCTCGATCGCGGCCACCGGAGCCTGCCCGGCCCGCCCGGCGTGCGCGAGCGCGGTGCCGTAGGCGTACAGGGCCTGGGCGCCCGGCCACTCCCCGGCGCTCACCCCCGAGGTCGCCGCCGCCTCGCCCAGCCGCACCGCCAGCGCGTCGTGGCCGGTCGCGGCGGCCAGCAGGCTCTGCTGGGCCTGGGCCACCACCTCCGCGTAACCCGAGTGCAGCAGCCGGGCCACCTCCGCCGACTCCTCGGCCGCGACCGTGGCCTCGGCCAGGCGGCCCACCACGCCGTACGCGCGACCCTGACCGGCCAGCATGTTGGTCACGATGAACGTCTGCCCGGTCGCCTTCGCGATCGCGATCGCCCGCTCGAACCGCGCCACCGCCGACCGGTGGCCGCCCAGCCACAGCTCCGCCCAGCACAGCCAGGCGATCGTGTCCAGCCACTCCAGCAGCTGCACGTCCGGCGTGGCCGACACCAGCGCGTCCGCCCGTTCCAGATGATCGATCGCCGCCGGGATGCGGCCCGCCGCGTAGGCGGTCATCGGCCGCAGCGCGGCCACCGCGACCACCAGGCCATGGTCGGCCGGGTCGCGCGGCATGAAGTCCAGCACCGCCTGGGCGGCCCGGTGGTCGCCGCGCATCAGGCTCTCGGCCACCAGGCGCAGCCGCATCGGCAGCGCGGCAGGCAGCCGGGGGTCGGGCATCTCGCGCAGCTCGGCCAGCAGCACCGCCCTGCCCTGCGCCGGGCGGTCCAGCAGGCGCTCCACCAGGGCGCAGAAGCGGGCCGCGAAAGCGCGTTTGGCGTGATCCTCGCGCGGCAGCAGGCGCAGCACCTCGTAGGCGGTCTCCCGGCCCTCGGCCAGCCAGCCGGACACCACCTGGCCGCGGGCCAGCTCCAGCAGCAGGTCCAGGCGGTGCTCCCGGCCGTCGGCGTCGTCGGGCAGCAGCCGGATGGCGGCCTGGAGCCAGTGCGCGGTGGTGGCCGGCGCCGTGGTGGCGACCGCGCGGGCCGCCTCCACCAGGACCGCCACCGCCTCCCGGTCGCCGAAGGTGGCCGATCGTTCGATGTGGTGGGCTCGTACGGTGGCCGGGGCGCCCACCGCCGCCAGGTGCTCGGCGAGCCTGGCGTGGGCGGCCAGGCGCCAGCCGGGGGCGGCGGATTCGTAGGCGGCCTGCCGTACCAGGGGGTGGCGGAACCGGAACCGGTTGCCGGGGCCGACCGGGCGGACCAGGTCGCGGGCGACCAGCTCGTCCAGGGCCTTCAGGATGGCCGAATCGGCCAGTTCGGCGGCGACGGCCGCGAGCGGGGGCTCGAACTCGTCGGCGGCGACGGCGGCGGACTGGGCCACCAGCAGGGCGTCGCCGGACTGGTCGGCCAGCTCGCGCTGGAGCGCCGCGTGCAGGGTGGTGGGCAGGTCGCCGGCTTCGATCCTGGCCAGCGCCTGCAGGTAGAAGGGGTTGCCGCCGCTCGCCTCGTACAGGGCCCTGCGGCGGCCCCGGCTGATCTCCGGGCCGAGCAGCTCGTCGGCCTCGGCCGCGCTGAGCGGCCCGACCACGATCTGCCCGCCGCCCGCGGCCAGCCGCGGCGGCGCCTGGTTCGGCCGGTACGCGACGGTGATCAGCACCCGGGCCCGGGGCGGATGCCGGACCACGTGGTCGAGGAACTCGATCGTGCTGCCGTCCGCCCAGTGCACGTCGTCCAGTACCAGCACCAGCCCCGACGGTTCCGCCAGCCGCTCCAGCATCCCGATGATCGCCCGGTAGAGCCGGTATCTGGCCAGGCCGCTGCGGTCGTCGCCCGGCTCCTCGGCCGCGCCCAGCGCCGGGAAGACCGTGGCCAGCAGGGGATCGTGCTGCTCGTCCCCGGTCTCCAGATGGCCGTCGAGCGCGTCCACCAGCGCGCTGAACGGGATCACCTGCTCGAACTCCGCCGCCCTGCCCCACAACGCCAGGCAGCCGCGCGCGCGGGCCGCCGTGTCGAGCTCGGCCAGCAGCCGCGTCTTTCCCGCTCCCGGCTCGCCGACCAGGGCGAGGAACCGGAACGCGCCGTCCATGCTCGCGTCCAGCGCCCCATGCAGGTCCCTGAGGACCTCGCCCCGGCCGACCAAGGGGGCGGTATGACCATCCATGCCCACTCACCCTGATCATTTGCCCGCTGCTACAGGGGCACTTTACAGAGCGACGACTAACCTGGAGGGACATAGGGCGATCAACGCCGATATAAAACAAACTGTCATCGGCAGCGTTCAGCTGTCCTGTCACTCATGCTTCATCCGTCTCGCGGCTTTCCCTCACCGGAAATTGTCGTTGCCGCATGACAGTGTGTGGCTACCCGACACGGACATGCGAAGGAGCATTCCATGCTGACCACCGACTTCTACCCGGGCGCGCCCAACTGGCTCGACCTCGGTTCCCCTGACACCGAGGCCAGCGCCGACTTCTACGGCTCCGTCTTCGGCTGGACCTTCGCCTCCGCCGGTCCCGACTCCGGCGGTTACGGCTTCTTCCAGCAGAGCGGCAAGACCGTCGCCGCCCTCGGCCCGCTCACCGAGGCGGGTGCCCGCTCCGCCTGGACCATCTACTTCCACGTCCCTGACGCCGACGCCGCCACCCAGCAGGCCCGCGAGAACGGTGGAACGGTCCGGGTCGAGCCCTACGACGTCTTCGACGCCGGCCGGACGGCCGCGTTCACCGACCCCGGCGGCGCCCAGTTCGCGATCTGGCAGCCCGGCAAGACCATCGGCCTCGACGTGGTCACCGAGCCCGGCTCGCTCGGCTGGACCGAGCTGTATGTGCCGGATCCCAGCGCCGTCCGCGACTTCTACACCACCCTGTTCGGCTGGACCATCAAGGAGGTGCCCTTCGGCGGCGGCATGACCTACGTGCTGGCCTCCACCGCCGAGGGCAAGGAGCCCGACATCGCCGGGATCATGCCGCTCCAGCAGGGCGACACCCCGCACTGGCTGCCCTACATCGAGGTCTCCGACACCGACGCCACCCTGGTCCGGGTCGACGCCTCCGGCGGCGCCGTGCTGATGCCCGCCATGGACGTGGAGGGCGTCGGCCGGTTCGCCGTCTGCGCCGACCCGAATGGAGCCAGGTTCGCGGTGATCACCAGTTCCGAGACGTGAGAGCCCGGCCCAGGAGGCCTGGTGACCTAGCCCCAGACCTCCTGGGCGGTCTCCACGATCAGGCGGATCTTGGCGAACTGCTCCTCGTGGGTGAGCGTGTTGCCCTCCACCGTGGAGGAGAAGCCGCACTGCGGCGACAGGCACAGCTGGTCCACGTCGATGAACTTGGACGCCTCCTCGATCCGGCGCTTGAGGTCGTCCTTCGACTCCAGCGCGCCGTTCTTGGTGGTGACCAGGCCGAGCACCACGTATTTGTCCTTGGGCACGAACCGCAGCGGCTCGAACCCGCCGGAGCGCTCGTCGTCGAACTCCAGGAAGAAGCCGTCCACCGCGAGCTCGCCGAACAGCGCCTCGGCGACGAAGTCGTAGCCGCCCTCGGCCGCCCACGAGGAGCGGAAGTTGCCCCGGCACATGTGCGTGGTCACCCGCAGCTCCCGGGGCCGGTTGGCCAGCGCCGCGTTGATCTGCTTGATGTAGCGCAGGTGCAGGTGGTCGGCGTCGTCGCCGCGCGCGGCGATCTCGGCCCGCTGCGCCGGGTCGTTGAGGTAGGCCAGGCTGGTGTCGTCGAACTGCAGGTAGCGGCAGCCGAGCTCGGCCAGCCGCAGCACTTCCTCGTTGTACGCCGCGGCCAGGTCCGTCCAGAAGTCCTCAAGGTCCGGGTAGACGCCGGGATCGATGGAGGCGGGGCCGCCCCGGTAGTGGACCATGTTCGGCGACGGGATCGTCAGCTTGGCCGTCTGCCCGGGCTCGACGGTGTCGCGCAGGAACGTGAAGTCGTCCGCGAAGATCGTCTCGGTGAGCCGGATCGGCTCGGCCACCCGCATCGCCGGGGGCGCGAACTCCAGCTCCTCCTGGTCGTTCCTGAACCGGACCGTGATGCGCTCGCCGGTGGCCTGGGTCACCCCGCCGAGCCGGTAGATGAAGTCCATGTGCCAGGACGCCCGCCGGAACTCCCCGTCGGTCGCGGACTGCAGTCCCGCGTCCCGCTGGGCCCGCACGACCTCCCGGATCGCCGCGTTCTCGACGTCCCTGAGCTCGGCGGTCGTGATGGTGCCCTGGCCGAATTCGTCACGCGCGCGGAGCAGCTCGGCCGGTCGCAGCAGGCTGCCGACGTGGTCCGCACGGAAGGGGGGTTCACTGCGCATGCTGGATCATCTCCACACGTTCGGTGTGCGAATGCTCGTTCGTTTTCAGGCCCCGATAGGGCCGACGCTAGCGCCATTGCGTGCCCCAGGCGATCAGAACTGACAATGATCGCGACATTTCAGTTGATTCGCGGGTTTGTGGTGACTTAAGTCACAGCGGCAACTCGGCTTGGTCTTTGTCACACCGTGTTCACAAACGGGCAATGGATGCGAAACGGGGGGTTGAAAGCCTCGGGCGTGGCGAGCTTACGACCTGGCTCGCGTCTGAGGAAGGGAACGACGTGGCTTTCAAGGCTGAGTACATCTGGATCGACGGCACGGAGCCGACGCCGAAGCTCAGGTCCAAGACGAAGGTCCTCGCGGACGGCGCCGACCTGCCGATCTGGGGCTTCGACGGATCCAGCACCAACCAGGCTGAGGGCCACTCCTCCGACTGCGTGCTCAAGCCCGTCTTCTCCTGCCCGGACCCGATCCGCGGCGGCGACAACATCCTCGTGCTCTGCGAGGTCTACAACGCCGACGGCACCGCCCACAGCACCAACACCCGCGCGCTGCTCACGCCCGTGGACGAGAAGTACGCCGCGCAGGAATCCTGGTTCGGCATCGAGCAGGAGTACACCTTCTTCAAGGACGGCCGTCCGTACGGCTTCCCGGTCGGCGGGTTCCCCGGGCCGCAGGGGCCGTACTACTGCGGCATCGGCGCCGACGAGGTCGTCGGCCGCGACATCGTCGAGAAGCACCTGGACGCCTGCATCGAGGCCGGGCTGAAGATCTCCGGCATCAACGCCGAGGTCATGCCCGGGCAGTGGGAGTTCCAGATCGGCCCCGGCGGCCCGCTGGAGGCCTCCGACCACATGTGGATGGCCCGCTACCTGCTCTACCGCATCGCCGAGGACTTCGGCGTCTCCGCCACCCTCGACGCCAAGCCCGCCAAGGGCGACTGGAACGGCGCCGGCGCCCACACCAACTTCTCCACCCGCGCCATGCGCGAGAGCTACGACGCGATCATCACCGCCTGCGAGTCCCTCGGCGCCGAGGGCAAGGTCGAGGAGCACATCGCCGGATACGGCTTCGGCATCGAGCAGCGCCTCACCGGCCTGCACGAGACCGCCCCCTACAACGTCTACAGCTACGGCGTCTCCAACCGCGGCGCCTCGGTCCGCATCCCGTGGCAGGTCGAACTCGACAAGAAGGGCTACATCGAGGACCGCCGCCCAAACGCCAACGTCGACCCCTACGTGGTCACCCGCCTGATCACCAACACCTGCTGCGAGGCCCTGGAAAAGGCCGGCCAGGTCTGACCTGTCGCAAACGGCTCCCGCCCATCGATGGGTGGGAGCCGTTTTCATGCGCGCCTTACGGCAGCATCAGGTCGACGTCGTATGCTGTTGCCGCAACGGCGTTGCCTGGAAGGACGACATTCCCCGTCCGCGGTTTCGTCGAGCCGGAGCTGTGGGAGGTCGGGATGGCGGCGAAGCCGGCACAGGCACGTGGAGGCCGGTCGGCTTCCGCTGTGGCGGGCGATGCGAAAGGTGCATCGCCGACCGGTGCCGGGCCGCTGACCAGCGGGGCCGTGCTCGCCAAGATCCAGGCGGCGGCGCCGTCGCTGGTGCCGAGCGCCCGGCGCGCGATGGAAGTGATCATCGCGAACCCGGAGGCGGTCATCGGCTACGCCGCCGCGGACGTGGCCGCCCGCGCCGAGACCGCCGCGTCCACCGTCGTCCGGGCCTGCCAGCAGGCGGGTTTCAAGGGCTTCCAGGATCTGAAGCTGGCCCTGGTGCGCGACCTGGCGGCGCGGGGAACGGACCAGTTGAGGTACGCCGACGAACTGGACTCCGAGTCCGCTCCGGCCGAGGTGTTGCGCACCATTCTGAATGCCAGCAGCCACGCACTGTCCGATGCGATGACGACAGTGGATCCGGTGGCCTTCACGGGCGCGCTGGAGACCCTGCACAGCCGGGACCGCGTCCTGCTGGTGGGCAACGGCCAGTCGGCGGCGCCCGCCCACGACGCCGCGCACCGGTTGCAGGCGCTGGGGCTGGCGACCTTCGCGCCGGCGGACGCCATCGGGCAGCACCTGGTCGCCCGGCAACTGGACGAGAGGGCCGCTTGCGTCGCGGTGAGCCACACCGGCGCGACCCGCGAGACCCTGCTGGTCGCGGAGACCGCCAAGTCGCGCGGCGCCTACGTGATCGCGGTGACCAGTTTCCGCCGGTCGCCGCTGGCCGATCTCGCGGACGCCCCGCTGGTCGCCGGGAGCCCGAAGCAGGGGTTCCGGCTGGAGGCCACCGCGAGCCGGCTGGCCCATCTTGCGATCATGGACGCGTTGTTCGTCGGGCTGGCGCTCAAGGACCCCAAGCGATCCACCGCGTACCTCGACGCGATGGCCGACGTCACCGCCGAACACACCATGTGAAACCCGTCGCGGCTACCCCCGCGTCACCGGCGATGTGAGCGGCGGGCTCACGCGACGAGGCTCTGACGATCTCCATTCGGGCACGCGAACGCCCTGTGAACATTCCGCTCACACGCTTTCCAAGGCAACGAGATTGCTGGAAGCTCCAATTGTCAGGTAGTAGCGTTCCCTGGCGTCGCACCGGTCCAGCACTCCGTAGGACGGTCATGAACTCGCTCCACACGCGGCTGCCGCGTCCGCATATCGGCCTCCGTCCACCGCCATCCGCCCTGCTCATTCCGGCGTACACCCTGCTGTTCCTGCTGATCGTGGGACCGGTGCTGGTGGTCGTCACGCTTTCGCTGTTCGACTACGACCCGCTGCTCGGCGCCGCCGGCTTCGTGGGGATGGACAACTTCGCCCGCGTCCTGCCGAGTGACGACTTCCGTACGGCGTTGGTCAACACGGCCGTCTACATGCTCCTGACGGTCCCGGTGACGCTGACGGCCTCGCTGCTCGTCGCGCTCGGCATCCACTCGGTGCGGTTCGGCGCCGCGCTGTGGCGCAGCGTGTACTTCCTGCCGGTCGCCGCCACGCTGGCGGCGATGGCGGTCGCCTGGCGATGGCTCTTCTACGCCGACAGCGGCCTGATCGACGCGACGATCGGCCAGGTCCTCGGCCTGCGGGACTGGCTGCACTCCACCACGCTGGCGCTCCCCGCGGTCTCCGTCGTCGGCACGTGGGAGAACATGGGCTTCGCGATCGTGATGTTCCTCGCCGGCCTGTCCGCCGTCCCGCCGCACGTGATGGAGGCGGCGCGGCTCGACGGCGCCGGGCCGTGGAACCGATTCTGGCACGTGACCTGGCCCGCGCTCGGACCGGCGACGGTGTTCACGCTGATCATCTGCACCCGGAACGCGCTGAAGGTGTTCGACCAGGTCCAGGTGATGACCAAGGGAGGCCCGATCAACAGCTCGACGACCCTGTCGTACCTGCTCTGGGAGCGCGGCATCCGCTTCCTCGACATCGGCGGCGGCTCGGTCATCACCCTCATGCTGCTGGCGCTGATCCTCGGCGTCACCGTGATCCAGCTCAGCGCGGTCGGCCGTCGCTGGGAACGGGCCGGTACCCGATGACCGCCAGAACCGTCACCCGTGAGACCTTGACACACCTCGCGCTCGCCCTCGGCGGCGTGATCATCCTCGCGCCGTTCGCCATCATGGTGTGGACCGCCTTCGTACCCGAACGACTGATCTTCACCGGCGCCGGCCCGGGCGACCTGACCCTGGAGAACTTCCGGATCGCCCTGCGCGAGTGGGACTGGCTGAGCGCCTATCGCACGAGCGTCGTGGTGGCCGTCATCACGTTCGTGGCCCAGCTCGTCACCTGCCTGCCGGCGGGTTACGTGCTGGCGCGGCACCGCTTCCGCGGCCACGGGGTCGCCACGTGGGTGATGCTGGGGTGCCTGATCGTGCCGGGCCAGGTCATCGCGATCCCGACGTACGTGGTGATCTCAAGGGTGGGGCAGCTCGACACGATCCTCGCGCTGGTCTGGCCCTCCCTGACGTCGGCCTTCGGGATATTCCTGTTCCGGCAGTTCATACTGACCCTGCCCCAGAGCATCTTCGACGCCGCCCGGCTCGACCGGGTCAGCGAGTTCGGCATGGTCTGGAGGGTGGTCCTGCCCAACGTCAAGCCGGCGATCACCGCGTTCGGCATCTTCAGCGTCGTGTCGAGCTGGAATGACCTGTTCTGGGCCTCGGTGGTGCTGCAGAGCCCGGACAACGCCACCGTCCCGTTCGCCGTCACCCGCTTCACCGACCCGGAGGCGGGAATCCAGTACGGCGCCCAGATGGCGGCGGCCAGCCTCGCGGTCCTGCCATTGATCATCGCTTTCCTGGTCGCGCAACGGCAGTTCATCCGCGGCATCAACCTGAGCGCGACCGACTGACGACAGTCCCCACCCCTTACGGAGCATCATGACCTCGTACGTCTCGACCCGCCGCCGCGGACACCCCGGCCGGTGGCTCGCCATCGCAATGACGGCCGCGTTGATGGCTACGGCCTGCGGCACCGACGACACCCCGGCCGACGGGCCGGTCACCGTGAACGTCCTGATTCCCGACTCGAGCTCGAACATCGTCGATCCCGCGTACAAGGTGCTCAATCCCGAGTTCACCAAGCGCACCGGCACGAGCGTGACGTTCGTCAAGTCCGGCGGCGACTACGGCGCCGTCGAGGAGCGCATCCTCGCCGCCCGGATCGCCGGGAACCTCCCGGACGCGGCGATCATCAGCTCGGCGTCGATCCGGACCTACGTCGACGCCAAGCTGGCGCAGCCGTTCGACTCCCTGATGAAGGCCGACACCTCCTACGACCCGACGACCGCGGAGCCGTCGCTGCTGAAGTTCGGCGCCCGCGACGGCAAGACCTACGCGCTTCCCCTGACGGCGTCCTGGGTCGTCATGTACTACAACACCGAGATCTTCAAGAAGGCGGGCCTGAACCCCGACGATCCACCCGAAACCCTGACCGAGCTGGGCGCCGCCGCACGTAAGATCGTCGACTCCGGCGCGGCGAAGCACGGCCTGGCGTTCCGCCTCTCCGACGACCCCAACATGTGGCGCCTGCAGAACGTCGTCGCCTCCGGCGGCGGATCGCTGATGAACGACGACGAATCCGAGCCGACCTTCGACGACCCCGCCCTGCTCGGACTGGTCAGATTCCTCGCCGATCTCGCGAAGGACGGCGTCATCGCGCACTACGACGCCGAGTCCATGTCGGAGGCGTACTACCGGGGCGACGTCGGCATCGTCTACGACGCCAGCTCGGGAGCCCGCACGCACGCCAAGAGCGCCAACTTCGACTACCGCATCGCCCCCTACCCGATTCCCGACGGCGGCCGGCGGATCCTGTCGGCGGGCGGCGCCTCGATCGTGATGTTCACCGACGACCCCGTACGCCAGCAGGCCGTCTGGGAGGCGGTACGCGAACTCGTCGGCCCCGCCGGCGGCGCCGCCTACCTGGAGGAGCAGGGCGGCGGCGTACTCGTGCTGGACGCCGCGGCCAACAAGTCCAAGGCCAAGGAACACGCCGAACTGGCGCTGAAGCCGGAGGACGTCGCCGATTTCGCGCCGATGGTCCAGTTCCCCGGCCGCTCGGCGCAGGAGATCTGGACCATCCTCGGCGAGCAGATCCTCGCCGTCCTGCAGAGCGGCAAGGACCCGGCCACGGCGCTCGCCGACGCCGAGGCCGCCGCCAAACCCCTGCTGCCATGACGACCTCCCCGACCTTGAATCCCTCGGTCTTGACGCCGCTTGCCCTGCCCAAGCCGCCGAACGCGGTGGACGTGTCCTGCCACAACCTGGTGAAACGGTTCCCCGACGGAACGGTCGCCCTCGACGACGTCACCATCGAGTGCCCGCCCGGCGGCATCACCGTGCTGCTCGGCCCGTCCGGCTGTGGCAAGACCACCCTCCTGCGCTGCGTCGCCGGCCTGGAGACGCAGACCACGGGCACCATGTCCATCGGCGGACGCGACGTGTCGGCGGTCGACGCCGGGCTGCGCGGGGTGGCCATGGTCTTCCAGAACCACGCCCTCTACCCCGACAAGACCGCCGAGGGCAACCTCGCCTTCCCGCTGCGCATGGCCGGGGTGCCCAAGCGGGAGCGGGCCCGGCGCGTCGCCGCGATCGCCGAGCTCCTCCAGATCGACGGCCTGCTCAAGCGGCGGCCGGGCCAGCTGTCCGGCGGGCAGCGGCAACGCGTCGGGATCGGCCGGGCACTCATCCGCGAGCCCGACGTGCTGCTCATGGACGAGCCGTTCTCCAGCCTCGACGCCGAACTGCGCGTCGAGATGCGGGCCGAGTTCCTGGCCCTGCAGCGCCGGCTCGGCATGACCACCCTGTACGTCACCCACGACCAGGCCGAGGCGCTGTCGCTGGCCGACCGGATGGTGGTCCTGCGCGCGGGCAGGATCGAGCAGGCCACCTCCGCCGAGGAGATGTTCCGCCGCCCGGCGACCAGCTTCGTCGCCGGCTTCCTCGGCGGCATGAACCTGCTGGCCGGCACGCTCGACGACGGCACCCTGCGCGTACCCGGGCATCCGCACGGCCTGCGGCTCCCGGCGCTCCCGGCCAACGGCTCCCAGAACCTCACGCTGGGCGTACGGCCGGAGGATCTCAAGCCAGGACCGGGAGGCCCGGACGACCTCTCCTTCGAGATCACCACCATGCTCACCGAGCTGCTCGGCCGGGAGCGGCTGGTCCACGGGCACCTGGGCGACCGGCGGCTCAAGGTGCGGGTGCACGCCGACGTCCCGGTCGGCGAGCGCCTGACCGTCCACGCCGCCGCGGCCGACCTCCACCTGTTCGACCACGACGGCGCCCGCCTGCCGGGCGCCGGCGACTGATCCCATGTTCCAAGCGAGGAGACCTGCATGAAAGTCAACGCGATGAAGGCGAAGATCCTCCGCGGCGAGGCGGTCTTCGGGCTCGCCCTCGACACACCCGACCCGATCATGGTCGAGTACGCCGCGCTGGCCGGCCTGGACTTCATCCGCATCGACTGCGAGCACGGCCCGGTCACGCTCGAGAACATCGAGCATACGGTGCGCGCCGCCGAGGCCGCCGACATCACGCCCACCGCCCGCATCGCCGTCAACCGTCCCGACATGGTGACGCAGATCCTCAACCGCGGTGTGGCCGGCATCACGTTCTCCCACATCAGCACCGCCGAGGACGCCGCCGCCGCGGTCCGTTCGATGAAGTTCGCCCCCGACGGCGATCGTGCCATCACCAGTTCCGGGGGACGCGGCATGCACGCCCGCTGGGCACTCGGCGTACCCGCCGACGAGGCGTACGCCTTCGCCAACCGCGAGACTCTCGTCACCTGCCTGATCGAGGATCCGATCGGCGTCGAGAACGTCGAGGCCATCGCGGCCGTGCCGGGAGTCGACGTGATCACGTTCGGTGCCGGGGACCTGTCGGCGACCACCGGCCACATCGGCGACTCCAGCCACGAGAAGGTACACGAAATGATGCGGGACGGCATGCGCCGCGCCCGCGCGGCCGGCAAGCCGGTGGGCGTCTCGGTGGGCAACAAGTCCATGGAGCGCGCGGCCGAGTTCATCGACGCCGGCGTCCGCGTGATCCAGCTGATGCCCGCCCCACTGATCGTCAACGGGGTCGCCGCCATGCGCGCGGCCTTGACCCCCTGACCTGGGCGGACGCATGCCGTTCGCGGAACTGGGCGGCGGCCGGCTCTGCTACACCGACGAGGGAGCCGGCCTGCCGCCACTGCTGCTGATCCACGGCTGGACCTGCGATTCGCGTCATCTCCTGGCCCGGCACCGGCCACTGGCTCCACCAGGAGAGACCCACCCAGTTCAACACCATCGTCCTGCAATGGCTCGCAGACCTGCCCGACCTGCTCCAGCCGTGATCGGATTCGTGGTCAGGGCAGGCAAGGTCTTCTCACCGCAGCAGCTCCTCGCGTAACTCCGGCCTGCTCAGCAGCGCGACTCGGCCCTTCGTGAGAATGGGGCGGTTGAGTCCGCACACGTCGATAGTCGTCTGGCCTTTGGGCGATCCGCCTTTGGCGCGGTACACGCCGAGGGTGAGGGTCAGCTGGAGATGATCGAAGGGATCCTCCGTCGAGGGGTCGATCAGCAGCGGCTGACCATTCCGGTCGAGCGGGAATCGGTCGCGCTTCTCGTGGCTGTTGCAGTACGTGCAGGAGAGGAGGTGGTTGAGCCAGTCGAAAGTTCGCAGCGGATTCCTGGCCATCGGCTCGTGGTGGTCGATTGCCGTGCCCTGGCTGTCGCCGCAGTACATGCAGCGCTCCATTCCGGGAGCCATCTGCCGGAGAACGTCGGTGAGCGGCCGGTGGACGTTCCTTCGCTGCGCCGAATGTTTCCACAGCTGACGGGCTCCATTGAGCCGGTCGGCGTCGTCGCGATCCGCGACTTGCTGCGTCAGCGCGGCAAGTCGGGAGTTGAGTTCGTCGGGGATGCCCAGTCGGGTCAGGCGGATCATCTCTCGGGCGGTCCCGTCAGGCCCAATCTGGCAGCTACTTCGTCCGCTCGTGTCGCTGGCGAGCTGGACAGTTGCCGCTTGAGCTCAAGGTAGCGTTGCTGCGCGTCCTCGTCGGCGTGACCTTCGAGGACGGCGGCTTCGAGCGTGACGAGTTCCTCGCGGAGGCGCTCAGTCGCCGCCGAATAGGGCGTGTCGAGACCAAACAATTCAGACAGAACAGCGTCGTCGCCGCTGCCATGGACGATTCTCTTGTAGAGGCTCTCGGGAACGACGCTGGGCGCTTCTGTTTCGTTCGGGCCCGGGAGGCGAATAAGCCCGCCCTCGTCGGCGTCCTGACAGATATAAGGACTATGCGTGGTGACGATGAACTGGATGTTCGGGAAATGTGCTTTCAACCAGCCACCGAGCCGTTGTTGCCAGGACACGTGCAGATGAGCATCGACCTCATTGATGATCACAACCCCCGGATTGAGAACGACGTGTGGCCAGGCCTCGTCCGTCAACAGGTCACTGCTTTCGAAAATACGTCGGATCAGGTCGGTCACCAACGCCGCGACAGTGCGGTAGCCGTCGCTCATCTCCCGGAGTGGGAATCGGCGACCGTCATGAACTACCCATAGCCCATCAGAGTCGATGTCGTCGATGCGGTAACCGTCAGGAAGAAGCCCGTCGCCAAGGATCATCATTGCTGCGTCCTTCACCGCCTGGGCGCCAGGTCGACCTTCAAAGGCCCGGAGATGCAATTCAATGAGCCATGTCACTCCCTCCGCGAGGGATGCGTCCTCGTGGAAGAGACTCGCCATTCTGGCGACCCGTTCGGGGCCTAGCATCAACCTTTGCGCATCTCCGGATCCGCCGATCAGGCGACGAAACGGGCCATATGCGGCACAGAACCAACCTGGGCTGTTCTCATCCCAAGGGCCGGTTTCAGGACTTTCCGCCGGATAGCCGGAAAGAGTTGGCTGGAGTCCGCGACGAGCGCTGAACTTATCCCGTGGGGCGGGCATTATCCAGTCAATTCCGACATTTAACTCTTCCGGCAGATAATCGCCAATCCAGAAATCATAACCGTCATCACCAACCAAGCCGACGCGTACTGACGCTTGATCTTCTCCGTGGGTGATCCAGTTCTCGAAGTCTGAAATGAGAGTCCGGGCCACATAAGGTCCGCTCACCGCCATCGCGATCGCGCGGAGAAGCGCGGTCTTCCCGGATCCGTTTCGTCCCGCGATCACCGTCCATCCCGCGTAGGAGCCATCGGGCCGCGTCAGATCCAGGTCAACGGTTCGCGGCCCCGTGAAGCCTTTGACGTTTTCGACCCGCACGGACGAGATGTACATGGGACGACTTTAGCTTTGATCGTCTCGGTGTTCCGAGGACATGACGACCTCTCCGGTTCCCGCCGGAGAGGTCGTCTGGGAGTGGGTTAGCGGGCGGATTCGCCGAAGTTGTCCAAGGGTTCTGTGGTGTCGGCTATGCCGGGGGAGTCCTGGTGGAGGAACTGGCCGTCGTCGGGGTCGAGGCCGCCGAAGCCGAAGATGCCGAAGGCGTCCTTGCCGAAGACGAGGTTGAGGGCGCCAGGGCTGGTGGCGCCGCTGCCGGGGACCTCTTCGCCGGGGATGGTGATGAGGAGGTCGGATTCGCCGTTGTTGTTGTAGTCGCCGTTGGTGAGGGCCGTGCCGAGGGCGTCGTCGGTTTCGGCGGGGTCGCCGAAGGTGAGGTTGTCACCGAAGAGGAACTGCTGGTTGGCGGAGCCGAGGGCGGCTCCCCGGTCGCCGTAGATGACGTTGACCGCGCCGACGTTGGAGTTCGCGCCGTCCTCGCCGGGGACGCCGATGGCCAGGTCGTCCTGGTTGTCGCCGTTGAAGTCGCCGGCGGTCAGGGAGCGGCCGAAGGCGTCGCCGGGGTTGCCGGACTCGGAGATGCCGGCGGTGTCCTGGGACCAGATCTGGGCGCCGGTGGTGACCAGGGAGTTGCCGGAGCGGTAGATCACGTAGACGACGCCTTCGCCGGCGTCCTCGCCGGGGGTGCCGACGGCGAGGTCGTCGGGGAACTGGCCGCTCACGTTGGCGGCGTTCTCGTTGAAGTCGCCGACGGCCAGGGCGGAGCCGAAGGCGTCCCCGGCCTCCGGGCCGCCGGGGAGCGGGGCCGCCTGGTTCCAGAGCTGGTCGTTGGCGGTGGACAGGCCGGTGGCGGAGCCGTACAGGACGTTGACGGAACCGGCGTTGTCGACGGCGTCGACCTCGTCGCCGGGGACGCCGATGGCCACGTCGTCGAAGGCGTCCGTGCCGAGGTCGCCGACCGCGAGGGCGGAGCCGAAACGGTCGCCGGGGGACTGGACGCCCGCGACGCCGCCCGCGCCCTGGGTGAGCTGGGTGGTCGCGAAGGTGTCGAACCGGAAGTCGCCGAAGCCGAACTGGAGCACCCAGACCTGGCCGGCGTCGGCCACGCTGAGGTCCTCGCCGGGGGCGCCGACGAACACTTCGGCCTCGAAGTCGTTGTCCACCCGGCCCACGGCCAGGGCGGCACCCCACTGGTCGCCCGGCTCGTTGTCGGCGTCGGACAGGGAGCTGGCCAGCTCCTGGTCGAGGGTGATGCTGCCGGTGCCGGTCAGGCCGCCGGAGACGTGGCCGAACAGGACGTGGATCGCGCCGGAGTCCTGGGTGAGGCCGCGGTCCTCGCCGGGGACGCCGATGATCAGGTCGTCGATGCTGTTGCCGTCGACGTCGCCCACCGCGAGGGCCGCCCCGAACCGGTCTCCCGTCTCCGGTCCGGGGTCG
Source organism: Acrocarpospora macrocephala (assembly GCF_009687865.1). Lineage (GTDB taxonomy): Bacteria > Actinomycetota > Actinomycetes > Streptosporangiales > Streptosporangiaceae > Acrocarpospora > Acrocarpospora macrocephala. Next base: position 38,109 of record NZ_BLAE01000059.1, read on the forward strand.
TCCATGATGCTCGGGTCGATGCCGGGGCTGTTCTGCTGGAAGGTCTGGCTGCCGCCGCTGCCGAGGCCGTCGGGGCCGCCGTACAGGATGTGGACGAGGCCGGCGTCTTGGATCGCTCCAATGTTCTCGGAGGGGACGCCGATGGCGGCGTCCGCGTACCCGTCGCTGTCGAAGTCGGCGTGGAGTTCGACGCTGACCGAGTCGGCTTGGGCCGGTGGGGCGAGGGCGGCGGAGCCGCCGAGGGCGACGATGACGGCGACCGCCGCCCGGGTGAGATGGCGATGGATCATGAAATGTTCCTCCTTGTCAGGGGTGAAAGCTCGACAAGGGAAACAGCCGTTATTCCGCTTGATCTGCGGAAATGTCCGCAGTTGTTGGGTGCAAAAGGACGTCGTGCGTCAGGCGAATAGGTATTTGTCCGTGAAGGGGTTGCGGAATTTTCCGGATGGGTCGAGGTCGTCGGCCAGAGCTTGGAAGTCGGGGAGGCGGGTGTAGAGGGGGCGCAGGGCGTCCGGTGGGGTGGTGAAGATCTTGGCCCAGTGCGGGCGGGGGGCGAACGGCGCGAGCGCCTCTTCGATGCGGGCGACCGCCGGGAGCACGGCCGGGGTGTCGGCGATCCAGGTGAAGTGCAGGGCCACGGTGTCCCGCTCGTAGCACGGGCTGAGCCAGAGCCGGTCGGCGGCGATGGTACGGATCTCGCAGATCCGCAGGACCGGGTGGATATGGTCGCGGATCGTGTCGAGCGCGCCGAGCGCCGCGACGGCGTCGGAGGCGTCGATCATGAATTCCGATTGCAGTTCGTCACCCGCGCTGGGAATCCGGTCGGGCCGGAAGTGCGGCAGCCGCTCGAACCAAGGGCCGGGAATGTCCGATTGTACGGTGCAGCTGTCGGGCGACATTCCGGGCACGGGATGCCGTGGCCCGTCGGCGGGTTCTGCCGGGATCGGCACGACGGCTTCGCCGTCCCGCCGCTTCACCCACACCTGATTGATCACCGGCCCTCGCCAGTCCGTGAAAAGACTCACGCTGTACGCACTAGACACGATTTCCTGAAATTTCGGGAAAAGGGCGTCCAATGGCAGCGCTTCGTAAACACGTTGCCGCACCTGAAAGGACGGAACCAGGTCCAGTTCCAGGGCGACCACTACGCCCAGCGCCCCAAGCCCGACCACAGCCCCGTCGAACCCCTCGTCCCCCCGCCTTAGCGTGACGAGATCACCCTCAGCTGTGACCAGCTCAAGCCCCGCAACGGCCGCCGAGAGATTCGCGTTCCCCACCCCCGACCCATGCGTCCCGGTCGCACACGCCCCCGCCACCGAGATATGCGGCAACGACCCCAGATTCCCCAGCGCGAACCCACGCTCATCGATATACCGCGCCACATCCGCATACCGCAGCCCGCCACCCACCCGCACCCGAGCCCGGTCCGCGTCCACCTCGACAACCGGCTCCAGCCCCCCAAGCTCCACCAGCTCAGCGGGAGTATCACCGACCTCGTTGAACGAATGCCGAGTCCCCAGCGCCCGAATCCGCGGACTCCGCGCCACAACCCCCTGCAACTCCGAGACCGACACCGGCCGATGAACCCGCGCCGCACTGTAGGTGAGATTCCCCGCCCAATTGACTTCCATCGCCATGGCCACGACCCTAACCACCTCCCCACAACCCACGGAGAGCGGGTCGGTAGCCCAACAGGCTCGGCACTCCCACGACGCGAAAGACCGCCCGGCGGCACGCGCGGAGCGCCCAACCGAGTGCCGCTGTCGCCGGGTTTCGCGCCGTATCCGGCGCCGTTCACGCAGGCGGTGGTCCTCGCCGCCCTGGCGCCGAGTGGTTGCGGCGGCTAGCAGGACGGGCCCTGCTCTTGCGCACGCTCGCCGCTTGGTTGCCAAAGGTGCAGTCGGCTACAGCTTTCCTTTGGCACGCTCGCCGGCTCAGTGCCAAAAGCGGCCGGAGGATGGGCGCACGTTGCCTGCCGGGCCGTGGGGGAGCGCTAGCCTGGGTGGGCGATGAGTAGTCTCGTGACGCCGGTGGGGGAGTTTGAGCTCGTCCGAGCCACCGGGAATGGTCGTGATGGGCTTCGGGCCTGGGATGCGGCTGATGAGTATCTGTTGCGGCATCTGGCGGAGACGGTGCATCTGGCCGGTGAGGTGGTGGTTTTCGGGGATCGGTGGGGGGCGATTTCTACCGCGCTGGCGGAGTGGGGGCCCAGTCAGGTCAGTGATTCGTTTCTTGGTCAGCGGGCGACGCGGTTGAACCTTGAGCTCAATGGGGTGGCGGGACCGCGGCTGCTTTCGACGTTGGATTCGCTGCCGGAGCGGATCGATGTGCTGGTGGTTCGGGTGCCGAAGAGTTTGGCGCTGCTGGAGGATCAGTTGCACAGGCTCGCGCCCTCGGTTCATGAGGGGACGGTGATCGTCGGGGCGGGGATGGTCACGGAGATTCATACGTCCACGTTGGCGTTGTTCGAGCGGATTCTTGGTCCGACCAGGACGTCGCTGGCGGTGAAGAAGGCGCGGCTCATCTTCTGTGCGCCGGACATGGGGATCAAGCGGACCGGCAGTCCGTGGCCGCGTACCTACGATCTCCCGGAGGGTGTCGGCGTGGTTTCGGGGCGGACCGTAACCAATTACGCGGGGGTGTTCTGCGCGGATCGGCTCGATATCGGGACGCGGTTCCTGTTGCGTCATCTCCCGGTGCGGAGCGGGCAGGTCGTGGATCTCGGCTGCGGGAACGGGGTGGTCGGGCTGGCCGCCGCGCTGGCCGATCCGGGTGCGGAAGTGACGTTCGTGGACGAGTCCTACCATGCGGTGGCCTCGGCGGAGGCGACCTTCCACGCCAATACAGCAGCCCCCGGCCGTTTCCTCGTCACTGACGGCATGTCGGAAATATCGCCCGGCAGTGTGGATCTCGTCCTGAACAACCCGCCGTTCCACAGCCATCGGGCCATCGGCGACGCCACCGCCTGGGAGATGTTCACCGGCTCCCGCCGCGCCCTGCGCCCCGGCGGCGAACTCTACGTCATCGGCAACCGCCACCTCGGCTACCACGTCAAACTCCGCCGCGCCTTCGGCAACTGCGACCTGGTGGCCAGCGACCCCAAGTTCGTCATCCTCCGCGCAGTCAAAAGCCCTGCCGCCGGACGATCCGAAAGGTAAAGCCGAGCGCAATGCGCCACTTACTTGGCGCGCCACCAGAATGACGCAGGTCACCAAGTCGCTCGCCGTTATCCGGCGCCCAAGGCGGTTCCGTTAGGGGTACGAAAGGTAAGAGATGACGGAAGTCGGCCGGATCCGGTTCATGGACGCGCAGCCCGTCAATCTGGACGGGTTCGCGGTGGAGAACGCGGAGCTGGGCCTGGTGGCGCTGGCCTCGCCGCACGATCCCGAGCCGGGCCTGGTCGTCCGGGATGGCGTGGTGGCCGAGCTGGACGGCGTGCGTTCCTATTCGGGGTGGGTGAACGTGGCGATTGTCGCGGTGAACTGATTGGCGAGGGCTTGCATTGATGAGGCTTTGAAGAGGTCGGTGCTGTAGTCGAGGATGCCGGCCAGGCCGTCGCCCAGTGGCCACATCTGTACGGCGACCTCGGCCTTGGTGTAGCGGGAGCCGGGGCCGGGATAGAACTCGGCGGTCAGGTCGCCGAGTGAGGGGCGGAGCATGTCGTTCTGCGGTGTGTTCTGTAGTGCGAACATGGCCTGGCACAGGGGTAGCCTGCTCAGGTCGCGTGGTAGTCGCAGTGCGGTGATCACCTTCTCGTATGGCGTGTCCGCTCGTGTCATTGCCTCGATCACGATCTTCCTGACCCGTTTGGCCAGCTCTCCCGGCCCTGGATTTCCTGATAAATCCGCTCGAATCGCCAGCGTGTTGGCGAAGGAGCCGATCATCGGCGCGTACTCGGCCTTGGATCTTCCGGCGACCGGCACGCCGACGCAGAAGTCCTTCTGTCCGGTCGCCCGTCCGAGCGTGGCCTGGAAGGCCGCCATCAGGACCATGAACGGCGTGCACCGCTCCCGACGCGAGAACCGCTCCAACCCTCGGACGGTCTCGCCCGTCACCTGGAACCGTACTGCGGCCCCCCGACCGGTCCACCGTGACGGCCGCGCATGGTCGATGGGCAGGTCCAGATTGGGCGTCCCGGCCAGTCGCTCGGCCAGGAACGTCACGGCAGGCCCGACGTCTCGTTCCCGCTCCCACGCTGCGAACGCCGTATACGGCATCACCAGTTCCGGCAGTTCCGGCTCCCGCCCTTCCACGGCGGCGGCGTAGCACTCGGCCAGTTCCCGCATCAGCACGTCCAGCGCCCACCCGTCGGCCGCGATGTGATGCAGCACGATGCACAGCAGCATGTGATCGTCGACCACCCGCAGCAGCGCCACCCGCCACGGCGGCTCCATCTCCAGGTCGAAAGGACGGTTCACGAACGCGTCCACCACGACCGCCGGATCCCCTAGCAGTTCCCTCCGTTCCAGGGTGACCGGCCCGGGCGGCAGGATGAACTGCCGAGGCCCCGCGCCGGTCATCCGAAAACGGGCCCGCAGCACCTCGTGCCGGGCGGCGATCCGGGTGAACGCCGCCGCGAGCAGCTCCGGCCGTACCGGACCGCGCAGCCATACGCACCACGGCACGTGATAGCTGGTGTCCTCGGGGTCGAACGCGCTGAGGAACCACAGCCGCTCCTGCCCGGTCGACAGCGGCGCCATCACCCCTCTCTTCTCCCCGAGGGTGCGCCGCAGTGCCTCCCGGCGCTCGGGCGGCACCCTGGCGAGCCGGTCCAGCAGGGCGGCCCGCAGATCCGGCGAGATCACTCCTCCGCCATCTCGGCCAGCAGCAGATCCTCCAGGACCTCGGCGAGCTCCGCCACCGTGCTCTTGTCGAACAGGGTGCGGATCGGCACCTCCACCCCGAGCCCGGCCCGGATCCTGGCCGCCATCCGGGTCGCCAGCAGCGAATGCCCGCCCAGCTCGAAGAAGTCCTCGAACACTCCTACTTCGGGCACTCCCAGCAGCCCGCACCAGATGGCGGCCACGAACCCCTCCGCGTCGGTGCGCGGCAGCACCCGCTCGGCCGCCCCCGGCCTGCCCGGCTCCGGCAGCGCCGCCCGGTCGACCTTGCCGCCCTTGGTGAGCGGCAGCGCGTCCATCCGGGCCCACACGGTCGGCACCAGATGCCGGGGCAGCCGCGCCACCAGATCGGCCCGCAGGTCCACCGGATCGGCGGTGCCCGCGTAGTAGGCTACGAGATCGTCCTGCCGCGCCGTCACATATGCCTGCGCCACCTCGGGATGGGCGAGCAGATGGCTCTCGACCTCGCCCGGTTCGATCCGGAAGCCGCGTACTTTGAGCTGGTCGTCCGTCCGCCCGAGGAACTCCAGCCGCCCGTCGCTCCGCCACCGCGCCCGATCCCCGGTCAAATACCGCCGCCCGCCCGGATTGTACGGATCCGGCACGAACCGGCTCGCGGTCAACCCCGGCAGCCCGGCATAACCACGCGCCACCCCGACCCCGCCAAGAGCGAGCTCACCCACCACCCCGGCCGGCGCCGCCAAACCCTGATCGTCGAGCACGACCGCCGACGTCCCGCCGATGGCCGCCCCGATGGACGGCCGCCGCCGCGCGTCCTCCGCCCCCAGGTCGGCGATGGTCGCGATCACCGTCCCCTCAGTCGGCCCGTACGAGTTGACCAGCCGCACCGTATCCCCGAACCGATCCCGCCACCGCTCCACCGCCGCCGCCATGACCTGCTCGCCGCCCAGGACCACCAGCCGCAACCCCGGCGGCCAGGCGATCTCGTCGAGCACGTCCACCAGCCGATGCCAGTACGCGGTAGGCAGATCCAGCACGGTCACCTCCGGCCCCGACCGCAGCAGATCCGGCAGGGTGGCCGCCCCGTCGGGCAGCAGCACCAGCGCCGCCCCCGCCGCCAGCGCCGGAAACACCTCCTCCACATGCGCGTCGAAACTCAGCGCCGAGAACTGCACCACCCGATCCCGCGGCCCGATCTGGTACGCCTCCCGCATCCACGCGACCCGCGCCTCAACCCCGGCCCGCTCCGCGACCACCACCCGCGGCACCCCGGTCGTCCCCGACGTCGGAATCACGTACGCGGCCCCCGAATACCGGAGAGTGCCCGCACCCCGAGTGACGCCTTCGGAGGTGACGATCCAGTGCGCGGGTCCGGCCAGCAACGCGATGCGATCATCCGGATCGTCCGGATCCAGCGGCAGATACGCGGCCCTCAACCGCCACACCGCCAGCAACGTCGCGATCGCCTCCACCGACCTCGGCAGGCATACCCCCACAAGATCCCCGGGCCGTACTCCGGAGAGCCTTCGGGCGATCTCCTCCACCCGCGCGTCGAGCTCCTCGTACGTCACCCGCTCGTCCCCGCAGATCAACGCGACCGCGTCGGGCTCCCCACCCAGCGCGAACGCGGCCTCCCGTACCGGCTCCACCACCGGAGCGGCCACGGGATCCGCCATCGCCAGCCGCGACACCGGCACCTGAGGATCCGCCGCCGCCGACTCCAGCAGCCGCAGGAAACGTTCGCCCATCAGCCGGACATCGGCCTCGCGGAACAGCGCGGTGTCGTAGTTGAACGACACCAAAATCCGGCTGCCGTCATGCCAGGCGTCGATGTTGAGGTCCACCTTGGCCTGCCGGTACCCCGACTCGAACTGGCTCATGGTGAGCCCGCCGAACGAGCCGTCCTTGCCCGGTGTCTGGTTGTGCAGGATGAACAGGCTCGGCACCAGCGTCTCGGCGGGCTGCGCGAACCGCTCGAACGGCACGCCCGGCCGGCCGAGCGCCGTCACCGCGTCCGCCCGGGTCCGGTCCACCAACTCGGCGAAGCCGGGGTCGTCGCTGAGATCCCCGCGCAGCGCCACGACCTGCGAGACGAACCCGACGATCGCCTCAAGCCCGGCCCGTTCCCTGGCCGCCACCGCCGTGCCCACCAGCACGTCACGCTGCCCGGTATGCCGGGAGATAAGGGCCATGTACGCGGCCGTGAGCACCATGAACAGCGTCGCCCGCCGCTCCCTGCCCACCCGCTCAAGCCCGCGCACCACCTCAGGCGGAATCTCCATCAGATGGAACCCGCCCCGCCCGCTAGCCGCTCCCACCGCACGGAACGGAAGGTCGGGCGGCGGCGGATCGGCCAGCCGTTCCAGCCAGAACGGCACCGCCCGCTCGTCCCGCCTGCGCTGCCAGCGCGCGTAGTCGCTGGGCTGGATCGGCAGCGGCGCCAGCCTGGGCTCCCGCCCCGCCACCGAGGCGTCGTAACATTCGGCCAGGTCGGCCAGGAGGATCTGCAGCGACCAGCCGTCCACGATGATGTGGTGCGGCACCACGCACAGCACGTGCTCCAGCGGCCCGAGCTCGATCATCGAGATCCGCACCGGCGGCCCCGCCGACAGGTCGAACGGGCGCCCCACCAGCTCGGCGACCAGCTCCTCCGCCTCGGCCTCACCGCCCGCCCGCCGCCAATCCACTGGGGGCGGCGGGCCCGCCACCGCCCACGGCACGCCTTCCTCGTCGACGAAGCGGGTGCGCAGGCTCTCGTGCCGGGCCGCGACCAGGGCGACCGCGCGGTCCACGGCGGCCCGGTCGAGCGGGCCGCGCAGCCGCCGTACCAGATGGCAGTTGTAGGCGGAGTTGTCGGGCTTCAGCCGCTGGAGCACCCACAGGCGCTCCTGGGCGGGGGAGAGGGGCGCTTTCATGACCCGGCCGCCAGGTCGTCGAAGATGGCGGCCAGATCTTCCGCGCTCAGCCCGTCCAGCTGGTCGCGGAGCGCGGCCACCTCGTCCAGGTCCAGCTCGTCCGGGTCGAACAGTTCCATCTCGCGGGCCAGGGCGGCGACCGTGGAATGCTCGAAGAGCAGCACGATCGGCACCACGATGGCGAACCGCGCCTGGATCTTGGCGATGATCTGGGTGGCGGCCAGCGAATGCCCGCCCAGGTCGAAGAAGTCGTCGTCGGCGCCGATCGGCTCGGCCACGCCGAGCACCTCCCCCCAGATGGCGGCCAGCTCCTGCTCGACCGGGGTGGCCGGCTCCCGGTAGGGGACGGTGCCCACCCTGGTCCAGGCGGGTGGCGGCAGCGCGGCCCGGTCGAGCTTGCCGTTGGGGGTGAGCGGCAGCGCCTCGAGCACGACCAGGTGCGCGGGCACCATGTATTCCGGCAGCGTCCTGCGCAGCCGCTCGCGCAGCACCGGCCAGAGCGCGCCGGGGTCGGCCTCTTGTGGCACCACGTAGGCCACCAGCCGGAGCGTGCCGTCCGGGCCCGGGTGGACAGCCGCGGCGGCCTGGCGCACCTCGACGCCGGAGCGCAGCGCGGTCTCGATCTCGCCGAGCTCGATGCGGAAGCCGCGCACCTTGACCTGCTGGTCGGCCCGGCCGAGGTATTCGAGCCCGGCCCCGGTGCGGCGGACCAGGTCGCCGGTGGCGTACATGCGGGTGCCGGGACGGGGGCTGAACGGGTCGGGCCGGAACCGCGCGGCCGTCAGGCGCGGCAGGCCCCGGTAGCCGCGGGCGACGCCCGCGCCGCCGATGTGCAGCTCGCCCTCCTCGGCGGGGGAGCCGTCCTCGGCGAGCACGTACAGGCCGGTGTCGCCGACCGGGTCGCCGAGGGTGACCGGGGCGGGCGCCGGCGCCACCAGGCCCGCGGCGGACCAGACCGTGGTCTCGGTGGGGCCGTACACGTTCCACAGCCGCACCCCGTCGGCGAGCAGCGCGTCGGCGAGGTCGCGGGGCAGCGCCTCGCCGCCGCACAGGCGGGTCGCGATCTGTTCCGGCACGCCGCCGGACTCGAGCAGGACCCGCCATCCGGCCGGGGTGGCCTGCATGATCGTCGCCCCCTGGGCGATCGCCAGCTCGCGCAGCGCCTTGCCGTCGGCGGTGTCCGCCGCGATCACCACCCGGGCCCCGCAGGCCAGCGGCAGCAGCAGCTCGAGCACCGAGATGTCGAACGACAGGGTCGTCACCGCCAGCCAGACGTCGCCGGGGGCCGGCTTCAGCGTGTCCGCGAACGACTCGATCAGGTGGGTGACCGCGCGGTGCGGCACCGCCACCCCCTTCGGGCGGCCGGTCGAGCCCGAGGTGTACATCAGGTACGCCAGATCGCCGTGCGGCCAGAGGCCCGGCTCGGCGTCCCCCGCCGCCAGCCCGCCCTCGCTGATCGTCAGCACCTCGGGCACGCCCGCGACCAGCCGCTCGTCCACGCCCGGCTGGGTCAGCACCAGCCGGATCCCCGCGTCCTGGAGCATCAGCCGCAGCCGATCCTCCGGGAAGGCCGGGTCGAGCGGCACGTACGCGCCGCCCGCCGCCCACACCGCCAGCACCGCGACCAGCATGCCGGTGGTCCGCTCCAGGCAGAGGCCGACCGGCACTTCCGGCCCGACCCCGCGCCCGCGCAGGACCCCCGCCAGCGCGCTCACCCGGCGATGCAGCTCGGCGTAGGTCAGGTCCCCGCCGGGGCCGCTCACCGCGACCGCGTCCGGGGTCAGATCACGCCATCGCGCCAGCAGGCTCATCTCACATGCCTTTCAGTTGGGATAGGCGCAGGTCCGGGTGCTTGCCCGCCCGATGGACCAGGCCGGTGAAGGTCTCCCCGATCAGGTGACCCGTCTCGGCGGAGAACAGGTCGCTGTTGTATTCGAGCCAGCCGCCGACGCCGTCGGCGTCCCGGTAGATCTCCCCGAAGACCTCCGCCCTGGCCTGGGTGACCCGCAGCGGCTCGCACGTCTCCACCCGCAGATCGCCCAGCGTGGTACGGAACAGGTCGGCCTTCGGCAGATCGTGGGTGAGGTTGAACACCACCTGGCAGAGCGGCGGGCGGCTCAGATCCCGGGGCGGCTGGACCGCGTTCAGCACCCGCTCGAACGGCGTGTCGGAGTTCTGCAGCGCCCGCAGGAACGGCCCCTTGGCCCGGCGCAGCAGCTCCCGGAAGGTCGGGTCGCCGGACAGGTCGGCGCGCAGCGCGATCGTGTTGGAGAAGCAGCCGATCAGCGGCGCGAACTCGGCCCGGCCGCGCCCGTGCACCGGCACGCCCACGCAGAAGTCCTGCTGCCCGGCCAGCATGCCCATGCTCGCCTGGAACGCCACCACGAGCGCCATGAACTGGGTGCAGCGCTCCTGCTTGGCCAGCTCCTCCAGCCTGGTCGCGGCGTCGTCGGGCACCGAGACGTACTGGCGAACCGCCCGCCCGCTCCACCGCTTCGGCCGCGGCCGATCGGTGGGCAGGTCCAGCGGCGGCACACCGGCGAGCCACTCGGCCCACCACTCCAGGGCGCGCGGGTCCTGCCGCTTCCGTTCCCACACCGCGAAATGCCGGTATTGCAGGGGAAGGGCGGGCAGGTCGGCTTCCCGGCCTTCCCGGTAGGCGGCATAACATTCGGCCAGCTCGCGCATGAGCACGTCAAGCGACCAGGCGTCACCGGCGATGTGGTGGATCACCATGCAGAGCAGGTGCGCGTCCCCGTCGGCGATCAGCGCCACCCGGATCGGCAGGTCCCTGCTCAGGTCGAAGGGCCGGTTGACGAACCCGACCACCGCCTGCTCGCCGCCGTCCATCCGCTCCACCGGCACCTGCTCCGGCTCCCGCACCACCTGCGCCGGCCGGTCGCCCCGCAGCAGGAACCGGGTGCGCAGCACCTCGTGCCTGGCCACGATCCGGGAGAACGCCCAGACCAGCCCCGCGTGGTCCACCGCGCCGTGCAGCCGGACATGCCACATCATGTGGTAGCCGGTGTCGGCCGGGTCGAACCTGCTGAGGAACCACAGCCGCTCCTGGCCGGAGGAGAGCGGCCAGGCCATCCCGTCCGCCTGCTCGGCCAGCGACCTGCGCAGCGCCTCCCGCCGCGCCTGCGGCAGCTCCGCCAGCCGTTTGACCAGCTCCGCGCGATCCTCGGGGGTCATGACGTGACCTTCTCGAGCCGGCGCTGCAGCGCCTGTGTGCCAACCAGGTCATCGGGCACCGCGTCCGGCACCTCCTCGTCGAAACGGGCCAGCCTGCTGATCCGCAGCGCGGCCAGCGCGATGACCGCGATCGCCAGGCCGCAGACCAGATAGAGCAGGCCGATGCCGCGGTCCGCGCCGATGCCGGCCGCCGCGCCGATGTGCTTGAACAGCTCCGACCCGTACGGCACGACCACGATGTAGCCGAACGGCAGGGTCGACCAGGCCACCAGCGTGTTCAGCGCGATCACCCGGCCGTGGAACCGCTGCGGCACCTTGACCTGGATGATCGTCGCGTACTGGCCGTTGATCAGGGTCATGCAGAACGCCATGCCGAACGCGCCCGCCGCGATCAGGGTCAGATCCGAGCGGAACCCCACCACCCCGCAGAACACCGCGAAGCCCAGCGTGGCCAGGAACACCCCGCGCAGCCGGTGCCTGCGCGGCCCGCCCCAGACGCTCATCACCAGGCCGCCGAGCAGGCCGCCCACCCCGCCGGCCAGCGACACCCGCGCGATGTCGGCCAGCGTCGCGAAGGACAGCACCAGCGGCGTGAACATCAGCCACAGCGGCGCGAGGAACACGTTGAGCACCGCGAACCAGAGCAGCATGGCGCGGAAGCTGACGTTGCCCCACGAGTGCCGGACGCCGCCCGCGATCTCGGCGAGCAGCCCCTCCCTGCGCCGCCACGCCATCGTCCTGGGGAACTGGACGAAGACCACCACGAGGGTCGCCACCACGTAGCTGAGCACGTCCAGCGCCAGGATGCCGCCGAGGCCGATCACCGACAGCAGCCCGACCGCGAGCAGCGGCACCAGCAGCATGGCCGACCCGCTCACGGTCGCCACGACGCCGTTGGCGTGGCCCAGGTACTGCTTGGGCACCAGCTGCGGGACCGCCGACATGTACGCGAACCGCTGGAACGTGAGCGCCAGCGACAGCGCCACGATCAGCGGATAGATATGCCACACCTGGAGGTTGCCCGTCCACGCCAGGACGCCCAGGATCAGCTGCACCCCGCCCGCGGCCAGATCGCCGAGGATCATGATGGTGCGCCGGTCGTACCGGTCCACGATTGCCCCGGCCAGCGGCGACACCAGCATGCCGGGCACCAGCCCGAGCACCGCGAACATGGTGAAGTCGGCCAGCGACCCGGTGGTGATGTAGATCCACACCGGGATGGCGAAGTCGGTCAGCGCCGAGCCCGTCCACGAGATCAGCTGTCCGGCGGCGACGGCGAAGAAGCGGCGCATGCTCGGGCTGGGGCCGAGCGCGAGCCCGTCCTCGTCGGCCGCCACGTCCTTGCGGGACAGCCCCTGCAGCCACCAGGTGGACCGCTCGGTGCGGCGGAGCGGCTCTGTGGCGTCCTCCGCGATCGCCCGGTGGGTGCCGGTGACGATCGCGGCCAGCTCTTCGGCGCGGTACTTCAGGTAGAAGTGCCCGGCTTCGTCGAGCACCACCCCGGCGGCGCAGTCGCTCAGCAGGTGCCACTCGCGGTAGCGCTCCTGGTAGAACTCGCAGGCCGGGTCGCGTTCGCCCGCCACTGAGATCACGGGGGCGCGCAGGCGCGCGATGCCCTGCTCGAACAGGTTCGTGAAGTACTGCTCGGCCTCGCGGGTGCCCCGCCTGCGGTTCTCGATCACGAGCTTGAGCTGGGCGGGTTCGAGGTCGTCGAGGTCCAAGCCGGCCGCTTGCAGGGCGTTGGCCCAGATCTGGTCGCTGCGCAGGCGCTCCATGACGCGGGAGAGTCCGGCCAAGCGGCCCCTCGGGCGGCCGAACGGGAAGATGCCGCCCAGGTAGACGGCGTCCACCTCGCGGCCGGCCGCCTCCAGCTTGCGGGCGATGTCCACGGTGAGCATGACGCCCAGGCCGCAGTGGCCGTACAGGACGAGCGGGCCTTGCACGTTCGCCAGGATCTCCGCCACGCAGCCGTCGGCGACCTCCGGGATCGGGCGGCCCTCTTCGCCCAGCTCGTGGCCGGGGACGGCGATCGAGAGGAGCTGCCAGTCGTCCGGCATCACGTCGGCCAGGGGTTTGTAGATGACCGCGCTGCCACCGCCGTACGGCGCGCAGACGAGGGTCCCTTTCGTCTGCTTCCGGGGTGGTGTGAACCGGTGCAGGAAACGTTTCGGGCCGCTGTCGCCGGTGTCGAGGAGGCGGGCCAGGTCGCGTACGGTGCGGTGTTTGAACAGGTCGAGTACGGTCACGGTCCGGTGTGGCACGGCCTTGCGGAGGCGGGCGATCACGCGCATGGCCAGCAGTGAGTGGCCGCCGAGGGTGAAGAAGTCGTCGAGCGCGCCGACCTGGTCCGCGTCGAGCAGGTCGGCCCAGATGGCGGCGACGATCCGCTCGGATTCGGTGGCAGGGGGGATGTGCTCGCCCGCTGGGAGCGCGGCGAGTTCGGGGAGTTTGTCGCGGTCGATCTTGCCGTGGGATTTGAGGGGGAGTTCGGCCAGCCAGATGAACTGAGTGGGGATCATGTAGTCGGGGAGGGTTCGTGCCAGGCGGTCGCGGAGTTCCTCGTCGGGGACGGGGTCGCCAGTGAGGTAGGCGACCAGGCGGTCGTTGCGGGGGACGACCACGCAGGCGCCGCCGATGACGGCTTCGATCTCGGCGGGTTCGACGCGGTAGCCGCGGATTTTGAGCTGGTGGTCGCGGCGGCCTAGGAAGTCCAGGTCGCCTGAGGGTAGCCAGCGGGCCAGGTCGCCGGTGCGGTACATGCGGGCGCCGGGCTCGCCGTACGGGTCGGGGAGGAAGTTCTCGGCGGTGAGCGCTGGGCGGTTCAGGTAGCCGCGGGCCAGGCGGGGGCCGCCGAGATAGACCTCGCCGGGGACGCCCACGGGGACCGGGCGCAGGTGCCGGTCAAGGACGTGCACGCGCGCGCCCGGGAGGGGCTCGCCGATGGGGAGTGTGCCGTGGTCCTGCGGGAACTCGATCTTGTACGTTGTGACGCCCACCGTGGCTTCGGTCGGGCCATAGTGGTTGACGACCGGGCAGATCTGGGCGAGTTCGCTTGCCCAGGTGGCGTCGGCCGCTTCGCCACCGAGGATCAGCAGCCGCCGGGGGAGTAGCTCGGCGGGTGGCGTGTCGGCGGACAGCGCGGCCAGATGTGATGGCGTGATCTTGAGATAGTCCGCCGGTCTTTTCCGGAAATATGCGGCTAAATCGGGGCCTGCTGTGCGGGAGGGGATCAGATTGAGGGTGCCGCCGGTCATCAGGCACAGGTAGAAGACCGTCACCGCGAAGTCGAACGCCAGCGATTGCAGCAGCGCGAATGACGCGCCCGGTTCTATCCCGAAACGTTCGTGCACGCCCGCCAGATATGTCATGACTTCGCGATGCTGAACGGCGACACCCTTCGGCCGCCCGGTCGTCCCGGAGGTGTAGATCACATACGCGAGATCCGCGCTTCCAGCGCTTCGGTCGATGTTCGCCCCGTTTATCCCTTCGCCGACCAGGACCGGGCTGACCCCGCCAGGAAGGCGATCGAGCAGCGTGCTGTCCGTGACGACCAGCTCCGCCCTCGCGTCCGACACCACGAACGCGAGCCGCTCCTTCGGATGTTCGGGATCCAGCGGCAGATACGCCGCGCCCGATTTGAGCACGCCGAGCACCGCCACCGCCGACTCCACCGACTGCTCCAGGCAGATCCCCACCCGGCTTCCCGGCCCTGCCCCCAGCCGCAGCAGCCGGTTCGCCAGCTCTTCGGCGAGCCCGTCCAGCTCCGCGTAGGTCAGCGATTTCTCGCCGCAGACGACCGCCGTGGTCAGGGGCGTACGAGCGGCTTGCGAGGAAATCGCCTCGTGCAACGTTCCCGCCGATGTGAACGGCGTCGCCGGCTCGCTCGCCCCGAACGCCAGGACCTCGGCGGCCTGCTCCTCCGCGAGCATGTCCAGCGCCGAGACCCGCACGTCCGGATCGGCCACGATCGACCGCAGCAGCCTGCCGAAACACGCGTTCAGCCGCTCCATCGTCGCGGGCCGGAACAGCGCCGTGGAATAGACGAACGTCCCCGTCAGCCCGCCCGGCGTCTCGAACAGATACAGCGCCAGGTCGAACCTGCTGGAAACCGTCGGAACCGGAAACGCCTCCAGCGTCAGCCCTGGCGTCTTCAACCCGCTCGACCGGTAGTTGTGCAGCGAGAACAGCACCTGGAACACCGGCGGCCGGGACACGTCCCGCTCGACCGCCAGCTCGGTCACCAGCCGGTCGAACGGCAACTCCTGATGCGTGTACGCGTCCAGCGCCGTCTCCCGGGTCCGCCCCAGCAGCTCCGCGAACGTCGGATCCCCGGACAGGTCCGCACGCATCGGCAGTGAGTTAATGAAAACCCCCACCATCCGCTCAAGCTCGGGCAGATCCCGCCCCGACACCGGCGACCCGACCGCGAAGTCCTCCTGCCCGGAGAACCGCGACAGCAGCACCTGGAACGCGGCCAGCATCGTCATATACCTGGTCGCGCCATGCTTGCGCCCGAGCAGGGTCAGCGCCTCGGTCAGCTCGGCGTCCACCCAGACGTCACTCGCCGCGCCCTCCCACCGCTGCTCCGGCGGCCGGGGAAAGTCGGTCGGCAGGTCCAGCGGCGGCAGGCCCGCCAGCTGCCCCCGCCAGTAGGCGATGTCCTTGTCGTGCGAGCGGTCCCGCTGCCAGCGCGCGTAGTCGCCGTACTGCACGGCGATGGGCGCCAGCCGCGCCTCGGTCCCCGCCCGCCTGGCCGTGTAGAGCGCGAACAGCTCCTCCATCGCGATGTCGCACGACCAGCCGTCGGTGACGCTGTGATGCATGGACAGCAGCAGCACCGACTCGCTCGCGCCCAGCCTGATCACGAGCACCCGGATCAGTGGCCCGCGCTCCAGGTCGAAGGGCCGGTCCAGCTCCCGCGGCAGCCGCGACAGGTCGTCCACGTGGAACTCGGCGTCGGGGCCGTCGAGCAGGACCTGCGGCTCGCCGTCCTCGGTGGCGGTGAACCGCATCCGCAGGGCTTCATGCCGGGCGGTCAGGTCCTTGAGCGCTTTGGCCATCGCCTCTTCGTCGATCGCGTCGTCCACCCGGACGGCGAAAGGGACGGTGTAGGCGGGGGTGTCAGGGGTGTACTGCTCCAGGAACCAGAGGCGCTCCTGGGCGTACGACAGCGGGGGAGGCGTGTCCGCGGGGCGCCGCTGGATCGACAGCGCCGCGGCCCCTTGCCGGAACCGTTGCGCGAGCCGGGAACGCTGGGCAGGCGAGAGTTCGGCCCGCGTCACGGCATGATCCCCGACTGAACTCCACGGGCACGAAACACTGGGAGCGCTCCCATCTTGCTTGGTACGGTTTTACTTGTTCCGGCACGACCAATATCGGCAGACCAAAAACACGGAGCCACAAAAGCAACCCCGTTCCACTCGAACTCGCGCACCTATGGGAACGCTCCCACCCTTACCGCAGGCGGAACCAGCGCGAGTTCTCCGTCACGGTATACATCACACGACGTTCCAGCCACCTGTTGGCGTGAGGAACTTGCTCCTGCTCCCTGCGGGGTTCTCCGGATCTGGGAAGATTCCCGGCCGGGCGGGCGGTAAAGGCCGGGTGCATGAAAATTACATTCGCCCGGCCCGATGGTTTCGCTTGGGAGGCGTGGGTAGGTGGCCAGGTAGGGGACTAAACCACTACAAAGGTGGATATTGCCGAGGGGAGGGTGTGTCGATGACCGATACTGACCCGAGAGCGGTGGCCGAGCCGGTTACGGCAGGCAAAGTGGGAGCGCGGCGGGCGGAGATGGGCCAGCAACTGCCGGACAGCGTCTCGCTCTCGCTCAACGTGCCCCAGATTCGGCCTGCGGCGACCGCCCGGCCGGAGGCGGCAACCCCGTCCACCGCCGACCCGACACCCGCCATGCTGATCTGGCCACCGATCGAACCACCACGCCGGCCCGACATATCCGACGACCTTGCCGAGAACGCCAGGCGCATGAACGAAGCGCCTCCCGTCAACGACGTCGTCGCCGCCCACACCCGGCATGACACATCACCGGAGACCACCCCTGCCCGGCCGGCCTCCGAAACGCCGCCGCGAAAGCACCGCGCCCGCTACGTGACCGCGGCCGCCGTCGCGGCGGGCGTGGCCGCCCTGATAAGGCACCACAGAAGGGTCCACCACTAGAACTTCGCTCCTTCAGGATGAGCCGGGACCGTGTGATGAAGTACGGTTTGACCCGCCGGAAAACACCTGAGGAGAAACACCGTGGCGGACTTTACCGATCCCCGACCTATGTGGGGATTCGCGAAGTGACCCTGCTCGCCGAACGGTACCGGCTTATTGCGCCCATCGGCCAGGGTGGCATGGGCACGGTCTGGCACGCCATGGACGAACTCCTCCGCCAAGAGGTCGCGATCAAGGAAGTGCTGCTTCCGCCTGACCTCGGCGAAGCCCAGCTGGTCGAGATGCGCGAGCGCACCCTGCGCGAAGCCCGCGCCGCCGCGCGGCTGCGTTCCCACCCGTCGATCGTGACCGTGCACGACGTGGTCCTGGACGGCGGGCGCCCGTGGATCATCATGGAGCTGGTCCGGGGGCAGTCCCTCGACAAGATCGTCCGTACCGGCGGGCCGCTGCCGCCGCAGCGGGTCGCCGAGATCGGGCTGACCATGCTGGACGCGCTCAACGCCGCCCATTCCATGGGCATCCTGCATCGGGACGTCAAACCGGGCAACGTGCTGATCACCGGCCAGGGCCGGGTCCTGCTCACCGACTTCGGCATCGCGACCGTGGCGGGCGACGTGGCCCTGACGCAGACCGGCCTGCTGAGCGGTTCGCCCGGATATATGGCTCCAGAACGCCTGCGTGGCGAGCCTGACGGGCCGCTGGCCGATCTGTGGTCGCTGGGCGCCACGTTGTACACGGCTGTCGAGGGGACCACGGCGTTCCACCGGGAGAACCCCGCGGCGATCATGGCCGCGGTGCTGATGCACGAGCCGCATCCGATGCGGCTGGCGGGGCCGCTGGCGCCCGTACTGGCCGCGATCCTGGAGAAGGACCCGGCCCGCCGCTGCCCGCCCGGCTATGCCGCCGCCCAGTTCCAGGCGATCGCCGGAGGCGGCATCCCCACCGGCCCCACCATGCCCGCCCCGCTGGCCCCGCGCCCCCGCCGTGGCTCCCCGACGCCGCTCATCGTCGGCGGCGTCCTGGGGGTGACATTGCTCGCCATCACCGGTGTGGTCCTGTGGCGCGACGACCTGATCCCGTCATTCGCCGCCACTCCCAGCACGAGCAGCTCCGCCAATGGCACCGGCACCGGCGAACCGTCGTCCGAACCCACGGCCGAGGCGACCCCGCTGCTCCGCGCCGACCCCGAAGCGTGTGACCTCCTCACCCCCGCCCAGGCGCGGGTCCTCCTGGGCGGCGCGGTCAAGCGCCAGTTCCAGACCCACGGCTCGTGCATGTGGACGGGCCCCAACAACACCTCGTTCATCAACCTGCAGAAAACCCAGTTCGTGAACCTGGAGGTCACCCAGTCGGCGTACGACGGGATCCGGGCGACCATGGAGGACGAGCCCAAGCGCTACCCCGCCACCCGCCTGCGGGCCACCCGGACCGTCGGCAACGCCACCTACAGCTGGACCCGCCAAGCCGACGGCTACCACCAGACGACCGTCATGTTCAAAACCGCCAACGTGACAGCGTCCCTGTACTACTCGGGCCCTCGACCGGGTTTCGCCACCGCCGACCGCGCCGCCAAACTCGTCAACGCCGCGATCCTGGCCGCTCACTGAGCACGCGGGTGGCGGGTGCGGGGATCGAACCCGCCTTCAGCGGCTTATGAAACCACCGGGCACACCAGCGCCCCCACCCGCCTCACCTCCTGGGCACTCCAAGCTTTGCCCACGCACCATCTCCCCTCAACGGATTTTCTCGCCGCCCACACGGCTGAGAATGCCCCAAGATATGGTGATTTATCCGAATATAGCTGACTATGGAGATAGCTTCTGTAGCTATATCAAGAAAAATGTGTGCCAACAGGTAAACCTGTGATGGATCCCGCGCATCTTACGGACAGGAACGCTCCAACGGAGTGCCCCTAGGTCCGTGACGGCCATTCAACAGAGGTGATCAATGTCGCAGCCCTCCGGGACATACCACCCGACTTCGCCTTACACGGTGAATCTGGAACCCGTCTACGGGTTGCGACCACGGGCGTTCCCCTTCTACATCGTCTGTGACGTGTCCCATTCCATGTGGGCCGAGCGCTCCGACGGGCCCGCACCCTGGGACAGCCTCGCCCCCTGCGTCCGGAAGCTGCTGTTCGAGCTGGAATCCAGCAGCCCGGAGGTCAGCGAGGCAGCCCATGTCTCCATCGTCGCCTTCCACGATCAGGCGGAGGTGATCCTCCCGCTGACCCGGCCCGTCAACGCGATCAATGTGCCGATCCTGCCCAAGGGCGGCCAGACGAATTACGCGGATGTGTTCGAAAAGCTTGCCCCGATCATCGAAGCCGACTGTGTCAGGCTGGAGCGCGATCACCGGCGGAAGATGCCGGTGGTGTTCTTCGTGACCGACGGCAATCCGTACGTCGGTCACGAGGACCAGCCGGCGGAAGTCTGGCTGCCGATGCGCGACCGGCTGGTCGACCCGGCCAGGCCCTTCCCCGCCCACGTGGTGGCGATGGGGTTCGGCGATGTCAAGGAACAGACGCTCTGCCAGGTGGCGACGGAGTTTCACGGCAACAAGCTGGCCTATGTCGCCAAGGTCGGGCAGAACCCCTCCACGGTGGTCAAAGAGATCGTCGAGTCGATCTGTATCAGCATCAGCGCCTCCGTCACCGGCCCCGACTTCGTCATCCAGGTGCCCGAGGGCATGCGGCAGATCAATTGCGGAGCATGGTGATGCGATCCCGCGCGGGAATCGCCGCCGGCCTGCTTCTGGTCGCCTGCGGCCTGGCTGGATGCGCCGCCGGCGACACGGACGTGGGCCATCGTGCCGCGTCCCCGGCCGGCGAGGTGGCCCAAGATCCCATCACCATCCAGTCGTTCGGGCTCGCGGAAGACAACTACATCGCGATGCTGTTCGCCGAGGCGCTGCGACAGACCGGCCGGAGCGCCGAGACCAAGTTCATCGAGGACACCACGATCGAGGAGCAGGGGGCTCCGGCCACGTTGAGCCTCGTCTACGACCTCGATTTGCTCGAGCACCTGGCCGGGCCCGAGTTCCAGGCGGTCCGATCGCAGGAGTTCCAGTCCGAACTGCCGGGGCGGCTGCCACAGTCACACGTCGTGGTGGCCCCACTCCCGGTGGTGCGGAAGGACATCCTCATCTTCGACAGCAACGAGATCAAGTCAGAGCAGGTGACCAAGTTCTTCGCCAACACCCCAGGACAGGAGCCGGGCGATCTCGCGGGAAAAGACGTCACCGTGCGCGAGACGTTCGGCAGCGGCCTGACGACGGAGTTGCAGACCCGGTATCCCCTGCTCAAGCTGAGCTTCGAGAAGCCGGACAAGCTCAGGAAGGCCGTTGAAGGGCGCGACGTGCCCATCGCCATCGTGCCCGAGACCATGACGTCGCGTTCCGGGTACAAGACCGCGCGGACGCCGGACGGCTTCTTGCCGGAGCGTACTCTCCTCGCTGTCACCACCGGCATCGACGACGCGACCAGGCAGCTGCTCCGGGAGGTGGCCACCAGGCTGGACGCCACCGCGGTGCGGAAGGCCGTGGCCGCAGGCCCGGCCTCCTTCCCCCAGTCGGCACGGCGGTGGCTGGACGACAAGGGCCCCAAGCTGGCGCCCGTAGCGCAGTCGACGAGCCCGTGCGCCGGTTCCTGCGGGCAGGCACCCGACCTGAACTTCCTGCCGTCCGGAGCGATCATCGCCGCCTTCCTGCTGTTGAGCGGGTCGGTCTGGCTGGTACGCCGTTTCCGCCTGTTCGGGCCCTCCCCACGGAGGAACAGGCTGGGGGAGGACGAATCCGGCCTGGAACCGACCTCGACGCCCGCCCACGTCTCAGACCCACTGCCACCCGGCCTAACCGCAGGCAACCAGCTTCTCTCCGCACAGACAGCCGAGGATGAAGTCAGCGCACAGGATCCGGAGGAATCTGTAAGTGCGACTCAGGTGCTGGAGCACGCGAGACAGGACGACCCCGAGGGTGAGAACGAACCTTTCGTCGCGGGCCGCCCGCCGAAGCCCATCAGAGTACGGCTGCCGCCCGTGGTCACCTCGGCGATCGCCGGGACCGCGCTGGACTGGGGCCTCATCGGGAAGACGACGGTCCGCGCGGCCAGCGTCCGCGGACGCACCCACTCCTATGACGGCGAACCCCGCCAGGACGCGTACGGCGTGCGCCTCAGCTCGGACCGCCGCTGGGTGATCGCGGTCGTGGCCGATGGCCTCGGCAGCGCCGTACGCGCCGAAATCGCCGCCACGGCCGCGGTCGCTCGCGCGCTGAGCATCATCGACGATGATCTCGCCACGGACCCGCGCCTGGACTGGTATCAGGTGATGGAGCGCATCGCCGGCGCCATCACGGAAGCCGTCGACTCGCCGGCGACGGGCCAGGCGCAGGCCAAGGCGTCGGCCAAGCCGGCCACCACGCTGACCGCGGTGGTGATTCCCGCCGAAGGCCCTGGAGAGGTCGTCTGCGCCGCGGTGGGCGACTCCCCGGCCCTGCTGCTGGCCGAGGGGTACTGGCAGCCGATCGTGACGGCGGAACCGAAGGCCCCGATGCTGGAGAACGTCACCAGGTCGCTGCCCGGCGCCCCGCACGCCGTCCGGATCGACCGGCGGGAGTGGCAGGCGGACGGTCTGCTCATCATCACCACGGACGGATTCCACGACAGCCTTGGCGACGGCCGCACCGGGTTCGCGCAGCACGTGGCGGAGAAATGGAAGAAACCACCTGGAATTCTGGAATTCCTCCGATACATAGATTTCCGTGCCTCCGGGTTCCACGACGATCGTACGGTCGTGGCCATTTGGGGCGGCGAGCATGACACCGAAGTGGCATGAACGTGGGCGATTCCGACTGGATCATCTCTCCGCGCACGTTGCGGCCGGCCGACGGCCGGGACACCATGAGCTTCCACGGCGGTGGTCAGAGCACCCGGCCGACCCTCGTTCACGGACCCGGCGACGAGGTCTACCTGCTGAAGCGCTACAACCCGGAGACCCGGGAGAGCCTGCACGTTCCGGCTCTGCGGACCATGATCCATTGGCGGCGGGAGCTGCCCCGGAGCGAACGGGCCGAGCTTGACGCACGATGCGCCTGGCCGGTGTCGGCGGTTGGCCGGGGCGACCGGCCCGAAGGCATCCTGGTCAAGCTCGCCCCCCAGGAGATGTTCGAGCGGCAGATCCCGGAGGACGGGGTCGTGATCGACATGCCGCGGCGCGTCAGCGACCTCACGGGGATGTTCGAGTGGTCCGTGCGTCGAGCCCAGCGCCTGCGGCTCGATCGCGAGTATTACGAGCCGCCGTACAAGCTCGCCCTGCTCGGCCAGCTGTTCGAGACCATGGACTGGCTGCACCAGCGCGGATACGTGGTCGGGGACCTGCACCCGGGGAACGTGCTGTTCGCCATCGACCCCAGACCCGCCGTCTTCCTGCTCGACTGCGACTCCTGCATCCCGCCCGGCGGGCAAGGAGCGATGAAGCAAGTCGATCCCGACCAGTACAAACTGCCGCCCGGGCATCAGGGTGAGCCGTTCACCCTGCAATCGGACTACTACAAGTTCGCCTGGATGGTCATCCGCTGCATTCAGGAGCGGTCGGAGAGCTGGGATATCGAGCCCGGGGTTCTCGGGCATGTGATGAGCCCGGAACTCGTCGAAAGACTGGTCGCCTGCGCCAAATGGGAGAAGCCGCCGGGGATGCGGGAGTGGCTGCAGATCGAAGCCTCGTCCTGGCTCGGGCCGGTGGTCGACGGGCGCATGTTCGTCGGCACCGGCCGTCAGACGAGGGAGCTCTGGCCGAAGGGACTCTCCGCGGTGTCCTACCAGCCGCCGCGGGAGCAGGACGCGCCCGTACCGGTGCTCGCCCGACCGGCGGCGCCGCCAGCGACGGCGCGTCGCTGGTCGGTTCCGCTGCGCTGGGCCGCCGCGATCGCGCTGGCCCTGATCGTGATTCTGATCGTCGTGAACGGAGGAGTGTTTTCTTGAGAGTCGAGCCGCTCCGGAGTGGAGATCCGCGAAAGATCGGGCCGTACCGGGTCGAAGGGCGGATCGGTTGCGGCGGCCAGGGGTGCGTCTTCCTCGCGAAGGGGCCGGGCCGCCCGCAGGTGGCGATCAAGGTGCTGCACCTGGGCAGGGCCGACGACGCCGACGCGCGCCGCCGCTTCGCGGAGGAACTTCTGCTCATGCGGAAAGTCCCGCCGGAGCACACCGCGGTGGTGTACGACGCGGACGTCGACGGCGAGGAGCCCTACCTGGTCGTCGAGTACATTCCCGGACCATCGCTGCAGCAGGCCGTCATCGAACGGGACGTGATCGCCGATACCCCGCTGCAACGGCTGGCCACCCAGATGGCGACGGCGCTGGTCGCCATCCATGGCGCCGGCGTGGTGCATCGCGACCTGAAACCCGCCAACGTCCTGCTCGGCCTGGATGGCGTCCGGGTGGTGGACTTCGGGATCGCGCAGGCCGCGGAGGCCACCGCGCTCCAGACCAACGTGGTGATGGGAACCTTCGCTTACATGGCGCCGGAGCAGTTCTCGGGTAAGTCGAGCCCGGCCACCGACGTGTACGCGTGGGCGGCGACCCTGGTTTTCGCGGCCTCTGGGCGGCCGCCCTGCGGCGACGAGGGCGGCATGCCGGCGATCATCAACCGCGTCCTGAACCAGCCGCCGGAACTGGGCCCGATCACCGAGCCGCTCCGGTCGATCGTGCGTCGCTGCCTGGCCAAGCGGCCCGAGGAAAGGCCGACGGCGTGGTGGCTGCTGCAATCCCTGCTCGTCCGCGACCCCGGCCTGCCCGTTCAGCCGCGGACGGATGTCCCGCCGCTGCGGCTGACGGTGTCCGGGAAGTCGTACGAGCTGAACAGCACGAAGATCTACACGGTCGGCGGTCCCGGCTGCACGATCGAGATCGCCGACTTCCCGGCCGAACTGCTCTACCTGCGATATCGGGACGAGTGGATGATCCGCGTACGGGTTCCCGACGCGGACATCCGGGTCGAGAGAGCGCAGCATAATGCCGACACGCTGCTGCTCTCGGAAACAGGTGCGAACTGTACGGTCACCGCGTACATCGGCAGCCGGCGGGTGACGTGCGGGCTGACGCTGGGGTAGCTTTCAGCGGCTTGGATACCTGATCTTGATGCGACCCATGCCGAGCTTGCCGCTCAGCCGCAGCGTCGTCGTCACGTTCATGTCGGCGGAGCCGGGCGCCTTGTTGATCACATGGCCCATGCCCGTGACGAGCCCGTCGACGACGGCGATCCAGCCGCGCGGCACGATGACGATGATCTTGCCTGACCCGCAGGTGGCCTCCAGGCGCACCTCCTGGTGACGGCACACCGCCTCGGTGAAGTCGATCGTGATGGTGCCCATCGTCACCGTGGCCGTGATCCGCTCGGGCACCACCCAGCGGCCCACCTGCGTGATCTTTCCGGAACGGGTCTCAAGGACCAGTGGCTGGGCGTCGGAGAGCATCGACCGGCCTTGCGGAAGATCCATGATCAGGGTGTCCAGCTCGGCGTAGGTCTTGGCGGCGTACACGCCTTCGAGCCTGTCCTCAAGCTCGTCCAGGGTGATCCGGCCCTCACCGGCGGCCACCCGCAGACGATCCGACACCGCGTCGCGGTCCGCATCTGAAGCTCGCAGAGTCCTGTGGATTTCACCGGCGCTTTGCTCAGTCACGAGATCCAGGCTATTCGTTCCGGCGCCGGAATGGCGATCCCCAAACGCGACAGATCTCGATAGCGCGGGAACGCTCGTGGCCGTTCGAATATGAGCTTCATGGGGTCGTCAGGCCAGCGGTGAGGTCATCGTGAAGGAGGCGTCGGAGGCGAACACCGAGCTGGACTCTCTCAGGTCGAGCCGCATCGCGTAGTTGTAGTGGCGTAGGTAGCGGCCGGGCAGGTTGTAGGACTCGAAGGAGATCGTGCCGCCGCCCGCTAGCCCGACCCGGCCGCAGAAGGTGGCGTCGCCCTTGAAGATCGCCGATCCGTCGTCGCGTTGCAGGGTGAGCGCCATGTTGTAGTGGCGCAGGTAGTAGCCGGGCGTGTTCACCGACTGGAACGAGTAGCAGCCAGAGTTGGCCAGTCCCGCGGCCACGGTGAACGTGGCGCTCTGGCGGTCGGAGAGAGGGCCGGCGGCGCTGAGCGGGTCGATGTAGGCCAGGCCGCTCCGGTGACGTAGGTACCGGTCGGGGAAGTTGGCCGACCGCAGCGACCGGTTGCCGGTGGGGACGGCCGTGGTGTCGCCGACGTCCTCGCGCAGGACGGTGAAGTGCCTGGCCACGCCGGAGAGCCCGGCCAGTTCCACCTTGCCGCCGAAGGATGACAGGTTGGAGCTGTCGGCGTAGTAGTACCGGCCGCCGGTGTAGTTGTCGAAGTACAGCCGCCACCGGCCGTCGGCCAGCCGCGCCAGCGCCGGCCCCTCCAGCCCGGAGCCCCAGCCCGCCCAGTTACCGGTCCCGGCGAACTGCCACGGCCCGTTGAGCGAGGTGGCGGTGGCGTGCTCGATGTACTTGGTCGTCTCGTTCTTGAGGAAGTTGTGGTACGTCCCGCCGACCTTGACCACGAAACTGTCGATGTAGTTGGCCGGGATGCCCAGCGCGACCGGCGCGGTCCAGGCCGACAGCGCGGTGTTGGTGGCGGTGATCCGGTACGGCCGGAACTGGCCGGCGGTCCCGGTCGTGGACGCGGAGAAGATCACGTGGACGCTGCCGTCGGAGTCCTTGAACCATTCAGGCGCCCAGGTGCTGCCGGTGGAGCCGTTGAGGCCGACGGCGACGTTGCGCAGGAACGTCCAGCTGACGGAGTCGGCGCTGCGCGCGAAGCCGATCGTGTTGCCCGTCCAGTTGGTGGTGTAGACGAGGTAGTAGTAGCCGTCGGTGTGCCGGATCACGCTCGGGTCGCGGATCAACCCTGACGGCGGGGTGTAGGCGTTGGCCCGGACCAGGTTGTAGTTCGTGGCGTTGAAGGAGTCGTAGACGTACATGTTCGACTCGCTGCTGTTGGTGAACGCGGTCATCAGGTAATGCGGGACCGGGCCGGCGGCGTAGGCCGGGATGGGCTGGAGCATGCCCGTGGCGACGGCGGCAAGTAACGTCAGAACGGTGGCGAACACCCTCCTGGCAGCGGCGTTCCGGGTCCTGTGACTCCTCGGTGCACGCATGGGACCGTCCTTGACAGCGGATGTTTGCGCTAACATAACCACGGCTGGGACGCGGTGGTGAATTGAGGGCTCGGCCGTATTCGTAACGCGATGGCGACTGGCCTGTCAATCCCAAGGTGACCGGGCTCTTCGGCGGGCGGAGAAGTACGGGACGCCGGTCTTAAAGCTGCGGACTTCGAATACAACGAGATCCGGAAGCGCGGCCTGCTGATGTGCGCCGACTATTTGGCGGAACGGCGGGCGCGCCATTAGCGTCGCAGGGATGAAATTTTCAGAATTTTCCACCATGGCTGTCCAGGAGACGCTCGGCTTCCTCGTCGGATAGCTCCGAAAGCTCCTTCAGGAGCCGCTCCTCCACCACAGTGGCGAGTTCGGCCACTGTCCGGTGGGTGAACATCGTCATGATCGGCAGTTCCACTCCCGCGATCGCCCGCAGCCGGGCGGTGACCCGCACGGCGAGCAGGGAGTGCCCGCCGAGGCGGAAGAAGTCGTCGGCGGCGCTGACCCGCTCCAGGTCGAGCAGTTCGCGCCAGATGTCGGCGACCAGTTCTTCGGCGTCGCCGCTGGGGGCGACGAACCTCGTCTCGGGTGCCTGCGGGGCAGGGAGCGCGCGCCGGTCGAGTTTGCCGTTGGGTGTCAGCGGCAGCGCTTCGAGCCGGATGAATCGGGCGGGCACCAGGTAGGCGGGCAGGCGTTCGGCGAGGGCGGCACGCACCCCGTCCGAGTCCGCGTCCCCCACGAGATAGGCGATGAGGTTCTCGTCGTGTACGGCGACGACGGCCGCCGCCACCCCGGGCACGGCCTCGCAGGCCGCCTCGATCTCGCCCAGTTCGATCCGGTGGCCGCGCAGTTTGACCTGGTTGTCGGCGCGGCCAAGGAATTCCAGGCTGCCGTCGTCATGCCATCGCACCCGATCGCCGGTCCGGTACAAACGGCCACCCGCCGACCCGTACGGATCGGGGACGAACCGCTCGGCGGTCAGGCCAGGTCGTTCCAGGTAGCCGTGCGCCACTCCCGCACCGCCGATGACCAGTTCACCGGGCACGCCCTGGCGGACCAGTTCAAGGTGATCGCTGACGACATAGACCTGGGTTCCCCTGATCGGGCCGCCGATGCGCACCTCGCCCGGGCTGGCGGGGACGGGCCAGGCGGTCGACCAGATTGTGGTCTCGGTCGGCCCGTAGACGTTGAACAGCCGTCCGGCGGCAGTTCGCAGTCGGCTCGCCAGTTCGCCGCCGAGGGCTTCGCCGCCCACTAGGGCGGTGAGCTCTGGGTCGTAGAGCCCGCATTCCAGCAACATGAGCCAGCCGGATGGGGTGGCTTGGACGTGGGTGATTCCGGCTTGCTGGATCAGGTGGACCTGCTGGAAGCCGTCGGTCGCGATGTCGGCGTTGGCGATCTCCGCCCGGCCGCCGGTGGCCAGGGGCAGGTAGAGCTCAAGGGCGGAGATGTCGAACGACAGGGAGGTCAGCGCCAGCCAGACGTCCTGGGGAGTCGCGCCGATCAGGTCCCTCATGGCGGCCAGCAGGTTGGCGAGTGCCGCGTGCGGCACTACGACCCCTTTGGGGCGGCCGGTCGAACCGGAGGTGTAGAGGACATAGGCGGCGTCCGCGCCGCGGACCCCGGCGCGAGTGAAGCCGGGCCGGGCAGGGGGCGGGTTGTCGATCAGCACGGTCGGGACCGGGTGGCCGGGCAGGGCCGTCACGGTTTCCGAGCTGGCCAGCACCAGTGACGCGCCGCAGTCGGCTAGGACGAATGCCAGCCGCGCGGCTGGGTAGCCCGGATCCAGCGGCACGTACGCGGCGCCGGTCCGCTGCACGGCCAGTAGCGCCACCAGCGCCTCAATTGAGCGGGGCAGGCATACCGCCACGCGGTCCCCGGGTCGTACGTCCAGCTGGGCGGCCAGTTCGTCGGCGCGGCGGTCGAGTTCGGCGTAGCTCAGCCGCACTGGTCCGCAGCTCACCGCGGTCGCGTCCGGCCGGAGCCCGACCTGTGCCCGGAAGAGGTCGGGGAACAGGGTTCGCGCGGGCGGCGCTGCCCGGTTCCATTCGTCGATCAGCTGGTCACGTTCGCGCCCGGACGGAGCCGTCAGTTGCGACAACCGTACCTGGGGATTGTCAGGGATCCGGGATAGCAGGGATTCGAAGTCGCGGGCGAAACGGTCGATTGTGCTCTCGTCGAACAGGTCGCGGTTGTAGACGAGCATCATCAGCCACTCGCCGCCGTGGTCGAAGATGTCGAGCTTCAGCTCGTATGGCGAGTGGGTGAAGCCGGTTTCGAGCCAGTCGGTTTGCAGTCCTGCCAGCCGGATGGCCTGGTCGCTCGCGTCGTAGGTCATCCCGAACGTGGTCTGGAACAGGGGCGGGCGGCTGAGGTCGCGTTCGATGTCCAGCGCGGTGAGCAGTCTTTCGAGCGGCAGCTTCCGATGCCGGAGCGCGGTCATCAGGCGGGACCGGGTCCGGTGCATCAACTCCAGGAACGTCGGGTCGCCGGACAGATCCGCTCTCAACACCGCGATGTTCGCGAAGTATCCGATCAGTTGATCGTCTTCGGGACGGTCCCGACCGGCTGTCGGGAAGCCGACGCAGAAGTCGTGCTGACCGCTGTTGGCGGCGAGTAGTACCTGGTAGGCGGCCATGAGCGCCATGAAAGGCGTGCACCGCGCTACGGCGGCGAACGCCGAGAAACGCGCTGCGAGGGGCCTCCGGATCGTGTACGGGTAGAGGGCGCTCCTGGTTCCGGCGACGGCCGGCCGTGGATGGTCGGTGGGCACCCGCAGCGGCGGCACATCGGCCAGCTGGTCCTTCCAGTACGCCAGCGACTCGCCGTCGGCGGTCTCCGCGCGGACGAAATCCGCCCATCGCACCTGCAACGGCGACAGCGGCGAAGGCTCGCTCTTGTGGAAGGCTTCGTACAGGACGGACAACTCGCTCAGGAGAATGCCGATCGAACGCCCGTCGCACACGATGTGATGCGCGACCAGCCCCAGCACGTGTTCCTCGGGGCCCAGCCTGATCAGCGCGACCCGGAGCAGCCGGTCCCGTGCCAGGTCGAACGGCCTGGTGACGAACTCGTCCACCAATGCGTCCACCGGTCCCTCGCAGGTCAGGGTCTCCAGCTCGAAATCTCCGGGCGGATCGATGACCTGCGAAGGACTCCCGTCCACGGCCGGAAACCTGGCGCGCAGCGCTTCGTGACGCGTAACGATCTCCTGAAACGCACGGGTCAGCGCCGAGACATCGATCGGGCCGATGAGCCGGGCGGCGTGGGAGAGATGGAAGGAGGGATCGCCGGGATCCACGTGGTGCAGGAACCAGAGACGTTCCTGATCGGCTGAGAGCGGTAAGGGATTCACGCCGGCAATCCAGTCGCCGGCTCCAGCAGGAGTTCGATTCGGGCACACGCCTCGGCGAGCCCGGCCGCCGGATCCAGAGCGCCGACGGTCTTCCGGCACCGTTCCCCGTAGCCGGTGTCATCGGCCGCCTCAGCCACCGCGGCGGAGATCTCGTCGCGGTTCCAGCTGCTGCTCGGCAGCCACGTGGCCAAGCCGAGACGCGACAGCCGCGCCGCGTTGTCGGGCCGGTCCACCGTGTCCGCCAGCATGACCTGCGGGACGCCCGCGGCCAGCGCGCGGGTGAGGGTGCCAATCCCGCCATGGTGGACGAGCGCCGCCACCCGGGGCACGACATCGCGGAACGGGAGCCGCCGGAACCACGTCATGCCGTCGGGGAGCGGGTCGGGCACCAGGTCGGCGTGGCGCGCCACCAGCATGACCGGCCTGCCCGCGCATCCCTCGACCGCGGCCTCGTAGAAGCGGCGGTCCTGCATCCTGCTCGTGCCACCGGTCAGCAGCACTGGACGTTCCGCCAGCAGCGCCTCGGCGCCGGCCGGGAGCCCTTCGCCGGGATCCTCGTCCGGCACCACGAAGCCGGTCCGCACCACGCGACGGGGCGTACGCGGCCCCGCCTCGTCGAACCATTCCGGCCACAGGCCGAGTTCGAGGCCGACCTCCTTGAACCAGCTCCGCCAGTCGGTGACAGCGGCCAGGCCGAGCTCGCGGCGGACCGCGTCCATCCCGGGCGCGAGCTGCGTCCGGCAACTGTGCACGGCCATGCCCACCAGCATCATCTGCGACGGGGAAAGCGCGACCCACACCGAGGGAGCGCCGAGCAGTTCCGCGGCGAATCGCACGGAAAAGGTGGAGGTATGCCGTCCGATCAGGACCGTGTCACCGGGCCGGTGCCGATCCGCCATCTGCCTGACCTCCCAGGCAAGCTGCTCGAACAGCCCGTGGCGGCGGAAGAGCGCGTTCCAGGACAGGTCGCGCGAGCCGATGAGAGCCGTCGTGTCCGCCATATGCCGCTCGTACCCGGACACGGTGTCGACGGGGACGAATTCGAGCCCCGCCCGAGCGACGCGGTCGCCGAAGGGAGCATGCGTGAACAAGGTGACCTCATGTCCCGCCTGCCGCAGCGCCCCGCCAAGGCGGATGAAAGGCAGCACGTCACCGTGGGTGCCCTGGGTGGACATCAATATCGTCGCCACGGGGGAGAGCCTCCTTCTGAAGGAACGCGGTACGTCGGGCCCCCGGGCACACAGAATCAGCGGTTCAGCTCATCGAGCCCGCCCTCCGACCGGTCGATCGACACCCCGGTGATGTCCGATACTCGCTGGTCGTTGAAGCAGCACAGTGGATCGACTCCCCACATCCGCAGCGGCCGCTGTACACGAAACCGCCACGGCACTGGACCGGTGGGAACGCTCCCACGCCAAGAGGGTAGGATTCCGGATCTCCACCGTCAAGGTGCCGTGCGTGCTTCAGGCATTCCCGCCAGGCCCAGCGGCGATCCCGGATCAGACGCCGTCAGTCCAGTACTTCTGAAGCCTGGCGATGACATCGTCTCGGCTCATCTTCGCGTGTGACATGGTGGCTTCCCGTTCCTCCGCGAGCGTTCCGTGTCGCACCCCAGCCTTCGATTGGACAAAATCGATCATGGTCGTCGCGCGCGGGTTGAGACCAGGTCATCGAGCCCCGACCAACCATTCACGCAACTGGTCGTCATCGCTGAGACTGATCAGCTGCACGAGTCCCCAGTTCTCCCGATGGTTCGGCGCGTCAAGCAAGTGGTCCTGCCAATCTTCGGCGTACTCACGCAGCGCCTCGATCATCTCCGTAACGGCCTGGTCGAAGGTCGGCCCATCCGCGGCGACAGGCAGCCCGGGAATGAAGATCGACCACCCCTCGGCCTCGGGAAGCGCCTCAGCATGAGAGGGGCTGACCGCTGCGAGGTAGCGGCGTAGCCTCTCGACATCAACTAGGGCCGTGAGCACCGATTCGCGACGTACCGTGGCCACGCAACCGCGTTCCGCAGCGTCCAAGAGTGTCTTGAGGTGCGTGCGGGCATCGGTATAGCTGTCGAAATGAACGGCATTCATGACGGCACCTCCATGCTGGAGTACTTCAAGTACGTCACACAACGATCCCGTGATCAGCCGAGAATTTGCCACGTTCTGGGAGAAGAAGGTCCACCTGGTTCCCCCGCCCCAGGCGACCTCCGCGCCCTCCCTGGGTCCGAAGGAATTCTCACCTTGTGAGGCCGAGGGCGATGAGAGGGTTGCAGAAGTCGTCGCGTGCTCAGCGGGTACCTTCGGCGATGTCGGTGAAGTTCAGCAGGCGTAGCGCGCCGATCGCGTAGCTACGCATGGTGGCGCGCCGATCGCGTAGCTACGCATGGTGGCGCGCCGATCGCGTAGCTACGCATGGT
>NZ_BLAE01000060.1 GCF_009687865.1 Acrocarpospora macrocephala
GGGTGGGTGGGAGAACCCACCTCACCAAGTGGCTTGGAACGGAGGCAGTTGATGGGAGTTTGCTGGCCTGTGTTCAGCCGTTCGGGCTCTATCCGCCGGACCATCCGGTCGCCGTGGGGACGGTCGCTGCGGTTGAGGAGTCTCTGGTCGATGGTTATGGGGTCTATCGGTATTTGGAGGACACCTTCTACGGGGGTGGAAGGTGGGTGTTGCTTGCCGGGTTCCTGGGGTTGAACCATGTTGCCGCTGGGAGGACTGGGGCGGCTATGGCGTGTCTGCGGTGGATGGCGGCGCAGGGCGACGCTGACGGGGAGTTGCCGGAGCAGGTTTCTGATCGGTTGTTGGCGCCTGGGCGTCGGCAGGAGTGGGTCGAGCGGTGGGGGCCGGTGGCCAGTCCGTTGTTGTGGTCGCATGGGATGTATTTGATGCTCGCGGATGAATTGGGAGTGGTCGCATGATCCGGCATCGTCCGATGGGGTCGGGGCATCCGTACGCCGAGACCGAGGATCAGCGGGTGCCCGCCCGGCCGCTTGAGGGGGAGAGCGTGGAGTTGCGGGTGCGGGCGGCGGCGAACGTCGATGCCGTGGTGTGCGAGTGGGTGGCCGACGGGACGCCGATCGAGTTGCCCATGGAGAAGGCGAGCGCCGCTGCGGAAGGAACGAGCGCCGGGGATGGCGGACATCTCGCGTCGGCTCAGGCCAAGGCCACGAGGGCGGCGGCTGCGGGCAGCTGGTCGGTTCGGTCACCGGTGCTGCGGGCCGGATCGCGGTACGCCTACCGGTTCCGGGCGGCCACAGCCGACGGCGCAAGCCGTACCTCCCGATGGTTTGAGGTGACGGCGGCGAGTTGGCGGGAGAGCGGCGGGAACCTGGAAGGGGCCGATCGGGTCGTTCCGGGAAGCGTCCGGTGGCTGCACGACGGCGACGGGCTCCTACGGGTGCGATTCGATATCACGATAAATCCGGACGAGCACGTGGTCGGCTTCGGAGAACGTTTCGACGCCGTCGACCAGCGGGGCCGGACCCTCGACGCGGTGGTGTTCGAGCAGTACAAGAACCAAGGAACACTAGGCCGCACATATCTGCCCATGCCCTTCTTTTTCGTGATCGGCCCAAACGGCAGCCACGGCTGGCACGTGCAAACCTCCGCACGAGTCTGGTTCGACGTCGGCGCCTCCGACCCAGGACTCCTCCGCGTCGAGGCGGAAACAAGCGGCGACCTCACGCTGCACGCCTACGAAGGTTCCCCCACCGAAATCCTCGCCCAGTTCGTCAAAGACGTCGGCGCGCCCGAAGAACTCCCCTCGTGGGTGTTCCGCCTCTGGGCCAGCGCCAACGAGTGGAACACCCAGGCCCGCGTACTCACCGAAATGAACCAGCACCGCGACCTGGACATCCCCGTCGGCGCCCTCGTGATCGAGGCATGGAGCGACGAATCCACCTTCACCGCATTCCGCGGCGCACAATACGACCCCACGGAACACCCTCACACCTGGGCGGACTACAGCTTCACACACGACTCCCCCTGGCCCGACCCCAAAGCCATGATCGACGAACTCCACGCCAGGGACATCAAGGTCATCCTCTGGCAGATCCCCCTGCAGAAGATGCGCCCCCACCCCACCGGCCAGGCCGCCATCGACGCCCGCCAACTCGTCGAGAAGGGCTACGGCGTCCGCGAAGCAGACGGCCGCCCGTACCGCAACAGAGGCTGGTGGTTCCCCCTCGCCCTGATGCCCGACCTGAGCTCCCAGGAAATCCGCGACTGGTGGACGGCCAAACGCCGCTACCTCGTCGACGAACTGGACATCGACGGCTTCAAAACCGACGGCGGCGAACACGCCTGGGGCCACGACCTCCGCTACACCGACGGCCGCCGCGGCTCAGACGGCAACAACCTCGTCCCCGTCAACTACGCCCGCGCCTTCGGCGACCTCCTCCGCTCCTGCGGCAAACCCCCCGTGACGTTCAGCCGCGCCGGCTTCACCGGCTCCCAGGCACACGGCGCCTTCTGGGCCGGCGACGAGGCCTCCACCTGGACCGCCTTCCGCTCCTCGATCACCGCCGGAATCACCGCCTCAGCCTGCGGCATCGTCTACTGGGGCTGGGACATCGCGGGTTTCTCCGGCCCGATCCCGGACGGGGAGCTCTACCTCCGCGCCGCCGGAACCTCCTGCTTCATGCCGATCATGCAGTACCACTCCGAGTACAACCACCACCGCCAGCCCAAAGGCGACCGCACCCCGTGGAACATCGCCGAACGCACCGGCGACCCCCGGGTGATCCCCGTCTTCCGCAAATTCGCACACCTACGCGAGCGACTCGTGCCGTACCTCACCGAACAGGCGAGAGCCGCAGTGCACGGCGGCGCCCCCCTGATGCGCGGCCTGTTCTTCGACCACCCCACCGACCCGGAGATCTGGCGCTTCCCACTCCAGTACCAGCTGGGCGACGCACTCCTGGTGATCCCGGTCACCGAACCCGGCGTCGACCAGGTCACCGGCTACCTGCCCGCAGGCGCCTGGGTAGACGTGTGGACCGGCACGGAACACCAGGGAGCCCGAGAGGTCACGCTACCCGCACCGATCGAACGCCCCCCGGTGCTCTGCCGCGCCGAACGCTGGACCGACCTGGCAGAGAGCTTCTCGACTATTTGACTGAGCCGGCCATGAGGCCCTGGACGAAGAAACGCTGGAACAAGAGGAAGACGGCCAGCGGGACGAGTAGGGACAGGAAGGCGCCTGGGGCCAGGACGTCGATGTTGGCGCCGAACTGGCGTACCTGGGATTGCAGGGCCACCGTGATGGGCTGGTTGGACTGGTCTGCGAAGACCAGGGCTACCAGGAGGTCGTTCCAGACCCAGAGGAACTGGAAGATGCCCAGGGAGGCTATCGCGGGCAGGCCGAGCGGGAGGACCACGCGGGCGATGATGCGCCATTCGCCGGCGCCGTCGAGGCGGGCGGCGTCGATCAGCTGGCGCGGGATTTCCAGGAAGCAGTCGCGGAGGAGGAAGATCGCGAAGGGGAGGCCGAAGGCGACGTGGAAGAGGACGACGCCGGCGAGGGAGCCGAACACGCCGAGTGCGCCGTACAGCTTGGCGACGGGGATGAGAGCGACCTGTACGGGCACCACGAGCAGGCAGACCACGGCAAGGAAGATCCAGTCGTGGCCGGGAAACTTCAGGAACGCGAAGGCGTACGCGGCCAGTGCGGCGATGCCGACGACGAGCAGCGTGGCGGACAGGGTGATGATGAGGGTGTTGGTCAAGGAGCCGGTGATGGCCGGGTTGTCCAGCAGGGTCGCGTAGTTCGCGAAGGTCAGCTGAGCGGGATATCTCAGCGCGTTCCACCAGCCGTTGGTGGAGTTGTCGCCTTCCTCGCGCAGGGAGGCGATGAGCAGTCCGAAGGTGGGGACGAGCCAGAACAGCGCGATCAGTGCGAGCACGCCCTGGAGCACGGTCCCGCGCAGCCGTCCACCGTCGCCGCGTGCGTGACGTGACGTCAGAGTCACCGTTGCTCCCGGCGGAATCGTCGCAGGTTGAACAGCATGGCGGGGAGGACGAGGACGAACAGGACGATGCCTATCGCGCTGCCCATGCCTTGATCGTTTCCTCCGCCGAAGGACACGTTCCAGAGTTGAAGCGCCAGCACGGTCGCATTGGACTGCACGGAACCGGGCGCGAGAATGTACACGAGGTCGAAGATCTTCAGGACGTTGATGACGAGCGTGACGAACACGACTCCAAGCACCGGCGCGAGCAGCGGGACGGTGATTCGCCGGAACACCTGCCATTCGCTCGCGCCGTCGATGCGGGCGGCCTCCAGCGAGTCCCGCGGGATGGCGGCGAGTCCCGCGGCGATGAGGACCATCGCGAAACCGGCGTAGATCCACAGGTACGCCGCGATGATGGACGGCGTGACCAGGCCGGGGCCGAGCCAGGTCACTCCGGCGTACGGCTGAGCGAAATTGGCTTCCGGCAAGCGCAGCCGGAAGCCGCCTGAGGTGAGGCCGGCGAAGCGGAACGTGCCGTCGGAACGGGTCATCGCCGTGGCGGCGACCCGATCGCCGATCACGGCCTCGACGCTGATGCCGGGCAGCCCCTTCTCACCCGGGTCGATGACGCCTTCGCGTCCGCCGCCACCGGAGGCGAAGTCGAGCCACACCGTTCCGGCGAGCCCGCTGCCGGGCGGCGGTGCCGCGGCTTGGGACGCCGAGGCCGGGACGTCTCCGGCCTTCACCCCGACGAGGGGCAGCGCGGCCGGAGCGCCCGGTGCGTGAGTGCCGGTCGTCGTCAAAGCGCCGGCGATCACGCTGAGCTCCTCGCCCGGCCTGGGGCGGGCGTCGGGATAGCCGGACGGCGGCGCGAAGGTGTCGTGCAGGCCGACGAGCACCGCGTTGACGATGCCCTTCTCCGGATCCTGGTCGTACACCATCCGGAAGATCACGCCGGAGGCCAGGAAGGAGATGGCGATGGGCATGAAGACGACCGTTTTGAACGCGGTGGCGAATCGGACCCGCTCGGTCAGTACGGCGAACATCAGCCCGACGACGGTGACCAGCGTCGGGGCGACGATCACCCAGACCAGGTTGTTCCGCAGCGCCGTGAACGTCCCGGAGTCGGTGAAAAGACGCAGGTAGTTACCCAAGCCGGTCCACTGTCCGCCGGCGTCGAGCAGGCTGCGTACGAGCGAGTAGCCAACCGGGTACAGCACGAGCGCCGCGAGCAGCCCCAAGGCCGGGAACAGCAGGACCACCGCGAACCGGCCACGCCGTGCCGATGTGCCTGCCTTGGTCGGGTTCATTGGCCGGAGTACGCGGCCTTGGCGTCGGCTTCCAGCTGGCGTTGCGCGGCCTGGACGTCCTGGCCGGCGAGGAAGTCCTGCAGGTCCTTGAACTCGCCGGACCCCTTGGTGCCGCCGAACGCCGACGGGGCCAGGTCCGACATGTCGAAGCGGAAGTTGTCCCCGGCGGCCACGATCTGCTGCCCGATCTGGCGGGAGGTCTCGTCGGGGTACGCGGCGGCGTCCAGGGCCTTGTTCGCGGAGGTGAAACCGCCGCCCGCGACCATCAGCTTCGCGGCCTCCGGGGTGGCGAGGTACGCCAGGAACCGCTGGGACGCCGGATTGTCGGTGAACGCGACGGCCACGTTGCCGCCGCCGACCACGACGGGCGGCGAATCGTTGATCGAGGGGAAGGGGAAGAACTTGGCGTCCTCCCCGACCTTGCTGCCGGTGCTGGAGGCGATGGCGCCGGCCACGAAGCTGCCCTCGTACACGATCGCGGACGTGGGCCGGTCGCTGAACGCGTTCGCGACCGAGGTCGGGAAGTCGGCCTGGAGCGCCTTGGCGGGGTCGCCGACCAGGGCGCGGTTCGACCACAGTCCCTTGAGCGTGTCGAGCGCGGCGGTAACGGTCGGGTCGGTCCACGGGATCTGGTGTTTGGCCAGCTTGTCGTAGTTCTCCAGCCCCGCGGTGCGGATGTAGACGTTCTCGAACCAGTCGGTCAGCGTCCAGCCGTCGGCGCCGCCGATGGAGACCGGGGTGGTCACCCCCGAATCGGACAGGGTCTGCGCGGCCTGGAGGAATTCGGGCCAGGTGGCGGGGGCCCGCGTGATGCCCGCCTCGGCGAAGGCGCCGGTGCGGTACCAGACGGTCGACTTGTTGGAGGCGTCGACCCAGACGCCGTACAGGGTGCCGTCGACGCTGCCGAGCTCGGTCCAGATGGAGCCGTAGCCGGCCTTGACGGCGGCGGCGACGTCGGCGCTCGCGGATTTCAGGTTCCCCGCCTTGGCGAACTGGCCCATCAGGCCGGGTTGCGGGAGGACCCCGATGTCCGGCGGCGAACCGCCCTGGATCTTGGTGCCGAGCACGGCGGCGATGTCGTCGCCCGTGGCGACGTACTCGGCGGTCACGCCCGTCCTGGCCTTGAAGTCGTCGAGCAGCGTCTGGAAGGTCTGCTGCTCCTTGCCGGTCCAGACGGCGGCGACCGTGAGGGTCCCGCCGCGCGACGGGGATGGGCCGGCGCCCGGTTCGCCGGCCGAGCAGCCGGTGATCGCTATCAGACTCGCCGCGGCGGCGAGGGCCGCGCGGGTGTGCCACGGGGATCGGGGGGTGCGCATGTGTTTCCTCCTTGCGCGGACGCGGCCAGGGGCCGCAGATAATGTCCTGGACTCTAACTTTTTAATCCAGACGACGTCAAGAATTAACAGGAGTTCCCACGTGGGTATGCTGAGACGGTGACCATTGAAGGTTCGCGTCTCGCACAAAGTTCGGGGCCGCCGACGACCGCCGACCTGCGCAGGGAGAACCTCGGGCGCGTGCTGCGCCTGGTGCACCAGGAAGGGCCGACCACGCGAGCGTCGATCACCGAGCGGCTGGGACTCGCCCGCAACACCGTGGGCGTCCTGCTGGACGCCCTGGTGACAGCCGGCCTGCTGGCGGAACGCTCCCCCGCGCTGGCCGGCACCCGGGGCCGCCCGTCGCCCATCATCGACACCGTGCCGGCCAGGGCGGGCGTGCTCGCCGTGGATCTGGCCGTGGACGCGGTGCGCCTCGCCGTGGTCGGGCTCGGGGGCCGGGTGCTCAGCCGCAAGGAGTGGGCGCACGACCCCGAGGGCTCCGCCGAGGCCGGCGTCGCCACGCTGGTCGAGGTGCTGCGGGACCTGGCCAGGCGCCGGCGCCGGGCAGGAGCCGCCTTTCAGGCGGTCGGCGTGGCGTGCTGGGGGATCGTCCGAGGCTATGACGGTTTCGTCTACAACGCGCCCAACATCGGCTGGCGGGACGTCGCCCTGGGCGCGGCGCTCGCCGACGGCCTGTCCGCTCGCGCCGGAGGACGTCCGCTGGTCCAGGCGATCTCGGTGGCCAACGACGCCGATCTCGGCGCGATCGCCGAGTTCCGCCGCGGCGCCGGCGCCGGCGCCCGTCGGCTGCTGTACGTGCACAGCAACGTCGGCGTCGGCGGCGGCATCATCGACCAGGGGCACCTGCTCGCCGCAGCCGGCGGGTACGTCGGCGAGATCGGCCACATGACCGTCAACCCGCAGGGCATCCGGTGCCACTGCGGCGCGACCGGCTGCTGGGAGACGGAGGTCGACGAGCGCGCCCTGCTGCGCGCCGCGGGCGTCGGCGCCGAGCTGGAAGGAAAGGCGGCCAAGGACGCGGTCGCCCGGGTCCTCGCCGACGCCGCCGCGCGCGAGCGTACGGCGTCGGCGGCGGTACGGCGGATCGCGGCCTCGCTGGGGGCGGGACTGGCCAGCCTGGTCCACATCCTGGGCCCGGACCGGATCGTGCTCGGCGGCTACCTGGCCGACCTGCTGGCACTCGCGCCCAGCACGATCAGGGGACCCCTGCGCGAGCGCGGCTTCTCCCCTGAGGCCAGGGACATCGTGATCCGGCCCGCGGCCTGCGGCGAGGACGCCGCGATCCTGGGCGCGGCCGAGCACGCCTTCGAGACGCTGTTCGCGGACCCGCTCGCCGTCGTGGCCTGATCAGAAGGATCGATCGCTCAGGACGGCGGCGCTCACGCCGGCCAAGGTGAGCCCGCCTGACGCCGGTCCGGTCGCGAGCGTGAGACGCAGCTCAGGCGGCAGGCCGGAGATCCGCCGCTCCCGCGAGTCGAAGTTGATCACAACGACGACCCGCTCCTCGCCGCTCCGGCGTTCATAGGCCAGCAGACCGTCGCCGAGGCGGAGCTCGCGGTAGGCGCCCGCGCGCAACGCCGCCGAGCGCCGGCGCAGCGCGAGCAACCTGCGCGTCAGCCGCAGGGTGCTCTCCGGATCGGCCCGCTGGGCGGCCACGCTGAGGGCCTTGGCGTCCGGGGGCAGCGGCAGCCAGGGCTGGGCGGCCGTGGTGAATCCGGCCGCGTGGCCGGTGGTCCAGGGCATGGGCGCGCGGCCGAGGTCGCGGTTGAACGCCGGATCGCGCCGCCCCCACGGGTCGCGTTCCTGGCCAGGGGGACCGGGGAGTCCGGCAGTCCCAGCTCGTCGCCGTAGTACAGGACCGGTGTGCCGGCCAGGGTCAGCAGCAGCACGAGCAGGCAGCGCGCCTGGTCCTGCCCGTACCGGCCGGCGACCCGCGGCTCGTCGTGGCTGCCGAGCACGACGGTCGTACGCCCGCCCGCCGGGATGGCCGCCTCGACCGCGGCGATGGCGTCCCGGAAGGCGGTGGCGTCCCACGGGAGCGCCGGCAGGGTCAGGTTCATCGGCATGTGGATCTCGTCCAGGGCCTGCCCGTAGAAGCCGGCCCAGTGGCCGAGGCCGGCCCCGGGCTCGGGCACGATCTCGGCGATCGACAGCCGCGGCCCCGCGGGCCTGTGCTCGTCGAGCAGTCGGCGGATCCGCCGGTACAGCGGGTGGATGTCCGGATGGCCCCGGTCGTGCAGGTGCCGCAACCGGTCGTACTCGCCGAGGTTCTTCGGATGCCCCCCTGTCACGGGTGCCGCGGCCGGGTTGTCGCGCAACCGCGCGTCCTTGAGCACGTGCTCGGCGGCGTCGATGCGGAAGCCGTCCACGCCGCGGTCCATCCAGAACCGCAGCACGTTCAGCATCGCCTCCTCGACCTGCGGGTTGCGCCAGTTGAGGTCGGGGATCTCCGGCAGGAACGAGTGCAGGTAGTACTGCCCGCTCGTCTCGTCCCACGTCCACGCCGAGCCGCCGAAGACGGCGATCCAGTTGTTCGGCGGGCCGCCGCCCGGCCCGGGATCAGCCCAGATGTACCAGTCACGCTTGCCGGACTCCCGGGAGCCGCGCGACTCCGCGAACCAGGGATGCCGGATCGAGGTGTTGCTTGCGACGAAGTCGACCAGCACCCGGATGCCCCGCCGATGCGCCTCCTCGACGAGGGCGTCGAAGTCGTCCAGCGTGCCCATGATCAGGTCCACCGAGCAGTGGTCGGCCACGTCGTACCCGAAGTCGACGGCGGGCGAGGCGTAGAACGGCGACAGCCAGATCGCGTCGACGCCCAGCCAGGACAGGTAGTCCAGGCGCTGACGGAGACCGCCCAGGTCACCGATCCCGTCGCCGTCGAAGTCCTGAAAGCTGCGGGGGTAGATGTGATAGATCACCGCGTCCTCCCACCACAACGTCGTGGGGGCGGTCGCCAGGGCATGGGGTCTCATCGCTGTCCGTTCCAGAGGGTACGGCTTGACGCCTCGCGTACCGACGCTCTAGCGTCCTTTTAAGTTCTAGTCAGGAACATAAACGCTGAGGGCCGATCGGGCAACCCCGCCGGCCGGAGATCGAGAGGTCCCTTTCGTGCCGAAAGACATAGTCGAGCAGTACCTCGCCGAGTTGTACGCGGCGACCGCCGCCGTGGACCACGCGCAGCTCAACGGGATCGCCGACGTCCTGATGCGGGCCTGGGAGACCGGCGCGACGATCTACACCCTCGGCAACGGCGGCTCCGCGTCGCTCGCCTCCCACCTCGCCTGCGACCTGGCCAAGAACACCTCCCCCGACCTCGGCACCGGCCCCTCGGTGCCGGGCGCCCGCCGGCTGCGCGTCGTCGCCCTGGCCGACAACTCC
Organism: Acrocarpospora macrocephala; assembly: GCF_009687865.1. Taxonomy (GTDB): domain Bacteria; phylum Actinomycetota; class Actinomycetes; order Streptosporangiales; family Streptosporangiaceae; genus Acrocarpospora; species Acrocarpospora macrocephala. The sequence goes on from NZ_BLAE01000060.1 coordinate 9,520, forward strand.
GCGCTGCTCACCGCGCTCGGCAACGACATCGACTTCGCCGACATCTACATGGAACAGCTCAAGATCGTCCTCACCGCCCGGGACACGGTCCTGGCCATCAGCGGCTCCGGGGCCAGCCCGAACGTGCTGCGCGCCATGCGGTACGCCCGCCTGCTCGGCGCGACCACCATCGCCTTCACGAGCACCCGCGCCACCGCGCGGCAGATGCTCGACCTCGCCGATCACGCGCTCCTGGCCCCGGTGGAGGTCATGGAACAGATCGAGGACCTGCACGTGATCTACAACCACGTGCTCGCCACCGTCCTGCGGGAGCGAATCGCCCAGCGGGTCGCCTGACCGTGGGCGCGACAAGGAACGGCGTCCTGGTGGCCGTCGACATCGGCGGCACGAAGACCGCGCTCGCGATCGCGGCCCCGCCGCCGGAGGCGAACGGCGCCTACCTCGCGCGGCGGCGATTCCCCACCCCCGCGACCGGCCGGGAAACCCTCGACACGCTGCTCGCCATCACCCGCGAACTGGCCGCGGACCACGCGGTGGCCGGCATCGGCGTCTCCTTCGGCGGCCAGGTCAGAACCGACCGGCCGCCCCACCTGAAATCCCTCGTCGTACCCGGCTGGGAGATCCTGGACCTGCGCGCCGAGTTCGCCCGCGCCTTCGGCGGCGCCCCCACTCTGATCGCCAACGACGGTGAAGCGGCAGCCCACGGCGAGTACGTCAGCATGCCGGCCGGGGCGCGCCGCGACACCCTCGCGTACATCACCGTCAGCACCGGCGTCGGCGGCGCGTTCCTGCTCAACGGCCGCCCCCACCGGGGCCGCCACGGCCTCGCGGCCGAGGTCGGCCACATCCCCGTCCGCCCCGGCGGCCGCTGCCCCTGCGGCGGAACCGGCCACCTGGAGGCGTACGCCTCCGGCCCCGCCATCGCCCAAGCGGCCGAAGCCAGGCTGACCAACGCACGATCATCCCTGCACGACGTAATCCGCGAACGAGGCTCCCTCACCGCCAAGGACATCGACCAGGCCGCCCGCCACGGCGACGCCTTCGCCACCATGATCCTCGGCGAGGCCGGCACCCTCGTCGGCCGCGCCGCCGCCCTCATCGGCCTGCTCCTCGACCCCGACGCCATCATCATCGGCGGCGGAGTGGCCCAAGCCGGCGACGCCTTCTGGCACCCCCTCCACACCGCCGCCCGCCTCGACGCCCTCCACCCCACCGAGATACTCCCCGCCCGCCTCGGCCCCGACAGCGCCCTCCGCGGAGCCCTCGAACTCGCCCGCATGGCCGCCACGGAACTCCCGCCAAAGTAGCGTCCGAGCACGTCCAGAACCGCGCGCGGGGCCGACACCGTTACTTGCAGATGGGAACGCAGACCCACTTGTCGTGCCAGAGCCAGCAATGCTCACACGGATCGGCGAGGTCCCGAGCGCCCTGCGCGGCAATCGAAACACGCTGTATCCCCAACGGCGCGAGCAGGCTCCCGAGCCCCGCCTCGTCACCCGCTTCGACGGCGGCGCTGAACTTGTCCTCGAAGTCCTTGTCATACTTGAGCAGGATGGCTAGCTCGTGGTACTGCCGGGCGTGATTCAGCAGGTCATCCGCGGCAGGCCGAACATCGTAGGTCATGCGACGAGTTCTCCCCGAGGAAAAGCAGCCGAAGCCCGCCAGTGAAGGACCTTTACCCGACCGCGTCATGAACCTGGCACGGCGCCCGTCGTCGAGTGGGACGGGCTCGCCGCATCGCAGGATCAGTCCTCCCGGACACCACCGACGGCGTTGATCTGCTCGGCGGTGAGGCCGGTGAGCAGGGCGACGCGGGCAAGGTTGGAGCCGTCGAGCTTGCCGGGTTGGGTCGATGACAGGGGCGGGAGCAGGCAGGCGTCGCCTTCGCACAGGGCCGCGTCGGCGTCGCCGAGGACCGTCAGCAGCCCTGTCGGTGCGTCGGGTTCGGGGGTCTGATCGGTTCTCGCGGGGCTGCTCATGCCGCGTTCTCCTTCACCTTGGTCAGTACGTCGGCGAACGTCGTGGCGTCCTGGGCGCCGGAGACCGCGTACCTGCCGTCGAAGACGAAGAACGGGACGCCCCGGATGCCGTACCGCGCGGCCTGTTGCAGGTCGGCGCGCACGTCCGAGAGGTGTTCGTCGCTGTTGAGCGATCGCACGACGTCGTCGCGATCGAGACCGATCTCCGCGGCGAGGTCCGCGAGTTCGCTGACGCGGCCCACGTGCCGGCCTTCGGTGAAATAGGCCGCCATCAGCCGTTCTTTCATCTCCGCCTGGCGTCCGCGTGCCTTCGCATAGTGCAGCAGCTCGTGTGCCCGGAGGGTTTTGGTCGGCTTGAGCCGGCCATAGTCGAACTCGAGTCCGACGGAGTGCGCGAGTTTCAAGACGTTCTGCTCCATTTCGCGCGCCTGCGCCAGAGTGACGCCCATTTTTTGCGCGATGAGCTGCACGTGGCTTTCTTCGACGTCCTCGGGTGTGTCGGGCGCGAGCTCGAAGGAGTGGAACTCGACCTCGACCGGCAGGCCGGACGCGGCGGCGCCCGCCTCGAACTTGCGCTTCCCGATGTAGCAGAACGGGCACGCGATGTCGGACCAGATGTCGACCTTTATGGTGCTGACCACGGCTGCCAACCTCGTTTCTCCCGTGATAAGTTGAGCTTCGCCTCAAGTTACCTTCCGTACGGTAACACCAACTTGAGGGAGCCATCAAGTTAGGGGGTGAGACCAGCATGGCGCCTGCGGACAGTACGAGGGCGTTGCGCCGTGACGCTCGGGAGAACCTGGAAAAGCTCACGGCGGCGGCGGTCAAGGTGTTCCTGGCTCAGGGTTTCTGCGCCCCGCTGGAGGAGGTGGCCCGTGCCGCGGGGGTGAGCATCGGCACGCTCTACAACCGGTTCGGCACCCGCGAAGCGCTCATCGACGCCGTGGTTCCGGTCATCGCCGCGGACCGTACGGGCAGGCTGGCGGCGCAGGCGCAGGCGCAGCCCGACCCGTGGTCGCGGTTCCGGTTCTACGTGACGCGCCTGCTCGAGCTCCAGGCCGCTTCTCCCCCGGTCGACGACATCATGGCCCGCCGTTACCCCGGTTCGCAGGAGCTGACCAACCACTGCGACGACGCCCTCGCCCACGCGGCCCGGTTCATCGAGGCGGCCCAGGCCGACGGCAGTCTGCGCGGGGACTTCCGGATCGCCGACCTGACCGCCATGTTCCTCGCGAACTCCGGCATCCTGCGCGCGGCCACGACGGTCGAGGAGGACGCCTGGCGGCGACACCTCGAGTTCGTTCTGGACGGCCTACACGTCCACCGCGCGGCGGTTTAACCCCTCGCGTCCAGGGCAGACGGAGTTCCCCCCGTCTTAAGGCTGGTAACGATGGGCATCGCGTGGGGTCTGTTCGGCCGGGACATCGCGGTCGATCTGGGTACCGCCAACACACTGGTCTACGTCCGCCGCAAGGGGATCGTCCTGAACGAGCCCTCAGTCGTGGCGATCAACCTGCACAACGATCGGATCGTCGCCGTCGGCAAGGCGGCCAAGCGGATGATCGGCCGCACCCCACCGCACATCGCCACGATCCGGCCGCTCAAGGACGGCGTCATCGCCGACCTGGACGCGGCCGAGCGCATGCTGCGGCACTTCATCAGGAAGGCGCACCGCAGCCGGTTCCTGTCCAGGCCCCGGATCGTGGTGGCCGTGCCGAGCGGCACGACCGGGATCGAGCAGCGCGCGGTCAAGGAGGCCGCCTACGAGGCCGGGGCCCGGCGGGTGCACATCGTCGAGGAGGCCATGGCCGCCGCGATCGGGTCGGGGCTGCGGGTCAGCGAGGCGACCGGGAGCATGGTCGTGGACATCGGCGGCGGCACCACCGAGGTGGCGATCGTGTCGCTGGGCGGGACCGTGGTGGCCAAGTCGATCCGGGTCGGCGGCGACGAGCTGGACGAGGCGATCATCACCTTCGTCAAGAAGGAGCACGCCCTCCTGCTCGGGGAGCACACCGCGGAACGGATCAAGATCACGCTCGGGGCCGTACAGGACGAGCGGTCGGCCGACGCGCCGAAGGGGCGGCATCGGACCGGCTTGCCGGTGGAACCGGTGGCCGACGAGGAGGCAGCCGAGGAACCGCCGGAGCGGACCGTGCCCGCGGCTCGCGGGTGGAACCCGTTCCGGCGGGCCGACCAGCCGTCGCAGGCCCCGCCAGGGGAGGCGGCGGCCGAGCCCGAGGTGACGACGATGACGATCCGGGGGCGGGATCTCGTCACCGGGCTGCCGAAGACCGCCGAGATCAACCGGGCCGAGATCAGCGAGGCCATCGAGGGCCAGGTCCAGACGATCATCGACGCGGTGCAGAGCACGCTCGACCAGTGTCCCGCCGAGCTGGCCGGAGACCTGCTGGACAACGGGATCGTGCTCACCGGGGGCGGCGCCCTGCTGCGCGGCCTGGCGCATCGGCTCGGCAAGGCCACCGGCATGCCGATCCACCTCGTCGAGCGGCCGCTCTACTCGGTGGCGCTCGGCGCGGGACAGTGCGTCGAGCGGTTCGACGCGCTGCGCGAGGTCTTCCTGCCAGACTCCCGCCGCTAGGAAACGCCGATGAGAAGCCGCCCGGCCCGCGTGCTGCTGCTGCTCGCCGCCGTCTCCCTCCTGCTCATCGCCCTGGACCGCTGGACCCCGCTCGACCCGCTCCGCCGCGCCGGTTCCCTGCTGTACGGCACGACCGCCTCGCTCATCGCCGCCGCGACCAGGATCGGCGACAACGCGGACCGATTACGCGCCCTGGAACGCGAGAACGCGGCCCTTCGCGCCGACAACTTCACCCGGCGGCAGACCCCTGCGGCGATCACCTTGCCGGATCGCGCCTACCGCGGCCTGCCCGCCCACGCCGTCGGCTTCGCCCCCGGGACCATCACCATCGACATCGGCACCGGCGACGGCGTCACCCGCGACCTCACCGTCCTGAACGCCGACGGCCTGATCGGCCGCGTCACCTGGGCCGGCCCGACCACCGCCACCGTCTCCCTGCTCACCGACCGCGCTTCCTCGATCGGCGCCCGGGTGCCCTCCGGCGAGGTGGGCACGATCACCGGCCACGACGACCTGCTGCTGTTGCGCCTGCTGAACCCCCAGGCCGCTCTCACGCCCGGCGACAGGGTGACCACGCTCGGCTCCGACAATCACCGGCCCTACATCCCCGGCGTGCCCATCGGTGAGGTCATCCGAGTCGACCCCACCCCGGGCGCGTCCACCCAGACCGCCCTGGTCCGCCCGTACGCCGCGCTCACCACCGTCGATCTGGTCACGGTGGTGCTCCCGTGATGGCCGTCGTGCTGGTGCTGCTCGCGCCGGTGGCGCAGTTGATGGTGATCGGCCGGTGGGGTGGTCCCGAGCTGGCGCTGGTGGCCGTCGTGGTGCTGGCGCGGGCGGCGGGAACGGGGGCGGTGCTCGGGTTCGTGGCGGGGATCGCGGCGGATGTCGCGCCACCGGCGGAGCACACGATCGGGACCGGCGCCCTGGTCCTCACCTTCGCGGGGTACGCCGCCGGGCAGCTGGGCGCTCGCCGGTTCCAGGAGCGTTCCCTGTCGGCCTTCGGCGAGCGGTCCGCGGCAGAGAGGTCGGCGGCCTCCTGGGTCGGGCTGCTCGGCGTGATCACGGTGGCGGCCACCCTGGCGCTGGCCGGGCTCGACCTAGACGATCTCGCTTGGCAGGTCGGGTGGAACCTGGGGGCGGTGGTCGCGTGCGCCGTCGCGGTGGTGGGACTGTCGCGGCGGCGGATGAGGGCCGGGCGGGCTGTGCTGCGGAGGCGGTATGCCTAGGCCGGGGCGGCTGCTCGTGTTGCACGTGGTCATCGGGGCGATGCTGATCACGTTGCTCGGGCGGCTCTGGTACCTGCAGGTGGCCGACGGCCCGGCCTACGTGCGGGCGGCGGCGGAGACGCGGGTCCGGACCGTGGCCATCGCGCCCGTGCGCGGCAGGATCCTGGACGCGACCGGCCTGCCGCTGGTGGCCAACCGCACGGTGCCGGTCGTGGCGGTGGACTACATGGCGCTCACCCATCAGGCCGATGGAGGGCGCGCTGTGCTGGCGCGGCTGGCCGAGGTGCTGCGGGAGCCGTACGAGCGGGTGGCCGAGCGGGTGCGGTTGTGCGGTGGGGAGGTCCGGCGGCCGTGCTGGCCGGGGTCGCCGTACCAGCCGATTCCGGTGGCGGGCGAGGTGGACGTGCCGACGGCGCTGCAGATCACCGAGCGGCAGGAGGAGTTTCCCGGCGTCAGCACCGAACTCCAGCCGATTCGCACGTATCCGCTGGGTCCGGCCGCCGTGCACACCCTGGGCTACGTCCAGGCCGGGACCGGGCAGGACGGTCTGGAGGCCGGGTACGACCGCGAGCTGGCGGGAACCCCCGGCCGCCGGGACGTGGTCGTGGGCAGCACCGGCGAGGTGGCGCACGTCCTGCGCGAGATCCCACCGGTCCCGGGGGCCGATCTCGTGACCAGTCTCGACGCGCGGATCCAGCAGGTCAGCGAGCGCGCGCTCGCGGACGCCATCGCCGGGGCCCGGCGGCGGGGGCTGCCCGCGGACTCGGGCGCCGCCGTCGTGCTGGAGGCGGCGACCGGCCGGGTGACCGCGCTGGCGGCCAACCCCTCCTACAACCCGGAGGTGTGGACCGGCGGGGTGTCCCAGCGCGAATTCGAGGCGCTGCCGCTCGCGTCCAGGGCCGTGCTCGGGCAGTGGCCGCCCGGTTCGACGTGGAAGGTCGCCTCGGTGGCCGCCGCCGCGAAAGCCGGGTACGACCTGTCCGCGAGCTACGACTGTCCCGGGAACTACCGGGTGGGCGACCGGTCGTTCCGCAACTTCGGCGGCCTCGCGCTCGGCCGGATGGACCTGCGCGAAGCCCTCGTGCAGTCCTGCGACACGATCTTCTACCGGATCGCGGACGAGCTCTGGGCCGACCGCAGGGACGGCGTCCTGGGCGAGGTGGCCAAGGGATTCGGGTTCGGCGCCAGGACCGGCGTCGACCTGCCTAGTGAGGCCAAAGGCGCGGTGCCCGGCACCGGCGACCTGCCGGGGCACGCGGCCAACTTCGCCATCGGCCAGGGAGACGTCCTGGTCACGCCGCTGCAACTGGCCCGCGCCTACGCCGCGATAGCCAACGGCGGCACGCTGTTCAGCCCCCGCGTGGCCAAGGCCGTCGTCCGCCCCGGCGGCGAAGTCATCCGGACGATCACCCCGCCGTCCGGACGTGTTCCGGTCCCGCCTGACGTCCTGGCGTTCATCCGCGACGCCCTGACCGACGTCCCCCGGACCGGCACGGCCGCCACCGCCTTCACCGGCTTCGCCCATTCCATCGCCGGCAAGACCGGAACAGCCGAAGTGTCCGGCCGTGCGGACACGTCCTGGTTCGCCTCGTTCGACCAGCGGCACGTGGTGGTCGTGGTCGTCTCCCAGGGCGGCACCGGCGCGGAAACCGCGGCCCCTGCCGCCCGCGCGATCTGGGAGGGCATCTCCCTATGACGATCGTCAGAGATCCCCACCTGGGCGGGCGTTCCTGGGTGAGCGCGGGGCGAGGGTGGGCGCCCGAGCGGGGTGGCGTGGACTGGGTGCTGGCCGGGGTGGCCGTGACCCTGTCGGGGATCGGGTTGCTGCTGGTCTGGTCGTCGGGGGGCGCGGAGCTGGCGCGGCGGCAGGGGGTGGCCGTCGGGCTCGGCTTGGTGGCCATGGCGGTTCTGGCTCGGCTCGACCTTCGGGTGCTGCGGTCGTTCACGCCGGTGTTCTCCCTGGTCGCGGCCGTGCTGCTGGCCGCGGTGCTGCCGCTCGGGGATCGGGTCAACGGGGCGCGGTCCTGGCTGGATCTGGGGTTGCGGTTCCAGCCGTCGGAGCTGGCCAAGGTCGCGCTGGTGCTCGTGGTGGCGGTGCCGCTGGCGCACGGGGAACATGGGCCGAGGGCGCGCGGCGTGCTGGCGGCGCTCGGGCTGGCGGGGCTGCCGATCGGGCTGATCATGCTGCAGCCGGACCTCGGCACGGCGCTGGTGTTCACCGCGACCACGGCCGGCGCGGTGCTCGTGTCCGGGGCGAGCAAGCGCCTGATCGCGGGGCTGGTGCTCGCCTCGGCCGGGGCGGTGGCCTGGCTGGTGACGGTGGCGCGGCCGTACCAGCTCGAGCGGCTCGCGGTGTTGCTCGATCCTTCGGCCGATCCGGACGGCAGCGGGTACACGGCGGCGCAGGCGAAGATCGCGATCGGCTCGGGCGGGTTGCTCGGGCGGGGGCTGTTCCAGGGCGAGCAGACGGCCGGGGGGTTCGTGCCCGAGCAGCACACCGACTTCATCTTCACCGTCGCCGGTGAGGAGCTGGGGTTCGCCGGGTGCGCCGTGATCCTGCTGCTGGTCACGGCGCTGCTCTGGCGCGGGCTGCGGATCGCCGCGGCCAGCGCCTCGCCGTACGGGCGGGTGGTGGCGGGGGCGGTCGTGAGCTGGCTGGCGTTCCAGGCGTTCGTGAACGTCGGGATGACCGTCGGGCTGATGCCCATCACCGGCCTGCCGCTGCCCTTCGTCTCCTTCGGCGGCTCGGCCACCATCGCCTGCCTGGCCGCCGTCGGCCTGCTCCAGTGCGTACGCCGGACCAGGTCAGCGATCATCTCTGGTTAGCGCGGGGTTACGCGTCGCCGAGCAATCGTGTCATTTCCTGCTCGACGCGTTCCTTGGTCACCCCCAGCCGTGCGAACTCCGCCACGACCGGGCCGTCCCCGAGGGAGAGGAGACCCAGCAGCACGTGCTCGACGCCGACGTGGTCGTGGCCGAGTCGTAGCGCCTCAGCGTGCGTGAGCTCCAGTGCCTGCTTGCCCTGTGCCGCGAACGGGACGGGCCCAGTGGGCGCGGTCTCGCTTGGGGGTTCGAGCCGGCTGGTGATCGATTCTCGGACAACGTCCAGCGGGACTCCAAGAGCCTCGATGGCCTTGGCCGCCGATGTCTCCGGCTGATGCAGGAGCGCGAGGGTGATGTGCTCGGGGCCGATGTGATCATGCCGTGCCCGCTGGGCCTCCTGTTGAGCCTGCACCACCGCGGCGCGCGCCTCATCGGTATAGCGGGCGAAGGTCCGGAGGTCCGCCTCGGCATTGTCGGGGGGCACTCTGCGAACGAACCTTTTCTGGGCGGCCTGTTTGGTGACGCCCAAGCTCTGGCCGATCTCGCTCCATGTGGCGCCTGAGACCCTGGCCAAGGCCACGAAGTGACCGACCAGGAGATCGGCTTGCTCACCGAGATGCTCGCCGACGACCACGGCCTCCGTGAGGTAATCCAGGGCGTCCCCATCGGGACGACGGTCCTTGATGACGGAGATGAGATCGTCCAACCGAGGTATATCCATGCGTCAACTGTAGGTTGACGAGAACGTGCCGTCAACCGCAAGTTGACGATCTGAGACTGCCAGAGATAGTTGTCACTTCCCATCGATAACTGTCACCAAGATCGGTAGCGTAGCCCGCTCCTGCGGGGCTGGACAGTGACATCCTCGTGAGTCCGGCCTGTTCCGACCCTTGCTCGTGGGTGGGTCCCGAAGGCTTCCGAGCAGGACCTAGTACGGCAGTTCGCTGCCCGACCACAGGCGGAGGCTGCTCCAGGCGACGTTCAGCGCCGCCGTCGCCGTCATGATCCCGAAGACGGCGAACACGTTCACCCCGGACAGGGGCGGGATCCAGTGCCGGACCAGCCCGTCGGCCAGGCACCAGGCGCCCGGTGTCAGCGACAGGAGACGGAGCGCTCCCAGGACCGGGACCGCCTGGCGGGGCAGCGGGGTGTCGCCCTGAGGATGCAGCCGGACGGCCAGCGCGATCTGGGCGAATTTGATGGGCGCGGTGATGGCGATGCCGAGCGTCGTCCCGAGAAAGGGAAACCAGTTCAGTGACGACTGCCGGACGCTCCGGGCCGGCCGCAGCGCGGCCGCCGCCCCGATCAAGGCGACCCCGGCGGTGATCCAGAACGGCCCGCGTTCTCCGCCGCCGAGGTAGGCCACCAGGCCGACGGCCACCCAGGTCAGTGCCAGGCTCACCGGATAGAAGAACGCCGTGATCAGCACGCGCTCCAGGATGTGCGCGGCGACATCCCGGCGGGAGGCGCGCACGGGGGCAGGCCGCTCCTCGGTCCGGAAGGTGCGCAGGTCGTGGATCCGCGCCCAGATCCGGCCCGGCAGGCCAGGGTCGAGGGCCTGCGCCGCCGGGGCGGCGGCCATCAGGTAGGACGTCAGCCGCCCCGGCACCGAGGATGCGCCGGTGCCGACGGCGGCTACGGCGCCCCTGGCGATTAGCCCGACCGGGTCGTCCCCGGCTCTGGCCAGACCCGCCAGCAGCTCGGGCCGATCCACACGCAGCCGGTGTGCGTACCGGTCGGCGTCCGCCAGGACGTCTCCGGCGGCCTCGCGGGGCAGCGCGAGCCCGAGGTCGATCAACGCGGCCACGGTGTCCGGATCGGCCGCCCCCTGTTCTGCGACCAGCTCCCGCAGCGCCTGGACCTGTGCGGCGTCCAGGCCGGAGGCGGTCCAGACGCAGGCGGCCACCAGTTCCGCCAGCGCCCCGGGGGCCGCCGCCAACTCGGGCGAGCGGATGAGGGCGAGCGCGGCGTCGACGGCGTCGGGGGAGCCCATGCGGATCAGCGCGGTGAACGCCCGGAACCGGCCCTGCGGACCGCCCTCGCGATCCAGCATCCCGCCCGCGTGCACGACCGCCGCGACATCCCCGAGGTCTTCCAGCGTGGCCGGATCATGAGCCCTGCCGTCGTAGGCGGCGAGCGTCGCCTGGGACAGCAGGGCGCGGGCGTCGTCCGGCAGCCGCAGCGGGCGGCGGCCGAGCGGCGGGTCGGCTTCGAGATCGTTCAGATCGTGCACCGCGTCCGCGAGGGCGTCCCTCATCAGCTCGGGCCGGCCGAGACCGGACATGGTGTGCAGCACCCGGGCCAGGATCGCCGTCTCCCCGAGTCCCACGGCCGGCCGGATCATCGCCGCGAGCAGCGGCATGACCTGTTTGGGCGGGTTGAGGTAGGAGTCGAGCCCGGCGATGGTCCGCAGCGCCCGGCGCAGCGCGCGCCGGCCGTCCGAGGGCGAGCCCAGGACGCGGTGGGTGTCGGCGAGAGCGGCCCAGGTCCGCAGGTCGTCGGCGGCGTTGATGTGGCCTTCGCGCCGTCGCGAGTACCGCAGTCCGTCGCGTAGCCCACGCCGCGAGTCCCTCCGGGAGCCCCACGTGCGGCGCATGCCGTGGGTGTCGGCGAGGGCGATCCCGTAGCGGAGGGCTCCGCCCAGGGCGCGGAAGACGCCGCCCCTGCGGGGACGTCCGCGCCCGATCTCCGCGACGAGCTTCCTGGCCGCCTCGGCGTCACCGGCGCGGGCCAGCTGGTAGGCCAGCTCTGCCTTGGCCGGATCGTGCCGGTGGCCGGCCGGCGTCCGGGCGGCGATCAGCCGCAGCCCGGTCACGTCTCCGGCGGAGGCGCGGGCGGGCGCCAGCCGGCGGACCAGGGCGGCGTAGTCGAGCGTGCCGTCCGGGGCGGTGTCCAGGGCGGTGTCCACGGCGCGGGCCCAGTCGAGCCGGGCCGTGTCGACGATCCTGGTGATCGTCTTCGAGGTCTCCCCGGGCGCTGCCCGCAGATCGGCGGCCAGGGCTAGCAGCACCTCCACGACCCCGCCGTGACCCGCGCGCAGCCGGGCGGTCAGGGTGATGGCCTCGGCGAAGCGCCGGTCCGCGTCCTGGCCCGTGTGGTGCAACGCGGTCGCGAGCCGGGCGGCGGCGTAGCAGCGGGTGAGCAGGCCGCGCTCCTGCTCCTCCTGGAGGATCGCGGGTTCAAGCGGCTCCCGCTGGTTCAGCGCGTCCAGCCGGGTCGCGCCCAGGCGGGTGTGGTCGACCTGCCGCTGCTCCTCGTCGCAGAGCCGGTCCAGCTCCCGGTCGGCCTTGGCGGCCAGCCGCCGGACCCCGTCGGCTTCGGGCCGCACGAGCGCGTCGGCCCAGGCGAGGATGGCGGCCTCGTCCGCCCGGAGCCGCATGTCCGGCAGCAGGCCGGCCCGGTGGACGCGGGTGAAGTGGTCGGAGTCCCAGGTGGTCGGATCGTCGAAGTCGCGCTCGCGCAGCAGCAGGTCCAAGCCCCGGTCGACGTTACGGTGCCCGCTGCCCAGCCCCGCGGCCAGGTCGAGCGCCGTGCGGGCCCGTTCCGGTTCGCCCCCCTCGGCCGCGCCGACCGCGACCACGGCCAGCGAGATCAGGGTGCGACCGTATCGGGAGAACGGCGGGCGCTGGTCCTGGCTCGCGATCTGGCCGATCATCATGTCGAGCGTGTCGCCTCGGCCGCTCGCGGCCAAGGCCCGCGCCAGCGCCCGCAGCGGCTCGACCAGGGCGTGGTCGTTGTCGTCGAGTTCGTAGTCGACGCTGTAGAGCGCAGTCAGGGCCGCGTCCAGACGCGGGTGCGGTTCGGGATCGGCCGAAGCCAGGTCGGTGTACGCCTCGGTGACCAGCAGCCACGAGGACGCGCCCTGTGCCGAGGTGGCCGACAGCCGGGCGTGCGCCTGCCCGGCCAGGTCCCCGGCCGGGAGGCCGAGCTCGGTGAGCCCCCGGGCGGCCGCCGCGAGCAGTCGTCCCGCCTGGGCGTCGTCGGCGAGCGTGGCGGCCGTCGTCGCGGACCGGTGCCACAACTCGGCGGCCTGTCCCGGCTCCTGGCCTCGCGCGACCGCCTGGAAGGCTCTGGCCTGCTCGTACCGGCCGGTGATCATGGCCACGGAGGCGAGCGCCTGGCTTCCCCTGCCGTCGGCCGTGAGCGCGGTCAGGGCCTGGGGCGGCAGCTCGGTGACGATGGCGTTCAGTGTGGCGGCCAGGACGCACAGCCGGAGGAACGCGGGCAGTTCGCCGGGCCCTTCGGGGCGGTGCGCCAGCGCCAGAGAGACGTCGCGGGACAGTGACTGGTAGGCGTCGAGGCCGAAGTGCTCGCGCTTGCGATCCAGCCAGAGCGGGGTGATCAGCCCCCGGAGCTTGGCGATCTCGCCGCTGGCGGCGTGGTGTTCGGCCAGGTGCTCCAGGGCGTAACGGATCTGTTCCTGGTCGGGGGTCGTCACGGCGGGCTCTCACCGAACAGCAACTGCTCCAGATGGTTGGCGATCTTCCGGTTGGTGCCCGCCAGGTCGATGTCGCCGATCTCGTCCTTGGCTTGAAGGAAGTCGCGGAAGCTCGCGTGGTAGATGCGGTGCCGTCCGCCCTCCACGTGGACGAACTCCCGCCAGACCCGCAGCGCCTCCACCACCCGGCTGAGGGGCAGCCGCGTCCAGGCCGCCAGTTGCGCGGGGCTGACCGGTTCACGCGCCGCGGCCAGGTAGACGATCACCGGCTGGCGGTAAGTGAGCCAGGTCTCGAAGTCGGCACCGCGCATCAGCCGCCAGTGGCTTTCGTAGTAGGCCTGGAGCCCCTGCGGCAGATCGCCCAGACCGCCGGCCCCCAGCCGGCCCTCCTCGATCGCGGGCAGCACGTGGTGCAGATACATGAAGTTGCCCTCGGCCTTGCCGAGCAGTGTCGTCACGAACAGGGCCGGAGCGATGCCCTGGGCGGCGAGCAGGTCGCGCATCCTGGGCCGGGCCGCGAAGATCTCCAAGTACTCGGTGACGTCGGCCAGGTTGGCCGCCGCTCCGGCGTCCAGCAGGAAGAACTCCCGGGACTCGACCTGTAATCGCAGGTCGGCGTGGTCGCGCGGGCGGGTCGACACGACGAGGAACACGCCGTCGGGCAGCCTTGGCGGCAGGTAGAGCAGGTTCTCGCGTGGGTCTCCGGCGTGTGACACCTCGTCGAGGGCGTCCAGCACCACCACGACCGGCTCCGGCCGGGACCGCGCGGCCTCGGCCAGCAGCCCGCTGAGGAACACCCCGTCCCTGGACGCCTCCACCGGCAGCAACGGCGGCCGGTCCAGTTGGTACGCCGCGATGATCTGGGCGCTGACGTTCTCCAGGAACTGCTCGGGGCGGTTCACCCCGAGCGCGGCGACCACGAAGTGGTGCGGATAGCCGCGTTCGGCGACCACATGGGCGAGCAGGGACGTCTTGCCGACCCCGGGCACACCCTCGATGATGAAGTATCCCGACGAGCGGGCCGCGACGAACCGGTCGATGGCGTCGACCGCGAACCGTCGGCCGACGAACCCGGTGGTCTTGTCGGCGATCAGGTCGGTGAAACTGATCAGTTTGCGGGCCAGCGGCGCGTAGGCCTCGCCGTGGAAATGCTGGTAAATGGTGTTGTCGTCGCCGATCACCACGCCACGGGAATCCGTGATCCAGTTCACATCCCGATTATCACTGCTCCGGTACGAATTGTGCTGCGACAATGACGGCGATTCACCCCGACTCCGGCGGAGGTCACCCATGGACCCGGTCACCCTGATCCTTGAGGCTCTCGCGGCGGGGGCGGCGGCCGGTGTCACCGCCGGTGTCACCGACGCCTACACCGGTCTGAAGAACCTGCTGGTCCGGCGCTTCGGCGACGATCCCGCCCTGGAGGACGCCGGCCAGGACCCGGATCTCCTGCGTGAACTGCTCGGCGGCCTCGGCGATGACCCGGAGGTCCTGCGGGCCGCTTCGGCCGTGCTCGAATCGGCCGACCCGCAGGGTGCCGCCGCCGGCAAATACACGGTCACCGTGTACGGCAGCAAGGGCGTTACCATCGGCGACCACAACCAGATCACTCAGCACTTCACTGAATGAACTCCCCGATGGTGCCGGCTGGCCGGTGACGAGGTGACCGAACGCCCGAAAGTAGCCGTACATCGTCCTTCGGCACGTTCGCACGGATCCGCCGGGCCGTCTCTGGTCCTTTGATGAACGCGTCGCGGTCGCCTGCGATGACCAGCATCGGCATGGTCATACCGGCCAGTCCGGTGTCGGAGTAGATCGGCAGGGCGCATGCTTCATGCGCCTGCATGCCCCAGCCTTTCCCGTTTCGGTCATTCACCAGCCTTAGGCAGCACGACCTCCACCGGCCGGGATCGGATCTCCTGGATCAGTTTCCCGAGGAGTTTCCTGCAGGGAGCTAGGAGTCTGCTCTGGCCTGTTCCAGTCAACCGCGCTGCTTCGATATCCGTCTATCTGATAGCGCCCAGGTCAGTGTGGGGTGTCACTATCAAGTACCGCTGCGCCAGACATCGGTTGCTAGATGGCTGGCTCTAGGGCGCCCGCCGGTAGCTGCGCGTGACGAAAAGTTGCTGGCGGGCGTATTGCTGGTGGAGGGCGGACAGGCCGACCGCTGCGCCGAGTTCGGCCCAGCTCACGGGCTTGGGGAGACTTCTGGCGACGGTGAGTGCTTCGTATTCGTCCCTGTCGAGTTGGTGGAGGATCTGGCGGGTTCGCTCGATGGTCAGCGTCACGAGCGCGATCGCGGCATCCGGCGTTGGATTCGGGTCAGAGCGGACTGCGGCCAAGGCGTCCTCGAGCGGGAGGAGTTCCCCACGTTCTCGCCATGCCAAAGCGGCGGGTCCCGAAGCGTAGTAGTCGGTAAGCAACTCCAGCCCGGTCAGTGCCGGTGTGGTCGATCTGGTGGATTTAGGAGGCGGCGAGGGGTTGAGGTTGCGCGGAGGTAGGCGTCTGAGGGCTTCTGCGAGGGCGGGAGATCGCCGGGAACTGGTGCGGATGGCCTCGGCCGTCTGCTGGTCGTGCTTGGCGCGGGCGATGAGGTCGTGGAACGTGTCGCGTGCGCTTTCTGGTGAAGGCTTGTTGAGAAGCTTGCGCGTGATGCAGAGCAGGGCGGCGCGGGCGAGAGAGTTGGCCGGTGAAGCGGCCCAGGGGGAGCGGAAGCCTTGCCTGATGGGGGTGGTGGAGGCGTCTTGATGCCGCAGGCGCAGCTCGACTTCGCGTCGATCGCCGCGGCGAGCGTGGAGGATGGGCAGAGTCGGCGGGTTGCTGGCCAGGAGAGCAACACCAGGCTGGCCGTGAGGGCGGTGTCGGTGAAGTACTGGAACGGATCGACGGCCCTGCCCAAGACCGTGGGTTGTGGTGCCAGGGGTCCTTCGGGTTGGACGTAGCCAAGCAGCTCTGTCTGAAGCTTGAGGAGGCGGCGCAGGTCGGAAGCGTCCAGCGGGGTGTCGGCGTATGCGGTGGTGTCGGTGAGCATCGCTCCGCAGGCCTGTTTGCGTGGCCTGAGCGCGTCGGGGATCTTCTCCAGGGTGATTCCGACGGTGGCGCGGCATTGCAGAGGATGCAGGCCGGGATCGGTTGCCCGGTCGATCGCGCAGGGCGGGGATTGCGAGTTGGTGGTGCGCAGGCAGGAGCCGCAGCGGTCGGATAGGAGTGTCATGTGCGCCGGGCAGATGAAAACTGTGGGCAGATGCCAGTGTTTGCGCCAAGGGCCGCCGAGTTCGGTCTGGATGGGGCTGCCGTCACCGGTCAGGCATTGAGGGCACCAGCGGCTGGCGGCGGTGAAGACCCAGGGAATCTCGAAGGCGGGGCGGCGGTCATCGGGGGATCTGGTGCCTCGCCGGTCGGCATGCCGGTGGGGTTGTAGGGCGGTGAAGGACGCCATCTGCAGGTTCTCGGCTTCTTGCCCGGTGAGGCGAGTGCTGTGGGCGAAGGCGCGGAGGGTGGAGGCGTCGTCGAAGGAGGCGAGCCGGCGGCTGGGGATGTGGTGGGGTATGTGGGCCGGAAGACCGAGTCGCTTGACGGGAGGAACGAGGCCGGTCAGGACGGCTAGCTGGGAGGGGGCGATCTCCAGCCGGTAGGAGAGCCGCAGGAGATAACCGCGAAGCGATTCATCGGGCAGCGGGTCCAGGCTCCGGGGCAGAGGAAGGGTGTCCATGTCCGTTCCGTGGTCGGTTCTGTGGTCAGCTCGCTGAGGGCCTGCTGGCCGGTCCCCGGTCGTCAAAGACCGTGTTGCGGCCGCGTTTGGCGGGGGGCGAGGTTGCCGGAGGGGCAGGAATTTCGGGGATCTCCCCGGCTTCAGGGTCGCGTCCGGAGACGTCGCGCAACTCGATGGCAATGCCATCCAGGAGGCTGACGGTGAGTTTCTCTGTGCCGCTGTCGATCGCGGCCGCGCAGCCGTCTTCGATGAGCCGTTCCAGCAGGCCGACGACTCCCTGGGTGCGGCGGAACAGGTATTCCGGCATGTCGCCGGTGGTCAGCATGCCCGGTTCGGCACGGAACAGCCGCAGGCAGTCCTCCATGCCGGCCAGGTGGTGGGCCCAGGTCGCGATACCGGCCGGAGTGTCGTAGCGGAAGGGGTTGAGGTCGATCAGATCGAAGCGCCGGTCGGTCTGCGTCCCGGCCTCGTCGTTGAAGTAGCTCTTGCCGCCCTTGCGGGGTGGGAAGTGCCATTGGCCGGATGCCGGGTCGTGGTGTCCACCGGTCAGCAGGCCTGATTTTCGGATGCCGACTCCCACGAGGATGAGCGTGACGTTCATGCTCATCAGCCCGCGCATCAGGTCGAGGGCGTCCTGGTCGGCTTCGCGGTGCATCTTCAGCCGGGTCACATCGTCCAGGATCAGTACGCGGGTGCCATGGTCACGCAGCGATGCGCGGACCAGTCGGCAGAGCTGGGGCAGGGTCGCGCCCCGGGGGATCGGTGCGCCGAAGAAGTCGAGGATGGCTTCGCAGACGCTCTTCGGCTTGGCGGTCACGGGTGTCTGGACGTAGGCGACCGGGGCGTGCAGATCCCTGGTTCCCGCGACGGCGTCAGGGTTGAGCTGCTGGTGCAGATCACGCAGGAAGTCCTCGAAGGCGGCCGCGCTGTCGCAGACCGTTTCCGTCTTCCCCTGGAAACCGCCCCCGGAGATCATCAGACCGGACTGCGTGGTCGCCTTGGTCTTCAGCAGGTTGTTCTGGATCCGGAACCGCATCAGCCGGTCGACGGCCGCGCTCATCGGGGTCTCCAGCAACGGCAGGTTGACGTGCGTGGCGGTGCGGTGCAGGTCATGCAGCGCTTTGCGGCGCGGGCCCAGCCGGCGGTAGTCCGCCAGCGTCAGCCGCGGTGCCGGGAGGAAGGATGCCCGGCTGAGCCGATAATGCTGCCAGCCCGCGAGGGTCTCGCGGTCCGGTGGCGGTGCCGGGAGCACGAACGGACTGACAACATCTCCGGGAGGCTCAGGCTGAGTCATGTCCGCTGTCCTCCGGGCTCTCTGCCGTGTCCACGGCAGGCAACAGGAACAGGTTGCCGCGGCCGGTAGCTGTCTCCCAGGCGGGGAGGCAGGCTGGACTGCTGAGGAACCGCCGCTTCACGTCGGCGCCTCCGTTCGGCATCAACCGCCCTAACCGCCAGTGCGGGGCGCTGCGTCATGGGCAGGACCAGCTGGCGCAGCAGCACCTCGCGCGAGGCCATGCTCATCCGCGAGCGTCGTAACGACTCCTGCCGAACCTCATAGATCGCTTCCAGGACCAGGTCGGTGACGCTGGGATGGCCGCCTCCCGGCCGGAGCCACCGGCCGTCCGCGCAGCCCAACGCGCCAAAACGTCGCTTGCGGACCTCCCACCTGATCAACGTCCGGTAGCCGACCTTGTCCAGTGCCAGCAACCGGGCGTGCTCACGGTCGAGCATGCGCAGTTCGGCGACCTTCGCGTGGCGCCTCTGGGTGAGCGTGGTGATCGCCGGGTCGTAGGCCGCCTTCGGCTCGCCCGGGCCGGGCCGTGTGGGGGCGCCGCCGCGGAAGCCGGTGGCGACTTCCAGCAGGTGCGCCATCCGTAAGGCGACCAGGTCCTGCTGATGGGGTGTCAGATCGTCGAGCACGGCTGGCTGACGGCTGCCCTTGGCCGGCGATCCCGCGGCCTGCGGTTCCATTCCGAAGCCTGCGTGAGTGATCAAATACCGGATGTTCATGCGCTCCCGCAGCCCGTTCTCGCTGGTCAGCACTACCCGGCTGTGCTGAGGTTCGAGTCGATCGACCACCCAGCGCATGCCATGCATCTCCAGGTCCGAGCCGACCGCAAGGTTCAGTAATCCCGCACTCATCGCCCGTCCTCCTCGCCGGGGTAAATGATCGAGTCGTCGGTGAGCGGGCGAGCCAGGTCAACGCCTGCCCGCCGCCACCACAACAGGTGCAGCAGCTGCGCGCGAGCGACCGCCGGGGCGATCGTGCCGGACACCAGCGTGCCGAAGGAGCAGGGCCCGGATCGCGTCCTGTCCAGGATGAGCGGCCGCAGCTCCAATGGATCAGACGACGACCGGCGCTGGGAGGAGATGCCGTCCAGCGTCGTCATCACCTGCTGCCGCCAGCCAGCCACCACCAGATACCGCCACCCGCAGGCCAGCGCGACCTCCGCCGTGGCGGCGAACTTCACCCGGTCCTCCGCGCCGATCCGGCCCTGAGGGCGGACATCGATCAGCCAGGTCCCCGTAGTAGTGATCACCAGGACATCGGGGGCATGCTTCACAGCGCCGTCTGGCGTGACGAAGTGCAGCCAAAACGGCTGACACAACAGCGTGGCGATCCCGCCCAGGAAGTCCAGTGCGAGCAGGAGCTTGGCTTCCTGCAGACTCTCAAATCCCACCTGCAGCCCCGTACTGACCATGAAGGCCAGCCCGGGCCTATGTCTTTGCCCCGTCCGCCATGTGAACCGGCGCACCGGCTCAGCCCGATGCACCTCGAACGAGGGGATGTCACGGACGGGACAGACCACTTCCGCGCTGTTGACCCGCCACGACGTCGTCCATCTCCGAGACCAGTCCGGGCTCATGGTCCAGCCGAGCTCGCTCCAGGACACCGCTCCCGGATTTCCGACGATCAGGTCCAGTAGGCCACAGCGGTGCGAGAGAACCTCGCTTGTGTCAGACCGTCCCAGCGGTACCATCGCACCACCGTAGAAATCACGAAACGTTCGGATCTATATACACAGAGTGACAGTTGTGTCCTAGCAGAATGATCACGGTGACAACAACCGCAAGCGACCCCGCCCAGGTGACAATCACGCCTGGGAACAAGTGACAAATACCGCTGGGCAAGAGGTGCCGAGGACCTCGACGCGGCAGGCACTCAGTGACAGTTATCGCTGGGGGTCACACGATCGCACCTCAGCCTGGCACGGGTGTCTGGGGGACCGGCTTTCCGCGTCGGGCCAGCACGAACATGATGACGGCCGGGATGAGCAGGCCGAGCGAGCCGAACAGCCAGGAGCCGGTCATCCAGAGGACCAGCAGGTCGTAGCCGGTCATGAGCAGCACCGGGACGGCGGCCAGCACGATCGTGCGTCGACCGGTCGCGGTGCGGGCGGCCTGGCCCGCGAGGACCGCCAGCACGGTGAGCGGCAACATGAACAGGATGGCCTCCGTCTCGTAGCCCAGGGAACCGATCGTCTCGTAGAACCAGTTCTCGAACTGGTAGAGCTGCGGCAGCCCCGCGCCGACCAGCAGCGCCGACCAGCCGAGCACTTTCCGGTACGGCACGACCGGCCGGTCCGGGCGCAGCGTCACCAGCACCGCGACCAGCACGACCGGCGCGAACTGGAGAACGACGGGTAACGGCTGGCTGGAACTGAACGAGTACATGTCAGAGAAATCGAGAGGCAACACCTGCGGCAGCGACCAGGCCAGATAGCCGGCCGCCCAGGCCCAGGCCGCCCCCGCCGCCAGCCAGCGCGGCGCGCGCAGAATCAGCACGGCCACCAGCGCCAGCGCTAAACCGAACGCGGTCGCGGGCGCCCAGAAATACCCGTTCCAGAACAAGAACAGGGACTGAGGGACCAGCTCGCAGGCCAGCACCAGCGTCGCGACCAGCCCCGCCAGCGCGAACGCGCTCCGCCAGGACGGGCCCGACTCCGGGCCGAAGGCGTGCCGGAGCCGGATCCGCGCCGCTCCCCGGATCAGGTCGGCCGATTCCGCGACCTTCGGACGGGTGCGCCCCGGCTCCGCACCCGCCATCAGGACCCCGAGCATCTCCTCCTCGTGCACCGCGCGATGCGCCTGCGGATACCACCGCAGCAGCCGCCGGTACCGGGCTTCCAGATCGGTCATGGCATCCCCCAGGCCGTGCTGAAACGCTGCCGCAGCCGGGTGGTGGCGGCGTTGGCGTGCCGGGTGATCCGGTCCACCTCCTCGGCCAGGCGGGTCGCGCCTTCGCCGGTGAGCCGGTAGTAGCGGCGCACCCGGCCGTCGACGATCTCTTCGCGATCGGCCTCGATCAGTCCTTCGGCGCGAAGCCGGTCGAGAGCGGCGTACAGGGTCCCCGCCCTCAGCACCACTCGCCCCTCGGAGATCTCGGCCACGTCGGTGATCACGCCGTAGCCGTGCTGCGGCCCCGCCGCGAGCGCGGTCAGGATCAGGAACGTCGGCTCCTGCATCTGTCTCATGTCATCTATATATACCGCTCATCGGTACATAGTGCGGGCTTTACCCGCTGATCTGACGGTCACGCCTCCTCTTCCGGAGCCGGAAGCAGATGTGGCGCGCACTTCCCCAAAATGCGCTGGAACGGATTCTGGAACCGCCGGGTCTTCGACGACACGGCCTTGCCTAGGAGCAACGCCAAGCCTGCCGAGGCCACGACGACGACCCAGCCTGCCCAGGTCCCGATCGACGGCTCCAGCCACGCGACGGTGGTGACCGCGCCATAGATGAGGAACCCGGACGCGACGATAAAGCCCCCGAATAGCATGGTGAACCCGCTCACCCCGCCAAGGAGATCGTTGGACAGCTTGCCCATGTCCTCCAACACGACGATCACTACGCTGGCGATCACGACGACGGTGGCCACCGCAACGATCCAGGCGATCCATGCCGGACCAAACGTCCACGATCCGGTGATTGTGCCCCACAGCCTCACGGATCCCGCTATCGCAAAACACCACGCCAGCAGCCCCCACACGATGGTTCGGATCAGCCGCAGCACGCGTGGCTCCGGTGTGCGCTCCGCCAGCGCCTCCCAGTCCTGCCGGCTGCAGCGCCTGGCTCCGAAGCTGGCCACCAGTATGAGCCCGACGCGCCAGTCGAGGGCGCGGATTATTTGCCTGCTGGCTCCGCCCTCTACGGTTTTGTCGATGACCCGGTCCGCCAAGGCCTGAGCGGCGACCTGCACACGCGGTTCAACGGTCCCTGAAAGTGCCGCCAGCCCCACGTTCTCAAGCATCGCGTAGCTCTCCTGGGGAGAGCCCCGAACATGCGCCAGGACGGAGACGCCGGGAACGTGCTCGCGTAGCTCGTCCATCCGCTTTTTCGTGATGGCATCCATCGACCACACCACCCGCTCACCACCACGGGACCCCAGCCTGGCGGCGTGCAACGGCAATGCGATCAACGGAGTCACCGGAGGCAGCGGGCCGAGGGCGTCCGCCCTGATGCCCTCGCTGATAAGCCAGGCGACCCTGCCCACGACCGACGACAGACGCGGCGACCACTCCCGCCGGTAGGGCTTGACGACCCACTCCAGGCGCTCACCGGGCACGACCTCATCGCGACGGTCCTTGTCCAGCACGGCCCGTACGTCGTCGCTGTTCAGCAGCACCGCCAGCCACCATGCGGCCGACAGGCGCGCGGACTCCGGCGCGGGGGAATCCGGCGCGAGCAGGGGCACCAGCGCCTCGGCGGCGGCCGGGGTGCCGATCAGGCCGATGTCGTCGATCGCCCAGAGCAGACCCCGGTGCGCGGCCTTTCGCAGCGGGGGGATCGCCAGCTCTCCCATCGAGCGCAGCTCAGCGCGGGCGAACGGGTCCAACGACGCCTGCTCGGTCAGCGCGGCCCCGGCCTCGGAATGGCCGGAGGCGGCGAGCACGCGGATCGCCTGGCGCCAGGGCTCGCCGATGGCGGGCGCGGGAACCGGCAGGCGATCCGCAGGCTCGCCGACGGCGCCTGGATGCGCCTGGCCGACCATGCGCAGGAGCGTGTCCAGCACCGTCCTACCGCGCGGGCCGCCGACGCCCGCGAGCGCGCCCAGTGCGCGGACGGTCGAGTCCGCCAGCACGACGCCTGAGGTCAGCTGGCCGAGGAAGTGGCCGATGACCTCGTCGGCGAACGCGCTCTCGACCCGAGTGGCCTCGGCCAGGCAGCGCACGACCAGCACGCGTCCCTCGTCGCTCTCGCCGGTGTAGATCGCCCGCAGCAGCGGCGCCGAGTCGTCGGCTACCAGGCCACACCACAGCCGGACGACCTCACGCCACGTCTCGGGATGACGCCGATAATGCTGGAGTAGTTCCTCCCAGTTCTTCCCCAGCTCCAGCGCCGCCAGGTATTCCTGCAACGTCAGGTGCCGGAAGCCGTAGAGCTCCTCGGCCCCCTCCAGGCGGATCAGCAACCGGCTGCGCTCGACGATCTCGCGGATCACCTCGTCGGCCTCCGCGCGGTCGAGGTTGAAGTCGTCGCCCTCGGCCCGGATGACCGCCAGCAGATCCCGGCGGGTGATGGCCCTGCGGTCGCCGCGGCCGTCGGCCTCCTGCCTGCTCATCAGCATCAGCGCGACCTTGCGCAGGATCGCCAGCTTGATGGCGGGACCGTGCCGGGTGACCTGGCCGAGGCCCCGGGCCTCGTCGCGGCGGAGCAGGTACGCGACGGCCTTCTCGTAGAACTCCGAGCGTGAGCGCGGCATCCGCTCGCCCCGTTCGCCGAACACGCCCTCCAGGTGCAGGTACGCGATCATCGTGAGCAGCATCGGGCTCCGCGCCAGGCTCAGCACGGGGCGGTTGGCCTGGAGCGCGCCGAACAGCGACTCCATCCGCTCGTCGTCCTTGAGCAGGTGCCGCAGCAGCAGGCGCAGCGCCGCGTCATCGAGGTCGGCGACCTTCATCGGCGGGCCGAACTCGGCGGCCAGCTCGCCGTCGTAGACCTCGTCGCGGCAGGTCACGACCATCGGGCAACTGTGGTGCCGCTGGGCCAGGTCCTTCAGCTCGGCCAGCGCCGCGGCGTAGCGGTCGCGCAGCACCTCGTCCAGGCCGTCGAAGTACAGGCGCAACCGGCCCTCCCCGAGGGCGGCGTCGAGCTGCTTGAGCGTGAACTGCCACTTGCCATGGCTCAGCGCCCGGGCGACCAAGTCCTTCAGCGTCGCGCCGCTGGTGCCGTACAGGTGCAGGTCGACGAGCACGGGGACGGACGGGTCGCGGCGCGGGTCCCTGGTCCACTCCAGCATCAGGTGTTTGAGCAGCATCGACTTCCCGGCGCCCGGTTCGCCGACGACCACGGCGCGGTCCGCTTTGCGCAGCCGCTCCTCGACGTCGAGTCGCTCGCCGTCGGATTCATACCGTACGGGGATGTAGACCTCCTCGACGGCGATCGGGGCGTCGTCGCGGCGGAAGCCCATCGTGTGGGTGCCGTAGTTCTTGCGGACAGCGGCGACATACAGCTTCAGCGCGCGGCGCTTGAGCAGGTTGTGCTCGGGCCCGGCCTGCAGGCGGTCCAGCAAGCGCTTGCCGAGCTCCTCGACGATGCCGCCGGTGAACTTGTCGGCGATCCACAGCAATACGAACAGCGCGAGCAGCGCGCCGCCATAGGGCAGCAGTGAGCTGACGGATTCCGCCGGCACAGTGGTCCCCATTCGATCAGAACGGTCGATCCCCCG
Organism: Acrocarpospora macrocephala; assembly: GCF_009687865.1. Taxonomy (GTDB): domain Bacteria; phylum Actinomycetota; class Actinomycetes; order Streptosporangiales; family Streptosporangiaceae; genus Acrocarpospora; species Acrocarpospora macrocephala. The sequence continues at coordinate 33,969 of NZ_BLAE01000060.1, forward strand.
ATGCCCGGGATTATCCCATCGTCGGGCTGCCGCGGAGTGCACTCCGTGATTCACATTCCGCGCCGGCACCGGTGTTTCCGGCAGTTGAGCGGAGTTGCGGGCGGGGCAGGAGGAGAACTATGTTGCTCTGATTGTGGCGGCGCATAATCAGCGCTGCCGTGCGTTCGGGGGCGCTGCATGATGGCGCCAGCACCCGAGCGAGACGAGAGCCATGGGTTTCAGACGTGACACCATTCGGTCCAAGGCGTTCTCCCTGCTCGTGGTCCCGCTGCTGTCGCTGACGGCGATCTGGGCCTATACGGCGGTCACGGCCATCGGCGAAGCGACCACGCTGCTGGGGATCGCGGCACGTTACAGCTCCTATCTGGGTCCCGTGGAGGGCCTCAACAACAACATCCGCGAAGAACGCAGGCTCAGCGTTGTCGCGCTCCACGACGATGACGATGACCGCGCGCGCGGCGAGCTGACCAGGCAGCGCAGGGCCACGGACAAGGCCCTGGACGTGTTCCGGGCGGCCACCGCCGAGCAGGACCCGCAGACCCTGCCTGAGCAGACCACCGAACTGATCACCCAGTTGGACGGGCTGTCGGCGACCCGGCGGTCGGTCGACACGGGCACCAGCACCGGCCTGACCGCGATGCGCGTCTACAGCGACCTGGTGGACGGGATCTACAGCTTCATGGCCGGTCTGGCCCGCAACGACGGCATGTCGCTGGAGCAGTATTCGCAGATCCGCTCGCTCGGGTCGCTCGAACTGGCGGTGGACCTGCTGGCCCGCGAGCAGAGCCTGATCGCCGACGCGGTGGCCAAGAAGGATCTCGCGCCGTCCACCCACACGGCCTTCAGCGAGCTGGCCAGCAGTCGGAAGTTCCTGCTCCGCAACGGCCACAGCGACCTGAGCCCGGAGTTGCGCGTGGAGCTGGAGCGGATCTTCGCGCTGCCCGTGTACAGCGGGGTGGTGGCGGGCGAGGACCGCATCATCGCGTTCGTGCCGACGCCGGGCGAACTGCCGTACGAGCTGGAGCAGTGGGTTCGGGACGCCGGCGAGGTGAGCGCCGCCATCGAGCGGGTCACCGCGGCCGCGATCGAGCGCGCGCTCGACGACGCCGAGTCCCGGATCACCGCCGTGTTCACCAGGACCGCGCTGATCAGCGGCCTCGGCCTGATCGCGGTCGTGCTGTCGATCCTGGTCTCGGTCCGGTTCGGCCGCCGCCTGGTCCGCGAGCTGAGCGACCTGCAGGAGTCGGCGGTCGACATCGCCAGAACCCGGCTGCCCGATCTGGTACGGCGGCTGCGCGGCGGCGACAGCGTGGACCCGGCCGAGGAGACCCCCACCATGGCGGAGGGGCGGACGGCCGAGGTCAGGCAGGTCTCCGAGGCGTTCAACTCGGTGCTCAGCGAGGCCGTGCGGGCCTCGGTCGGGCAGGCGGAACTGCGCCGCAGCGTCGGCCAGGTCTTCCTCAACCTGGCCAGGCGCAGCCAGTCGCTGCTGCACCGCCAGCTCAGCCTGCTGGAGGTGATGGAGCACCGGGAGGAGGAGCCGGAGACGCTGGAGGACCTGTTCCGGCTCGACCACCTGTCCACCCGCATGCGCCGCCACGCCGAGAACCTGATCATCCTCTCCGGTTCCGCGCCGAGCCGCCGCTGGCGGGAGCCGGTGCCGATCTTCGACCTGGTCCGCGGCTCGGTCACCGAGGTGGAGGACTACACCCGGGTCACCGTGCACGAGATGCGGCACGCGCCGACCGTGGTCGGCACCGCCGTCACCGACCTGATGCACCTGGTGGCCGAGCTGATCGAGAACGCCACCGTGTTCTCGCCGCCGGGCACCCGGGTGTTCGTCCGCGGCGAGATCGCCGCCAACGGCTACGCCATCGAGATCGAGGACCGCGGCCTCGGTCTCGAGCCGGCCAAGCTGGAGGCGCTCAACCGGCGGCTGGCCGAACCGCCCGAGTTCGACCTGGCCGACAGCGAGCGGCTCGGCCTGTTCGTGGTGGCCCGGCTGGCCGCCCGGCACGGGGTGAAGGTGGTCCTCCGCCCGTCCCCGTACGACGGGGTGACGGCGATCGTGATGATCCCGCCGAGCATGCTGGCCGCCGCCGACGAGCGCGCCGGAACCATGCCCACCCGCCCGGTACGGCACCAGCCACCCCCGCCGCCACCCCCGGCACGCACCCCACCGCCCACGCCGTCCGCACCGCCGCCGCCGCTCGTCGTGAGCGAAGACGACGATATGGAAGGGTTGCCGCAGCGGGTGCCGCAAACTCATCTCGCCGCCCAGTTGCGGGGCGCCGAGCCGGAACGGCCGAGCAACCAAGCTGACATCGACGCGTCCACGGCGGAGCGGCGGGCCGGTCTGATGACGGCCATGCAGCGCGGCTGGGAACGCGGGCGCAGGGAAACGGGTCAGCCCGACCTGTACGGCACACGAAAGGACACGACGGATGGCTGAACTCGCGAAGGAGCTGGACTGGCTGCTCGACGACCTGATCCGGCGCACACCCGGTGTCCTGCACGCGATCGTGCTCTCCGCGGACGGGCTGGCGATGGGCGGCTCCCAAGGCCTGACCCGCGAGGACACCGAACATCTGGCGGCGATCGCGGCCGGCAGCCACAGCCTGGCCCAAGGGGCGGGGCGGCGGTTCGGGGTCGGCGGGGTCCGGCAGACGATCATCGAGCTGGACGCGGCGTTCCTGTTCGTCACCGCGGCCGGGGACGGCGCCAGGCTGGCCGTCATGACCGCCGCGGACGCCGATCTCGGGGTGGTCACCTACGAACTGACCATGCTGGTGAAACGGGTCGGGGAGCATCTGAGCACGCGACCACGGGCCGCGAGCGGGCAGGTTCATGGGCGCTGAGGAAGACCCGGGGCCGCTGGTCCGCATGTACGCGGTGACCGGCGGGCGGGCCCGGCCGATCGGGGAGGCGTTCGACGTCGTCGCGGTGGTGACGACGCTCGGCATGCCGTACGAGCCGGTGGGGTTGTCGCCGGAGCACATCACGGTGCTCCGGATGTGCGTCCGGCCGACGACGGTGGCCGATATCGGCGTGCACCTGCGCCTGCCGCTCAACATCACCCGCGTGCTGCTGAGCGACCTGCGGCGGGAGGGCCTGGTGTCGATCGACCGCCCGGTGGCCTCCGCCGCCGCCATGAACGAGCGGATCTATCAGGAAGTGCTCAATGGACTACGCACGCTCTGAGACCTTGGCGATCAAGATCCTGGTCGCGGGCGGCTTCGGCGTGGGCAAGACCACGATGGTGTCGGCGGTGAGCGAGATCCAGCCGCTGCACACCGAGGAGCTGCTCAGCGACCGCAGCGCGGCGGTGGACGACACGACCGGGGTGGAGATGAAACTCACCACCACGGTCGCGCTCGACTTCGGCCGCATCACGCTACGCGAGGGCCTGTGGATCTACCTGTTCGGCACACCGGGCCAGGACCGCTTCTGGTTCATGTGGGATGAACTGTCCATCGGCGCCCTCGGCGCGGTAGTGATCGCCGACACCCGCCGCCTCAACGAGGCGTTCCCCGCGGTGGACTACTTCGAACAACGAAAAATCCCATTCGTAGTAACCGTGAACTGCTTCGACGGCGCCCGCCGCCACTCACCGGAGGCCGTGCGCAAGGCCCTCGCCCTACCGGAACACGTGCCGGTGGTGCTCTCCGACGTCCGCGACCGAGATTCGGTGAAGGAGATCCTGCTCACCCTGGTACGGCACGCCCGCGAGCACGCGCCCTCGTTAACCGCCTAGGTCCCACATCCGGATCCGTTCGTCGCGGCCGGCCCGGATCAGCAGGGTGCGGCCGTTCAGGTAGGTCAGCTCGATGACGCCGTAGCGGCGGTCGACGCTGATCGGCGGGCCGAGCTGGGTGCCGTCGATCAGGTTCCAGACGCGGGCCGTGTCGTCCTCGGCGGTGGTGACCGCGATCGGGCGGTCGCCGATGACGCCGGTCCTGATGTGGACGATCGTGCCGTCGTGGCCGTTGAGCTGGCGGAGCTCGCGGCCGGTGCGCAGGTCCCAGACGCGGACGACGGGGCCGGCGCCGCTGAGCACGAGGGTCGTGCAGCTCACCTGGGCGACGTCGGGCCGGGCCTCCCGGGAGCCGGGTGAGCGCACGTCGAGGATGGTGCCGAGGCGGCGGCCGGTGTACAGATCCCAGATCCTGATCCGGTTCCTGACGTCGATCACGACGTCCCGGTCGGCCAGCTGGGTGACGACGGCGCGGGTGACCGGCTGCTCGCCGGTGATCGGGATGGGCGCGCCGATCGGCGCGCGGGTGGCCAGGTCGCGCAGGCGGACCCGGCCGGACTCCTCGCCGAGATGGGCGGGGCGACCGTGGAAGGAGAGAATCCAGCCGGCGCCCAATCCCGGCAGTATCGGTTCGAGCGCACCCGTGGCTCCGAGCTCCCAATAACGCAACTCGTCATCCCAGGTACTCAAAATTGGCTTCATCCCCGGAATGTCAGTGAAGAGCGGATATTTCACCGTTGGGGCAGTATCACGCAGGACCTCGACGCGTTGGCGGGTGGCCAGGTCCCACACCATGACCGTGCCGTCTGCGCCGCCGGAGACGAGGATCCTGCGGCCGTCGCGCTCGGCTACGGCGAAGGACTCGATCTCGTCGGTGTGGCCGATCGGGGTCGTGGCGGCGAGCTGCGTCGCGGTGGTGAGATCCCAGAGGCGGAGCGCGTTGTCGCCGCCTCCGGTGAGCGCGACCGGACGGCCGTCCAGGTCGCCGACGGCCAGGTGGACCTGGTCGTAGACCAGCCGGGTGTACCCGTTGGGCTGCGCGGGCGGCGGGTGGCCGGGCAGCCGGGCGATCTCCTTCCGCGTCGCCGGATCCCAGAGCGAGACCGTGCCGGCCGGCGGATAGGCGGTCCCGAGCTCGTAGCGGTCGGTGCCGAGGTTGACGGTGAGCAGCACGGCCCTGCCGCCGATCGTCGCCGTGCGCACGGTCGAGAAGTCGCCGTCGATCTTGCCGGCCTTCGTCCCCGAGGCGAGGTCCCAGAGGGTGACGTCGTCGGGGCCTGGTTCGTTCTCGTCGCCGCCGTTGTCGTTCACGGCCGCGGTGAGCCTGCCGCCAAGGGTGAACAGGACCATCGCGTGGACGTTGTTGTCCTCGCCGAGATACATGATCGGCGCGATCAGGCGGCCGGTGCCCGCGTCCACGACCCGCAGCTCGTCCCCTGCCGTGACGCGTACCGTCCGGCCGTTCAGGCGGCCGGTCCGCACGTCCTCGGTTTCACGGCCGATCTCGCCGCCGCGCTCGGGCTCGCCGAGCGGCGTCAGCCCCGGCAGCGCCCAGGCCCGCAGGGTGCCTTCCTGGCCGGTGCTGACCGCCACGGTCCGGTCGCCGCGCCGCTCGAAGCCGACGCCGGTGATGTTGGTGTGCTCGTCGCCGCCGAAGGTCTGCGCCGGGCCGAAACCGGCGGGGGCGGCCGTGCGGGGCCGCTCGTCGCAGAACTTCTGCGGGTACGGCCAGCGAGGGCCGGCCGTACTCGCGGCGGACGAAGCGCGCGGGACGACTCCGGCCACCAGCAGGACTGCCACGAGCAGCAATCTCCTCATGTCAGTGAGATCACGAAATGTCGCCCGTTGTTCGCGTTGAGACCTCATCGTGACATGCGTTCTCCGCGGCCGTCGCGCTCGCGCTGGTCGAGCGCGACGGCCGTCCCGGATCAGCTGTAGACGCCGAACTCCCAGAGCGAGTAGCCGTAGGGAGTGCCGCGCTGGGTCATGTTCACCCGGACGTATCTGGCCGACACGTTCAGGTCGATGCCGTCGAAGCCGCCGTCACCCGTGGTGGTGGTGAAGGCGTTGGTCCAGGTTGTGCCGTTGGGCGAGGTCTGGACCTGGTACGCCTTGCCGTACGCGGACTCCCAGGCGAGTTGCACGTGCCTGATCGCGGTGGTCGCGCCCAGGTCGACCTGGATCCACTGTGGGTCGGCCCACTCGCTGGCCCACCGGGAGGTGTAGCTGCCGTCGGTGGCGCGGTTCGGGGTGAAGGGGCCGCCGTCGCCGGTCGCCTGGGACGTGGACGCGGTGGTCGGCTTGCCGATCGCCACGTTGGTGCCCTGGACCACCGGTGGCACGACCCGGAACGACTTCTGCTCGATGCCGACGTTGCCGTGGCCGTCGTACGCGTAGACGTACACCTTCCAGACGCCCATCTGCTGCGGCGCGGTCACCGTGAAGCGGCCGGGCGCGGTCTGGGTGAAGCGCACGTGGTCGAAGCCGCGGTTGCCGTTGATGTGCTTGTTGCTGTACATCAGGTTGTATCTGATCAGGTCGCCGTTGGGGTCGGTGGCGTTGGCCTCCACCGTGAACTGCTGTCCGGCGGGGACCGCGATGGGGGTGCTCACCGTCATCGAGGTGATCTCGGGCGGGGTGTTGGCCGAGGCCACGCCCGAATAGGCCTGCTTCAGCGCGTGGTAGCCGTGCCGCCGCCAGCCGCCGGTGAAGGTGTTCAGCCAGACGCCGCCGAAGTCGTTCTCCAGGCCGTAGTGGAACTCGGTGGCCCCGAGCGCGACCCCGGTGTGGCCGTGGATGGCGTTCCAGCTGGCCGTGTACATGGCACGTTTCTGCAGGTCGGTCGGCTCGGTCGGGACGCCGTTGACGTCGTTGGGGACCTCCCACTCGCCGTCGGGGCCGGCCTCGGTGACGATGTAGGGCTTGGTGTAGCCGCCGCTGATCCAGTCGGTGCGTACGGTGCCGATCGCGCCGTAGGAGTTCACCGCGAGCAGGTCCAGCGACGGGGAGTGCGCCTTGTAGTACGTCCAGGCGTGGGTGTACGCGTCGGTCGAGGTGACCGGGTGGTTCGGGTCGGCGGCGTGGATGGCGTCGGCGACCTCGTTGACGAACTTCGCGTACGCCACCCGGCGGGCCTCCACCACGTCGGCCGGGAGACCATGGTCCTGCATGGTCAGGATGACCTCGTTGCCGACGTCCCACATCAGCACGCCCTGCCGGTTCTTCAGCGCGTTGACCCGCGCGACGATCTCGTTCTTCACGCTCGTCTTGTACGCGGTGTCGTTGACGTAGTCGGCGCCCTGGTTGAGCCAGTGCCCGACGATCACCTTGATGCCTTGCTGGGCGGCGCGGTCGAGCAGGACCGGCGTCTGGGTGTCGTCCACGCCCCAGGTGCGGATCGTGTTGACGCCCATCGCCTTGAGGTCGCGCATGTAGCCGTCGGCGGCGGCCTGCGGCGGGCCGTAGGTCAGGCCCTTGATCTCGTACGGCCCGCCGTTGACGGTCAGCTGCCAGTTGCCCTGCGTTCCGGTGACGCGGACGACGCTCGGGCCGGCCGGAGTGGCGGGGTCGGTCATCGGAGTGGGAGTCGTCCCGGATTGGCGGGCGACCGAAACCCAGTCGACGTTGAGCGTGCCGCCGGAGGTGGTGTCCGCGGTGGGTGTGGTCGTGCCCGCGAGCGCGTTCGGGAGGGAGCCGCCGATGGCCAGGTCGAAGCGGAGGTAGAAGCCGTGGTGCACGGCGGCCTGCCAGGCGGTCACGCCGACCTGGCTCTCGCGGACCACCCAGGTCTGGCGGCCGTCCAGGGAGAAGCGGATCTCCTCGTCCTGCTTGGTCCTGTCGATGATCTGCGTGTACTCGTGGTAGCCGGTCTGGCAGCCGTCGCAGGAGGCGAAACCGCTGGTGCGGCCGTTGTACTCGTTGCAGACGCCGTCGGGGGCGGTGCCGCAGTGGAGGGTGTTGGCGAGCTGGTTGCGGCCGTTGACATTCGTCATGATGTCGGTCTCGCCGACGGTGGGCCAGTTGTTGTAGTTGCCGCGGTAGGCGGCGCCGGTGGCGCGGAAGCCGGGCCAGTAGCCGAGAGGGTTGGCGACGTCGGGCTGCTTGAGGCGGGCACTGAAGCGGAGCATTTCACCGGGTTGGGGGGCGAAGTCGGTGCGCTGGGTTTCGACGCGGCCGGAGGTCCAGGCGCCGACGCCGTCCTTGAGGGCCTTGATGGCGAGGGTGCCGGTGCCGTCGAGGGAGACGTTGGCGGTGGAGGCGGACATCGTCTCTACTTCGCCGGTGCCCCAGTTGGCTGCGCCGCCGGGGTATTGGGTGCCGGTGCGGAGGAGCCAGTTGGCGGCGCTGGGGGAGGTTCCGGCGGGGCCGGTGAAGTCGTCTCGCCAGACTTCGGTCCAGTTGCCGGGGTCGGGGGACGGGGAAGGGCTGGGACTCGGGCTGGGGCTGGGGCTTGTGGTGGTTCCCGCGTGGACGGCGAATTCGTAGAGGGAGTAGCCCCAGCCGGTGTTGCGGGCGGTGCCGTGCATGCGGATATAGCGCCCGCTGCCGGAAATATTCAGGGTTTGTGTGCCGCCGGTGCCGGTGGTGGTTGTGTAGATGTCTGTCCAGGTTGTTGCGTTCGGGGAGGTCTGGATTTTGAAGGCGGTGGCGTAGGCGCCTTCCCAGGTCAGGACGACCTTGCAGATCTGGTAGGTCGTGCCGAGGTCGATCTGGAGCCACTGCGGGTCGCTGTAGGCGCTGGACCAGCGGGTGACGGTGGGGTTGCCGTCGACGGCGGCGGAGGCGGGGGTTCCCGCGTTCTCAATCGAGGAGGCGGTGGCGGGTTTGCCCTGGGCGATGTTGAGGGGGTCGCAGGTGGCGGTGGGGGTCGGGGTTGGCGTTCCGGTCGTGCCGTACACCTGGAATTCCCAGAGGGAGTAGCCGTAGCCGGTGCCGCGGGCGGTGCCGTACATGCGGATATAGCGCCCGCTGCCGGAAATATTCAGGGTTTGTGTGCCGCCGGTGCCGGTGGTGGTTGTGTAGATGTCTGTCCAGGTTGTTGCGTTCGGGGAGGTTTGGATCTTGAACGCGGAGGCGTAGGCGGCTTCCCAGGTCAGGACTACCTGGGAGACCGTGGCCGTGGAGCCCAGGTCGACCTGGAGCCACTGCGGGTCGCTGAAGGAGCTGGCCCAGCGGGTGCCGGTCAGGTCGCCGTCGACGGCGGCGGACGCGGCGTAGGCGGCGCCCTCGGAGGAGGAGGCCGTCGCGGGCTTGCCCTGGGACAGCAGGGTGTCGGCGGCCAGGGCCGGGGTGATGAGCGCCAGGCCGGCCGCGACTAGTGCGGCGATCATGGCGGTGACCAGGCCTAATCGCAGACGGCCTGAGCTGGGTGACGGGTGCACGGGCTCTCCTCGGAACGGGGGGTGCCGGCCGGGACCGGGAACGTTGGGGAGAGCGCTCTCCATACCGAGAGATTGGCGCTGCCGGACAAGGGTTGTCAAGGGGGGATCGTCCCAATCCGAAATGTTCCGCTCACTTTCCCGACACACGATTTTTCTGGATTTATCGGCGTGAGGGGTTCTGAGCTTGGCCATTGACACGGATCGGAGCGGGCCCTGACCCTAGGGCCTAATGGAGAGCGCTCTCCGTACTCGACGAGAGGACCTGGCGTGATCGACGACGAGCTCGACCACCTGGTGGAGAAACTGGACCTGGCGCAGAAGGTCCGGCTGCTCGCCGGCGCGACGGTGTGGCGTACCCACGCCGAGCCCGCCATCGGGCTGCGCGCCATGATCAGCTCCGATGGGCCGGTGGGAGTGCGCGGGGAAGGCTGGGACGAGAGGAACACCTCGCCGACCCTGCCCTCGCCCACCGCGCTTGCCGCGACCTGGGACGAGGACCTGGTCGAGCGGCTCGGCGCGCTGCTCGCCGCCGAAGCCCGGCGGAAGGGGGTGCACATCCTGCTGGCGCCCACGCTCAACCTGCACCGCTCTGGGCTGGGTGGTCGCCATTTCGAGTGCTTCTCGGAGGATCCGCTGCTGACCGGGCGGATCGGCGCGGCTTACATCCGGGGCGTGCAATCCGGCGGGGTGGCGGCCACCGCCAAGCACTTCACCGCGAACGACTCCGAGACCGAGCGGATGACGGTCGACGTCCGCGTCGACGAACAGGCCCTGCATGAGCTCTATCTGGCCCCCTTCGAGGAAGCGGTCAACGCCGGAGCCTGGGTCATCATGTCCGGATATAACGCGGTAAATGGGACGACGATGTCGGAGAGTCCTCTGCTCGCGGATCCGTTGAAGGAGCGCTGGGGGTTCGACGGGGTCGTCATCTCCGATTGGGGCGGAGTGCGCTCCACTCTGGCTTCTGCACGGGCCGCGCAGGATCTGGCCATGCCCGGTCCGAACGCGTACTGGGGTGACGCTCTCCTGGCCGCCGTACGATCCGGTGAGGTTCCCGAGTCCGCCATCGACGACAAGGTCCGCCGCATCCTGCGCCTGGCCGAGCGCGTGGGGGCGCTGGATCCCGGCGGAGATGACGTGATGGACGCGACCGCTGAGGGGCACCGGCCGCGCGCCCTCGCGTCGCGAGGCGGTCATGGTGACCCGGTTCCCGATCGCACCGCCGCGTTGTTGCGGCAGGCGGTTGCCGCGGGATGTGTCTTGTTGCGGAACGAGGGCGCCTTGTTGCCGCTCGACCCCGCAAGCCTGCGGCGAGTGGCCGTGATCGGGCCGAACGCGGCGGCCGTCCGGATCCAGGGCGGGGGAAGCGCCGGGGTATATCCGGATTCCGTCGTCTCGCCGCTGGAAGGCATTCGCGATGCTTTGTGCGGAACCGCCGAGGTCGCGTACGCCCCTGGGGTGTCGACAACCGATCTCCCCACACCACTGGAAACCGTGAACGCCCGCAATCCCCGCACCGGCGAACCCGGCCTGCTCGTCAGGATCCTGGACGCCGACGAAGTGGAGATCCATGCCGAACATCGCCTGACTGGCCGCCTCCTGGAACCAACCGTGGTCGACTCCGCCGCGACCGTCGAAGTCCGCGCCCTGCTAAATCCGGCTATATCCGGAAATTGGCGGCTGGCTGTCGCCGGATGGGGGCGGGTCACCCTGGAAGCCGACGGCCGTACGCTCCTGGACGAGGAGATCCCGCGCGACACCGACGACCCCGCGACCGTGCACCTGCACCCGCCCTACCGCACCGCGCACCTCGCCCTCACCGCGCAGACCCCCGTCGAACTCGTCGCCAGGCGGCAGCTCGCCCCCGACACCGGCCGCGCCACCGTACTCGCCGCCGATCCACCCCGCCTCGACGACGATCGCGAACTCGCCGCCGCCGCCGACCTGGCCCGGACCTGCGACATCGCCGTCGTCGTCATCGGCACCACCGAAGAGATCGAAAGCGAGGGCCGCGACCGCACCACCCTCGCCCTCCCCGGCCGCCAGAACGACCTGGTCACCACCGTCGCCGCCGCCAACCCGCGCACCATCGTGATCGTCAACTCCGGCGGCCCGATCGCCATGCCCTGGCACACCCAGATCCCCGCCCTCCTGCTGACCTGGTTCCCCGGCCAGCAGGCCGGCCACGGCCTCGCCGACATCCTGCTCGGCGGCACAGAACCCGGCGGCCGCCTCCCCACCACCTGGAACGATTCACCCATCGCCACAACCACCCCCACCGCGGGCGCCCTCACCTACACCGAATCCCTCGACATCGGCTACCGCGCCTGGCTCCGCCACCCCGACTCCCCCACCTACTGGTTCGGCCACGGCCTCGGCTACACCACCTGGTCGTACGAGTCCATCACCGCCGACAACCCCCTAACCATCCGCGTACGCCTCCGCAACACCGGCCCCCGCCCCGGCCGCGAACTCGTCCAGCTCTACCTCTCCCACCCCGGCCCCACGATCTCCCGCCCCCACCGCTGGCTGGCCGCTTACGCCCCCGCCACCGCGGATCCCGGCGAATGCACTGAAGTGGTCCTTCGCCTGACCGCCCGGTCGTACCAGCACTGGTCGACCGTCCACCACTCCTGGCAAACCGACCCCGGGCCTTACGTCGTCCTCGCCGGCCCCTCCGCCGGCGCCCTCCCGCTCACCACCACGATCACGCCCCCGGTCGGATGATCTCGCTCAATGGAGAGCGCTCTCCATCGAGCGGTCGTACCATCACACCGGTTTCACGCGTGTGAACTGGGGATTTCGGATTGAGCGAGTCGGGTGTCTTGACAAGGTCGGATAAGGAGGGACAGTCTCACTGGAGAGCGCTCTCCCCCTCGTGGTCCGTTTGGACGGCGGGGCACCCCCCATGCGTAAGGAGAGGCTGTGCATCCATCCAGAAGATCGGGTCGGTATCGGTTAGGCCTGGTCGTCGCCACCCTGGTCGCGCTGGTCGGCGCGGGACTGACGGTCGTCGGCACCGCGTCGGCGGCGGACAGTTTGTTGTCGCAGGGTCGGCCGGCTTCGGCGTCGTCCACTGAGGGCGGGGGCTACGGAGCCGGGGCGGCCGTCGACGGGAACAACGGGACCCGGTGGGCCAGCGCGTTCAGCGATCCGCAGTGGATCCAGGTCGATCTCGGGGCCACGGCGACGATCTCCCAGGTCGTGCTGGCCTGGGAAGGCGCGTACGGCAAGAGCTTCAAGATCCAGACATCCCCCAACACCACCACGTGGACGGACATCTACTCCACCACGACCGGCACCGGCGGCACCCAGACCCTCAACGTGACCGGTTCCGGACGCTACGTCCGCATGTACGGCACCGCCCGCGGCACCGGCTACGGCTACTCCCTCTGGGAGTTCAAGGTGTACGGCACCGGCGGCAGCGGCTCCACCCCCATGCCCAGCCCGACCTTCACCGACGAGGTCACCCACCACGAGTTCCAGGCCAACTGCGCCTTCACCCAAAACCGCCCGGACGACCCGATCGTCTACCCGGGCCTGCCGGGCGCGTCCCACATGCACACCTTCGTCGGCAACACCACGACCAACGCGAGCAGCACGGCGGCGTCCCTCCTCGCGGGGAGCACCTCCTGCACCAACCCGCACGACCGCTCCGCCTACTGGTTCCCGAGCTTCTACAAGGGCGCCGACCTGATCCAGCCCATCGGTGACCAGGTCATCTACTACAAGTCCGGCATCCTCGAATACTGGCGGGTCCAGTCGTTCCCGCAGGGGCTGCGGTTCGTGGTCGGCAGCCCGACCGCGACCCTGGAGCAGTTCCGCGACTCCCCCGGCACCGTCGAAGGCTTCGAATGCGGAAATATCTCCTTTAGCTGGGATATTCCGACCAACTGCCCGGCGGGGAGCCAGGTGAACGTCCGCTACCAGGCGCCCAGCTGCTGGGACGGCGTCAACCTGGACAGCGCTAACCACAAGTCTCACATGTCCTACCCGGTCAGCGGCTACTGCCCGGAGTCCCACCCGGTCGCCGTACCGATGCTCGAATTCAAGATCGCCTTCCCGGCGAGCGGCGACCTCACCCAGGCCCGCCTCTCCAGCGGGCGCGGCTACACCTGGCACTACGACTTCTTCAACGCCTGGGACAACCCCGCCATCCTGCAGGCCCTGGTCACGCACTGCATCAACGGCGGCCTCCAGTGCAACCCGCGCGGCTACGACCAGTACAAACCCCACCGCGGCGCGGCTCTCACCCCCGCCTTCGAACTCCCCTGACCCCGAAGAAACGCTGACCCCGACGAACTCTGACACCGACGAACCCTGACCGCAAAATCCTGACCCGAGGAATCCTGACTCGAGGAATCTCGACCCCAACGAAACGCTGACCGCACGTGCCCGGACCCGGCACCCGGCGCACCCGGGCCCGGGCACGTGCCCCACATATGCTGATTTAGCTCGATATTTCGCCTCAATGGCGGTGGCGACCGACATGTGCGCCGACGACCTCTGACCGTGTCCTTCCGCGATGCCCTGTGGCACTGTCGGTGAATGGGATTCGATCCGAATCCACGGCCGCCGCGTCCAACCACCGCCGATCAAACCGAACGCTCCGCCTTAACGGCCGTTCAGCGGTTCAATCGTGCGTACGACGGTTGTCCACGGAGGCGAGGCGTGATCGTGCCGGAAAGTGGTTTCGTCGGGCGGGAACGCGAACTCGCCGTTCTCAACCAGGCCTGGGAGAGCGCCCAGCACAACGAGACACGGATCATCAGCATCGACGGCGATCCGGGTATCGGGAAAACCGCATTAGTACGCCGTTTCCTCCGCGAAGCCAAACCGGAATCCCTCGTCTGGGCCAGCGGCGACGAAGCGGAGATCGATCTCCCCTGGGGTGTGCTCACCCAGATCGCCCAAGCCCTCCCGGCGATCGGATCCCCGAGCACCCCCTGGGAGGCGCGCGCGGACCCCGTGTTCATCGGCCACGCGCTGGCCCGCGAACTGCAGGACCGCAAGGATCTGATCCTCGTCATCGACGACGCCCACTGGGCCGACCGCCTCTCGCTGGCCACCATCCGCCTGGCCGCCCGCCGCCTGCTGGCCGACCCGATCCTGCTCATCGTGATCCACCAGACGCCCGGCCCGCTCGACCGCATCATCCACGACGGCCCTGCTCCGACCCTCGACGACAACTGGCGCCGCCTTTTCGACTCCGACCGGGGCCTACGCCTCTCCCTCCACGGCCTGACCGCCCCCGACCTGATCCGCCTGGCCGTCGATCACGGCCACCCCGGCCTCTCCCCCGGCGGCGCCGCCCGCCTCCACACCCACACCGGCGGGCACCCCCTGCACGCCCGCCACCTCCTGAACGAACTCCCCCTCCACGCCATCAACTACGGCCACGGCCCTCTCCCCGCTCCCCGAACCCTGACCACCACCCTCAGATCCCACCTCGAACGATGTTCCCCCGCGACCCGAAACGTCCTCGCCGCGGCTGCCGTCCTCGGCACCAAATCCACCCTCACCGCCCTCCGCACCCTGATGGAAACGCCGACCCTCGCCACGGAGGCGATCGAGCCGGGCCCACTGGGGGATATACCCGGATCGCCAGTTGCCGAGGAGACCTTCAGAAAGGCCGTTACCGAGGCGATCGACCTTCGCCTGCTGGAGGAGGTGCCCGGCTCGGCAGGAATGGAGCTGGGATTTCCCGGAACGATGGTGCGAGGGCTGGTCTATCACGAGATCGATCGCGGCTGGCGGCGCGAGTTGCACCGGCGGGCCGCGCGGCGGGGTGGAGCCGGAGCGCTATGGCATCGGATCGCCGGTGCCGAAGGGCAGAACGAGGAACTGGCCAGAGATGTCGAACGGGCAGCACGGGATCAACTGGCCCAGGGCTGGATACCACTAGCGGCCATGCTGTGGCGCCATGCCCTGGAACTGACGCCAGCAGGGCCGACGCGGGGACCTCGGCTACTGGCGGCGGTCGAGGCGTTGCTGGTAGCAGGGGATATCGCGACAAGCCTGGAATATCAGGGCGAGGTTGCCAGCCTCTCATCGGAAGGCGATATCCAGCGACAAAGCGAAATCGCCGACCGGCCATCGGGGCACGAAATCCCCCGACCGGGCGAGGCCGCCAGCCTCACATCGGACAGCGGCATCCCTCGAACGAGCGGCGTTGTCGGCCTCTCATCGGAAGGCGGCATCCAGCGACAAAGCGAAATCGCCGACCGGCCATCGGGGCACGAAATCCCCCGACCGGGCGAGGCCGCCAGCCTCACATCGGACAGCGGCATCCCTCGAACGAGCGGCGTTGTCGGCCTCTCATCGGAAGGCGGCATCCAACGACGAAGCGGGGTCGCCGACCGGTCGCGGGGGGACGGAATCTCTCGGCCGGGCGAGGTCGCCGACCTGTCGTCCGGGGACGGTATCCGGCGGTGGGCCGACTATGTGCTGGGATATCAGCTTTTGCTGACCGGGCAGGTTGGCGAAGCGGCGGGGGCGTTGCGGCGGGCGTTGGTGTCGGGTGAGCGGCACGTGCGGGAGCCCGTGGATCTGGAGGCCAGGATCGCGTCCCAGTTGACCATCCTCGGCGTGCTGACCGTGTCGTACCCGGAAATGATTCAGCACGCGACGACGGCGGTGGCGACCGCGAAGGAGCCGTGGGTCGCGGCGTTCGCGTGGTTTGCGAAGTCGATCGGGCTGGCGGTGGTCGGGCGGAGCGGGGAGGCGCTTGCCGCGCTCGCGGGGGTGGACGCGCCGGGGGCGCCGTCGGGGCTGGACGGGCTGGTGGCGCGGGGGATGATCCGGCTGTGGACCGATGACTTGGAGGGCGGCCGGAGCGATCTGGCGTCGGCGGTGAACCGGGCCACGCGGGGCGAGCCGTTGCGGGTGGGGCAGGCGCTGGGCTTTCTCGGGGAGGCCGAATACCGGCTGGGCGCGCTCGGCGAGGCCGTGCTGCACGCGGAGCTCGCGGTCGGTGACGCGGAGGACAACAGCCGCGTCTGGGACTACGCGATGCTGCACGCGATCGCCTGCTATCCGCTCGCGGCGCAGGCGGAATGGGCCAGGGCCGAGGCTCACGCGGAGCAGGCCACCAGGTGGGCGCGCCAGGTGGGAACCCCGGCGGGGGTCGTGTACGCGGCGGCGGCGCAAGCCGTACTCGCTCAGGCCAGGGATGACGCGGCGTGGCTGCTGGCGGCGGCCGAGAAGGCGGAGGCGATCTATCCGGTGGAGGAGCCGGGCACGCACCTGCTCGGGCCGGTGCTGGCGGACGCGCTTTCGCGATTGGGAAGAGCCACCGAAGCCGCCGAAGCGCTGGCGCGGTTCCAGGTTCGGCTCGGGTCGTCTCGCCGCAGGTCGGTCGAGATGTGTGTGGCCCGGGTGAAGGCCCAGATCGCGGCCGCTTCCGGACGGCACCAGGAGGCGCTGGACGAATACCGCGTCGCCCTGCGAATCGCCCGGGAGACCGGCATGCGCCTGGAAGCGGCGCGGATCGAACTGTCCGTCGGCCGGTGCCTGCACGCGCTGGGCCGCCGCGCGGGGGCCGAACGTTCCTTCCGTATCGCGATTGAACGGTTCACCGCGATCGGCGCGAACGCCTACATAATCCAGACCCTGGACGCCGCCAGCCAGGCCGGAATGACCTTGGACGCGCCCCCGGCCGCGCTGGCCGCTCTCACCCCCGCCGAACGCGCGGTCGTCACGCTGGCCGCCGCCGGGAATTCCAACCGGGAGATCGCCGAACGCCTGGTGCTCAGCGTGAAAACCATCGAATTCCACCTCACCAACGTGTTCAGAAAACTCGACATCGGCACCCGCGACGAACTCCGCCAGGTGCTGCCAGAACCAGGGTGGCCACACGAAATCCCTGGGGTTCACCCCGGAAGCCCCGGCAGCACCCGCGACCTACGCTGATCGTCAAACCCACCCCGTATTAACGAGAAACCCATCCCAACCAGCCGCATGGACACCGTCGAGGTGATCCGCCGCTGCGGCTGCCAGATCACGTCTTTCTCATTAATAGGAGGCCTGACCCCTCATGCGCAGACGATCAGTGATCGCTTTGATCGCCACCGCCATCCTGGCCCTGCCCGGCCATTCGCTCGCCTCGTCCCACCACGGCCCCACCAACGGCTTCTCCGCCAAGGGCCCGTGGAATACGAAGATCCCCCGCTATGTACGACTCGCGCCCAACTCCCAGGCCATCGTCGACAACATCAAGCTCGACAAGGAACAGAATTTCGGCTCGTGGGCCATCAACACCGACGAATACTCGGCCCCCATCTACACCGTCGGCCGCCACACCCCGAAGAAGAAGTGGACCTTCTCCGACTGCCTCAACCTCCCCCACCTGGCCCCGGTGATCGCCGACAGCCTGGCCGCCGTCCCCACCCCACCTGACATGATCGTCTCCAAGGGCACCGACGCCTCGGTCGCGATCTACCAGCCGTCCACCGACACCTACTGGGACTTCTGGCGCGCCGAGAAGGACGCCGCCGGGAACTGGTCGGCCTGCTGGGGCGGCAAGATCGAGCACTACTCCAAGAACCCCGGCATCTTCGACAACCCGCTCGGCGCGACCGCCACCGGCCTGCCCTTCGGCGCGTTCTCGATCCGGATCGAGGAGCTCCGCCGCGGCCGCATCGACCACGCCCTGAACATCGTCACGGTGCGAACCCGAGCGAACTGCAACTCCTGGCCGGCCTCCCGCAACGACGGCTGGGTCGAAGGCGCCGACATCCCGTGCGAGGGCCAGCGTTTCCGCCTGGACCCGACCTTCGACGTCAGCACCCTCACCAGCCCCGCCGCCCGCACGATCGCCCGGGCCATGCAGGAGTACGGCCTGATCATGACCGACAAGGGCGGCGCCCTGGTCACCTACGCCGAAGACCCTCGCCCGTACATGGCCAGCAACGGCGGCGTCGACCCCTACACCCTGCTCTTCGACCCCACCGACCTGGTCCCCGACGGCGTGGAGAAATACCTCGTGCTCTCCGAGATCCCGGTCGAACGCCTGCAGGCCCTCCCCCTCGACTACGGCCGCCCCAGGCCGTGAACCGGTCGGTCCGGGCGGTAAGCGGTAACCCCCACCACGCCGCCCGGACCGTTAAGGGTTTCCCCTGATCCGCTTATTCGGGGATAATTCCGGCAGTGGAGTCCCCTGACCGGATTGGCCTCGTGAACGAGAACCGGAATGCCCTTGTGGTCCGCGGCGGCTGGGAAGGGCACCAGCCGGTCGCCGCCACCGACCTGTTCATCCCCTACCTCCGCGACCAGCACTTCGACGTGCGCGTGTGCGATTCGCCGGAACCTTACGCGGACGCCGCGTACATGGCGACCGTCGACCTGATCGTGCAGTGCCTGTCGATGGGCGAGATCACCTCTGAGCAGTGTTCCGGGCTGTCGGCCGCCGTAAGCGCGGGGACCGGTCTGGCCGGTTGGCACGGCGGCATCGTCGACTCCTTCCGGAACAACCCCGACTACCTGCACCTGGTCGGCGGCCAGTTCGCCTGCCATCCGGCGAAGCCGCCGCACGAGCAGGTGGACGGCGCGCAGGACAACTGTTTCATCCCGTATCGCGTGACCATGCTGCCCGAGGCGGCCGATCACCCGATCACCACGGGCTTGGCTGACTTCGACCTCGTCACCGAGCAGTACTGGGTGCTCGCCGACGACTACAACGACGTGCTCGCCACGACCACCCATCCGGCCCGCGCTCCGTGGCATCGCGCGGTCACCGTGCCCGCCATCTGGACCAGGAGCTGGGGTGCGGGCCGCGTCTTCGTCGCCACGCCCGGCCATGACCTGAACGTGCTCCGGGACCCCAGCGTCCGTACCGTCATCGAGCGAGGGATGGCATGGGCGAGCAGGTGAATGTCGGGATCGTCGGGTGCGGGGCGATCTCAGGGGCGTACACGGCGACTATCGGGCGGTTGCCCGGATTGCGCCTGGCGGCCGTGGCGGATCTGGACGCCGCGCGGGCGGAGGCGGTGGCCGTGGCCAATGACGCCCGTGCCCTGCCGGTAGCCGAGCTGGTCGCCGACCCCGGCGTGGATGTGGTGCTCAACCTGACCGTCCCGGCCGCGCACGCCGGTGTGGCGCTGGCCGCGATCGCCGCGGGCAAGGACGTGTACGGCGAGAAGCCGCTCGCCGCCACCAAAGCCGAAGCCCTGCAGGTCATGCGCGCCGCGGCAGCCGCAGGGGTGCGCCTGGGCTGCGCGCCCGACACCGTCCTGGGCACGGGGGTCCAGTCCGCCCGCCGACATGTCGACGACGGCCTGATCGGCACGCCCATCGCCGCCACCGCGGTCATGGTCACTCCTGGCCACGAACGCTGGCATCCCAATCCCGACTTCTACTACGCTCCCGGCGGCGGCCCGCTTCTCGACATGGGGCCCTACTACATCACTGCGCTGATCCACCTGCTCGGCCCGGTTAGCAGGGTTAGCGGCGCCGCCGGTCATGCCCGCCCCGAGCGGACCATCGCCTCAGGCCCGCGCGCGGGCGCGACGATCCCCGTGACCGTCGACACGCACGTCACCGGAATCCTCATTCACGACTCCGGCGCTCTCTCCACGCTGGTGATGAGCTTCGACGCCGCCGCGACCAGGGCGGCGCCCATCGAAGTCCACGGCGAGAAAGCATCCCTGATCGTTCCCGACCCCAACACCTTCGACGGCGACGTCCTCATCCACCCCATCGACGGCACTTGGCAGCCCCTGCCCACCCGGGCGGGCTACCAAAACGCCTCCCGAGGCTACGGCCTGGCCGACCTCACAACCACGCCACCCGGCGAACTCCCCCGTGCCTCAGCACCCCTGGCCCTGCACGTCCTGGACATCATGGAATCCCTCCTCACCTCCACCACCACAGCCCAGGCCATCCCCATCACCACCACCTGCGCCCGCCCCGACCCGGTCCCCCTGACGGAACCCTTCTAAAGTCGAACGCGGCCCGAGCGTGCCGCCACCGGCACAAGTGGGCCCGGCCATGAGGCTGGGCGTGTGCCACATTGATCACGTCTCGTCGGCCGGTCCCCCGCTCACGGTCACCTCCATCTCAGTGAGGTGGTAGGCGTTGCACGGATTGTGCTCCTCGGGGCAGTTCGACAGGCCGACGTAAACGTCGGCGAGGGCCTCCAGGACGATCCGGTCGCCGGGCGAGGTGGTCGGTTCCTTGATCTCCATCCGCCCGTCCGGGTGGTGGGCGATGTTCATGAACAGCGAGATGCACATGTCCGGGGAGATCTTCTGCGTGTCCAGCCCGAGTTCCGCCCAGTCGGCGGTCAGGTTGTCGTAGCAGGTGAAGGTCTGGCCGGTGCCGTACCGGATGGCGTTGGACCACTGCGAGCAGTAGCCGCCGGTCATGTTGTGGATGCCGTTGTCGTCGTGGACCACCCGGAACATGGGGGCGCATTTGGTCGAGTAGACCACGTGGCCCTCCTTCAGGTCCCATCTGCCGGAACTCACCCGGGAGAACATGCAGGACAGGCGCTCGTCCTGGTCATCCACCATGGCGGCGATCAGGTCCATCACCTGCTGGCCGCGCACGTCGACGACGGTCAGCGTCTGCCCGGCGCGAAGCTTGAGCGCCAGCCTGCCACGCGGCGGGACCAAGGTGGTGCCCGTCGAGGTCCAGCCGTTGCGGTCGGCGGTCCCGGTGTCGGTCATTGTGTCGGTCATTGCAGGGTCTCCATGGGACTCAATAGGCGGATGAAAGGACGTCACGGCGTGCCGAATCCGCCGCCGCCGGGGGTGCGGAGCAGAATGCGGGACCCGGGGGCCAGGACCGTCCGGCTCTTGGGCTCGGCGACCGGCACATCGTCGATGCGCAGCGCGCCGGGCAGGCCGTCCGCGCCGCCCGCGAGGCCGGGCGCCGGATGGTCGATCCGTTCGGTGAGGAAGATGATGTCCAGCGGCTCGTCATGCAGGCTGCGCAGCACGACCTCCTGGCCGTCGCCGCCGCGCCAGGCCCCCGCGCCGCCGGAGCCCCGCACGATCGTCTTCCGTTCCACCAGCAGCGGCGTCTGAGCCTCGATCACCTCCACCGGGGTGTTGGAGACGTTGCTCGGCGTGCTGAGCGTGGGATGCCCGTCCTGGCCCTCGCACGCGCCCTGCCCGCCGTTGAAGCACAGCAGCGAGGCGAACGGGCCGGCGTCGTCCCTGCCGCGTACGCCGACCACCCAGAACGGGGTGCCGGCCGCCGCCGCGACCCTGGCAGGCAGCGGGCCGAGCAGCGCGCGGGAGAGCACGGCCGGGATGGCGTGCGCCGGGAAGTTGGCGCTGAGCGCAGCGGGTTTGTCCGGATTGAGCAACGAGCCGTCCGGGATCTTGATCGTGACCGGGCGGAGCGCGCCCTCGTTGTTGGGCAGGTCGGGCGCGAGCAGACAGGCCAGGCCGTACCGGGTGTAGCCGAGGGTCGGCGAGCCGGAGTTGATGCCGTACCTGCTCTGGCCGGAGGTGCTGGCGTAGTCCACCACCATCGTGTCCCCGGCGACCTCGACGGTCACCGTGATCTGCTTGGGCTCCTCGAACCCGTCCAGCTCGACCGTGGCGCCGTAGGAACCGTCGGGGATGCCCAGGATGGCGGTGCGCACCGCGGACTCCGTCGCGGCGCAGATCCGCCGGCCCGCCTCGGTCAGGTCCAGGTCGGGGTCGTCGGACAGCATCGCGGTGATCCGCCGCACGCCGAGGGCGTTGGCCGCGACCAGCGCGTCCACGTCGCCGAGCACCTGCCGCGGCACCCGCACGTTGCGGGCCAGGATCCGCCGGATCAGCGCGTTCGGGGTCCCGCGTTCGACCAGTTTCACGGGCGGCAGGCAGAAGCCCTCCTCGAAGATGTCCTGGGCGAAGGCGCCCTCGGAGGCGCCGCCGATGTCGGAGAGGTGGCAGATGCTGGCGACGAACGCCACGATCTCCCCGTTGTGGAAGACCGGGGTGGCGGCCGTCAGGTCGGGCAGGTGGGTGTTGCCGACCCACGGGTCGTTGGTGGCGAGCACGTCGCCCGGCTCCAGCCGGTCCCGGCCGATCTCCTCGACCATGGCCCGGACCGTGCCTGCCACCGTCCCGGTGAACACCGGCACCGACCTGCCGTACTCGACCAGCAGGTCCAGGTCGGCGGTGAGCACCGCGCAGGCCAGGTCGTTGGACTCGCGGACGACGGAGCTGAACGCCGTCCGCAGCAGCACCGCCGCCATCTCGTCCGCGACCGAGATCAGCCGCTGCCAGACGATCTGCAGCGTCGCGGCATCCCAGGTCATCATGGTGGTCTCCTAGAGCTCTCTGGTGTCGGACGGGGTGGCCTCAGGGAACAGCCGGGCGAGGAGCTGCGCGTCCAGGGCGAGTTGCCGGGCGATCCGGCCGACCGCCTCCTCGCTGGGGGCCTCGTCGGCGAAGTCCTGGGCGGCGTTGCCCGACTTCAGATAGACGGGCGCGGCCACCCGCACCATCTCCGGCACGTCGTAGCCGCGGACGAAGCCGCCGGTGGCGCGCGGGTTGTCGGTGTGCAGGTCCAGCGCGGCCGGGGTGGCCTGCCGGACCGCGGCGATCATGCGGAGGTCCAGGTCACGCTGAAGGTTGACGGAGTCGGCGCCGAGGCCGGCCAGGAGCCTGGCGTGCAGCGGGTTGCCCGCGCCCATGTTGGAGGACGCCTTCAGCCGTACGGTGTCGGGCAGCAGCCCGTCGGCCCGCATCCGGTCGAGCAGCCAGAGCACGCCCTCGTCGAAGACCAGGAAGCCGCGGACCCCGAGCTCGGCGGCGTGCAGCGCGTCGTCGGCGGCGCGCACCACCTGCTCCATGCCGCGCAGCCGGTAGGCGCTGGCCGCGGCCACCTCCCCGGCGGCGAGCCGCTGACCGCCGATGTCGAACATGCCGCGCGGCCCGATCGCGACCCTCAGCTGTGCGTCGTGCTCGGCGCACGCCGCCACCAGGTCGGCCAGCTCGGCGTCGAGCAGCCGCATGGTGCCGACCGTGTTGGTCACCTGGTGGAGCCTGATCCCGTACGGCCGCAACCGCCCGGCCAGCGCGCGCACGGTCGGGCCGAGCAGGGCACCGGCGACCTCCCACTTGTACCAGCCGCCGTCGGCGAACCTTCCCGTGCTGGTCGGCGGGGTGTCCGGATCCCGGCCGGGCAGCCCGGCCGCGGCCAGGTAGCCGCGGATCTCGTCGAGCATCATGCCGTCGCCCCGCTCCGCTCGGTCCCGCTCCGCTCGGTCACGGCCCGGCCGGATGATCCTGCGACGGCGATGTGCAGGTTGCCGTGCTCGTCGATCTCGGCCAGGTCGCCGGGGCCGACCACGGCGGTGCTCTCCGGCATCTGGAACACCGCGGGCCCGACCACCCGGGTGCCGGGCGGCTCCTCAAGCAGGCGCAGCACCGGCGCATCGACCAGGCCGGTCTCGGGGAACCACACCCGCCTGGTCCGGCCCGCGGCCCCGCCCGAGGCCGCCGGCGGCACCGTGCGCACCAGCTCGGGCCGGTCGAAACGGCCGTAGGCGCGGATCCGCCAGGTCACCACCTCGGCGTCGCCGTGCTCGGCCGGCACGCCGTAGATCCGGCTGTACTCGGCGGCGAACCTGGCCGCGTACTCCGCCGGGCCGTCCCCCGGCTCGATCCGCACGTCGATCTCGAACCCCTGGCCGGCGAAGCGCATGTCCGCGGCGTGCTCGAACCGGACGGCGGGTTCTGCCAGCTCCGCCTCCGCCTGCCGGCGCAGGTCGGCGAAGACCTGCTCGACCGCGTCGGCGGGCCAGGCCGACAGCCGGGTGAGCTGGGTGCGGGACACCTCGACCAGCGGGGGCGCCACCAGCAGTCCCGTCGCCGACAGCACTCCCGCCGCGCTGGGCACCACCACCCGGCGCATGCCGAGGATGCGGGCGACCCTGGCGGCGTGCACGGGGGCGGCGCCGCCGAAGGCCACCATGGTGAAATCCCGGGGGTCGTGGCCGCGCTCGGTGGCGTGCACCCGCATGGCCAGCGCCATGTGCTCGTCCACCACCCGGACCACGCCGGCCGCGGCGGCCAGCGGATCCCCGCCGAACGCCGCGCCGAGGTGCTCGGTCATCGCCCGCCCGGCGGCGCCCACGTCCAGGCGCATCCGGCCGCCGAGGAAGTAGTCCGGGTCCAGGTAGCCGAGCACGGTGTCGGCGTCGGTGACCGTCGGCAGGTCGCCGCCCAGGCCGTACGCGGCGGGGCCTGGGCGGGAACCGGCGCTGTGCGGGCCCACCTTGAGCAGGCCGAGGTCGTCGAGTGCGGCGATGGAGCCGCCGCCGGCGCCGATCTCCAGCATGTCGACCACCGGCATGGTCACCGGCAGGCCGCTGCCGGCTTTGAGCCGGTGCACCCGGCCGACCTCGAAGCCTGACAGCACGCCAGGCTCGCCGTTGGTGATCACGCACACCTTGGCGGTGGTGCCGCCCATGTCGAAGGCGATCAGGTCGGGCACCCCGAGCAGCGTCCCGATGTGCGCGGCGCCGATCGCGCCCGCGGCCGGTCCCGACTCGAGCAGCCGCAGCGGGTGGCGGCGCGCGGTCCCGGTGGTGACGACGCCGCCGTTGGACTGCATCAGCACCAGCGGCACCGCCAGGCCCAGGCGGGTCAGCGCACGTTCGATGTCCTGGAAGTGCTCACCGGCCACCGGGCGGACGTACGCGTTGGCGACCGTGGTGACCGTGCGCTCGTACTCCCTGATGATCGGCGCCAGCTCGGCGGAGAGGGTCACCGGGACGCCCGGCAGCCGCTCGGCGAGCGCGGCGGCGACCGCCTGCTCGTGCGCGCCGTCCACGTACGCGTTGATCAGGCAGACCGCGACCGACTCCACGCCCAGTCCGGCCAGCCGGTCGGCCACCGCCGCGAGGTCCGCCGGGTCGGGGGCGGTCTCGACCGTGCCGTCCGCGCGGAGCCGTTCGGCGACCTCCAGCCGCAACTCGCCGGGAACCAGCGGGTCGGGCCTGGCCAGCCGCTGGTCGTAGAGGTCATAGCGCCACTCCCGGCCGATGTCGAGCACGTCGCGGAAGCCGCGGGTGGTGACCAGCGCGGTCCGGGCTCCGCGCCGTTCGATCAGCGCGTTGGTGACCAGGGTGGTGGCGCCGACCGCGGGCCGGTCGATGTCGGCGGCCGTCGCGCCCGCGGCGGCCAGCACCTCCCCGACGCCCTGCTCGATGGCGCGGGAGAAGTCGTCGTAGGTGGTCAGGCACTTGCCCAGCCAGGCCAGGCCGGTCCGCTCGTCGAGCAGCACCAGGTCGGTGAAGGTGCCTCCGATGTCGAAGCTCACGCGCACGCCTGACCGCCTCCTCCGTGATGCCCGGCCTGGGCGAGTGGGTTGATCATGATCGATTTCCTTTACCTGACGGATGCGTAGATCAGCACGGGCAGGACCAGGCCGAGTTGGCCGCCGAACTGGACCCTGGCCAGCGCGGTCAGCCGCGCCGCCCCGTTCCTGCCTGTCGAGGCGGCGCGGACCGCCGCGGCGTAGCCCAATCCGGCGGCGGCGCCCAGCAGCGCCCCGCCGAGCAGCGCGAGCCAGAGCACGCCGGCGGCCCATCCGGCCGCCAGCCCGCCGGCGCCCACCACCAGCAGCGCCCCGGTCGGCAGCGCGCCCACCGGCCGGGCCGGCAGCCGGCAGGCTGCGGCGCTCAGCAGCACCAGCGCCACGACAGCGCCGGTGATCAGCGGGTCGCCGTCCCGGCCGGCGGCTGCGGCGACCTCCCCCGGAAGCACCGAGGTGAACAGACCGAGCACACCGTTGGCGGCGAATGCCACCACGCAGGCGGCGAGCGGCGTCGTGCCGGGGTCGCGTGCCTGTCTGCCGCCCTCACTGGGACGCGACAATGGCGCCCGATTTCGGCCCACCATCAGCGCGGTAGTCACGAGCAGCGCGATCCCGGCGCCGAAGGCGGCGTTCCTGTTCCCCAGGCTCGCGGCCAGCCCGGCGCAGCACGCGCCGGCTCCCACCCCGCCCAGCAGGCAGGCGGTGGCGATCGACGCTCCGCGCGGGTGCGCCGTCAGCGCCGAGGTGGCCACCGGGGCGACGACGCCGAGCGCGACTCCCGTCCCGATCCGCGCCGTCACCAGCACGGCCAGGTCGGGGGAGACCAGATAGAGCAGCCCTGCGGCGGCGTCGACGACCATCGCCGCGGCCAGCACCCGCCGGGGCGCGGCGCGGGCGATCAGGCCGGCCAGCCGCCCCGTCCCGACCAGGCCCATCACGCCGGCGACCGTCGCGCCGTGCACGCTGAACAGCAGCGCGGTCGGCCAGGCCCCGCCGCCGAGCAGCGCCGCGTAGTCCCGGTAGAAAGGACTGGGGAAGGCGCTGAACGCGGCGGCCACGGCCAGTGCCGCGGCGGGACCGGCCTGGTGGGACCTCTCGACGGCGGGTACGGCGATCACAGCCGTGCCTCCCCGCGGGTAATCCCCAGCAACGCCGCGACCAGCGCCACGTCCGCCACCGCCGAGCCGGCGAGGTCGGCCAGCACCCGGCGGCCCTCCCCGTGACCAGGCCATGCTCCGGGGGTGAAGATCGCCGTCGCGTCGGCGGCCCGGTCGGTCACCACCAGGTCCCGCGCGCCGGTGCGCCAGGTCTGGCTGCCGTCCAGGCTCACCGCGACCCCGCGCTCCGCCAGCGTGCCGAGATCGGCCAGCGCCGTCCGCGCGCCGGTCGCCGACACGGCGAGATCGGCGCCGCGCACCGCCGCCGCCACATCGGTGGTGACCGAGACCGGGCAGCTCTCCGGCAGCATTCCGGGTGCCGCCTCCGCCCGGGCCGCCGAGGCCGCGGACCGTACGGCCACCCGGACCTCGCGCGGCGGCAGCACGGCCGCCAGGTAGCGGAGCGTCCACTGGTTGGTCGGCCCGAAGCCGACCAGGGCCAGCCGGGCGGGCGGCTCCGCGCACAGCGCCTGGGCGGCCGCGGTCGCCGTGGCGGCGGTACGCAGCCAGGTGGCCAGCATCCCTTCGATGAACGCCAGGTTGGCGGCGTCGCCGTACCGGGTGGCCAGGATGGCCGAGGTGGACACCCCCGGGGACCCGGCGCGTCCTGGCCGGTAGGACGCCCACTTGCTGATGGCCAGTTCGAGTGCGGGCACTACGCCGGCCACGGTGAGGAAGAAGCCGCCGTCGCCGGTGGACAGGGTCTGCTTGGGAAGCTGGCTGGCCAGCCCCGCCCCCAGGTCGGCGAGCGCGGCGGCCACCGCCGCGGTGAGCGTCCGCGGCTCGATGCCCGCCGCCGCCACGTCGGCGTCAGTCATCCTCCGCACCGCCGTCACCCCCGCTCCCGTACAGGGCGGCCAGCGCCAGCGAGACCATGCCGGCGACCGCCCGCAGAAAGGCGGTGCGGGCCGGGTCGAACGCCCGGACAGTACGGCTCACGAAGGCCAGGTCCCCCCAGACCCGCCCGCCGACGAAGAGCGGGAAGAGCACACAGGCGTGCAGGTCCTCGGCCGACGACATCCGGGCGGTCACCGGGAAGCGGCCGGCCAGCCTGCTCACGTCCGACAGTTGCACGACCTTGCCGCTCCGATAGGCGTGCGCGCCCATGAACCCCGGTTCCACCGGATGCCCGGCGGCCAGCGACTGCGTCCACCGGGACGACATCCCCGCCGAGGCCACCAGGGTGGAGATGTCCGCGCCCCGGCCGTCCCGCCCCAGCCGGAACACGGTGGCCGCGTCGCAGAAGTTGCGGTCCACGGCCCAGCGCACCACGGCGTCGGCGAGCGCGGTCACGTCCGGCATGGCGAGCAGGTTGTCGACGATCGAATAGAGCGCGTCGTTCTGGGCGTTGAGTGTGGCCACCGTCTCGCGCAGCCGCTCCTCGCTCCGGTCGTCCCCGAACTCGGCCACCGGCGGGAGGAACTGGTAACCCACCCCGCGTACGGAGGCGATCCACCGCGATCCGGACGGGGTGTCGCCCAGCTTGCGGCGCAGCCGCCCGATGTGGATGCGCAGGGTGTTCAGCCCGTCCCCGTGCTTCCACCGCCACACCCCGTGCACGATCTCGTGCGGCGGCACCGTCTGCTGCGACCGGCGCATCAGGTAGACGAGCAGGTCGAACTCGTTCTGGCTGAGCTGGACCGCGTCCTCGCCGAGCACACACCGGCGGGCTCCCAGGTCGACCCGGAGTTCGCCGGCCTGGAGCCAGCGGATCCGCAGCGTCTCGTCGCGGCGCGCTCCCCGGCAGAGCGCGGTCAGCCGGGCGAGCACCTCACGGGGGCCGCAATGCCGGTCGATCAGCAGGTTCGCGCCGGCGCCGAGCAGCGCGAGGACCTGGTCATGGTCGAGCGGCCCCGCCACCACGGCGATCGGGGAGGCGCAGGCCGCGCGCAGCGACTTGGTCGCCCTGAGCAGCCAGCCCGGGTTCGCTCCGGCGATCAGGACCAGCCTGGTCTCCCGTACCGACGCCTGGTGCGCGGCGCGCTGGACGTCCTCGAACGCGCCGACCGCCCACTCCCGTTGCCCCTGGAGGGCCGCCACGGGCGCGAGCGCCGGGCGGTCCGGCTCGCTGCAGAGCACCGTCGGGGAGAGCAAGGCGGCCTCCCTGCGGGTCATGATGCGGGCGGGCCGGCCGTACGCGGGTGAGGTCATCACGATCTACAGCACCTTGGAGAGGAAGGATCGGGTGCGTTCGTGCCGGGGATCGGCCAGAACCTGGCGCGGCGTGCCCTGCTCGAGGATCCGGCCGCCGTCCATGAAGGCCACCCGGGTGGCCACCTCACGGGCGAAACCCATCTCGTGGGTCACCACGATCATGGTCATGCCGCCGGCCGCGAGGTCGCGCATCACGTCGAGGACCTCGCCGACCAGTTCCGGGTCGAGCGCGGAGGTCGGCTCGTCGAAGAGCATCAGCTCGGGGCGCATGGCCAGCCCGCGGGCGATGGCGACCCGCTGCTGCTGCCCGCCGGACAGGCTGCGCGGATAGGCGTTCACCTTGTCGCCCAGCCCGACCCGGTCGAGCAGGGCACGGGCCGCGCGTGTCGCCGGCTCCCGGGGCTGCCGGTTCACCCGGGTGGGAGCCTCGATCACGTTCTCCAGGACGGTGAGATGCGGGAACAGGTTGAAATGCTGGAAGACCATGCCGATCCGGGCCCGCTGCGCGCGGATCCGGCGCTCGTGCAGCTCGTGCAGCCTCCCGCCGCGCTCCTCGTAGCCGATCAGCTCGCCGCCGACGTACACCCGTCCCGCGTTGGGGCGCTCCAGGTGGTTGACGCACCGGAGCAGGGTGGATTTGCCGGACCCCGAGGCGCCGATCAGGCAGAGCACCTCGCCGCGCGCCACCTCCAGGTCGACGCCGTGCAGGACCTGGTGGTCGCCGAAGCGCTTCCGCACGCCGGTCAGCCGGACCAGCGGCTCGTCCCGCGCGGTCACCGGTTCGGGGCCAGCCATCGGCTCCACCTCCCCGCCCGGTAGGGCGCCGCCGAGCCGTGCCGCGCGGCGAAACCGGCCCCGAGCCGCCGCTCCAGCCGATGTTCGAGCCAGGTCAGCAGGGTGACGACGGCCAGATACCAGATGCTGACCACGATCAGCACCGGGATGGTCTCGTAGGTGCGGCCGTAGATGAGCTGTCCGGCGTAGAGCAGTTCGGGCAGCGCGATCACGCTGACCACCGAGGAGTACTTGAGCAGCCCGATCGCCTCGTTGGAGGCCGGGGGGACGATCACCCGCAACGCCTGCGGCAGCACGATCCTGCGGAAACTGTGCGTACGGCTCATGCCGAGCGCCTGAGCCGCCTCGGTCTGGCCGTGGTCGACCGCGGTGATCCCGGACCTGATGATCTCGCAGAGGTAGGCCGCCTCGTTCAGGGCGAGCCCGAGGATGGCGGCCGTCCACGGCGAGATCAGGTCGTTGGTCTCGGCGGCCCAGAACTGCGGGCCGAACGGGATCCCGATGGAGATGACCGGGACCAGGATCGCCAGGTTGTACCAGATGATCAGTTGGACCAGCACGGGCGTGCCGCGGAACAGCCAGACGTAGCCGCCGGCGGTCGCGCGCAGGATCCTGCTGTCCGCCCGGCGCATCAACGCCAGCGCCAGGCCGAGCAGGCAGGCCAGCGCCATCGCCACCGTGGTGAGCAGCAGCGTGGTGCCGAGACCGGCCAGGATCCGGCTGTCGAAAAGGTACTTTCCGACGATGTCCCACTGGTAGTTGGGGTTGGTCAGCACCGAGGAGACCACCTGGGCGGTCACCACGAGGATCACCACGATCCCCACCCAGCGCCATGGCCTGGACCGCGGGACGACGACGTGATCCTGGTCGACAGGTTTGTGGTGTTCGGCTGCCGATATCACCGGTCGTTGAACCATCGGCGGGTTAGAAGGCCGCGGAGTTGATGAGGGGCTCGGTGAGTCCCCGGTCGTCGACTCCCCAGGTCTGGAGGATCCTGCCGTAGGCCCCATCCTTGATGATCGCGGCGAAGGCATCCCTGACCTCCTGGGTCAGCGCGCTGTTCTTGGGGAACGCGGCGGCGAAGTAGCCGTCGGTGGCGTAGCCGCCGGTGGCCTTGAGCCCTTGCTGCTGGGTCATCGCGTACGCGTTGGCGGCCGAGTCGTTCGGAGTGACCTCGATCCGGTCACTGGTCAGCGCCAGCAGCGTCGCGCTCAGATCCTTGTACTCGTTGACGGTGATCTTCGGCTTCCCGCCGGAGACGCACTTCTTGGACGCCTCGTCCAGATACTGCCCCTCCAGCGCCCCGCTGGGGATGCCCACGGTCACCCCGCACAGGTCGTCGAACCCCTGGATGTCCTTGGCGAAGGACGTTTTCATCAGGAAGTTGTTCTTGGAGGTGATGTAGTCGACGAAGTCGACCTGCTTCTCCCGCTCCTTGGTGTCGAACATCCCAGTCAGCGCGAGGTCGTACCGGCCGGAGGTGAGCCCCGGGATGATCGAGTCGAACGCGACGTTCTCGAACGTGATGGTCCGGCCCAGCTTCTCCCCGAGCGCCGCGGCCAGGTCGACGTTGAGCCCTTTCCAGGTCGCGCCGTCGTCGTCGAGGAAGTTGTACGGCACCAGCGACGGATCGGCCGCTGCGACCAGCGTGGCGAGGGCGGACGTGGCTGGGGCGGACGCCGCCGCACCCGCGGAGTCCGAGGACGAAGAACAGGACGTCACGCCGAGGGTCAGGGCCGCCGACACAACGGCGACGATCATCGATTGGCGGGAACGGACACGGGCAGCGGTCATGGGCGGGTCCTCCTGGCTGGTAGGGATTGCTCGCCGGAGAATCGGAGCCATCTCCGCCCTCCGAGAGGCATTCGAGGCCCACCCCGTTTCACCAGAATTGCCGATATGTACCCTTAATGTTTCTTCCGCCCATATCGACATGTTTTAGACATGTTTGGGCCTGTACGGTGTCGGTCGAACCGATTGGGGGAGACCGTTGCCTGACTCGGCAGTGACCAGGATGATGGCCGCCGCACCGCTCGCCGACGAGATCGACCTGAGCGTCGGCCAACCGGACCAGCAGGTGGCCCCGGCGATCCGCCAGGCCGGCATCGCGGCCATCGCCGAAGGCCGGACCGGCTACACGCCCAAGCTCGGCCTGGCCGAACTCCGTACCCTGATGGCCGAGGACATCGCCACCGCGACCGGCCACCGCCCCTCCCCCGAGGACGTGGTCATCACGATCGGCGGCACCGGCGCCGTCGCTGTCGCCATCGCGGCCGTCTGCTCCCCCGGCCGTCCACTGCTGGTTCCCGACCCCGCCTGGCCCAACTACCGGGTGCTGGCCGCGTCCCTCGGAATCCCCGTCCTGACCTACCGCCAGGGCCCAGGCGGCGCCGCCTTCCTAGACCTGGACGAAATCGACCGAGGACTCACCGCGGGCGCCCGCCTGGTCGTCGTCAACTCCCCCGCCAACCCGACCGGCGCCGTCGCCTCCGCCGACCTGCTGGCCACCCTCGTCGACCTGGTCAGATCCCACGGCGCCACCATCCTCAGCGACGAGGCCTACGAGTCCATCGTCTTCGACGGCACCCGTGCCCCCTCACCCCTGACCACCGGCCCCGACCTCACCTTCGCCTGCCGCACCTTCTCCAAAAGCCACGCGATGACCGGCTGGCGGGTAGGCGCCCTGACCTCCCCACCCTCGTACCGCGCCCATGTCGCCGCCCTCCACGGAACAACCGCCGGCTGCGCCCCCGCCATCGCCCAATACGCCGCCATCGCCGCCCTGGACGGCCGCGGCCCCACCCCCACCCACCATTCCGCCTGCTACGCCGAACGCTACGCCCTGGCCCAGCGCGTACTCGGCGACCTGATTCCCGCGCACTCCCCCGGCCGACTCGGCGGCTTCTACGCCTGGGCCGATGCCTCCGCAACCGGCCTGACCGGCCTGCAACTCACCGACCGCCTCCGGCAGCACAAGATCCTCGTCTCCGCGGGCGAGGTCTACTCCGCCACCGCCCCCGGCTGCTTCCGAATCTCGCTCACCCAGCCAGCCGACATCCTGACCTCGGCCCTCCACACCATCCGCCAGGCCATCCCCTGACCAGAACCGCACGGAGCCGATCGCCGGATAACGGCGAGTAACCCGAGACCTGCTTGTTTCTCGGACGGGCTGCTATGCGGTGGCGTCGGGAGGGAAGGTGATGGTGATCCGGCGGCCGTTGGAGTAGCTGGTCACCGGGCGGTGGAGGGCGTCGCTCACGAGGCGGGCGATGTCCTGGAAGCGAGCGCGGCTTTCCGGGGTGTCGGCCGAGATGGAGAAGGTGCCCGAGGTCGTGAGGTGGCGGATCACCTCGCCGGTCATCACCGATCGGAAGCGGGCCTCCTCCTCGTCGGTGAGGGGCGTGGGACGGAAAGGAAGGTCGGGGATCATGGGCCTGATATTAGGGGAGATCATCCAGGCCGGCGGCTTGGAGCAGGTGTTTGGGGGCGGTGAGACGCCAGGCCTCGGTGACCAGTTCGAAGAGCTCTTCGCGGTCGATCTTGGTCAGGTGCACGACCACCCAGCCGAACCGCCCGGCGGTGAACTGGATCTCGAAGATGTCGGGGCGTTCTGCCACCAGGGCCAACTGCTCCTCGATCGTCGACTTGAGGCCCACGGTCTCGGTTCGCTCCCACAGATAGCCGAAGCCCTTGCCGTTGACCTTCAGGGAGATCCACTCGCTGCCGTGGCCCTGCGTGACCTCGGGCAGCTCGTTCAGCATGTCCAGGAACTCGTCGACGCTCACACCCATGGGTCAGAATCTAGAGGTTCCCACTGACATTCAGGAGCTCTCCTGGAGTGCGGTCAGGGAGATCGGGCGGTACTGCTGCCGCCAGACCACCGAGGCCGCCCAGCCCGACCACCAGGCCGCGGCGAGGGCGCCGACCTGGGCCAGGAGGATGGCGGCGGGCAGGCGCAGCAGGGGCGTA
This sequence comes from Acrocarpospora macrocephala, assembly GCF_009687865.1. GTDB lineage: Bacteria > Actinomycetota > Actinomycetes > Streptosporangiales > Streptosporangiaceae > Acrocarpospora > Acrocarpospora macrocephala. The sequence continues at coordinate 67,442 of NZ_BLAE01000060.1, forward strand.
CCGGAATAGAGTTCGAGCAGGCCCACGGCGAGGCTGACCAGGTAGATGGCCGCTCCGACCAGGGGGGCGACGGCGGCGACCGGGCTGAGACGCCAGGTGAGCATGCTGAGGTAGCCGAGCCACAGGCCGGCGCCGATCATCGCGATCTGGAACGCGCCGGCGGAGGCGAGCAGGATGGTCACGCCGCTGAACGGCAGGAGGGTGCCGGCCACGAGGGTCCAGCGCGGCCAGCCCGCGTCCGGGGTCAGGGATTCCGGCAGGGATGGAGCGATCAGGACGAGCAGGGCCATGAAGGCGGGCGGCAGAACGATCATCCACGGGACCGAGACCGGGAGCGAGAACGCGACGAGCGTGGTGACGACCATGCTCAGCAGCGAGGCGGTGAACCCCGTCTGGGCGCGCGAGTCCTTGAGGCCTAACAGCCCGAAGAAGCGAGATTTCCGGACATGTCGCCCGGAGGTGGTGGGGGTACGGACGACGTCCGGGGCGCCGTAGGTGGCCTCCAGCCAGGCGGCCCAGTAGGCGGTTCCCTCCCGCAGCGCCGCGGAACCCCGATCCCACCAGGTCACGCCATGCGCGCCGCGTTTGCGCGGAATTCCCTCGCCACTCTGTCCTGGAGCAGGGTCCTCGCGACGGATGAACCAGGCGAACTCCCCCGAGCTCCGGACCGCGTCGGGAACTTCCATGATCTCCCGATCCAGGTCGGCGACCGCGATGGTGAGCAGGTCGATGGCCTGGTCGGCCGTGATCCGCGAGGCGCGATCCCGGCGGAGCAGTCCGAGCAGGGCGGGGCGCAGCAGCCAGGTCCGCTGCACCGGCGGTGGCTCCTGGGTCAGCGCGGCCACCGGGTCGCGCCGGTCGTAGGGCGGCTCGCCTTCGACGGCTGCGAACAGCGTCGCCCCCAGCGACCAGAGATCGCTCTCCGCGCCGACTTCCTCGCCTCTGATCCGCTCCGGCGCCATGTACGACAACGAGCCCACGATCGTCCCGCGAGTGGTGATCGTCGGATAGCCCGACGGCGGCGCGATGCCGAAATCCGTCAGGACCACCTCCCCGTCGGGACCGAGGAGGATGTTTGCCGGCCTGATGTCGCCGTGCGCGATTCCCGCCGCGTGCGCGACCCGCAGCGCGTCCAGCACGTGCAGGACGATCCGGGCCGCCTCGCGCTCCGGCAGCGGGCCGAGGCGGGCCAGCCGGTCCTCCAGCGACTCCACGTCGAGCAGTTCCATGACGATCCACAGGCCGTCGGAGTCGTCGACGACGTCGTGGACCCGGATCACGGATGGATGCCGTAATCGCGCTGTCGCCCTGGACCAGCGCCGGATCCGGCGCGCCGCCTGGTCTCGATCAGCCGGCGTGGCGTGCACGGGGACCGGCACCCGCTTGAGCGCCACGTCCCGCGAAAGCACCTCATCGTGGGCCTGCCACACCGAACCCGTGCCACCGCGCCCCAGTTCCCGAACCAATCGGTAACGACTGGCGATGGCGCGGGCGTGCCTCACTCCCGAGTCCGGCATGTCCCGGAAATTACACAGACGACCGCTCCACGTCCAGACTCCACGAGTCAATGGATCGGTGAAGCTTTCATCTGGAGTCCCAGTTGTACGCGATAGACCAGGTCAGGCCGATAACGCAGGTGACACCCTATGCAACGAAATTTCCGGGAAAATGGTCGGTCGCCCGACTATCGCGCATTGTTGACCCCGCCTACGGGGCTCCTGATAGGACGAACACCTATCGACCAACAGGAGACGACATGCCGGGAAAATGGGTCCAAACCGCCCTCGCCGTAGCCGCGGCCACCATCCTGCTCCCCGCCCCCGCGAACGCCGCCACCCCCTGCCCGTTCCCCGGCTCCCTCTGCTTGTACGACGGCCCCTCCTTCACCGGCACCGTCTTCACCGCCAGCGCCCTCAACCCGACCGGCGTATGCGTGGACCTCGCCGCCCACGGCTGGGGCGGCGGCCGAGTCAAATCCGCCGTGAACCGCAACACCAAAACCGCCGTCCTCTACACCTCCACCAACTGCACCCTCAGCGGCCCATTCCAGTACGTATTCCCCAACCAACTGGCGTCCCCAGTAGGCCTAACAGCCAACAGCGCCTACGTGTACTAACCCCTCCGCTAGCACCGAGCGCCATCACGTGAAGATCGGACGACTGGTACCGCTACCCCGGCACCAATCGATCACCGTG
>NZ_BLAE01000061.1:0-20979 GCF_009687865.1 Acrocarpospora macrocephala
CACCCAGCCCGTATGTTTCACCTCGGGCTCCGCCCGCCCCGGCCGTCGCCGTGTACGCGGTGGGTCTCCCACCCACCCCTTGTGATTCCCCCGGGCTCCGCCCGCCAGGGCCGTGGTTGCGCCGGCCGTCGTAAACCCGGAACCCGTCGAAGCTGTCACAGCCATCGAAGCCATCGGCGACCCATCGAAGCGATGGTCGCCTCCGTCGTCTATTCGAGCGTCTTCGGCGTGGTCCTGGCCTCGATGCGTTCCTCCGCACCAGCCTCGTCGTCTTCGACACCGCCGTGGTCGACCTCACCGACCAGCTCCACGACCCCGATCCAAGTCGAGGATGCCGAGCCAGCAGGGTGCCAACAAGCAGTCCGCCGCGTGGCCCGAGGGTCACGCGGCGGATGGGAAGCTCTGGTGGTCAGGTGTTGAAGACGTGGTCGACCACGGCGGCGGCGGATTTGCCGGAGTCGTGGGGGGCGTACGTGCGGGCGAAGGCCGCGTAGCGGTCCGCGAGGCGGAGGGAGACCGTGTCGATGGTGCGGAGGACCTCGACCACCTCGGCGGAGCTGGCCAGGCGAGGGCCGGGGCGGTTGGCTTCCAGGTCCAGGTAGAGGCCGCGGGTGGAGCGGTACTTGTCCAGGTCGGGGGTGAACAGGACGACCGGGCGGCCGGTGGCGACGAAGTCGAACAGGGCCGAGGAGTAGTCGGTGACCAGCACATCCGCGATGGCCATCAAGTCCGCCATATCCGGATAAGTCGTGACGTCGATGGCGAAGCCGTCGTGCGAGTGCACGTGCGGGAACGCCTGCATCAGGTGGCCCCGGACCAGCACCACGTGGTCGTCGCCCAGTGCCCGCTTGGCGTCGGCGAGGTCCAGCTTGACCGCCGCGTTCCTGCGGTCGTAGTCCCGGAACGTCGGCGCGTACAGCACGACGCGCTTGCCCTCCGGGATGCCGATGCGGTGGCGGATCTCGGCGGCGGTGTCGCCGACGTTGAACAGGCTGTCGTTGCGCGGGTAGCCGGATTCCAGGATCTCGCCCTCGTAGCCGAAGGCCTTGCGCAGGATCGAGGATGCCCACGGGCTCTGCGAGAGCAGCAGATCCCAGCCGCGGACCTCGGCGGCCTGGCGGTGCCAGACCGGCGGGCGCGGCTCGCGGCGCATGTGAGCCAGGTCGCGGCCGACGTGCTTGACGGGGGTGCCGTGCCAGGTCTGCAGGCAGACCTGCTCCTCCCGGGTGCGGAACCAGGCGGGCAGGAACTGGTTGCCGACGATGTAGCGGGAGCGGGCCAGCGCCTCGTAGTGCTCGCCGCTGCCCTCGCGGACCACGGTGGGCTCGATGCCCTCGCCCAGGCCGAGCTCGCGCGAGCCCGGCGGGACGAACGCGCCGTCCCGCACCACCCAGATGTGCTCGCTGTCGTCGCCGCGGCGCAGCCGCTCCTCGTAGATCGCCCGCGGGTTGTCGGAGTAGGCCCGCCCGTCGAACGAGGTGTAGACGGTCGCCTCGCGGATCGGCTTGGCCCGGTGCGCGGGGTAGAGGTTGCGGCTGAGCGACCAGAGCCCGGCCGCGCTGCGCTCGTCGCCGGGCCGCTCCTCGGCGGCGACCAGCACCGGCACGTCGAAGCGGGTGGCCACGAAGCGGTAGACGCGCCCGTCGATGGTGCGCGAGTCCTCGTCCAGTGCGGCCAGCGAGGCGTGGTGCACCCGGACGGGGACCATGGAGGGGCCGTACTTGCCGGGTGGGGCCACGGACAGGTTCCAGGTGCCCTCCGACAGCGGGACAGAACCCCCGAAGCGGGGCATCGCGCCGGGCGCGAGCCGTACCTCGAAGGAGGTGCCCGAGCGGGCCAGCGGGACCCGGAAGGTGAGGCCGCCGCGGTGGCGGAGCACCAGGTCGCGGGGGCCTTCCTCGGGGTCGGGGTAGTCGCCGGCGAGCACCAGCGCGCCGTCCTGCCACGCCATCGTGGTGATGATCGGCTGGATCTTGTGGCCGGAGACGACCACCCGGTCCCGCCGGTCGCCCTGGACGGTGATCTCGCGGTCGCCGACCAGCAGCCGGGTCTCCTGCGTGCCCTCCAGCATGACCGAGGCGGCGGGGTCGCCCTTCGGCTCCACCCAGAGGCGGCGCGCGTCGGCGGTCAGCAGCGTCTGCACGGCCAGTGACAGCGAGAAGCGGCTGCCGCCCTCGACGGGGGTGAAGTCGGCGGCCATCCGGTGGCCGCCCACCCTGGCCTTGCCCTTGTTGACCGGGCGGCCCGGCAGGAAGCCGGTCAGCTCGATGGTGTCGCCCTCAAGCGCGACGCCGGTGAGTTCGGCCCTGGTCGGATGGAGCACGACCTGCAGCGCCTTGTCGGAGGTCCAGACCGGGCGGACCCACCAGCGCTCGCGGACCTTGAGCCCGGCGGGGCGCTCGGTCCTGCCGATGGCCGGGCCGCGCAGCACGCCGGTGGAGCGGGCGGCGCGGCTCCAGATCACGATCTCGGCCCGCCACGTGGTGGTGTCGCGGACGGTGTGGCGGCGGCGCAGCACCCGCTTGCCGCCGCGGACCACCGCGCGCAGCGCGGCCCGCCAGCGCAGCGCGAACGGGTTCAGCTCGGCGGTGAAGCCGGCCCAGTCGTAGTTGCAGCCGGGCTCGCGCGCCGCGTGGGTGGCCTCCGGGCGGAACGTGCGCTTGGTCTTGAGGGTCACCGGCGGCAGCCAGCGCGGCCCGCGCAGCACCACGGTGGCCCGGTTGAACCGGCCGCTGCGGACCGACAGACCGGCCAGGTAGGCGTGGCCGCTGATCTGGAGGCGCTTGCCGTGCCAGGTGATGTCGTCGATCTGGGTGACCGGCACCATGTCGGCGGAGCGCAGGCGCAGCAGCTCGCGGTCCACCTCGACCGGCAGGTCGGCATACCACCGCAGCCCGTGGCGGACCCGCCGGGACGGCTCGGCCGCCGCGGCGGCCAGCTTGGCCAGCGCGTCGCTCTCGGCCAGTTCGGCCGGGTCGACGGTTTCGATCAAGTGGTACGCCACCCGGCGACCGACCGGAAGGGCCTTCTTGACCTTGGGGTCTACGCTCTCCAGGTAGGGGCGGAGGACCGCGATCGCTTGAGCTCGGCGGGCCGCTCCCCGCTTGGCCGCGGCGTCCAGCCGCAAGCCCAGGGGTCCGGCCAGGACCTCGCCGTCCAGAGTCCGGCGCGCGGCCTTGTCGAGGCCTTCCGCGCGGACGAGCTGGACCAGAGCGTCGATGGTCTCGCCCCGGTCATAGAGCTCCTGGACAGCCCGCAGTCGTTCAGCGGCGACATCGCCCTGGCGTGCGGGTGTCATAAGGGGGCACCACCCTTCAGATGACCGGGTTTCTGGAAATAGTAATGCCGGTCACAGAGGAGTTCCGTCCCATCGTGCGGTACTCATCTGGGCTCGAGCCCCTTTGACCGGTGTTCCTTCCTCGTGCCACCTGCGCAGACACTCGGTTTCATGCCCAGGCGGTGGAGTTCCATCTGTTCGGATGACGCGCCACCATGGGACGCCGCCACCCCAGACCGACAAAACCCTGCCGACTTGTCGCGGCCCGCCCTCACCGAGGAACTCGGCCACGTCGCCGTAGGACATGACCCGGCCCGGCGGGATGCGCTCGACCAGGTCGAGCACCCGCTCCGCATAGGGGGTCAGATCCGACGTCATTCGCTCCAGCTGCTCGGCCCGGCCGCCAGGATCTCCTCCAGCTTGCCGAACTCGAGCACCGAGGCACTGCCGGTCTGCTCCAGAATGCCGTCCCTGATGGAGTAGATTTCCCCATCTTCGCCAGCCAGACGGCCGCCGACCAGCTCGGACAGAACGGCCAGCTGAGCCAGCTGCCAGTCCGACGCGGGCTCGCCGACCAGGCGGCAGGCGGAGGTGGACCAAGTGGCGATGGTGTGTGTCGCGTCGCCGAAGCGCACGACCACCTCGCCGGCCTCCCGCAACCCGCGCAGTTCGAACCCGGCCCCGGCCGCCTCAGGCGACGTCTCGGCCGACAGCGATCTCGCGAGTTCGGTGTAGCCGAGCGGTATCTCCCGCTCCACGCGCAACTCGTAACCCATGACGCGCGACCTTAGCGAAACTTTGCCCCGCCTTGTGACCAGATGGCCTAACTTGCGGCAGCCCGCAGCCTAAAAGCACTCGAATCGCCACCGTTATGTGATCAGCTGCCACGGCGCGCCAGCAGTATTACCGAGACGCCGAAGGCGCCCAGGCCCAGCATCACTCCGATGCCGTACACCCAGAGCCTAACGGGATCCGGGCCCGGGCGCGTGGGTCCTTCGGAGAGTGGGCCGCCGCCGAAGTGGAGGTCGCCGGAGATCTCCACGGCGCGCCGGTAGCTCGCCAGCTCGCCGGCCTGGGCCAGGGCGGCCTCGGCGTTCACCACGCCGAAGCCGATCTTGTCGTCGTAGCCGGCCGGGGGGCGCGTGCGGGTGGCCGAGGTGAGGGCACGACTGACCAGGTCAGGGGGGAGGTCGGGGTATTTGGCCTTGATCAGGGCGACCACGCCGGCCACCAGGGCGCTGGCCGAGCCGGTGCTGGTCAGCTTCCTGCCGCCGGCCACCGGGATCTCCACGCCGGGCGCCCCGACCAGGACGGAGAGGTTGTCGCTGCTGAACGGCGCGCCCGCGTTCTTGGCGTCCACCGCGGCCACGCCGATCACGCCGGGGTATCCGGCCGGGAACTGCCAGTAGGAGGTGCTCATCTCGCGCGCGTACGGCGACTGCCCGTAGTCCCCCACCCCGGAGACGACCGAGACGCCACGGGACAGCGCGTACGACACCGCGTCGCGGTCGATCCTGGCCACCCCGAACGTGCCGACCGGCACCAGGATCACCTGCGCGCCGTGGTTGGCCGCGTAGCGGATGCCGCGGGCGATCGGGCTGTCGACCATGCCGCCGTTGCCCGCCTGGGGATCGATGAGCTCGTCGTCCAGCGGCGGCGCGAACACGGGAACCGACAGGATGCGGGCTTCCGGCGCCACCCCGAGCACGCCATCGCCGCTGCCGTCCCCGGCGATGAGGGTGGCCAGCGCGGTGCCGTACGGCCCAGAGCGGGTGTCAGGACCGGAGTAGTACGTGCCGGTCATATCCGGCGCCTGCACCACCCGGCCGCGAAGTTCCGGCGCATCCGCGTCGACCCTCTGGTGCAGCACGGCCACCGTGACGCTGGACCCCTTGGTCTGCTTCCAGGCCGCCTCGACGTTCAACCGGTCCAACGGAGTCGGCGCGGGCGCGGCCACCAGGGCCAGGACGGTGGCCGCCAGCGAGGCGGCGGCTCTCAGCACACGTTCCCCTGGGTGCAGCGCGGCACGTCGGGCTCCTCGCCCAGAGAACGCGCCACCCGGCCGCCGATGGCCTGCGCGGCAGGCCACATCTCGCTGTTCAAGGCCTCCTCCGGCGGGATCGCGTCGCGGGTCCTGCCGTCGGTATACCCCGTGGTGACGAAGACAATGTAGGGACCGACGCCGACCCAGGCGGAGCGCTGCCGCTGGGCGGCGCCGAACAGGTCGGTGACCGTGCCGGGGAAGGCCACCGGGCGCACCCCGACCCGGTCGTCGATCGGGAGTTTGGCGGCGGCGCTGATCCGGGCGTCCTCGTCCTTGAGCACGGCCACGCCGATCGTGATCGCGAACGTGGCCGACTGGTCCACGTAGGTGGAACGGAGCAGGACCCGGCAGCCGCTCTCGTTGAGCACCGAGGCGACCGGCGCGTCCACCCCCGCCCAGCACGGGATCTCCGGCGCGACGCCGATCCGGCGGGCGAACTGCTGGGTGCGGGCCAGGCCCATGTATTCGAGCTCCTCCGGGAAGACCACGGTGGCGGGCCAGTCGTACCAGCGGCGGGCGACGTCCTGTTTCACGTATTCCGCGCGCTCCGCTCCGGTGAGCGGGCGGGACCTGGTCTCCTGCAGCAGGGCGGCGGTGCCGAGCAGCACGATGATGGCCGCGGCCCCGAGCACCGCGGCCATGATGGCCAGGAAGATGGAGCGCAAGCGCACGCCCCGCTCTAACTCGGCGCGCTCCCTGGCGGCCTGCGCGGCAGCGGCACGTCCCCGCGAGGCAGGCCACGGGCGCACCCGGGTACGGCCGGCCCGTGGCTGCTGTGGCGACATACTCTGATGTTACGTCGAAGCGTCCGTATGCCAACGATTCGGTAGAGGTATCTCAGCGGGTGGCATACGTTTCACGCCTTACGGCGACCACACCGGCGTTGCGTCTGGCCCTTCTGACCAGGAAGACCACCACCATCAGGCCGCCCGCCGCGCCGAGCAGCCCGGCCAGGCCGACCCCGGCGAAGACGGTGATGGCCTGCTGGTTGCGATTGACGATCACGACCGGGCCGGGCGCGGCGGTGGCGATCGGGCGGTCCGGGTGCTGCACGCCGGGCCCGGAGGCGGTGACCCGGTGCCGGGACAGCACGGCGGCCATCTTGAGCGCGCGGGTGGCGTTGACGACGCCGAAGCCGGTGCCGGTGTTGTAGCGGGTGCCGCGCGGGGCCACGGCGGAGGATGCGAGCGCCTGCGCCACCAACGCGGGCGACATTTTCGGATATTTCGCCTTAATGAGGGCAGCGACGCCGGAGACGAGGGCGGTCGCCTGGGAAGTGCCCCGGCCCACCCAGTATTCGTTGTCGGGTCCCGCGCCCAGGATGTCCACGCCGGGCGCCGACAGCATGACCGAGGAGTTGCGGTTGGAGAAGGAGGCCCGGGTCATCGTGCTGGTCACCGCGGCCACCGAGATCACGCCCGGAATCGAGGCCGGGTAGGAGTAGGGCGCCGTCCGGCGGCCCGCGCCATCGTTGCCCGCCGCCGCGACCAGCACCACGCCCTTGGAGATCGCGTAGCGGATGGCGGCGCGCTCGGCCTCGGTGGCCAGATCCTTGGAGATGGACAGGTTGATCACATCCGCGCCGCTGTCCACCGCGTGCCTGATGCCCTTGGCGACCACGCCCTCGTAGCGGGCCTCGGCGTTGAACGTGCGGAACCCCGGCTCCTCGTCCTCCAGGATCACCCGCACCGACAACACCCGCGCCTCGGGCGCGACGCCGATCACCCCGTCGCCGCGGCCCGGGCCATGCCCGTGACCGGCGATCAGGGAGGCCATGTACGTCCCGTGCAACCGCACCGGCAGGGTGCCGCCCGGGTTCGCGCCTTCAGTGAAATCCCTTCCGATCCGTACGGACCCGACCAGGTCCCGGTGGTTCGGATCCACCCCCGAGTCGAGCACGGCGACCAGCACGCCCCGCCCCTTGGTGACCTGCCAGGCCTGCGCCAGACCCAGCGTCCGCAGCACGGCCTGCTGGCTGCCGCGCACGTCATCGGCGGCGGCCGGACCGGCCAGGAAGCACGGCAGCAACAGGAGTAAGGCAAGTAGGGCCCGTCTCAGCACTGGAACTCCTTCGCCGCACAGTTGGGCAGCACGGGGTTGAGCAGTTCCTTGGCGATCCGGTCGGCCAGGTCGCCGGTGAAGGTGAACATGGTGGGCCGCTGCCGCCCGAGCGCGCGGGCCGGTCGCCCGTCGGTCTGGCCCGCGGTCGTCATGACCAGGTACGGCCCCGCTCGCCGTACCGTGGCGACTTGGCGGCCCGCCGCGGTGAAGCGGTCGGCCACCGTGCGCGGAAAGGAGAGCGCCCGCAGGCCTGGCGCGGGTTTGCCGCCCTGCGGCAGGGCCGCGGCGGCGCTGTCGGCCGCGCCGGGGTCGGGGAAGGCGGCGACGCCGACGGTGACCACGATGCCCTGCAGCGCGTCCAGGTAGGTGGCGCGCAGCACGCCCTGGCAGCGGGCGGCCTTCATGGTCTCGCGGAGGGCGGCGTCCACGGCGGCCACGCAGTCGGTCCTGGCCGAGATGCCGACCCTGCGGGCCCGCTCCGCGCCGCCCTGCTCGCCGGTGTAGGCGACGGTGGCGGGGAAGATCCGCCCGGCCGGCCAGACCCGCCAGCGGCGGGCGATCTCGGTCGCCGCCGCCTGGCGGAGTTCCTGCTGGCTGGGCTGCCTGGTCAGCTCAGCCAGCGCGGCGCTGGCCCCGACGCCGGCGACGATCGCGCAGCTCACGGTGAGAGCGGACGCCACCAGCATCGTCGGCCAACTGCGTCTCTCCCTCACGGCCCCGACCTTAACCCCCAGTAGGGACTGCCATCCCCACAAACGGGCTTAATCAGTAAGCGGGAAGCGAGGGGTCGACGGTCTTGACCCAGCTGAGCACGCCGCCGCCGACGTGCACGGCGTCGGCGAATCCGGCGCTCTTCAGCACCGCGAGCACCTCGGCCGAGCGGGCGCCCGACTTGCAGTGCAGCACGATGCGCTTGTCCTGCGGCAGGTTCGCCAGCGCGGCCCCGCTGAGGAACTCGCCCTTGGGGATGAGCACCGAGCCGGGGATGCGCACGATCTCGAACTCGTTCTGCTCGCGGACGTCGATCAGGTAGATGTTCTCGCCCTGGTCCTGCATCTGCTTGAGCTCGGCGGCGGTGATGGTGGCGCCCTGCGCGGCCTGCGCGGCCTCGTCGGAGATCGTGCCGCAGAACGCCTCGTAGTCCTCCAGCAGCTGGGTGACCGTGGGGTTCTTGCCGCACAGCACGCACTCGGGGTCCTTGCGGACCCGGACGTCGCGATACTTCATCTCCAGCGCGTCGTAGATCATCAGACGCCCGACCAGCGGGTCGCCGACGCCGGTGAGGACCTTGATGGCCTCGTTGACCTGGATCGAGCCGATCGACGCGCAGAGCACGCCGAGCACGCCGCCCTCGGCGCAGGAGGGGACCATGCCGGGGGGCGGGGGCTCCGGGTAGAGGCACCGGTAGCAGGGGCCGTGCTCGGCCCAGAAGACGCTGGCCTGGCCGTCGAAGCGGTAGATGGACCCCCACACATACGGCTTGCCGAGCAGCACGGCCGCGTCGTTGACCATGTAGCGGGTGGCGAAGTTGTCGGTGCCGTCCACGATCAGGTCGTAGCCGGCGAAGATGTCCATGACGTTGTCGTTGGTCAGCGCGACGTTGTGGATGACCACGTTGACCAGCGGGTTGATCTCGCGGACCGAGGCGGCGGCGGATTCGGCCTTCAGCCGGCCCACGTCGGACTGGCCGTGGATGATCTGCCGCTGCAGGTTGGACTCGTCCACGATGTCGAAGTCGACGATGCCGAGCGTGCCCACCCCGGCCGCGGCCAGGTACATGAGCGCCGGGGATCCCAGCCCACCCGCGCCGACACAGAGGACCTTGGCGTTCTTCAGCCGCTTCTGCCCGGCCATCCCGATGTCGGGGATGATCAGGTGGCGCGAGTAACGACGCACCTCGTCGACGGTGAGCTCGGCAGCCGGCTCGACCAGCGGTGGCAACGACACAGTTCTCTCCCATTTCAGGGCACTTTGGGTACGGCTCACGCGGACTCACATGCCCACGTGTCACATCTCAACCTAGCTCGGGTATCCCCGCATTCCCCAATCCGGTGACCCTTACCTGACGGCCGCGCGGCTCTCCGCGATCAGGCGCCGGGCCTCCCTGGCGACGACCTCGGGGAACTCCATCTGGGCCACGTGGCCGGCCTTGGGCAAGGTGACGATCCGCACGTTCGGGAAAGTACGCCCGGCTCGCATCGCCATCCGCGCGTCCACGAGGCGATCCCGGCCGCCGTGTACTACAAGCGTCGGCACGGTGATCTTGGCGGCCTCCCGCCAGAGGTCGTTCTTGAAGTACTCCCGGACGATCCCGCGCGCCGAGGAGATCAGGGCCCCCGCCGCGTACGGCAGGCCGTCCCGGCGGCGCAGCTCCTCGATCGCCTCGCGGAGCCGTACCGGATGGACCCGGGCCAGGTCGGCGTAGCACATCTCCAGGGTGGCCTGGATGCGGCGCTCGGCGGGCACGGCGGTGAGCCGCTTGACCGCCCATTCGGCCAGCACCGGGGTGACGGACATGGCCACCCGGGCCGGGCCGACGCGGGGCAGCAGGTCGGGGAGGGCCGGGGAGACCAAGGTGAGGGAGCGCACCAGGTCCGGCCGGGAGGCGGCCAGCCGGACCGAGACGGCGCCGCCGAGGGAGTTGCCGAACAGGTGCACCGGCGCGCCGAGGTGCTCGATCAGGCGGGTGACGGCGCGGGCGTGAGCGTCGATCGAGTAGTCGCCGTCGGCGGGGGCGGGCGAGTAGCCGGCGCCGGGGAGATCGACCGCGTGCCCCGCCACGTCCTCGGCGAGCAGCGCCATCAGATCGGTCCAGTTGGTGGCGGAGCCGGCCAAGCCGTGGACGTAAACCGCCCGCTCGTCCGGGCCAGGGGGCCCGGTCCGGACATTCAGCTCAAGGTCGCCCAGGTCGATCAGCTCCGCCGCCCAGGCGGGGACAGGCTCCGGAAACCCCTGCTCCATCGCACATCCTCCTGCCGTTTACGCACCGTCTGTCCCAGCATATGCCACAACTACTCTAAGTGAACGCAAAGGTGCCTATCTGCCCGTTTTGGCACGGAGAGTGAGGACATAACACGATTAGGCACCAGCCGAACACAAGGAGTAACGATGCGGTTCAACACGATCGCCGGGGCGCTGATCGCAGCCACCGTCGCAACCGGTGGGCTCGCCCTCGCGACGGCCGCCACCGCGGCACCAGCCCAAGCACACGCGGCCAGCTGGGACTCGGGGGACGGGGACTTCGAGGGGGGCCTCGGCAACGAGGGCTTCGGCCACAACCAAGGCTTCGGCCACTTCAACCACTTCAACCACTTCCGCCATCACAACTTTAATTTCGGCCACTTCCACCACCGGCACCACGCCCACGGGCACTTCCACCACCGGCACCACCACTTCGGCCACATCAGGCACTCCCACCACCATCACGGTCACCACGACCACGGCGGCTGCGGCGGACGCGGCGGCTGTGGTGGCGGCGGCTGGTGGTAACCCTAAGCGTTCAAACAAACACAAGGAGTAGCTAATGCGTTACAAGAGGATCGCCAGCACCCTGATCGCCGCCGCTCTCAGCGGGGGTGGGCTCGCCCTAGCGACTGTCGCCACCGCGGCGCCCGCCCAGGCCCACGCGGCCAGCTGGGACTCGGGAGACTTCGAGGGTGGGGGCTTCAACAACGAGGGCTTCGGCAACGAGGGCTTCGGCTTCGGCCACTTCAACAACTTCAATAACTTCAACAACAACTTCCACCACGGCTTCGGCCACCACCGGCACCACGGCTTCGGCCACTTCCACCACCGGCACCACCACTTCGGGCACGTCCGGCACCATCACCACCACCACGGCTGCCACCACCACCGTTTCCACCACCGGAACTGGGGCTGCAACCGCGGCTGCGGAGCCCGCTGGAGGGGCGGCTGCGGCCGCTGGTAACCGCCAGAAGACCTGCGAACAGGTGACCTGCCAAAGCACCTGACGTTGGACAGCGTGCCGTGATGATCCTTCATCACGGCACGCCTCAGGCGGACTTCTTGGCTCGGCGCTTGGGAGCCGCGGGCTTCTCCTCCGCCGGCTTGGCGGCCTTGGCGGCGGGCTTCTTGGCGGCCTCGCGCTCCTTCTTCGCCGCGTCCACGCTGGCCCGCAGCGCCGCCATCAGATCCACGGCCGGGCCCGCCTCGGCCGGGGCCTCCGGGGCGACGACCTCACGCCCGGCCACCTTGGCCTCGATGACCTCCTGCAGCGCCTCCCGGTAGGCGTCCTTGTACTCGGCCGGATCGAAGTCGGCGACCATCGTCTCGATCAGCGACTCGGCCATCTTGAGCTCCTGCGGGCGCACCTCGACGTCCTCCTCCAGGAAGGGGAAGTCGGCGACCCGGACCTCGTCCGGCCAGAGCATGGTCTCCAGCACGAAGATCCCGTCCCGGACCCGGAGCGTGGCCAGCGACTCCCGCTGCCGCAGCGCCACCTTGACGATCGCCACCTGGCCCGACCGCTCCAACGCGTCCCGCAACAGCACGTACGGCTTGGCGCCCTGGGCGTCGGGCTCCAGATAGTAGGTCTTGGCGAAATAGATCGGGTCGATCTGCTCAGCCGGGGTGAACTGCAGCACGTCGATGCGGCGGGACGTGCTCAGCGGCAACCCCGCGAAGTCGTCATCGGTGAGCACCACGATCTCGCCGGTGGCCAGCTCATACCCCTTGGCGATGTCGGCGTAGGGCACCTCCTCGCCGTCGGCCTGGCAGACCCGCTTGTACTTGATGCGGCCGCCGTCGGCGCGGTGCACCTGGTGGAAGGTCACGTCCTTCTGCTCGGTCGCCGAATAGAGCTTCACCGGGATCGTCACCAGACCAAAAGAGATGGCGCCCTTCCAGATGCTACGCATAGCCACATACTCGTCTCTTTGTTCGAATACCGCTATATCGGGATTCAAGGGACTTACCTATTGGGCAGATACCCAGTGTGGCAATGCCATATCCGGTCGAACCAATGCTCGCCGTCCCGGGGACCCTGCCGGCGGACGCGTCCCACTATGCCCTGGAGGTCAAGTGGGACGGCATCCGCGCGATCGTGTACATCGATCAGACGATCCGGGTCACCGGCCGCAAGGGCACCGACTTCACCTCCCGTTATCCCGAAATTTCGGCATTACGGGTGCCGGGGCATGAGCTGATCCTGGACGGCGAGGTGGTCGCCCTGGACGCCGACGGGCGGCCCAGCTTCGAGCTGCTCCAGCGGCGCATGCACATCACCGATCCGGCCGCGCACGGGCTGCTGACCCTGGTGCCGGTCAGGTACATGCCGTTCGATCTGCTCTACCTGGACGGCGAGAACCTGATGCGGCTGCCGTACTCCGCCCGCCGGGAGTTACTGGAGGAGCTGCCGGGGCTTGATGTGCCCCCCACCTTCCCGTGCGATCCTGACGTGGTGGCGGCGACCCGGGCGCAGGGGCTCGAGGGCGTGGTGGCCAAGCGGCTGGACTCGCCGTACCGGCCTGGCCTGCGGACGCCGTGGTGGATCAAGGTGAAGAACCTGCGGGAGACCGAGGTGGTGGTCGGCGGCTGGCGGCCCGGCAAGGGCCGCCGCGAGGGCGGCGTCGGCTCGCTGCTGCTCGGCATGTACGCCAAGCTTCCCGAAGGCGGCGCCGAGTTCGTCTTCGTCGGCCACGTGGGCACCGGCTTCAGCGACGCCGCGCTGGACGAGCTCTACCGTATGCTCCGGGCGCGGGAGGTGCCGCGCAGCCCGTACTCCCAGCCGCTGCCCCGGGAGATCGCCAGGAACGCGCACTGGGTGCGCCCCGAGCTCGTCGGCGAAGTGACCTTCACCATGTGGACCGAGGAACGCCGCCTGCGCCACCCGGCCTGGCGCGGCCTGCGCCCCGACAAGATCCCCGCGGAGGTGCGGCTGTGAAGGTTCCGGTGGCCGTGGACGGCCGGCAGCTGGTGCTGACCAACCTGGACAAGGTGCTGTACCCGGAGGCCGGGTTCACCAAGGCCGAGGTGATCGACTACTACTCGCGGATCGCGCCGGTGATGCTGCCGCACCTGCGCGGCCGCCCGCTCACGGTCAAGCGCTACCCGAACGGCGTGGGCGGCCAGTTCTTCTTCGAGAAGAACGCGCCCCGGCACACCCCGCCCTGGGTCCGCCGGGTCACCCTGCCCGTGCCCGGCAGCACGATGGACCGGGCCAGCATCGATTTCGCGATCATCGACGACCTGCCCACCCTGGTCTACTACGCCAACCTGGCCGCGCTGGAGATCCACGTCCCGATGTGGCGGGTCTCCGCCGAGGGCGAGGCGCTGCCGCCGGACATCCTCGTCTTCGACCTGGACCCGGGACCCCCGGCCACGATCGTGGAGTGCTGCCGGGTGGCCGCGCTGCTGCGCGACGCCCTGGCCGCCGACGGCCACGACAGTTATCCCAAGACCAGCGGCAACAAGGGCATGCAACTGCACGTGCCCTGGCCGGACGGCGAGCGCGACACCACCGCGTACGCCAAGGCGCTGGCCCAGCGCCTGGACGCCGAGCACGCCCTGGTCACCAGCGTGATGACCAAACGGCTGCGGCCCGGCAAGGTCTTCATCGACTGGAGCCAGAACAATCCGGCCAAGACCACCGTGGCCGCGTACTCGCTGCGCGCCAATCCGCGGCCCACGGTCTCCACCCCACTCTCCTGGGACGAGGTAGAGGAGTGTGAAAGCCCAGATCAGCTGGTGTTCACGGCATCCAACGTGCTGGCGCGGGTCGCCGAAGTCGGGGACCTGTTCCCGTAGGGTGGAATCAAGGCAACCACCGCGGGAGGACACCGTGTCCGAGATGAACTCGCTGGACGCATCCGAAGCCGATCTGGCCGAGCAGAACCGCGCACTGCGCCCGGAGGAGGGCCCCTGGCCGTTGGAGATACCCCTGGAGGCGGACCCGGCGGACGCCGCGGAGCAGGACCGCGAGGTCGGCCAGGACGACGAGGACGACTATCGCTGACCAGGTTACCCACGCGTAGGATGAGTCCCCGTGACCGCCAGGCGCGGGACCCGCAAGAACCCCTCAAGGAGACCGTCGTGACCGCTACCCCGGACGCCAAGCCCCGGGGCACCCGGCTGCCCCGGTTGGCCCGCCGCCGCCAGCTGCTCAGCGCGGCGCAGGAAGTGTTCGTGGAGAACGGATACCACGCGGCCGCGATGGACGAGATCGCCGAGCGGGCCGGGGTCAGCAAGCCGGTCCTCTACCAGCACTTCCCGGGCAAGCTGGAGCTCTACCTGGCGCTCCTGGATCTGCATGTGGACGACATGGTGGGCCGCTGCAAGGAGGCGCTGGCCGCCACCACCGACAACAAGCAGCGAGTGCAGGCCGCCATCGGCGCCTTCTTCGACTTCATCTCCAGCCAGGGCGAGGCGTTCCGGCTGGTCTTCGAATCCGACCTGCGGAACGTGGCGCCGGTGCGGCAGCGCATGGAGCGCTCGCTGCGCGAGAGCGCCGACGCGATCGCCCAGGTCATCCAGGAGGACACCGGCTGCTCCAGCGACGAGGCCCACCTGCTCGGGGTCGGCCTGGTGGGCATGGCCGAGGTGAGCGCGCGCTACTGGCTGACCGCGCACGGCTCGATTCCCAAGGAGGCCGCCACGCAGCTGATGGCGCGGCTGGCCTGGCGGGGAATCAGCGGCTTCCCACGGCACACGCCGGAAATGTCGTAAGACCGTTCGCTTGCCGCGATCAGCCGCCCGGATGGTGCTCCGACAGGCCACGATGGAAGTCTGTCGAAAGGAATCCTGATGGAAATCAAGATCGGCGTGCGATCGGTGCATCGCGAGATCGTGCTGGAGACCGACGAGTCGGTCGAGCGGATCGAGGAGGAACTCCGCAACGCGCTCGCCGCCGACCGCGGCGTCTTCTCCATCACCGACGTCAAGGGGAACCGCTACATCGTGCCCGTGGCGGCGCTGGGCTTCGTCGAGATCGGCGAGGGCGAGAATCGCTCCGTCGGCTTCGGCGGCACCCTGTAAAGAGGCTCCCCCCGCTTTCCGGCGCGCCGGGAGGGTCCCGGCACGCCCGAAAGCGGGCTCAGTGTTCTCGCAGATCACACCCAGGTGGCCGGCGGCGGGGATGTGGGCGGTGTTCTCGCCGCTGCCCGATGGTCGGGCAGCCCGTGCTCCCCCTTCTCAGCACGGCGCGGGATACCCAGCGGTTCGGTCCACATCTGGTCAAGGAACTGCCGTAGCGGCGCGAGGCCCTCATGTCTCGCACGGTACAACCGTTTGGGCCCTTCACGCCTCTCGAACGGCAGACGGGTTCCCCGCTAGGCCCCTGGAGTCAGGCCGATGGCGGCCATGCGCTTGCCGTGTTCCTCGGTGATCTGGGCAAACATCTTCCCGATTCCAGCCAGATCGGCGCCCTCCGCGGAATCGGCCAGCAGCACCGCGAGTTCCGGCCGGGCCGCCGCCACCCGGTAGGCCTGGCTGAGCGCCTCCCCCACCAGCCGCCGCGCCCACAGCGCCAGCCGCCCGTTCAGCTTCGGATCCTCGGCCAGCGCCTGGCGGACCCGCTCGACCGCGAACTCCGAACGGCCGTCGTCGGCCAGCGCCTGGTCGACCAGCTCCCGGGTGGAGGCGTCCACGTGCCTGGCCACCTCCCGGTAGAAGTCGCCGGCGATGCCCGTGCCCACGTAGGCCTTGACGAGGGCCTCGTACCAGTCGCTGGGGCGGGTCTGCGCGTGCCAGGCGTCCAGGGCCTCGGTGAACGGGGCCATCGCCTGCTCGGGGTCGGCGCCGAGGGAGTCCAGGCGGTCCCGTACCAGCCGGAAGTGGGCGTATTCGGTCGCCGCCACGTCGCCGAGCGCGGCCCGGTCGGTCAGCGTCGGGGCCAGCAGCGAGGCGTCCTCGGCCATCCGCAGGAAGGCGGTGAGCTCGGCGTATGCGAGCACTCCGAGCAGGTCGACGACGCCGGGCGGGGAATCTGTCATGGCAGCAGAGTAGGGGTACCCTCTCCCCGAAAAACATGCGGAACACGCGGAAATCGGTTCACGGTTGTGGTATCGAGTAGACTGCTCTGTGAAAGTGCGACCGCACTGTGTTGATCCGGGGTATAAGTTCCCGGAACCCCCAGAAATCTTGGATGCCGCGGTCGCTGATGACGTCGAAGGCGTCACCTCCGCGAGGACCCGGCACGGGGATGGCTCGAACGAGTTCGACGAGCTCCAAGACGCCGGAGGTCCCGAAGGCCGTCTTCGACCAACGACTGAGGCAGGCGACGATTACGACGACGTTCCGAGACCTGGGAGTGATCCCGGAGATCGCCGATGCCCTGGAGACCGAGGGCATAACTTCACCATTCCCGATTCAGGAAATGGCGCTCCCGCTGGCACTCGCCGGACAGGACGTCATCGGACAGGCGCGCACCGGAACCGGTAAGACCTACGCTTTCGGCGTCGCGATGCTGCAACTCGTCGGGAAGCCGCGGAAGAACCGGAAGAAGCCGCGGGGCCTGGTGCTGGTGCCCACCCGCGAGCTCGCCCTGCAGGTGACCGAGGACCTGGTCCTCGCCGCCGGCAAGCTCGGCTCCCGCATTCTCACCGTGTACGGCGGGCGTGCCTACGAACCCCAGATCGAAGCCCTCAAGAACGGCGTCGACGTGATCGTCGGCACGCCGGGCCGGCTGCTCGACCTGATCAAGCAGAAGCACGTGGACCTGGGCCAGGTCGGCATGCTGGTGCTGGACGAGGCCGACCGCATGCTGGACCTGGGCTTCCTGCCCGATATCGAGCGGATCATCAAGCTGGTCCCGGCCGAGCGGCAGACCATGCTGTTCTCGGCCACCATGCCCGGCGAGATCGTGGCGCTGTCCCGGCGCTACCTGACCCGGCCCATCCGGGTCCGGGCCGAGCACGAGGAAGCCGACCCGGAGCAGCCGCCGCAGACGGCCCAGTTCGTCTACCGCACGCACCGGATGGACAAGATCGAGATCCTGGCCCGGCTGCTGCAGGGCCGCTCCACCGGGCTCACCATGGTCTTCTGCGAGACCAAGCGGGCCTGCGACATGGTCTTCGAGCAGCTGCGCGAGAAGGGGTTCGCGGCGGCCGCCGTACACGGGGATCTCGGGCAGGGGCAGCGTGAGCAGGCCCTGCGCGCGTTCCGGAACGGCAAGATCAGCGTGCTGGTGGCCACCGACGTGGCGGCCCGGGGCATCGACATCGACGACGTGACGCACGTGGTCAACTACGACTGCCCGCAGGACGACAAGACCTACGTGCACCGGATCGGGCGGACCGGGCGGGCCGGGCGGACCGGCGTGGCCGTGACGTTCGTGGAGTGGACCGAGATGACCCGCTGGAAGGTCATCAACAACACGCTCGGGCTGAGCTTCGCCGAACCGGCGGAGACCTACTCCAGCTCGCCGTCGCTCTTCACCGATCTGGACATCCCGGAGGGCACCAAGGGCGTGCTGCCCCGGGCCAACCGGTCCAGGGCGGGGCTGGACGCCGAGCAGATCGAGGACCTTGGCGAGACCGGGCGCACTCGCAGCCGGTCGCGTCCCGGATCCGGGGGATCCGGCGGTTCCGGTGGCGGCGAGGAGCGGGAGCGGCGGGAACGCCCGGTCCGCACCCGGGAGCGCCGCCGCACGCGGAGCGGCCGGACGTTGGACACAGCCGAAGAGCAGACTGCCGGGGAGGTCGAGAGCATGGTCACCGCGATTCCAGAACCGTCGGCTCAGGAACCGCCCGTGGAAGCCGTCGAGGAGCGCAAGCCCGCGCGCCGGACGCGAACCCGCAAGGTGGTCGAGACGCCCGCCGTCGTCGAAACCGTTGCCGAACCCATCGCCGAAGCCGCTGTCGAGGCTGTCATCGAATCCGTAGTGGAGTCTGTCGTCGAGCCTGAGCACTTCTACGAGCCCGAGCCGCGGCCGGAACCGGAGCGGATCATTCCGGCCAGCCCGTTCTCGGTGATTTTCCAGTCTCCCGACCTGGCGACCGACGACGACGCACCGGCGCCGTCCGCGGCCACCGAGCGGAAGGCGCAGCGCCGGCAGTTCAACCGGCCGCGACCCCGCCGCAACGGCTGATCGACGGGACGGACGGAAGGTGCTCTCGTCATGGTGATCATTCGCGGCGTGATCGTGCTGGTGCTGATCGGGTTGTGGCTGTACTGCGTGCTCGACGTGATCACGACGGAGCCCGACCGGATCCGCAACATGCCCAAGGTGCTCTGGCTGCTGGTGGTGATCCTGCTGCCGACCGCCGGGTCGCTGCTCTGGCTCATCGCCGGCCGCCCGCGCCTGCCCCGGGGTTACACCACGTACACGGGCCAGAACGTGCCGCCGCGCGAGGTGCGGCGGCTCAGCCCGGACGACGACGAGGAGTTCCTCCGCAAGCTCAGGGAGCGGGCGGAGGAACAGCGCAGGTCGGCACGCGAAAAGGCGGATCCGGAAAGTCCGGACGCGCCCAAACCGGAGCCTGCCCCGGACGAGTAACCGGCTAAGCTTCTTCGCCGGTGTCGCTGCCAGGCTTGTTAAGTATTGTGGCTTCACGTGAGTACGCCGAGATTCCTTACCTTGCCGCCGGGCGTGACCGCTCAGCGGGTTCAGACGCCGGTGGGCGGCTTCGCTGTGCTTGAAGCCAGGCCCGTGACCGGTGTCGCGGAACGGTGGCCGGCCCTGCTGGTCCCCGGCTACACCGGCAGCAAGGAGGACTTCATCGCGATCCTGCAGACCCTGGCCCAGGCCGGGCGGCGGGTTATCGCGATGGACCTGCGGGGACAGTTCGAGACCCCGGGTCCGGAGGATCCTTCGGCCTACACCTGCGCCGCGCTGGGCGCCGACGTGGACGTGGTCGCCTCGGCGGTCGGCGACGGCGAGCCGGTGCACCTGCTGGGGCACTCCTTCGGCGGTCTGGTGACCCGGGAGACCGTGCTCGACGGGACCTCGAAGCTCGCCTCGTACACGCTGATGAGCTCGGGGCCCGGCGGGATCGTCGGGCCGCGCGAGCACGCCGGGCGGATCATGCTGGCCGAGCTCCCCGAACTCGGCGTGGAGCAGCTCTGGACGAACCGGATCGAACCCGAGGCGATCAGGGCCGGGGTGCCCGACGACATCGTCGCCTTCCTGCGGAAGCGGCTGCTGGCCAACTCCGTCACCGGCCTGCTCACCATGGGCCGCGCGGTCCTGGACTCCGCCGACCGGGTGGACGAACTCTGCCAGACCGGCCTGTCCACCCTCGTCCTGTACGGCGAGCACGACGACGGCTGGCCCCCCACCCTGCAGGCCGAGATGGCCGACCGCCTGGACTGCGACTGCGTGGTCGTCCCCGGCGCGGCCCACTCCCCCGCCGTGGAGGCCCCGGAGACGACCGCCGCCGCCCTCACCCGCTTCTGGAACGCGGCGGAAAGCGAGATCCTGCACCGCTGAGCACGCTTACTCGGCGCGGAGCGCGGTGGCAACGTGCATGTGGGCGGCCCAGCCCGCCGGTACCAGGGCGCCGAGGAAGGCGACCAGCACGCCGCCGGTGGAGAGCGCGGCCAGGTGCGCGGGCGAGTAGACGTCCAGGACGCTCGCCGGGATGCCGGTGCCGGCGATGTCGGCCATCAGCGCGACGATCGTGCGGTGCAGCGTGTATCCCACCGGGACCGCGAGTATCCCGGCGGGCAGGCCGATGCCGATCATGGAAAGCACCACCACCGCCCGGATCTGGCCCGGTGTCGTGCCGATCGACTTGAGCACGCCGAACTGGTGGATCCGTTCGTAGGTGTTGAGGACCACGGTGGTGAACACCCCCAGCGCGGCGACGGCCACGAGCAGCACGGTCAGGGTCGCTATCAGGCTGAGCATGAGGACGACGGTGGTGTCCTGGTCGCGCCGTGGCTCGGCGGATGCCGGGTGACCGGTGAGCGCGCCGGCGAGTGTCCGCAGGTAGGCGCCGGGGTCGGTGGTCTGGTCCAGGGCGATCTCGAAGCGGTCCGGCCAGGTCCGCGCGGTCAGCCCGGACAGGGTCGCGATGGGGCCGACGATCGCCAGGCCGTCGTGGGTGTCGTCGAAGGCCTCGCCGACGATGCGCACCTCGCGGGTGCCCTGTTCACCGCTGATGGTGAGCGTGTCGCCGACGGCCCGCCCGATGGAGCGCAGCAGGCGCGATCCGGCCACGATCTCGTCCGGGCCGGCGTACCACCGGCCGGATACCAGGGCGAAGCCCGTCCAGGAGGCGTCCGCGTCGTAGCCGGTGAGCAGCGCCGACTGGCTGAGGCCGGGGGTGCGGATGCCGATGTCGCGGGCGCCGACCAGTCGCGCGGTGCCAGGCCGGGACTGGATGATCCGGCGTACGGCCGCGGTCTCGGCCAGGCCTGGAGCGCTCGGGGTTTCGGCCATTTCCACCTCGACCGGCACCGCTCCGGCCCGCGTGAACGCGGCCGTGGCCTGGGACAGCGACGCGGACAGGCCGGTCGCGAACACCACGGTGGTCGCACCGAGGAGGATGGCGAGCACGGTCGCCGCGGACCGGGCGGGCCGCGCGAACGGCAGGCCAAGACCCAGGCCGGTGGGCCCGGGGAGCCGGGCGGCCAGCCACTGGCGGGCCCGGCGCCCGCGACCGGAGCGCGGGGCGCGGCCGATGGTGATCGCCTGTAC
>NZ_BLAE01000061.1:21435-69161 GCF_009687865.1 Acrocarpospora macrocephala
GTACGGCCGGGATGCGACCGGCCCGCCACGCCGCCGCCACCGCCGTGACGCCGACCGACGCCAGCACGGCGGGCGCGACGGCGGCGTCCACCCACAGCGGCGGATCCACGCCGCCGACGACGTCGTAGGCTTGCTGGGTCCGGGCCAGCAGCGGCACGGCCAGGGCGTTGCCCGCCGCGACGCCGAGCAGGCAGCCGAGGAGGCCGGGGACGAGCGCCTGCCCGGCGTAGACCGTGACCACCTGGCCGGGGGTGAATCCGAGCGCCTTGCTGATCCCTATCGTGCGGTATCCCGCGACCACCGCGCCGGTGACCACGGTGGCCACGATGAGCACCGACACCACCAGGGCGAGCACGGCGAAGGCGAGCACGAACGGCAGCGCGATCCCGCTGGTCCGGTCCACGGATCTCTTGTTGGCGAGATAGAAGGACAGGCCGATCGAGGCGTCGGCGGGCAGGTCCGCCAGGGCGACGTCGAGGCTGCCGCGGACGGCCGCGTCGTCCTCGGCCGAGGCGAACCGGTACAGCATCCGCCGCATCGTCAGCACGCCCTCGGCCTGAAGGACGTCGTGCTGGCCGGGCCAGACCCAGGCGTCGGCGGTGTCGGTGATCGAGTCGGCGACGCCCACCACGCGCAGGGCAGGGGAGCCGGGGATGTCGGCGGTCAGCGAGCCGTACTCCAGTCCTCTCGGCCCGCCGGCCAGGTCGCGGGAGAGCACGATCTGGCCGGGTCCGGTGAGCCAGCGGCCGGCGTCGAGCGTGATCCGGTCCACCGGGCCGCCGGGGTCGGCGCGGCCCACCACGCGTGCCAGCCCCAGCTTGATCGGCCCCGCCGACAGCCCGGCGGTCACCGCGTCGAACGGGCCCGCGGCCGCGGTCACCCCTGGGCGGTGGGCCGTCGCCGCCAGCGCGGCGGCGCTGGCCTTGGCCGGGTCGAAGACGGCCGAGACGTGCGCGCCGGCCTGGCGGGCGAACGCGCGGTCGAACGGGGCGTTCGACTCGACCAGCAGCATGGCCGCGAGCACCGAGGTCGCCGCCGACAGCAGCACGACGACGCCGATCACCAGGCTGGGCAGCCTGTGGCGGATCACCGCCGTGCGCACGGCCATGGCGACCGCCGTCACGACCGCTCTCCGGTGACGCGGCCGTCGGACAGTTCGATCACTCTGGTGGCGCACGATTCGGCCAGGGCGCGGTCGTGGGTGACCAGCAGCAGGGTCTGACCGTCGCGGTTGAGATCGCGCAGCAGCTGGGTGACCTGCGCGCCGGTCCGGGCGTCGACCGCGCCGGTGGGCTCGTCGGCCAGCAGCAGTTCCGGCCGGTTGATCAGCGCCCTGGCGATCGCCACGCGTTGCCGCTCCCCACCGGACAGCCGTGCCGGGTAGGCATCGGCCTTGGTGGCGATGCCGAGCTCGTCCAGCAGGTGTTCGGCGCGGCCTCTCGCCGTGCGGCCCGGCGTGCCGGTGAGGCGGGCGGGCAGCAGCACGTTGTCCCGCACGGTCAGATCGTCCAGAAGATGGAAGAACTGGAAGACGATGCCGATGTGGGCGCGGCGGAAGACGGCCAGGCGCTTTTCGGAGAGCCCGCCAAGGTCAACCCCGGCGACCTCGACCGTGCCGGCCGTGGGCCGGTCCAGCCCGGCGATCAGGTGGAGCAGGGTCGACTTTCCGCTCCCCGACGGCCCCATGATCGCCACCGCCTCACGGGCGGCGATGTGGACGCTGACGCCGTCGAGTGCGGGCGGTCCCGCGGCCTCGTACTGCTTGCCGACGGCCTGGAGTCGTACCAGTTCGGCCATGACGCCCTCCCTTGCTCGTATCGCGGAGGGGCCACCGTAGGTTCCTGGGCCGGGTCCGGGCGTCGAGCGCGGGTCTGATCATGACTACCTCGTTCGTACGACGCCGCCGCCGGATCATCCTTGGGATGTAGGCGGCGAGATGGACGCCCTGCGGGCGGGCCGCGCACAGAATGAAGGAATGCACCGGCTTCTCCGCAGTCGGCTGGAAGCCGCCCGCCCCCCGTGGCTGGATCTGGCCATGGCGCTGCTGTTCACCGCCGCCGCGACATGGCTCGCGCTGCAGGCCGGGGATCACACCACAGGGGCGGGCCTGGTGCCGTCACCGCCCGACGGTTCCGATCCCACCGGGCTCAGGTCGCGCCCGGAGCCGATCGATCCGGGCGCGGGCGGGGACGGGCCGAGCACGGCCGTCGTCACGGCGGCGAGCACGCTGGTCACCATGCCGCTGGCGTGGCGACGCCGGGCGCCGCTGGCCGTCTTCGTCGTGCAGTTCCTGGCCAGCCTGGCCGTGGCCGGCGGCGGCACGTGGGTGACCTTCGTCGCGTTGCTGATCGGCGCGTACTCGCTGGCTGTCGACGGGCGGCGGCCGTATCTGGCCATCGGTACCCTGCTGGCCGCCGCCACGGTCGTCGCGCTCAGCTTTTCCAAGATCGCTCCGTCCCTGCCGGACCGGGCCGTCCCGTTCGCGATCCTGGTGCCGATCGCCTTGCTCGGCACCACGATCCGGACCGCCCGGGCCCGCGTCACCGCGTCGGCCGAGCGCGCCGAGGCGCTGCGGCGCGGCCGGGAGGCGGCCACCCGGGCCGCCGTCGCCGAGGAACGAGCCAGGATCGCCCGGGAACTGCACGACGTCGTGAGCCACCATGTGAGCGTGATGGTGATCCAGGCGGGCGCCGCCGAGAAGATGATCGACCGCAGCCCGGACCTGACCCGCGGCGCGCTGGGCGCGATCCAGGCCAGCGGCCGGGAGGCGATGGGTGAGCTGCGGCACCTGCTCGGCCTGCTCGTCCCCGCCGGGCAGGACGACCTGCTGCGCCCTCAGCCCGGTTTGGACCAACTCGACGCGCTGGTGGCGAAGGTCCGCGCCGCCGGCCAGCCGGTGACCGTGTGTCACACCGCCGTCAGGCTGCCGCACGGGGTGGACATCGCGGCCTACCGGGTGGTCCAGGAGGCGCTGACCAACGCGCTGCGCTACGCCTCCGGCGCCCCGACCACGGTCGTCGTCAAACCCGACGACGACGCGCTCGTCGTCGAGGTGACCGATGAGGGCACGACCCCTGCCGGGCATGGCGGCAAGGGCACGGGCATGGGCCTGATGGGGCTGGCCGAGCGATTGCGGCTGTATGGCGGCACGCTGGAGACCGGCCGCCGCCTTGGCGGCGGGTTCCGTGTGTCGGCCCGCATCCCGCTGGATCCGCCGTGACCCCGCGCGTGGTCATCGCCGACGACCAGGACCTGGTCCGCACCGGATTCACGATGATCCTGGCCGCGGCCGACATCGACGTCGTCGGCCAGGCCGCCGACGGAGCCCAGGCCATAGCCGCGGTACGGCGGCTGCGGCCCGACGTCGTGCTCCTGGACATCCGCATGCCGGTCCTCGACGGGCTCGAAGCGACCCGGCGCATCCTGGCCGAACACCCGACCACCACGGCGGGTGACCCGACCCGCGTGCTCATCCTGACCACCTTCGACCTGGACCAGTACGTCTACGCCGCGCTCAACGCCGGGGCCAGCGGATTCCTGCTCAAGGACATCACCCCCGACCACCTCATCCACGCGGTCCGCCTGGTCCAGAAGGACGACGCCCTGCTCGCCCCCGCCATCACCCGCCGGCTCATCGAACGCTTCGCCAAACCCGCCACCCACCAGGCCGACCTGCACCGCGATCTCGCCGCGCTCACCCCTCGCGAGCGCGAGGTGCTCACGCTGATCGCGCAAGGCCTCAGCAACGCCGAACTGGCGAACGCCCTCCACCTCAGCGAGGCGACGGTGAAGACGCACGTGACCAGGATCCTCACCAAGCTGCGGCTGCGGGACCGGGTGCAGGCGGTCGTCGCCGCCTACGAGACCGGCCTGATCACCCCAGGCCGGAAAGGCGGAACGAGTCCACTACGCTGAGTGGCTACTTGGCGACCGGGGAGAGGTCGAGTTTCATGCCCTTGAGGCTGCTCGACCGTTTGCTCAGCCCCTGCGCGATCCGGCGCAGCTCGACCGACGCCGGGGCGTCGGGCTCGGTGATGACCAGGGGTTTGCCCTCGTCGCCGCCCTCGCGCAGCCGGGTGTCGATCGGCACCTGGCCGAGCAGCGGCACCCGCGACCCGAGCGTCTTGGTCAACGCGTCGGCCACGGTCTGGCCGCCGCCCTCGCCGAACACCGAGATGCGCTCGTCGCAGTGCGGGCAGGGCAGCCAGGACATGTTCTCGATCACCCCGGCCACCTGCTGGTGGGTCTGCGCGGCGATGGACCCGGCCCGCTCGGCCACCTCGGCCGCCGCCTGCTGCGGCGTGGTGACCACCAGCAGTTCGGCGGTCGGCATGCGCTGGGCCACCGAGATGGCGATGTCGCCGGTGCCGGGCGGCAGGTCCATGAGCAGCACGTCCAGGTCGCCCCAGTAGACGTCGGCCAGGAACTGGTGCAGCGCCCGGTCCAGCATCGGGCCGCGCCAGACCACCGCGCTGTTGCCCTCCGGCTTGAACATGCCCACCGAGATGACCTTGATGTCATGCGCCACCGGCGGCATGATCATGTCTTCCACCTTGGTGGGGCGGTCGCCCACGCCGAGCATGCGGGGCACGCTGTGCCCGTAGATGTCGGCGTCCAGCACGCCCACCTTGAGGCCGCTCGCCGACATGGCGGCGGCCAGGTTGACCGTCACCGAGGACTTGCCCACCCCGCCCTTGCCGCTGGCGACCGCGAACACGCGGGTCAGCGAGCCGGGCTTGGCGAACGGGATCTCCTTCTCCGGGCCGCGGTCGCCGCGCAGCTTGGTCTGCAGCACCTTGCGTTGCTCGGTGCTCATGACGTCCATCTCCACCGCCACCCGGGCGACGCCGGAGATCGCGGAGACGGCCGCGGTCACGTCGCGGGTGATGGTGTCCCGCATCGGACATCCGGCGACCGTCAGATAGATGCCCACGCGCACCGCCCCGTCAGGGGAGATGTCAATGCTCTTCACCATGTCGAGCTCGGTGATCGGTCGGCGGATCTCGGGGTCGTTGACCTTGGCCAGCGCTGCCGTCACCAGTTCAGGGGTCGGTGCCATACGTTCATGCTACGAACTCAGCGGCGTTCCGACGAACCGAGCTGGTCCCCCAGCCGCTGGAGCTCGGCTCTGAGGTAGTCGCGGGTGGCCACCTCGCCCAGCGCGATCCGCAGCCCGGCGATCTCCCGGGTCAGATATTCGATCTCGGCCTGGTTCCGGTCGGCGGCCAGCCGGTCCTGCTCGTACTGCACCCGGTCCCGGTCGTCCTGCCGGTTCTGGGCCAGCAGGATCAGCGGCGCCGCGTACGAGGCCTGCAACGACAACATCAACGTCAGGAAGATGTACGGATAGGGGTCGAATTTCAGCGGCGTCAGCACGTTCCACAGCACCCACACCGTGACGAACACGGTCATGTAGACCAGGAACCTGGCCGTGCCGATGAACCGGGCGATCCGCTCGGCCAGCCGCCCGAACGCCTCCGGGTCGTAGTGCGGCCGCAGCCGGATCCCCAGCTCCCTTGGCTGGTCCAGTCGGTCAGTCACGCCGCTCCCGCCAGTCCTCAGGCAACAGATGGTCCAGCACGTCGTCCACCGTCACCGCGCCGATCAGCCGTCCCACGCCGTCCACCACCGGGCTGGCGACCATGTTGTACGTGGCCAGGTACGACGCCACCTCGGGCAGCGAGAACTCCGGCCTGATCGGGTCCAGCGAGGGGTCCACCAGGCCGCCGAGCAGGGCGGACGGCGGCTCCCGCAGCAGCCGCTGGAAGTGCACCAGGCCCAGGTAACGCCCGGTGGGGGTCTCGGTGGGCGAGCGGGAGACGAACACCTGGGCGGCCACCGCCGGGGGCTGCTCGTGGTTGCGGATGTGCGCCAGCGCCTCGGCCACGGTGGCGTTGGGGGGCAGGATCACCGGCTCGGTGGTCATCATGCCGCCGGCGGTCTCCTCCGGGTAGTCGAGCAGCCGCCGTACCGGCTCGGCCTCTTCCGGGATCATCAGCTGGAGCAGGCTCTCGGCCTGGTCGGCGGGCAGGTCCTGGAGCAGGTCGGCGGCGTCGTCGGGGCCCATCACGGCGAGCACGTCGGCGGCGCGCTCGGCGTCCAGGTTGCCGAGCACCACGACCTGGTCCCGGTCGGGCAGCTCCTCCAGCACGTCGGCGAGGCGGTCGTCGGCCAGGGCGGCGGCCACCTCGGCCATGCGCTTGTCGGGCAGCTCGTGCAGCAGGTTGGCCAGGTCGGCGGGGCGCATGGTGTCGAAGGCGGCGAGCAGGCTGGCCGCGCCCTGGACGGGCTGCGGTTGCTCCAGGCCGGTCACCTCGCTCCAGTCGGCGATCACCGTCTGGCCCCGGCGGCGGGTGCCGTGCCTGACCGCCACCTTGGTGATCCGCCAGTCCGGCGGGCGGTTCTCCAGGGCCAGGTCCAGCACGGTGCCGGGCTCGCCGTCGTGGGTGACGCCGCGGTCCAGCAGCTCGCCGATGGCCAGCGTCTCGGAGGCGCGCTGCTCGAAGCGGCGCAGGTTGAGGCGGCCGGTGAAGATGACCGCGCCGGCCTCCACGCTGATGATCCGGGTGATCGGCAGGAACACCCGGCGGCGCGGCTGGACCTCGACCACGAAGCCGTGCACCCGGGGCGGCTGGGCGCCACGCAGCGCGACCACGACGTCCCTGATCCGGCCGATCCGGTCCCCGGCCGGGTCGAACACCGCGAGCCCCGCCAGCCGGGCCACGAAGATCCGATCCACTCCTCGACGGTATGGCGCTGCGGCCGCCCCGGACGGTATGACAGGATCAATACTATTAAACGGTAGTTACATGGATGGGTCATGATCCGGTCAATAAGCCTGGGAATCGCGGTCGTGTCGGCGTTGTGCTTCGGGTTCTCCGGGCCGATGGCCAAGTTTCTGGGGGCCGCCGGGCTGAGCCCGCTCGAATCGGTCTGGGTGCGGATGGTCGGCGCCAGCCTGGTGCTGGTGGCGATCCTGGCCGTGGTCCGGCCGGGCGCGCTGCGCATCCCCCGCGACCGGCTCGGCTTCTTCGCGGCGTACGCGGTGATCGCGGTGGCCGGGGTGCAGGCCCTGTTCTTCCTGGCGCTCACCCGGCTCCCGGTCGGGGTGACCCTGCTGATCGAATACACCGCGCCCGTGCTGGTGGTGCTGTGGGTGCGCTTCATTCGGCGGGTACGGCTCCCGCGCGCCGCCTACCTCGGGTCCCTGGTGGCGGTGATCGGTCTGGGGGTGGTCGTGGAGGTCTGGCAGGGGTTGCGGCTGGACGCGCTGGGGCTGGTGCTGGCGCTGCTGGCGTCGGCGTGTTGCGCCGGATATTTCCTGATGAGCGATAACCTGCACGTCGATCCGCTCGGGCTGGTGGCCTGGGGCATGATCGGGGCCGCCGTGGTCCTGGTGCCGCTCTCGCAGCCGTGGGGCATCGACTGGGCCGCGTTCGGCGGGAACGCCACGGTGAGCGACGTCACGCTGCCGGTGGCGGGGGCGCTGGCCTGGCTGATCGTGGTGGCCACCGTCATCGCGTACGTGGCCGGGGTGACGGCGGTGCGGCGGCTCTCGGCTGCGGTGGGGGCGACGGTGGCCAGCCTGGAGGTCATCAGCGCGGCCCTGCTCGCCTGGATCCTGCTCGACGAGCACCTCGGGGTGGCTCAGATCGCCGGCGGCGCGGTGGTGCTGCTGGGCGCGCTACTCGCGCAGACCGCCACCGCCGCCCGGCAGACTGTCCCGCCGGTGGGCGAACCCGTGCTAACCGGCGTTCAGGGGCGTTAGCCGTACGACCAGGGAGTGGGTTGCCCAGCGGGCGGTCAGGGCCGTGCTGTCGATGGCGTTGAGGCGCTCCTTGGCCAGCGCGGCCACCACCTCCGGGTGCTCCGCCTGGTTGAGCACCGTCACGGTGGCGGGGAAGCGCACGAGTTGCGCGCCGTTGTCCTTACTGCGCAGGATGACCTCGATCTCCGGGCTGCCCGCCAGGCCCGGGAGCTCCTGCTCGCCGCCGCCGGTCACGACGTGGATCGCGCCGTCGTGCCAGACGTGCCAGGCCAGCCGGGTCCCGGCCGGCAGCGCCAGCCAGAGCACACTGGACTTCTTCGCGCCCTCTTCGATCAGCCGCAGGGTCATGCTCCTACTTTTTCAGACTTTCACGGCTTCGTCCTGCCGATGAGCTTCCAGGTCGCCGGAAGCAGCCCGGCGGCGATCACCAGCTTGATCCCGTCGCCGACCAGGAACGGCACGACGCCCTTGGCGAACGCGGTGCCCAGATCCATGCCCGTGTAGACCATCAGCCACGGCACGCCGACCGCGTAGATCACCGCGGTCCCGGCCAGCATGGTGAGGATCGTCCGCCCCACGGTGCGGTCACCACCCCGCCCGGCCAGGTGTCCCACCAGCGAGGCCGCCGCGATGAATCCCACGATGTAACCCAGCGTGGCGTTGCCCCCGGATGGCGCGAACCAGGTGAGGCCGAGCCCGGCCAGATCGCTGACCTGCCCCACCAGGAAGTAGATCGCCATGCCGAGGAACGCCCGGTGCAGGCCGAGCGCCGCACCCGACAGCAGCACCGCCAGCGTCTGCAGCGTCATCGGCACCGGCGTGTCCGGCAGCGGCACGCTGATCTGCGCCGCCAGTCCGGTGAGCGCGGCCGCGCCCACGACGAGCACGGCGTCCCGGATCAGCCGTCCGGGGATGAGATCGGACAAAACGGCGGGGCGGTCCCCCATGGTGGCGTTGGCCATCGCTCTGCGTCCCTTCGTCTTTTGTTTCCTTTGCCCATTCTTGGGATGAATGGTGAGCGCGCAGTACGACGTCACGACCAAGGTCGCCCGCCGCCGTTTGTAGGAACGCCACAGCGCTAGCGTGGGGCCCATGCGCGCGCGACGATCCTGCCTGGCCGTGCCCGGCAGCAATCCCCGGTTCCTGGAGAAGGCCCAGAGCCTGCCCGTCGACGAGGTCTTCCTCGACTTGGAGGACTCGGTCGCCCCGAGCGCCAAGGAGGGCGCCCGCCGCTCGGTGGTGGCGGCGCTGAAGGAGGGCGACTGGGGCGGCAAGACCGTGGTCGTCCGGGTCAACGACCTGTCCACGCCGTGGACCTACCGGGACGTCATCGAGGTGGTGGAGGCGGCCGGTGACCGGCTGCACTGCGTGATGTTGCCCAAGGTCGAGGAGGCCGCCCAGGTGCGCTGGCTGGACCTGCTGCTCAGCCAGATCGAGCGTACGGTCGGGCTGCCGGTGGGCGGGATCGGGATCGAGGCCCAGATCGAGAGCGCGCGCGGCCTGGTCGCCGTGGACGAGATCGCCGGGTCGAGCCCCCGCCTGGAGACGCTGGTGTTCGGGCCCGCCGACTTCATGGCCTCGATCGGGATGCGCACGCTGGTGGTGGGGGAACAGCCGCCCGGATATTCGGAGGGCGACGCCTACCACTACATCCTGATGCGGATCCTGATGGCGGCCCGGGCCCGGGATCTGCAGGCCATCGACGGGCCCTATCTGCAGATCAAGGACATCGAGGGGTTCCGGCGGGCGGCCGGGCGGGCGGCGGCGCTCGGCTTCGACGGCAAGTGGGTGCTGCATCCGGGCCAGGTGGCCGCCGCCAACGAGGTGTTCTCGCCGTCGCAGGCCGACTACGACCACGCGGAGCTGATCCTGGACGCGTACGAGTACTACACGACCGTGGAGGGCCGCGGCGCGGTCATGCTGGGGGACGAGATGATCGACGAGGCGTCCCGGAAGATGGCCCTGGTGATCTCCGCCAAGGGGCGGGCGGCCGGGCTCACCCGGACCACGTCGTTCCAGCGGCCCTGACTTCCGGGCGCTTCAGGGGCTGTGGGGTGGCCCCTGAAGCGGTCCCGGGGTGTCAGAACTGCACGCCGATCGTGGTGAAGAACCAGAACGACGAGGTCAGCCAGAGGCCGACCAGGAGGGTGAAGAGCAGCCCGCCGAGCACGGGCAGGGTCCAGCCCGGCACGCCGCGCTTCGGCAGCGCCAGCATCTTCGTGGCGAAGATGCCGTAGAACAGGCAGCCCAGGATGGAGTGGATCATTACCCGGGGCTCGTCGTAGCGGGCGCCCACCGCGTACAGGCAGTGGAAGGCCACCGGCACGGTCAGCAGGAAGGCGATCCGGCCCGACCAGCGGTGGGTGGGCTCCACCCAGGCGCCCTCGAACGGGAGTTTGCCCCACATCGCCATGGCGGTCAGCACCTGCAGGATGGCCAGCAGGGCCGCGCCGGTGGTCAGCCACGCCTTCATGGCCAGCGGTCCGGTGAACCCGCCCGGGCCGACCGCGAAGCCGGTGGGGGGATGGAGCTCGCCGTACACGCCGAGGGCGGTGGCGATGGCGCCGCCGACCAGGGCGGGCACGACGAGCAGGACGACGGCGGAGCCCCGACGGGGGGTGGAGTACTGCTGTGTGTGGCTCATCTCGGGCTCGCTATCAGGGGTTGATTGTGTCGATGAAAGCGTCCGGCTCCTGCGGGGTCAAGGGGATCCCGTACCAGGTGACGACGCCGCCTTCGAACGCGGCCGCGGCCTCGCCCGCGCCGCTTTCGCCGATGGTGAGCCGGCCGACCGACTGGCCGCTCGGCAGTTTGATCCAGCCGCCGACGATCCTGGCCCCCCGGACCTGGGCCGTCGCCCGGTAGAGACCGGACGGCTTCTTCACGACCGCGGCGGAGAACCGCCACGACTTGCCCTTGAACTCGACCCGGCCCTGCGCCTTGCCGCCGCCCAGGCTGGCGGTGATCAGGGCGTCCTTGCCCTCAAGGGTGACCGTGTTGTTCTCCGCCGTGCCCTTCAGCCAGGCCTCGATGTGGCCGTCGCAGAAGTACGCGACCGCCTTGCCGTTCCTGATCGAGATGGCCACCAAGCCGCCGTTGCCCTGCACCACGCCCGCGTAGTCGACCTTCTTGGGGGTCGTGTCGGCGGGTGCCGCCTCCTCAGGCGGCGCGGTCTCCTCGGGCGTGGGGGCCTCCTCCTCGGCGACGGGAGGGGCGGTGGACGCGGTTTCGATGGGTGTCGCCGTCGCCTGCTCGACCGCGGGCGAGGCTTGGGCGCTTGCGACGCCGAGGGCGACGGTGAGCACCGCGCCGACGGCCAATGTATAGACAGGTCCTAACCGACTCATTGCCTTCTCCTGGGATAGTTCGTACCCCGGTGAGTGAACTCTTCCGGCCCCGTTCTGTCTGTGAACAAATGCGCAAAGTGGATCGCGACGAAACCGGCTCTGATTACGGAGAATGGGTCACATGAACGACCATGAGCCGCGCCCGGACCGGACGCCGCCGCCTGCCCACCCTCCGACCTGGGCATCTGCCAATCCCGCACCGACTGACCCGTCGCCTCCTTCGGGTACACCGAGCATTTCGGACGCGCCACAATATCCGGCACAATATGCGGCGCAATCGGGTGAGTCAGGGTATCAGCAGCAGTACCCGCCGGGGGGCTGGTTCCCGACACCGCAGCCCCAGCCGTGGTCGCTGCCGACCCCCTCCGGGTTGCGATTCGACCACATGGCCCGCAATGCGATCAACAGCTGGTGGCGGCCGATCCTCGGCACGGTCTTCCTGATCGTCGGCTTCCTGATCAGCTCGCTGGTGCTCGGCCTGGTCGTCGGCCTGCTGGCCCGGATGGCGGGCATCCCGATGGTGGCCGAAGGCTCCCGGGTGTTCACCGAGCCGCTGCTGGACGTGGCCTTCCAGCTGCTGGTGCTGGCGGCGGCCATCCCCGTGGTGCTCGGCACGGTCTGGCTGGTCCAGCGGCGGCGGCCCGGCACGGTCTCGTCGGTGGTGGGGCGGCTACGCTGGCGGTGGCTGCTCACCTGCGTGCCCCTGGGACTGCTGGCGGTGGTGGTCGGCGAGGCCGCCCAGCAGCTGACGGTGTTCCTGAGCGGCGAGCCCGTCACCTACGAGTGGGGAGGATG
Source organism: Acrocarpospora macrocephala (assembly GCF_009687865.1). GTDB lineage: Bacteria > Actinomycetota > Actinomycetes > Streptosporangiales > Streptosporangiaceae > Acrocarpospora > Acrocarpospora macrocephala. The sequence continues at coordinate 33,346 of NZ_BLAE01000061.1, forward strand.
GACCCCGTTCCTGCAGGCCATGGCCGTGATCGTGCTGCTGGTGCCGTTCCAGGCCGCGGCCGAGGAGTACGTCTTCCGCGGCTGGGTCATCCAGGCGTTCGGGGCCTACATGCGCAACCCGTGGCCTGCCTTCATCATCGGGTCCGCCGGGTTCGCCGCGCTGCACGGGTACACCGACTGGGGCATCGCGTACGTCTTCGGGTTCGGGATCCTGTCCGGCTGGCTGGCGGTGCGGACGGGCGGTCTGGAGGCGCCCATCGCGCTGCATGTGGTCAACAACGTGGTCGCGTTCGGGTTCAGCGCGGCGGATGGAAATTTGGACGGAGCCCTGGAACAGGGGTCGCTGCCGTGGCAGACGGTGGTCGGAACCGTCGTGCAGTTCGCCGTGTACACCATCGTCGTCCTGACATTCGCGCGAAAATCCGCAGTTCAGACGGTGTCGCGATAAATCTGACTAGAGAAGAGGTGATCGCTCGGCAGTGAGGGGGTAAAAGACGAACGCGTCCCCGATATGTCTGGAACGGTCCTGATATAGGAGGTACCGGTCGTGCCCCCCCAAGACGAGGAGCCAGCGGAGTCACCCCCGACGCTGCATCACTCGCCGCCGGGACCCGCCGAGGAGCGATCGCCCCGCCCCCCGGGCTCTTCCCCATGGGCGCTGCCGCCGTTCGGCGCGCCCGTTCCCGAGGACGCGGAGGAACCCCCGGAGGAGCACACCTGGTCGCCGAACCCCAGGACCGGACGCCGGCCGTACGACGATCCGCCGGAGCCTGCCGAGTTCCGTCATGGCCAGCCGTACAGCCAGCCGGATCCCCCGGAGCCGAGAACCGGCCGTCCCCCTTACGGCGAGCAGCCGCGCCCGCAGCCGAGCTGGTCCTGGCAGGCCGAAGTCGAGGAAGAACCCCGGCCGCCCCGGCGGCTGGTGAACCGGCCGGACAAGCTCGTCGCCTCCGGACCGCCACCGAGCGGCATCCGTAGAAGCCCGGAGATCCAGGCAGAGCCTGAGGAACTCCCGCCGCCGAGGCAACCCCTCCTGCCACCCCCGCCGCCGCCTCCACCGCCGCCACCCCCGCAGCGCATCGGCCGCCCGCCCGGCGGCCGCCCGGCCCGTCCGGACGTGCTGGTCTCGTTGGGACCGCCGCGCGGGGGACGGCACCACCGCCGGAGCGTACGGGTGCCCCGCCGTGCCACCCCCCAGTCGTTCCGGCTGCCGCTGCTCGTGGTCGCCTCCCTGCTCGCCGTGGCCGTGCTCGGCTGGTTCGCCGTCCAGTGGGCCAGCGCGCCCACCACCACCGGGATCACCCTCGCGGTCGGCGACGGCCAGTCCGGCGACTCGGCCTTCGCCGCGCCGGGACAGCCCGGCAACGGCTCCCGCCAGCTGCTCACCTCGGTCGCCTCCGCCGGATCCACCATCGTGGCCGTCGGCACCGACACCACCAGCCCGATCGCCCGCCCCCTGTTCATCTTCTCGGTCAACGGCGGCAAGGATTGGGAGCTCGGCACCGTCATCGGCCCGCCCGGCTACGAGCCGGTCCCCGGCTCGCCCGGCCGGGTCACCGGCGGCAACGGGCGCTGGCTGGCCGTCGGCACCGACGAGCCAGGACCGGAGGGCCGCGGCATGTGGACCTCCGCGGACGGCCGTACCTGGACGGCGGTGGACCCCGCCCGGCTGAGCCCGTTCCTCGCCCAGGACCGCATCACCGACCTGGCCAGGACCACCTCGGGCTTCGTCGCCGTCGGCACCACCGTGCTGGGCGACGGCACCCTCGGCGCGGTCGCCTGGGTCTCGCCGGACGGCCAGTCCTGGTCCCGGGTGGACAACGCCAGGATCGGCACCTCCGACAAGATCAGGGGCATCCAGTCGGTGATCGCCAAGGGCGACCAGGTGGTCGCGCTGGCCGATCCGGGCGCGGGCACCGCGACCGTGATCCTGCGCTCCGACGACGGCGGCGCCAACTGGCTGCGCACCGCCACCGAACTGCCCGACATCCGCCCCGAACCGGGCGCGCTGGCGGTCGGAAAGGATGGCTTCGTGCTGGTCCCGACCGGCCAGCGGTTCGGCGGCGACGGCGTCCCGGTGCACTGCTCACCTGACGGCGGCCAGTGGAGCGAGTGCGGCGCCATCGGCCCGCTCAGCCCGCAGGGCACCGGCGTCCGCGGCCTGGCCTCCTCCTCTGACGGCATCGCCGCCGTCGCCGAGTCGGCCTGGGAGGAGTACGTGGTCTTCCGCAGCGGCGACGGCAAGAAATGGGCCAAGAGCACCGACCTCGGGCACATCCCCGGCACCCTGCGCGCGGTCACCATGACCGGCGACGGCCTGCTGGTGGCGGGCGGCGACGCGCGCGGCCCCGGCGACGTCGAGAACCTCGCTGTGCTGATGACGGCCGAGCGGGGCAAGGCCGCCCGCGCGGTGCCGCTGGACGCGGTGGCCGGCCTCAACCGGCTGGCCCGCAACACCGCCAGCGTGCTCGCCTCCGGCGGCGCCTTCGTGGCCGTCGGCTCGGCCAACGGCGACGCCGGCATCTGGACCAGCGGCAACAACGGCGCCAACTGGAAGGCCATCGAGTCGGAATGGCTGGGCGGCCTGGGACGGCAGGAGCTCACCGACGTCGCCCACGGCGAGAAGGGCTGGCTGGCCGTCGGCAGCACGATGGCCGACCCGGTCATCACCAAACCCCTCCTGGTCACCTCCGGCGACGGCAAGGGGTGGCGGCCAGGACCGGTCATCGACGTGCCGGACGGGCATCTCTTCCTGGCCCCCCGTACGGTCGCCGCCGGACCTGCGGGCTACGTGCTGGCCGGGGAGGACCAGACCGCCTCCGGCATCGTCCCCGCGCTGTGGTTCAGCCCCGACCTCAAACGTTTCACCCGGGTGGGCAAGCTCCCCGCGGGCGGGGCCGGGATCCGGATCCAGGACGTGGCCGCCACCCCGTCCGGGTTCATCGCCGTCGGCAGCTCGGGGCCCGCGGAACGCGAGTCCGGGGTGGTGTGGATCTCCTCCGACGGGCTCAGCTGGAAGGCCGAGCGCCGGGTGATCCCCGAGGACGCCCGCTCCGCCGGGCTGCGGCACGTGGTGGCCCGCGACGACCGCATCGTCGCGGTCGGCGCCGCCGTCACCGACGAGGGCTCCCGCCCGTTCGCCGCGGTCTCCGTGGACGGCGGATCGACCTGGGAGTACAGCTGGCTGCCCGCCGAGGAGGCCGCCGTCGTGCTGGACCTGACCGCCAGCGAGCGCGGCATCGTCGCCGTCGGCTCGCACGGCCGCTCCAGCGAGGGCGACAGCTCGGTCTGGGCCTCGGCCGACGGCCTCACCTGGCAGCGGCACGCCCTGGTCGAGGACGGCCTGGGCGGCGCGGGCGCGCAATGGCTCGGCGCGGTCACCATCTCCGGCCAGCGCGTGATCGCCATCGGCCGCTCCACCACCGGCACCACCGACAACATCATCATCTGGCGCAGCACTCTCACCTCGGAAGACCGCTGAGGCTCAGCACCCTCACCTGGGCGGACCGCTGAGCCCGTCCAGAAAGCCGAGCAGCCCGTCCGTCAATGGCAATAAGCGCAACTGGGCCTCGGACACCCACCGCACATCCGCCGCGTCGTCCCCCGCCCGCAGATCGCCGCCCACGACCGTCGCGTAGTAATCGTGGATCTCGAATGGCGGCCGCCACACCGTCCCCGCCAGCTCGCCGGGCGTCGCATCGAGCCCGGTCTCCTCGCGGATCTCCCGGACCACCGCCTCGAAATCGCTCTCCCCGGCTTCCACCCGCCCGCCCGGAAGCGACCAGAGCCCTTCCCCCGGCGGCCGCCCACGCCTGACCAGCAGCAGCCGCCCGTCGGCGTCGCGGATTACGGCCCCTACACATCGCATACGCCCAAGATTACGGCTGGATAACAGGAAAACCCTTGACTAGGTCGCGCCTCGCGACGCACCGTGGGGAGGTGTGAGAGCCGCGCCCACCTGCCCGCGCTGCTTCGGACCGCTGCAGGAGCCGAGTATCTGGTCCAGCTCCTGGCGCTGCGGCCCGCACGGCGACGTGCTGCCCTACACCTCGCACCGCCCCTCCCTGGCCGCCCTCACCCTGGTACGGGAGTCCGCCACCGTGCCCCTCTGGGTGCCTTGGCCGCTGCCCATCGGCTGGCTGGTGACCGGCTTCGGTGAGGCGGGCGACGAGCGCACCGGCGTACGCGGCAGTGTGGTGGCCCTTTCCGGACCGTCCATCACGCACGGCCCGGCCGACCTGCTGCTGATCGCTGAGGAACCGGGGGTCGGCCTGGGCGCGGGCTACGCCGGGCTGGCCGGGCCCGATCCCGGCGTCGGCGTTGGCGCGGGGCCTCCGCACGCGAAGGTCAACGTGAACGGCCGTCCGACCCCGCTCTGGTGCGTGCAGGATGTGCCCGGCGACCGGGCCGCGTACGCGGGAGAGGCGCTCGGCCGCTGGCTGTGGACGATCGTCTGGCCGGCCGACGCCGGATGGCTGCTGGTGCTCGCCCAGCTGACCCTGACCGACTTCCGGGACGTCGACTTTGATGTCCCGTTCGGGGCTTTCTCGCCACGGCTGGAGGCGGAGTACTAATGGGAAGTTGCTAAATGGACTGCCACTACGGTTCTGACCCGGCAAGACAGTGGGGCGGAGGCTGACTGATGAGCAGGTTTCCCGTTAGTAGCGCACGGATCCCGCTCACGGCTGGGGACGGGTAAGGTTCTGAGGCGTGACAGCGCGTATCGAACGAGTGGTGACCGCCGGGGTCGTGGAGATCGACGACGTCGAGCACAAGGTGGAGAACAACACCTGGATCGTGGGTGATGACGAGGAGGTCATCGTCATCGACCCGGCGCGGGACGCCGAGAAGATTCTGGAGCAGGTGGGCGAGCGCGAGATCCTCGCCGTCATCTGCACGCACGGCCTGGCCGACCATGTCGGCGCGGCCATCGAGGTGGCGGCCAAGGACGAGGCGGTGATCGCCCTGCATCCCAAGGACAAGCGCCTCTGGCGGCAGACCTGGGAGGACACCTGGCCGGACATCGACATGGAGGACGAGGGCCTGTTCGCCGTCGCCGACACCGAGCTGGAGGTCCTGACCACGCCCGGGGTCACGCCCGGCGGCGTGTCGCTGCTGTCGGAGTCGCTGGGCGTGGTGTTCACCGGCGAGACGCTGCTGGCCGACGGGCCCGGCAAGCTCGGCGGGGAGTATCCGTCGCTGGCCGACCAGCTGACCTCGATCGGCGAGCGGCTGTTCACGCTGCCGCACGAGACCCGGGTGCTGCCCGCGCACGGCGAGGAGACCACCATCGGCGATCTGGAGCCCCAGTTCGATCGGTGGCTGTCCGGCTCGCTGACCGGGACCCTGGAGGAGTCGGAGCCGCCGCTGCCCGACGGCTCGCGCGCGTCCGGGATCAAGCTCGACCTCGACGACGACGACCATTAGTGGAGCAGCTCGGTCTTGAGGGCATGCCCCGGCGGCTGTACTCGTGCACGCCGTCGCGGCTCAACTCCTGGCTCGACTGCCGCAGGCGCTACCGGTTCGCCTACCTGGACCGGCCCGCGCCGCCCAAGGGTCCGCCATGGGCGCACAACAGCGTCGGGGCCGCCGTGCACAACGCGCTGGCCGCGTGGTGGCGGGAGCCGTACGAGCGGCGCACGCCGATGACGGCGGCGATCCTGGTCAGCAACGGCTGGATCGCCGAGGGCTTCAGGGATCAGGAGCAGTCGCTGGCGTGGCGGGACAGGGCCCGCGAGATGGTGTCCGGATATGTCGCGACTTTAGATGCGGCGGACGAGCCGGTCGGGGTCGAGCGCACTGTCGCCACCCGCACTGCGATCATCGCCGTCTCCGGCCGGATCGACCGCCTCGACCGCCGCGGCGACGAACTGGTCGTGGTCGACTACAAAACCGGCCGCCGCCCTCCCGGCCCCGATGACGCCCGCTCCTCCCTGGCCCTGGCCATCTACGCGGTGGCCGCCTCCCGGGTGCTCCGCCGCTCCTGCCATCGGGTCGAGCTGCATCACCTGCCCACCGGGCAGATCGCCGACTGGGAACACACCGACGAAACCCTCAGCCGCCACCTGACCCGCGCCGAACAGATCGCCGAAGAAGCCTCCACCGCCGACGAGGCCTACCGCGCCCGCATCCCCAGCGTCGGCAAGCGCTCCAGCCGAGGATCTACGGCCGCCAAATCCACGCCTGCCGAATCCAACGGCCCCGGAGCCGCGTCGGTGCCCCCCGAGATCGACGCGCTCTTCCCCCCGTCCCCGGGCCCGATCTGCTCCTGGTGCGACTTCCGCCGCCACTGCCCGGAAGGCCAGGTCGCGGCACCGGACCGAGTTCCCTGGGACGGCCTGGCGGCCATCGCGGAGCAGACTCACCAGGAATGATCTCCACGGACCGGACACCCAGATCCTGGGCCGGTCCGTGGAAGACGCCGAGCGCACGAAGCCCTCATGGCCAGGTACTCACCGCCGCACCCCTTCGCCGCAAGGGCTGGCTTGCCTCGAGCGAGATCACGCTGGTTCAGCCGGTGCCGCAGACGGCGTGAGGAACCGGCCTATCCGGCTTTCAGGTCGCCTCGTTGTCGTACGGCGGAATCTCCCCAAAGTTCAGCTCCGCGTAAGCCGGGGCCGGGGGTTCGAGCGGCGGCAGGTCCGGCTCGTCGTCCTTCCAGTCCTTCTCCACGTCGTCCAGCAGGTGCTTGCGGACGAACGTCTTGGGGTTCAGGTCGGCGGGGTCGAAGTTCTTGAACTCCGGCCCCAGATTCGCCTCCAGATCGCTGCGCGCGTTGTTGGCCATCTGCCTGAGCTGCCGCAACGTCCGTCCCGCCTGGGAGGCCGCCTGCGGAAGCTTCTCCGGGCCGAAGACGAGCAGCGCGATCACCACCAACGCTATGATCTCCGGCCAGCCGAGTCCGAACACGGCGATCTCCCTCCAAGTACCAACGCGTTCAGACTACTCACGAAGGCTGAGCACTGGGAGCGGGGGCGGCCCCGATAGTCACCGTCGCGGACCGTTCGGAACCCGCGCGCTGGTACTTGAAGACCACCTTGTCGCCGGGGGCCTTGCTGCGGATGGTGACGATCAGCTCGCGGCTGTCGCTCACCGGCTGGCCGTCCACCTCCAGGATCACGTCCCCGGGCCGCAGCCCCGCCTTGTCGGCGGGCCCGTCCGGGGTGACCGGCTCGACCCCGCGCTCGGCCTGCGCCGCGATCCGCACTCCCTGCCCCTGGTACTGCTGGTCGATGCTGATCCCGATCCGGGACGTACGGGCGCTGCCCGTGGTGATGAGCTCCTCCGCGATCCGGCGCACCTGGTTGACCGGGATGGCGAAGCCGAGGCCGATGCTGCCGGTCTGCTGGCCGAGCGGGGAGCCGCCGCCCAGGGTGGCGATGGCCGAGTTGACCCCTATCACCTCACCGGCCGCGTTGACCAGCGGGCCGCCCGAGTTGCCGGGGTTGATCGCCGCGTCGGTCTGGATGGCGTTGATCAGCGCCGAGTCCCTGCCGCTCTCCCCGCCCGCCTCGACCGGGCGGTTGAGCGAGCTGACGATGCCCGTGGTGACCGTGCCGGTCAGGCCGAGCGGGGAGCCGATCGCGATGACCGGGTCGCCGACCACCATCGAGTCGGAGTTGCCGAGCGCCACCTCCGGCGAGCCGAACGTCTCCTCCGGCTTGACCACGGCGATGTCGGAGTTGGGGTCCCGGCCCACGATCCTGGCGGTGGTTGACCTGCGGTTGCTGAACTTGATCCGGATCTCGCCCCCGGCGGAGGCCACCGCGACCACGTGGTTGTTGGTGACGATGTAGCCGCCCTTGATCAGGAAGCCGGAGCCGGTGCCCGACTCGCTGCCGCCGCGCACCTCCAGCGAGACCACGCTGGGCAGCACCCGGGAGGCCACCCCGGCGACCGACTCCGGCGGCCGGGCGGTGCTGCCGGCCGGGGTCGTCGGGATCGCGTAGTTGGGGTCGAGGCCTGAGGTCGACCCGGTCAGCAGGTAGGTGCCGTAGGCCCCCGCCCCGCCCGCGAGCAGGGCGATCACCACCGCCAGCAGCACCAGGACGCCGGAGCGCGGCCCCCTCGGCGCGTCCGTCCGCGCCGGCGGGGCGCCAGGCGGCGGCGCCCAGGCCGGGCCCATCCCGTACGCGTTGACCGGTGGCGGCGGACCCGGCGGCTGACCGTACTGGTCGCCGAACGGGTCGGTCGGGTGCTGCGACTGGAGGAAGTCGGGCCCCTGCTGCCGGTACTGCGGGCCGGGGCCGCCGGATGGGCTGCCCCAGCCGGGGTGGGGTCCTTCCGCCGGAAGGAACTCAGGCCGGTCCGACGCGTTGAAGGAACGCGTGTCGTCGGTCATCGGTGTTTTTCACTCCCACGCGAAGTCAGCGGTGGCCTCGTGCCATCCTCAGGCGAACGGCATACGACTGATGTAAAGCGAAATCGTATGCCGTCGATCCCCATCATTCGGCAGGGTAGTCGCCCGATCAGGACATCACCGCGCAAGCGAGGGTCGCGGGCTCGGGGTGGCGGACGGCGAGCTGAGCCGGAACGGCGCCGCGGTGTTCGGCGCGGGCACCATCATCTCCGGCGGCGTGGCCGGGCGAGGCTCGCCGCTGACCATGAACAGCGTGCCGAGCGCGACCGCGGCCGAGGCCACGCCCACCGCGACATAGCCGATGCGGCGACTACCGCGTCCGGGCCCGGAAGATCCGGCGGCTCGGCGGGGGCGGTTGTCGACCGGGGCAAGGCTGTAGATACCGGGCAGAGCCCGGAGATCAGGGGGGCCGGGTGGCGGCATCCTCAGCAGCGACATGGTCAGATCCGCCGGAACCGGAGGCGGATCCATCAGGCGCAGGCGGCTCTTGAGCGCGCGGAACGCCTCCACCTCCGCCCGGCAGTCGGCGCAGAAGGTCAGGTGGGCCAGGGCGCGTTCCCGGTCGTTGTGGCCGAGCTCGCCGTCGATCAGCGCGGAGACGCGCTCTCCAAGGTGTGTCATGCTCCCTCCTCGTGGTGCTGTCGGGGGCAGGCGGCGCGCGAGTCGCTCATCTGCCCTCCCGGGTGAACGACGAAGGGGGGAGCTGGTCGTCGCGGGGCGCCCGATGGTCCAGGGCTTCGCGCAACTGCGAGCGGGCGCGGTGGATGCGGCTGCGGACGGTGCCGAGCTTCACCCCGAGCGTCGCGGCGATCTCCTCATAGGACAGGCCTTCGATGTCACAGAGCACGACGGCGGCCCGGAAATCCGGCGGCAGCGCGTCCAGCGCGGCCTGGATGTCGGGTTCCAGATGGGCGTCGTCGTATGCCTGGGCCGGAGACGGCTCGCGGCCGCGTAACCGCTCCGCCGCGTCGTCGGCCAGGCCTTCGAACCGGATGCGCTGCTTGCGCCGCGCCTGGTCCAGGAACAGGTTGGTGGTGATGCGGTGCAGCCAGCCCTCGAACGTCCCAGGCGTGTAGCTGGACAATGATCGGAACACCCGGACGAAGACCTCCTGGGTCAGGTCCTCGGCGTCGTGCACGTTCCCGGTCAGGCGGTACGCGAGCCGGTATACCCGCGCGGAGTGCGTGCGAACGACCTCCTCCCAGCTGGGAGGCGTCCAGTCGGACACCGAGGCGTCCGGCTGGCGGTCGGCGTCGTCCACCAGCAACCCTTTCTCCAAGACCGTCGCTACACCCATTGTGCCCTTCTGTTCTCATTGCCGCGCCAGCTGTGCGGCTGCTGCTTTGATGCCGCGAGAATAAAGACCGTTCAAAGCGTGCAACGTCCTCGTTGTGGCGTGAGTTCCCGTTCGGGGCTTACTCCCCTACGCTTCAGAACCATGAATACGGCGAGCCTGGCTCATGCGGAGGATTTCGTCCCCGAGGACGAGGTGCTGCGGGCCGCGCGGCAGCGGGGCACAGAGGTGGGCGCGCCACCCATCCTTCCTGGTGGTGGGGCCGCGCTGAGCTTCCTCGCGACCGCGATCAACGCCAGAGCGGTGGTGGAGATCGGGACCGGGTGCGGGGTGTCCGGGCTCTGGCTGCTGCGCGGCATGCGGCCGGACGGCACCCTGACGAGCGTGGACGCGGAACCGGAGCACCAGCGGCTGGCCCGCCAGACGTTCGCCGAGGGCGGTTTCTCCGGAAGCCGGATCCGGCTGATCGTCGGCCGTGCCCTGGACGTCCTGCCCCGCCTCGCCGACGGCGGGTACGACCTGGTCTTCTGCGACGCCGCCAAGCAGGAGTACGGCGACTACCTGGCCGAAGCCATCCGGCTGCTGCGGGTGGGCGGCATCGTCGCCTTCGACGACGCCCTCTGGCACGACCGGGTGGCCGACCCCACCCAGCGCGACCCGGACACCGTCGCCATCCGCGAACTGGGCAAGCTGGTCCGCTCCGACGAGCGCCTGCGCCCCCTGATGTTCCCGCTCGGCGACGGCCTACTAGCCGCGATCAAGCTGTCATGATTGCGATGCTGCGCATCGCGGTTCGGGTGCTCAACCCCGGTGTCTTCCCTCGTCGCTCCGCTCCTCAGTCCAGACACCGGCGCACCCTCACGGGCTGAGCCAGTCCAGCAGCAGCCGCACCCCGAACCCGGTCGCGCCCTTCTCGGCCCTGGCCGGTCCGGCGATGTCGAGGTGCGCCCACGGCCGCTTGCCGGTGAACTCGCGCAGGAACAGCGCCGCCGCCACCGAACCGGCCGCGCCGGTCATGCGCTTGTCCACGTTGGCCAGGTCGGCCACGTCGGAGTCCAGGTCACCGACATAGTCGTCGATGAGCGGCATGCGCCACAGCCGGTCGCCGGTCCGCTCGCTCGCGGCCAGCAACTGGGCGGCCAGGGCCTCGTCGTTGGCGTACAGCGCGGCGATGCCGGTGCCGAGGGCGATCTTGGCGGCGCCGGTCAGGGTGGCGATGTCCACCAGCGCGTCCGGGTCGAGTTCGGCGTCGGCGTAGGCGAGCGCGTCGGCCATCACCAGGCGGCCTTCCGCGTCGGTGTTGAGGATCTCCACGGTGCGCCCGCCGTACTGGACGATGACGTCGCTGGGGCGCTGGGCCGAACCGGAGAAGGCGTTCTCGGCGCAGGCGATCAGGCCGGTGACCCGGACCCGCGCGTTGAACTCGGGGAGGGCGCCCATGGCGGCGATGATGGCCGCGCCGCCCGCCATGTCGGTCTTCATGGTCTTCATGCCCTCGGAGGTCTTGATCGACAGGCCGCCGCTGTCGAAGGTGATGCCCTTGCCGACCAGGACCACGTGGCGGTCGTACGAGGCGGGCTCGTAGGACATCTCGACCAGGCAGGGCGGGTTGACCGAGCCCTGGCCGACGGCGCGGATGCCGCCGAAGCCGGTGAGCTCGGTGTCGACCCGGACGCCGAGACCCGCGCTCGCGCCGATCTCCACGGCCTGGGCCGCCAGCCAGCCAGGGGTCTTGATCGAGGCCGGGGTGTTGACCAGGTCCCTGGCCACGCTGGTGGCGCGGGCGGTCGCCTCGCCGCGGCGGACGGCGCCGGCGTCCCCGCCGGCGAAGACAATCTCCGCTACCGATTTGGTCTTGATCTCGCCGATGGTGAACGTGTAGGCGGCCAGCAGCGCGGCTTCCACCAGGGGCGCCACGTCGCCTTCCGGGGGGAGCAGCACGGTCAGGCTCGGGCGGCCCTTGGCCCGGCCGGTCAGCGCGGCTCCGGCCTTGCGCAGGTCCTTGGCGGAGCTGTCGCCGACGCCGTACAGGAGGATGCGCCTGACCCCGTCGCCCTGGGCGACGGGGATCTCCAGCACCTCGCCCGCGTCGCCTTTGACCTGGTAGTGGGCCAGCAAGGCGGGCAGCGGGATGGGGAGCTCGACCGCGGCGTCAAGGTCGCCGCCGAACGGGACGGCCAGAAATTCGGCGTCGGACGCGGCGTGGGGCGCGACGGTCAGGCGAGTGTGAATGGGCACGATCACTCCTCGATGGGGAGAAACAAGAGCGGCCCCGGCGCGGGATAGCACCCGCTGCCAGGGCCGATATCAAGTGATATGCGGCTGGTCAGCCGACCACGTTCTTCAGTGCGTCGCCGAGGGCGCTGGCCTCGTCCGCGGACAGTTCGACGACGAGCCGCCCACCACCCTCCAGCGGGACCCGCATGACAATGCCCCGGCCTTCCTTGGTGACCTCCAGCGGACCGTCACCAGTCCGCGGCTTCATCGCCGCCATGCGTGTATCCCTTCCCGCGTTGTCGACCGCCCCCGAGGAGGCGGTCGGCGCATTCACGTCTTCTGTGATGTCCTATTATCCCGCCTCCGAGCTCAATAGGGTAATGCCCTGGGCTCTTTTGTGGATCAAAGCGTGCCCACCTATGGATTGTCGGAGACAGATCCTGACCCCACACTGGGTGGGGTGAACGCCCGAGCCGCGCTTTTCGATCTCTACGGGGACCACCTGCGCACGCGGGGCGGGCGCGCCTCGGTGGCGGCCCTCGTCCGGCTGCTCGCGCCGCTGGAGGTCGCCGCCCCCGCAGTACGCACCGCCATCTCTCGCATGGTGCGACAGGGCTGGCTGGACCCGGTACGGCTGCCCCAGGGCCCCGGCTACGGGCTCACCCCCAAGTGCGCCAGACGCCTCGACCAGACCGCCGCGCGGATCTACCGGGGCGCCACGGTCACCTGGCCGGGCCGCTGGCACTTGCTTGTGCTGGAGCCAATCCGGGACCGGCCACGCCGCGAGCGGCTCAGAGCCGATCTTTCGTTCCTGGGCTACGCTCCCCTTTCGGAAACGACCTGGATCGGTCCTAGACCATCGCCCGAACTCGACGCACTGGGGGTAACGGCCGACCGATTCGAGGCCGTGCTGGAAGGGGATCCGCGCGATCTGGTGGCCAGGGCGTGGGACCTGGAGGGCATCGGGCGGTCATACGAGGAGTGGCTGGCCGGGGCGATGACCTTGGTCGCCTCGCTGCCGGACGACGCCCCCGACGACCGGGTGTTCGCGACCCGCAGCCGGCTCGTGCACACCTGGCGGAACTTCCTGTTCCGCGACCCGGGGCTGCCGCCCGCGCTGCTGCCGCCGGGGTGGCCGGGCGAGAAGGCACGGACTTACTTCGAGCAGGAGGCGGCCAGGCTGCACCCGCGGGCCGCCGCGTTCGTGGACCGCAACCTCGGTCACTGACCGGGTCGCCTCGCGACGCACTCGGCGAGGTGGTCGTTGACCAGGCCGATGGCCTGCATCAGCGCGTACGCGGTGGTGGGCCCGACGAAGCGGAAACCGCGCTTCTTGAGGTCCTTGGCGAGGGCGGTGGAGCCGGGGGTGGTGGCCGGGATGTCGGCCATGGTCTGCGGGATCGGCGCGTCCGGGTCGGCATATTTCCAGACCAGGGCGGAAATGCCGTCGGCCAGCTCCTGGGCGGCCCGGGCGTTGGCCACGGCGGCTTCGATCTTGGCGCGGTTGCGGACGATGCCGGGGTCGGCCATCAGGCGGGCCACGTCGCCCTCCCCGTACGCGGCGACCTTCGCGATCGCGAAGCCGTCGAAGGCCGCCCGGAAGTTCTCCCGCTTCCGCAGGATCGTGATCCAGGCCAGCCCCGACTGGAACGCCTCCAGCGTGACCCGCTCGTAGACGCCGTCGTCATCGCGGACCGGACGGCCCCACTCCTCGTCGTGATAGGCCAGGTAGAGCGGATCAGAGGTAGCCCAGGCGCACCTGACTACCACGCCTCCTCCACATCACCCGATTCGATCACGTCGACCCGGTCCTTCTCCCAGCCGCCCGCGCCGTTGGGCACATCCGGCTGGTGCTCGGTCCTGGGCGGCTCGGCCGGGCGCGCGAACGCCTCCTGCCGGGCCTGCAACCGCCCGGCCAGCAGCTCGGCCACCCGCTGCTCCAGCACGGCGATCCGGGTGTCACGCTCGCTCAGCGCGGTGGCGGCCCGCTGCAGGGTCTCGTCCACGGTCTGGGTGTGGTAGCCGACCAGGCCGATGGGCAGGTGCAGGGACGCGAAGTCGACCGCGTTCAGCTGCCCCGCCTCCGGCAGCTCCAGCGGCGGCACGTCCGGGGGAAACTCGGCCAGCTCACCGCCCCGGCCCAGCGAGACCAGCACCACGCATCCCAGCACGGCGAGAGCGGCGACCACGAGTACGACCAGCACATACGAATCGTGCCACAACTCCCAAGGGCCGCAGGCCGTCAGTCCGGATCGACCAGGGGAATGTGGTGCTGTCGTTTCTCGAGCAGGTCGAACGCTTCGGGGACGCCGGTGGCCCAGGAGATGGCGTCGAACACGCCAGGGCGGGTGAAGCCCTGGTCGTACATGCCTTCGACCAGGGCTCTGAGCGGGTCGTACAGGCCCCAGGGGTCGAGGATGACCAGCGGTTTGGCATGCAGGCCGAGAACCCGGGCTGTCCAGATCTCGAACAACTCCTCCAGGGTGCCGATGCCGCCGGGGAGCACCAGGAAGGCGTCAGAGCGGGCGTCCATCTCGCCCTTGCGCTCGCGCATGCCCGAGGTGATCACGAGCTCGTCCGAGTCGGTGTCGGCGATCTCGATGTCCACCAAGACCTGCGGGATAACCCCGACAGTCCTGGCCCCGCCGGCCCGCGCGGCGCGCGCCACCTCGCCCATGCAGGAGACGATGGCACCCCCGCTGACCAGGGTGTGGCCACGCCGAGCCAGCTCGCCGCCCACCTCCCGGGCCAGCTTCAGGAACTTGGGGGCGATCCGCTGACTGGAGGAACAGAACACACAGACGTTGCGATCCTCACTGACCCCGGAGGGCCGATGCCGGTCGGATCTCCGGCCGACGCCCTGATTGCCGGCCTGGTTGCGATCCACGCGCCCACTCTATTCGGCGTCCGCGACCACCTGTCCAACCGATTTCCGCTCGCGAGACTCGGTCTCGCCGCGTTCCTGGTCGGCCCCGACGATGATCTGCACGGCCTCGGCCACGTCGTCCACGCACCTGATCAGGTCGACGTCGGGCGGCGAGATCTTGCCGTCGGCCAGCAGCGTGCCCTTGATCCAGTCGATCATCGGCCCCCAGAACCGGGTGCCCATCAGGACCACGGGGAAGGAGGTGACCTTGCGGGTCTGCACCAGGGTGAGCGCCTCGAACAGCTCGTCCAGGGTGCCGAAGCCGCCCGGCAGGGTGATGAAGCCGGAGGAGTACTTCACGAACATGGTCTTGCGGACGAAGAAGTAGCGGAACTCGACGCCGAGGTCCACGAACTCGTTCATGCGCTGCTCGTGCGGGAGCTCGATGCCGAGGCCGACCGAGATGCCGCCCGCCTCCAGGGCGCCCCGGTTGGCGGCCTCCATGCAGCCGGGGCCGCCGCCGGTGATGACCGCGTAGCCCTCCTCGGCGAGCGCGCGGCCGAGCCGCACGCCCATCTCGTACTCGGGCGCGTCCGGTTTGGTACGGGCTGAGCCGAAGACGGTGACCGCGGGCGGCAGTTCGGCGAGGGCCCCGAAGCCTTCGACGAACTCGGCCTGGATGCGGAGCACCCGCCACGGGTCCATGTGCACCCAGTCGGCGGGGCCACGGCGGTCGAGGAGGCGCTGGTCGTGGGTGGATTGGGACACCATGCTGCCGCGCAGGAGGGCCGGCCCCTGGCGTCGTTCAGGGCGGATCGTGTTCATGCCGACCCACCGTACCCGCGGCCCGGAAAGAATCTTGAAATTCTTCGGAAACGAGCGGAACCGGTTTTCGCGGAGGCCGCGTCTAAGAGTCGAGGGTGCTGCTCGGGACTGAAAGTGGCTTTCCCCGCCAAATGGCCGGCGAGGAAAGCCACTTTCTCCGTTCCGGGGGTGTTTCCTCAGGTCAGCCAGCTGGTCATTACGCGCTCGGCTTCGACGATCTTGGCAAGTTCGACGTACTCGTCCCGTTTGTGGGCGACTTCCGGATTGCCGGGTCCGTAGTTCACGGCCGGCACGCCGAGCGCGGAGAAACGCGCCACATCCGTCCATGCCACCTTCGCCTGGGGCGTACCCCCGACAATGGCCGCGAACGCCGACGCGATCGGGTTGTCCAGGCCGGGCCGGGCACCGGGCGCGCTGTCCACGATCCGGACCTCGAAGCCGTCGAAAACCTCGGCCAGGTACGCCTGCGCCTCCTCCTCGGTGCGGTCCGGGGCGAACCGGTAGTTCACCGTCACCACACACTCGTCGGGGATCACGTTCCCGGCATGCCCGCCGTTGATCAGGACCGCGTTCAGGCCCTCGTGGTACCGCAGGCCGTCCACCACCGGCTGGCGGGGCTCATGAGCGCGCAGCCTGCTCATGATCTCGGCCGCCTCGTGGATCGCGTTCACGCCCAGCCAGGAACGGGCGCTGTGGGCGCGCACGCCGGTGGCGATCACCTCGGCCCGGACGGTGCCCTGGCAGCCGCCCTCGATCGCGCCGTCGGTGGGCTCCATCAGCACGGCGAAGTCGCCGCGCACCCAGTCGGGGTGGTCGCGGACCAGGCGGGCGAGGCCGTTGCGGGCCGCCTCGACCTCCTCGCAGTCGTAGAAGACCAGAGTCAGGTCGCGGTTGGGCTCGGCCAGCAGGGCCAGTTTGAGCTGGACGGCCACGCCGCTCTTCATGTCGGTGGTGCCGCAGCCCCACAGGCGGTCGCCCTCGACGCGGCTCGGCACGTTCCCGGCGATGGGGACGGTGTCCAGGTGCCCGGCCACCACCACCCGCTGAGCCAGGCCGAGGTGGGTGCGGGCCACGATGTTCGCCCCGTCCCGGTCCACGGTGAGGTGGCCGAGCCCGGCCAGCGCCCGTTCTATGGCGTCGGCGAGCGGTTTCTCCTGGCCGCTCTCGGAGGCGATGTCCACCAGTTCGGCGGTGAGCGTCCTGACGTCCTGATCCAATCGCATGGGACACCAGCCTAGGGACTGCGGGTAGGTTCTGGGGCGTGACAACGCGCGTCCCCAGAACAGCTCTGATCATCCTGACCATCGTCGTCGTTCTGGGCGCCGGCATCTTCTTCGCGGTCTCCCAGCTGATCCGCCAGGCGGAACCGTACGTGCGGGGCGAGAACTGCCAGATCACCACTCCGGACGGCACGCTCGAACTCGACATCGAGCAGTCCCAGGTGGCCTCGACCATCGCCGCCGTGGCGTCCCGGCGCAAGCTCCCCGAGCGGGCCCTGGAGATCGCCTACATCACCGCCATCCAGGAGTCCAAGCTCAGCAACATCCCGTACGGCGACCGCGACTCGGTCGGCGTCTTCCAGCAGCGCCCCTCCCAGGGCTGGGGCACGGTGGAGCAGCTGATGGACCCGGTCTACGCGACCAGGAAGTTCTTCGCCGCCCTGGAGAAGGTGGAGGGCTACTTGGACATGCCGCTGCACGACGCCGCCCAGGAGGTGCAACGTTCCGCCGACGGCGGCGCGTACGCCGACCACCGGGCCATGGCGATCATCCTGGCCGGGGCGTTCAGCGGCCGGGTCCCGAAGGCGGTGCACTGCTGGTACCCGCCCGCAGAGAAGCCGGTCAAGACCACCCTCGACAAGGCCCGCACCGAGCTCACCCGCGCGCTGGGCGCCGCCGCCAGGAAGGACAGCTGGCTGGTCGCGACCTGGTACGTCACCCACGCCCAGAAGTACGGCCTCCACCAGATCAGCTACCAGGGCGTGAAATGGACCGCGGAATCCGGCTACGACGGCTGGCAGCAGGACGAGTCCGGCAAGGACGCCCCGATGGCGGTCGCCTAGCCCAGCCGTTCCACTTGGATCGAACCAGGGGTCAGCGGCGAGGCGTAGGAGGCCACCCACTGCCCGCCCTGCACCCGCTGGAACGACAACAACCGCCCGTCATTGGCCCGGTAGTCGGCGAAGTCGAGCAGCCCCCGGTCGGGCAGGCCGGTCATGCCCTCGGCCCGGAACGCGACAGTGCCCCGTTCGGTCGGGAAGAACTCCACGCCCTCCATGATGAGCATGCTCTTGGCGGGCACCATGCCCTGCGCCGGGACCTGGGTCCAGAGCAGGACCTCCAGGTGAACGGCCTCTTCCCGGTCGCCGCGCTCCTGGACCGAGAGCCACTGGTAGCGGCGGGTGCCGTCGTCCAGCAGGTGCTCGGTCCACTGCTCGCCGTGCCAGGAAAGATGCAACGCTCCCATGGCTTTGTAGCGCACACCCGCGATATGCACGGTGTCGCCCACCTTGATAGTTCGAGGGTCGAAGAACGCCGGTCCGTCGTTAGAGCCGAAGTCCAGTCCCCCGTTCGCCGGAACCACCCGCCGGTCCTGGCGGGTGGTGGCGATGAACGCGCCCAGCACGACGATAAGCGTCGCGACGCTCAGTCCGAGCACCACCGCTGTCGTCATGGCGCGCGATCCTACTGGAGCCGACGCACAACCGCATTTATCCGTTCATCTGTGGCGGTAATCGCGATGCGAATGTGTTGCTTTCCGGCCACTCCATAGAAATCTCCCGGAGCCACCAGGATCCCGGACTCCGACAGCCGCCGCACCTGCTCCCAGCAGCCGGAACCGTCGCTCGCCCACAGATAGAGACCGGCGGTGGAATGCTCGATCCGCCATCCCGCCGATACCAATGCGGTCCTGAGCGCGCTTCGGCGCGCCGCGTATCTGGCCCGCTGTTCCTCGGCGTGCGCATCGTCCTCGAGGGCGACGGTCATGGCGGCCTGGACCGGTCCCGGCATGATCATCCCGGCGTGCTTGCGGACTTCCAGCAGACGCGCCACGAGATCTGGATCACCGGTGACAAAACCGGCGCGATACCCGGCCAGATTGGATCGTTTCGACAGTGAATGCACCGCCAGCAGGCCTTCGTAGGAGCCGCCGCAGACGTCCGGGTGCAGGATCGAGACCGGCTGTTCCTCCCAGCCGAGGCCGATGTAGCACTCGTCGGAGGCGACGATCGCGCCGCGCTCGCGGGCCCAGGCCACCACCTTGGCCAGGTGCCCGGCCGGGAGCACCCGCCCGGTCGGGTTGGACGGCGAGTTCACCCACACCAGCGGCACCCGCTCCGGCCCGAGCGCGACCAGCCCGTCGGTCGCGAACGGCTCCGCCCCCGCCAGCCGCGCCCCGACGTCATAGGTCGGGTAGGCCAGCTCGGGGAAGATCACCCGGTCGCCCGCGCGGACGTCGAGCAGGGTGGGCAGCCAGGCGACGAGTTCCTTGGTGCCGATGACGGGGAGCACATTGTCCGGGTCGACCGTGACCCCGTGCTGGCGGGCCAGCCAGCCCGCCGCCGCGGAGCGCAGGCCGGGCGTGCCGTGCGTCTGGGGGTAGCCGGGGCTGTCGGAGGCGGCGGCGAGCGCTTGCCGTACCACCTCGGGCACGGAATCCACCGGCGTGCCGATCGACAGGTCGGCGATGCCGTCCGGGTGGGCCTGGGCCACCTCCTTGTACGGCGTGAGCCGATCCCACGGAAAATCAGGCAGTTTGATCATAGAGCTCCCCCAAACGGGCATGCTGAAGCCGCCCACCGAGGGACCAGTGGGCGGCCAAGGCGATATTCAAACGTAGCTCAGTGGTCCTCAGCCTGCGGGGGCAGCACGGCGACGACCTCGTGGTCTCTTTCGATCTTGCCGACCTTGGAGGCGCCGCCCGGCGACCCCAGCTCCTCGAAGAAGTCCACGTTGGCGCGGTAGAAGTCCTTCCACTGCTCGGGCAGGTCGTCCTCGTAGAAGATGGCCTCCACCGGGCAGACCGGCTCGCACGCGCCGCAGTCCACACACTCGTCAGGGTGAATGTAGAGCATGCGGTTGCCCTCGTAGATGCAGTCGACGGGGCATTCCTCGATGCACGCCTTGTCCAGGACGTCCACGCAGGGCTGCGCGATGACGTAGGTCACCTCAGGCTCCTTCTCTCCAGCACGACATGGGCCGCGGGTTGCTAAGGCCTAGTATTGCGTTGCCTGCCAGGTGGCTGAAACAGGAGGGGGTCAAACCTGTGTCCTTTCGCCTTACGGTGAGCATTTCCGCGGAAGACGTGGGTCGTAAGGTGACCGTGCGCCGCCAGGTTCCGGAGGGTTTTCGCGACGTCGTCGGCATCCTGGAGGCCTGGTCAGACGGCATGCTGGCGGTCCGCAAACGGGACGGCACGCTGGTGGAGTTTCCCGAGAACACCATGGTGGCGGCAAAGGTCGTCCCCGGCTGACGGCGTGCCTCCTCGACCGGCTGGAAAATCACGCCAAGTATTCGAATCGTGACCACACGTGCTCTAGGTCTGATAGCCCTGCTCGCGGTGGCCGCGGCCGCCTGCTCCGCCCCGGCTACGGACAACAAGAACCTGCCGCCGGTGAACCCCAAGGCCGCCAGCCTGCAGTCGGGCTTCACCACCATGGACCGGCTGATCGAGGCGGCGCAGAAGGAGGGCGAGCTCGTCCTCGTCGGGGTGCCCAGGGACTGGGTGAACTACGGCGAGATCATCGACGAGTTCTCGGACAAGTACGACGTGAAGGTGACCGCCCTCAAGCCCGAGGCCACCAGCGCCCAGCAGCTGGCCGCCCCCGAGAACCCCGACGTGTACGACCTGAGCCTGGACGTGGCCGTCGCCAACGCGGCCAGGTTCGCGCCCTACCGGGTGCTCGGCTGGCAGGACATCGCCGACGACCTCAAGGACGCCGCCGGCGCCTGGTACGCGGGCTACGGCGGCTACATGTCGATCGGCTACGACCCCGCCAAGATGGCCGCCCCGGCCTCGTTCGCCGCCCTGCTGAAGCCGGGCACCACGGTGGCCCTGCCCGGCGACCCGATCCGCACCGCCTCCGGGTTCGGCGGCGTGATGGCCACCTCGCTGGCGGGCGGCAAGCCGGACGCCGCGCGCGGCCTGAAGTTCTTCGCCGACCTGAAGAAGGCGGGCGGGCTGTCGACCCCCGACCGCGCGGCGGCGCTGCTCGACTGGGACTACCTGAACATGGCCAGGGCCGCCACCGCCGCCGAGCAGGACAAGCCGGAACTGCGGGTGACGATCCCGAAGGACACCGTGCTCGCCTCGCACTACGTGCAGGCCGTCAACGCCAACGCCAAGCACCCGGCCGCCGCCCGGCTGTGGCAGGAGTTCCTGTTCTCCAACGAGGGCCAGAACCTGTTCCTGCGCGGCTACGCCAGGCCGGTCCGGCTGGAGGCCATGGAGATGCGCGGCGGGCTCGACCAGGAAGCGGCCGCCAAGCTGCCCAAAGTGTACGGAACCCCGGTAACCCTCACGATTCCCCAGCAGGACGCCGCGAAGACCTACCTTCAGCAACATTGGCCGCAGCAGATAGGCTGACCACCATCCATTCCACGAAGGCCGTACAGTATGCCTATACCGTGGAATGAGAGCCGATCTTGCGATATGACACCCCTAGTCTCATACAGTGGAACGCTCGTGCCTATGACAGCTCGTTCGGCTATGTCTCGGCGCAGGGCGCTCCGCTGGTGGACCTGCTGGATCCGCAGCCGGGCGAGCGCGTGCTCGACCTGGGCTGCGGCACCGGCGTGCTGACCGCCGAGATCGCTTCGCGCGGCGCCAGGGTGCTCGGCATCGACGGCTCGCACTCGATGATCGAGACCGCCATCGCCCAGTTCCCCGGCCTGGACTTCACGGTCGGGGACGGGCACGACTTCACCGTCGCCGAGCCGTACGACGCGGTCTTCTCCAACGCGGCGCTGCACTGGTTGAGCCGCGACCCGGACGCCGTGATCGAGTGTGTCCGGATGGCGCTACAGCCGGGCGGCCGGTTCGTGGGCGAGCTGGGCGGCGCGGGCAACTGCGCCGCGCTCGTCGCCGCGATGCTCACCGCCTGGCGGGAACACGGCCTGCGCGACCCGCACCTGCCGTGGTATTTCCCCAGCCCCGCCGAGTACGCCGTGCGCCTGGAGCGTGCCGGTTTCACGCTGCGCCTAGTGGAGAACTTCGACCGGCCGACCCCGCTGGACGACTGCCCCAACGGCGCCGCCGACTGGGTGCGCATGTTCGCTCCCTCGCTGCTGGAGGGCGTGCCGGTGGCCACCGTGGAGCCGCTGCTGCGGCGGGTGAACGAGCTGGCCGCGCCCGCGCTGCGCCGGGAGTCCGGCTGGATGGCCGACTACGTGCGCCTGCGGTTCGCGGCGGTTCGGCAGTAGCCGCCAAAATCAAGGTCGTCACCGAGAAACTCCCGCCAACGCGGGGGATTTGCCAGACTATGGTCTGGTCTTACGTACGTGATGGGGATGGCGATGAACTTCTGCCTGAGTGACCTTGTGCCACCGCTGCGCTGGAGTGATGCCGCCACCATTCCCACCCCGCCGGAATTACCCGCGGCCTGGTGGCGGAGCCTGCCCATGAGCCGGGTGCTGGCCGCCGTCGGGGCCGACAACCTCGCCGAGCTGCTGACCGATCTGACGCTGAGCCAGTGGCGGGCCGCGGCGGTCGGCGACATCCTGCCCGCCCTGCACGTGCTCCACCCCGACGAGGCCGACGACCCGCAGGTGGCGATCGCGCTGGACCGGGCCGGATCCTGGACCGGGCTGCTGGCGCTGACCGGCAGGGAGCTGGCCGACCAGCCGTTCGTGAAGGTGCGGCCGGTGCTCATCGCCCTGTTCGGCGCGGTGTTCACCCGGCTCGGGCAGACCCAGGGCCCGCGGACCGCGCTGACGGTGCGGCCCGCCCTGGCGGCCGAACCCGCCGATGTGGCCGTGGTGGTGCGGCCCGCCTCCGAAGACCTGTGCGCGCTGCTGGACGGGGTGTTCGCGGCGCTGGACGACCAGACCTGGATGGTGGCGCAGAACCGGGTCTTCACCGACACGCCGACGGCCGTGGAGGAGCTGGGGCGGCTGCTGGCCGTGCCGGCCGGGCTGATCGAGGCGATGGAGAAGGCGCTGCGGGCCCGGCTGGAGGAGTGGCTGGAGTCGGCCGAGTCGGCGCCGTTCCGGGCCCACCTGGAGCGGGTGGCCGAGCTGCTGGGGGTGGCCGCGCCGAAGACGCGGCTCATCAACGCGGCCGACTGGCACGAGGAGGAGCTGCGCTCGCTGGACGTGCTGGCCTGGCAGTTCGTGCTGGCCTCGCTGCCGGGCTACCAGGTGTCCGGCGAGTGGCTGGTGGCCGGGGACATGGCCGAGCTGCAGGAGAAGACCCGCAAGCTGATCGTGAACTCCGACCGGCCGCCGACGGTGAACCGGGCCCGCGAGCTGGTCTCCAGCCTGGGGATCCGGCCCGAGGTGGCCAAGGAGTGGCTGGAGAACGTGCCCCAGCTGCGCATCCAGAGCGGCACCAACGGCGCCCCGCCCAAACCCAGGCCCCGGCCGCGCCCCAAGCCCGCTCCCCCGCCGAAACCGGCGATCGACGTCGAACCCGAGTCGAAGCCGGAGCCGGAACCCGCGCCCAAGCCGGTGCCGAAGCCCGTCCCCAAGCCGGTGCCGAAGCCGCCGCCGCGGACCGAACCGAAGCCCAAAGCCGAGCCGGGACTGAAGGACGTGGCGCACACCGTGCGCTGCTTCCGGCAGCCCGACGGGCGGTGGTGGCTGCGGGTGGACGTGACCGCCGACCACCTGGCGGGTGCGGAGATCCCGCTGCCCAGCGGCTTCGCCTCCTATCTGGGGCTCACCCCCGGCGAGAGCAGGAGCGTGCGGAGCGCGGCCGGCGACGTGGAACTGACCTGGGACGGCCGCCCGGCGGTGGGCTCGCTCCAGCGCATCCTGACCGAGGTCGCCGCCAAGGAGGGCGGCCACATCTTCCTGACCCTCTCCGAGGAGGGCATGCTCCGGGTCAGGCACCTGCCCTCGGCCACCGGCGGTGACGCCACCTCGCGGGCGCTGCGCCTGGTCGGCTACACCGCCCCCGGCGGCACCCCCGACCAGGCAACCAGGGTGATCGCCACCAGGATCGGCCTGACCGGCCCGGTCGGCACCGTGGAACTCCTGGCCCGACTCCGAGAACGCGGGGACCGCGATCTGCTGTCCCTGCTCGGGTAGCCGCCCATGCCCCGGCTCGCGGTCTCCCTGGAGTTCACCAAGGAACTCGGCGCGCTGGCCCGGCCAGTCCGCCGAGACGCCGTGGTCGCGGTGCGCCGTTTCCTGCACAACTCCCCCGCCGGGCCCACTCCAGAACGGGTGCGCAACGCCCGCGATCCCCGCGTCTTCACGCTGCGCCTCAGCGACCGCTACCGGGGCGTGGTGCTCCGCCAGCGCGACGTCTACTGGCTGGTCGCGATCCTGCCCGACGCCGAGGCCTGGACCTACGCGCAGCGCCACCGGTTCACCGTCAACCCCGCCATCGGCGTGATCGAGGTCTGGGACGCCGAGGCGCTGGAGCGGGTCGAGCCCGCGCTGCGCCGCTCCTCGGCCGGCTCCCCCCGCCGCCTGTACGGCCACGTCTGCGACAGCGACCTGCTCAGCATCGGCATCGACCCCCAGCTGCTGCCGCTGCTGCGGCTGATGAGCACCGACGCGCACCTGGCGGCGGTGGAGCCGCTGCTGCCGGAGAGCCAGTTCGCGCCGCTGAGCGCGTTGGCCCAGGGCGGCTCGCTGGCCGAGGCCTGGCGGGAGTTGGACGGGTGCCGGTGCGTGCTGGCCGACGTGATCGACACCGAGGACCTGGCCACCGCGCTGCTGCGCAGCCCCGGCAAGGCCGCGTTCGCCGCCGACCGGATCGAGCTGGACCGGATCCTGACCGTGCCGGACTGGTGCACGTTCCTGTACCCGCCGCAGCACACGTACTCCAACTGGGAGAACTACGAGCAGCCCGCGCTGATCACCGGGGGCGCGGGCACCGGGAAGACGATCATCGCGCTGCACCGGGCCGCCCATCTGGCCCGCCACGGCACCGGGCCGGTGCTGCTGGCCACCTTCTCGCAGGTGCTGGTGAACGAGCTGGCCACCAAGCTGGACATGATCATCGACGACGAGGTGCTGCGCAAGCGCGTCGAGGTGACCAACGTGGACCGGCTGGCCTACCGGATCGTGGCCGAGCACGAGGGGCGGCCGCCGAAGGTGGTCGGGGACGTGGCCAAGCTCTGGCAGGAGGCGGCCGGGAGCAGGTTCGGGGCCGCGTTCCTGCTGCGCGAGTGGGAGCAGGTGATCCTGTCGCAGAACCTGCGCTCGCTGGAGGAGTATCTGGCGGCCGAGCGGCCTGGCCGGGGCACCCAGCTGTCGCCGGAGATCAAGAGCAATGTGTGGCGGGCGGTCGAGCACGTGGAGGGGCAGTTGCGGGCCTCGGGGCGGCGCACGCTGCTGCAGCTGGTCAGCGAGGCCGCCGATCTGCTCGGGCAGGCCACCGGGGACATGCTGGGGGACCAGGCGCCGGGGCGTGAGCCGTACAAGCATGTGGTGGTGGACGAGGCGCAGGACCTGCACCCGGCGCAGTGGCGGCTACTGCGGGCGGCGGTGCCACCGGGGCCGAACGACCTGTTCGTGGTGGGCGACCCGCACCAGCGCATGTTCGACACCCGGGCGGCGCTGGCCGGGATGGGCATCCCGGTCCGGCGGTTCCACCTGAAGATCTCGCACCGGCTGCCGCACGAGATCCTCTCCTTCGGCGTACGGCTGCGCGGCGGCGGCCCGGTGGACGGCCTCGCCGAGGGCGTCTCCGAGATGTACGGCTACCGCTCGCTCCAGCACGGCCCCCGGCCGATGGTGCGCAACTACGTCAGCCCGGAGGCGGAGATCACCGGGCTGGTCGCGCACGTGACCGACTGGCTGGCCGACGGGGTGCCGCCGAACCAGGTCGCGGTGGCGGCCAGGACCGTGGAACTGGTCAGGACCGCGCGGGCGGCGCTGCGCGCGGCGGGCATCGAGGTGAAGGTGACGATGCTGCACGGCATGAAGGGTCTGGAGTTTCGCCGGGTGGCCGTGATAGGCGTTGCAGACGGGATCGTTCCGGCGCCGGAGCAGCTCACTCCGGCCTCGGAAGATCCCACGGCCCGAGCCCATGACCTGCAACGAGAACGGGGGCTGCTCTATGTGGCCTGCACGCGGGCGAACGAGCTGCTCTACGTGTCCTACTCCGGCCGGGCGAGTCCCTTCCTGCCCACCTGATCCCCTAATCTGAACTGCGGAGATACTCCCCTTGCCGGTTGGACCTGCATGAATCTAAGCCTGAGCGACATCGTGCCCTCCCTGCGCTGGACCGCGCCCAGCCAGGTCGAGCCGATCGCCAGCGACCCCGGCCTCCCCGACGCGTGGTGGCAGGCGCTTCCGCTGGACCGCGCGTGCGCCGCGGTGGGCACGGAGCGGGTGGCGTCGCGGCTGGCCGATCTGACCACAGCGTGCTGGGGTCATCTGGTGCTGGGCGACATCATGCCGTTGCTGAGGTTCACCAATCCGGTGGAGAGCCAGCAGCTGCCGGGGACCAGGGAGAGTGTGCTCCAGCTTTTCTCCGGCGTGCTGGACAAGCTGCTGGAGACCGAGCCGGGCGACCGGGTCGCGGCCCCGCCCGCGGTGCCGGAGCGGCCGCTGCCCGAGCTGGTGGACGAGGTCTTCGCCCGGCTCGACGACCGCCAGCGCGCCATCGCCAGGGACCGGCTGTACGCCGAGCAGCGCGCCACCCTGGACGAGCTGGCCCAGCGTTTCTCCGTCACCCGGGAGCGGATCAGGCAGATCGAGCGGGACCTGCGCGACCACGTGGACGCCTGGCTGTCCAGCCAGGACGCGGCCCCGCTGAGCGCGCACCTGAGCTGGCTGCGCACCCGGCTCGGCTCGGCCGTGCCGGCCGACGACCTGACCGCCGCCGTGCCGTGGCACCGCACCGAGCTGGCCACCCTGGGGATCCCGGCCTGGCGGTTCGTGCGCACCCTGCTGACCGGCTACGAGCAGGTGGACGGCTGGCTGATCGCGGGCGGCGCGGACGAGCTGCGGGAGAAGACCCGAGGCCTGTTCACCGACGGCCCGGTGCCGCTGGCCGAGGCGATCGTGATGGTCTCCCAGCTGGGCGTGCGCGAGGACGTGGCCGAGCGGTGGCTGGCGGCGGTGCCGCACCTGCGGGTGCTGGAAGGGCACGTGGTGCCGTGGCCGCGCAGCGTGAACGACAAGGCCGAGGCGGTGCTGGCGGTGGCTGGGATGCCGCTGTCGCCGGAGGAGATCCAGACCAGGATCGGCGAAGATTACAGCCTGGTCGGCATCCGTAACCAGCTGACCGCCGATGAGCGGTTCCTGCGGCTGGATCGCAACAAGTACGGACTCACCCGGTGGGGCGGCGAGGAATATCTGGGCATCCGCGAGATGATCGCCAGGGAGATCCAACGGGCCGGGGGTGAGGCGTCGGTGAACACCATCGTGACCAGCCTGACCTCGCGGTATGAGGTGAGCGAGAGCTCGGTGCGCGCGTACGCGGGCGGGCCGGGGTTCGAGCGCACCCAGCGGGGGTGGATCCGGGTGGCCGGTGCGGAGCAGGGCGAGTACCAGCCGCGCCGGGACGTCTCGATGACGCGGCGCTGCTTCCGCAGCCGGGACGGGCGCTGGTGGCATCGGGTGGACGTGAACGCCGAGCATCTGCGAGGTTCGGGTTCGCCGCTGCCGACCGGGTTCGCGGCCCATCTGGGCATGGCGCCCGGCGGGCAGCTGACGGCGTCCACGGCGTCGGGCGAGGTCGTGATCAGCTGGCACAACCAGCCGACCATGGGGTCGATCCGGCCGGTGCTCGCGGAGTACAACGCGGCGGAGGGCGATCATGTCTTCCTGACCGTGTCGGACGGCGGCGAGTTGCTGACCCGGTTCCTGCCCGCCAGCCCGCCCGGGCTGCCGACGCTCAACCGCGCCCTGCACCTGATCGGGTACACGGCTCCGGTGGCTTCGGAGGCGGAGGGGTTGCGGCTGATCGGGGCCCGGATCGGGCTGCCCGACGGAGCCGCGCGGGATGAGGTGCTGGCCCGGCTGCGCGAGCGCGGCGACCGGGACATTCTCACGTTCCTGTAACGGCCTTTGTCGGGATCTGCCAGGATCTTGGGGCAATTGTCCGTTCGGGGAAGGATTTAGCGTGAAATTTCCGGCGATATGGGCCGGGTCGGCGGTGATGCTCGCTGGCGTGCTGGGAGTGGCGACGGCCGCTCCGGCGCAGGCGGCGACCAAGGTCCTCGGCGTCGATGTCAGCAACTGGACCGGGGACGTCGACTGGGATTCGGTGGCCGATGGCGGGGCCGGGTTCGCGTACGTGCACGCGACCGAGGGTTTGGACTATCGCAATCCGCGTTTCGCCGATCAGTTCGGCGGGGCGAAGGAGGCGGGCATCTTCCGGGGGGCCTATCACTTCGCGCAGCCGCACGAGTCCAGCGGGGCCGCGCAGGCCGATTTCTTCGTACGCAACGGGGGGCGCTGGATCGCCGACAGCAAGACGCTGCCGGGGGTGCTGGATGTTGAGGACAATCCGTACAACAACCGGAACGGGCTGAACCACTGCTACGGGTTAGGCCAGGACGAGATGGTGAAGTGGATCAGCGACTTCGCCAAGCGGTATCGGGCCAGGACGCACCGGGATGTGGTGATCTACACGACCACGGCGTGGTGGCGCAGTTGCACCGGTGACGCGAAGGGCTTCGGCAAGAATCCGCTCTGGGTGGCCCGGTGGGGCACGTCGGCGGGGCCGCTGCCGGCGTCCTGGAAGAGGCACACATTCTGGCAGTCGGCCGAGAAGGGTAACCACGCGGGGGGCGAGGATCGGTTCAACGGGAGCAAGGCGCAGCTGCAGCGGCTGGCGTTCCCGCCCGCGACCTACTGGGCGACGGGGCTGGTGGTGCGGCGGAACGCGTACACGGTGACGATCAGCAACACCGGGCCGCGGACGGTCGGCAAGCTGTCTGTGTACGGGAAGACGT
The DNA here is from genome assembly GCF_009687865.1 of Acrocarpospora macrocephala. Lineage (GTDB taxonomy): Bacteria > Actinomycetota > Actinomycetes > Streptosporangiales > Streptosporangiaceae > Acrocarpospora > Acrocarpospora macrocephala. The sequence continues at coordinate 61,988 of NZ_BLAE01000061.1, forward strand.
TCGGGGGGAACAAGCTGGTGAAGGCGCCCCGGGCATGCAAGATCACCTCGACCGTGCTGCGGTGCACGCTGACCTCCATCGCGCCCGGCAAATCGGTCAAGCTCACGCTGGCGACCAAGCCGAAGGCGACCGGGCCCGTCGGGATCAACCTGAAGGTGGGCTCGTTGAAGCTGACCTTGCGGGCGTCTGGGTAGGCTCGGGGCATGCTGCGCCTCTATGACACACGTCACCGGCAGGTCGAGCCGATTCTGCCGGTGGGGGCGCGAGCGTTGCGCATGTATACCTGCGGGCCGACCGTCTACCGCTATGCCCATCTGGGCAACCTGCGCTCGTACCTGTTCGCGGATCTGATCCGGCGGGTGGCGGAGCGGCAGGGGGTGCGGGCGATGGTGTGCCAGAACATCACCGATGTGGGTCATCTGGCCGATGACGCGGAGATCGATCCCCTGGGCGAGGACAAGGTTCTCGCCCAGGCGCGGGCCGAGGGGCGGTCGGCGCTGGAGATCGCCCGGTTCTACGAGGACGCGTTCCGGCGGGACACGGGGGCCCTCAACCTGCGCGTGCCCGAGCGCACGCCGCGCGCCACCGAGACCATCGACCTGATGATCGAACTGATCATCAAACTCCTTGAGAAGGGCCACGCCTACAAGGGCCCCGACGGCTCGGTGTTCTTCTCCGCCGAATCCTTCGCGTCGTACGGCGAAATTTCCGGAAACCGCCTCGACGCGTTGCACCCCGGCCACCGGGTCGGCGGCGTGGACCCCCGCAAACGGTTCCACGCCGACTGGGCCCTCTGGAAGCCCGCCCACCGCGACCTGACCTGGGACACCCCCTGGGGCCGTGGCTTTCCCGGCTGGCACATCGAGTGCTCCGCCATGTCGCTGGCGTTCCTGGGCGAGCACGTGGACGTGCACACCGGCGGCATCGACCTACGTTTCCCCCACCACGAGGACGAGCGCGCCCAAACCGACTCCGCGGTCGGCCACGAGGTCGTGCGGCACTGGGCCCACGGCGAACACCTCCTCTTCGACGGCCGCAAGATGGCCAAATCCACCGGAAACGTGGTCCTGCTCAGCGACGTGACCGACGCTGGCCTGGACCCCCTCGCCGTCCGCCTGGCCCTCATGGAACACCGCTACCGCCAGCAGATGAACCTCACCTGGGACACCCTCCACGCCGCCGACCGCACCCTGAACCGCTGGCGCTCAAAAGTCGCCGAATGGGCCGAATCCCCCAGCAAACCCATCGCAACCGACTCCGCCCCCGCAATCCAGTCAGCCTTCAACGACGACCTCGACACCCCCCAAGCCCTCCGCCTCCTCCGCGCCCTCGAACGCGACCCTGCCATCCCCCCAGGCTCAAAATTCGAGACCTTCCTCCACTTCGACCACCTCCTCGGCCTCGACCTCTCCTCCGAAATCGGCCGCATCCCCGTCCTCCCCCCAGGCGCCGCCGAACTCATAGACCAACGCTCCCGCGCCCGCACCGCCGAAGACTGGCCAGAATCCGACCGCCTCCGCGACGCCCTCGCCGAACTCGGCGTCAAGGTCGCCGACACCCCGGACGGCCAAACCTGGACCCGGTAGGGTTCCCACCCACCCAGTGACAAACCGTCCTTAATGTGGAGATGTCCTTCTCCAGCGTGGGGGGTGGCGGCGGTAGCCTCCGTCTTCCAGGTTGGCTAGGCGTTCGAAGAGGTTCCAGGAGGCGATGTCTCCGCAGACGGCGACCGAGATGACCAGCGAGAGCGGGTAGAGGATCAGCATCGGGAGGCCGATGCAGGCTGCGTACTGGGAGGCGTGGCGGGATTCGTGGGCCAGGAGTCTGCCTTGGAGGAAGCCGTCCGGGTATTTGGTGAGGACCACGTTTCCGACGGTGAACGCGTTGGCGATGGGGAACGGGATGCGGTAGTCGTGGGCGTACACGAGGCCGAACTCGCCTTTTCGGGTGTGGGCGCCGCCGATCCTGGCGATGAGGAGCCCGGCCGGTGTGGACAGGTTTATCCAGTTGATGATGCGGCGGATCCGGTACCACATAGCAAGCAGGGTCTCACAAGGGGAGGTGAGATTCCGGCTAGGCAGGGCTCACTGGGCGAAGGGGGGATCCCGGCCAGGCGGGGCGTACAAGCGGAGGGAGGTCCAGCCAGGCGGGGGCGTACAAGCGGAGGTTTCGGCCAGGTGGGGCTTATAAGCGGCGGTAGCGGCCCTCGTGGTAGAGGAGGGGTTCGCCGTCGCGGGGGGTGCCGACGTGTTCGACGGTGCCGAGGATGATGGTGTGGTCGCCGCCGTCGTGGGCGCCGGTGGTGCGGCATTCGAGGGTGGCGATGGCGTTGTCCAGGAGGGGGACGCCGAGGAAGCCGCGGTGGTGGGGGTGGTCGGCGAGTTGGCCTTCCAGGGGGCGGCCGCGGCGGGCGAAGAAGCGGGAGGTTTCCTCGGCGTCTTCGGGAAGCACCGAGACGCCCCAGACGCCCGCTTTCAGCACCGAATCATGAAATCTGGCGATCTTCTCGGCACAGAAGAGCGCGAGCAGGGGATCCAGGGAGACGGACGTGAACGAGTTGACCGTCATCGCGTGATCCACGCCTTCGTCCACGGTGGTGACGATCGCGATGCCGCTGGCATAACGACCGACGACCTTCCGGTAAAGATCCCTGTCTACTTGCACAAAGGTCACTTTATTCGGACATTTTGCCGGATCAACCAGGAGCCCCCCGTCGAAGGGATCAACAGGATCGCGACCAGCACAGCCACCGCGCCGCCATACAGGTAGACATATCCCGCGACGTTCGCCGCGATGGTCAGATCACCTTCCGGACGCCTCCCGGCGAACAAGAACACCGTGGCCATCCAGCCCACCACCAGAATCAGCGCCGCCATCCGAGTCCGCATCAACCGGCCCATCCCGTACGGCACCGCAAACAAGACCACCACCCACCCGATCGCAGCGGCCGGCACCCCCAGCACCTCCCACGCATGCGAGAAGCCGCCCAGCACCCCGAGCACCACCCCGAGCACAGCCAGCGTTCCATACGCGGCCCCGGCGATCGCCGCCCCGAAGCCCGCCTCGATCTCGGACCCCTCGGTGACCTCGGGCGCCGCCGTACCCATCATGCGCCGAGATTAGCCGATCCCCGCAAACAGGCAGACCTCCCGGTCGTAGGGCTCGCCGATGCCCCCCACCTCGACCGGCGCGCCCACCCCGGCAGGACCGCGCACACCACTCCACAGGACGTAATGCTCGACCCCGAACGCCTCCTGCCCGATGTTGTTGGACAGCGCGAACCAGGGCTCACGCACCGAAACCTGGGTGGCATGCGCCCGCAATGCCGCGAGCTTGGCCGCCAGGTACGGCCGGGCGTCGATCTCGGTGGTGATCTCCCCATCATCGGCCCCGAAAGGCACGGACTCCGGGGCCGAGAACGCCACATCGGCCTCGTGCATGGCCTCTGCGCCCCGCTTCATCACGGATTTCACCATGGCCGTGTGATAGAACTTCGCGACTTCCAGGGGCGTGTCCTGAACCATCTGGAAGGCCCGCCAGGCGACGCGATTGGCCTTGATGTGGTCCGGGTGGCCGTACAAGCCGATCCTGTCGTAGGTGACGATCACCTGAGGCCGTACCTCCTTGATGACCTCCACCAACGCGCCGGCGGCCTCGTCCAGATCGGCCCGCCAGAAGCAGCGCGGGTCGCGGTTGCTCGCCACGCCCATCATCCCGGAATCGCGCCAGCGCCCCGCCCCGCCGAGGAACCGGTGATCGGTGACGCCCAGGGCCGCGCAGGCCGCGTCCAGTTCGCCGATCCGGTGGCCCCCCAGCGCGTCCTCATGGTCGGCGGCCAGATGCGCCAGCTCGGGCGGGATGATCTCCCCCTCCTCGCCCAGCGTGCAGGTCACGAGCGTGACCTGAGCGCCTTCGGCAACGTATCTGGCCATCGTCGCGCCGGTGCCGATGGTCTCGTCGTCGGGATGCGCGTGCACCAGCAGCAATCGCCGATCAATCATGCCCCGAGCCTAACTGGCACTATGAGGAACTATGAGTGAGAGCTTCCCGCGACTGCATGCCCGTACCCGGCGGTTCACCCTCGGGGTGCCGCGCAACTTCACGATCGCCCCCGACCGCGTGCTCTTCCTGCGCAGCAACTCGGGTGTGGACGCGGTCACCTGCCTGTGGGAGCTCGACCTGACCTCCGGCGCGGAGCGCCTGCTGGTGGACCCGCTGACGCTCGACGCCACCGAGGAGAACCTGCCCGCGGAGGAGCGCGCCCGCCGCGAGCGCGCCCGCGAGTCGGCCGGCGGCGTGGTCGCCTACGCGACCGACGCCACGGCCCGCCGGATCGTGTTCGCCCTGTCCGGCAACCTGTTCCTGTGGGAGTCAGGGGCGGTACGGTCCCTGGCCACCCCTGGTTCGGTCATCGACCCCCGGTTGTCCCCGGACGGGGAGCGGGTGGCGTACGTGACCGGTGGCGCGCTCCGGGTCCATCACGTGGAATCCGGCGAGGACGTCGAGGTCGCCGAAGAGGAGGGCGTCACCTACGGCCTGGCCGAGTTCATCGCGGCCGAGGAACTCATGCGCCTGCGCGGCTACTGGTGGTCGCCCACCAATGACGCGCTGCTGGTGGCCCGGGTGAACGAGGCCCCCGTCCAGCGCTGGCACATCGCCGACCCCGCCAACCCCGACCGCGAACCGAACATCGTCGCCTATCCGGCGGCAGGCACCCCGAACGCGGACGTACGGCTGTTTGTGTACAACCTTGGCGGCCCCAGGGTCGAGGTGCACTTCGACCAGGAATACCTCGTCACAGCCCTCTGGGACGCGCACGGCATGGCCCTGGTGACGCTCTCCCGGGACCAGCGCAGCATGCGGCTACTCAAGATCGATCCGGCCACCGGCGCGAGCACGCTGGTCCGCGAGGACACCGACCCGGCCTGGGTGGAGGCCATCCCCGGCGTGCCGGGCCACCTGTCCGACGGCACCCTGGTCTGGGTGGCCGACTCCGACGGCGGCCGCCGCCTGGTCATCGGCGACCGCCCGGTGACCCCGCCCTCGCTGCAGGTCCGCGAGGTCCTCGACATCGACGGCGACACCGTGCTGTTCCGCGCCAGCGGCGAACCCACCGAGATCATGCTCTGGACATACGCCCACGGAACGCTCACCCCGGTCGTCACCGAGGCGGGCGCGTACGCCGGCCGCCGGCAAGGCGGCGTCACCGTCGTGGCCGGCCAGACGCTCACCTCGGAAGGCACCTCGGTCCGGGCGATCCGCCCCGACGGCACGGTCCTGCCGATCCGCTCCGCGGCCGAACGCCCCGGCCTCGACCTGCGGATCTCCCTGGTCAGGACAGGTTCACGCGGCCTGTCCACAGCAGTCCTGCTGCCCTCCTGGCACGTCGAGGGCTCGGCTAAGCTCCCGGTCCTGATGGACCCCTACGGCGGCCCGCACGCCCAGCGAGTCATCGCCGCCAGCCGCCCCTACCTGGAGTCCCAGTGGTGGGCCGAGCAGGGCTTCGCGGTCATCATCACCGACGGCCGCGGCACCCCCGGCCGCTCCCCCGCCTGGGAGCGCGAGGTCCTGCACGATTTCACCCTCACCCTGGACGACCAGGTGGACGCCCTCCAGTCGATGCCCCACCCCGACCTGGACCTCACCCGGGTGGCCATCCGCGGCTGGTCCTTCGGCGGCTGGCTGGCCGCGCTCGCGGTGATCCGCCGCCCCGACGTCTTCCACGCGGCCATCGCGGGCGCCCCGGTCACCGACTGGCGCCTGTACGACACCGCCTACACCGAGCGCTACCTCGGCGACCCGACCGAAGGCCACTACGAACGCTCATCCCTCCTGGCCGACGCGGAGAAACTCCAGCGCCCCCTACTGATCATCCACGGCCTCGCGGACGACAACGTGGTAGCCGCCCACACCCTGCGACTCTCCTCAGCCCTCCTGGCGGCAGGCCGCCCCCACAGCGTGCTACCACTGTCCGGGGTGACCCACATAACCCCCCAGGAGGTCGTCGCCGAGAACCTGCTCCACCTGCAACTGGACTTCCTCAAGAAAGCCCTCGACTAGCGCGACTTCCCGTGCCAGCTGTCCCAGAGCGCGGCATAGGCTCCCTTCACGGCCACCAGCTCGTGGTGGGAGCCCAGCTGCTCGGCGTCGTCCTTGCCCGGTCCTCGGAGGTGTTCATCCCCATGCTGGTGCGGTGGTGAACTCAAGGGCTGAGAGCCTGCATGACGCGATGGTGGGCCAGCTCCTGAGCTGGGGCGGGGTGACCAGCAGCGCTGTGGAGCAGACGCTCCGCACGGTGCCGCGCCACGTGTTCGTGCCCGATATGCCCTTGGGGGCACCGCACCGACAATGACGGCTGGATAAGCGAATCGATCGCAGAACTGGGCTTCATACCTATCCGCAGAGACCGCGGGGTCGCCGAGCAAAACCTTGACCTCGGCTCAGCTCGGGGGTGTGGCTACGAATCGACGACGGGCAGAGCATCGACCCAGATTCGCGGTTGAGGCTCCGCGGGTTGATGTCCTGCTCCTGGTCGAGCGTGGCGGATGGATCTTCGGATGCCAGCGGGTAGGTAGATCTTTTCACCGGCAGCGTGACCTGCGGTTTTGCCGCAGATCAAGTCCAGGTTTTGTCGTAGCTGCTGGATAGCGTGGGGGTGGTTGTTCGGGTCCGCTGGAGCGAAAGGGGGGCGTCTTCATGCTCGGTTCTCTGCTCGACGGGCGGGATTCCTCCCGTGCAGCTCGAGTCCGCGGACGCGAGCTGCCCGCGTTCTTGAAGGGCACCGTGCTGGACCCTGACTACGTCCCGCCCCAGCCTTCCGCCAACGACACCCACGACGACGCGCACAGCGACACATACGGCGAGGCAGGGCAGCAGAACACTCCACAGCAGAACACCCGGCAGCAGTTCCTCCACGGCCGCTCCACCGACTCTGGACGTTCCCCCGAGCCTGGCCGATCGGCCGACGCCGGTCGTTCCCCCGACTCTGGCCCCTCCACCGATCCTGGCCGCTCGGCTGACGCTGGCCGCTCGGCAGGGCCGGAGGCCTGGGGCGAGCCGGTGGGTTCGGGGGTGCTGGTGGCCCAGTTCCGGCAGCTCGCCTCCCGGATTGCGGTGACCGACCTGCCCGACAGCGCCGGGTTGTGCGTGGGCGAGACGGAGGACCTGCTGTTCG
>NZ_BLAE01000062.1 GCF_009687865.1 Acrocarpospora macrocephala
GTCCGCGTGGTTGTCCCACCCACCCAGCCCTTTGATTCCCCACGGGCTCCGCCCGCCCCTGCCATCACCGTGGTCACCCGAACGAGGCGGCAGCTTGATCCGCGTGGTTCTTCCACCCATGGAGACGAACTGCTTGAGGACGGGCATTCGATTCAGGTTGTGGGCTATGGGGTGCTGCGTTCTGTGGTGACCTGGTCTTGAGTGAGGAGTTTGGTGGGTGCGAGTTGGAGGGCGCGGATGCCTGCGCTCAGGACCAGGGGGACGGCTAGGGCTAGGGCCATTGATAGGACGGCGGCGCCTGAGTCGTTGACCAGCATGCCGACTACGCCGCTGACCAGGGCGCCCAGTAGGCCTGCCTTCAGCATGGGGGCTCGTTCGAATGCCACTGGGAGCACGCCGGCGGTGGCCGCGCCGGGGCGGAGCAGGGCGAAGATGAGGAAGGCGAAGGCGGCGATGACGACGGGCATCAGGTTGGGGCTGAGGAGTGTGTGCAGCATCGCTTCCAGTTTGCGGGTGATCACTGGCAGGAAGGTGCCGTCGATCACCTGGCCGACGAAACGGCCTAGGTGGGTCTGCGAGGCTGGGGGGCGGCGGTAGTCGAGGTAGGCGATGGCCATGACGATCACGCCGCCCGCGATGCAGAACGCGCCCAGTTTGATGATCGACACGCGCTTGCCGGCCACGATCAGCGTCGCCACAGCGATGCCGGGGACGAAGGCGATCACTCCGCCGAAGTCGCTGCCGACTCCAGGCCAGCCGTCCAGAATCATGGCGAAGATGCCGAGACTCGCCACCAGGACGACGGCCAGGGTTCGCCGTCCGTGTCGTACCAGTGTGTCGGCGGCGGCTGTGGCGACCAGCAGGACGGCGGTGGCGAGTAGCGCGAACGGGATGTTGCCGAGGCCGTAGTAGCGGGCGCCCACCACGCCGGTGTAGCCCATCACGCCGTTGAGCTGGAGGTGGGTCCCGGTCAGCAGGTCACCGAGCAGGATCGTGGCCGTCACGCCCGCGACAACCCCCAGCGGAAGAAGGACGTTCTCCGCCGAAGCCGAAGCCGAAGCCGAAGCCGAAGCCGAAGCCGAAGCCGAAGCCGAAGCCGAAGCCGAAGCCGACACCGAAGCCGAAGCCGAAGCCGAAGCCGACACCGAAGCCGAAGCCGAAGCCGACACCGGGACCGAAGCCGACACCGGGACCGAACTCGAGGACGGGCCCGACGTCGGGGCGGATGCGGAAATCCGAATCGGCTCAGATGCGGGAATCGCAGTTTGAGTGGGGCTGGGGCGGCGGGTTAGTAGTCGGGGCAGGGTGAGGGCGATGGTCGCGAGGGCTGCCGCGAACGTGATGATTCCGGCGGCCAGGGTCAGGGTGGGGGCTGCGGTGGCGGCCCAGGGTGTGAGGTTGATGAGGTAGGTCGCGGCGGGGATGGACGCGAGGGCGACCGCCGCGATCCGGACCGCGCCAAGGCCCTTGCGGCGGCGGAGCAGGAAGAAGGCGGAGGCGTAGAAGAGGACCTGCAGGACGGCCAGGCAGGTGAAGAAGATTCCGCCCATGTCGCGGATGGTCTGACCGGCGACGTCGGCGGTGCGGAGCCGCTCGACGGCCTTGTCCAGGGCGATCGGCTCGCCGGGGCGCCAGGCCTGGCCGATGGCCGTCGCCGGGATGTCGGCAGCGGTCCAGCCCGCGCTGAGGAGCAGGCTCGTGGTGAGGTCGGGCAGGATGACCATGTCGTCCCGGTGCGTCGAGGCCGCCCCCAGCAACCGCGTCGTGCCCGCCCCCGGCGGCTGCGTTGAGACCGTTTCCGGCAACGGCGTCGCGGTCGTCCCTGGCGGCTGTGTTGAGGCGCCCTCCGGCAATGGTGTCGCGGTCGTCCCTGGCGGCTGTGTTGAGGCGCCCTCCGGCAATGGTGTCGTGGCCGTTTCCGGCGGCACCGGGAGCAACCCGGGGGGCAGCATCGTGACCTGTGGCGACGGGATGCGCATCATGGCGACCCGCAGATGCGGTACGGAACCATGATCGGACAACCCGGCCACCAGCACCGTGAAGGACGATGGCAGCCCGGCCAGTACGGTCCCCACCTGGGTGTCGGCCGTGCGGACGGCGGCGCGTCTGGCCTCGGGGGAGAGCTTTTCCGCCGTCCTGGTGAGCTTTTCGCCGTCCAGGTAGGGCCGGACCAGGCTGTCCACGTCAACGGCGAGGAGCTCGCAGCGGGACCAGTCGGTGACTCGGTCCACGGACGGCTCGTAGAAGTCGACGGCGCCGTTCTCGTCGGAGAGGGCCAGGGCCGCGCCGGGTCCCACCGCCATCGTGCAGCGATCCAGGTGCCGGATGCGGCCGACGGTGCCCGCGGTCGGCACCCCGGCCACCAAGGCGAACCAGCCGAACTCGCGGAGCGCGGGTTCCCGCAGGCTGGTGTCGGGTTCCGGCGGCAGTCCGCAGCGGGAGCCCACCGCCGACCGTACGCCGGCCGAGACGGTCAGCCACCCGTCGTACGGGCAGGTGACGCTGCCCACAGTACGCACCGAGAGCGAGCCGACGGCGCTCTGCCCGGCGAGCCGCCACAGGTTCGGAGTGTCGGCGGCGTTGACGTCGCTCCACATCAGCCCGGGCACCCCGATCAGGGCGACCCGCCCGGCATTGACGGGATTCGCCCCGGCCGGTGCGGCCGTGAACGCCAGGCCGTACAAGATGACGGCCAGCCCGACCAGCGCGCGCCTCACCGAATGACCTCCCCGAACTCGTGAACGGCAAGGGGCACCGTAGGGGCAACCGACCCCCGCCGTCCAGGCGGCGCCGCGCGGGCGCCCGATGAGGTTAGGGAAGGGTGATTTTCACGGTTGCCGGAGCGCTCTCGTTGTGCAGGCGGTCGAGCGCGGTCACGTGGAAGAACCCGCCCGTTCTGAGCTGGTACGCGGGGCGGGCGCTCGCCGGGATGACCGCGACCAGATTGCGCCCGTCGGCGGTGGCGCAGCTGTCCTGCTGGGAGGTCCGGTAGACGGCGTAGGCCCGCGCGCCCGGCTGGGCCTGCCACACGAGCGCGCCGCCGACGGCCTTGAGATCCTCGGGCGCGGCCGGGGTGCTCTTCGGCAGCCCAGCGATCAGCGGCAGCAGCGCGGGACGGGCGTAGTGCTCCTCCTCCAGCCGATCCATCACCTTGAGCGGATTGCCCCGGACCTGCGACGCGCTGAAGTACACATCCCCCTTCACCTCCGGATATTTCCGGTTCAGTGCCAGATGCGCTGGCATCTCACCCGCCTTCGACCAGGCGCCCGCCGTCCCGACCTGATACAACGCCTGCCCGATGTAAAGATCGACCCCGGTCCCGCGCACGGCCTTCGCCCACCACGGCACGAGCACCTTGTAGTCGGCCACCGCCAGCCCCCGCGGCCAGTAGAGCTGCGGCGTCAGATAATCCACCGACCCCGCCTTGATCCACGCCTTCGGATCCGCATAAATCTGGTCATATGCGGACATGCCGCGCGTGTTCGATCCGCTCGGGTCATCGGACTTGTTGCGCCAGATCCCGAACGGGCTGATCCCGAACTTCACATACGGCTTGGTCGTGCGGACCGCCTTCGACACCTGCGCGACCAGCTTGTTGACGTTGCTCCGCCGCCAGTTCGCCAGCGACTTCCCATCCCCATATTTCCGGAAAGCCGCCGTGTCCGCGAACTTCGCCCCACCCCCCGGATACGGGTAGAAGTAGTCGTCGAAGTGCACCCCGTCCACGTCATACCGCCGCACCACATCCTTGATCACGCGCGTGACATGGTCCCGCACCTGCGGCAGCCCCGGATTGTAGTAAAGCCGCCCCTCATGCTTGACCGTCCACTCCGGATGCACCCGCGCCGGATGCCCCGCGGGCAGCTTCGCCGTCTTGTCGTCGTACGCCGCCCGATACGGGTTGAACCACGCGTGGAACTCCAGCCCCCGCTTGTGCGCCTCGTCCACCAGGAACGGCAGCGGATCCCACCCCGGATCCTTGCCCGGCGTCCCCGTCAGGAACTTCGACCACGGCTCCAGCGACGACCGGTAGACCGCGTCCGACGCGGGCCGCACCTGCAGGAAGACCGCGTTGAAGTTGCGCTTCACCGCCGTGTCCAGCAACTTCACATACTCGCTGCGCTGCCGGTCGGGGCTCAGCCCGGTCTTGGACGGCCAGTCCAGATTGTGCACGGTCGTGATCCACATGCCCCGCAACTGGCGCTTGCCGGCCTCGGCCGCGCACGTCGCCGGCGGCACGTTCTCGCCCGTGGCGGTCCCCGGCGTCAACGCGTACGCCACCGAGGCCGCGGACGCGGCGACGGTCGCGACGGCCAGAACCTGACCCACCTGACGTTTCACTGAGCTCACCAAGCCTCCTCGGAGAACGGCTCCTCAGTGTTGCATCGGCGCGGCCATGCTTTGGCCGGAAAAAAGAAATCGACTCGTGATGCGCATGTGACGAAAGGCACCTATGAGCATTGCCCGATCGCCGGCCGCGCGAAACGGCCGGCGTTCGGAAACCCCTTAATCCTCGGTGCTCGCGACTTTGTCCGCGAGATGGGACGGCAGCGGCTCATAACGGAGGAAACCGCGATGGAATGACCCGGTTCCATGCGACATCGACCGTAGATCTATCGCGTATCGCGTGATCTCCAGCTCGGGCACCTCGGCCCGCACCAGGGTGCGCCCGGTGCCCACCGCCTCGGTGCCGAGCACTCGCCCGCGCCGGGAGGACAGGTCCGACATGACGGCGCCCACGTACTCGTCGGCGACGAGCACCGACACCTCGTCCACCGGTTCGAGCAGCAGCGCCGGGACCTTCGCGGCGGCCTCCCGCAGGGCCAGCTGCCCGGCGATCTGGAACGCCATGTCGGAGGAGTCCACCGAGTGTGCCTTCCCGTCGTACAGGGTGACCCGGATGTCCACCATCGGATACCCGGCGACCACGCCGCGGTCCATCTGGGCCCGCACGCCCTTCTCCACCGACGGGATGAACTGGCGCGGCACCACGCCACCGACGATCTTGTCCACGAACTCGAACCCGCCGCCGGACGGCAGCGGCTCCACCTCGACATGGCAGACCGCGTACTGCCCGTGCCCGCCGGTCTGCTTCACGTTGCGGCCCATGCCCTGCGCCCGGCCGCCGAACGTCTCGCGCAGCGGCACCCGCAGCTCGATCTTCTCGACCTCCACGCCGTGCCGCTTGGCCAGCCGGTCCAGCAGCACGTCGGCGTGGGCCTCGCCCATGCACCACAGCACCAGCTGCCGTGTCTCCGGGTTGTTCTCCAGCCGCAACGTCGGGTCCTCGGCCACCAGCCGGGCCAGCGCCTGCGACATCTTGTCCTCGTCGGCCTTGGACTTGGCCCGGATCGCCACCGGCAGCAGCGGCTCCGGCATCTCCCAGGGCCGCATCAGCAGCGGCCGCTCCTTGTCCGAGAGCGTGTCGCCGGTCTCGGCGTGGGCCAGCTTGGCCACCACGCAGACGTCCCCGGCCACGCATTTGGCGATCGGCCGCTGGGTCTTGCCGAGCGGCGAGGTGAGCGCGCCGATCCGCTCGTCCAGGTCGTGCTCGCGATCCGGCACGTGCCCGGATACGTGCACGGTCATGTCCGGGCGCAGCGTCCCGGAGAACACCCGCACCAGGCTGATCCGCCCCACGTACGGATCGGAGGTTGTCTTCACCACCTCCGCCACCAGCGGCCCGTCCGGGTCGCAGGACGGGACGGCGACCGGCTTGCCGTCCAGCGTGGTGACCTCGGGCAGCCGGTGCTCCGGCGGGCACGGGAAGCCCTGCGTGATCACTTCCAGCAGCTCGAGCAGCCCCACCCCGGGCGCGACCGCCAGCACCGGGTGGAATCCGGCCCGCGCGACGGCCTTCTCCAGGTCGTCGATGAGCACCTTGGTGTCGATCTCCTCGCCGGAGAGGTAACGGTCCATGAGGGACTCGTCCTCGCTCTCCTGGATGATCCCCTCGATCAGCTCGCCGCGATACTGCTCGATCAGCTCCAGCTGCTCTGCGTCCGGCTCCCGTTCGGTACGGCTCCCGCCGCCATAGTCGAAGAAACGCTGCGACAGCAGCCCCAGCAGCCCGGTGCCGTTCACCGGCAGGTAGAGGGGGGCGACGCCGTCGCCGAAGGCGTCCTGGCAGGAGGCGAGCACCTCGTCGAAGTTGGCCCGCTGGTGATCGATCTTGGTGATGACGACCGCGCGGGGCATGCCGACGCCCGCGCATTCCTCCCAGAGCATCCGGGTGAGCCCGTCGATGCCCTCGGCGGCCGACACCACGAACAGCGCCGCGTCCGCCGCGCGCAGCCCGGCCCGCAGGTCGCCCACGAAGTCGGCGTACCCGGGCGTGTCCAGCAGGTTGATCTTGATTCCGTTGTGGACCACGGGAGCCAGGGACAGGTTGACCGAGCGCTGTTGCCGTACTTCGACCTCGTCGAAGTCGCTCACCGTGGTGCCGTCCTCGACCCGGCCGGCCCGCTGGATGGCGCCCGTCGCCGCCAGCAGCGCCTCCACCAGGGTCGTCTTGCCCGCTCCGGAGTGGCCGACCAGCACGACATTGCGCACCATGTCCGCCCGATCGGCCGTGGGTGCCCTGCCCGCGGCCCCTGATGTCCCTCCGCTAACTCTTTCCGCCACATCGCCTCCCGGGTCTGAGAAGGTCGCGAGCGGTCGTTCCAGCCCATACGCGCACGTCGCGGGCCGGAGCGGCCGCCCCCGGCCGCAGCTGCGCGCCCTTCCGCACCCCCGGTACTTCAGGCGCGTGTAACCCACCCTTTACCGATGTGCCCCAGATCACAAGACCCTTGCTGTGATTGTGGGTCCCCCCGGATGCCCTACGATCGGACCGCGATGCTGAACGTCCTACGCCCTGTGATCGCCCGAGTCATGACCCCGCTGGGCCGGGTGCTCGCCAAGCACGGCGTCTCGCCGAACGTGATCACCGCGATCGGGACCGCGGGAACCGTCGCCGCCGCGCTCTGGTTCTACCCGCGCGGGCAGCTGGTCTGGGGCACGCTGGTCATCACCTTCTTCGTCTTCGCCGACATGCTGGACGGCGTGCTCGCCCGGCTGACCGGCAGCGGCTCCACCTGGGGCGCGTTCCTCGACTCGACCCTGGACAGGCTCGGCGACGCCGGCATCTTCTCCGGGCTTATCATCTATTTTGTCCTGTTTGACCAGTTTATCCTCGCAGGGGTTGGGCTCTTCTGCCTGGTCTCGGGGGCGCTGGTGTCGTACGCGAAGGCGCGGGCCGAAGGGCTCGGGATGACCGCCAACGTGGGCATCGCCGAGCGCCCGGAACGGCTGCTGATCGTGCTGGTGGCGGTGTTCTGCGACGGGCTCGGGGTGCCGTATCTGCTGGCGGTGGCGCTCTGGGCGCTGGCGGCGGCCAGCGCGGTCACCGTCGGCCAGCGGATGGTCAACGTCTACCGACAGGCGGTCGCCCATGACGCTCACTGACCGGATCGTGGCCGCGGCGTACTCCGTCGGCTGGTCCCTGGTCAAACTCCTCCCCGAACCCCTCGCGGCCCGGCTGTTCCGGGCGATCGCCGACGTGATGTGGCGGCGGCGCGGCAAGTCCGTGCTCCGGCTGGAGTCCAACCTGGCCCGGGTGACCGGCCGGGACAAGACCGACCCCTACCTCCGGGAGCTGTCCAGGGCGGGCCTGCGCTCGTACTTCCGGTACTGGATGGAGGTCTTCCGCCTCCCCGCCATGGATCACCGGCGGATCGTGGAAAGCACCCACGTCACCGACGAGCACCACATCTTCGACGTGCTCGCGGCCGGGCGCGGCATCGTGATCGCGATCCCGCACACCGGCAACTGGGACGCCGCCGGAACCTGGCTGATCGGCCGCGGGCACTCGTTCACCACCGTCGCCGAGCGGCTCAAGCCGGAGTCGCTGTTCGAGCGGTTCGTCGCCTTCCGCGAGGGTCTCGGCATGGAGGTGCTGCCTCTCACCGCCAAGGGCGGCGGCACCGCGCACGCCTTCGGCACGCTGGCCAAACGGCTGCGGGAGGGCAAGGCGGTGGCGCTGCCCGCCGAGCGCGACCTGACCGCGACCGGCGTCGAGGTGGACTTCTTCGGGGCCCGCGCCCGGATGGTGGCCGGGCCCGCCCTGCTGGCCATCCAGACCGGCGCGGCATTGGTGCCCGCGATCCCCCTGTTCGAGGGCAAAGAATGGGGGCTCCAGGTGTACGAGGAGATCCCCGTGCCCGCCGAGGGCACCCGGCAGGAGAAGGTCGCCGCGATGACCCAGCGCATGGCGCACGCCTTCGAGAAGGGCATCGCCGAGCGGCCCGAGGACTGGCACATGCTGCAGCGGCTCTGGCTGGACGACCTGGACCCAAGGTGAGGGTCGGCATCGTCTGTCCCTACATGTGGGACGTGCCCGGGGGAGTGCAGGCCCACGTCCGGGACCTGGCCGAGGCGCTGATCGAGGACGGGCACCGGGTCTCGGTGATCGCCCCGGCGAGCGACGACGCGCCGCTGCCCGCGTATGTGGTGTCGGCGGGGCGGGCGGTGCCGGTGCCGTACAACGGGTCGGTGGCGCGGCTGACGTTCGGGTTCCTGTCGGCCAACCGGGTGCGCAAGTGGATCAGGGAGGGCCGGTTCGACGTGCTGCACGTGCACGAGCCGGCCGTGCCGTCCATCGGGGTGCTGGCCTGCTGGGTCGCCCGCGGCCCCATCGTGGCCACCTTCCACGCCTCCTACCAGCGCTCCCGGGCCATGTCGGTGGCCGCGCCGATGCTGCAGAGCGCGCTGGAGAAGATCACCGGCCGGATCGCCGTCTCCGACGCGGCGCGCAAGACGCTGGTCGAGCACCTGGGCGGCGACGCCGTGCTGATCCCCAACGGGGTGACCGTCAGCCGCTACGCGGAGGCCGAGCCGCTGCCCGGCTGGGGGCCGGACGGCGACGTGATCGGCTTCCTGGGGCGCATGGACGAGCCGCGCAAGGGCCTGCCCGTGCTGCTTGAGGCGTTCACGAAACTCGCTCAGGAACGCCCCCGGCTGCGGCTGATGGTGGCCGGGCCCGGTGACGCCGAGGACGTCTACGCCCGCGTGCCCAAGGAGCTGCACCCCAGGATCGGCCTGCTCGGCCTGGTCAGCGAGGCCGACAAGGTCCGCGCCTACCACTCGGTGGACATCTTCTGCGCGCCCAACCTGGGCGGTGAGAGCTTCGGCATCGTGCTCACCGAGGCCATGTCGGCGGGCGCGCCCATCCTGGCCAGCGACATCCCGGCGTTCCGGCGGGTGCTCGGCGAGGGCCAGGCGGGCGCCCTGTTCGCCACCGGCGACGCCGCCGCCCTCGCCCGCGAGGCCGCGCGGCTGCTGGACGACGCGGCGCTGCGCGCCAAGTTCTCGACCGAAGCCCGCCTGGCGGTCCGCAAATACGACTGGTCCACGGTCGCCCGCGATGTGCTGCGGGTGTACGAGACGGTCGTCGGGGCGCCCGTCATCGTGGAGGACGACGCCTGATGACGACCACGCTGATCCTGGTCGTGGGCGCCATCGTGCTGCTCACGGCCGTCTACATCTCCTGGCGGGCCGGACGTCTGGACCGGTTGCACATCCGCCTGGAGACCGCCCAGGCCGCCCTGGACGCCGCCCTGCTGCGCCGCTCGGCGGTCTGCCTGGAACTGGCGGGGTCCCGGCTGCTCGACCCGGCCACCTCGCTGGTGCTGGCCGCCGCCGCCCACGAGGCCCGTACGGCCGGCCCCGACGAACGCGAACACGCCGAGAGCGACCTCTCGCGCACCTTGCGGGCGGTAGTCGACCAGGAGCGGTTCCTGGAGAAGGTGCACGCGCCGGAACTCCTGGAGGAGCTCGACAGCGCCGTCGCCAAGGTCCTCTACTCGCGCCGCTTCTACAACACCGCCGTCGGGGTCACCCGGATCGCGCAGCGCCGCTGGCTGGCCCGCACGCTCCGGCTGGCCGGGCACACCGACTTCCCGCGCTTCTTCGAGATCGACGACGCGCCCCCGGTAGCCCTCGCGACCGAGTAGCGATTTACCCGCTCTGGCCGATTTCCCAGACAGCCCGGGTAAGCTCTTGCCGTTTCATATCGGGAGGAGACTGTTCGGTGCGGGCAAAACGGGTCATCGGTGCCGCGCTGGCGTCGGGTTTGGCGCTTCTGGCCGCCGCGTGTTCCTCCTCGGACGACCCGCCCGGCAGTCAGCCGCAGGCGGCCAGCGTCACCGAGTCCCCGACCGCCCCGCCCGAGCATCCGTTCACCGGGATGCCGGTCGCGGCCCGCCGCCCGGTGCTCGCCGTCAAGATCGAGAACACCTCGTCGGGCAAGCCGCAGATCGGCGTGGACAAGGCCGACATCGTCTACGTGGAGCAGGTCGAGGGCGGCCTGACCCGGTTGATGGCGATCTTCTCCTCGCGCCTGCCCAAGGAGGTCGGCCCGGTCCGCTCGGCCCGCATCTCCGACCTGCACATCCTGCCCATGTTCGGCAAGCCCGCGCTGGCCTACTCCGGCGTGCAGACCAAGATGATCCCGTTCGTGCAGGAGGCGTCGCTGTTCGACGTCTCCGACAGCGCGGCGCCCGGCGCGTACTTCCGCTATCCGGGCAGGTACGCGCCGTACAACCTGGTCGGCACCCCGAGCAAGCTGCTGCGCCAGGCCGGGAAGGCGACGAAGGCCAAGGACATCGGCTTCGCCTTCTCCGACGAGCCGCCCGCCGGGGGAGTCCCCAAGAAGAGCTACAGCGTGCGCTACCCGGCGGCCAGGTTCACCTTCGGCTGGAGCGAGGCCAAGAAGCGCTGGCTGGTATGGCAGGACGGCGCGAAGGACATGGCGGCCGGTGGCGCCCAGCTCGGCGCGGCCACCGTGGTCGTGCAGTACACCAAGACCGAGCGGTCCCAGTTCCACGACGTGAACGGCAGCTACACGCCGCTGGTGCACTCCACCGGCAAGGGCACCGGTATCGTGCTGCGGGACGGCCAGGCGTACAAGGTCAACTGGGAGCGGCCGAGCGAGGAGGAGGGCACCACGTTCACCACCCCCGACGGCGAGCGCATGACCTTCGCCCGCGGTCCGGTATGGGTGGTTCTGGCGTCCAGGAAGCCGATCCAGCCGTAAGGACACCTTGTCCAAGGTTTCCGGATACCTCTGACAAAGTGGAGCGTCCGGGAGGGCACTGCCCGACGCCTAGGATGGAAATGTCCCGCTTACCAGCAGTGTGAGGTATCGCCGTGTCTACCCCTGAAGT
Source organism: Acrocarpospora macrocephala (assembly GCF_009687865.1). Lineage (GTDB taxonomy): Bacteria > Actinomycetota > Actinomycetes > Streptosporangiales > Streptosporangiaceae > Acrocarpospora > Acrocarpospora macrocephala. Next base: position 11,205 of record NZ_BLAE01000062.1, read on the forward strand.
CTCCCCGTCCGTCGGCACCGCCCGCGTCAAGCGCGGCATGGCCGAGATGCTCAAGGGGGGCGTGATCATGGACGTCGTCACCCCGGAGCAGGCGAAGATCGCCGAGGACGCGGGCGCGGTCGCGGTCATGGCGTTGGAGCGCGTGCCCGCCGACATCCGCGCGCAGGGCGGCGTGTCCCGGATGAGCGACCCCGACATGATCGACGGCATCATCGCCGCGGTGTCGATCCCGGTCATGGCCAAGGCCAGGATCGGCCACTTCGTGGAAGCCCAGGTGCTGATGTCGCTGGGCGTCGACTACATCGACGAGTCCGAGGTGCTGACCCCCGCCGACTACGCCAACCACATCGACAAGTGGCGTTTCACCGTGCCGTTCGTGTGCGGCGCGACCAACCTGGGCGAGGCGCTGCGCCGGATCACCGAGGGCGCGGCCATGATCCGCTCCAAGGGCGAGGCGGGCACCGGCGACGTCTCCAACGCGGTCACCCACATGCGGACCATCCGGGGCGAGATCAAGCGCCTCACCTCGCTGCCCGAGGACGAGCTCTACGTGGCGGCCAAGGAGCTGCAGGCGCCGTACGAGCTGGTCGCCGAGGTCGCGAAGACCGGCAAGTTGCCGGTGGTGCTGTTCACCGCGGGCGGCATCGCCACCCCCGCCGACGCCGCCATGATGATGCAGCTCGGCGCCGAGGGCGTCTTCGTCGGCTCCGGCATCTTCAAGTCCGGCAACCCGGCCGAGCGCGCCGCCGCCATCGTCAAGGCCACCACCTTCCACGACGACCCCGACGTCATCGCCAAGGTCTCCCGCGGCCTCGGCGAGGCCATGGTCGGCATCAACGTGGAGGAGATCCCGGCCCCGCACCGGCTGGCCGAGCGCGGCTGGTGACTCACGTGAAGATCGGCGTGCTCGCCCTGCAAGGGGACGTGCGCGAACATCTGCGCGCCCTGGCCTCCGTCGGCGCGCACGGCATGTCGGTACGGCGTCCCGAGGAACTCGAAGCGGTGGACGCCCTGGTGATCCCGGGCGGCGAGTCCACCACGATCTGGAAGCTCGCCGTCGCCTTCGACCTGCTCGAACCGCTCCGGGCGCGGATCAAGGAAGGGCTGCCCGCCTTCGGCTCCTGCGCCGGGATGATCATGCTGGCCGACCGCATCCAGGGCGGGATCGACGGCCAGCAGACCCTCGGCGGCATCGACATGGTGGTCCGCCGCAACGCCTTCGGCCGCCAGGTCGACTCCTTCGAGGCCGACCTCGACTTCGCCGGGCGCGGGCCGCTGCGCGCGGTGTTCATCCGAGCCCCCTGGGTGGAGTCCGTGGGCGCCGATGTCGAAGTGCTGGCCCGCGCTGGCGATAGGATCGTCGCGGTCCGTCAGGGGCCGTTGCTCGCGACGTCCTTCCACCCGGAGCTCACGGGTGACGCGCGGGTCCATTCGTATTTCGTTGAGATGGTAAGGGAGCTCTAGGCGATGTCCGGCCACTCCAAATGGGCGACGACGAAGCACAAGAAGGCCGCGCTCGACTCCAAGCGCGGCAAGCTCTTCGCCAAGCTCATCAAGAACATCGAGGTAGCGGCCAGGACCGGCGGTCCCGACCCGGAGGGCAATCCGACCCTCTACGACGCCATCACCAAGGCCAAGAAGAGCTCGGTCCCCAACGACAACATCGAGCGCGCCCGCAAGCGCGGCGGGGGCCTGGAAGCCGGTGGCGCCGACTGGCAGACCATCATGTACGAGGGCTACGGCCCCAACGGCGTCGCCGTCCTGATCGAGTGCCTCACCGACAACCGCAACCGGGCCGCCTCCGAGGTCCGGGTCGCGCTCACCCGCAACGGCGGCTCGCTGGCCGACCCCAACTCGGTGTCGTACATGTTCAATCGCAAGGGCGTCGTCATCGTGTCCAAGCTGGTCTCCGAGACCAAGGCGGGCCGGGTCGAGCTGACCGAGGACCAGGTGCTCGACGCCGTTCTGGACGCGGGCGCGGAAGAGGTCAACGACCTGGGCGAGTCCTTCGAGATCGTGTCGGAGGCGGCCGATCTGGTGCCGGTGCGCAAGGCGCTGCAGGAGGCGGGCATCGACTACGACTCCGCGGAGAGCAGCTTCATGCCGTCCATCAGCGTGCCCGTGGACGAGGAGGGCGCGCGCAAGGTGTTCCGCCTGATCGACGCGCTGGAGGACTCCGACGACGTGCAGAACGTGTGGGCGAACGTGGACGTCTCCGACGAGATCCTGGAGAAGCTGGACGCCTGAAATTCGTTCGCTCCGGGGTCGCCGGGCGGAATACGGTGGGCGGTTGTGGAGATTCGCGATCTGACCGAGGCCGACCTGGACGCCGTGCTGGACGGCCGTAAGCGGGCCTTCGGGCCCCTGTCCGACAGCTCGGCGGCCCTCTGGCGGAGGTGGGTCCTGCCGTTCCTGGCGGCGGGGCGTTACCTGGGGGCGTTCGACGGGACGCGGCTGGTGGGGACCGCGCGGATCAATCCGTACACGCAGTGGTGGCACGGGTGGCCGGTGTCCATGGGCGGGGTCGCCAGCGTCACCGTGGCGCCGGAGGATCGCGGCCGGGGGGCCGGGCGGCAGATCGTGCTGGCCGCCCTGGAGCGTTGCGCCGAGCTCGGGCACGTGGTCTCCGCGCTCTATCCGGCCGCCACGCACCCGTACCGGCGGCTGGGCTGGGAGCACGCGGGCGCTCAGCCGATCGCGACCATCCCCGCCGAGGCGCTGCGCGCCATCGCCGCCACCGAGCCGGTCAAGGTCCGCCGGATGGGCCCCGACGACGTGCCCGAGCTGATGTCGGTGCTCTCCCGCGTGTACGCGGGCACCCGCGCCAGCGGGCCGATCTCCGCCGACGAGGGCACCTGGCGGCTCTGGCTCGACGACGATGACGACTTCTGCTACCTCGCCGACGACGGGTTCGTGTACTACCGCTGGTCCGGCGAGGACATCGAGGTCGACAACCTGGTGGCCGGGTCCGAGGCCACCGCCCGCGCGCTGTGGTCCCTGGTCGGCTCGCACGCCACCGTCGCCAAGCGGGTCAAGGCCGCGGTCACGCCCGACGACCCGGTCTTCTGGCTGCTCGCCGACCGCAAGCACGACACGGTTGAGCAGCACCGCTGGATGTTCCGCCTGATCGACGTGGCCGCGGCGGTCGCCGCGCGCGGCTACCCGGCCGCCGTCACCATGGACGCCGTCGTCCAGGTCCAGGACCTGCAGCGTCCGGGCAACTCGGGCGCCTGGCGGCTTGAGGTCGCCTCCGGATCCGGTACGGCTACCCGCTCCGATTCCCCCGGAGGACCCAGCCTCGCCATCGGCGGCCTTTCCGCGCTGTACGCCGGGATCCCCACCGCGACCCTGCGGCGGGCCGGCCTGATGACCGGGCCCGCGGAAGAAGATGAGGCGCTGGATGCCGCGTTCGCGGCCAAACCGTACATGATCGACTACTTCTGATCGTGTCCCGCGTGCTTGCGCGGCCCCGGTGGAGTAAAGTCTCCGCCGAACAGGTGTTCGGTGGAGTGGGGGTCTGGGCGTGCTCAGGGTGTTGGGGGTCGATCCCGGGCTGACCCGGTGCGGGCTGGGCGCCGTCGAAGGACGGCCGGGCACACCGCTCAGCCTGGTGGCCGTCGGCGTGGTGCGCACCCCCGCGGACGACGACATCGGCGCCCGGCTGGTCGCCGTCGAGACCGGGATCGAACGGTGGCTGGACGACGTGCGGCCGGACGCGGTCGCGGTCGAGCGGGTCTTCGCCCAGCACAACGTGCGCACCGTGATGGGCACCGCGCAGGCCGCCGCCGTGGCCATCCTCTGCGCGGCCAGGCGCGGGCTGCCCGTCGCGCTGCACACCCCCTCCGAGGTCAAGGCCGCCATCACCGGCAGCGGCACCGCCGACAAGAAGCAGGTCGGCCTGATGGTGACCCGGCTGCTCCGGCTCGACGCGATGCCCAAACCGGCCGACGCCGCCGACGCCCTCGCCCTGGCCATCTGCCACCTCTGGCGCGGCGCGGCCCAGAACCGCCTCGCCGACGCCCTCGCCCGAGCGAAGGGGAAGCCGTGATCGCATCCGTCTCCGGCCGGGTCACCGCCCTCGCCCCCGACTCCGCCGTCCTCGAGGTCGGCGGCGTCGGCATCCTCGTGCACTGCACGCCCGGCACCCTGGGCACCCTCCGCACGGGCGAGGCCGCCCGCCTGTTCACCTCGCTGGTGGTCCGCGAGGAATCCCTGACCTTGTACGGCTTCGCCTCCGACGACGAGCGCGTGGTCTTCGAGATGCTGCAGACCGCCAGCGGCGTCGGCCCCCGGATCGCGCTGGCCATGCTGGCCGTGCACACGCCGAACGCGCTCCGCGTGGCGGTGGCCGCGGCCGACCTCAAAGCGCTCACCATGGTCCCCGGCATCGGCCAGAAGGGCGCCCAGCGCATCGTCCTGGAACTCAAGGACAAGCTCGGCACGCCCGAGGAGGCGGTCAACGCCGCCATCAACGGGGGGCGGCGCGCGCCCTGGCGGGAGCAGGTGCACTCCGGCCTGATCGGGCTGGGCTACTCCACCAGGGACGCCGACGAGGCGGTGGCCGCCGTCGCCCCCGAAGCCGACCTGGAGACCGCGGCCGGGCGCGCCCCGCAGGTAGCCGTGCTGCTCAAGGCCGCGCTCAGATCGCTGAGCGTGCGATGATCGCCCGGCGTGGGATGGCCCCTCTGTGCTGGCGTTCCGCCGGTGGTGTGAATCTTTCAGGCGGGGGGCGGTCGTGAGTTTCGATCGGGAGCTGGTCTCGCCCGACGCCGAAGGCGACGAGCGGGTCATCGAGGCCGCCCTGCGCCCCAAGCGGCTGAGCGAGTTCATCGGCCAGGCGCGGGTGCGCGAACAGCTGTCGCTGGTGCTGCAGAGCGCGCTGCTGCGGGCCAGGCCGCCGGACCACGTGCTGATGAGCGGCCCGCCCGGCCTGGGCAAGACCACCCTGGCGATGATCATCGCGGCCGAGCTGGGCGCCCCGCTCCGGGTCACCTCGGGCCCCGCGCTGGAACGCGCGGGCGACCTGGCCGCCATCCTCTCCACCCTCAGCGACGGCGAAGTGCTCTTCATCGACGAGATCCACCGGATGGCCCGCCCCGCCGAGGAGATGTTGTATCTCGCGATGGAGGACTTCCGCGTCGACATCGTCGTCGGCAAAGGCCCAGGCGCCACCGCCATCCCGCTCGACATCGCGCCGTTCACCCTGGTCGGCGCCACCACCAGGGCCGGGCTGCTGCCCGCGCCGCTGCGCGACCGCTTCGGCTTCACCGCCCACATGGACTTCTACGAGCGGGAGGAGCTGGAGCGGGTGCTGTGGCGCTCGGCCCGGCTGCTCTCGGTGGACCTGCCCGGCGAGGCCGCCGAGGAGATCGCCGGCCGCTCCCGGGGCACCCCGCGCATCGCCAACCGGCTGCTCCGCCGGGTCCGCGACTTCTCCGACGTCCGCGCCGAGGGCCTGATCACCCGGGAGATCGCCTCCGCCGCGCTCAATCTTTACGAAGTCGACGCCGAAGGTTTGGACCGGCTCGACCGCGCCGTCCTCACCGCGCTGCTGCGCCGCTTCGGCGGCGGCCCGGTCGGCCTGTCCACCCTGGCCGTCGCGGTGGGGGAGGAGCCGGAGACCGTCGAGGTCGTGGCCGAACCCTTCCTGGTCCGGCAGGGTCTGCTGGCCCGCACGCCGCGGGGCCGGGTGGCGACCGCCGCCGCGTGGACGCATTTCGGCCTCGTGCCGCCGCCGGGCGCGTTCGGCGCCCTCGACGCGTTCGGGGTCGCCGATGAGGAGTAGTTTCCTCCCTTCGTGACCGGGCACGGGGGCTCGCTGTGGGCGAAAGGCGTACACGGATGCCATAGGGTGTGCTACGGATCACAGATCGGTTGCAAGGGCGTGAAACCCGGAACTTTCCCGCGCGCCTAAACGTGGGTTCGTTGCCGGGCTTCTCACCGCTCGCCTACACTGCGTGGCTTGGCTGGCTGTGTAGGCTGACGTGCTGAGCGGCACATTGGCGGCACTCAGCGGCCTGGCCCGGGCAGGCGTACACCTGTGTGACCTCCGGCGCGTTAGGCCGGTCATCTCGTACCGAAGGAGAGCCCCGTGGAAGGGCTTGCGCAGTTCCTCCCGATCATCCTGTTGATCGTGGTGTTCTACTTTCTGCTCATCCGTCCGCAGCGTAAGCGGCAGCAGGAGCAGGTCGCGATGCAGAACTCCCTCACGGTGGGCTCTCGCGTCATGACGACGACCGGTCTGTTCGCCACCGTGGTCGGTTTCCTGGACGACGACGTGCTGCTGGAGATCGCGCCCGGCGTGGAGACGCGCTGGATCAAGGCCGCCATCGGCCGCGTGATCACCTCGGGCGAGGAGCCGGAGGATCCCGATGAGGTGGACGCCGACTCTGACGCCGAGGACGCAGTGGATGAGGAAACGGTGGTAGACGCCCCTGAGAAGGGGGATCAGAGTACCAAGAAGTCCTGACTCACCTCATTGAAGACCCCTTGACCGAAAGACTGACCACCAGTGGCCCCACCGACAAGTAGCCAGATCAAGCCCGGACGTACGCTCCTGGTGCTGCTGGCGATCATCCTCGCCATGGGCGCGGCGACGATCCTGCAGAAGGCGTTCATTCCGAAGTTCGGCCTGGACCTGGCCGGCGGCACGACGGTGACCCTGTCACCGGAGACGCTGGACAAGAAGGCGCCGCCGGAGGAGAGCCTCAACCGGGCCGTCAACATCATCCGCGACCGCGTCAACGGCACCGGCATCTCCGACGCCCAGGTCGCCAAATCCGGCAGCAACATTCTGATCCAGATCCCTGGGGCCGGTCAGGAACAGGCGGAGAAGCTGGTGACCACCGCCGAGCTCCGGTTCCGCCAGGTGCTGGCCATCGGTCCCGCCCAGGACACGCCGGCGCCGCTGCCCAGCGCGGCTCCCAGCGGATCCCCGGCGGCTTCTCCCGCCGGTTCGCCGCCCGCCGCTTCGTCCGAGCCGTCCGCGAGCGCCAGCCCCGCGGGCCGTGCCCTCTCCAAGGCGCTCACCGCGCCGTCGCCGAGCGGGACCGCCCAGCCCGAGCCCAGCGCGTCGGCCAGCCCGGGCGCGAGCACGGAGCCGTCGCCGCTGGCGACGAGCAGGGCCACCACCCCGCCCGCGGACGACCCGCTGGCCGGGCAGGACCTGAGCGGCATCGACCCGGCCGTGCTCCAGCAGTTCAGGGACCTGAAGTGCTCGGCCACCAACTTCGGCCAGGGCAACCAGGACGACCCGGACAAGCAGTACGCGGCGTGTGACACCAGCGGCCAGATCAAGTACATCCTGGACAAGGCCGCGGTCCGGGGCACCGAACTCGCGGACGCCTCCGCGGGCACCGACCCGACCACCGGCGAATGGATCGTCCAGGTCGACTTCAAGAGCGCGGGCGCCACCCAGTTCGCCGACATCACCCGCCGGATCACCACGCTGCCGCAGCCGCGCAACCAGCTGGCCACGGTGCTGGACGGCGCGGTCATCGTCGCGCCGACCATCAACGAGGCGATCCCCGGCGGCCGGGCCCGCATCTCCGGCGGCTTCACCCAGGTGACCGCCAGCGACCTGGCCGACCAGCTCAAGTACGGCGCGCTGCCGCTGAAGTTCAACACCAGCTCGGTCGTGTCGGTCTCCTCGACGCTCGGCGCCGACCAGCTGCGCGGCGGCCTGATCTCGGGCGCCATCGGCCTCGTGATCGTCATGCTGTACCTGCTGCTGTACTACCGGGGCCTCGGCCTCGTCGGCATCGCCAGCCTCGGCGTCGCCACGGTCGTGACCTACCTGTCGGTCGCCGTGCTGAGCGAGAACGCGGGCTTCCGCCTGTCGCTCCCGCACATCATCGGCCTGGTGGTCTCGATCGGCATCACCGCCGACTCCTTCATCGTCTTCTTCGAACGGATGCGAGACGAGATGAAGGAGGGCCGCCGCTCGATGCGGGCCGCGGTCGAGGTGGCCTGGCGGCGGGCCCGCCGGACCATCCTGGTGGCCGACGCGGTCATGTTCATCGCCGCCGTGGTGCTCTACTTCCTGGCCGTCGGCGACGTGGCGGGCTTCGCGTTCGCGATGGGCCTCACCACGGTCATCGACGTCGTGGTGGTGTTCCTGTTCACCAAGCCGCTGATGTCCCTGGTGGCGCGCACCAAGTTCTTCTCCAAGGGGCACAAGCTGTCCGGTCTCGACGCCGAACGCATGGCCCGCTCCGAGTCTCAGACCATGCAGGAGGCATGATGCCGGGCGTCATCAGCCGCCTCTACCGCGGCGACATCAACATCGACTTCGTCGGCAAGCGCAAGATCTGGTACGGGCTTTCGGCCTTCCTGCTCGTCTTCTCGATCGTCGGGTTGATCGTCAACAACGGCCTCAACCTGGGCGTGGAGTTCCGGGGCGGCTCGGTCTTCGACTTCGCCAGGACGCCGACCTCGTCGGTGGAGTCGGTCCGCGCCACCATGAGCGACGCGGGCGTGCACCAGATCATCGTCCAGGAGGCGGGCACCGCCAACTGGCGGGTCACCACCGAGAGCCTGTCCACGGCCCAGGTGAGCGAGGTCCAGCAGGCCGTCGCCACCGAGTACGGGATCGCGAAGAACCAGGTCAGCTCGCAGGTGATCGGCGCGACCTGGGGCGGTGAGGTCTCCGAGAAGGCCGTCATCGGCCTGATCGTGTTCATGGTCGCGATCATGCTGTACCTGACCATCGCGTTCGAGTGGCAGATGGCCCTGGCGGCCATCGTGGCCCTCGTGCACGACCTGGTGATCACCGCGGGCGTGTACGCGTGGTCGGGCTTCGAGGTGACCCCGGCGACCATGCTGGGCTTCCTCACGATCCTCGGCTACTCGCTGTACGACGCGGTCGTGGTGTTCGACATGATCAAGGAGGTGACCGGGAAGCTGGGCACGTCGGCGAAGATGACCTACACGCAGGCGGCCAACAACGCCCTCAGTCACACCCTGATCCGGTCGCTGAACACCTCGCTGGTCGCGATCCTGCCGGTGGCGGCGATCCTGTTCATCGGCACCACGCTGCTCGGCGCGGGCACGCTGAAGGACCTGTCGCTGGCGCTGTTCGTGGGCATGCTGGTCGGCACCTACTCCTCGATCTGCGTGGCGACCCCGATCCTGGTGTCGCTCAAGGAGCGGGAGCCGCAGTGGCAGGCCCTGGCCCGCCGGGTCGCCCAGCGCGAGGCCTCGGAGGCCAAGCAGTCCACCTCCAAGACCACCGCGAAGGCCAAGACGGAGCCGGTCGGCGCCGCCAAGGCCAAGCCCAAGAAGTAACCTTCCGCTCGCTCGGACACCCCGCGATCCCTGCCAGGGACGCGGGGTGTCCTGCGTTTAAAGCGTGCTGTGTTCATGGCCGATCCTTCGGATCGGCGGGCTTGGCCGCCTTCAGCCTGTGTCTTCCCTCGTCACTCCGGCCGCTTCGCGACCTGCGTTCCTCAGTCCAGACACAGGCGCGGCCAAGCTAAGGTGGGCGGGTGACCGATTGGATCTCACTGATCAGGGACATTCCCGACTATCCCAAGCCGGGCATCCTGTTCAAGGACATCACCCCGCTGCTGGCTGACCCGGCCGCCTTCACCAAGGTCGTCGACGGCCTGGCCGCCGGATACGCGTTCGACAAGGTGGTCGGCATCGAGGCGCGCGGCTTCATCCTGGCCGCCCCGGTCGCGATCCGCTGTGCCGCGGGTTTCGTCCCGGTGCGCAAGAAGGGCAAATTGCCTGCCGAGACACTGGAGGCGTCCTACGATCTGGAGTACGGCTCCGCCACCGTCGAGATCCACACCGACGCGCTCGCCCCCGGCGAGCGGGTGCTGATCGTGGACGACGTGCTCGCCACCGGCGGCACGGCGGCCGCGACCGTGGACCTGGTCCGGCGGACGGGAGCGCAGGTGGTCGCGGTCTCGTTCCTGATGGAGCTGTCCTTCCTCTCCGGCCGGGAGAGGCTGCCCGACCTGGACGTGCGGTCCCTGGTAACCGTCTGATCCCGAGCTCAGAGCCACCACCGATAGACTTGGGGCCTGGACTCGACGTGTAAGGAGTCTGAGTGCCCCGTGATGTGGTCGCCCCCGGCAGCGTGTCCTCCGCCGCGCCCGCGGAGCCCGCGCCGGTGGAGCCGCGCGCGGCCGTGCCGGACCGAGCGGCTGAACGTGCGGCGGAACGCGCGCCGGACCGAGTGCCGGAACGTGCGCCGGAGCGTGCTCTTGGAAGTGAATCCCGCCCGCGTGACGTTGGAGTAGACGACGGGGAAAGGACCGGGGAGAAGACCGGCGACAAGCCCGCGCCGGCCGTGCGACGCAGGCTCGCGCGGTTCGGGGGGCAATGGGGGGCGATGAATCCGGTTCTAGAGCCTTTGTTCAAGACGGTGCGGGCCAGCCACCCCAAGGCCGACCTGCGCCTGATCGAGCGCGCCTACGACGTGGCCGCCTTCCACCACCGCGACCAGAAGCGCAAGAGCGGCGACCCGTACATCACCCATCCGCTGGCCGTGGCGACCATCCTGGCCGAGCTGGGCACCGACGACGAGACGCTGTGCGCCGCCCTGCTGCACGACACGGTGGAGGACACCGCCTACAGCCTGGACGAGCTGCGCGGCGACTTCGGCGAGAACATCGGGCTGCTGGTCGACGGCGTGACCAAGCTGGACAAGGTCAAGTTCGGCGACGCGGCGCAGGCCGAGACCGTGCGCAAGATGGTCGTGGCGATGTCCCGCGACATCCGGGTCCTGGTGATCAAGCTCGCCGACCGGCTGCACAACATGCGCACCATGCGGTACATGCCCGAGCACAAGCGGCAGCAGAAGTCCCGGGAGACCCTGGAGATCTTCGCGCCGCTGGCGCACCGGCTGGGCATGAACACCATCAAGTGGGAGCTGGAGGACCTCGCGTTCGCCATGCTCTACCCCAAGCGCTACGACGAGATCGCCAGGATGGTGTCCGAGCGGGCCCCGCGCCGCGACCTGTTCCTGCAGGAAGTGATCGAGAACGTCTCCGGCGACCTGCGCGAGTCCAAGATCAAGGCGGCCGTGAAGGGCCGCCCCAAGCACTACTACTCGATCTACCAGAAGATGATCGCCCGGGGCGTGGCCTTCGACGACATCTACGACCTGGTGGGCATCCGCGTCCTGGTGGACACGGTCCGCGACTGTTACGCCGCGCTCGGAACGATCCACGCGCGGTGGAACCCGGTGCCCGGCCGGTTCAAGGACTACATCGCGATGCCCAAGTTCAACATGTACCAGTCGCTGCACACGACGGTGATCGGCCCGGAGGGCAAGCCGGTCGAGCTCCAGATCCGCACCCGCGCCATGCACAACCGCGCGGAGTACGGCGTGGCCGCCCACTGGAAGTACAAGGAGGAGATGGTCACCTCGGGCCCGGCCAAGGTCAAGGAGGTCAACGACATGGCCTGGCTGCGGCAGCTGCTCGACTGGCAGAAGGAGACCTCCGACCCGGGCGAGTTCCTGGAGTCGCTCCGCTTCGACCTGTCGGTCTCGGAGGTGTTCGTCTTCACCCCGCGTGGCCAGGTGGTGGCCCTCCCCGACGGCGCCACCCCGGTCGACTTCGCCTACGCGGTGCACACCGAGGTCGGGCACCGATGCATCGGCGCCCGGGTGAACGGGCGGCTGGTGCCGCTGGAGTCCCGGCTCGGCAACGGCGACACCGTGGAGATCTTCACCTCCAAGTCTCCGGACGGTGGCGCGGGCCCGTCCCGGGACTGGCTGAAGTTCGTCAAGAGCGGCCGGGCCCGCAACAAGATCCGCCAGTGGTTCTCCAAGGAGCGCAGGGAGACCGCGATCGAGGCGGGCAAGGAGGCCATCGGCCGGGCCATGCGCAAGCAGGGCCTGCCGCTGCAGCGCCTGATGTCCGGGGAGGCGCTGCTGGCGCTGGCCCGCGATCTGCGCTACCCGGACGTCTCCGCGCTGTACGCGGCCGTCGGCGAGGGGCACATCGCGGCCCAGAGCGTCGTCCAGAAGCTCGTACAGGCGCTAGGGGGCGTCGAGGGAGCGGAAGAGGACATCGCGGAGGCCTCGGTCGTCACGCGGCTCAAGGGGCGTCCCAGGGCCAATTCCAACGCGGGCGTCATCGTGGCCGGCGACCCGGACGTCTGGGTGCGGCTTTCCCGCTGCTGCACCCCCGTGCCGGGCGACGAGATCGTCGGCTTCGTGACCCGCGGTCACGGCGTCTCCGTGCACCGGGTGGACTGCGCCAACATCGGCCAGTTGCGCGAGCAGCCCGACCGCCTGGTGGAGGTCGCCTGGTCCCCGGGCGACGACTCGGTCTTCCTGGTGGCCATCCAGGTCGAGGCCCTCGACCGGCCCAGGCTGCTCTCCGACGTCACGCGGACGCTGTCGGACCAGCACGTGAACATCCTGTCCGCGTCGGTGACCACGTCCAGGGACCGCGTCGCGGTCAGCAAGTTCACCTTCGAGATGGGCGACCCCAAACACCTGGGCCACGTCCTGAAGGCCGTCAGGACCATCCAGGGCGTCTACGACGTCTACCGGGTCACCTCATAAGCGACATAGCGAAGCCCCCGCACCGGAAGCGCGGGGGCCTGCCACGAAATTTCCCGAAATATCAGGAGAATTCGGCCAGCGTCCGCTCGGCCTCCTGCAGCCAGGACCGGCGGGCCGCGATCGACTCCTCGGCCTCCTTGGCCGCCTTGCTCCCGGGCTGCGCCTTCGCCAGGCGGTTCTCCAGCTGCTCGATCGACTTCCTGAGCTGGTTCACCGTGTCCTGGGCGCGCGCCCTGGCCTCGGGGTTGGAGCGGCGCCACTGCTCCTCCTCGGCCTTGCGGACCGCGTCGTCCACCTTGCGCAGGCCGCCCTCAAGCCGGTCCCGCTGCTCGCGCGGCACCGGTCCGACGGCCTCCCAGCGCTCCACCAGCGCCCGCAGCGCGTTCCGCGCCGCCCGCACGTCGGTGATGGGGAGGATCTTCTCCGCGTCCACCAGCAGCGCCTCCTTGGCCTCGGCGTTGGCCGCGAACGAGGCGTCCCGCTCGGCGAACACCGCTGACCTGGCCTGGAAGAACAGGTCCTGGGCGCCCTTGAACCTGTTCCACAGGTCGTCCTCGGCCTCCCGGGAGGCCCGCCCGGCCGACTTCCACTGCCGCATCAGCTCGCGGTAGGCGGCCGCGGTGGCGTTCCAGTCGGTCGAGGTGGCCAGCGCCTCGGCCTCGGCGACGATCCGCTCCTTCTGCCCGCGCACCTGATCGCGCTGCTCGTCCAGCGAGGAGAAGTACGCCTTGCGGCGCTTCGCGAACGCCGTCCTGGCCGCCGACAGCCGCTTCCACAGCCCGGCCTCGGTGGCGCGGTCGATCCGCTCGGCCGCCTTCCACTCCTCCACCAGCTGCCGCAGCCGCTCGCCGCCGGACTTCCAGTGGGTGGCGTCCTCGGCGATGCGTTCCGCCTCCGCGACGATCCGCTCTTTTATCTCCTTGGCCTGCGACCTGGCCTGGTCCCGGGCCGCCCGGACCTCCTCGCGGCGCTTGCCGACCAGTTCCGACAGCGCCCCGAGGCGATCGTTGAGCGAGCCGAGATCGCCGACCGCGTGCGCCTCCGCGACCGCCTCGCGCAGCTTGAGGATGCTCGCCTCGGCCTGTGCGGGCGGCAGATCGGTGCCCCTGACCCGCTGTTCCAGCAGCTGGACCTGCCCGGCCAGCTCCTCGAACTTGCGGTGGAAGTAGGCCAGGGCCTCTTCCGGTTCACCGGCCTGCCAGGACCCGACGGCCCGTTCTCCCTCAGCCGTACGCACGTAGACGGTGCCGTCGTCGTCTACCCGGCCCCACGGGTCGGTGGTCACCGTGTCCTCCCGCACTCGAATCAGCCTCCAGGGCGCAAACGGCCCTTGGTTGTATTACGTCAGCTCTTGCCGGTAATTGTCACGTCTTTGATTTCGACAGCCGTCTTCGGCGGGCCGTCGCCGCCGCCGCCGTCGACCCCGTCCTTGGCCACCTTGTCCACCAGGTCCAGGCCCTTGGTGATGGTGCCGAAGGGGGTGTAGGCGTCCTGCAGGGCGGTGTCGGTCTCGTCGCCGTACACGATGAAGAACTGGCTGCCGTTGGTGCCCGCGCCGCTGTTGGCCATGGCCAGCACGCCGCGCTTGTAGCTCGCGCCGTCCAGGTTCTCGTCGGTGAAGCGGTAGCCGGGGCCGCCGCTGCCGGACGCCGTCGGGTCGCCGCACTGGAGCACCTTGATGCCCTCGGTGGTCAGGCGGTGACACTTGGTGTCGTTGAAATACTTCTTCTCCGCCAGGAACTGGAACGACCCCACCGTGCAGGGCGCCTTCACCCCGTCCAGGGTGGCCTCGATGACGCCCAGGTTGGTCTTGATGGTCATCGTCGCGGGCTGCGCGGCCACCTTCGCGGGCGGCTGGCCGACGTCCTTGGCCGCCTGGCCGTCCGCCAGGTACTCGCAGGTGCCGGTGGCCGGGTCGTACGCCTTCGGCCCGGCGGGCGCGCTCGCCGAGGGCACCGCCGTGTCCGTGGGGCTCGCCGTCGTCGCGTCGTCGCCCTCGCGGGTCAGCAAGGTCGCGGCGGCCACGATGCCGCCGATCACCACGAGCACGCCGACGGTGGTGCCGATGGCAGCGGTCCGCTTGGCGGCGCGCTCCCGCTGGATGCGCGCGGTCTGCTGGCGCTCGTAATGCTCGCGCGCGAGTTGCTTCTGGCGGTCCTTACCGCTGACCACTTCGTCCTCCCGACTGTCCAAGAATGACTATTGAGGTGGGCGAATCGTATCGGCACACAGGTATTAGTTCGCAGCCCGCCGACCCGCACCGGTACCCTTCGGTTACATTCGCTCGCGCAATCCTTGAGACATCGAGGCCTTTCCGTTGTTGATCGCCGCGTTCCCCGCTGGGTCCTTTCAGGCAAATTGTTATGTGATCGCGCCCGAGGCCGGCGCCGAGTGCGTGGTCGTCGACCCAGGTCAGGACGCTGTCGGGGAGCTGGACGAGGTGCTGCGCGAGCACCGGCTCAAGCCCGTCGCGGTCGTGCTGACGCACGGTCACCTCGATCACGTCTGGTCGGTCGCGCCGGTCTGCGGAGCCCGGGACATTCCTGCATGGATTCATCCGGACGACCGTGAACTGCTCACGGATCCGGCCAAGGGGATCTCGGCGCAGGCGAGCCAGGTGTTCGGCGGGCTCCAGCTGAGCGAGCCGGACGACGTGCGCGAGCTGACCGACGGCGCGACGCTGAAACTCGCCGGCCTGGAGCTGACCGTCGATCACCGCCCGGGCCACACCCGGGGTTCGGTGACGTTCCGGCTGCCCCCGGCCGAGGAGATCCCCCCGGTCTTGTTCTCCGGCGACCTGCTGTTCGCCGGTTCCATCGGCCGCACCGATCTGCCGGGCGGCGACGACTCGGCCATGTTGCGCAGCCTCGCCGCCACGATGACGCTGCCGGACGAGACGGCCGTGCTGCCCGGCCATGGACCACAGACGACGATCGGCCGCGAGCGCGCCGTCAACCCCTACCTTCAGGAGTTGCCGCCCGCGCGTGGCCCGCACAGGGGACTCTAATGAGCTTTCAGGCGCCCAAGGGCACCTTCGACTGGATGCCGCCACGTTCCGAGCGCGTGCTCGCCGTCCGCGACGCGCTGGCCGCGCCCGCCCGCCGGGCCGGGTACGGCTACATCGAGACGCCCGCGTTCGAGGACACCGGCCTGTTCTCCCGCGGCGTCGGCGAATCCACCGACATCGTGACGAAGGAGATGTACACCTTCGAGGACAAGGGCGGGCGTTCCATCACGCTCCGCCCGGAGGGCACCGCCTCGGTGATGCGGGCCGTGCTCGAGCACGGCCTGCCCGGTGGCCCGCTGCCGGTCAAGCTCTGGTATTCGGGCAGCTACTACCGCTACGAGCGGGCCCAGAAGGGCCGCTACCGGCACTTCTCCCAGGTGGGCGCGGAGGCCATCGGCATCGAGGATCCGGCCGTGGACGCCGAGCTGATCACGCTGGCGGTGGACGGGTACGCCGCGCTCGGGCTGAGCGGGGTGCGGCTGCTGCTCAACTCGCTGGGGTGCGCGGAGTGCCGTCCGGCCTACCGGGCCGCCCTGCAGGACTTCCTGCGCGGGCTCGACCTGGACGAGCAGACCCGGCAGCGGATCGAGATCAACCCGCTCCGGGTGCTGGACGACAAGCGCCCGCAGGTGCAGGCGCAGCTGACCGGCGCGCCGCTGGTCACCGACCACCTGTGCGGGGCCTGCAAGGCCTACCACGAAGAGGTGCGTACGCTGCTGACCGCCGCCGGGGTGAAGTACACCGACGATCCCCGGCTGGTGCGCGGTCTCGACTACTACACGCGCACCACCTTCGAGTTCCTGCACGACGGTCTGGGCGCCCAGTCGGCGGTCGGCGGCGGGGGCCGCTACGACGGGCTGAGCGAGATGATCGGCGGGCCGCCGCTGCCGAGCGTGGGCTGGGCGCTCGGGGTGGACCGCACGGTGCTGGCGATGGAGGCCGAAGGGCTTTTCGACGCCGAGCCCGCCACCGTGGACGTGTTCGCGGTGCCGCTCGGCGAGGAGGCCAAGCGGGTGGCGTTCGGCCTGGTCGTGGAGTTGCGGCGGGCCGGGCTCTCGGTCGACATGGCCTTCGGGGGGCGCGGGGTGAAGGGGGCCATGAAGGCCGCCGACCGCAGCGGTGCCCGGTTCGCCCTTATCCTCGGGGATCGGGATCTGGCGGCGGGGGCCGTACAAATGAAGGATCTCACCACTGCTGAGCAGACCGCGGTGCCGTTCGCCGAGGTCGCCGACACCCTGAAAGGGAAACTCTCGTGATCCGCACCCACGAAGCAGGAACGCTTCGTCGCGAGCATGCCGGCCGGCAGGTGACGCTGGCGGGCTGGGTAGCGCGCCGTCGTGACCACGGTGGCGTGGTGTTCATCGACCTGCGCGACGCCTCAGGTTCGGCCCAGGTCGTCTTCCGCGAGGAGGACGACGCGCACGGGCTGCGCTCCGAATACTGCGTGAAGGTCGTCGGCGAGGTGCGGGTCAGGCCGGAGGGCAACGAGAACCCCGACCTGCCGACCGGCGAGATCGAGGTGGTCGCCTCCCAGGTCGAGGTGCTGAGCGAGGCCGCGCCGCTGCCGTTCCCGATCGAGGGCAACGCCGGCGTCTCGGAGGAGGCCCGGCTGCGCTACCGCTACCTGGACATCCGCCGCCAGCAGGTCGGCGACGCGCTCCGCACCCGCTCCAAGGCCACCTACCTGGTGCACGAGGTCATGCGGGAGCGTGACTTCGTCTACGTGGAGACGCCCAACCTGACCCGCTCCACGCCCGAGGGCGCGCGCGACTTCCTGGTCCCGGTGCGGCTGCAGCCCGGCAGCTGGTATGCGCTGCCCCAGTCGCCGCAGCTGTTCAAGCAGCTGCTCATGGTGGCCGGCCTGGAGCGCTACTACCAGCTCACCAAGTGTTTCCGCGACGAGGACCTGCGCGCCGACCGGCAGCCCGAGTTCACCCAGATCGACATCGAGATGTCCTTCGTCGACCAGGACGACGTGATGGAGCTCGGCGAGGCCATCATGGCCAGGGTCTGGCAGGACACGGTCGGCTACACCATGCCGCGCCCGCTGCCCCGCCTCACCTACGCCGAGGCCATGGCCAGGTACGGCTCCGACAAGCCCGACCTGCGCTTCGGCTGCGAGCTCACCGACCTCACCGAATACTTCGCCAAGACCACCTTCCGGGTCTTCCAGGCCGAGCACGTCGGCGCCGTCGTGATGCCCGGCGGTGCCGCGCAGACCCGCAAGGAGCTGGACGGCTGGCAGGACTGGGCCAAGTCGCGCGGCGCGCGCGGCCTGGCCTACGTGCTGGTCCAGCCGGACGGCTTCGGCGGCCCGGTCGCCAAGAACCTGTCGGAGGAGGAGATCTCCGGCCTGGCCGCCGCCACCGGCGCCCAGGTCGGCGACGCGATCTTCTTCGCGGCGGGCCCGGCGCGCGCGGCCCGCGACCTGCTGGGCGCGGCCCGCCTGGAGATCGGCCGCCGCTGCGGGCTGATCGACGAGTCCCAGTGGTCGTTCCTCTGGGTGGTGGACGCCCCCATGTTCGAGGAGGACGGCGAGGGCGGCTGGACCGCCGTGCACCACCCGTTCACCGGCCCCAAGCCGGAGTGGGCCGACGACTTCCAGGACCATCCGGGCGAGGCGCTGGCCTACGCGTACGACATGGTCTGCAACGGCATGGAGATCGGCGGCGGCTCGATCCGGATCCACCGCGCCGAGATGCAGGAGCGCGTGTTCGGCGTGCTCGGCATCTCCAAGGAGGAGGCCGAGAACAAGTTCGGCTTCCTGCTCGAAGCCTTCAAGTACGGCCCGCCCCCGCACGGCGGCATCGCCTACGGCTGGGACCGGATCTGCATGCTGCTGGCGGGCGGCGACTCGATCCGCGACGTCATCGCCTTCCCGAAGACGGCCTCCGGCTTCGACCCGCTGACCGGGGCGCCCACCCCGATCACGGGCGAGCAGCGCAAGGAGGCGGGCGTGGACGCCAAGCCACGCGCCCAGGAACTGGTCTGATCCACCCGCAAAGCCCCGGCGACCGCGTGTCGCCGGGGCTTTGCTTTGTAAAGGAGTCCGCGCGCGGCCGCCAGGGTCGTCCTGGGGCTCCAGGCGGTGTCGGGCAAGGTAATGGCCCCAGAGATGGCTGTTCAGGGCTTTAGGGGCGGTTCTGTGGCGTTCAGGGCAGGTAGCCGACGCCGCCGAGGAAGCCGGCCTTGCTCCAGTCGGGGGTGACGTCGTACTCCGGCCGCCACGCCTCCACCGGCACCAGGCCGGGTTCCAGCAGCTCCAGGCCGTCGAAGTAGGTAAGGATCTGGTCCGATGTTCTGGGCGTCAGGTTGCCCGTCTTGGTGGCCTTGTAGGTGCTGGTCACCGAGATCTCTTCCTCCTTGCTGACCCGCCCCGCGTGCCCGTGCGAGATCACCAGGTAGCTGCCAGGTGCCAGCCGCTCCCGAAGCCGGGCCACGATCGAGGCGGCCTCCTCGTCGTCGGCCACGAAGTGCAGCACAGCCAGCAGGAGTAAGGCCACCGGCTGGCCGAAGTCGATCCTGGCGGTCACCTCCGGGTGGTCCAGGATGGCCTTCGGCTCGCGCAGGTCGGCCTGGACGACCGTGGTCAGCGGGTTCTCGGCCAGCAGGGCGCGGCCGTGGGCCAGCACGATCGGGTCGTTGTCCACATAGACGACGCGGGAGTCGGGGGCGGTCTGCTGGGCGACCTGGTGCACGTTCTCCCGGGTGGGCAGGCCCGAGCCGATGTCCAGGAACTGGCGCACCCCCGCGTTGGCGATGAGCCGGACCGAGCGGGACAGGAAGGCGCGGTTGTCACGGGTGAAGTCCCGCACGTACGGCATGATCGAGAGCACGTGTTCCGCGGCCTCGCGGTCGGCGGCGAAGTTGTCCTTGCCCCCGAGGTAGTAGTCGTACATGCGCGCCACGCTGGGCACATGCGGGTTGATCACCCATGACGGGGCCTGCTCGTGGTCGGTCACGTCCTCGCCTTCCGGCGTCGCTCCGCCCCCTGCCGGTGGCGAGTCTGGAGGGTCTCGTGACACGCGTGGGGCCCGCGTTTCACGACATTTCCGTGCATGGTACGGCTCGCGGCACCATTGGTGCGAACCGTACCAGACACGAAATGTCAGAACCGGATCGGCAGCGCGGTCAGGCCGCGCACCACCGCACCGGTGATCTTGTATTGGATCTCCTCGGGGGCTACCCCGAGCTCGATCCCGGGCAGCCGCTCCAGCAGCGTCCCGATGGCGATCTGGCCCTCCAGCCGGGCCAGCGGCGCGCCCAGGCAGAAGTGGATGCCGTGCCCGAAGGCCAGGTGCCGGTTCTCGGTCCTGGTGATGTCCAGCCGGGACGGGTCGGCGACCGCGGCGGGGTCGTGGCCGGCGGCGCCCAGCGAGATGTGCACCATGCTGCCGCGCGGGATGGCCACCCCGCCGAGCTCCAGGTCCTCGGTGGAGAAGCGGGGGGTGGACCGCTCGACCGGGCCGTCGTAGCGCAGGAACTCCTCGATCGCCGACGGCAGCAGGCCGGGATCGTCGCGCAGCAGCTTGAGCTGGCCGGGGTTGCGCAGCAGGGCCAGCATGCCGTTGCCGATCAGGTTCACCGTGGTCTCGTGCCCGGCGATCAGCAGCAGCGTCAGGGTGGAGATCATCTCCTTGTCGGTCAGGCCGCCCTCGTCCTGGATCGCCAGCAGCGCGCTGATCAAGTCGTCGCGCGGCTCCGCCCGCCTGGCCTCGATCAGCTCGGTGAAGTAGGCCCGGGTGTCCCGCGCGGCCGCCGCGCGGGCCTGCTGCTGCTCCTCCTCGAACCGCGGGTTGATCAGCAGGCCCGACCATTCGCGGAACAGGTGGCGGTCCTCGGGGCGGACCCCCAGCAGCTCGCAGATGACGATGATCGGCAGCGGGAAGGCGAACTCGTCCAGCAGCTCGGCCCGGCCGTTCGGCTCCATGGCCGCGATCAGCTCGTCGGTGATCTCCTGGATCCTGGGCCGGAGCGCCTCCACCCGGCGGGGCGTGAAGGCCTTGGACACCAGCCGGCGCAGCCGGGTGTGGTCCGGCGGGTCGACCGACAACATGTTGGAGTCGAGCAGGATGTCGTCGTCGACGGCGACCTTCCGGAAGTACTCGCCGTAGACGGTGATGTCCTTGGACAGCCGCGGGTCGGCGAGGGCCGCCCGGCCGAGCTCCTGGTCGATGACCACGAACGCCTGGAAGCCCGGGGGGAAGTCGATCGGGTGGACCGGCCCGCGGGCCCTGATGGCGCCATAGGCGGCGTACGGGTCGGCGGCGAACTCGGGCGTCAGGACGAACTCAAACGGCAGTTTCTCCGGCACTTGCCGCTCCTACGCTAGGGGTCAGATGGAAGCCATCATGATCCCCCAATTCGGGTGGCGTGTCCGGCGGACCCGCCACCCGGAGGGAACTAGCGCACCACGACCGTCTTGATCTTGACGGGGATCTTCGGCGCGTTCGAGCCGCCCTCGTCGCTGGTGATGTCGATGCCGTCGGGCGCGGTGTTGACGCCACCCGCGACGATCTTGTCGACGATGTCCATGCCCTTCACCACCACGCCGAACGGCGTGTACGCGGCGGGCAGCTGGGCGTTCTCGTTGCTGAAGGAGATCGCGAACTGGCTGCCGTTGGAGTTGGCCGCGTCCCCGCCCTGCGCCATGAAGACCACGCCGCGCACGTACTGCGGGCCGAGGTTCTCATCCGGGAACAGGTAGCCGGGCCCGCCGGTGCCGTCGGTCGCGTTCTCCCCGTCGCCCTTGGCCTGCGGGTCGCCGCACTGGAGCAGGTCGAGCCCGTTGGTCTCGGCGGTGACCAGCCGGTGGCAGACCGTGTTGTCGAAATACTTCTTGCTCGCCAGGAACGCGAACGAGTTCACCGTGCACGGCGTGTACGGCGTCAGCTCGATCACGATGTCACCGTGGTTGGTGCGCACCGTCATGGTCTTGGCCTTCAACGCGGCCTTGGTCGGCTTCTTGGGCGGGAAGCCGACGAACTTGGCCGGGCTGCCGGAGTCGTCCTTGCGGTACTCGCAGGTCACCTTGGCCGGGTCGACCGTGGGGGCGGCGCTCTGTTCCGGGAGCTCCGACGGGACCGCGGAGGGAACCGCCGAGGGAGGCAGCGACGAGGGAGCGCCGGACTCGGCTGGAGCCGTCGTCTGGGCGGCTGTCCCCGCGTCGGAGCCGCTGCAGGCGGTGAGGGCCGCGAGCGCGATGACCAGCCCGACGCCGAGGATGGTGCCGCGCTTGGCCCCGCGGTTACGCAGGGCCAGCTGCTTCTGCCGAATGGTGTCGGACACCGCTATACCTTCCGTTTTTCGATATATGACCAGTTCGATGCGCAACTCTAGCCGCGATTTCGTTCGCTTCGCGTAAGCAGGAGTCTCAGCCGCACCAGGGGCCCCACGCGGCACGAGCTATGCCATTGCCGGGGGCGCGATTAGCATTGTGTGGGTGTCGAGTGGGTCATACCTCCGCTTTCCCCACATTCACCGCGACCTTCTGGCTTTTGTCGCCGAGGATGATGTCTGGATCGCTCCGCTGGGCGGTGGCAGGGCCTGGCGGCTGACCATCGACCGGGTCCGGGCGAGCCATCCGAGGATCTCGCCGGACGGCGCCCGGGTGGCCTGGACGAGCTGGCGCGACACCGATCCGGAGGTGCACGTCGCGCCGGTCGAGGGCGGGCCCGCGACGCGGGCGACCCACTGGGCCAACTACCGCACCCGGGTGCGCGGCTGGGCCGATCCGCAGACGGTGGTGGCCACGGCGGCGCACGACCAGCCGTTCCACTTCTGGACCATGGCGTACACGGTGCCGGTGGCGGGCGGGTCCGGCACGCGGCTGCCGTACGGTCCGGTCTCGGATCTGCAGCTGGCCGGCGGGCGGACGCTGCTGCTCACCGGCTCCGCCAGCCACGACCCGGCGCACTGGAAGCGGTACCGGGGCGGCGGGACCGGGCGGCTGTGGCTGGACGGGACCCGGGTGCCGCTCGCCGTGGAGGGGCAGCTGGCCGCGCCGATGCTGGTCGGGGAGCGGATCGTGTTCCTGTCCGACCACGAGGGGGTGGGGAACCTCTACTCGTGCGCGCTGGACGGCTCCGACCTGGTCAAGCACACCGACCACCACGATTTCTACGCCCGCCAGGCGGCCACCGACGGGGAGCGGATCGTGTACGCCAGGGCCGGCGAGCTGTGGCTGCTGCCCAGCCTGGACGCGGAACCGGAACGGCTGGAGGTGACGCTGGGGGGCGCGGGGCGGGGGCGGCAGCCGTACCCGGCGTATCCGCATGTCCGGAATCTGGCCTGTGACGCGACCGGGCGGGCGAGCGTGGTCGAAGTGGCCGGAACGGTGCACTGGCTGACCCACGAGGACGGGCCCGCCCGCGCGCTGTCGTCCCGGCCGGGCGTGCGCGCCCGCCTGCCGATCGTGCTCGGCGGCCATGAACCGCCCGAGTCCAAGGACGACGAGAAAAAGGACGAGGAAGAGGCCAAGGAGAACGGGGAGGAGCCGGACGAGAAGAAGAAGCTCGGCAAGCGGATCAACGGCCCGGCCGCCTGGGTGACCGACGCGGCCGGGGAGGACGGCATCGAGCTGGCCGAACCCGGCGGCACGGTCCGGACCATCGCCGCCGGGGAGCTCGGCCGGGTGGTCGGCCTGGAAGCCTCCCCGGACGGCTCGATGATCGCCGTGTCCTGCCACGACGGCCGGCTCCTGCTGATCCGGGTGGAGACGGGCACCATCACCGAGCTCACCCGCACCGCCAACGGCCGGATCACCGGCATGGGCTTCGACCCGCGCAGCGAGTGGCTGGTCTGGTGCCACCCGGTGAGCGGCTTCTCCAGCGCGATCAGGATGGCCCGCCTCCCGGAGGAGGGCCAGGAGATCGCGGTCGTGGAGGTGACCGACGGCAGGTTCACCGACACCTGGCCCGCGTTCACCCTCGACGGCCGCCATCTCGCCTTCCTGTCCCGGCGCGGCTTCGACGCCATCTACGACGCGCACAGCTTCGACCTGGCGTTCCCGCTCGGCTCCCGCCCCTACCTGCTGCCCCTGTCGGCGGGCACGCTGTCCCCGTTCGCGCCGTCGGTCCTCGGCCGCCCGGTGGAGAGTCCCAACGGCGACTCCCCGGTCGAGATGGACATCGAGGGCCTGGAGGGCCGGATCGTGGCGCTGCCGGTGCCGGAGGCCCGCTACTACGGCCTGCGCGCGGTCAAGGGCGGCCTGGCCTGGCTTCGCTGGCAGCCCGGGGAGAGCCCCACCCTGGAGCGCTTCGACCTGGACAAGCGCAAGTGCGAGGAGCTGGCCGAGGGGATCGGCCGGTTCTCGGTCAGCGGCGACGGCGCCAAGATCGTGGTGCTGGACGGCCACGAGGTGCGGGTCATCTCCGCCACCGGCAAGAACGGCGACGGTGTCACCGTGGACCTGTCCAGGATCCGGGTCGAGGTGGATCCGGTGCGGCGGTGGCGGCAGTCGTACGCGGAGGCCGGGCGGATCGTCCGCGACCACTTCTGGGTCGCCGACATGGCCGGCGTGGACTGGCCGGGCGTGCTGACGCGGTACCGCCCGTGGCTGGACCGGATCGCGGGCGGCGACGACTTCGCCGACCTGCTGGCCGAGGCCGTCGGCGAGCTGGGCGCCTCGCACGCCTACGTGTACGGCCGGGCCTGGGGCTCCGGCCGGTATGTCGGCATGCTCGGCGCCGACCTCGCCCCCGACACCGACGGCCTGTGGCGGATTCGCCGCATCTACCCCGCCGAGCTGTCCGACCCGCACGCCCGCTCCCCCCTGCAGGGCACCGGCGTACGGCCGGGCGACGCCCTGCTGGCCATCGACGGCCACCCGATCGACCCCCGCAAGGGCCCCGCCGAACTCCTGGTGGACACCGCGGGCCGCGCGATCGAGCTCACCGTCGAATCCGGCGACAAGATCACCAGAATCGCGGTCGTCCCGGTCATCGACGACGTCTACCTGCGCTACCACGCCTGGGTGGGCGACCGCCGCGCCCGCGTCCGGGAACTCTCCGAGGGCAGGCTGGGCTACCTGCACGTGCCCGACATGGGCCCGTCCGGCTGGGCCCAGCTGCACCGCGACCTGTCCCGCGAGCTCACCATGGCGGGCGTGATCGTGGACGTGCGCGGCAACCGCGGCGGCCACACCTCCGAGCTGGTCGTGGAGAAGCTGTCCAGGCGGATCGTCGGCTGGAACATCTCCCGCCGCTACGAGCCGGAGAGCTACCCCAGGGACGCGCCGCGCGGCCCCGTGGTCGTGCTGTGCGACGAGGAGACCTGCTCGGACGGCGACGTCATCACCGCCGCCGTGCAGTCGCTCGGCCTCGGCCCGGTGGTCGGCGCCCGCACCTGGGGCGGCGTGATCGGCATCGACGGCTGGCACCTGCTCGGCGACGGCTCGGCGATCACCGTCCCCGGCTACGGCTACTGGATCGAGCGGTACGGCTGGGAGCTGGAGAACCGCGGCGCGACCCCCGACGTGGAGGTGCTCATCACCCCCGCCGACTGGGCCCGCGGCACCGACCCCCAGCTCGACACCGCGGTACGGCTCGCCCTGGAGGCCCTGGCGGAACGCCCGGCGGGCGGGCCGCCCGACCCGGCGACCCGCCCGTTCCGCGGCCGCTAGCCGACCGGCACCGGATCCTTTTCTGACTTCCCCTCCCGGAGCCCGAACCGGTCGTGCAGGCGGCGCAGCGGCCCCGGGGCCCACCAGTTCCAGCGGCCCAGCAGCGTCATCGTGGCGGGCACCAGCAGGCAGCGGACCAGCGTGGCGTCCACCGCGATGGCGATGGACAGCGCCAGGCCCAGCTCCTTGATGCCCAGCATCCGCCCGGCCGCGAAGCCGCCGAACACCACCACCATGACCAGCGCCGCCGAGGTGATGATCTTGCCGGAGCGCTGCAGCCCGACCACGACGGCCCGGTCGTTGGGCAGCCCGGCGTCGTGGAACTCCTTGATCCGGGCCAGCAGGAACACCTCGTAGTCCATGGAGAGCCCGAAGGCGAACATGAACACCAGCACGGGGACCCAGGTCTCCAGCCTCCCCGCGGGCGTGAACCCGAGCAGGTCCGCCAAATACCCATCCTGAAATATCAGGACAATCGCGCCGAAGGCGGCGCTGAGCGACAGCGTGTTCATGATCAACGCCTTGATCGGCACCAGCACGGAACCGGTGAGCAGGAACAGCATCACGAACGTGCCGAGCGCCACCACCAGGATCGCCCACGGCAGCCGCTCGGCCATCTCGCCCCTGAAGTCCATCAGCCCGGCCGCGCTCCCGGTCACGTACGCGGTGAAGGCGGGGCGGTGGGCCCGCAGCCAGGTCACCGCGTCCTCGGCCAGGTCGTCCCGCCCGGTCCCGACCGTGTACACCTCGGCCGCCGCCACCCCGGGCGCCAGCTGCCGGGCGGGCGTGATCCCCGACACGTACGGGTATCCGTGCAGCGTGTCCAGGTAACCCTGCAACTCGGCCCGGGACGAGCGCGCCACCAGCTGGATCGGCGCCCCACCCTGCTCGGGGAAGCGCTCCGCCATCAGATCGGCCACCTGGCGGCTCTCGAAGCTCTTGGGCAGCAGCTCCGCACCCCCGTTGCCGAATCGCACGCCCAGGAACGGCAGCACCGACACCACCAGCGCCAGCCCGACCACCCCCGTGGTCAGGAACGGCCACCGCTGCACCCATCGGGCCAGCCGGGCGAACCGTCCCTCGTCGGGCTCCGTGCGCTGCGGCCTGATCCGGCCGCCGAGCACGCCGAGCAGCGCCGGAGTCAGCGTCAGCGAGGCCAGCACGGCCACCGCGACCACGCTCACCCCCGCCGCGCCGATCGCGTGGTAGAAGGGCGACTGGAACACGAAGAGCCCGGCCAGCGACACTCCGACGATGACCGCCGAGTAGCCGATCGCCCGTCCGGCGGTCGCCGCCGCGCGTTCTATCGCCCCCGCGATCTCGTGGTTCGCGCGCTCCTCCTTGTAACGGCTGACGTACAGCAGCGCGTAGTCCAGCGAGAGTCCCAGGCTGAGGACCGTGGTCACCGGGACGATGTTCGGGTCGAGGTCGCCGAGGGCGGAGAATCCGTACAGGGTGAGCAAGGCCCCCGCGATCGAGCAGAGCGCGCCGAGCACCGGCACGCCCGCGGCCAGGAATCCGCCGAAGACCAGCACCATGACCACCAGCGCGGCCGGGATGGCGATCAGCTCGCCGCGCGTGGTGTCCTGGGCGACCTGCTGGTTCACCTCCCGGTTCACCAGCGACCCGCCGCCCGCCAGCACCCGCAGGCCGGGCGCGGAGATGGCGTGCAGCCGTTCGGCGACGCGATCCACGGTCTGCGTGGTCTGCTCGGAGGACAGATCGTTGATCAGGTCCACGATGATCAGCCCGGCGTTGCCGTCGGTCGAGGTCAGCCGCTCGGTGTCCCACGCGGAACGGACCTGGTGCACGCCTGGGATGAGCTTGAGGTCGGCCACGGCGGCGGTGGCCTGGCCGCGGACGGCTTCCACCGGCGGGCCGTCCAGCAGGCCGGTCACCCGGCCGCCGGTGGGGGAGTGCTCGTCGATCAGATTGGCGCCCCGCACTGATTCGAAGACCGGGGAGGCTCGCTGGGGTTCGAGGCGGTCGAAGACCTGGCTGCCGAACCCGAAGCCCGCCAGGAGCAGCCCGGTCCACAGCAGGAGGACCAGGCGGCGACGGCGGAAGCAGAGGCGACCGAGGGCAGCGAACATGGTCACGAGTCTGGCGTCGCCTGGAGAATGCCACATCCGCCGAGAGGAGGATCACTTATCCGGACTTTCCGATCTTTCTGAGAACCTGTTCCGGATCACATCCGTATCAAGGGGAGACATTCCAAGGAGCGCCCCCATGTTCGACGAAATCCTCGGTCTTCCGCTGCACCCGCTGGTCACCCACGCGGCGGTGGTCTTCTCCCCGCTGCTGGCGGTCCTGTCCGCCGCGTACGCCCTGATCCCGCGCTTCCGCCCCCGGCTGGACTGGGCGGTCGCCCTGCTCGCCGTGGCCGCCCCCGTCACCGTCTTCGTGGCCAAGGAGAGCGGCGAGGCGTTCAAGACCCGGCTCTTCCAGGACCAGACCCCCGAGCCGGTGGCCACCCACGAGTCCTTCGCCAACCCGCTGCTGATCGCCTCCATCGCCCTGGGCGTGCTGGCGCTGGTGCTGGTCTACGCGGCCAACCGGTCCACCCGCCAGTCCGCGATGATCGTGGGCGCGCTGACCGTGGTCGCGGCGGCCGTGGTCGGCTACTACGTGTTCCGGGCCGGGCACTCCGGCGCGACCGCGGTGTGGGGAGGCTGAGCTAGGCTCCCCATGTGGAGAGCTTGTTCGACGCGGCGGCGAGGGACGCCACTCCCGAGCCGCTCGCCGTCCGGATGCGGCCGCGCACCCTGGACGAGGTGATCGGCCAGCGGCACCTGCTCGGCTCCGGCACGCCGCTGCGGCGCCTGGTCGAGAGCGAGGCGCCGATGTCGCTGTTCTTGTGGGGGCCGCCCGGCACCGGCAAGACCACCCTCGCCTACGTCGTCTCCAACGTGACCAAACGCCGGTTCGTGGAGGTCTCCGCGGTCTCCGCCGGGGTCAAGGACGTCCGGGCCGCCATCGACGCGGCCCGGACCGAGCTGGGCATGACCGGCCGCCAGACCGTGCTGTTCGTGGACGAGGTGCACCGCTTCAACAAGGCCCAGCAGGACGCGCTGCTCCCGGCCGTGGAGAACCGCTGGGTCACCTTCATCGGCGCGACCACCGAGAACCCGTTCTTCTCGGTGATCTCCCCGCTGCTGTCCCGCTCGCTGCTGCTCACCCTGGAGTCGCTCGGCGACGAGGACGTGGCCGAGGTCGTCGGCCGCGCCCTCACCGACCCGCGCGGCCTGGCCGGGCGCGCCACCCTGCACCCCGACGCCCTGGCCCAGCTGGTACGGCTGGCGGGCGGCGACGCCCGGCGCTCGCTCACTTACCTGGAAGCCGCCGCCCTGCTGGCCGACGACATCACCGTCGAGGTGGTCGAGAAGGCCGTGGACAAGGCCGCGGTCCGCTACGACCGGCAGGGCGACCAGCACTACGACGTGATCAGCGCGTTCATCAAGAGCATGCGCGGCTCCGACGCCGACGCCGCCGTGCACTACCTGGCCAGGATGGTCGAGGCCGGGGAGGATCCGCGCTTCATCGCCCGCCGCATCGTCATCTTCGCCTCCGAGGACGTCGGCCTGGCCGACCCCACCTGCCTGCAGGTCGCGGTCGCCGCCGCCCAGGCGGTCGAGTTCATCGGCCTGCCCGAAGGTAAGATCAACCTCGCCCACGCCGTCATTCACTGCGCCCTGGCCCCCAAGTCCAACGCGGTCGTCAAGGCCATCGGCGCGGCCTCCGACGACGTGCGGCGCGGCGCGATCGGGCATGTCCCCGGCCACCTGCGGGACGCCCACTATGGCGGGGCCAAGAAGCTCGGCCACGGCGACGGCTACAAGTACCCGCACGACTTCGACCACGGCCTGGTCAAGCAGGACTACGCGCCGGAAGAGCTCCGCGACCGGCGCTACTACGAGCCCACCACCCACGGCGCGGAAGCCCCGGTGGCCGAGCGCTGGGCCAAAATCCGAGCCTTCCTGCGTGGAACGTAATCACGGCCTGCGCGGGGCGTGACCACCCGGTTCACGGGCAGAGCGCGATAGGGTCTTGCCATTCCAGCCAGGATCATCTAGGAGGCCGCATGCTCACCGCGGGAGAGGTCGCGGGCCTGATCGTCGCCCTGTTCTGGGCGATCCTCGTCTGCTTCCTGGCGTTCGTCCTGGTCAAGCTGGCCCGCCTGCTCGTCGAGACCACCAAGATGGTCTCCGAGCTGGGGGAGCGCGTCGGGCCGCTGCTGGAAGACGTCAGCTTCACGATCAACGAGACCAACCGGCAGCTGGTGGCCGTCGAGGCGATCGCCGAGAACATGAAGCACGCCAGCGGCGACATGGCCAAGCTCACCGGCGTCGCCTCCTCGATCGTGGCCGGGCCGATCGTCAAGATCTCCTCGATCGCGCACGGCGTCAAGGCCGCGCTGACCCGCCGCCGCCCGCGCATGATCGGCGGGAGGAAATCGTGATCCGCCGGTTGTTCTACATGGCGCTGGGCGCGTATCTGGCCACCTGGGTGCAGCGCAGGCTGCGCGCGCTCAAGCCCGACCACGTCGCCCGGCGGGCCGCCGACCAGCTCAGGGGCTTCGCCGCCGACGTCCGCGACCAGGCGTGGAGCCGGGAAACCGAGTTGCGCGCCCGCTACGGGCTGGACAGTGTAAGTACGACACAACAACTACCACCGAACGTAAGGGATGGCCGCTGATATGGAGTCGGCAGAGATCGCCCGCCGCTTCCTGCGCTTCTTCGAAGAGCGCGGGCACACCGTCGTGCCCTCGGCCAGCCTGATAGCCGAGGATCCGACCCTGCTGCTGGTCCCTGCGGGCATGGTGCCGTTCAAGCCCTACTTCCTGGGACAGCGCACCCCGCCGGCCAAGCGGCTGGCCAGCGCCCAGAAGTGCGTGCGCACCCCGGACATCGACGAGGTCGGCAAGACCACCCGGCACGCCACCTTCTTCCAGATGCTCGGCAACTTCTCCTTCGGCGACTACTTCAAGGACGACGCGATCCCGTTCGCGTGGGAGCTGCTCACCAAGCCCCAGTCCGAGGGCGGCTTCGGCTTCGCCGAGGACAAGCTCTGGGTGACCGTCTACCTGGACGACGACGAGGCCGCCGACATCTGGCACAAGAAGGTCGGCGTGCCGAAGGAGCGCATCCAGCGTCGCGGCATCATCGACAACTTCTGGTCCATGGGCGTGCCGGGCCCGTGCGGCCCCTGCTCGGAGATCTACTTCGACCGCGGCCCGGACTACGGGGTGGACGGCGGCCCGATCGCCGACGAGAACCGCTACCTCGAGGTGTGGAACAACGTCTTCATGCAGTTCGAGCGCGGCGCGGGCGGCGCCAAGGAGGACTTCCCGATCCTCGGCGAGCTGCCCAGCAAGAACATCGACACCGGCATGGGCCTGGAGCGCATGGCGGCGATCCTGCAGGGCGTCGACAACATCTACGAGATCGACACCACCTACAAGATCCTCGATCGGGCCGCCCAGCTCACCAAGACCAGCTACGGCCGCGACCCGCGCGCCGACATCAGCCTGCGGGTCGTCGCCGACCACGTGCGCACCGGCACCATGCTGGTCGCCGACGGCGTGCTGCCCAGCAACGAGGGCCGCGGCTACGTGCTGCGCCGCATCCTGCGCCGCTCGATCCGCAACCTGCGCCTGCTCGGCTCCGGCGAGGATCGCTACATGCACGAGCTCACCGGCGTCGCCATCGATGTCATGGGCGAGCAGTATCCCGAGCTCAAGGCCGACGCGCCGCAGATCCACGGCGTCATCGACGCCGAGGAGGCGTCCTTCCTGGGCACCCTGCGCACCGGCACCGCGATCTTCGACGTGGCGGTGGAGGAGACCAAGCGCAAGGGCTCGGCCACCTTCTCTGGCGCGAAGGCCTTCCAGCTGCACGACACCTACGGCTTCCCGATCGACCTCACCTTGGAGATGGCCTCCGAGCGCGGCCTGAAGGTCGATGAGGAGGGTTTCCGGCGGCTCATGAAGGAGCAGAAGGACGCGGCCAAGGCCGACGCGAAGGCCAAGAAGACCGGCAACGCCGACATCTCCGTCTTCGGGCAGCTGCTGGAGAAGACCGGCAAGGTCGACTTCCTCGGCTACGACCACGTCAGCGCCGAATCCGAGATCGCCGGCATCCTGCTGGACGGCGTCTCCGTCCCCGCCGCCGGGGCGGGTAGCACGGTCGAGATCGTGCTCACCCGCACCCCGTTCTACGCCGAGGGCGGCGGCCAGCTCGCCGACCAGGGCGTGATCAGGACCGACGGCGCCCAGGTCGACGTGGTGGACACGCAGACCCCGCTGGCGGGCGTCATCGTGCACCGCGGCAAGGTCAGGACCGGCGAGATCCGGGTCGGCGACCAGGCCATGGCGGAGATCGACGTCGACCGCCGCCGGGCCATCTCGCGCAGCCACACCGCCACCCACCTGGTGCACCGCGGCTTCCGCAACGCGCTCGGCGAGACCGCCGCGCAGGCCGGTTCGGAGAACTCGCCTGGCCGCTTCCGCTTCGACTTCACCGCGGCCGGGGCGGTGCCCCCCAGCGTGCTCCGCGACGTGGAGGACGAGGTCAACGCGATCCTGATCAACGACCTCAAGGTCAACGCCTTCCACACCACCCAGGCGGAGGCCCGCGCCATGGGCGCGCTCGCCCTGTTCGGCGAGAAGTACGGCGACACCGTCCGCATCGTCGAGGTCGGCGACTACTCCCGCGAGCTCTGCGGCGGCACCCACGTGGCCAGCTCGGGCCAGCTCGGCCTGGTCAAGGTGCTCGGCGAGGCGTCCATCGGCGCGGGCGTGCGCCGGGTGGAGGCCCTGGTCGGCCTGGACGCGTTCCGCTTCCTGGCCCGGGAGAGCGTGCTGGTCGCCCAGCTCAGCGAGCAGCTGAAGGCGCGCCGCGAGGAGCTGCCCGAGCGCATCGACGGCATCCTCACCCGGCTGCGCGCGGCGGAGAAGGAGCTGGAGCGGCTGCGTTCCGCCCAGGTCCTCGCGGTCGCGGGCGAGCTGGCCGCCGGCGCCGCCGACCTGAACGGCGTGGCTGTCGTGGCGCATCGCGCGCCTGCTGGAACTACCCCCGATGACCTGCGTAAACTCGCCCTGGACGTGCGCGGCCGGTTCCCGGCTGAACGCGCCGCGGTGGTTGTCGTGGCCGGAGTTCCCTCCGATCGGCCGGTCGTCGTCGCCGCTGTCAACGAGGCGGGGCGCGGACGCGGGCTCAAGGCGGGCCAGTTGGTCGGCGTCGCCGCCAAGGCGCTTGGGGGTGGCGGTGGCGGCAAGGACGATGTCGCGCAGGGTGGCGGAGCCCGGCCGGAGGCGATCGGCGACGCGCTGCGCGCCGTCGAGTCGGCGATCTCCGCGGCGATCGCGTGAGCGTGCCGTGAGACGTGGCGTCCGGCTCGGGGTGGACGTCGGCTCGGTCCGGATCGGGGTCGCCCGCAGCGACCCCTCCGGCCTGCTGGCCACCCCGGTCGAGACGGTCCGGCGCGGCAAGGGCGATCTGGACCGGCTCGCGGCGCTCGCGGCCGAGCATGAGGCGATCGAGGTCGTGGTGGGCCTGCCCACCACGCTGTCGGGCCGGGAGTCGCACGCCGCCTCGGCCGCGCGGGACTTCGCCGCCCGCCTGTCCGTACGGCTGGCGCCGATCGAGGTCCGGCTGTACGACGAGCGCCTGACCACGGTCACCGCGACCCAGGGCCTGCGCTCCAGCGGCGTCAAGGCCAGGAACCAGCGCGACATCATCGACCAGGCGGCGGCGGTGGTACTGCTCCAGGCCGCCCTGGACACCGAACGCAGCACAGGAAGACCACCCGGCCACCCTCTCGACCCGCCCCCCGGTGGAGAAACGCGCAGCGGGACCGAGCGGTGACCCCGCTGGACGGGGACGACAGCCCGTTCCTGCTCTCCCGCGACGACGGCAAGCCACCGAAAAAGCGCGGCAACCGGACCAAGGTGATCGTCGTCACCGGCACGGCGGCGGTCGCCGTCGCCGGGATCGTCGGGGCGCGCCTGGTGCTCGGCCCGCTGCTGGCGCCCGACGACTTCGAGGGCACCGGCACCGGCGCGGTGACCGTGGAGATCAAGCCGGGCCAGACCGCCGGGCAGATCGCCGAGACCCTCTCGGAGGCCGGCGTGGTCGCGACCGCCCGGTCCTTCGTCCGGGTGGTCCGGCAGCGCGACAAGGAGAACAGCCTGCGGCCGGGCCGCTACCGGCTCAACCGGGGCATGGCCGCCGGCGCCGCCCTGGACCAGCTGGTCAGCGGCAAGGCCCGGCTGATCAAGAAGGTCGCCGTGCCGGAGGGCATGCGGGTCAACGAGGCTTTGGCCAGGCTCGCCACCGGCTCCGGCATCCCGCTGGCGCATTTCCAGCGCGCCGTCGCCCAGCCGCTGGGCCTCGGCCTCCCGCAGTACGCCAAGGGGCAGGTCGAGGGCTTCCTGTTCCCCGCCACGTACGAGATCGAGACCGATACCACCGCGCAGAGCCTGCTCACCGCCATGGTCGCCAAGTACCGGCACATGGCCGAGCAGATCAGGCTGGAGGAGAACGCCGCCAAGCGGAAGCTCACCCCGCTGCAGGCGCTCACCGTGGCCAGCATCATCCAGGCCGAGGGAGGCCGGGACGAGGACTATCCGAAGATCAGTAGAGTGATCTACAACCGGTTGGCCAAGGGCGCCAAACTGGAGATGGACTCGACCGTCCTCTACGCCCAGGGCCGGCATTCCCTCCGAGTCTCCGCGAAGGACATCAAGGTGAGCTCGCCGTACAACACCTACCGGCACACGGGTCTGCCGCCGGGGCCGATCGGAAGCTCGGGGGAGAAGGCGTTGCACGCCGCCCTGCATCCGGCCAAGGGTGATTGGTACTGGTTTGTCACCACCGATCCAGGACGTAGAATCACGAAATTCACTGACAAGGAAGCTGAGTTCGTGAAATATCGGGAAGAGCTGAACAGATACCTCGGGGCCGACTAGGCCACCGGTTCACCGCCCATGACCTCCCCCGATGTCGCGGGCGGCCGAGCCGAGCGACCAATCCGACCCGCCTCCCCCCTCGGTTCTGCTCTCTCGCTTGACGCGGAGCGGGTCGGACCGGGAGATTGGCCTGCGCACTATGAACGATCTCGACATGGACTCGCTGCTGGGCGGCGCCGAGGACGAGGGGCCGTCCCGGCGGCGGTCCCGCGCTCCCTCCCGCCGCCAGCAGGCGCGCGGCCGCAAGCGCCGCCGCCGCACCCGCCGCAAGGGCGCGGCCGCCTCGATCATCGCGGTCGTGGTGATCGTCGGCATCCTGGGCGGCGGCGGATACCTGGCCTACAACTGGGTCCGCGGGGTCATGATCCCCAAGGATTACACCGGTCAGGGCACCGGTGAGGTGACCATCGAGATCGCCGAGGGCGCGTCGGCGGGCGAGGTCGCGCAGACGCTGGAGGAGCAGGGCGTGGTCGCCAGCGCGCGGGCCTTCGTCAACGCCGTCGACGCGGCGGGCAAGGGCGCCTCGCTCCAGCCGGGCTCCTACGTCATGCGCAAGCAGATGTCGGCCGCGGCGGCGGTCATCCTGCTGGATCCCGAGCACCAGGTGCTCAGGAAGGTCACCATCCCCGAGGGCAACCGGCTCAGCAAGATCTTCACCACCCTGGCCACCGCCACCGGCAAGTCCGTGGACGAGTTCAAGGAGGCCGCCCGCGGCGACCTCGGCCTGCCCGAGTACGCCAAGGGCAAGCTGGAGGGCTACGCCTTCCCGGCCACCTACCAGTTCCCCCCGAACATCTCGGCGAGCCAGATCCTCACCCGGATGGTCGACCGCTTCAACGAGACCGCCGCCAAGGACGACCTGGAGGCGGAGGCCGGCAAGCGCGGCTTCAGCCCGCACGACATCATGACGATCGCCAGCATCGTCCAGGCCGAGTCCGGCAGCCAGGACGACATGCCCAAGGTCGCCCGCGTCATCTACAACCGCCTGGCGCTCAAGCCGCCGATGCTGCTCCAGATGGACAGCACCCTGATGTACGGCCTCAACAAGTACGGCATCGCCGCCACCAACGCCGAGACCCAGAGCAACTCCAAGTACAACACCTACAAGTTCCACGGCCTCCCGCCCGGCCCGATCTCCAACCCGGGCGACCACGCCATCCAGGCCGCGCTGCACCCGGCCAAGGGCGACTGGATCTACTTCGTGACCACCGACCCGGCCAAGGGCATCACCAAGTTCACCGCCAGCGAGGATGAGTTCTGGAAGCTCCGCGACGAGTTCAACCGCAACAACCAATGATGATGAGGCGCGCCGCCGTTCTCGGCTTCCCGGTCACGCACTCGCTCTCGCCCGTGCTGCATCGCACGGCGTACGAGGCGCTGGGCCTGACCGGGTGGCGCTACGACGCGATCGAGTGCGCCGAGGACGGCCTGGCCCCCTTCGTCGCCGGGCTCGGCCCGGAATGGGCGGGCCTGTCGCTGACCATGCCGCTCAAGCGGGTGGTGTTCCCGCTCCTGGACACCGTCTCCGGCCTGGCCGTCCAGGTCGGCGCGGCGAATACGGTGATCTTCAGGGACGGCGCGCGGCACGGCGAGAACACCGACGTTCACGGCATCGTGCGGGCCCTGGCCGAGGCCGGGGTGTCCCGCCCCCGTTCCGCCACCATCCTGGGCGGCGGCGCGACGGCCGCCTCCGCCCTGGGCGCGTTGCGCGAGCTCGGCCTGGACGAGGCCGTGCTGGTGGTCCGCGACCCGGCCCGGGCCGGGGAGACCCTGGCGGTGGCCGACCGGCTCGGCCTGAGCGTGCGCACCCAGACCTTCGACAAGTTCGACGCCGAGGTGGACCTGCTGATCTCCACCCTGCCCTCCGGCGCGGCCGACGCCTTCGCGGGCGTGGCCACCCGGGCCGGCGCGGTGTTCGACGTGGTCTACTCGCCGTGGCCGACGATGCTGGTCTCGGGAGCGCGTAAGGTCATAGGCGGGTTCTCGATGCTGCTGCACCAGGCCGCGCGCCAGGTGGAGCTCATGACAGGCAGCACGATCGCCCCGGTGGAGGAGATGCGGCGCGCCGGGGAGGCCGAGCTGATCAGGCGCGGGGAATGAACCGGAGCTGTTCGCGGTTCATGGTAGTGTTGTAAATCGATCGGTCTGGCATACCAGCTGGACGCGCAAGCGGAGGTCCTCCTCCCACCTGATCGGCCGAGAGGCCGACGGGTCAAGGATCACATTGAGAGTTTTCGGACTCAGTGGCCCCGCATGCGTGACGTGTGGGGTCTTTTGTCGTTTCTTCCACACGGTCGAGCACTCAAGCGGAAGTCCCTTGGAGGTCCCATCAGCACCGAGCCCCGCATCAATGATCGTATTCGTGTGCCCGAGGTTCGCCTCGTCGGCCCGAACGGCGAGCAGGTCGGCATCGTGTCCATTCATGACGCGCTGAAGCTGGCCCAGGAGGCCGATCTCGACCTGGTCGAGGTGGCCGCCACCGCTCGTCCGCCCGTGTGCAAGCTCATGGACTACGGCAAGTTCAAGTACGAGTCGGCCATGAAGGCGCGCGAGGCCCGTCGCAACCAGGCACACACGATCATCAAGGAGATCAAGCTCCGGCCGAAGATCGACCCGCACGACTACGAGACCAAGAAGGGTCACGTCGTGCGCTTCCTCAAGGCGGGGGACAAGGTCAAGGTCACGATCATGTTCCGCGGGCGCGAGCAGTCCCGGCCGGAACTGGGCTTCAGACTCCTGCAGCGGCTCGCCGAGGACGTCACGGAGCTGGGCTTCGTGGAGTCGCAGGCCAAGCAGGACGGCCGGAACATGATCATGGTGATCGGGCCGCATAAGAAGAAGGCTGAGGCCAAGGCCGAGAAGGCGGCGGCCAGGGCACAGCGCGGCGATGAGTCAGCGGGTGATCCCCCCGTGGAAGCCGCCGCGAGCGAGTCGCAACCACAGCAGTAACACGCTGTGAAGTCGGGGCCGAGGCTGGTCTCGAACGAGTCAGGCATGCCGGTGACTCGGGCCCCGACAAGGCCCGGGGAACCGGCACGGGAACAAACGAGGGAGAGACGGCTCCATGCCGAAGATGAAGACGCACAGTGGTGCGAAAAAGCGGTTCCGGATCACCGGTTCCGGCAAGATCATTCGCCGGCGTGCCAACCGGAAGCACCTTTTCGAGCACAAGCCGTCCACTCGTACGCGCCGGCTGGAGAATGACATCGTCATCTCCGAAGCCGACCGCAAGAAGATCAAGAAGCTGCTCGCTAAGTAACCCCCGGGGAGATAGATACACATGGCACGCGTGAAGCGGGCGCTCAACGCCAAGAAGAAGCGCCGCGTCGTCCTCGAGCGGGCGAGCGGCTACCGGGGTCAGCGGTCCAGGCTGTACCGCAAGGCCAAGGAGCAGATGCTCCACTCGATGACCTACGCCTACCGGGACCGCAAGGACAAGAAGGGCACCTTCCGGCGCCTCTGGATCCAGCGGGTGAACGCGGCGGCCCGGGCCAACGGCATGACCTACAACCGGTTCATCCAGGGCCTGCGGCTGGCCGGCATCGAGGTGGACCGCAAGATCCTGGCCGACCTCGCGGTCAACGACAGCCAGACCTTCGCCACGCTGGTCGAGGCCGCCAAGAAGGCGCTCCCGGCCGACGTGAACGCACCGGTCGCCTGACCCATTACTCGCGGGAGGGGCTCACCGACGAGGTGGGCCCCTCTTCGTGTTGCGGCTAAAGTCTTCCCCGAACCAAGGGGGATCATGTCCGAGCTGACCAACATCAAGTCGCCCCGGGTGAAGGCCGCCCGGCGGCTGACCAAGCGCGCCTTCCGGGACCGGGACCGCGCCTTCCTGGCCGAGGGGCCGCAGGCCGTCCGGGAGGCCCTGGCTCTGGACGGGGTCACGGTCGAGCTGTTCGCCACCGCCGAGGCCGAGCTGCGGCACCCTGAGATCGTCACCACCGCCAAGCTGGCCGGGGTGCCGGTCTTCCGGGCCAGCGGCGAGGTGATGGCCGAGCTGGCCCAGACGGTCACCCCGCAGGGGCTGCTGGCGGTGTGCCGGTTCGTGCACGTGCCGCTGGAGCAGGCGGTCGCCGCCGACGCGCGGCTGGTCGCGATCCTCGCGCACGTCCGCGACCCGGGGAACGCCGGGACCGTGCTGCGCACCGCGGACGCGGCGGGGGCCGACGCCGTGGTGTTCACCGACGCGTCGGTGGATCCGTACAACGGGAAGTGCGTGCGGGCCAGCGCGGGGAGCATCTTCCACCTGCCCGTGGTGACCGGGGTGCCGGTGGGCAAGGCCGTGCAGGACCTGAAGGGCCGCGGGTTCCGGGTGCTGGCGGCCGACGGGTCCGGGCGGCGCACCCTCGACGAGGTGGCGCTGGAGGCGCCGGTGGCGTGGCTGTTCGGCAACGAGGCCTGGGGGCTGCCCGCCGAGTTGCTGGCGCTCGCCGACGAGGTGGTCCGGGTGCCGATCTACGGGCGCGCCGAAAGCCTCAACCTGGCCACGGCCGCCGCTGTGTGCCTGTACGCCTCCGCGCGGGTTCACCGCCAGAAGTGAACACTCGTGGAAGAGCCGCGTACCGACGCTGACAGAGTGCTCGGGAAAACCGCTATTGTCGGGCCTGACGGCTCATAGAGCAGGTGTGACGGGTACTCGATCAGTGACCCCCGGCTGGAGGCGGTCCCCTTTGCGTGGCGAAAACACCCATGACCGGGTGCCAGACCCGGCGAGTGTGATCGCTGTAGATGATCTCCCGGACGGTTTGGTGGCCGTGGACGGAGCCGGCACGGTGCTGGCCGTCAACCGGGCCGCCGAGCGGCTCACCGGGGTGTCCAGGGGCGACGCGGTCGGCGCCCACCTCACCGACGTGCTGCCGTTCCGCGACTCCGACGGCCACGACTGGTGGAAGTGGCTGGACCCGTACGGCGGCCTGTCCACCCGGACCCGCCAGGTGGAGCGCCCCGTCGTGCTGGACCGCCGCGAGCTGCTGGTCGCCGCCCGGTTCGTCCGCAGCCCCGAGCGCGGCGGCCGGGTGATCCGGGTGGTGATCACCCTGAGGGACACCGCCGCCCGCAGCCGCCTGGAGCGCAGCCGCGCCGACCTGGTCTCCACCGTGGCGCACGAGCTGCGCTCCCCGCTGACCAGCGTGAAAGGCTTCACCGCGACCCTGCTGGCCAAGTGGGATCGGTTCAACGACGCGCAGAAGCTGGTCATGCTGCAGACCGTCAACGCCGACGCGGACCGGGTCACCCGCCTCATCACCGAACTGCTGGACGTGTCCAGGATCGAGTCGGGGCGGCTGGAGATCCGCCGCCAGGTGGTGGACATCCCGGCCAGGGCGCGCCGGCTCATCGCGGGCCGGGTGGCGGCGGGGGAGCCGGAGGACCGGTTCGTGCTGACCGTGGCGGGGGAACTCCCAGAGACTTGGCTTGATCAGGACAAGATTGACCAGATCCTTGGCAATCTGCTCGAAAACGCGGTGCGGCATGGGCGGGGTAAAGTCACTATTGTCGTAGAACCCGTGGAGTGGGGAGTGGCCGTGTCCGTGCGCGACGAGGGCGAGGGTGTCGCACCCGAGCAGGTCTCGCGCGTCTTCCGCCAGTTCTGGCGCGGCAACGGCCGCCGCCGCGGCGGCACCGGCCTGGGCCTGTTCATCGTGAAGGGCCTGGTGGAGGCGCACGGCGGCGCGATCAGCGTGCAGCGCGCCCCCGGCGGCGGCGCGGAGTTCCGATTTACCGTGCCCGCCGGGGCCCCAGACTTCGCCTAGGGCTTCTCCGGTGGGCTCTCCGGCGCGCGCCGCGCACTAGACGCGGCGGGAATAGACTTTGCTCGCTCAAGCCCTGGATACGGAGCTCTCTCTTGTCTGATTACGACCCGGTCGAGGTGACGCCGCTGCACGCCGACGAGCTGGCGCGCGCGGAGGCCGACGCCCTCGCCGCCATCAAGTCGGCCGCGGATCTCGACGCATTGAAGCAGGTGCGGCTCGCCCACGCCGGCGAC
Source organism: Acrocarpospora macrocephala (assembly GCF_009687865.1). Classification (GTDB taxonomy): domain Bacteria; phylum Actinomycetota; class Actinomycetes; order Streptosporangiales; family Streptosporangiaceae; genus Acrocarpospora; species Acrocarpospora macrocephala. Next base: position 51,314 of record NZ_BLAE01000062.1, read on the forward strand.
CGTTCCCCCATCGCGCTGGCCAACCGGGAGATCGGCGCGCTGCCGCCGGCCGCCCGCGCCGAGGCCGGAAAGCGCATCGGCGGCGCCAGGAAGGCGATCGCCGACGCGCTCGCCGCCCGGCAGGCCGAGCTGGAGGCGGAACGGGACGCCAAGGTCCTCATCGAGGAGACCGTGGACGTCACGCTGCCCTGGGACCGCGCCCCGCGCGGCGCCCGCCATCCGCTGACCACGCTCCAGGAGCGCGTCGCCGACTGCTTCGTCGCGATGGGCTACGAGGTCGCGGAAGGCCCCGAGCTGGAAGCCGAGTGGTACAACTTCGACGCGCTCAACATCGCGCCCGACCACCCGGCCCGCTCCGACCACGACACCTTCTTCGTCGAATCGGTCGAATCCGGAAAAGTCCTGAGAACGCAGACGTCGCCGGTACAGATCCGGGCGCTGCTCGCCCGCGACCTCCCGGTGTACGTGATCTCGCCCGGCAAGGTGTTCCGCACCGACGAGCTGGACGCCACCCACACGCCGGTCTTCCACCAGGTGGAGGGCCTCGCCGTGGACAAGGGCCTGACGATGGCCCACCTGAAGGGCACGCTGGACCGGTTCGCCGAGGTCATGTTCGGCGAGGGCATCTCCACCCGGTTCCGGCCGAACTACTTCCCGTTCACCGAGCCGTCCGCCGAGATGGACCTGCGCTGCTTCGTCTGCCGGGGTTCCTCGGCCACGCCGGGCAGCCCGCCGTGCCGTACCTGCAAGTCCGAGGGCTGGATCGAGTGGGGCGGCTGCGGCATGGTCAACCCGCGGGTGCTGGTGGCCTGCGGCGTCGACCCGTCGGTCTACTCCGGCTTCGCCTTCGGCATGGGCATCGAGCGCACGCTGATGTTCCGCCACAACGCCGAGGACATGCGCGACATGATCGAGGGCGACATCCGGTTCACCCTGCCGTTCGGACTGGAGGTCTGATGAAGGTCCCGCTTTCCTGGCTGCGGGAGTATGTCGATCTCCCCGCCGTCACCGCGCACGAGGTCGCCGACAAGCTCACCGCGGCCGGGCTCAAACTGGAGAACATCGCCTCGCACGGCCACGAGATCAAGAACGTGGTGGTCGGCCGGGTGCTGGAGATCGAGGAGCTCGCCGAGTTCAAGAAGCCGATCCGGCACTGCAAGGTCGACGTCGGCGAGGCCGTGCCCCGCGAGATCGTCTGCGGCGCCGTCAACTTCGTCGTCGGCGACGTGGTGCCGGTGGCGCTGCCCGGCGCGGTGCTGCCGGGCGGGTTCGAGATCGGCTCCCGCAAGACCTACGGCCGCCTGTCCGACGGCATGATCTGCTCCGAGGCCGAGCTCGGCATCGCCGAGTCCTCGCCCGGCATCCTGGTGCTGCCCGCCGACACGATGATCGGCGCGGACGTGGTCGAGCTGCTCGGGCTGCGCGACGACGTGCTGGAGCTGGAGATCACGCCGGACTGCGGCTACGCGCTGTCCATCCGCGGCGTGGCCCGCGAGGCCGCCACCGCGTTCGGGGTGGCCTTCCGCGACCCGGCCGCGATCGACTACCCGGTCGCGGGCGGCGCCTCGCACCCGGCCGCGATCGCCGACCCCACCGCCTGCGACCGTTTCGTGCTGCGCGCCGTCTCCGGCTTCGACCCGGCCGCGCCGTCCCCGCTCTGGATGCGGGTACGGCTGGCGCGTTCCGGCATGCGCCCGGTCTCGCTGGCGGTGGACGTCACCAACTACGTGATGCTGGAGCTCGGCCAGCCCCTGCACGCCTTCGACCGGGCCACCGTCCAGGGCGAGATCGTGGTGCGGCGGGCCGAGCCGGGGGAGACCCTGGAGACGCTCGACCACGTCGTGCGCAAGCTGCACGTCGAGGACATCCTCATCACCGACGACTCGGGCCCGATCTCGATGGCGGGCACCATGGGCGGCCTGGCCACCGAGATCTCCGCGGGTTCCACCGACATCCTGATCGAGGCGGCGCACTTCTCCGCCACCGGCATCGCCCGCGAGTCCCGCCGCCACAACCTGGTCAGCGAGGCCTCCAAGCGGTTCGAGCGCGGCGTCGACCGCGAGCTGCCGATGGCGGCGTCCTGGCGGGCGGTGGATCTGCTGTGCACGCTCGGCGGCGGTACGGCCGAGCCGGGTGTCACGCACGCCTCCGTCGAGGTCGCACCGGTCGCCATCACCATCCCGGCGGGGCATCCGGGGCGGGTGGCGGGGGTGCCGTACTCGAAGGAGACCGTGGTCTGGCGGCTGGAGCAGGTCGGCTGCGAGGTCGTGGACGGCGCGGTGGCGCAGGGCGGCGGCCACGGGGTGGCCGCGTCCGGCGTGGTGTCCGGCGGTGACCTGGCCGGGAAGCTGGCGGTCACCGGGGAGGACCCGATCACGGTCTACCCGCCGTCCTGGCGGACCGATCTGACCGACCCGAACGACCTCGCCGAGGAGGTCATCCGGCTGGAGGGCTACGACCAGCTGCCCTCGGTGCTGCCCGCCGCCCCCGCCGGGGCCGGGCTCACCGAGACCCAGCGGCTCCGCCGCCGGGTCGGCCGCGCCCTGGCCCTATCCGGATATGTCGAGGTTTTGTCGTATCCGTTCATCGGGGTGCGGGATCTGGACGGCCTGCAGCTGCCCGAGGGCGACGCGCGCCGCCGCGCCACCCGGCTGGTCAACCCGCTCAGCGAGGACGAGCCGCTGATGCGGACCACGCTGCTGCCCGGCCTGCTCAAGACGCTGGTCCGCAACGTGGGCCGCGGCTTCGCCGACGTGGCGCTGTTCGAGACCGGCCTGGTCTACCGGCCCAAGCCCGACGCCCCGGCCACCGCGCCCATCCTCAAGGTGGACCGCAGGCCGGCCGACGACGAGCGGGACTGGATCGAGGCCGCGCTGCCGGACCAGCCGGTCCGGGTGGCGGTCGTGCTGGCCGGGGAGTTCGACCGGTCCGGCTGGTGGGGCCCGGGCCGCGCCGCCTCCTGGGCGGACGCGATCGAGGCCGCCCGTGCGGTGGCCCGCGAGGCCGGGGTCGCCCTGGACGTGCGGGCCGACCGGCACGAGCCGTGGCATCCCGGCCGCTGCGCCGCCCTCTACGTCGGTGACACGCTGGTCGGGCACGCGGGCGAGTTGCATCCGCGCGTCGTGGAGGCTTACGGGCTGCCGCCGCGCACGGCCGCGATGGAGCTGGAACTGTCCCGCCTCACCCCGGCCGGGCCCGCGCAGACGCCGCCGGTGTCCACCTACCCGGTGGCCACCCAGGATGTGGCGCTGATAGTCCCGGCCGACACCCCGGTGACGGCGGTCGAGGCGGCGCTGCGGGCGGGCGCGGGCGAGCTGCTGGAGTCGATCCGGCTGTTCGACGTGTACGCGGGCGCGCAGGTGGGCGCGGGCAACAAGTCGCTCGCCTACACGCTGCGCTTCCGCGCGCCGGACCGCACGCTGACCGCCGAGGAGACCACCGCCGCCCGGGAGGCCGCCGTCGCGGTCGCCGCCGAGCGCACGGGAGCCCAGCTGCGCGGAGCATAACCAGGGCCGCCCGATCCCATCCGGGAGGAGAATCCCGGATGGGATCAGGCGGCGGCGGACTGCTCCCCCCGGCGAGCACGCTGCTCAAGCGCGTGTTCGTCGGTGCGGGCGTCGTACGCCCGGAACCTGGGCAGCAGCGCGCCAAGCGCGAGTACCCCGCCGACGCACAGCAGCCCGCCCGCCCCCAGCGAGAAACGTTCCCCGCCCAGGTGGGACATGAGCCCGGCCCTGCCGTTGCCCAGCATCGGCCCCGCCGAGTACGACAGCAGCTCGATCCCCGCCAGCCGCCCCCGGTACTCATCCGGGATGGTCTGATTCCAGATCATGCCCCGGAAGATGCCGCTGATCATGTCCGCGCCCCCGGCGAACACCAGGCAGGCCACGATCAGCCAGATGTTCGGCATGATCGCCGCGACGGCCACGCCCACGCCCCAGAGGGCCGCCGAGACGATCACCCCGAGGCCGTGCCGGTGCACGTGCGCCGTCCATCCCGACGTGAGCGAGGCGAGCACCGACCCGATGCCGCCCGCCGCCGCGAGCAGGCCGAGCGCGAACCGCTCGTTCTCGCCGCCGTAGTGCTCGGCCAGGAACGGGAAGAGCGCGTTGGACATGGCGAAGAACATCGCCGCCATGTCCACCAGGTAGGTGCCCATCAGGTCGGGCCGGCGCACCGCGTACCTGACCCCGTCGAGCAGGGACTCCAGCGAGGGCGGCGCCGCGTCCTCGGCCGGGGCGACCGTCGCCACCCGCACCAGCAGCGTCAGCGACAGCAGGAACGACACCACGTCGATGCCATAAGAGGTCGCGGGCCCGAAGCTCACCACGATCACCCCGCCGAGGGCGGGCCCCGCGATGCCCCCGATATTGCGGGTCATGCCCTGGATCGCGAAGGCCGCCCCCATCTGGTCGAGCTTGAGCACCCGGTTGATGACCGCCTGCTCGCTCGGCCCGCGCACGCTGTACAGCCCCGCGCTCAGCGCCCCCACCACGAACAGCACCCACACCTGCGGCTCCGGCATCAGGGCGTTCACCATGAGCAGCAGCGAGGCGCCGCAGAGCCCCACCTCGGAATAAATCATGATCTTGCGCCGATCCAGCGCGTCCGCGATGGCGCCGCCCCACAGCCCGCCGACCACCATCGGCACGAACTCCACCACACTGACCAGGCCCACCATCAACGGCGAATCGGTCAGCTCCTTCATCTGGTACGGCACCGCGACCAGCGTGATGAAGCTCCCGAACATGGTCACCAGCGAGGATCCCAGCAGCAGCCGGAAGTCACGCGATTCACGGATGGGGCTCACGTCCATGCGCATACGCCGCAGGAAGCCCAGGGAAGTTCGTGACACGAACGGCCATAATCGCCGGATCGGCGGCACGACCGCAACGCATTTTCGCGCTAGCGCGAGCGGCGGCAACAGTGGTCAGATGTCACACATCCACTCACACGCGGCCAAGGCAGAGTCCAAACTGTCAAACACCATGGGGCGGTGAAAACGTGTGCTGAGGACTTACCAGGAGATCCGTGACAAGGTTAACGAGCTCGCCCGGGAGTCCCTCCTGAATCAGTTGCCGGAGAGGGCGCGGCCGCAGTTTCTGGCCGAGTACGAGGCGGTCGCGGAGGCGGCGCCGGAGCGGCTTCAGGAATTCCTTCACCAGTGGTGGATGAAGGCGTTCGAATCCTGAGGGAGTCAGGTGCCCAGCACCTGCTGGCGGAGCCGGGTCTTGAGGATCTTGCCGCCGGGGTTCCTGGGCAGGTCCGATTCGTGGAACCAGATTCTGACCGGGATTTTGAACGGCGCCAGGGACTCCTTCAGGAAGGCCTGGAGTTCTTCCTGGGTGGCGGGGGAGCGGAGTTTAACGATCGCGCCGACCTGTTCGCCGAGCTCGTCGTCGGGGATGCCGATGACGGCGGCGTCGTCGATGGCGGGGTGTTCGAAGAGGGCGGCCTCCACCTCGGCGCAGTAGACGTTCTCGCCGCCCCTGATGACCATGTCCTTGGCGCGGTCGACGATGTAGACGAAGCCCTCGTCGTCGACGCGGGCCAGGTCGCCGGTGTGGAGCCAGCCGCCGACGATGGTCTCCGCGGTGGCGTCGGGGCGGTTCCAGTAGCCCATGATGACGATCGGGCCGCGCAGGCAGAGCTCGCCGACCTGGCCGCGCGGGAGTTCCGCGCCGGTGGGCTCGCAGATCCTGACGTCGACGACGGGCAGGGGGAGGCCGACGCTGCCGGGTCTGGCGAGGTAGCTCCTGCCGCTGTTGTAGATGGCGAGGGCGGTCGTCTCGGTCATGCCGTACCCGTTGGAGGGCGTGCGGCCGGGGAGGAGTTCGGTGAGGCGTTCGAGGAGTTTGGGCGGGGCGGGAGCGCCGCCGTACGAGACTCCGGACAGGGTGGAGATGTCGTAGGAGTCGAGCGAGGGGTGGGAGAGGAGCTGCCAGGCGTTGGTGGGCACGCCGCTCAGCACGGTGATCTTCTCACGTTCGATGAGCCGCAGGGCGGCCTCGGGGTTCCACTTGTACATGAGGATCAGGCCGTTGCCGCTGAACATGGTGGTGAGCAGGACGGCGAAGCAGCCGGTCGCGTGGAACAACGGCACGGTGAGCAGGGTGATCCGGCGCTGCTTGAGTGATTCGCCCGGATCTCTGCCGGCCAGGGCGACGCCGCGCGTCATCGCGTACGCGACGGTCATCGGCGCCTGGGCGAGGTTCCGGTGGCTGCCGAGGGCGCCTTTGGGGTGGCCGGTCGTGCCGGAGGTGTAGAAGATCGTGGCGGGGTCTTCGGGGCGGATGTCAGCGGGTGGAAGCACGACATCAGGTGAAATTTCGCCCAGGACCTCATGCCAGTCGGCCCCCGGCGAACCGGAGGAGCGGGTGACGATCATCGGGATGTCGATTCCGGCCAGTTTGGCCGCGCGTTCCCCGTCTGCGATCAATAGCGTCGCTCCCGAGTCGGACAGGCCGTATTCCAGCTCCCGCCGGGTCCACCACGCGTTCAGCGGAACCGCGACGGCGCCGATCGCGAGCGTCGCCGAGAACGCGACGATCCACTCCGGGTAGTTCCGCATCGCGATCGCGACCCGGTCGCCCTTGCGCACCCCGAGGGAGTCCGCGAGCCGGTGCGCGAGGGTGGCGGCGAGCCGGAAATGCTCGGCGTAGGTGAGCCGCTCGTCCTCGTACACGACGAATTCCTTGCCGCCGTGGAAGGCGCTGTTCTCCAGCAGCGCCCTGAATGTCGCGGGCGCGTGCTTCCAGGCCCGTACGCCCCCGCCCACGTCCTCCATCTCGAACAGCTGCCCCGGCGCCGTCAACCGGGCCTGGACCTGGTCGTTCGTGATGCTCATCCCACGGCTCCCTCACCAAAGGCGGATATTTCACGATACCGACCAGTAGGTATGTGCGCCAAGATCCCGCCACAAGTCCACTCCGTGGACGCTGGCTTGCATGCTCATGCTTCCCGGTGCATACTCTCGTTGAGAGGCAAGAAAATAAGCCCCAGTGCATAAACATACAATCCGGGGGGATAAGGGTGAAAGCGGCCATCGCCGGAGCGAGCGGATACGCCGGAGGCGAGCTGCTCCGGCTCCTGCTCGCCCATCCCGGCATCCAGATCGGCACGCTCACCGCGGGATCGAGCGCGGGCACCACGCTCGGCGAGCACCAGCCCCACCTGCCCGCCCTCGCCGACCGGATCATCGAGCCCACCGGCCCCGACACCCTCAGCGGTCACGACGTCGTCTTCCTCGCCCTCCCGCACGGCGCGTCCGCCGCCATCGCCGCCCAGCTCGGCCAGGACACCCTGATCGTGGACTGCGGCGCCGACTTCCGCCTCAGCAGCGCGGCCGACTGGACCGAGTTCTACGGCGGCCCGCACGCGGGCACCTGGCCTTACGGCCTGCCGGAACTCCCCGGCCAGCGCGAGATCCTGGCGAACACCAAGCGGATCGCGGTCCCGGGCTGCTATCCCACCTCGGTCACCCTCGGCCTGTTCCCCGCGTTCGCCGCGGGACTGGTCGAACCCGACGTGGTGGTGGTCGCCGCCAGCGGCACCAGCGGCGCGGGCCGCTCGCTCAAGACGTCCCTGCTCGGCAGTGAGGTGATGGGCTCGGTCAGCGCGTACGGCGTGGGCGGCACGCACCGGCACACCCCCGAGATGACCCAGAACCTCTCCATCGTCGCCGGTCAGCCGGTCCGGGTATCCTTCACTCCGACGCTCGCCCCGATGGCACGCGGCATCCTCGCCACCTGCTCCGCCCCCGCCACCCCCGGCCTCACGAAGGCGCGGCTCCGGGAGGCGTACCAGGAGGCGCTCAAGGACGAGCCGTTCGTATACCTGCTCCCGGAGGGCAGGTGGCCCGCGACCGCGATGACCCTCGGCGCCAACACGGCCGTGCTGCAGGTGGCGCTCGACGAGCGGGCCGGGCGCGTGATCGCCGTGGTGGCCATCGACAACCTGACCAAGGGCACCGCCGGGGGCGCGATCCAGAGCGCCAACCTCGCGCTCGGCCTGCCCGAGGAGCTCGGCCTGCCCACCACCGGCGTAAGCCCCTAAAAGGTGTCAGCCCGTAAAGGAGAGCACCAGATGAGCGTGACCGCCCCCCTCGGCTTCCGGGCCGCGGGCATCGCCGCCGGCATCAAGAAGCGGCAGGGCCCGCCCGACCCGGCCAACGACAGCCGCGACCTGGCCCTGGTCGTCAACGACGGCCCGTCCAGGGCGGCCGCCGGAGTCTTCACCAGGAACCGGGTCAAGGCCGCCCCCGTGCTGTGGTCGGCGCAGGTCGTCGAGGGCGGCCTGGTCCGCGCCGTGGTGCTCAACTCGGGCGGCGCCAACGCCTGCACCGGGCCCGCCGGCTTCCAGGACACGCACGCCACCGCCGAGAAGGTCGCCGAGGTGCTCCAGGACTCGGCGGGGGAGATCGTGGTCTGCTCGACCGGCCTGATCGGCGAGCGGCTGCCGATGGACCCGCTGCTGGCCGGGATCGACACGGCCGCCGCCCAGCTGTCCCGGGACGGCGGCGTGGCCGCCGCGGACGCGATCAGGACCACCGACACGGTCAGCAAGATCGCCTTCCGCCGGGGCGAGGGCGGTTACATGGTCGGCGGCATGGCCAAGGGCGCGGGCATGCTGGCCCCGGCGCTGGCGACCATGCTGAGCGTGCTCACCACCGACGCCGACCTGACCTCCCGGGAACTCGACGAGGTGCTGCGCCGGGCCGTCTCGGTCACCTTCGACCGGCTCGACGCCGACGGCTGCATGTCCACCAACGACACCGTGCTGCTGCTGGCCAGCGCCGCCTCCGGCGTCCGGCCCGACCTGGCCGAGTTCGAGCGCAAGGTCACCGAGGTCTGCGCCGACCTGTGCCGCCAGCTGCTGGTGGACGCCGAGGGCGCGAGCAAGGCGATCGCGATCGAGGTGGTCGGGGCCGCGTCGGTCGAGGACGCGGTGGACGTCGGGCGTACCGTGTCGCGGAGCAACCTGCTCAAGTGCGCCCTGCACGGCGAGGACCCCAACTGGGGGCGGGTGCTCAGCGCGGTCGGCACGACCGACGCGGAGTTCGAGCCGGACCGGCTGAACGTGGCGATCAACGGCATCTGGATCTGCCGGGGCGGCGCGGCCGGGGACGACCGGTCCAAGGTGGACCTGCGCCCCCGGGACGTGACGATCACCATCGACCTGTCCGCGGGCCCGCACTCGGCCACCATCCACACCACCGACCTGACCGCGGCCTACGTGCACGAGAACTCGGCCTACTCCTCATGACACTGGAGAAAGCCCAGACCCTGATCGAGGCGCTGCCGTGGCTGGCGCGCTTCCACGGCGCCACCATCGTGATCAAATACGGTGGTCATGCCATGACCGAGGACCATCTGCGCGCGCACTTCGCCGACGACGTGGTCTTCCTGCGGTACGCGGGGCTGCGCCCCGTGATCGTGCACGGCGGCGGCCCGCAGATCAACGCCCACCTGGACCGGCTCGGCATCGAGTCGAGCTTCACCGCCGGGCTGCGGGTGACCACCCCGGAGGCCATGCAGGTGGTCCGGATGGTGCTGGTCGGCCAGGTCAACCGGGACGTGGTCGCCGCGATCAACCGGCACGGCCCGTTCGCGGTCGGCCTGTCCGGCGAGGACGCCCACCTGCTCACCGCCGAGCGCAAGCACGCGCTGGTGGACGGCGCCGAGGTCGACATCGGCCAGGTCGGCGAGATCGTCCGGGTGGACGCGGACACCGTCGTGGCGCTGCTCGACAACGGCCGCATCCCGGTCGTCTCCTCGATCGCGCGCGGCGAGGACGGCACCGTCTACAACGTCAACGCCGACACCGCCGCCGCCGCGCTCGCGGTGGCGCTGAAGGCGTCCAAGCTGATCGTGCTGACCGACGTCGAAGGCCTGTACGCGGACTGGCCGCACAGCACCGACGTGATCTCCACCATCGAGAGCTCCGACCTGGCCGAACTGCTGCCCGGCCTGTCCGCCGGCATGGTCCCCAAGATGGAGGCCTGCCTGACGGCCGTGCGCGGCGGCGTGCCGCAGGCGCACGTGCTGGACGGCCGCAAACCGCACGCGATCCTGCTGGAGATCTTCACCGACGAGGGCATCGGCACCATGGTCCGGCCCGACACCCCGAAGGAGGGGGCATGACCCTCTTTGACCGGTTCGAGCGGGCGTTCATGCCCAACTACGGCGTGCCGCCGGTCGCGCTCGCCCGCGGCGAGGGCACCCGGGTGTGGGACGTGGACGGCAAGGAATACCTCGACTTCATCGGCGGCATCGCGGTCACCTCGCTCGGGCACGCCCATCCGGCGCTCGTCGAAGCCGTCTCCACCCAGGTCGCGACGCTCGCGCACACCTCCAACCTGTTCCTGCACGAGCCGGAGGTGAAGCTGGCCGAGCGGCTGCTCGACCTGCTGGAGCACCCCGGCCGGGTCTTCCTGGCCAACTCCGGCACCGAAGCCAACGAAGCCGCCCTGAAACTCGCCATCAAATACGGCAAGACCACCGGCCGCACCTATGTCGTGTCGGCCGAGATGAGCTTCCATGGGCGCACCCTCGGCTCCCTGTCGCTGACCGGCAAACCGTCAATCCGCGACCAGTTCGGGCCGTTCCCGGCTGATGTGCGTTTCGTCCCGTACGGCGACGCCGACGCGCTGGCCAAAGCCGTCGACGAGAACTGCGCGGCCATCTTCCTGGAGCCCACGCAGGGCGAGGCCGGAGTCGTGCCGCCGCCGGACGGGTATTTCGCCGCCGCGCGGGAGATCGCCACCCGGACCGGCGCGCTGCTGGTCGCGGATGAGATCCAATCGGCCATCGGCCGTACCGGGCACTGGTTCGCGCACCAGGCGGACGGGGTCCTCCCCGACATCCTCACCCTGGCCAAGGGGCTCGGCGGCGGCCTGCCGATCGGCGCGGTGGTCGGCTTCGGCGACGCTGGGACGATCTTCGCCGCGGGGGAGCACGGTTCCACGTTCGGCGGCAATCCGGTCTCCTGCGCGGCGGCGCTGGCCGTGCTGGACAACGTCGATCTCGCCCATGTCCGCGTGGTGGCCCAGCGGCTGCGGGACGGGCTGGAGTCGATCGCGCATCCGCTGCTCAAGGGCGTACGCGGGCGGGGGCTCTGGCTGGCCACCGTGCTCACCGAGGACCGCGCCGCCCAGGTGCAGGCCGCCGCGCAGCGGGCGGGCTTCCTGGTCAACGCCGTCCAGCCCGACGCGATCCGGCTGGCCCCGCCGCTGATCATCACCCCGGCCGAGATCGACGCGTTCCTCGCGGCCTACCCCGCGATCCTTACAGAGGCCCAAAATGGTTAGACATTTCCTGCGAGACGATGATTTGTCGCCCGCCGAGCAGGCCGAGATCCTCGACCTCGCCGAAGCGATGAAGAAGGACAGGTACGGCTACCGCCCCTACGAGGGCCCCAAAACCGTCGCCATCCTGTTCGACAAGCAGTCCACCCGCACTCGCGTCTCCTTCGCCGTCGGCATCGGCGACCTGGGCGGCCTGCCGCTGATCATCGACGGCGGCACCTCCCAGCTGGGCCGGGGCGAGCCCATCGAGGACACCGCCAGGGTCCTGACCCGCCAGGTCGCCGCCATCGTCTGGCGCACCTCCGGCCAGGACAGGATCGAGGCCATGGCCTCGGCCAGCGAGATCCCCGTCGTGAACGCGCTCACCGACCAGTTCCACCCCTGCCAGGTCCTCGCCGACCTGCAGACCATCCGCGAGCACAAGGGCGCCCTGACCGGCCTCACCCTCGCCTACTTCGGGGACGGCGCCAACAACATGGCGCACTCCTACCTGCTCGGCGGCGCCACGGCCGGGATGCACATCCGGATCTGCGCGCCCGGCGGCTACCACCCCGATCCCGCGATCGTGTCCGACGCCGCCGCCATCGCCGCGGGCACCGGCGGATCCGTCGCCGTGCTCGACGACCCTGCCGCGGCCGCCCGGGACGCCGACGTGCTCGCCACCGACACATGGGTGTCCATGGGGCAGGAAGGCAAGGACGAGCGGATCGCGGCGTTCACGCCGTACCAGGTGAACGCCGAGCGGCTCGCCGAGGCGGCGCCCGGCGCGATCGTGCTGCACTGCCTGCCCGCCTACCGCGGCCTGGAGATCTCCGCCGACGTGCTCGACGGCGCGCACAGCGTCGTCTGGGACGAGGCCGAGAACCGGCTGCACGCCCAGAAGGCCCTGCTGCACTGGCTGGACGCGCGATGAGCATCCCGCTGACCAAGACCGCCCGGCACGCCAGGATCGTCGAGCTGCTCACCCGCAACAAGATCAGATCCCAGCCCGAACTGGCCAAACTGCTCGGCGAGAGCGGGGTCGAGGTCACCCAGGCCACCCTCTCCCGCGACCTGGACGAGCTCGGCGCGATGAAGCTGCGGGCCGACGACGGCACCCTCGTCTACGCCGTGCCCGGCGAGGGCGGCGAGCGCATCCCGCTCTACCGCACCGGGAACACCGGCGAGAACCCGGACGCCCGGCTGCGCCGGCTGGCCGAGGAGCTCCTGGTGTCGGCGGAGGCGTCGGCCAACCTGGTGATCCTGCGCACCCCGCCGGGCGCCGCCCAGTTCCTCGCCTCCGCGATCGACCACGCCGACTGGGAGTCCATCCTCGGCACGGTCGCCGGGGACGACACGATTCTCGTCATCAGCCGCGACCCCCACGGAGGTGACGTTCTGGCCGAATCCATGCTTCGGCTGACCAACCGTTCGCGTACCAACTCACTGGAGAAGCAATCATGAGCGACCGCGTCGTACTCGCCTTCTCAGGCGGCCTCGACACCTCTGTGGCCATTCCGTTCCTGGCGGAGAAGATCAACGCCGAGGTCATCGCGGTGGCCGTCGACGTCGGCCAGGGCGGCGAGGACATGGAAGTGATCCGCAAGCGTGCCCTCGACTGCGGCGCGGTGGAGTCGGTCGTGGTGGACGCCAGGGAGGAGTTCGCCGCCGACTTCTGCGTGCCCGCGCTGCAGGCCAACGCGCTCTACATGGACCGTTACCCGCTGGTGTCCGCGCTGTCCCGGCCCTTGATCGTCAAGCACCTGGCCGCCGCCGCGCAGCGCCACGGCGGGACGATCGTCTCGCACGGCTGCACCGGCAAGGGCAACGACCAGGTCCGCTTCGAGGCCGGCCTGGCCGCCCTGCACCCCGAGTTGAAGGTCATCGCCCCGGCGCGCGACTACGCGTGGACCCGGGACAAGGCCATCGCGTACGCGGAGGAGAAGAACCTCCCCATCGAGACCACCAAGAAGAACCCGTACTCCATCGACCAGAACATCTGGGGCCGCGCGGTCGAGACCGGCTTCCTGGAGGACATCTGGAACGGCCCGATCGAGGACGTATACGCCTACACCGCCGACCCGGCCGAGCCCCGCGAGGCCGACGAGGTCATCATCACCTTCCAGTCCGGCGTGCCCGTCGCCCTGGACGGCCGCCCGCTGAGCCCGTTCCAGATCATCGCCGAACTCAACGCCCGGGCCGGCGCCCAGGGCGTCGGCCGCCTGGACATGGTCGAGGACCGCCTGGTCGGCATCAAGTCCCGCGAGGTGTACGAGGCCCCCGGCGCGATCACCCTGATCACCGCCCACATGGAGCTGGAGAACGTCACCGTCGAGCGCGACCTGGCCCGCTTCAAGCGGAGCGTGGACCAGCGCTGGGGCGAGCTGGTCTACGACGGCCTGTGGTTCTCGCCGCTGAAGAAGTCCCTGGACGCCTTCATCGCCGACGCCCAGCGGCACGTCACCGGCGAGATCCGGATGACCCTGCACGGCGGCCGCGCCGTCGTCACCGGCCGCCGCTCCGAGACCTCCCTGTACGACTTCTCCCTGGCCACCTACGACACGGGCGACACCTTCGACCAGTCCCTGGCCAAGGGCTTCGTGGAGCTTTGGTCGCTGCCCAGTAAGATCGCCGCGGCCCGCGACGCGCGGGCCTGATCGCCGTACGGCGGGGCCTCGACGGGGCCCCGCCGACACCCCCTCCTGGCGGCCCCAGGTTGTGCCGCGCTGGGGGCGCTGGATCGAATCTGGCCTTTCAGGATCGCCCAGACGCTGTCCGGAATCTCTAGGGCACCCATCCTCAATCAAATCCGAGAGCGCTATACGTGTTGCGGTTGCGACCCCTCGCACGGGCGACGAGGACCCGAGCCGAAGGTGAGCACGTTGGTGTTGTTCGTCACGTTGCCGCCCCTGCGAGGGGTCACAACACCTGACGCTGGCCTACGACGAAACCCTGGTCCTGGAGTCCTCAGAGGGCGGTTCGCGAGTTGATGCCCCTTTCGTCGTTGGGGTTGGGTTACCGGCGCGTCGGCAGCCGCCGCGGCGAGGGGGTGACCCTGCGCACCATGAGCCTGTTCCACCGGGCGACAGGCGAGTACGGCCCGGCGATCGAGACCGCCGAAGCCGCGGCGGCCATCTTCGGCCAGCTCGGCGACAGGCTGATGGAAGGGTATTCGGTCCACGCGCGGGCCAAAGCCCAGCTGCGCCTGGGCCAGATCAAGGAAGCCCTGGCTCCGCTGGAGGAGGCGCTGTCGATCTGCCAGGCGATGGGCAACCGGTGGGGGCTGGGGGTCACCCTGCGCACCCTGGGCGAGCTTCACCTGGCCGACGGCAACCTGAGGGACGCGGACGCCTGCCTGACCGCGGCGATGGAGGTGTGGCAGGACATGGAGGCCCCGCTCTGGTGCGCCCGCACCGAACGCGATCTCGCTCTGCTACATGAGGCCCGCGGTGAGCCGGAGAAGGCGGCGGCGATCCGGGCCGAGGCCATGAAGGTCTTCCACGACCACGGCGCCCGCGAGTACGGCGAGCTCACCGAGGGTGCCACCGCGCTCTGAAAGCCACCCGCCGCGGATTTTCAGCGGATTTTCAGCGCCCGGCTCGAACCTTTCGGTGCAAGGACGACAACGCTCCTTCACCGGAAGGAATCGCATGAAACGTCTGATCTCCGGCGCCCTCGGCATGACCACTGCGGCGGCCCTCGCCTTCACGGGCGTCGCGGTGACCACCGTCGCGGTCGCCACACCCGCCCACGCCGCCTCCACGGCCGGCGGGCAGATCACTCGCTCCGAGATCCTGGCCCGGGCCCAATACTGGGTCGACCCCCCTCAGGAATACACCTACTTAAACAGCTCCGACACGAGCACATGGCGGACCGGCCCTACCGGAGGTGAAAAGTACCGCCGCGACTGTTCCGGGCTCATCTCGATGGTCTGGCACCTACCCCAGGGCTACTACGACACAAGCGTCTACGAGAGCTGGATCGGTGGCCCCCAGCTCACGCGTCTGGCCAGCTTCAATGACCTCCAGCCGGGAGACGCCGTCCTCCGGGTGAATTTCAAAGGCCTGTCGGATCACACTGAGCTTTTCGACCACTGGAAGAACCCCGCCAACCACGGCGAAGGCGCCTACTTCTACTCGTTCAACAGCACCGGCGAGACGGTGCGAAACCCGTACAAGAACAGCAACTTCCAGAACCTAGGCTTCCGCTCGCTGAGTGACATCACCAGCAACTTCGAGCACGCCATCCACTACAACAACACCATCGACGACCCGGGGGCCGTGCCGAGTGACGATGAGATCGGCAACGGAGCTCTGCGGGCCGATTTCAACGGCGATGGTCTCGGTGACGTGGCGGCGTTCTACGACTATCCGGGGCTTCGCACGGTGCTGTTCGTCTGGTCCGCCAAATCCGGTGGCGGGTTCAACGGCCCGGTGAACGTGTGGGATTCGGGTGCCGGCGGTTGGGATCAGACGCGGTCCAAGCCGGTCAGCGGTGACTTCAACGGTGACGGCCGCACCGATGTCGGGGTGTTCTACGACTATCCGGGGCTTCGCACCGTCCTGTTCACCTGGACGGCGAAGGCCGGTGGCGGGTTCAACGCCCCGGTCAATGTCTGGGATTCGGGTGCCGGCGGTTGGGATCAGACGCGGT
>NZ_BLAE01000063.1 GCF_009687865.1 Acrocarpospora macrocephala
GGGCGAGGACGCCATCGACACAGGCGTCAAAGATGAGCTGATCCGGCTGTTCAAGCACGGGGTCCGCGTCGGCCTGTCCGAGGTTCCCCGCATCCCCGGACCCGCCAAAACCGTCACCCAGCCCGTCGGCCGGGTGCTGCTGGAAGTGCTGCGCGACCGTGAGGACGACGTCCTGCGTTTCGCCCATGACCTGCGGATTCCTCCGACGAACAACCAGGCCGAACGCGATGTCCGACCAGCCAAAACCCAGCAGAAGATCTCCGGGCGGCTTCGATCGGAGACGGCGACCGGCAACCGGTACGCCATCCGCGGCTACCTGTCCACCGCCGCCAAACACGGCACCGACGTCATCTCCGCGATCCGCGACGCCCTGCTCGGCAGACCCTGGATGCCGCCGGACCCAGCCACCGCCTAACCCACGGGCACGTTTGGTAACCACTCACGCCCGACGACCATCACCCACCGCGATCACATCACACTGGAATGCGTCGGGCCTGAATGAATACGAACCATACCTTATGGAATAAATCGGTCACAATATGCAACTCGTGGATATGTTCTCCTATCTATTCATATTTGAGCCGATCCTTTTGGGTGCTGGAGAACTTAGCGTGACCGAATTGGAGCTAT
Source organism: Acrocarpospora macrocephala (assembly GCF_009687865.1). Classification (GTDB taxonomy): domain Bacteria; phylum Actinomycetota; class Actinomycetes; order Streptosporangiales; family Streptosporangiaceae; genus Acrocarpospora; species Acrocarpospora macrocephala. The sequence goes on from NZ_BLAE01000063.1 coordinate 631, forward strand.
TCGTCAGATCGATCCTGCTAACGCGGTACTCACAGCGACCCTGGGCGGGCATGGACAACGCCGGGCGACTGCATCCCGGAAGGGACGCGACGAGGGCGTGGAGTCGCCTACGGGACGGCAGGCTCGTGGGGTGGGGTGGTGGTCAGGCGGGTGATCTGTCGGTCGTGCAGGCGACTGAACAGTGTGATCGAGACGGTCGCGCCGATGAGGGCGCAGAACATGTCCCACTGGGTGTCCCACCGGTCGCCTTGTACGGCGAGGAAGGCGTCGGCTGCTTCACCTACGGCGATTGCCGTCCACCATTCCAGCATCTCGAAGAAGGCGCTGAAAGCCAGGCAGGCGCTGACGGTCAGCACATTCAGCCACGCACCCCTGCGCAGCGGGGATGTCCTGACCAACAGTTCGCGGACCAGGATGGCGGGGACGAAGCCCTGCATCAGGTGACCGAGGCGGTCGTAGGGATTGCGGGACAGATCCAGCGTGTCCTGGAGCCAAAACCCGAACGGAACCTCAGCGTAGGTGTAGTGGCCGCCCACGATCAGCACCAGCGCGTGTACGGCGAGCAGGCAGCACAGCAGTGAAGTAAGAAGGAATCGCCCCCACAACACCGCCACCAGCGGCACCCCGATGATCACCCAGATGGTCTCCAGGATCCAGGTGAACCGGTCGTGGGGCGATATCCCGGAGACGGCCAGCGCCAGAACCACGACGACGGCCAACACCAGGGGCAGCCGCCGGGCGGCGGGATCAGCGGGCATGCAGGACACTCCACGACGTTCGGCGGCAGGACGGGACGACTCGAAGGACTATGTTCCACTCCCGTTTGACATGCCGTGTGATCTGGTTGGATCACGAGTTTCCAGATCTTCCGAGCCATGTTTTCGCAGGTCAGCTAATTTCTGGAAGCCTGTGAATTCCTTAGATCGTTCGACCGCTGCGGGGAGACGTTATCCGCCCCGCCGCGATGGCCGCGGAAGATGAGACGCTGCCGCGTCGCGAACAGGTCCATGGCCTGCGGGTAGGCCTGGACGAAGGCCACTCCTCGAGCCGGGCGGATCTGCGATCGGGTCCGCTGATGATCGGTGGAATTGAGACATTCTGCTGACTTCCTAGGACAGGATCGGGTCAATAACCCTCACCGATGGAGACTTCGATGTGGCAAGACCTACAGATCAATGCACCCTGGGGCGTAAGCGCATACGGAGCGGCAAGCGTTAAGGCAGCGCCTGACCTGGTGCGAATCTTGCTGGGCGTCGAACGGATCGAACCTTCCCCGGCAGCGGCCTTCGAGGCCGGCCAGGCCAACGTGGCCGGACTGCGCAGGGTCCTACGCAGTCACGAGATCCCCGACGCGGCAGTATCCGCTTCGCGGCTGCGGCTGACCAGCGCATGGGAGGGCTACGACGCGAATCGCAAGTTCCTCGGATACAAATGCGTGGCCTCGTTCACGATCGAAACCGCCAACCTTGATGGGCTCCAGCAGTTGCTGATCGACGTGGTGGGCGCGGGAGTCAACCGGGTCGACGAAGTCGATTTCGACGTTCGCGCCAAGGCAGAACTACGAGCGCAGGCCCGGCGGGCGGCTGTTCAAGCCGCCCGGGCCAAGGCACAGTTGTACGCCGAGGCAGCCGGTGTCCAGCTCGGTCAGATCGTGCACATCCAAGATGTCGACCCGGAATCACTGGGCAACCAGCGCTACCGCGGACATGGCTCAGGCGGCAGCAGCGCAGCAGAAGATTTCGCCCCTGGCCACGTAGTCGTCTCTGCCGCTGTGGTACTCGGTTTCTCGCTGGCCTCTTAACTAACAGAGTGAGCAGGTCGTCGGTATCCGACGCGGTTCACGCCGGGCCGCACCGGTGCCACGAGTGGCAGAAGGCGGTATGACCGAGCCGGCGGCTCCGGTGAGGAGTCGCAGCCCCTCCAAAGTGCGGCGCAATATTCAGATGTGATGTCGCAGGGAACCGGATAACGTAGGAAGTGCTTCAGGCGCAAAGTTCCGGTTGCTTCTTTCTGCCAAAGAGAAACCCGGTGCCGGAGCACTCGAACCATGCAACAGTCGCGGTAGCGAACAACTTCATATGCATCTCTCCGGTGCGTCGTCAACGGTTACTTCTTCACGCCCCCTCGGGTAGATCCGAATTTCGGGTCTGGCCGAGGGGCGTGAAGAACCCAGACAACCGTTGGCACTCCGATCTCGGAGAGGCACAATCTCAGAAGCGTGCCCGGTGCGTAGGCAACGGTTCCTTCGATTCGAATTCGAGTGGTCGTAGGTTCAAATCCTACCGCCCGGCCCTCCCGCCGGACGTAGCTCAGTTTGGTAGAGCGCTTTGTGTCCGTCGCCGCCTTGATCTCGGGCACGACTTCTGAACATTGGGCCTCTCCCCGTTTTAAGGAAGGGGCCCTTTCATGGCAAAGTTCAATTCCGGGAAGACGCAGGCGGCCGTGTTCAGTCCGGTCGCCACGGAAGTCAATCCGAGCGGCCTCACCCACGAGGGCGCGCCCGGATACGTACGTGACGCCAAGGGCGAGCTCTTCCTTCTCGCGATTTCGAACATGGTCGGCGAGGACACCTTCTACGAGAAGGCGGGCGCCCGGGACGAGCGGTTCCGCGCGCTGGTTCACCAGGTTGCCGTGGAGGACGTGGATTGGATGTCGCGGTTCCTGCCGTGGCTGCGTGGCACGGCGAACATGCGGTCCGCGCCGGTGGTCGCCGCGCTGGAGTCGGTGCGGGCGCGCCTGGCAGCCGGTCTGCACGGGGGTAACCGGGAGCTGGTCGCCGGTGTGCTTCAGCGGGCGGACGAGCCGGGTGAGGCGCTCGCTTACTGGACGTCCCGCTATGGCCGTACCATCCCGAAGCCGGTAAAGCGCGGCGTCGCCGACGCGGTGCGGCGGCTCTACACGGAGCGGAACCTGGCGAAGTACGACAGCGACTCCAAGGGTTTCCGGTTCGGTGACGTCGTCGATCTGGTGCACCCGGCTCCGCACGCCGACAAGGTGAGCTGGCAGGGTGAGCTGTTCGCGCACGCGCTCGACCGCCGGCACGGCCGTGACAAGCCGATTCCGGAGGCGCTGCGCATGCTCCGGGCCCGTGCCGAGCTGCTCGCTCTGCCGGTGGGGGAGCGGCGGGCGGTGCTCGCGGAGCCGGAGCGGCTCGCGGCGGCGGGTATCACCTGGGAGGCGCTGGCGGGCTGGCTGCAGGGCCCGATGGACGCTGAGGCGTGGGCCGCGATCATTCCGTCCATGGGGTATATGGCCAGCTTGCGTAACCTCCGCAACTTCGACGAGGCGGGTATCAGCGACGAGGTCGCCGACGCGGTGATCGCGAAGCTGGCCGACCCGGATGAGGTGGCGCGGTCGCGGCAGCTGCCGTTCCGGTTCTACTCGGCCTACCAGGCGGCTCCGTCGCTGCGCTGGGGTCACGCGCTGGACAAGGCGCTGTCGCTGGCCACCCAGAACGTGCCGACGTTCGGCGGGCGGACGCTCGTGCTGGTGGACACGTCCGGGTCGATGAGCAGTGGCACGATCTCGGCCAGGTCGACGGTGACTCCGGTCCAGGCGGCGGCGCTGTTCGGTGTCACGCTGGCGGCGAGGGGCGAGCGGGTGGATCTGTGCGGGTTCGCCGACGGCGTGTTCCTGCACAAGATCAACGCGGGTGCGTCCGTGCTCAAGGAAGTCGGCAGGTTCTGCGGTCGGATCGGCGAGGTGGGGCACGGCACCCAGATCGCCGAGTCGATCCGCCGCACCTACCAGGGCCACGACCGCGTCGTGATCCTGTCCGACATGCAGACCATGAGCGGGTACGGCGGCAATGTCACCGAAGCCGTTCCGAAGCACATCCCGATGTACGGTTTCAACCTGCAGGGTTACCGCCACGCGGCGATGCCCACGGGTATGGCCAACAGGCACGAGTTCGGTGGAATGTCGGACGCGACCTTCAAGCTCATCCCGCTGCTGGAGCGGGGAAATTCGGCCGGCTGGCCGTTCTAGGTTAATGGGAACGCCGTCGTGGGCGTTCCCATTAACGCCTTCATGTGCGGTGGATGCGCTTTCGGCGTAGCGAGATCAAGGTGAGCAGAGATCCTGCCAGGATAATCAAGATTCCGCCTGATATCAGAATCGTGAGGCCATGTGTGCCGGTGAAGGGCAGCAGGCCGGATCCAGATGATCGCGAATCAGCAGGACCGCCGTGCGGTGAGTCTGGATCATGGCGGGACGCGCCGCCCCCGAGTGATCGACGATCAGGGTCGCCACCTGCGGACGAAGGGTCACGTGAGGTCGAGTCGCCGTCAGCGGGCGAAAGGTCGTCTGAGGTCGAATCGTCACCAGTGGGGGAAAGGTCGCGTGCGGTCGAATCGGCGCGGTCGGGTGAAGAATCACGCGAATCGCGGCCGGTTGGTGGAGGGCCTGGCGAGGGTGAAGCGCCGCCAGGTGGGAGGACGCGTACCGAGACCTCTGTGGAAGTTGAGAAGGATTCCTGCCCGCTGTCCGGTCCGTCCGCAGAGGCATGCGCCATGGGCGCCCAGAACAGCAGCACCATTCCCAAACCAACCGCCGAAGATATCCTCCACCCACCCATTATTCCCCCAAATAAACGTTTGCGATCCATCAGCGGAGAATTCGTTTTCCAGGTGGATTTACCCAGTTAGTGGTAGATGTCACAGTCGGCGCGGAATCCCCACGCCCGATCCACGGCCTTAGAGTGAAAAGTTCCCGCCCCCATACCCTTTCGAGACACACCAAAGGGAATCCACGACCGCACCCGAGCAAGCCTCTTGGTGATCAAATAGCTACGTTCTAGAGCTGATCACTCTCTGGAGCGTCTAATTTGAACCGCACCATTCGATGTGCCGGGCGCTGGCTGGCGATGGGCGGCGCACTGTGCCTCCTCTGGGCCGAGGCCCCAGCTCTCGCCCACACACCACCTCAGCCGAACTTCTCCCTGCAGGTGAGCCCCACCCGCCTGGTCATCCCAGCGGGGACGACCACCACCGCCCAGCGTTTCCAGCTCACCAACAAGGGCCGGTCGGCGTTCGACATCACCGTCGAGAAGGCCGACTTCATCGCGGGCGAGAACGGCGCGCTGAACTTCCAGCCGAACGCGCCCTACGCGGCCGCCGCCTGGGCGACCGTCGAGCCGGCGAACTTCCGGATGGCCGCGGGCACGACCCGGACGGTGACCGTACGGGTCAAGATGCCCCCCGACCCCGAACCGGGCGACCACCAGTTCGCGCTGATCTTCAAAGTCCCCGCCGCCCAGGACGCGTCGAACATCAGAATCAACCGCGGCATCGCCACCCCGGTCTTCGTTACCGTCCCCGGGCCCGTCGACAGTTCGGTCGAGATCGCGGGACTCCAGGCGCAGGAGTTCGTGCTGGGCGGCCCCGTGCCCCTCACCGCGAGGATTCGCAGCGTCGGCACCGTACACCGGGATTTCCGCTCTTCCTCCCGCCTGCACGCCCAGGCCGGCGGATCCGCCGTGGCGTTCCCCGACTTCACCGTGGTGCGCGGCGCGATCCGCGAGGTGGCCACCCAATGGGATCCCCCGCTGATGTGCGTCTGCCATGTCACCCTGTCCGCCGATGGTTCCGCCCGCACGGTGCGGATCGTCGTGCTCCCGCTGCACCTGCTGGGCATCGGCTTGGCCGTCCTGCTGGCCGCGCTCCTGCTCGCCTGGTTCGTACGGCGCCGCTACCGGGCCCGGGTGCTCGCCGCCGCGATCGCCCTAAACGGGACTGACGACAGACGTGCCTAGGTATCGCCTCCGCCGTCTGGCCGCCCAGGCGCTCACCGTGAGTCTGCTCGCGACCCTTGCCGACCTGCCGCCCCGCTTCGCGTACGCGGCGGGAACCACGCTGTTCAACCAGCCGTTCAAGACCAACACGGTCAACGCCGCCGACCCGGTGTCGCTGCCCGCCCTGCCCGCAGGTCAGAGCGGCACGAATACGGCCTGCCTGACCGCGACCGGGAACAACGGTTCCGGCCTGCACAGCTGCACGACCAACACCGACGCGAACGGGCTGGGCACGCTCCGCCTCACCGGCAACTCGACGACCCAGGAGGGTGGCCTCTTCGGCGCGATCAGCGTGCCGACCTCGGAGGGCCTGGACGTGACGTTCAACGCCTACCAGTACGGCGGCACCTCCGCCGACGGGCTCACGTTCGTGGTCGCGGCAGTGGATCCCGCCAACCCCCTGTCCCCGGCCAATATCGGCCGCAGCGGCGGCTCGCTGGGCTACTCGTCGTACGCGGGCGGCCCCGGCCTGGCCAACGCCTACCTCGGCTTCGGCTTCGACGTATACGGAAATTTCAGCAACAGCGTCTACCAAGGGAGCGGTTGCACCAATCCCGCGTACATCAACACAACGGGCGGCAGGGTGCCGGGCCAGGTGGTCGTACGAGGCCCGGGAGCGGGCACGGTCGGCTACTGCGCGATCAACAGCACCGCGACCACCACCAGCTCCCCGGCGGTCGCCCTGCACGGCACCACCCGGGCCACCTCCCAGGTGCCCGTCGAGATCGTCATCAACCCGACCGCGTCCAGCATCGTCACCGCCTCGGGCCTCACCGTCGCCTCCGGCACGTACAAGGTGGTGTTCACACCCGTAGGCGGGAGCGCCAAGACGCTGGACGGCGCTCTCCCCGTCGTCCCGTCCTCCCTCTATCCGTCCTCCAACTGGACCACCCCCGCCGGCATTCCCCGCCAGCTCGCGTTCGGCTGGGTGGCCTCGACGGGCGCCCTCACCGACTTCCACGAGATCGACAACGCCAAGGTGGTCAGCTTCAACCCCGTCCCCGAGCTCACCGTCGCCCAGACGAGCTACAACGGATCGTCCCCGCAGCCGGGCGACCCGGTGACCTACACGGTCGTCGCCGGGGTGGACGCCTCCGGCGCGAACGAGACGTCCCCGATCTCGGTGACCGAGACGCTGCCGACGGGAGTCGTGCCGGTGGGCGCGTTCGGGAGCGGCTGGACGTGCCAGGCCCCGTCCGGGCAGAAGATCACCTGTACCAACAGTTCCACCCCGTTCGCCGCCGGGACGACCCTGCCCTCCATCACCGTGGTCGGCATCGTCACCGGCAGCAGCGTCACGCCCTCGCTGATCCAGTCCTCCTCGATCGCCGTCGCATCCTCCAACGACGCCAACCCCGCCATCGCGCAGACGACGACCGCCGGGACGATTCCGGCAACCCCTTCCGGCATCACCGTCACCCCCGCCACCAGCACGATCGCGGGCGGGATCGCCGTCACGGTCGGCGGCTCCAACATCACCGGCGCGACCGCCATCGAGATCGGCACCGTGGCCGAGCAGCACGCGGGCACGCCCGTCACCCTGCTGCCCTGCGCCTCCGGGCCCGCGGCGGGATGTTTCACCGTCAACCCCAACGGCACGCTGAACATCTCCTCGATGCCGGCCCGCGCTTCGGCGGACACGGTGACGGTGACGGTGGTGACACGGGGGGTCGCGGGAGCCGCGAACTACGTCTACACCGACAAGCCCGCCACCCCGGCCGCTCCCACGGCGACGGCGGGCGTCACCAGCGCCACCGTGAACTGGGTGGCTCCCAGCAGTCACGGCAGCCCGATCACCGGCTACATCGTGACGCCCTACCTTGGCGGGGTCGCGCAGACACCGCAGTCCTTCGACGCCTCCACGACCACCCGGACCCTGACCGGCCTGACGGCGGGCGGCTCTTACACCTTCACCGTGGCGGCCGTCAACGCCATCGGCACGAGCACGGCGAGCGCGCAGTCGAACGCCGTCGTCCCTTACACCGTGCCGGGCCGGCCGACCATCACCGCCGCCGTCGCCGGGGACTCCTCGGCCACCCTGACCTGGACGGCTCCGGCCAACGGCAGCAGTCCGATCACCTCGTACGTGGTCACGCCCTACATCGGCGCGGTGGCCCAGCCGACGCGGACCTTCTCCGGCACCGCCACGACCGAGACCGTCACCGGCCTGACCCCCGGAACCGCGTACACCTTCACGGTGACAGCCGTGAACCTGGCCGGTCCGGGCCCTGCCTCGCTGCCCTCCGGCGCGGTGACGCCCAACGCCAATCCGACGCTGACCTTTCCCCCGCCGCCGGGCGGGCAGGTGGGCGTGTCCTACAGCGACCAGTTGACCTTTTCTGGAGGTACGGCACCTTTCGTGTGGTCGGTGAGTTCGGGTACGCTACCGCCCGGCCTCACGCTGAACTCGGCGACAGGGCTGCTTTCCGGCACTCCGACGACCGCCGGGAGCTACCCCTTCACGGTCAAGATCACCGACTCCGGCAACCAGACCGACACGAGAGCGGTGACGCTCGTCGTCGTCGCCAGCCCGACGCTGAACTTTCCCGCGCCGCCGGGCGGGCAGGTGGGCGTGCCGTACAACGATCAGCTGACCGTTTCGGGGGGCACGGCGCCGTTCGCGTGGTCGGTGAGTTCGGGCACCTTGCCGCCCGGCCTGACGCTGAACTCGGCGACGGGATTGCTGTCGGGCACGCCCACGACCGCCGGGAGTTACCCCTTCACGGTCAGGGTCACCGATGCCAACAACCAGAGCGACACCAAGGCGGTCACCCTGGTCGTCGGGGTCGGTCCGCTGATCATCACCAAGACGGCCGACAAGACGGCGGCCGCGGCGGGCGCGACCGTCAACTACACGATCACGGTCAACAACACCGGGCCGAGCACGTTCACGGGGGTGACCTTCACCGATCCGCTGACGGGCGTGCTGGACGACGCCACCTACAACGCCAACGTGGCCGCCACGCAGGGTTCGGCCGCGTACAACAACCCGAACGTGACCTGGACGGGCACCCTCGCCCCGGGCGCGGTCGCCACCATCACCTACTCCGTGACGGTGAAATCCGGGGGAGACGGCACGCTCGCCAACACGGTCACCTCGCCCACGCTCGGGGCCAACTGCACCTCCGGCAGCACCGACTCCCGCTGCCGGGCGAGCGTGGGCCTGCTCGAACTGACCATCGTGAAGACGTCGAACCCGGCGACGGCGTCCCCGGGTGACACCGTCGGTTACACCATCACGGTCACCAACACCGGCGGCGCCGCCTACCCGGCGGCGAGCTTCTCCGACCCGCTGTCCGGCGTGCTCGACGACGCGACCTACAACGCCGACGCCGCCGCCACCTCGGGTACGGCCTCCTACAGCGCCCCCGTCCTCAGCTGGAACGGAAACCTGTCGGCGGGCGCGTCCGCGATCATCACCTACTCGGTCACGGTCCGATCCCCGGATCCAGGCGACAAGAGCCTGACCAACACGGTGACCAGCGCGGGCAGCAATTGCCCCACTGACCCGCGTTGCACCAGAACCGTCCCCGTGCGCGTCCCTCAGCTGACGCTCACGAGCGCGGTGGATTCCAGCACCACGGTCCCGACGGGTGTGGTGCGGTACACGGTGACGGCGACGAACTCGGGTGAGGTGGCGTATTCGGGGGCGGGTTTCACGTTCTCGCTGGCGGGGGCGCTGGGGAAGGCGACCTATAACAATGACGCGGTGGCGAGTTCGGGGGGTCTGACGTTCGACGCCGGGTCGCTGACGTGGTCGGGTGCGCTGGCGGTGGGGGCGACGGTGACCGTGACGGCCTCGGTGACCGTCAACGATCCGGCGAGCGGGAGTTTGACCAGTTTGATCACGTCGACGACGGCGGGGAACAACTGCCCGGCGGGTAGCGGCGATCCGGCCTGTGTCACGACGGTCGAAATCCTTGTTCCGCAGCTGACGATCGAGAAGACGGCGGATGCCGCGACGGCTGAGCCGGGTGATGTCGTGGCTTATACGGTGACGGTCACCAACTCGGGGCAGACGCCGTACACAGGGGCGGCTTTCACCGACTCGCTCACCGGGGTGCTGACCGACGCCGTCTACAACAACGACGCGGCGGCCACCAGCGGCACAGTCGACTACAGCGCGCCTACCCTGACCTGGACCGGCGACCTGGGCATCGGCGCGGTCGCGACCATCACCTACACGGTGACCATCCGCGACCCCTATCCAGGTGATGCGTTCATTTCCAACACGGTGACCTCCACCACGCCCGGCAACACCTGCCCGGCCGGGAGCAGCGACAGCCGGTGCACGGCTTCCGTCACGGTTCAGGTCCCGGCCCTCACCCTCACCAAAAGGGCAGGCACCTCGACGGTCACGGAAGGCGGCACCGTCGAATACACCGTCACGGTCGCCAACACCGGACAGGTCCCCTACACCGGAGCGAGTTTCACCGACGCGCTGGCCGGGGTGCTGGACGACGCCACGTACAACAACGACGCGGCGGCCACCAGCGGCACGGTCGACTACAACGCGCCCACGCTCACCTGGACCGGCAACCTGGCCGTCGGAGCCAGCGCGACCATCACCTACACCGTGACCGTCCGCGCTCCGGATCCGGGCAACGGGCTGCTCACCAACACCCTCACCTCGACCGCGCGGGGCAACAACTGCCAGGCGGGAAGCACCGACACCCGCTGCCGGACCACGGTCAGACTGTCCCGGCTGATCCTGACGCAGAGCTTCGCCGAACCCACCGCCACCCCTGACTCGGTGGTACGGCTCAACGCCACCTTCACCAACACCGGGCAGACGCCGTACACCGGAATCAGCGTCTTCGCCGCGAGCAGTGACGTTCTGGACGACGCCGCCCCCCTGGGCGACCAGGTCGCCAGCACGGGCACGCTCACCCTGGGGCCCACCGGCATCACCTGGGTCGGGAACCTCCCGGTCGGCGGCGTCGTCACCGTCACCGGCGGCCTCATCGTGAAGGATCCGGACCCGGGGAACAAGATCCTCACCGGCACGCTCGTCTCCGCCGCCCCGGGGAACAACTGCCCCAGCGGCGGCGCCGACCCCCGCTGCACCGCCCGGCTGGACGTCCTGCAGCCAGAGTTGACCATCAGCAAGGCCGCGGACACGGCCACACAGGTTCCCGGAGGGACCATCAACTACACGGTGACCGTGGAGAACACGGGGGAGACGCCGTACATCGGGGCTGTGACCAGGGACGACCTGTCGGGGCTGCTCGACGACGCCACGTACGACGGCAACGCGAGCGCCACCGTCGGCTCCCTCGACTTCACCAGCCCGATCCTGACCTGGACCGGCGACCTGCCGGTGGGCGGCACCGCCGTCATCACCTACAGCGCCACCGTGAGCAACCCCGATCCCGGCAACAAGCTGGTGTTCAACACGGTCAGCTCCGACGCGGTCGGCAGCACCTGCCCGCCGGGACAGGGCAACCCGGCCTGCTCGGCGAGCGTCACCGTCCTCACACCGGCGCTCACCATCGTCAAGACCGCGGACCAGGAGACGGTGGTGGACGGCGAGACCATCACCTACACCCTCAAGGTCACCAACAGCGGGCAGACCGCCTACACCGCCGCCAACCTCTCCGACGACCTGTCCGGCATTCTCGACGACGCCGTCTACAACGGCGACGCCGCCGCGGACGTGGGCACGGTCGGCTACACGGCTCCCACGCTGACCTGGAGCGGGAACCTGGCGGTCGGTGCGGTCGCGACCATTACCTACACCGTTACCGTCGACAACCCCGACCTCGGTGACGAGAGCCTCGTGAACACGGCCGTCTCCACCACTCCGGGCAGCAACTGCCCGTCGGGATCGTCCGATTCCCGCTGTACGGTGACCGTCGCCGTTGCCACCGCGACCGATCTGACCTTCCGCAAAACCTCCGACGTGACCTCGGCAGTTCCGGGCGGCGTCGTCAGCTACACGATCACCGTCACCAACTCCGCGGCCACGCCCTACCTCGGCGCGACGTTCACCGACCCGCTGACCAGCGTGCTCGACGACGCCGGCTACAACAACGACGCGGCCGCCGGCGCGGGAACCGTGGGCTACACCGCGCCCGACCTCACCTGGACCGGCAACGTCCCGGCCAGCGGGTCGGTCACGATCACCTACTCGGTGACCGTGAAAACCGGCGGGAACGGGATCCTGACCAACGCGCTCACCTCGACGTCGCCACAGAGCAACTGCCCGGCGGCCGGCGACGACCCGCGCTGTACGGAGACCGTCACCGTCTCCGACCTGACCATCGACAACAACGCGAACGTCACGACCACCACGCCAGGCGGAGTGATCGAGTTCACCAGCACGTTCACCAACACCGGCCAGACCCCGTACACGGGAATCAGCGTCTCCTACAACGGCGACGACCTGTTCGACGACGTCCTCCCCAACGGGGACGAGACGGTCACCTCCGGGACCTTGTCGATCAGTCCCACCGGACTGGTGTGGACGGGCAACATCGCGGTCGGCGCCACGGTCACGCTGTCCTCCTCCTTCACCGTCAAGAACCCTGACGACGGCAACCGGGACGTCGTCCTCGCCTCGATCTCCGACACGCCCGGCAGCAACTGCCCGACCGGGAACTCCGATCCGCGGTGTTCCGCCAGCGTGCAGGTCCTGATCCCCGCGCTCACGATCACCAAGGCCGCCGGCGCGCCGACGACGGTTCCCGGCGGAACGGTCGCGTACACGGTCACCCTCCAGAACACCGGGGAGACGCCGTACACCGGGATCAGCGTGACCGACCAGCTCGCGGGCGTGCTCGACGACGCGGTCTACAACGCCGACGCCACCGCGACCGCCGGGAACGTCTCGTTCGCCAGTCAGGTCCTCACCTGGACCGGCGACATCGCCGTCGGCGCGACGGTGACGATCAACTACTCGGTCACGGTCCGCAATCCGGACCCCGGGGACAAAATCATGATCAACGTGATCTCCTCAACGGCCGTCGGGAACAACTGCCCCGATTCGGCCTGCACGGTCACGGTCGCCGTCCTGACGCCCGCGCTGACCATCGTGAAGAACGCGAACACCGCCACGACGGCGCCAGGCGGCACCGTGGGCTACACGATTACGGTGACCAACACCGGGCAGACCTCCTACCCGGCGGCGACGCTGACCGACTCGCTCGCCGGCGTGCTGGACGACGCCGTTTACACCGGCGACGCCGCCGCGACGACCGGAGCCGTCTCCCCCTCCGGTTCCGACCTCAGCTGGACTGGCGCGCTCGCCCCCGGCGGCTCGTCGACCATCACCTACTCGGTGACCGTGCGGTCGCCGGACCCGGGCGACAAACGCCTGATCAACACGGTGTCCTCGACCAGCGCGGGCAGCAACTGCCCGTCTGGTGGCTCCGACCATCGCTGCACGCGCACCGTGCCGGTCTCCACCCTGTCCCTGACGAGTACGGCGGATACCACCACGGCGATTCCGACAGGTGTGGTGCGGTACACGGTGACGGCGACGAACTCGGGCGAGGTGCCGTATTCGGGGGCGAGTTTCGCATTCTCGCTGGCGGAGGCGTTGGCGAAGGCGACCTACAACAACGACGCGGTGGCGAGTTCGGGGGGTTTGACGTTCGACGAGGACGGGCTGGTGACGTGGTCGGGCGCGCTGGGAGCAGGCGAGACGATGACCGCGACGGCATCGGTGACGGTCGACGATCCGGCGAGCGGGAGTTTGACCAGTTCGGTCACCTCTACGACGGCGGGGAACAACTGTCCGGAAGGCAGTGATGATCCGGCGTGTGTCACGACGGTCGAGATCCTCGTGCCGCAGCTCACGATCGTCAAGACGGCGGATGTGGCGACGGCTGAGCCGGGTGATGTCGTGGCTTATACGGTGACGGTCACCAATTCGGGGGAGACGCCGTACACAGGGGCGGCTTTCACCGACTCGCTCACGGGTGTGCTCGAGGACGCGGTCTACAACAACGACGCGGCCACCAACGTCGGCGCTGTCGACTACACCAGTCCCAACCTGACCTGGACGGGAGACCTGGACATCGGCGCCGCCGCCACGATCACCTACACCGTCACCATCCGCGACCCCTATCCAGGTGACGCGTTCATCTCCAACACGGTGACCTCCACCACGCCCGGCAACACCTGCCCGGCCGCGTGTACGGCTACGGTCACGGTCCTGGTCCCCGCGCTCACGATCATCAAGACGGCGGACGTCGGGACAATCGTGGCGGGCGGCACCGTCGAATACACGGTGACGGTAGCCAACACCGGACAAGCCCCTTATACCGGGGCCAGTTTCACCGACCCGCTGGGCGGGGTGCTGGACGACGCCACGTACAACAACGACGCGGCGGCCACCAGCGGCGCGGTCGACTACAACGCGCCCACGCTCACCTGGACCGGTGATCTAGCTGTCGGAGCCACCGCGACCATCACCTACAGCGTCACCACCACCAGCCCCAGCGGCGGGAACGCCGTCCTGGTCAACACCGTCAGCTCGGACACCCGGGGGAGCACCTGCCCGGACGAAGGCACCGACCCCCGTTGCGTCAGCACCGTCCCCGTCATCGCGCTGAGCGTCGCGCTGGCCGACCTCACCAGCGGTTTCACCCTGATGGGCGTCCCGGACGCGACCGTACGCGGGGATGACGCCGTGACCATGACCGTGATCACCAACAGCCCCGGCGGCTACAACGTCGCCGTGAGCGCCGCCTCGCCGGAACTCACCGCGCCCGGTATCGCCGCCACGATCCCCATCTCGGCGCTGAGAGTGCGGAAGAGCGGAACGAACCCCTTCAGCCCGCTTTCCAGCACCGAGCCGGTCTCCGTACACGATCAGTCCACCCCGTCGGCACCCCACGGCGACCCGCTGAGCACCGATTATGAGATCGATATCCCATTCGTCTCATCCGGGAATTATTCGGCGAGTCTTGACTACATCACCAGCACACAATGACAGAGATTCCCCATGTAGCGATATGACCGATATCGCCGTCTCAACGTCTTCATAAAAGAAGGTTTGCCCCGCACTCGGTACGGTGATCATCTCGGCTGGGATGAAAACTCTAAGGAGAATCGATATGTCAACAATGCGGAATGCGCGTATTGTGTGCCTTTCTCTGGCGCTGACCGGCGCGCTGACCGTGGGAGCGCTGGAGGCGGTGGTAGCCCCCGCCCTGGCGGACACCGACACGGGGAACACGACGGCCAACATCGAGGTCTCCTCCTCGATCACGCTGACCGACCTCACCGCGTCGTTCACCCTGACGGGATCGCCAGGTCAGACGCCCACCACCGGCGGGACTCCGGTCACCATGGAGGTGACCACCAACAATTTCGCGGGCTACAACGTCACGGTCGCTCCGGCCGCCGCCAACCTCGCCGGGGCGATCGTCGGCAACACCGACGTCATCCCGTCGAACCTCCTTCAGGTCGACGGCCCGGCCCAGGCCGGAACCTTCGCGCCGCTGACCTTCGGCACGCCGCTCGTGGTGGCCAGCAAGGCGTCGGCGTCGGCTGAGGGGGGCGATGCGATCTCCAATGCCTACCGGATGACCATTCCGTTCGTCCGCCCGGATACCTACACCGTCACGCTCAACTACGTCACGAACACTCTTTAAGTCGAAGGCATTCTTCCGGGCCGGTGGATTCTCATCCACCGGCCTATTATTGGCCCGTCCCATTCGCGCACGGCGGGGCCGGTGTGCGAGAGTATTTCTATTCAAAGGTATTGAATAATGGTCTTTCGGGTCAATTGTGTCCGGAGAGCCGGCGCACCGCGCAGGCGCATGTCCCGCGCTCACGTCGCGGCGGCGGTCACGCTGATCGCGGTCCAGTCCGGGATGGGCGCGGCTCACGCGTCCGTGGCGCCTGAGCCCGAGGAGACGCCGCTCCCGCTGAACATCTCCATCGACAACGGGCATACCAGCGTGCGCCAGGGCGACCGGCTCACCTACACGATCAAGATCAGCAACACCGGAGACGCCGAAACCCCGGTCCTGCGGGTGTTCCAGGCCACGGTGCCGGGGCTCGAGGTGCTTTCCACGACGCCCGAGGCCACGGCCTCGGCGAAGCGGATCGAGTGGAGCAAGTCGCTGTCGGCGCGGGAGGAAGCCGAGTTCAGCGTGATCGCCCAGGTGGGACCGCAGGCCCCGCAAATGCAACGGCTGACGGTCGTGGCCTGCGCCTCGAACAAGAGCACCGACCGGCCGGTCGTCTGCGCGGCCCACTCCGACCGCCTGGAGACCTTGGGATTGCCGCTAGAGAGCGAGACGTCCAGCATGGGGCTCTGGTTCACGATCGCGGGAGTCGCGGCGCTGCTCGTGGCTTCGGGGGTGATCGTGGGCCGGCGGCTGCTCCGGCGGAAGACGCCGTCCGAGGTCTCCTGAGGCGGCGTGTCCGGAGAAGCGGCCCTGACCTGCCTGGGGGGCGTGCCGGGAAACAAACGCGGCCCCTGACCTGCCTGGGAGGCGTGTCCGGAAAGACACGCCTGACCAGCCAGAGGGGGCATGTTCGGAAATATGCGCAGGCGGGATGTCCGCGACGATGCGGCCCCTGACCAAGGTGTCAGGGGCTCGCGGCCGGTCACATCTCGGTGCCGCCGGTGTTCATGACCGGGCGGACTTCGATCGCGGTCAGCCGGGCGTCGGGGATCATGGCGGCCAGTTCTGTCGCGCGTTCGGGCTTGTCGCAGTCGATCACGTAGTAACCCGCCAGGAACTCCTTGGCCTCCACGTACGGGCCGTCGGTCACGGCGGGGACGCCGTCCCGTACCCGGACCGTGGTGGTGCTGGACGGGTCGGCGAGGGCGGTGAAACCGACCAGTTCGCCGGACTCCGTGGTGAGGGCGGTGAAGGCGTCGTGTTCGGCGAAGATGGCGGTTCTCTCCTCCTCGGAGAGCGCGTCCAGGGCGGCGGGGTTGACGTGGATCAGCAGGAGATACTTCATGGTTGCTCCTCGTTGGCCGGCCCCCGGCGGGGCCTCTCATAGAGGGGGTCGGAACGGGAGGCACGTTCTCGACATCCCCCGCTGGCGTGGCCAGAAAATACCGCGAGTTCTGTCGTACCGCGCTGCTACGGTCTGCCGCATGGTCCTACGCGTGCCGTCCACCGGCGGTGAGAAGGAAAGCCTGCGCGCCAGCCTTGACCGGCATCGCGCCGCCATCGACTGGAAGATCTCCGGGCTCGACGACGAGGGCCTGCGCCGCAGGATGACCCCGTCGGGAACGAGCCTGCTGGGCCTGGTCAAACACCTGGCGGCGGTGGAATACGGCTGGTTCAGCCAGACCTTCGGCCGGGAGACCGAGCCGCTTCCGTTCGTGGATGACGATCCGGAGGCCGACCTGCGGGTGGAGCCCGGGGAGAGCACGGCGGAGATCCTCGCGTTCTACGCCCGCGCGCGGGCCGCCTCCGACCGGGTGATCGACGAACTCGACGTCGAGGATCTCGGCAAGGCGTGGTCCGGGCAGACCGTGTCCCTGCGCTGGGTGCTCATTCACATGATCGAGGAGACGGCTCGGCACGCCGGGCACATCGACATCGTCCGCGAGCTGATCGACGGCATGACGGGGGACCACCAGGAGGACTGAGCGAGCGGGCGGGGCAGCACGGTCTGGTCGCGTGTGGAAATCGTCAAGACGGCCCTGCTGAGCTGCGATGGGTTACATAATGAAACGCAATGGATGCGCTAAGTGACTACCCCGTTGATGTCAGCGTGCTCGTCCCTGCGTACAACTGCCGGGCTTTTCTTGATCGTTGTTTGACTTCGTTGCTGGTTCAGCGGGTCAGCAAAGAGATCATCGTGGTGGATGACGGTTCCACGGACGACACCCGGTCGCTGCTGGAGCTGTACGCGCGGCATCATTCCGCGATCACTGTCGTCCATCAGGACCACACGGGCACGCCGGGCAGTGCCCGCAATCGCGCGCTGGCCCGGGCCCGTGGGCGTTATGTGTTCTTTTGCGATGCCGATGATTATCTGGGGCCGCTCGCCCTGGAGAAGATGCTCGCCACCGCGGACCGCAACGGGTCGGACATCGTGCTCGGGAAGGTCGTCGGCCACGGGCGGAAGGCTCCGGTGTCGATGTTCCGGGCCAACGCCGAGCGGGTGACTCTGCAGGGCAGCACGGTCTACAACAGCCTGAACGTCTTCAAGCTCTTCCGGAAGACGATGCTGGACCGGCATCGCATCCGCTTCGACGAGTCGTTGCGGGTCGGGGAGGACATGGAGTTCGCGGTGCACGCGTACTGCCACGCCGACGTGATCTCGATTGTCGCCGACTACGACTGCTACCACCTGATGGATCGGGAGGACGGCTCCAGCCTCATGCAGGAGCCGGGCAGCCGGGAGCCGCTCGCCTGGTTGCGGATGGCCAGGATCCCGATCGCGCGCATGATCCAGCATGTGCCGCCCGGGCCGCTCCGCGATCACCTGCTGGTGCGGCATTTCACCTTTGATGTGCTCGCCCAGCTGGGGGAGCCGTTCCTGGCCGCCGACGAATCCGCGCGCGAGAAGATCGCCGTCGAGGTGGCCGACCTCTGCCAGGAATGGCTGACCGACGGCGTCCGCGCCCGGCTGAGCGCCGCCGACAACACCCGCCTCGCCTCGCTGACCGACCCCGACCGGCTGGTACGGCTCGCGCGCGTGCAAGCCGCCCCCCTCCGCCGCCGCCTGACGGCCCTGGAGTGGACCGGCGACCGCCTGCAGATCTCCGGCAGCGTGAAACTGTCCGGTTTTGAGGGATCCGTCGGGCTGCTGCTGAAAGAGCGCTCCCAGCGGGCCGAATGCCGGATCCCCGTCACCCGGGTCGCCGACCTGTTCAGCGCCACCATCGACGTGGCCGACCTGGCGACCGGCATCTGGGACGTCTTCGTCGCCGTCGAATGCGAGGGCATCCGCCGCCTCGGCCGGCTCGGCGCCGATCGGGACCGGCGGTCGACCCGGCCGGTGCCGCGATTCACCGGCGGGGTGGTGGCGTTGCCGTACCTGACCCGGCCGTACGGCAACCTGAGCCTGGATGTGGGGGGACATGTCGTTCGGGTGCCCGCTTCGGTGCGGTTGACCCGGACCGAGTGGGTGGAGCGGAGGTTTCGGATCGAAGGGCAGGTCATGGTGGGCGGGCGGCCGGGGGCGGCAGCCGTACGGCGCCTGGTCTGGCGGGAACGCCGGACTGGCCGGGAACGCCACGTGGAAGCCGTCGCGACCGGTTCGCGGGGCTTCGCCGCCGAGACCAACCCGCTCGGACGGGGGATCTGGGACGCCTACCTCGAACTCGACATGGGCGGGCCGACGGCGAGATTTCCCGTCAAAGTCGGTGAACCGAAAAGCTTGGAGCGCGCCCGCACCTGGTGGCAGGGCACCACCCGCTGGACCACCCGCCCCTACGCGACCGCGGTCAGCCACCGCCTGAGCACCTCGGTCCGCCGCGCCACCTTCTTCACCCTCGCCCGCCGCGCCTTCCGCAGAATCCGCCTGTGAAGCCGAACGCATGATCGAACAATTCGTTAATGCGAATTATTTGCAACTGCTCTAGCCTTGTGGGCAAGGTTCAGTAATACGCGGAGGTATGGCCGTGCATGTGCCCGATGGGTTCTTTACCGCATCCGTGTCGATAGGGGCGGCCGTGGTGGCCGCCGCCGGAGTGAGCGTCGCGCTGCGCAACGCCAAGCAGGAGCTTGACGATCGCACCGCGCCGATGGCGGGGCTGGTGGCCGCCTTCATTTTCGCCGTCCAGATGCTCAACTTCCCGGTCGCGGCGGGGACCAGCGGTCACCTCCTGGGGGGTGCGCTGGCCGCGATATTGGTCGGGCCGTATACCGCGGTCCTCTGTGTGGCGGTTGTCCTGCTCGTGCAGGGGTTCTTCTTCGCCGACGGCGGGCTGACCGCGCTCGGCATCAACATCACCCTGATGGGGATCGTGACGGCCGCCGTCGCGTGGGGGGTCTTCCGCCTGATCGTGCGGGTGGCGCCCAACCGGACGGCGATCGTGGCCGGCTCGTTCGTGGCGGCGCTGGTGTCGGTGCCGGTCGCGGCGCTGGCCTTCGCGGCGCTGTTCGCGATCGGCGGGACCGCGCCGATCGACGCGGGCGCCGTGGCCGCCGCTATGGGTGGCACGCATGTGCTCATCGGCATCGGCGAGGGACTGATCACCGCCGTGACGGTCAGCAGCGTGCTGGCCGTCCGCCCCGATCTCGTGTACGGCGCGCGCGGCCTGACCAAGCCCCTCGTCCTCAGGACGGCGGACGGCGAACGAGTCGTGGAAGCGCCGCGGGGACCCGAGGCCAAGCCGATCCGGCCGTTCCTGGTGGGCGCGGGGATCGTGTCGCTGCTGCTGGCCGGGGTCGTCAGCTTCTTCGCGTCGAGTTCCCCCGACGGTCTGGAGCGGGTCGCCGAGGACAAGGGCTTCCTCGGCCAGGCCAGTGACCATCTGTTCGGCGGGTCCGCGCTGGCCGACTACGGCGACGTCGGTGGCATCCCGGTCGGGGTCGCGGGCGTGCTCGGCGTGCTGATCACGCTCGCCGTCGGCCTGGGCATCGCCTACCTTGTCCGGCGAAAGCGCAAGGTCACCACGTAAGTGGGCGCCGGACACCACCACCAGCTCTACCGCCCGGGGGACACCCTCGTGCACCGGCTGCCGCCGCAGTGCAAACTGCTGGCGGTGGCCGCGTTCGCGATCGTCGTCGTGGCCACCCCAAGGGAACGATTCCTGGCCTTCGGCGGATATCTCCTACTATTGGCGGCGGTCGCCGCGGTCGCCAGGGTTTCGCCCGGGTTCGTGCTCCGGCGCATGGTGGTCGAGCTGCCGTTCGTGCTCTTCGCGTTCGCGATCCCGGTCATCGGTCTGGGCGAGCGCATCTCGATCTGGGGCGTCTCGCTCAGCGTGGACGGCCTGTGGGCGAGCTGGAACATCCTCGCCAAGGCCACCCTCGGCGTGATCGCCTCCATCCTGCTCGCGGCCACCACCGAACCCCGCAGCATGCTGCTGGGCGCCCAGCGGCTGCGCATGCCCCAGCTGCTCGTGCAGATCGCCACGTTCATGCTCCGCTACCTGGACGTGGTGCTCGACGCCATGCGCCGGATGAAGGTCGCCCGCGAGTCGCGCGGCTTCCAGGCCAGGGACCTCCGGCAGGCCCCGATCCTGGCCAAATCGGCGGGCGCGCTCTTCATCCGGTCGTACGAGCGGGGCGAACGGGTGCACCTGGCCATGCTGAGCAGGGGCTACACCGGCACAATGCCCGTTTATCGCGATATTTCCGCGGACGTTCGCCAGTGGTTGTTCGCGGGCGCGCTCCCTGTCGCGGCGGCGGCCTTACTGTTCATTTCATGACGCTGGAAGTACGGGATCTCGCCTACGCCTACCCCGACGGGACCCAGGCCCTGTTCGGGGTCGACCTGCGGATCTCCCGCGGCGAGCGGGTGGCCCTGCTCGGCCCGAACGGCGCGGGCAAGACCACCCTGGTCATGCACCTGAACGGGATCCTCACGGCCGGGCACGGAACCGTCCGGGTGGCGGGCCTCCAGGTCGGCAAGGAGAACCTCCAGGAGATCAGGCGCCGGGTCGGCCTGGTCTTCCAGGACCCCGACGACCAGCTCTTCATGCCGACCGTCCGCGAGGACGTCGCCTTCGGCCCGGCCAACATGGGCGTCCGCGGGGCCGAACTCGACCACAAGGTCACCGACGCCCTCACCCGCGTCGGCATGCTCGACGCCATCGACCGCCCCCCGCACCACCTCTCCTTCGGCCAGCGCAGGCGCGTCGCCGTGGCCACCGTCCTCGCCATGGACCCCGAAATCCTGGTCCTCGACGAACCGTCCTCCAACCTCGACCCCGCCTCCCGCCGCGAGCTCGCCCAGATCCTGAAAAATCTAGACGTGACCGTGCTGATGGTCACTCACGATCTCCCCTACGCCCTCGAACTGTGCGAACGCGCCCTCATCCTCAGCGACGGAGTCATCGCCGCCGACGGCCCCACCCGCGACATCCTCGCCAACGAGTCCCTCCTGACCGCCCACCGCCTCGAGCTCCCCTACGGATTCGCGATCCCTTCCACGGGGACATGACTGAGGGTGATGCGGAAGTAAAGTGGGGCTCGCGGAGGAGGTTCCTATGAAGCTGCGGCTCGCGCGGAGGTCGCTCTCCGGCGCCGTCGTGGTGGCTGTCGAGGGCGAACTCGATCTGTTCACCGCACCCTTCCTGCGCGATGAGGTCCGCGACGCCATCAAGCAGGATGGCGCCATCCTGGTGCTCGACCTCACCTCGCTGTCGTTCATGGATTCGAGCGGGTTGAGCGTGCTGATCGAGGCGTGGCGGCTGGCCACGAGCGAGGGCGGCGGGGTGACGCTGGCCGCGCCCCAGGCGCCGGTGGCCCGGATCCTGCGGACCACGGGGCTGGATCGGCGGATCAAGGTCTACCCGGATGTCGACACGGCCATTTTGGGGCACCCCGAGTAGAACTTCATTCGGTTGGCGGGTTAGGGTCCGGCTATGGACCTGAAGGATGCAGCAGCAATCATCTCGGGCGGTGCGAGCGGTCTCGGCGAGGCCACAGCCAGGGAACTGGCGGGCATCGGCGCGACCGTGGTCATCGCCGACCTGAACGAGGAGCGCGGCAAGGCGCTGGCCGACGAGCTCGGGGGCGTGTTCGTCCGCACGGACGTTTCGGACGAGGCCTCCGTACAGGCCGCGGTGGACGCCGCGGTGGCGACCGGCAAGCCGTTGCGCGCGGTGATCAACAGTGCCGGGATCGGCTGGGCCTCCCGGACGGTGAACCGGGACGGCTCGCCGCACGACCTCGCCTCATATCGCAAAGTGATCGACGTCAACCTGATCGGGACCTTCAACCTGATGCGGATCGGCGCGGCCGCCATCGCCAAGACCGAGCCGGTGGGGGAGGACAAGGCGCGCGGCGTGGTCATCAACACGGCGTCGGTCGCCGGGATCGAGGGCCAGACGGGGCAGGTGGCCTACTCGGCGTCGAAGGGCGGCATCATCGGCATGACGCTGCCCGCCGCCCGCGACCTGGCCGCCATCGGGGTCCGGGTGTTGACGATCTGCCCGGGCATCATCGACACCCCGATCTACGGCTCCGGGCCCGAGTCGGACGCGTTCAAGGCGCAGCTGTCCGCGCCGGTGCCGTTCCCCAAGCGCATGGGCCGCGCGTCGGAGTTCGGCCACCTGGTCCGGGCCCTGGTAGAGAACGACTACATGAACGGTGAAGTCATCCGCTTCGATGGCGGCATCCGATTCCAGCCGAAGTAACCCAAGCCTTGGAGAGGTCTCGTGTCTGACGAGGTTCTGGTAGAAACCGACGGCGGCGTGGCCGTCATCACGATCAACCGGCCGAAGGCGAGGAACGCGGTCAACGGCGCGGTGGCGCGCGGCATCGCCGCGGCCGTGGACGAGCTGGACGCCCAGGTGGACGTCTCCGCCCTGGTCCTCACCGGCGCGGGCGGCACGTTCTGCTCGGGGATGGACCTGAAGGGCTTCCTGGCCGGGGACTTCCCGGCGCTGGAGGGCCGCGGGTTCGGCGGTCTGGTGGAATCGCCGCCCAAGAAGCCGCTGATCGCGGCTGTCGAGGGGTACGCGCTCGCGGGCGGCTTCGAGCTGGCCCTGGCCTGCGACCTGATCGTGGCGTCGGAGGAGGCCAAGTTCGGGCTGCCGGAGCCCAAGCGTGGTCTGGTGGCCGCCGCCGGCGGGATCATGCGGTTGCCGCGGCGCATCCCGTACCATGCGGCGATGGAGATCGCGCTCACCGGCGATCACTATCCGGCGGCGCGCCTGTACGAGCTGGGCCTGGTGAACCGGGTCACGCCGGCCGGGGGAGCGCTGGCGGGCGCGCTGGAGCTGGCCAAGAAGATCGCGGAGAACGCGCCGCTGGCGCTGACGGCGACCAAGAGGATCGTCCTGGAGTCCCAGGATTGGTCGCAGGAGGAGATGTTCGCCAAGCAGAGCGAGATCGTCAATCCGGTCTTCGGCTCGAAGGACGCGATGGAGGGCGCGGCGGCTTTCGCTGAAAAGCGCGCGCCCAATTGGCGGGGCGAGTAGCTCGGGAACCCCGTGAGGCTGCGCCGGTGTCTGGACTGAGGAGCGAAGCGACGAGGGAAGACACCGGGGTTGAGCAGCCGAACCGCGATGCGCAGCATCGCAATCAATAGGTAGTCCGCGCTCATGGCTGGAACTGCGTACGGTAAAGGCATGAGCGACGGACTCCCCCTCAACAACCCGACCCCCCGGGAGCGCACGGCCAGCCTGCTGTCCGGGGCCCTCGGCAGCGTCATCGTCATGCTGTTCCTGGTCGGCGGCATGTGGGCGCTGGAAATCGTCGACTACCTCCAGGACGGCGCCCTGGACCGGTATGGCATCGTGGCCCGGGACCCGGACGGCCTGGTCGGCATCTTCGCCGCGCCGTTCCTGCACGCGGGCTTCCCGCACCTGATCGCGAACTCGCTGCCGCTGCTGATCCTGGGGTTCCTGGCCGCGATCCGGGGAGTGGGCCGGTTCCTGGGCGTGAGCCTGATCATCATCGTGGTGAGCGGCCTGGGCGTCTGGCTGATCGCCCCGCCGAACACGGTGACGATCGGCGCCAGCGGGCTGGTATTCGGCTATTTCGGTTATGTCGTGGGGCGCGGGCTATTCGACCGCCGGATTCTCGACATCGTGCTGGCCGTAGTCGTCGCGGTCATGTACTACTCGATTATTTTCGGGATTCTGCCCGGCGAGGAGGGAATCTCCTGGCAGGGCCACCTGTTCGGCCTGATCGGCGGAGTCCTGGCGGCCTGGCTGCTGCGCCGCAGGCGGGAGTACTGACACAATTGTTCTTGTGAATTTGGGCCCCCTGGAGCGTGCGATCATGGACGTGATCTGGGACGCCAAGAAATCCCTGCTCATCCGTGAGATCCAGGAGCAGCTCAACGACGGCGCCGAGAAGCCGCTGGCGTACACCACGATCCAGACGGTGGCCGAGCGGCTGGTCCGCAAGGGCCTGCTGAGCAGGGCCCCGGAGCGTAAGGCGTTCCGCTACGGCGCGGCCCGCTCGCGCGCCGAGCACCTCACCGAGCTGATGCTGGACGCGCTGGCCGAGAGCCCGGACCGGTCGCCGGTGCTGAGCAGGTTCGCGCAGAGCGTCGATCTGGACGACGCCCTGCGCCTGCTGGACGAGCTGGCCCGCCGGGCCGGGCGAGGTCCGGCCGAGCAACCGCCCGGCTGGGTGCCCCCGCCCGGTCAGGGCGACTAGAGCCGCTCGACGACGTAGTCGACGCAGACCGTGAGCGCTTCGACGTCGGCCGGGTCGATGGCCGGGAACATGGCCACCCGCAGCTGGTTGCGGCCCAGCTTGCGGTAGGGCTCGGTGTCCACGATGCCGTTGGCGCGCAGCGCCTTGGCCACCGCGTCGGCGTTCACCGAGTCGTCGAAGTCGATCGTGCCGACCACGTTCGAGCGCTGCGCCGGGTCGGCCACGAACGGCGCGGTGTAGGCGGTCTTGTCGGCCCAGGTGTAGAGCCGGGACGCCGAGTCGGCGGTCCTGGCGGTGGTCCAGGCCAGGCCGCCGTTGCCGTTCATCCACTCGATCTGGTCGGCCAGCAGGAACAGCGTCGCCACGGCGGGCGTGTTGTAGGTCTGGTCCTTGGCCGAGTTGTCGATCGCGGTCGGCAGGCTGAAGAACTCGGGGATGTATCGCCCGGACGCGGCGATCTCCTCGACCCGGGCCAGCGCGGCCGGGGAGAACAGGCCCAGCCAGAGGCCGCCGTCGGAGGCGAAGCTCTTCTGCGGCGCGAAGTAGTAGACGTCGAAGTCCCCGGCGGCGACCGGCAGGCCGCCCGCGCCGCTGGTGGCGTCCACCAGGACCAGCGCGTCGCCCGAGCCGACCCGGGAGATCGGCATGGCCACGCCGGTGGAGGTCTCGTTGTGGGTCAGCGCGTAGACGTCCACGCCGGGCTCCTCGACCGGCAGCGGGTGGCTGCCGACCGCGGCGGAGATGACCGAAGGATCGGCCAGCCAGGGGGCCTTCTTGACGACCGCGCCGAACTTGGACGAGAACTCGCCGAAGTGCAGGTGCTGGGACTTCTCCCGGATCAGACCGTGCGCCGCGATGTCCCAGAACGCGGTGGTGCCGCCGTTGCCGAGCACGACCTGGTAGCCCTCGGGCAGCGAGAACAGGTCGGCGAGGCCGGAGCGGATCCGGGCCACGAGGTTCTTGACCGGCTGCTGGCGGTGCGAGGTGCCCATCAGGCTCGCGCCCGGCCCGGCGAGGGCCGCCAGCTGCTCGGGACGCACCTTGGAAGGCCCGCAGCCGAAGCGGCCGTCGGCGGGCTTGAGGTCAGCGGGAATCACGATGTCAGCCACTCAACCAAGCCTACTGAGGGGGTGCGGTGGTCCGGACCCGGGTCCGAATCCTGAGATGGAGCTCCCCCTTGACGTAACGGACCGCAGCTCCCATTGTTCGGCATGAGGAGTCGCTCCCACTCCGCCCTAGCGAAGTGTGAGATCACGCATATGGCCGATTCCGGTGGCACCCTCTCCGAGCGCGAACTCACCGTGCTCTCGTTGATCGGCGCGGGCAGCAGCGCGAAGCACATCGCCGCGCAACTCGGGATCAGCGCGTCCACGGTGGAGAGCCACAAACGTCGCATCTACGCCAAGCTCGGCGTCACCCACCAGAGCCAGGCGGTCTCGCAGGCCATCGCGCTGGGCCTGTTCGACACCCCGCCGAAGGATCGGGACGAAGCCGAGATGGTGGTCGTGCACGCCCGGCCGGGCGCGCCGGTGGACCAGGTCACCCAGGCCCTGCTCGGCCACGGCCGCCCGTTCGTGCTGACGCCCGAACTGGACCCCGCCCTGTGGCGCTGGCGGGGCCGGTTCATCACCGTGCTGATGGATCCGGCCCCGCCCGACTGGCAGGCCACCGCCCGATTCCGCGCCCCGGTGGTGGTGATCCCGTCGGTACGGCCAGGCGACGGCCTCGTCCGGGAGGCCATGCGGTACGGCGCCCGCGCCCTGGTCTGGCTGGAGGACGTGCCCGACCTGCTGTGCACGACCCTGGCCATGGTCGCCCACGGCTACGTGATCATGGCGGGCACCCACCTCCCCGCCGGTCCCTCGCCGGAGCTGAGCGCCAGGGAACGCGACATCCTCGACTCGATCGCCACCGGCCACACCCTCCAGCAGACCGCCCGCTCCCTCGGCATCTCGGTCAAGACCGTGGAGAACACCCAGGGCCGCCTGTTCCGCAAGCTGGGGGCCCGCAACCGGCCGGAGGCCCTGACGAACGCCTACCGCCAGGGCCTGGTGCCGGGCTGAGCTACTGGCCGCGGCTGGTGGGATCGACCCGGGCGAAGGTGAGCAGGTCGACCATGCGGAAGTCGCCGGCGCCGCCCGAGCGCCGGGGCAGGGTCGGCACCCAGGACGGGTTGGTGCGCAGGTAGGAGGCGTTGTCGAGCTGGAGCAGGCCGATGAAGACCTCGCCGACGATGCGGGCGCCCACGCCGGCCAGCTTCAGGCCGCCCGCGACCTCGGCCTCCTTGAGGATGTAGTACCAGAGCGGGGTGCTGGCGGGCAGGCCGTGCCCGAGTGCCTGCAGCTCCGGGAAATGCTGGGACTCCAGAGCCGGGACGCCGATCGCCCGCGCGATGTTCTGCCCGGACGGGATCGACCAGGTCACGTGGCGCAGCAGGTTGCGCTGCACCAGCGAGGTGGGCGGGTCGCCGGACGCGATCGCGGCCAGCGGCAGGTTGAACAGCGGGGTCGAGATCTTGGTGTCGATGCGCTTGTTGGGCCGGACCTGGCCGTCGCCGAAGTCGAAGAAGGTCTGCCAGCCGATGAAGCGCCGCGGCGCCCTGGCTCCGCCGCGCAGGTCCACGGGGTCGGCTTGGCCCAGCCCGGCCGGGTCGAAGATGAAGCCGAAGAACGCCGAGCCGTCGCTGTTGCCGGCCAGGTTGGCGCGGTAGGACGGCCGTACCATGCTGTGCCCGAACCGGTAGCAGGCGCCCTGGAACTCCACCGGGATGAACTGCTGGCCGGGCGCGGGCCGGTAGAACCGGCGCCCGCCGGTGAGGATCGCGTTGACCACGTCCTGGCCGATGACCAGGGGCAGGAACTCGTGCAGGATGATCCACTGGTAGTGCCAGCGGACCAGCTGCTGGGCGGCGGCGAAGACGTTCGCGCCCTGGCCCTGGGCGCGCAGGTGGTCGACCACCCGGTTGTGGAACAGCAGGAACGCGCAGTGCAGGCCGGAGATGATCAGGTTCTCGTCGTTGCGGGGGTCGCCGATGATGGCCTGGCCGTTGGCCATCCGGGGCAGGTCCTCGAACAGGCCGCCGCTCTCGACCTTGAGCTTGGCGGTGTCGGCGGGGTTGTAGAGCTGCGGGTCGGCGACCGGGCCCCGGCCGTAGACCGAGTCCAGGTCCAGGCCGGGCGTTCGGGTGTTGGGGGTCGCCTCCGGCGCGGTCACCGTGCCGAGCGGGGAGGACCGGTCGAACGTCATGTCGTGGTCGAGGAACTGGCCGAGGAAGGTGACACCCGCCGTGTGGGTGGCATTGTCGAGATTGTTAGGGCTGAGTTCGGGGTTCGTGATCAGCCGGATCGGGCCTTCCGCCAGCGGGTCCTTGGCGTCCACGATGCCGCCCGGGCGGCCCATTTCCACCAGGGCGTTTCGCAGGCTGGGCGGGTTGAAATCGGCGAACGGCGGCAGGGTGAAGATACGTCCGAAACGGTCGGGCGGGACCGCCGTTCCGCCTGCCTGCGTGGTGACTGTCCTGGCTATCGCTTCGGCTGGGGCCAAGGTCAGCGCCCCAGCTCCCGCGCCCAGGCCGGCGAGAAATCCCCGCCGGCTCACTCCCCGGTCCGGTCCGTGCTCGGCCATCGAGGCTCCTGTGGCTTAGCGGCATTTGTCCGGGAATTATGTAATCCGTAACTTTCGCGACTCAAGGGACATCGGTTGACAATAAACCCTTAAGGGGAGTTATCTGGCAATTTACCCCTAATCGGAATTGGGGGTAAATTGAATAAGGGTTGAGCGGAAGGATGCGGATGATCGCGGCGGATCAGCGGCGACTGCACGGGGTGCTGGAGGGGCTCCTGCGGCGGCCCTCGTTCTGGCGGCGGGATCCCGCGTTGCCGGTGCTCCTGCTGGTCGGCGAGCAGTCCCCGGCCGCCGCGCTCGCGCTGGCGGAGCCGTTCAAGGGGAGCCTGCCGTACGCGGCACCGGCCGGGGAGGAGCTCAAGGACGTCGCGGCGCTGGTCAACGCGCTGGCGGGGGAGAACGGGGATCTGGGCGCGTCGGTCGGCGGGTCGTTCCTGCCGGCGCCGCGGTTTCCGCTGGCGCAGTTCGTGCTGTGGGCGCGGGAGCAGCGTGCGTTACGACCGGAGGACTGGACCGGGGTCTGGCCGCCCGCGCCCGAGTCGCGCAAGGGCCAGGACGAGTTCCGTGCCCGCTACCGGAAATGGCGCTGGGAACGCTACGGCGAGCGCCGGGTCCGGCGGACCGCCGCCGACTTCGTCGTCCGGGCCGCCACCACCTGGGTGCCGCTCGGCATGGCCGTGGCGCTGCTGGCCGGGTGGGATGTCGTCGATCTGCTCTCGCTCATCCCCTGGGTGGTTGGTCTGATCGTGGCCGCCGCTGGCACCGCGGTGCAGGCCGCGTTGTCGATCAGGGGCACCTTCTTCTCCGGGTGGTTTCGCCGCCACCGCTACGAGAATCTTCGCCGTAAACGCTTCGAAAGCCGCCACAAGTACGCGCTCCGCCTGGCCGCCGTCCCCGACCTGGACGAACTGCTGGTGTACGCGATGTTCCAGGATCTGCGGCAGGCGTACCAGAAGTGGTTCATCCCCTGGCCGAGCTGGGGCCGCGGCTGGTACTGCCTGCTGGTCCTGGCGGAACCGGGCACCGGGGGAACACGCTTCCTGAGCGTGATGCGCGATGTCATCGCCGATACCGGCATATATCCGCCGATGCTCGTGCTCGCCGCCGGAGACGCGCCGCTCCCGGCCACCCCACCGGTACGGCCGCTGGAACGCCTCCCCGAAGCGATCGACGACTGGCGAGCCCAGGTGCCCGACCTCTTCATCCCGGTCACCGTGAATGAGTCTGAACTCTCCGACATAGGGGTATTTCGCCCCACGCCGCTGCGGGCCTTCGGCTACTGGGCGGTGGTCGCGCTGCTGGCCTTCGGGCCGCTCGCGGTGGTGGGCCGAACCTGGATCGGCTGCGGCGGCGGGCTGCGCGAGGTCGCCGGGCAGTGCGTCGGCCTCAGCGACGACCTGAACGAGATCGACCCCGACCCGCTGCTGGCTCCCGTCCTGGAGCGGATCCAGCGGCAGAACCGCGACGTCGAGGACAACCAGCGGGTGATCACGGTCTTCTACCTGGGCCCGCTGACCACCAACCGGAGTGGCGGCGACCAGATCAGCGGCTCGATGGGGGAGCTGGCCGGGATCGCCGCCCTGCAGCTGGCCTACAACCGGCTGCACAGCTGGCAGATCAGGGTGGAGTTCGCCAACGCGGGCCAGGACTTCGTCAGCGCCGCGTACGCCGCCCAAATGATCAAGGATCGGGCGGCCGGGGATCCCGACATCGCGGGGGCGATCGGGTTCGCCTGGAGCCGTATCGAGACGCAGGACGCGATCCGGCTGCTCAGCGACGCGCACATGCCGATGCTGAGCACCACCAACACCGCCGACACCACGCCCCTGGTGTACGGCAGGAAGCCCTCCCCGTCCTTCTTCCGGATGGCCGCCCCCAACTCGGCTCAGGCCAAAGCCGCCGAATACTGGCTGCGGCAGGGCCTGCCCGGCGGCAGTAAGGTGCCCACCGACAAGGTCGCCATCCTGCTGGAAGTCGACGAGCTCAAGCGCGAGCTCTACAGCCAGGACCTCGCCGACGGCCTCACCAAGCGGCCCGGGGCGCTCTACGCCAAAGCCAGGCAGTACGTCTTCCGGGACGGTGACCAGCTGGCCGCCCAGGTCGACCAGGCCTGCCAGGACGGCGCGGCGGTGCTCTTCTACACCGGGCGCTCCAGCTATCTGGGCACCCTGATGGACACCAAGGAACACCAGTGCGACGGCGCGGTACGGGTGCTCGCCGGGGACGAGGTGACCGGGCGGCTGTCGCAGATCCTGGCCGACGGATCATCGGTCAACAACCCCGAGATCTCCTTCATCGCGCTGAACGACGCGCGCGCCGAGCAGGACGGCTCCGGCGCGATCAACGACACCCAGCGGGAGATCGAGGCGTGGATCCGGGACGTGCTGCCCGAGCGCGGCCGGTCGGTGTCGCGGGTGCACGCCCGGATGGGCTACGACGCGCTCCTGGCGATCACCAGCGCCATCGACCAGATCAAGGCCACCAACGTGGATCCGGCGGTGAACATCGCGCAGAGCGTCGCGTACAACCTGCGCGGGCTTGGGGTGGACGGGCACATCCAGGGTGCGACCGGGAGCTTCTACTTCTCCACCGACGCCGACTTTCACACCGCGCTGCCCCGGGAGCTGTGGCTGTTCTCCAGCGAGCGGGGCCAGGCCGTCCCGGTGCTGCGCGGCAAGTGCACCGTGGATTCGAACAAGTCCGATCCCGCCGAACTCGACGTCAGCTGCACGACAGAGCCCGCGACTCCATGAGCCGCGGGCTGGTCACAATTAGCGCTTGACGTCGGCTAGCGAGCGCAGCGGCGGGCCCACATAGGTCGCGCTGGGGCGGACGAGCCTGCCCGTGCGCTTCTGCTCCAGGATGTGGGCGGCCCAGCCGGCCGTGCGGGCGCAGGTGAACATCGAAGTGAACATGTGCGAGGGGACGTCGGCGAAGTCCAGGATGACCGCGGCCCAGTACTCCACGTTGGTGGCGAGCACCCGGTCCGGCTTGCGCGCGTGCAACTCTTCCAGCGCGGCCGTCTCCAGCGCCGCCGCCACCTCGTACCGAGGCGCGTCCAGCTCCTTCGCGGTCCGCCGCAGCACCCGGGCCCGCGGGTCCTCGGCCCGGTACACCCGGTGCCCGAAGCCCATCAGCCGCTGGCCCTTGTCCAGCTCGCTCTGCACCCACTTCCGGGCGTCGCCCATCTGCTCGACGCCCTCGATCATGTGCAGCACCCGAGCCGGGGCGCCGCCGTGCAGCGGGCCCGACATGGCCCCCACCGCGCCGGACAGGGCCGCGG
Organism: Acrocarpospora macrocephala; assembly: GCF_009687865.1. Lineage (GTDB taxonomy): Bacteria > Actinomycetota > Actinomycetes > Streptosporangiales > Streptosporangiaceae > Acrocarpospora > Acrocarpospora macrocephala. Next base: position 32,543 of record NZ_BLAE01000063.1, read on the forward strand.
CCACGTCCGCGCCGGTCGAGGCGATCACCCGCGCGGTGAACGTGGAGGCGTTCATGCCGTGCTCGGCGGCCGAGGTCCAGTACGCGTCGATGGCCTTGACGTGCCGCGGATCGGGATCGCCCCGCCAGCGGATCATGAAACGCTCGACTATGGTCTCCGCCTCGTCCACCCGCCGCTGCGGCACCATCGGCAGGCCGAGGCCACGGGCGGACTGGGCGACGAACGACAGCGCCGTCACCGAGGCGCGGGCGAGATCGTCGCGGGCCTGGGCGTCGTCGATGTCGAGCAGGGGCCGGAAGCCGTACGCGGGCGCCAGCATGGCCAGAGCGCTCTGCACGTCGACCCGGATGTCACCGGAATGGACGGGAACGGGGTACGGTTCCGCCGGGGGGAGGCCCGGCTCGAACTCGTTGTCGACCAGCAGACCCCAGACGTTCCCGTAGGAAACCCGGCCGACCAGCTCCTCGATGTCGACGCCCCGGTATCGCAGGGCGCCCCCTTCTTTGTCCGGTTCCGCGATCTCGGTCTCGAAAGCTACCACGCCTTCGAGCCCGGGTTTAAAGTCGGACACTCTCGGCCGCCTCCCTCTCTTGTGAAGTCAAAAAGCCTTGATGTCGAGATACCGGCGGGTCAATTTAACCTCTCGCGTTCCTGCGGGTCGCCCCCGGTCCCTCCCAAACGCCGTCGTCCCAGGTAGGGGGTCGTGCGTCAGACATCTACCAAGCGCGCAAGAATACCTTTTCGTGGACAGCGAGACGCACATGGCGGGGCTCCGCCGCAGCTACAACGGCGAGCCCCTGCTCGACGTGGCCGACGACCCGGTGGCGCAGTTCACCAGGTGGTTCGCCGACGCGGTCGACGCCGGGCTCCCGGAACCCAATGCCATGATTCTGGCAACCAGCTCGGCCGGGGGAAGACCCTCGGCGCGGACAGTTCTGCTGAAAGGCTTCGACGAGCAAGGTTTCACGTTCTTCACCAACTACGAGTCGCGGAAGGGGCGCGATCTGGCCGAGAACCCGCGCGCGTCGCTGGTCTTCCCGTGGCATGCGATGCGCCGCCAGGTCCGGGTGGAGGGGTCGGCCGTGCGGGTCGCGCGCGAGGAGACCGAGGCCTACTTCCGGTCCCGGCCGTACGGCTCGCGCATCGGGGCGTGGGCCTCCCGGCAGTCGGCCGTGGTGCGATCCCGGGAGGAACTCGACCAGCGGTATGCCGAGCTCGCCGCGCGGTGGCCGGAGGATCCGCCGGTGCCGGACTTCTGGGGTGGCATCCGGATAGTCCCGAGCGAGATCGAGTTCTGGCAGGGCCAAGCCGACCGCATGCACGACCGCCTCCGCTTCCGCCGCTCCGCCGGCCGCTGGATCCTGGAACGCCTGGCTCCCTAGGTTGCGCCCCCTGATCGTGGGGGACATTTCCTGACGTGGGAGGCTTGGTGATCGTGAGCTTTGCTAAAGGTCTCCTGAAACGGCACTTTGTCGACACCAGGCCGATCCAGATCCCCGATTACCGCCGTCTCCTGACCGGGCAGGCGGTGGCATTCGTCGGATTCCAGCTCACCGCCGTGGCCGTCAGCGCCGAGGTGTACGCGCTGACCCGCTCCTCGTTCTGGGTCGGCATGCTCGGCCCGGTCGCCCTGGTTCCCCTGATCGTCTTCGGCCTGTGGGGCGGCGCCATCGCCGACGCCATGGACCGCCGCAAGCTCCTGCTGGCCGCCTCCCTGATCAGCTGGTCGGCCACGCTCGTCCTGCTGGTCAACGCCTTCACCCTGCAGAACGTGTGGGTGATCATGGCGGCGGTGGCCGTACAGTCCACGGGGTTCGCCGTCGCCTCGCCGACCCGCAACGCGATCATTCCCCGGCTGGTGCCCACCCCGCTGGTGCCCGCGGCCAACACGCTCAACTTCCTGTTCAGCAGCATCGCCTCGGTGCTCGGCCCGCTGCTCGGCGGCGTCATCCTCGCGGGCGGCGGGTACGGCTTCGCGTACCTCATCGACGCGGTGCTGTTCACCGCCAGCCTGTACGCGGCGCTGCGGCTGCCGGCGCTGGAGCCGCTCGGCGAGGTGACCGCGCCGGGTTTCCGCGCGGTGATCGGCGGGCTGCGCTACATCATGGCCGCGCCGATCGTGCTCATGTCGTTCGTGGTGGACATCATCGCGATGGCGTTCGCGATGCCCCGGGCCATGTATCCGGAGATGACCGCGATCAGGTTCGGCGACTCCGGCATCGCCTACGGCTGGCTGTCGGCGGCGATCGCACTGGGGGCGGTGGCCGGCGGGCTGTTCTCCGGCTGGGTGGGCCGGGTGCGGCGGCAGGGTCTCGCGCTGACGTTCGTGATCGTGGTGTGGGGGCTCACCGTGGCCGCCGCCGGGTTAGCCCAGGCGCTCTGGCTGATGGTGCTGCTGCTGGCCTTCGGCGGCTTCGCGGACCTCGTCTCCGCGGTGTGGCGGCAGACCATTCTCCAGACGTACGCACCCGACGAGATGCGCGGCCGGTTGCAGGGGGTCTTCTTCGTGGTCGTGGCGGGCGGGCCACGCCTGGGCGACCTCCGGGCGGGCACCACGGCCTCGACGTTCGGGCTCGTCCCGGCCTGGGTCGGCGGCGGGCTGTTGTGCGCGGTGACGGTGGTGATCGTGGGGCTGTCGGTGTCCTCGTTCCGCCGATATCAGGTTCGGTCCTGAGGCGGTCTCCGGACGTGGAAGGATTCAGATCCCTCGCACGTTGCCAATCGTGCACTGGTTCACCGCTGAGTTCGGCTGAACCCGCTGGTAGGTCGTAGCATCGAGGGCAGACCGGGAGGAAGACGTTGTGACCGCACACGGCCTGATCGACACGACGGAGATGTATCTCCGGACGATCTACGAGCTGGAAGAGGAAGGCATCGTCGCGTTGCGCGCGCGCATCGCCGAACGACTGCAGCAGAGCGGCCCCACGGTCAGCCAGACGGTGGCGCGGATGGAGCGCGACGGCCTGGTCAAAGTGGAGGGCGACCGGCATCTCACCATGACCGACCTCGGGCGCACGCTCGCGATCCGGGTGATGCGCAAGCACCGCCTGGCCGAGTGCCTGCTGATCCAGGTGATCGGCATGCCGTGGGAGGAAGTCCACATCGAGGCGTGCCGGTGGGAGCACGTCATGTCCGACTCGGTGGAAGCCCGGCTGGTGAAGCTGCTGGACAACCCCACCGAATGCCCGCACGGGAACCCCATCCCCGGCCTGGACGAGCTCGGAGCGTCCGGTTTGGAGGAATATGAGGCGGTCTCCGCGATGGCTGATCTGGCCGGACCCCGAGATATACCCGTTGTGGTTCGCCGAATTAGCGAACAAGTGCAAAGCGATCCCGCTGTGATGCTTAAACTCAAGCAAGTTGGGATACAACCCGGACGCGAGGTGACGCTCGCGGCGAGCGACGATGGTGTGCGGGTGACAGGTGACGACGAAGCGGACAACACTCTCGCGGAGCTACCGCGTGATGTCGCCACGCACGTTTTCGTCACCAGACGTTAATCCCAGTGATCCTTTTCGGGAGCCCCTCCTCTCCCACGACAGCGCAGGCTCTGTTCAGGCAGGAGCACCCGTGGTCCGCATGCCCCGAGGGGTGGTCGTTGGATGAAACGTTGGGGGGATTTGTCGCAGGACACCGCCGACCATCTTTCCGCCGCGTCAGTCCTTGACCACGCGGAGATGGCGGTCGTCGTCACCGACCGTTTCAGTAACGTCCTCTACTGGAACCCGTTCGCGGAGCGCCTGTTCGGGCGGCCCGGCCAGCACGGCATGGACGACGTGCTCTCGCTCGGGATGATGGAGAAAGACCATCCGCTCGCCGTGGACCTGGCCAAACATGTCCTGAAGGGCAATGTTTGGGAAGGCACGTTCGATGTCGTACGCGTCGACGGCACGATGATCTACGTGCGGGCGCAGGCGGTGCCGATGCGGCATCCGTCCGGTTCGGTGACCGGGATCGTGATCACCGCCCGGGAGGCGATGCGCAGCAACGAGCGCGAGAAGGACCGGTTCGGGCTGCTGGAACGCATCGGCGAGCGCCTGGCCGGCTCGTTGTATGTGGAGGAGACCCTCAACCGGGTCGCCGAGATGCTGGTCCCGCAGTTCGCCGACCACTGCTTCATCGAACTGATGGAGGGGGACCGGCTGATCCGCAAGGTGTCCACGCACGTGGGCACCTGGACGCCGCCGCCGGACACCTGGATGCCGGTCGGCTCCGAGATCCGCTACCCGCAGGGCCACTACGGCGACGCCGCCCTGCGCCGCCAGGAGACCATCCTGGTCGAGGACTTCTCCCAGGTCAGCTACCCCTCGCCGAGCGAGGGCGCGGCCCGTCTTTGCGGCGAGATCGGCATGACCTCCGCCATCGTCGCGCCGCTGTGCGCCCGGGGCGAGACCCTCGGCCTGATGTACCTGGCGATGTCCAACCTCACCGACCGCCGCTCCCCGCACTACGACGCCTTCGACCGCGACTTCGTCGGCGCCATCGCCACCCGGGTCGCGCTCGCCGTCGACAACGCGCTGCTGTTCGAGGAGGAACGGCACACCGCCGAGTCCTTCCAGAAGCACCTGCTGCCCCGCGAACTGCCCATGCTGGACGGCCTGGAGATCGCCGTCCGCTACTACCCCGCCGCCCCCCTGGCCAGCCACGGCCAGGGCATCCAGACCCAGGTCGGCGGCGACTGGTATGACGTGATCCCGCTCTCCGCCGGGCGCGTCGGCATCGTCATCGGCGACGTCGAAGGCCGCGGCGCCAAAGCCGCCGCCGTCATGGGCCAGCTCCGCGCCGCGCTCCGCGCCTTCGCCCAGGACGACAAACCCCCCGCCGACATCCTGGCCCGCCTCGACGAGTGGACCAGGGTCGTCGCCGCCCCCGAACACGACGACTTCGGCGCCGACGTCACCAGCCCGCCGATCGTCACCTGCCAGTACCTGGTGTACGACGCCTGGTCCCGCCAGCTGTCCTTCGCCAACGCCGGGCATTCACCGCCCCTGCTGATCGTGGACGGCAGCGTCACCGAACTGGACATCACCGAGGTCGGCCAGCCGCTGGGGGTTCGGGCCTCTGGCATGCACGCCGACCTGGTCTACAAGGAGGAGACCCGGGTCCTGCCACCCGGCGCCACCCTGCTCCTCTACACCGACGGCCTGGTCGACCGACGGCCTGCCCGTGGCACCGACGAACCTTCCCTGTCGGACGACGAAACCCTGCAGATTCTCTGCGACAAGGTCGCGAAGATCGCCAGCGAGTCGGTCGAACGAATAGCCGACACCGCCACCGTCGCCGTCCCCGGCGAGATCGACGACGACATGGCCATCCTCGTCGTACGGTCGGTCGGCACCGAACTCGAATTCGAGGAACGCACCTTCCCCGCCCAGCCCATCATGGTCGGCGAAGCCCGCCGCATGGCCTCCGAAGCCTTCGCCAGCTGGAACGTCCCCGAAGAACGCGGCGACCTGGCCTGCCTGCTGGTATCCGAGGTGGTCACGAACGTGGTCCTGCACGCGGCGGCGGCCAGCGTGCCCCGCCGCGAACTCGCCCTCGACGGCCCGCCCCTCCCGTTCGACGAATCCTGGGACGTGCCCGGCCTGGACGAGGATGTCGCCAACGACAAGGAGTTCACCCTGCGCCTGCGGCGCGGCGACGAGTCCATCTGGGTCGAGGTCTTCGACCAAGACCTGCGCCTCCCACGCATCCGCAGCGCTGGCGAGAACGACGAGGGCGGCCGGGGTCTCTACCTGGTCGACCAACTGGCTCGCCGCTGGGGTTCCCGCCCCACCAAAGAGGGCAAGGCCGTCTGGTTCGAGATCCCCCTCGGCGGTCGCTGACTTCACCTCTTGATGCGCGAGATCCCCGGTGCGGGGTATCTCATGTTGCGGCGCTTGGCCGCCCAGGGAACTCTGCGCCCATGCGCGACTGGTCGGTGGCGGATCGGGAGATTTCGTCGAGGTGGTTGGTGGCTTCGGGTGGCAGGTCGATGGCAAGCCCGGTGAGGTTGCCGTGGAGCTGGTCGAGGGTGCGGGGTCCGATGATGACGGAGGTGACGCCCGGCCTCTGCCGCACCCAGGCCAGGGCCACGGCCACGGGGGTGGTGTCGAGTTCGGCGGCGGTCTTGACGACCTGGTCGGCGATGTCGAGGTTCGGTTCGTTGAGCAGACCGTCGGCCCAGGCGCGGGCCATGGGCAGCGGTGACGCCTTCAGTCGGCCCATTCGGGTGTCGGCCTCGGGGGCGGCGCCTCGACGGTAACGGCCGGTCAGCACTCCGCCACCAAGCGGAGACCAGACCAGCGTGCCCAGGCCGTGCCGCCGGCAGGTCGGCAGGATTTCCGCTTCGATACCGCGGGCCAGCAACGAGTATTGCGGCTGGAGGCTGATGAATGGTGTGGCGTTGGCGCGCTGGGCTGCCCATTGGGACTCCACGATCTGGGTTGCGGTGAAGTTCGAGCAGCCGAGGTAGCGGACCTTGCCGGAGCGTACGAAGCCGTCCAGAGTCGCCATGGTCTCGTCGATGGGCGTGGAGTCGTCCCACTGGTGGCACTGGTAGAGGTCGATGTAGTCGGTGCCGAGCCGGCGCAGGCTGGCCTCCAGCGCCCTGGTCAGGTGGGCCCTTGACAGTCCTCTGTCGTTGGGGCCTGGTCCCTGCGGGAGGAACGCCTTGGTGGCCAGCACGACCGAGTCGCGTCTGCCGTTGATGGCCCGGCCGACGATCTGTTCGGACTGGCCGCCGGTGTAGCCGTCGGCGGTGTCGATGATGTTGCCGCCGGCGTCCAGGAAGGCGTCGACGATACGGGTCGCCTCGGTTTCGTCGCAGCTGGCCACACCGCCGGAAGAGCCGAAGTTCATGGTCCCCAGGCAGGCTCGGGAGACGGTGAGGCCCGAGCGGCCGAGCGTCGTGTACTGCATCGTGGTGTCCTTCGTCGGTGGGATGGTCGGATCGACCGGCTAGGATCGGAACAAGCGTTCCGGTTCAACGGAACATACGGAACCTTCGTTCCGGTTGTCAATGTGCTGAGGAGGACGATGACTGGCGAAGCCAGGCCGTTGCGCGCCGACGCGCAACGCAACCGGGCACGGGTTCTGGAGGCGGCCGAGGTCGTCCTGGCCCGTGATGGCCTATCCGCCTCGATGCGGACGATCGCCCAACACGCCGGAGTGGGGCTGGGCACGATCTACCGGCACTTCCCCACCCAGGAGGCCCTCTACCAGGCGGTAATCATCGACCGCATGCAGCGGCTCATCGCCGAGGCAGACGCCTTGCTGGCCGCGGATGATCCGGGCGCGGCGTTCTTCGAGTACTTCACCCGCATCGTGGAAAACGCAACGCAAAAGAAGACCTTGGCCGACGTGCTGGCCGAGGCCGACATCGACCCCAAAGCCGGCATGGCAGACATCAGCCGAGACATGAGAGACGTCATCGAGAAGCTACTGATCCGAGCCCAAAAGGCCGGCGCAGTCCGCCAGGACCTGCATATGCCAGAGCTCCTGGCCCTCCTGGCGGCCACGTGCATGGCCGCGGAACGCAACCAGTGGAGCGATGAACTACGCACCCGAACACTGTCCATCCTCTTCGACGGCCTGCGCTCCCACCACTGACCGTCGCGCTGCCCACGACACCAGTCGTTGCACTTCACGCCACGTTGGCCCTCACGATGATCCGGCGTAGGCGGGCGTTAACTGTGGTACCGCACGGCCCGGCGCATCGGCAGGGCTTGGTCCGCCTGAAGAGTGGTCACCCCGGTGGCCGCGCCCCGTGACCACACCTGGCGAGAACTCATCCCGGGCGAGTGCCGCCCCCGGCAACTCTGACCGGTAGGATCGCTTGAAGCTAGGCCAGCAGAACACCCCGCCACCTTCGGGTGGCGGGGCTTGCTCGTGTTCCTGGCCCACCAGTGTTTAGTCGGGGGTTCCGCGCCCGGTGATCTCGCCCTCGACGCGCTCCAGTTCGGCGAGTACCTCCCGCTCGTCGGCGGCCAGAATCTCCGCGTCCTCCTTGTCGGCCTCGATCGCTTCCTGCGAGCGTCTGCGGGCGCCGAACTCTCCGTAACGCTCGCACACGATGGCCTCCATGTCCTTGTGGGAGACCTTGCCTGCGTTCTTCAGCAGGGGCAGCTCGTTGAACTCGATGAACCGGTCGGTCTGGACGACCCACTCGGACATGGTGGTGGTCTGCCGACGCTTGGCCCTGCCCTCAGCGAAGTCGAGGAACTGGGTGGTGAGGCGGTTGAAGTCCTCGATCTCATCGGCCGTCAGGTAGTTCTTGGCCACGATGATGTCGCCCTTGCGGACCCGGGTGGCCTTCCAGGACGTGAGGCCCATGTTGGGCTTGCCCGGGTCAGCGCGAGCGAGAACGAGTTCGGCGGAGGTCTGCTCCGTGATGGCGTAGGTCAGCTTGTTCTGGATCTTCGCGTACGCGTCGCGGGACGTGGCGGACGCCGGGTCGTAGTCGAGGCTGGTGGCGAAGACATCCCGGACCTTCTGGTAGAACCGCTTTTCCGACGCCCGGATGTCACGGATCCGCTGGAGGAGCTCGTCGAAGTAGTCGGCCCGCGGGTCCTTCAGGCGCTCGTCGTTCATGGCGAAGCCTTTGACCAGATACTCGCTGAGCACGGTCGTGGCCCACTGACGGAACTGGACGCCACGCGGGGATCGCACACGGTAGCCGACCGCGAGAATCATTTCGAGGTTGTAGATCGTGATCTCGCGTCGGACCTCTCGGTCGCCCTCGAATCGAACTATTTCCATTTTGGAAATAGTTGCCTCTCCGAGCTCGCCCTCCTGGAGGATGTTCGAGATGTGCTTGTTGATGCCGGGGACGCCGGTGTCGAACAGGGCGGCCATCTGTGCCTGTGACAGCCACACCGTTCCGTCGACCGGTCGGAACTGCATCTGTGTGCGCCCATCCTCGGTGGTGTAGAGGATGAGCTCCCCCGGAGCTTCCGTCATCGACCTTTCCTTCCCTCAACCGTCACTTCTCGCCCGTTTCGCCTGCCGCACCCCACCTCCAAGTATGACAGCATGTGGGACAGAGCTATGGACATAAATAGTGCCAAAAATTGCCGTCTCGGTCCTTGAAATGCTGGCTGACCTGGGGATATATGTCCGCTAAGGTTGGACATGTGAGAAGACAATACCTGGAGACTCACCCATGGCTCATCTTCGATTTCGACTCGCGCGAACAGCTCGACTTCCGGACCTGGATGCTGCTTGGCGAGGCGATCTCCAAGTTCGAGCACCTCGCCGGCGCGCCGATCCAGCCCGTCCTCGCCGACCGGCTGAACGAGATCTACCTGAGCAAGAGCGTGCACGCGACCACACGGATCGAGGGCAACACCCTCACCGCCGACGAAGTCCTGCAACGCGTACGACATGAACTTGAGTTGCCCCCCTCCCAGGAGTACCTCGGGCAGGAGGTAGACAACATCGTGGCCGCCTACAACCTCATCGAGTTTGACCTCGCCGAAGGCCATTCGCTAGCGCTGACCCGCGAACGTGTCGACGAGCTGAACCGCCTGGTCCTGGACAAAGTCCCAGCGGAGGATGATGTCCATCCCGGCAAGGTACGCACCAAAAACGTCCTGGTCGGCAACTATCGAGGAGCGCCTCCCCAGGACTGCGACCACCTCCTCGACCGCCTCTGCGACTGGCTTGAAACCATGCGGGCGGAAGCGGGAGAGGAGTTACGCCAGCCAGTGGCGATCATCTCGGCGCTGCTGGCTCACCTGTACTTGGCATGGATCCACCCGTTCGGTGACGGTAACGGCCGGACGGCCAGGCTGGTGGAATACCAGCTACTGCTCAATGCGCGGGCCCCGATGTTGGCCGCCCATCTGCCAGCCAACTTCTACATGCGGACCCGCACCAGGTACTACCAGGTGCTCCAGAAGACCAGCCAGCCACCGTACGATCCGGCGGTCTTCCTGCGTTACGCCATCCAGGGTTTCGTGGAGGAACTCCGCGAGCAAGTGCGGACGATTCAAGGCCACCAACTTGGGGTGGCGTGGGTGAACTTCGTCCACGAAACCGTTCAGGACGGTCATACAGCGGCATGCGTCCGGCAGCGGCATCTCGTGCTCGATCTGCCGATGCATGAGTTCACACCCATCAGCAAGATCCCCGAGCTGACCCCGCGCCTCGCCGCCGAGTACGCCAGCAAAACCCGCCGCACCGTGAGCCGGGACGTCAACGCGCTCACCGACGCAGGCCTTCTACTTCGCACCCGGGCCGGAGTAAGGCCACACATCGAGCAGATGCAGGCGTTCCTTCCCTTACGGGCCGATCCGGAACACACCGACGACTGAGCCATCGAGGTACAGAACGCCCGCCCCTCCTTCGGTGAATTCAAGGGGTCGTCGCAACACCAGTGATCAACCGGTTGTCGCCAGAAGCTTGGCAAGGCGTTCGGCTGGGGTTTCCCAGCCGAGCGTTTTGCGTGGTCGACCGTTCAGCCGGGCAGCGACCGCGGCGAGATGGTCGCTGCAGTGCACCGACAGGTCGGTGCCCTTGGGGAAGCACTGGCAAGGACCTTGCGGACCTCGAAGCAGGCGAGCAAAGAGCTCTTGGCGCGACGGTCCCGCAAGGGCGGCCGGCCGTCGCAGAAGCCGAGCGTGCAAGGAGCACGGCGGCTCACACACGTCTCCCAGACGCTCCTAGACGACAGGGCTCAATAGCCTTACCTGGACGTGGTAGCGGCTCTAACCTGCACTTCCTAGACTGGCCGCATCCATTGGACGCGCGTGAGGTCACTCGGAACTATGGAGCTCGTGTATGAGCGCAGGGGGTCTGGGCCGCCGTTGGTGTTGATGCATGGGATTGGGCATCACTGGCAGGTGTGGGCGCCGGTTCTTGATCTGCTGGCTGAGCAGTTTGATGTGATCGCCGTGGATCTGCCTGGGTTTGGGGCTTCGCCGCCGTTGCCGCCTGGGTTGCCGTACAACGCGGAGACGTTGGCGTATGCGGTGGAGGCGTTCTGGGGGCGGCTGGGGGTTTCTGAGCCGCACGTCGCCGGGAGTTCACTGGGCGGGTATCTGGCGTTGGATATGGCTTCGCGGGGGGTTGTGCTGTCGGCTACCGCGTTTTCGCCGGTGGGGTTCTGGTCGCGGTCTGAGCTGTTCTACGGGCGGTCGGTGTTGCGGCTGTTGCGTGCGGCGGCGATGGGGTCGCCACCGGAGCTGGTGGGATCGCCGGTGGGGCGGGCTTTCACGGGCGGGTTCCTGGTTTCGAAGCCGTCGCGGGTGTCCCAGAAGGAACTGGTGTCTGCGGTTGGGGCGTTGCGGGAGTCGGTCGGGTTCGATGACACGCTCGACTCGTTCCTGTGGATGGCGCCGCCTCCGCCGCCGAAAGTGCCGATCATGGTGGCCTGGGGGGAGCATGACCGGTTGTTGCCCCGCCGCCAGGCCGTCCGGGCGGGCCGGTGGGCCCAGCAGCGGGTCATGTTGCTCAAAGGGTGTGGCCATCTGCCGATGAGCGACGATCCGGAGCTGGTAGCCCGGGTGATCATGGACGGAGCGCGCGAACCGATCAGATCAGTCGGGTAATCAGGGACAGACGCGCGACTCGATCCACCAGTCGGGTGATTATGGGCGGAGCGGGCGAACTGAGCCGACCAGGCGGTTGATGTCTGGCCAGAGTCGTTTGTGGGTGTCCGGGATCGTGATCCAGAGGATGCCGGGGCGGCTTCCGCCCGTGTCCACGGCGATCACCGCCGACAGCTCGATCCGCGCCTTGCGGCCGGCGTCGCTTTCGGGCATCCGCATCTGCCGGACGATCACCCAGCCGTTCTTGATCGGCTGCGAGGCCACGTCCACTCCGGCCGTGTTGTCGGGAAAGTTCCGGCTCTGCTTGGAGTCGAGGGTCGCGGCGGCGATGTCGTACAGGCTCTCTCCGGGAGCCGGTTCGGCGGTGTGGCGCTGGCTGTCGATGTCGGCCCACCACTGGCGGTCCAGGTCAGGGCCGTACTCCTCGGTGACGAACGTCTGGCGCCTGCTGTAGGTGCCATCGACGATCGGCCCGGTTCCGAGTGGTTTGCTCCGTCCCCAGGGCTTGCCGAGTTCGACGAACGTGAGCCGCGCCTTCTTGTCCGTGACCTGGCCGATCACGGGAGAGCCCGTTCCGGGGAATCGTTTCAGCCGGACGACCTCGCCTTCGGGAATGCGCTTGACCTCCATCGTCGGAGTAGGGCTGGGGCTCGGACTAGGCGGTTCGACCGGAGTAGCGGCCACTATCTCAGGGGTCGGCACGCTGATCGTCGGGGGCGGTGGAATCAAGGCAACCGGATCCGGTTCGCCCGAGCTGACAGTTAGCGAAATGCCCACCACGACCTGGGTGATCAGCAGAGCCGAGCCGACGACGTTCACGGCGGTGGGAACGCGGCCGAAGATCTTCTCGGCTCGGGGGGAGACCTTGGGCATCAGCTGGCCTCGGGCAGCAGCACGAGCCCGGCCCGGCGGGCGTCCTTGACGCTCTCGCGGAGCGCGGCCTCGACCAGGCGGGCACGTTCGGTCATCGCGTCGATCTCCCCGGCGGCCAGGCGGTCGCGCACCGTCCTGGCCAGCAGTTCCCGGTACGCGTCACTGTCCTCAGCCAGGTCCTGGAGCGTACGCCACTCGACATACGCCTCATCCGCCGCCATCGTCCGCAACGCGTAGTCCTCCAGCGCGTCCACCCGCTCAGCCAGCGACTCGGCAGCCAGCCGCAACGCGTCCTGATGCGAGTCGAGCATGGTGGAGATCCGGTCGGTGACCTTCCCTTTCCGTACGGAGCGCTGCTCGCGGCGGAGCCGGGTCATCTCGGCCAGCGTCTCCGCGATCTCCCATTCCTGGCGAGGGAGGGTGACCCGGTTGGCGATGTCGTCCAGCAGTCCGGCCTCGTTGACCTTGGATTCCAGCACGGCGGCGACGGCGGCCTGGGCGCGCTCCATCAGGGCGGCGTCCTCCTCGTCGAAGTCCGCGGCCAGCCGGAAGCGGCCACGGTGACGGCGGGCCAGGCGGCTCACCGGGGACTCGCCGGACAGCGCGAGCAGGAGCAGGAAGGCGACGAGCTCGATCGTGAGGCCGGTCAGGAACATGGCGGTGAAGCCGTACCCGATCCAGACCGTGAGCAGGCCGGCCTGCAGGAGCAGGCCGCCGATGAGGGCGAGGCGGCCGTAGAGGGGAGCGACGAGGGCGGGGAGGAACCCCCACAAGGAGGCCGAAAGCAGGCTGGCCCAGGCGTCGGCGGGCACGCGGCCACCCCAACGGGGGCGGGCCTGCGGGGTGTTCAGGAACTCGGGATGGGCCGCCATTTTGGCACGGTCCGACGCCGGGAGCTCCGGGTCCAGGATCGGGTTCATCCGACGGTTTGACCCCAGATCAGGAGCATGGTGATGACGAACACGATCATGATTCCGGCGTACGCGACATTGCCCAACCGGAAGAACCTGCGCACCTTGTTCAGCAACCAGACGAACAGGAACGCCAGGAAGATCAGGAGAATCAGCCCGGTGGTGTCCATGGGCTCATTATGAGCGGATATCCGGGCCAGTGGCGGGCATCAGTCAGAAGCCGAAAGAGCGGCCGATGATTTCCTTCATGATCTCGGTGGTGCCGCCGTAGATCGTCTGGACGCGGCTGTCCAGCCAGGCCCGGGCGACCGGGTATTCGGTCATGTAGCCGTAGCCGCCGTGCAGCTGCACGCAGCGGTCGATGAGCTTGGTCTGGAGCTCAGTGGTCCACCACTTGGCCTTGGCGGCGTCCACCGCCGTGAACTCGCCGGCGTTCAGCGCGAGGATGCACTTGTCGATGTAAAGCCGGGCGATGTCCACCTCGGTCGCCAGCTCGGCCAGGACGAACCGGGTGTTCTGGAACGAGCCCAGGTTGCGGCCGAACGCCTGCCGAGTCTTGCAGTACTCGATGGTCATCGCCAGCACCGCCTCCGCCGCCGCGACCGCGGCCACCGCGATCGACAGGCGCTCCTGCGGGAGGTTCTTCATCAGGTGGAAGAAGCCGTGGCCGTCCTCGTCGCCGAGCCGGTTGGCGGCCGGGACCCGGACGTTCTCGAAGAACAGTTCGGCGGTGTCCTGGGCGTGCATGCCGACCTTGTCCAGGTTGCGGCCCCGGACGAAGCCCTCCATGCCACGTTCGACCACGAACAGCGTGGTGCCGCGCGCTCCGGCGGTGGGGTCGGTCTTGGTGACCACGACGACCAGGTCGGAGTTGATGCCGTTGGTGATGAACGTCTTCTGGCCGTTGACGAGGTAGTCGTCGCCTTCGCGGATGGCGGTGGTGCGGATGCCCTGCAGGTCGCTGCCCGCGCCCGGCTCGGTCATCGCGATCGCCGTGATCAGCTCACCGGAGGCGAAACCGGGCAGCCAGCGCTGCTTCTGCTCGTCGTTGGTGAGATCCACGAAGTACGGCGCCATCACGTCGTTGTGCAGCGAGAAGCCGATGCCGGACGTGCCGGCCCGCATGATCTCCTCGACGATGACCGCGTTGTAGCGGAAGTCGGTGATGCCGGCGCCGCCGAACTCCTCGGGCACGCCGAAGCCGAACATGCCCAGCTTTCCGGCGGATTTCCAGACTTCGCGGGGGATGATGCCGTCCTTCTCCCACTGGGGGTGGTGCGGGACGACCTCGCGGGCCAGGAACTCGCGCACGGTCTCACGGAAGAGCTCGTGCTCTTCGTCGAAGAGGTCACGCTGCATCGGGTACGCCTTCCGGGGTTCGGGCCGCTTCCGCCGTGGCCAGAATACGATTCGGTTTCGTGTGGGTACACCGTTCTGGAGGATTCGTACCCGCCCTCCGGTCTCCGACGGCCTCGTCAAACGTTCCCTCTGTTACAACTGGGCCACATCTCGTCGAACGGGTGCTGAAGTGGCTGCTGGGGCATCCTCGAACCCCCTAGGCTCTCGCCTGAATCGTGTTGAGTGGTCCGATCTGGGCCGATCTTCGACCACTTGGGGTGTGCGGTGTTCAGGCGGCGATCAGTACTCCGACAAGCAGCTGTCGCATCCGCCTTAGGCGTTTTGGGTGCCACCGTCATGCTGACCTCATCGGCCGAGGCAGTTGACACAGATCACTGGAACTACACCTACACGTGTTCCAGCAAACAGCCAGGATCCTTGGTGGGCACGGGCGACAAGCCCCTCAACGTTGAGGTCTCGATTCCCAAGACCGTCGTTCTCGGCCAGGCGTTGCAGGTCGGCTGGACGCTTGGCGAATCGCCGCTGATCTCACCCGGGAACTACGTCAAGGGCGCAAAGCTGAGTGTCAGTGCTAGCGCGAAGATGGCAGGGTACTGGGATGGCGTTGGAGAGCTGGTCTCAGTTGGGACGCTGACGACCGATGTTGATCTCAAGACCAATGATCCCATCAAGTTGCCAACGCTGACGCCCGGCTCGCATGTGACAGGTCGCGAAGGCGAGATCAAGGTCAAGCCGGACAACATAAGGATCGCATTCAGCCCCAAGTCGACCGGTGAGGTCAACGACACCAACCTGTTGACTGCGGACACAACCACGCCTCCACTTAGTGACCCCCCGATCACCTACACCGGCAACTGGAGCTACGACACAGGTCGCGCGGCGGAAGTGACCGACTGGGTCGGGAGTAAGCGGTCGTTCCGCGATGATGTTCACCACACTCAGGACAAGAATGCGACGGCCACCATCGAGTTCGAGGGAACGGGCATCGAGTACATCGGTGAGCGTCATGCTGCGATGGGCAAACTGGACGTGGAGATTGTCGAAGTCTCCAATTCGCGCGTGACCATCGATCCGTCGAGAACGACATCCGACCCGGCCGCGCCGAAGGTACCGGCCAACCAGCGCCACGGTCACGAGGTCCTCTGGTCCAAGACCGATCTCCCCTACGGGAAGTATCATGCGAAGATCACGTCGAGGCTGGCCGACAACGAATGGGCAGTGCTCGACAGCTTTAACGTGATCACTAGAGAGTCAACGACTCCGCCTGAGTACTTTGACACGGTCTGTGCACCACCGCCCACGAACGTCACGACCGCCACGGTAAAGGTTGTGAAGGCCTCTACGACTCCGACGCCCACCACCACCCGGACGGCGACGGTGACGCCGACGCCGAAGCCCACTACGACGGTTACGGTGACGTCGTCGGCTTCTACCAGTCAGTCGCCGCAGGTGATTGTGACTCCTAAGGGTGGGGCGCAGACCGGGGAGATGGCGGTTGGCGGGCCTTCGGGGCGGGTTTATGTGTGGTTCGGGATTGTGCTGGTGTTGGGGAGCGTTGGTGCGGGGCTCGTTTGGCGGCGGCGCGTCAAGGCGGATGCCGGACGCGTGAGCTGAGTTTTTCGGGGTGTCATGAACGAGCTGGAGCCTGGGCAGATGCCGGTGCCGTCGGCTGAGGAGCGGCGGCGGCAGCGGTGGAACAAGGCGCTGCCCGCGATCCTGATCGTCGGGTCCTTCGGCGGCATCGCGCTGATCATGGCGGGGTTGCTGGCCGTTCTGGCACCTGAGGAGGTCTCGGTCGAAGGCATGCCGGGTCCGGGGACCACGCCGATGGCGCAGCAGATGCCGGGAGCGCTACCGCCGACCGTGGGACCGGGAGGGGCCGATGTGCCGCTGACGGCGGCGGCACCGAGCGCGCCCCCGCCGATCCCGGCTGTGGTCCCGGTCGCCCCGATCGTCAGCACCGGCTCGGTCGCTCCTGCCAAGATCGTGATTCCGCAGGTCGGACTCAACGCCGCATTGCGCACGGTCGGCGTGCAGCGTAACGGCGAAGTTCAGGTGCCTCCGCTGTCCCAGCCAAAGGTGGCCGGGTGGTACAAGCTCGGCCCGGTGCCCGGCCAGCCGGGACCCGCGGTGATCCTCGGTCACGTGAGCACCCGCCGGGGACCGGCCGTTTTCTCCCGCCTCCGCGAGGTGAAACGCGGCCACAAGATCCAGATTGTCCGAACCGACGGCACGGTAGCCGAATTCACCGTGGACGGGGTCGAACAAGTCAGCAAGAACACCTTCCCGACCAATCGTGTGTACGGCAGGCTGGATACCGCCGGGCTTCGCCTCATCACCTGCGGCGGCGTCTACAACCGCAGAACCGGCCACTACACCGACAACATCATCGTCTACGCCACCCTGAGCGCCACCAAGACCGCGTAGACCCGCTCGGCGGCGATGGATTCCCAGCCGAATTCACACCGGATTCTCAGGATCTACGCCGCTTATCACCAGATATTTCCTGAAATGCTGTTGCGCGATCTGGCCACCATCTAGGGGAGCGGAAGTGACGACGACAACAGGACGGCACCGATTAGCCGCCAGAGCCGCCGTCGCTGGAGCCGCCGTGTTATTCGGCCTGATCGCGCTCCCGGTCCTGGCCGCCGATACGACCGCAACGGTTCGATACACGTGTGGCGGTTCCACCTATCCGGTGACAGCAGTGCTGGATGGTCCGGACACCAATCCGACCCCCAGCGCGACCATCACGGTGAAGTGGCGGATGGCTCCGAGCAGCCCGGCGGCAGGACAAGCAACCGACTCGTACATGACTGCTTCGACACCGATTGCCGTAGGTGGGGTCGTCGTCCTCGAGGGCGACATGACGGTGACAGGCGTGCCCATCTCTGCGGAAGCGGTCGTGACCACGCCAGCAGCGTCCGCCACGGCTCAGGTGGCGGTAGCTGCCGAATCGGCCATGTCGCCGATTCCGGAATTGGCTATCACGCTGACGCCCACGGCCGCAGGGACGCTGGGGATCGCGGCTGGAGATTTCCTGCTCGAACTCGTACCAGCCGCAGGCCAGCAGGCCAGCACCCTTTACGACTGCACGCTGGTCGCGCCTGCGGCCACACTCGCCATCACCGTGGCGACGTCGTCCTCTTCCACCGACGACCCTGACGACACCACTACGGCGACCACGACCTCCACCGTGTTCGAGACCGAGACCGTCATGGAGACCGAAACGGTCACCAGCACGGTCGACACCACGAACACCTCAACGGTTTCGGTCACGAATACGGCGCAGGTTGGGTTGACCCCAGTCGGTGGGGCGCAGACCGGAGGCGGTGGAACCACGGGTCCGGATGGGCGGATGATCACCCTGTTCGGAACCATCCTGATCCTCGCCGCCGCCTCTGGTGGCCTGCTGCTTCGTCATCGGCAGAGCCGCGGCAGTGGCGTACGAGGCGTGTGATGCGACAGTTTCGGACTTGACTGTTACCTTGAGCCAATGTGGGTAGTCGATGACGGATGGGCCGTATCCACCACAGACCCCACGCCAACTCCATAGGATCGGGATACCGAACCGTGACCATGGCCTGGGAAGCTGGCCCAACCGTAAACCGGGCAGACTGTCTGAAATGGGAGAGAAGTCAGTGCTGAAGTTGAAGGCACGGCGTCGCATCGCCACCAAGGCCGCCGCAGCCGGAGTTGTCAGCGCAGGCATGCTCTTAGGCGTCTTTCCGCTGCTCGGCGCAGCCGCCGATACAAAGACGATCACCTACAACTGCACCTCGACCACCCCGAGCACCGGCACCGCCCAGACACCCGACCTCACCGTCACGCTGACCGGCTCCGCCACTGCCGGATCACCGGTTCAGAAGATCTCCATGGTCTGGACCAACCTCAACACGGGCACGGGCACCAAGCTGATGACCGCGCCGGTAGGCATCAACATCACCGACAGGGTCCTTTTCGACGGCGATATCGTGCTGACCGGTCCCGAGGCCGGCGACACTGCCACGATCACTGCCGCGGCTACCCTGACACCTGCGGCATCGATCGCGGCGGGAGCGGCGATTCAGTTCCCGACTGTCTCAGCGACCGCCACTCCGGACGCGACAGGTTCCGTCACGATCAAGTCGGGCAGTTTCACGCTGAGCATCGGTCCGGCTGGCGGGACCGCCACCCACGTTTACGATTGCAGTATGGCCACCACCGCGACCGCCGCCTCCGCCGTCGTCGTGGTGGCGTCGGGTTCGAGCAGCACGACCCCCACACCCACGCCTACGCCCACTCCCTCGGCCACGACTCCCACGCCCAGGCAGACCCGCACCTTCACGCAAACCGTCACGGCCTCCCAGCCCGGCCAGGTGACCAACACGCCCGACGGCGGCATCGCGACCGGTGGCGGCGGGGAGATGGGCCCCGACGGCCGTGTCCTCGTCCTGACCGGGACTGCGCTCATCCTCGCCGCCATCACCGGCGGGCTGATGTTGCGTTCGCGTCGCAGCTCCGTACGCAACTAGGACGCGTATGACGACGCCGCCGGGACACCTTCCACCCGGACATCCGGGTTACCAGCAGCAGCCGGTCTACGGGCAGTCCGTCTATCAGCCGTACGTTCAGGAAGAACGTCCCCGGCTGAACGGCACTCAGGTCGTGCGGGCGGTGCTGATTCTGGCGGCGTTGGCCGGGATGCTCACGGTCGGGGCCGGGCTGATGTTCTGGCTGGGCTCCCCGGAGGAGTATGCGGCGCCCGAGCGGACCACGCTCCGGGCGCAGACGGGCGCGCTGGCGCCGAGCGTCGGGCCTGGCGGTCCGGGGCAGCCGCTGACGCAGGCGGATCCGACGGCGCCGCCCCCGGCTCCGCCCCTGCCCGCCGCCGAACCCCTGTTACCCTCCTCGCCCAAGCGGCTGATCATCGCCAAGCTGGGCATCAACGCCCCGATCAAGTCCGTGGGCGTGGACAAACGAGGCGCGATCGAGACCCCGCCGATCAGCAACCCCAATCTGGTCGGCTGGTACCGGGGCGGACCCACAGCCGGCGAGGCGGGCCCCGCCATCATGCTGGGGCACAAGGACACCCAAACCCGCAGCGCTGTCTTCAGCCGCCTGCACGAACTCCGGTACGGCGACACGATCGAGGTCATCCGGGGCGACGGCACCATCGCGATCTTCACCGTCGGCGGCGTCGAGCAGGCCAACAAGGAAACCTTCCCCACCAATAGGGTGTACGGCAACGCCGACGACGCCGAACTGCGCCTGATCACCTGCGGCGGCACGTATAACCGGAGCACAGGTCACTATGTGGACAACGTCATCGTGTACGCGAGGATGACCAGCACGCGGCTCGCCAACTCCTGATCACAAAGACCATCAAATACGACTATCGTGCTCCTCAAAAAGAGGAGGAGGACTCGTGGGCCTGCTATCGAATCTTCTGTTGCCCGGGCGGCTGAGGACGGGTCCGACGGTTTTGCTGCCCGCGAAGGTGAAGCCGGACGCGTTGCTGGAGGCCGTTCAGCTCGCTGACCCGACCGCCGCGCAGGACGGCGAGGAACTGCTGGCGGCCGGAACCCGGATCCACGCACCCCTGGAACTCACCGCCGACCTGCTGCGCAAGCTGAGCATCCAGGACGAGGACCGGCTCTGGGCCTACCGGGTGGTGGCCGAGCGGCCGCTGCCGATGGACTACTACGACAAGTTCCTCGCGGCCGGAATCGCCTACCGGTATGGCGGCTGGTCCCTCTGTGAGGGCTCCGCGGACGACCCGGCCGAGGACGAATCCCGCCTTGCCGCCGTCTATTTGCCGGAAATGCCCGACCAGGAGGAGCTCGCTACCCTTCTCCGTGGCCTGCTCCGCCTCCCAGAACCCACCGCCGAAACCGACGCCGATGCTGAGGCCGGAACCGACACCGAGGTAGCGGAGGTGGCCGAGCCCGCTGAGGAGTCCTCGGACGAAGCCACGGCAAGCGCGGACGCTTCGGACGAAACCGCAGCCGAGAAGACGGCTTCGGAGGAACCGGCACCCGAGGATGCCGCGCCCGCAGCCACCACGGCTGACGAACCCGCTCCCGAAGCGTCTGGGGAGTCCACGTCTGACGAAACCGCGTCCGCGGATGATTCAGCGGAGGAAGGGCCCTCTGACGAGGCTGCGGAAGCGGGGGATGGCGACGAGTCCGACAAGAGTGGGCTCGTGCAGATTCAGTCGGGGCAGACCATCGTCTACACCGGTGCCGACATTCAGGTCACCGCCAGCTATGAAACCCGATTTCCGGCTGTGGTCGCGGGGCTGATGCCGTACGCGACGGAAGTGGTCAGGATCGCGGTGCGGGCCCTTGAGGACGGCGAGCTGGACGGGGACGATCTCGTGCTCGAACCCGGGAAGGTGGCCCTGTCCCTGGGGAACGCGCTGGACGGGCCGGTCGTGGACGCCTGGGGGTTCCAGATTCTCGAGGTGGAGGATCTGCTGCCCGCGCGGCGCGTCTGATTAGACGGGACAAACAGACGGATCCCTCCGTGCCAGGCACGAAGGGATCCGTTTCTGTTTTTTCCTATTCTCGCTAGGTCACCCCGGCAAGACCTCGGCTATCGCCTTCAACCAGCAACCGCGAACCGGCCGCAGTGGTGGTGACGGTGGTGGATCACGCCGTGGTGGTGGTGACGGTGGTGGAAGTGGCCGTGGCCGTGGTGGTGGTGACGGTGGTGGCCCCAGTGACGGTGCTCACCGTGGTGGTGGGCCCAGTGCCGGTGCTGCCCGAACTCGTGGTGGAACAGGCGGTGGTGCCCGAACAGGCGGTGGTGGCCGCGGTGCTCGTTGAAGAAGCGGTGCTCGCGGTGGTCGTTGACGCGCTGCTCGACGAACTGGCGCTGGTCGTTGTCCTGACGCTGACGGTTGTCGATGTCGATGTCGATGTCGTCCCGGTTCTTGTTCCGGTTCTCGACCTCGTTGTCGTTGTCGTTGTCATTGTCGTTGTCGTTGTCCGGGTCGTAGGGCAGGAGGTTGGCCTCCTCCTCGACCGGCTGAACCGGCTGCGGCTGAACCGGCTGGACCTTCACGACCTTGGTGCCGATAGCGACAGCCGCAGCCTGCGCGCTGGGGGCCATGGCGAACATGGCCGCCATCGCCGGGACGACGGCGAAGCCGGTCGCCACTGCGAGCTTGAGTTGGCTCTTCATTAGACGATCCCTTCTTATTATGAAGAAACGATGCGAGATTGTCGATCTCGTATCTAAGTGATCTTCTTACTCGAATCGCTTGCTAATTGTCGATCTCCCCGATTCTCGAAAGAACCAGACACACTAATGCGTAAAGGACGCTTGATTTTCGCACAAGCCGTTTCTTTGCCATTTAGTACGGCGTGGCGCGATTGGTTGGCCGGGGCAGGATGGTAGGGGCCGGGCTGGATACTGGAACGCTCGTGTCGCTTCCCCTAATTTCGGGTCTTCGCGTGCCATAGTTCGTTCGTTGGTTTCTTTCGGAGGTGTCCGATGCGAGTACCTTTTCTGCTCTCAATAGCCACAGGCGGCGCGCTCTGCGTCGCGGTTCCTGCTGTCGTCGAGGCGATGGGCGCGACCGCCTACGCCGAGACCGCTTACGCCAGGACTGTCCACGCGCAGCACGTCGACAGGACTGCTTCGCACGCGAGCCCGCCAGGTGAGGTCAAGCGCCCTCATGACCGGAATTCCCGGCACGCCAAGCGACCCCAAGAGCGGCGACAACGTGAGGCCAGGCGATCGCAGCAACAGCGATCACGTGAGGTCAGGCGGTCGCATGCCGGGCGGTCGCATGCGGGCAGGCGGTTCTATGAAGGGCGAGCGCAGGAGATCAGGCGATCGCATGTGAGGCGGTCTCATGAAGAGCCACCGCGTGAGATCAGCCGGTCTCACGATGAGCGGCAGCGTGAGATCAGCCGCTCTCAAGTAGTGCGACAGCATCAGCTCAGCCGGTCTCACGACGATCGCTCGCGTGAATTCAGCCGGTCTTACGACGATCGCCCGCGTGAAATCAGCCGCTCTTACGACGATCGCCCGCAGGCGATAATGCCGAGGCAGCTTTCGCCCGGACTAAAGCGACAATTGCCGCGCACCACGACATGGGCGACATTGCGGAGAGTTCCGCTGGATCGGGACACCTTCGACCGCACAGAAGGCCGCACAATCCATCCGAATAAGCAAAAAGTCGTATATAACCGCCCAGGCGGCATGCCCGTCGCGGTCCTGCCCACCCATTTGCTGGGAAATCCGACATGGGTGCCCGTGGTGGATTCTTACGGCGATTGGGTACGCGTACTGCTCCCCAGCCGCCCTAATCGTTCGACCGGCTGGGTCCACACCGGTTCAGGCGTGGATTGGGGCCAAACCAACTACAAAATCTACGTTTCCCTGCGGCTACACCGAATGTCGATCCACAAAGGCGGACGCCGGATCGGCACCTGGCCCGTCGCCACCGGTGCGCCGAACACGCCCACCCCCGTCGGGCGGACCTTCGTCATGGCCTCGGTCGACACCGGCCACGGCTACGGCGTGCCGGTCCTTCCCTTGGGCACGCATTCGCCCACCATGAGTCACTTCGGCGGCGGCCCCGCCACGATCGGCCTGCACGGCTGGCCCCATGGCAGCGGCGTGTTCGGCCACAGCGTCAGCAATGGCTGCGTCCGGGTGCCCCAGTCCGCGCTCCCCGTGATGCGCCGGGTCCCGCTCGGCACCGTGGTCACGATCACCAGGTGACCCGTCGACGGAATAACGTTCTGGGTTACGCTGTTACCCGAACAATGCTCGGTTTCTTTGTTGGAGGGCACTGTGGCAGAGGCGTACATCGTGGGAGCGGTGCGATCCCCGGTCGGTAAGAAGAAGGGCGGCCTGTCCACAGTCCACCCCACCGACCTGGCCGCGCACACGCTCAGCGCGCTCATCGAGCGCACCGGCGTCGACCCGGCGGCCGTCGAGGACGTCATCATGGGCTGCGTCATGCAGTTCGGACCGCAATCGATGGACATCGCCCGCAACGCGTGGCTGAGCGCCGGCCTCCCGGAGACCGTGGCGGGCGTCACCATCGACCGCCAGTGCGGCTCCTCCCAGCAGGCGATCCACTTCGCCGCGCAGGGCGTGCTGTCCGGCACCCAGGACCTGGTCGTCGCCTCCGGCGTCGAATCCATGTCCATCGTCCCGATGGGATCGAGCATCACCGCCGCCCTGGAGAAGGGCATGCCCTTCCCGTTCGGCGAAAAGTGGGTCGAAAGGTACGACAAGCAGGAGATCTCGCAGTTCCGCGGCGCGGAGTTGATGGCCGAGAAGTGGAACCTGTCCAGGGAGGACCTGGAGCGTTACGCGTACGAGAGCCACCAGCGGGCGGCGAAGGCGGTCGCCAACGGGTACTTCCGGGAGCAGATCGCGCCGCTCAACGGGGTCGAGGACGACGAAGGGCCGCGGCCTGACACGACCCTGGAGAAGATGGCCGAACTGCGGACGTTGCGGGAGGACGGTCGCATCACCGCCGCCACCTCGTCCCAGATCTCCGACGGCGCGGGCGCGCTCCTGATCGCCTCAGAGCAGGCCGTACGCGATCACGGCCTGACACCCAGGGCGCGGATCGTGACGCTGGCCCTGATCGGAGACGATCCTGTCTACATGCTCACCGCGCCGATCCCGGCCACGCACAAGGCCCTGAAGAAGGCCGGTCTGAGCATTTCCGACATCGACGTCATCGAGATCAACGAGGCGTTCGCGTCGGTTCCGCTCGCCTGGCTTCAGGAGCTGGACGCCGATCCGGCCCGTACGAACCCGAACGGCGGCGCGATCGCGCTCGGCCACCCGCTCGGCGGCACCGGCGCGATCCTGATGACCAAGCTCCTGCACGAGCTGGAGCGCACCGGCGGTCGCTACGGGCTTCAGACGATGTGCGAGGGCGGCGGCCAGGCCAACGTCACCATCATCGAACGCCTGTAACCCACCGCTCTGATCAACCGCTTGGAACCCGCTCAACGCGAAGGGGCATCCCGCTCAAGGGGTGCCCCTTTCGCCGTAAGAGGCACTCATTCATCACCAAGCCGACACCAGGTCCGGACCAAGGGCGATCTTGCAAGCTAACTCCTGTCAGCAGAACGACCTGAACAGGAGCCTGAAATGCGCACTCTGAAGCGCGCCACCGCCGCCCTCGCCACCACCGCCGTGGCCATCACCACCTTCGCCGTCCTCACCGGCCCGGCCCAGGCCCGCCCCAACGAGTGGTACCCCTGCAAGATCGACGGCCGGTGGTACTGGTGCATGGACCTCTAATCCCCGGCTCCTCGCCGTTATCCGGCGCCGATCACGTTCGAGACACTTCTCGCCGTACCGGCGCCAAAGGGGGGACCGATTAGCAGCCAATGAGAAGACCGTCCCGGGGCATCCGGGGCGGTTCTCCATGGTCGATCGCCGGAGGGCGCCTACTCCGAGCCCACCAGTTCGCCCACGTGCAAGGCCGGGAGTTCGATGTGGACGATCGTGCCGGAGCCGAGGGCTGAGGTGATCCAGCAGCGGCCGCCGTGAGCGTCGGTGATGGCCTTGACGATGGACAGGCCCAGGCCGGCGCCGTCGGAGAGGCGTTCTTCGCCTCGGTGGAAGCGGTCGAAGGCGCGGGCGGCCTGTTCGGGGGACATGCCGGGGCCGTCGTCGGCGATTTCGAGGAGGAACTTGGTGCCGGTGCGGGAGATCCGGACGAAGGCGGGCGTACCTGGGGGAGTGTGAGCGCGGACGTTGGCGAGGAGGTTGACGACGACCTGGCGGATGCGGGCCTCGTCGACGACGGCCACGAGCGTGCGGGGCGCGTCGACGATGATGGGGGAGTCGGGGTCCAGCGCGGTGGCATCCGCAGCAGCTTCTCGCGCTATTTCCGACAAGTCGGTTTCGGAGAGGGTGAGGGCGGCGCTGCGGTCCAGGCGGGCCAGTTCCAGCATCTCGGAGACGAGCTTGCCCATCCGGGTGGCTTCGTCCTCGATGCGGCCCATCACCTTCGGGAGTTCCTCTTCGGGGATGGCCCCGGCACGGTGGAGCTCCGCGTAGCCGCGGATGGCCGCGAGCGGGGTCCTGAGCTCGTGGGAGGCATCCGCGGCGAAACGGCGGACCCGATCCTCGGAGGCCCACCGGTCCCGGAACGAAGCGCTGATCCGGTCCAGCATGAGGTTGATGGCACTGCCCAGCTTGCCCACCTCGGAGGTGCCTTCCGGCATCCGGGCGGACAGATCACCACCCCGCGCGATGCCCACGGCCATCCGCGCCATCCGCCCCAGCGGCGCCAGCCCGGTCACGATGAGCAACCGCCCGACCAGGGCGAGTAACACGATCAGCAACCCACCGGTGACGAGTTCCGCGAGCAAGATCTCACGAACCGGATCGTTGACCCCGTCCAGCGGGACCGCGACGATCACCAGCCGGGCCCCGATCCGAGTCCGCGCCGCCGCGGCCATCAGATCACCGCCGAGCTCGAAAGTACGCCCCGCCGAAGCGTGCGCGGTGAGCCGCTCCTGCCCGAGCTGCTCCACCAGGCCCGGCACCGACCCCGCCTGCGGCGCGTCCCCGCTGACCAGCCGGGTCCGCTGGTTGTTGAGGTTGAAGGTGACCACCGCGAAGGTGGACCCGGTCAGCGCCTGCGTGAGCGTGTCGGTGGCCTCCACCCGGCGGGAGGCGGTGGCGGTGGCCGCCAGCAGCTGCCCCTCCAGCCGGTTGTACAGGTGCCCCCGCAACACGACCGCGCTGACCACCGACAGCACCACCAGCAGCAGGGCGCTGATGGCGAGCAGTCCGGCCAGGAGTCGGGTGCGCAGCGACATTTACGGCCGCAGGGCGTACCCCACACCCCGCTGGGTGTGGATCAGCGGCGGCCCGAGCGGGTCGAGCTTACGGCGCAGGTAGGAGATGTAGGTCTCCAGCACCTGGGAGGACCCCCCATACCCCCAGACCTGATCGAGCAGCTGCCGTTTGGTCAGCACCAACCCCGGATGTTCCATCATGAACGCCAGCAACCGGAACTCGGTCGGGGACAGATCCACCCGGACGCCACCCCGCCGCACCTCCCAGCGCGCCTCGTCCAGCTCCAGGTCGGCCACCCGGAGCACGTCCCCGCTGGGCCGCTCCTCCGCGTCCGGCACGCTCGTACGGCGCAGCACCGCCCGGATCCTGGCGACCAGCGCCTCCACCGAGAAGGGTTTCGTCACGTAGTCATCGGCGCCCATAGTCAGCCCGCGCACGGTGTCCGACACGGCGTCCCGCGCGGTCAGGAAGATCACCGGAGTCTGCACGCCTTCGAACCGGATCCGGCGGCACACCTCGAACCCATCGATATCGGGCAGCATCACGTCGAGCACGACGAGATCCGGCCGCCGGGCCGCGAACTCGCGCAGCGCGTCGCGCCCGGTGGCCACCGCGGTCACGCTGAAGCCGTGAAACCGCAGCGCGACATCGACGATGTCGCGGATGTTCGGTTCGTCCTCGACGACGAGGATTCTGGTTTCACTCATGACGGGATAAGTATGGGGCCTCCGTACTAGCCGGAAGCCCCGTATGTCCGTATTTAGCTCACCACAGCCTTGTTCTTCGGCACGAACACCGCGGTGGCCGTCGGGTTCGGGGTCCCGGGGACGCCGATGGTGAACACCCAGTCGCCCACCATGAGCTTGGTGAAGTCGGCCTTCGCGCCGGCCCGGCGGAACCGGGTGTCGGTGGCCGTGTTCCAGGTCCAGGTCACCCCGTCACGGCTCTTCACGGTGAGCGTGCCGGCGCCCTTCGCGGTGATCGCGCCCCGCTGCCAGGTGTAGGTGACGAAGGTGTTCTTCTTCTCCCGTACGGTCGCGGAACCGTGGATGCCGACCACCCACCGGTTGAACTTGCCGCGCAGGCGCGGCCCGCGCAGCGTCGAGTCCGCCGTCACCAGCGAGTCGGCGATCGTGTACGCCCCCGCCGGGATGTACGCGGCACCGGTGATGGCCGCGGGCGCGGCCGGGGCGGCGGGGTCCGCGGCAGCGGTGGCCGAGATCAGGAACACCGTGGCGACGGTGGCGGCGGCGCCGAGCGCGAGCTTCGTTCTCATGCAACTCAGCAAAGCGCCGCAGACTGGGCCGACGACCGGAGAAAGGTGGGAAATCCGTGGGAACCCGTCCCATAGACAGCCGCGGCTGTCCAGATCCTTCTGATTAGAACGGAACCCGGGCCACGCAGAACACCGTCTGCCCGAACGGCGGCCGGACGAACCGCTCGATGAAGCGCGTGGCCGGCACCACCGTACGGTCATAGATCTTGACCAGCCGGGGATTCGGATACCCGACCCCGCCCCGCCGCACGGCCAGCCACCAGGCGATGCCGCCGAGGAAGTTGATCGGCTTCAGCACGTCCACGTCCAGCCCCGCCGCGGCGATGGTCCGCCCTAGCGTCGCCGGCGTATACCGCGTGACATGCCCAACCTTCTTATCGAAGTCCCCATAAAGCTGCATATATCCGGGCACCCAAATAATGATCTTGCCCCCGGGCTGGGTGACCTCCGCCAGCGAGCGCAGCGCCGCCACGTCCTCCTCGATGTGCTCCAGGACGTTCATCAGCACCACGGTGTCGACCTTGTTCTCCAGCGGAATCGCGGTCGGCAGCCCGAACTGCAGCACCTCGATGTCATCCCGCTCGACGAACCGCTTCTCCAGCTGCTCCACGCAGTACGGATCGAAGTCGCTCACCACCAGCCGATCCAGCCGGGGCAGGAACTGCTCGGCGAAGTGCCCCAGCCCGGACCCGATCTCCAGCATCGACCGCCCGACATGCGGCGCGACCATGTCGAACTCATATTGCCGGTAATTCCGGGCTTCGTCCCCGCCCAGGTGGTTCTCCAGGGCCTCGTCTCCAGCCGCCGGCTGAACTACTCGGTCATACCCAGACATGAAATCCTCGTTCGTGGCAGGGGGCGGTGCGGAAAGTCTAGTGCCCCGAGCCGTACGGATGATTCAGAACCCGCGGTCCCGGCATCGAGGGTTACGATTCGTGAATGCCCGCCGAACTGGCCAGCTTCGTCGGCCGCAGGTCGGAAATCGCCGTGATCACGCGACTGCTGGACCTGTCTCGCCTGGTCACGCTGACCGGAGTCGGCGGAATCGGGAAGTCCCGGCTGGCTCTGGCGGTGGCCGAGACCGTGCGGGCGAGTTTCCCCGACGGCGTCACCCTGGTGGATCTCGCCAAGGTCCGTGACCCCGACCTGCTCAGCCACACGGTGGCGGGCGCGCTCGCCGACCAGACGACCCGGCTGCAGGAGGAGTCGCTCGCCGCCTACCTGGCCGACCGCCGCCAGCTGCTGATCTTCGACGGCGCCGACTCGCTGGTGGACGGCTGCGCCCAGCTGGCCGAGACCCTGCTCAAGGCCGCCCCCGACCTGCGGATCATGGTCACCAGCCGGCAGGCGCTGGACGTGGCGGGGGAGTACCTGTTCGTGGTCGGCCCGATGGCCAAACCCGAGGCGATCGCCCTGCTCAACGAGCGCGCCCAGCGCTCCCTGGTCGAGGACGGCGGGCTGTGCGAGCGGCTCGACGGCATCCCGCTCGCCATCGAACTGGCCGCCGTCTGCCTCGCCGACCAGTCGGTGGCGGAGATCATCCGCGGCCTCGACGACCGCTTCCACCTGCTGGACGGCCTGCGGGCCGTGATCGGCTGGAGCCACGAGCTGTGCTCCCCGGGCGAGCGCCTGCTCTGGGCCCGGCTCGCGGTCTTCGCCGGCCGCTTCGACCTGTCCGCCGCCGAGGAGGTCTGCGCCGACCGCGTCATCCCGTCGCACGAGGTGCTGGACCTGATCAGCGGCTTGGTGGAACGCTCGATTCTGGTCCGCGAGGAGGGTTCCCGCTACCGCATGCTGGCCACCGTCCGGGAGTACGGCGAGGAGTGGCTGCACCGCCTCGGCGAGGAGGAGACCTTCCGGCTCCGCCGCCGCCACAAGAACTACTACCTGCGGCTGGCCCGCCAGGGCGAGACCGAGTGGTTCGGCCCCGGCCAGGAGGAGGTCTTCGCCAGGACCCGCGCCGAGCACGGCAACCTGCGCAGCGCGCTGGAGTTCTGCCTGAGCGTCCCCGGCGAGGTCCGCGACGGTCTCGACCTGGCCGCCAGCCTCTGGTTCTTCTGGGTCGGCTGCGGCTACCTCGGCGAGGGCCGCCACTGGCTGGAGCAGGGACTGGCGCTCGACTCCGCGCCGACCCCCGAGCGGGCCAAGGCGCTGTGGGCGGGCGGCTACGTGGCCCTGCTGCTCGGCGACATCGACCACGCCGTCGCCCTGCTGGAGGAGTGCCGCGAGGGCGGCGACAACCGGGCCGACAACAGGACCAGGGCCAGGGCCGTGCACCGGCTCGGCTGCGCCGCCCTGTTCACCGACGACCACGCCGCCGCCGTCCCGCTCCTGGAGGACGCCCTGGACCAGTACGCCTGGCTCGGCATCGTGGACAGCCAGGTCCTGCTGGGCAAGGTCGAGCTGGCCATGTCCCTGGCCTTCGCTGGCCGGTTCGACGACAGCGCCAAGCTCTGCCAGGAGGTCACGGCCGAATGCGAAGCCCACGGCGAGAGCTGGGTGCTGTCGTACGCGCACTACGTCCAGGCGTACGCGCACTGGGCGAACGGCGAGCTGGCCGCCGCGGACCGGCTGGCCCGCGAGTCGCTGCGGCTCAGCCGGGCCTTCAACGACCCGGTCGGCACCGTGCTGGACGTGCAGTTGCTGGCCCTGGTGCTGGGCGACGCGGAGGAGCACGAGCGGGCGGCGCTGCTGCGGGGCGCGGCCGCCAGGCTGTGGCGTTCGGTCGGCCCGCCGCTGTTCGGCTCGCGGCATTTCCACGCCTCACACGCCGCCGGTGAGACGCGGGCCAGAAGTGCCCTGGGGGACGCCGGGTACGAGGCCGCGCTGGCCAGAGGCCGCCAGGCCGGTCTGGACTATGCGTTAGAAATATCTTCCCAAGGAGTGGTTTTCTCCACAGGTGTGGTCCATTACCGGCCCTGAGCGTGATTTGCTGCGGGCGTGAATCTGCCCGCCGAGACGAGCACCTTTGTCGGCCGCGACACCGAATTAGCTGAGGTCAGCCGATTAATGGGCGATTCACGACTGGTCACGCTCACCGGCCCTGGCGGGGTCGGCAAGACCAGGCTCGCCATCCGCGCCGCCGCCACCGGAGCGGAGCACGTTTACTTCGCCGAACTCGCCGCCGAGCAGAACGGCGACCTGCTCGCGCACGCGGTCGCCGCCGCGCTCGGCCTGCGCGAGCAGTCGGTGCGCCCGCAGGCGGAGGTGGTGGCGGAACACCTGGCCGACAAGCGCCTGCTGCTCGTCCTGGACACCTGCGAGCACCTCATCGACGCCACCCGGGACCTGGTCACCCACATCCTGGCCAGCGCCCCCGGCGTGCGCGTGCTGGCGACCAGCCGCCAGCCGCTCAGCCTGCCGTCCGAATGCGTCTACCGGGTCGAACCGCTCACCGACGCCGACGCCCAGCGCCTGTTCTGCGACCGCGCCGTCGCCGTCCTTCCCCAGTTCACCCCCACCGACGCGGTGGTACGGCTCTGCACCCGCCTCGAAGGCATCCCGCTCGCGCTCGAACTGGCCGCCCGGCGGCTGCGCGCGCTCTCCCCCGAGGAGATGGCCGACCGGCTGGATGATCGGTTCGCGCTGCTGGGCGGCGGGGGCCGTACCGGACGGCATGACGGGCTGCGGTCGGCGGTGGGCTGGAGCCACGAGCTGTGCACGCCCGACGAGCGGCTGCTCTGGGCCCGGCTGTCGGTCTTCGCCGGGTCCTTCGACGTGGAGGCGGCCGGGCAGGTGTGCGCCGACGAGCGGCTCGGCAACGTGCCGGGGGTGCTGGCCCGGCTGGCCGACAAGTCCATCGTGCGGGCCGACGACGACCGCTACCGCATGCTCGACACCATCCGCGAGTACGGCCGGGACTGGCTGCGCGAGCTCGGTGAGGAGGAACTCCAGCTCCGGCGGCACCGGGACTACTACCTGACCTTGGCCCGGGAGGCCGACGCCGACTGGTTCGGCCCCAACCAGTTCACCTGGGCGCTGTGGGTCCGCTGCGAGCTGCCCAACCTGCGGCTGGCCCTGGACCACAGCATCGCCAGCGCGGTCGGCCTGGAGCTGGTCGGCGCGCTCTGGTTCGTCTGGTTCTGTCTCGGCGAGATCCGGGAGGGGCGTTACTACCTGGACCGGGCGCTGGAACGCAACGGCAAGCCGGGACCGGCCAGGACGAAGGCGCTGTGGGCGGCGGCCTGGGTGTCGTTCGCCCAAGGCGATCTGGATCTGGTGGCGCACCGCACCGCCGAGGCCTGCGAGGCTGCCCTGGAGCAGCAGGACTGGGTCGGCGCCGGCTACGCCCACCTCGGTCTGGGCGCGCTGACCATCGTCAAGGGGGATCCAGAACGCGGCGGCGTGACGGTGGAGCAGGCGATCGGCTACTTCGAGCGGGCGGGCGGGCGTCATGTCGGCAAGCTGGTGGCCGCGACCGTGCTCGGCCTGTGCCTGCTGATGCGCGACGAGCACGAGCGGGCCGCCGTCCTGATGGCCGAGCAGCGGGCCGAGTGTGAGAGCGCCGGGGAGGTCTGGGCCAGGTCCGGCGGCGATTACATCAGGTCCCGGGTGGAGCTGGGCCGGGGCGACCCGGTGGCGGCCGACCGGCTGGCGCGTGCCGGGCTGCGGGCGGTGTGGCGGTTCGGCGACCTGGTGAGCAGCGCGGTCGCGGTCGATCAGCTGGCGATGACGGCCTGCGCTGTGGGTGACCATCCGCGCGCGGCCCGGCTGCTCGGCGCGGGCCAGCGTATCTGGGACAGCTTCGGCCTGAGCCAGTTCGGCTCGCCCGATTTCGGCGGTCCCCGCCTGGAGACCGAACGCCAGGCCAGGGTCGCGCTGGGGGACGCGGAGTTCGAGCGCGAATACCGTTCCGGCGAGCAGTCGCCGGAACGCGCGGTCGGATTCGCGCTGGGCGGGCTTCCCAATTCGCGAGTTGTACGGTGGAATCTTCCCGCTCCCGAATGATCCCGTCCCCCTGGAAGATGATCCCCCGCACATGCAGGACGACGAGGCGATAGCCCGCGCGTTGTCCGGCGATCTGGGCGCCTACGAGGTGCTGGTCGCCCGGTACAGCGCGGTCGCGCATCGGACCGCGCACCTGCTCGGCGCGGGCCACGAGGCCGAGGACGTGGTCCAGGAGGCGTTCGTCAAGGCGTACCGTCATTTGTCGGGATTTCGGCGGGATTCGGCGTTCAAGCCGTGGCTGCTGCGGATCGTCGCCAACGAGACGCACAACCTGACGCGCTCGCGGGGGCGGCGGGCCGAGCTCGCCGTTCGCCTCGGTCAGGAGCCCGAGGGTGGGTCCGCGGAAGGGGATCCGGAAGAGGTCGTCGTCGCGGCGGACCGGTCGTCGCGGTTGCTCGCCGCCGTGCGAGGGTTACCTGATCGGGAACGTGAAGCGGTGGTTTGCCGGTATTTCCTGCAGTTGTCGGAAGCCGAGACCGCCGAGGTGCTGGGTTGC
The DNA here is from genome assembly GCF_009687865.1 of Acrocarpospora macrocephala. GTDB lineage: Bacteria > Actinomycetota > Actinomycetes > Streptosporangiales > Streptosporangiaceae > Acrocarpospora > Acrocarpospora macrocephala. The sequence continues at coordinate 65,714 of NZ_BLAE01000063.1, forward strand.
CCCGTGGGTTCGGTGAAGTCCCGGACCTTCCGTGGCCTGCGGCGACTTCGAGAGGAGGTGGGCCGTGAACTCCTCTAACGATTCTGATGACATTTCGGGATTCGCTGAGCTGGAGGCTGAACTGCGCGCGCTGAGCGACGCGCTGGCAGTCCCCGAGCCGAGCCCACCCGCCGACGTCGCCCGCGCCGTCCGCGCGACCCTGGAACGCGAGGCTTCCGAGGCGACCGCGCCGAATCGGGGAGTTCTTCGGCGGTTCCGTTTGCGAGGTTCCGGAAAGTCCGCGCCGAATGGCGGAATGCGAGCTTCCGACCCGGCTGTGTCGGGACGCCGGCGATTCCGCTTGCGGCAGAAGATCGCGGCGGTCGTCGCCACGTTCCTCGTGGTGCTGATCGCGGCCACCCCGCAGGGCCGCGCCGCCGTCGTCTCCATCCTCCGCTTCGCGGGAGTCGAGATCCGCGTCGGCGAACCGGCCCCGCTCCCGTCCGGCGCGCCCTCCCCGCTGCCCGGCGAACGCCGCGTCACCCTGGCCGAAGCCCGCACCCAGGTACGGTTCCCCCTGCTCGTCCCCACCGTCCTCGGCGACCCAGCCGACGTCAGGATCGCCGACGGCGGCCGGGTGGTGTCGATGTTCTGGCCCGGCATCCGCCTCGACCAGTACGACGGCCGCCTCCAGAGCACCTGGCGCAAAGAGCTGGGCCCGCCCTGGCCGGAGGAGGTGACCGTGGACGGCGTCATCGGCGTCTGGATCCAGCAACCGCACGGCCTCCAGTACACCCCGGCCACGGGCCCGCCCCAAGAGCTCCGGCTGGCCGGACCGACCCTGATCTGGCAGCACGGCCCGGTCGGCATGCGCCTCGAAGGCCCCACCACCATCGTCGAAGCCCGCCAACTCGCCAACTCAGTACGCTAGCCCGCCACCCGCCAGACCTCGGGCGTGGTTCTCCCACCCGCCCA
>NZ_BLAE01000064.1 GCF_009687865.1 Acrocarpospora macrocephala
CCTTCGCGCTGCTTGGTCGGGTACCACAGGGTGACTTTGAGCTCCCTGGTGTCGGCGTCGAGGTTCCAGGGATCGGGGCGGGAGGTGTCCTTCAGGTACAGGGCGGTGGTGCCGACCGGATGGGCGCCGGTGGGGGCGGGCAGGATGGCGGGTCCGGCCGGCGTGGCCGGTGGGGCGTCGGACCGGGGTGGTGCGGGGGCGGAGCAGGCGGACGCGGCCAGGACGGCCAGTCCCGCGGCGAGGGCCAGGAGCTGTCTCATGGAGAGGTCCGTTCACTTGTGCAGCAAGGTCAGGGCCTTGGCCAGCGCGGGGTCGCGTCCGGTGGCCGCGTCTTGCGGGGTCAGGGGCACGTAGTGGTCGGGCGGCACGCCGACCTGGTCGATCACCTCACGGTTGGGCCCCAGGTGGTGCCTGGCGGGGAAGCCCAGGAGGGTGTTGTTGCCGAGCAGGTACGACTGCGCCGGGCCGGAGATGACCCCGGCGGTCCTGGTGCCGACCAGCCGGCCGATGCGCAGGTCCTTGACGGCCGCGCTGACGTGTTCGCACGCCGAGGCGCAGCTCCGGTCGGTGAGCACCACCAGCGGCAGCTCGAGCAGTTCGACCGTGTCGTCGGTCCGGGCGGTCGAGCATCTTCCGCCCGCGGCGCATTGGTAGGCGGTGATCTTGCCGTGGACGAACGCGCTCAGCAGCCGGGTGGCCTCCACGGGGCTGCCGCCGCCGTTGCCGCGCAGGTCCAGCACGACACCGGCCAGGGTCCGGCCGATACGCAGCCGGGAGATCGCCTTGAGCACCCTGTTCGCGGAGTCGGGAGCGAATCCGGTCAGCCGTACATAGGCGACGTCGTCGTCCAGCAGCTTCGACCGCACCACCTGCAGTGCCGCCAGATCCCGCTGGTAGAGGCCGGGCTTGATCGTGACCGTCCAGCGGCGGCCGGTGGCCTGCCGCAGGAGCCGCAGCTCGACCGGGCGCGCTTCCGGGTATCGCGGGTAGAGGGCGGCGATCGCGGGAGTGGGCGTCCCATCGATGAAGGGCGCGGATCCGTTGATCGACTCGATGACGTCGCCGGGGCGCAGCCCCGCCGCATTCGCCGCGCCGCCCTGCACGGTGGTGACGAACAGCGGGGCGAGCGCGACGCCCGGGTTGCCGTCCACCTGAGGGCCGTTGACGTTCGCCTGGAACCCCAGGCCGTAGCCGTCGCCGTCGTAGTAGTCGGGCGGACGCTTCACATCATGCGTCCACCGGGCGTGGTTGTCGCCGAGGGCGGCCACGATGCCCTCAAGGGTGACGACGGCCAGCTTGTCGCGCAGGTCGGGGACCTGATCGGTGATCTTCCGGTAGGCGGTCTCGAAGGTGGCCCAGTCGGCTTTCCGGTCACCGGTCAGCGCCGGCATGATCGCGTCGGGCACGTCGCGTCCGCCGCGGTTGAGCTCCTGCGTCAGGGCGACGAATCCGGCGGTCAGCAGCGATCGGGCATCCAGCGTGGCGCCGCTGTAGTAGTTGCCGAGAATGCAGAAGTACGCCTGCTCGATGACGTCGATCGTGGTGGCCGTCTCCGCTTCGGGGGGCGCCTGGGGTGGCGCGCAGACCGTACCGGCTGCCGTGCTCGCCTGGCTGCGCGGCGGCGTGGGTGCCGTGCAGGCGGCCGCCAGGAGGAGGGCGAGCCCGGAGGCCGCGGTCCTGAGGATGGTCATGACAGGCGTCTCCGGATCCACCAGAAGGAGAACCAGGTGAGGCCGAGGGTGAGCAGGGCGTAGATCCCGGTCTCGATCCACTGGAGGGGCCAGAAGCGCTCCAGGGGCTGGTAGGTCGCCTGCTGCCGGTAGCCGAGCCGGTTGATCTCGACCCAGCACGCGTCCAAGTTCGGTGGTCCCCCCTGCCGTCCGCAGGGTCCCGACGTCGTGGAGACGGGGACGGGCGCTTCTTCGCCGCTGCCGGCGATCGTACGTCCGGACGGATCGAGGAGGTCGCTGGCCAGGACCCAGGCGCCCGCGTGGCCGGGAACGGCCGGCTCCAGGGAAATATGCACAGGCCCGCCTCCCTGCTCTCGTATGGAGATGCCGCCCACATTCACCCGGCCGAGCTCGAAGGTCGCGGTGACCGGGGGTATCAGGTGGGGCCGGACCAGCAGCGGCATGGCGAGCTGGATCGCGACGAAAACGGTCAAAGTGAGGGCCATGGCGGGCAGCGTGCGGCGCACCAGCATGCCCACGGTCACGCCGAGGACGAAGGCGAAGGCCGCATACCCCATCGGGACGATGCCACGCGCGCCGAACACCAGCGGAGCCATCAGAGCCAGCTCCGGAACGGCCGACTTGTCCAGGGGGTCGGACCACCAGGTCACCGCGAGGCCGCTCACGGTGGCGGCGGCCATGGCGACCAGGCCGGTGAGCCCGAGCTTGACCGCCAGCCAGCGGCCGCGGGCGACGCTCTGGTTCCACACCAGCAGGTGCGTGCCCGCCTCCAGTTCGCGGGTGATCAACGGGGCTCCCCAGAAAAGCCCGACGAGAGCGGGCAGGGCCAGCACGACGAAGCTGACGGCGATGAAGGGGAGCTGGTACTCACCGAAGAAGCGGTCGAAGAACCGGTCGCAGGTGTTGTCCGGGGTGCAGTCGGCGATCCCGGCGGCGTAGCGGGAGGCCAGGTCCGGGCCGGTCAGGGCCAGGGCGGCGGTGAGGACGGCGAGCACGGCGGCCATCAGCGCGGCGGCGGCGCGGAACTGGCGCCAGGTCAGCCAGATCATCGCTGCACCTCCAGGGCGACCCGCCGGTTCTCGGCGGCGTGCTTGTCCATGTAGGCCAGGACGAGGTCTTCCAGGCTGAGCTGGGTGACCGTCCAGGCGGGGTCGTGAATGGGGGCGTCGGTGCGTACCACGAACGTGCTCTGCCGGTCGGTGTGACGCTGGAAGACCACGTGCTGGTCGGCGGGGAGCCGGTCGGGATCGCGGCGTGGGCCGGTGAGCCGGTGATGGGTGGCCAGCAGCTTGTCGGTCTCCCCGGCGACCTGCACGCGGGAGTCGACGAGCACGATCAGGAAGTCGCAGACCCGTTCCAGGTCCGAGACCAGGTGGGAGGAGAGCACGACGCTGAACTCGTGCTCGACGGTGGCCTCCATCAGCCCCCGCAGGAAGTCGCGGCGGGCCAGCGGGTCGAGCGAGGCCACGGGCTCGTCCAGGATCAGCAGCTCGGGACGCTTGGCCAGGCCCAGGGTGAGAGCGAGCTGGGCGCGCTCGCCGCCCGACAGCTTGCCCGCCCGATGCGTGGGGACGAGATCGAGCTGGGCGATGCGCTCCCGCGCCATGCCGTCGTCCCAGCGGGGGTTGAGGCGCGCGCCCAACCGGAGGTGATCGGCGACGGTCAGCCCCGCGTAGACGGGGGTGTCCTGGGCAACGAACCCGACCCTGGCCAGTTGCGCGGGCGTGCCCCCGGGCCGACCGCCGAGCACCGAGATGTCCCCCGCCGTCGGTTCGAGCTGACCGCTCGCCAGCTTCAGCAGCGTGGTCTTGCCGGCTCCGTTGGGTCCCACTAACCCCACGACGTGGCCTGCCGGGATGTCGACGGTGCAGTCGCGCAGCGCCCAGCGCTTGCCGTACTTCTTGCCCAGTGCCTGGGCCTGCAGGACAGAAGTCACGCTATGTCCTCCTGAGCGATGGTCCGAAAGGTGGTCTTGAAGAGGGCCTCGATGCTTTCGTCGTCGAGGCCGGCCCGGCGGGCCTTGGCCAGCCAGCGCTCCAGTTCCAGCCGCAGCGGGCCGTGCGCGGCCAGCGAGGTGTTGGTGAGCGTCGCCGTCACGAACGTCCCCACCCCTGGCCGGGCGGCGACCAGGCCCTCGTGCTCGAGTTCCCGGTAGGCCCTCAGGACGGTGTTGGCGTTGATCGCCAATTGCGCCACGGCCTCCTTGACGGTCGGCAGCTGGTCGCCCTCGCGCAGCAGGCCGAGCCGGAGCGCGTGCCGTACTTGCTGGACCAGCTGCTGGTACGGCGACAGGCCGGACTTGGCATCCAGGTAGAACTCGATCACCGTTTCTCCATTTATCTAGCGTCCTAGTACTTTAGATCATCGCATGTAAGGAGACGGTTAGAAAACGCCCGGCGGGCGCCACGAAATCACTTCACGAAAGGGTGATCGGCCTGCGTCGGGGGTCGACGACAGCAGCCCCTATAACGGCGGCTTCTGGATCATCGACCCCAAGGCCTGGATCGCGGTGAAGCCCAAGCACGCGCTCAGTTTGCGGAGCATCCAGGACATGCTCGGCACCCGATCAAACGCAAAGCCCAGCCTGCGGCCTCTTGTCAGTACTGATTCATCTTGGCGTCCAGGGCGAGACCCGCGTCGATCATTCTCGCGGGGACGCCCTTGATGCCCATCTGGTCCTTGGCGATGCGCCCGAGCGTGGGCAGGCTCTTGCGGTCCGGCCAGGTCTCGGGCTTCCACAGCGATGAGCGGAGGAACGCCTTCGCGCAGTGCATGTACAGTTCCCCGACCTCGATGAGGATCGCCAGCCGCGGCCGTTTGCCGCGGACCGCCAGGTCGTCGAAGAACGGCGCGTCCGACACGAGCGTCGCGCGCCCGTTCACGCGCAGGGTCTCGTTCATCCCCGGCACGATGAACAGCAGCCCGGCGTGGGGGTTGCGCAGGATGTTGCGGAGGCTGTCGAGCCGCTGGTTGCCGGGCCGGTCGGCGAGCACCAGCCGGTGGTCGTCGAGGACCAGCACCGATCCGGCGGGATCCCCCCGGGGCGAGACGTCGCAGGTTCCGTCCGTGTTCGAGGTCGCCAGCAGCACGAACGGCGAGTGCGCGATGATCGTGCGCGCGTGTTCGTCGATCCGGGCGATGTCCTTGTCCCAGATGGCCTGCGGTGGCTCCTTCACGATCTCCCGGAGCTCGGCCTCGCTGGCCACCGTACGAATCTCAGAGGGATCCATCAGGCAAATATAAGGTAAGCCTAACCTTGCTGTCTGCAGCCGTTCCCGAGGAGGTACCCCATGACAACACCTGAGTTGGCGACAGGGACCACCGCCGCCGGAAAACCGTTTGAGCTTCCTTCCTCGTTCCCGTAGGTTGCCTGCGGCCCGTCGCTGTGAGGACAGAGGACAAACCGCGTGACCCCGCCTGCTCTTTAGACCTGACACCTTCTTCCGCTCACCTTCAAGCCGACCCTCAGGTCGGCTCTGCCGGGCTGCCCGTGTGCGCCCGGTCATGCAGCGTTTGAGGCCGCGCGCAATCGGCCTCGTGTCAGGTCTAGAGAGATCATGTCTTCACAACCTCATACTGTGCTGCCCTGGGTCGTTCGCCGGACCAGGCTGCCGCTGCTGTCGTTGCGGTGCGTGGACTGCCGGTCGGAGTCGGCCACCACCGGCGAGGGCAGGTTCCGCGTCAACGCCAACGGCAAGCTGCTGGACGTGTGGCTGCTGGTCCGCTGCGTGTCCTGCGATCGGACGAGCAAGCTCACCGTGCACGAGCGAGCACCCGTCAGATCCTTCGATCCGGCCGAGCTCGACGGCTACCACACCAGCGATCCGGAACTGGTGGCGTCCACGCTGCTGGATCCGCTACTCGCCCGGCGCAACCGCTTCACCCTGGACTGGGAGGGGGCCTGGCGGCTGGACACCCCGTCGGCATGGCTCGACGAGGCGTGGCCGGTCCAGGTGGAGGTCGCCTTCGAGGACCCGGTGCCGGTGCGCCCGGAGCGGCTCATCGCCCAGGGGCTCGGCTTCAGCAGGAACGAGGTGCTGCGCCGGATCAAATGCGACATTCCGCTGCGCCGTCCGACGAGCGCCAGATTCACCTTCACCGTGATGGCCGGGGACTAGCGGGGATGTAGCCGCGGCGCGCGATCCCACCGAGGCGGCCACGCATGAGCACACAGGGCTCCGCGTCAGGACGGGGCGAGGACGCAGAACTCGTGGCCCTCCGGGTCGGCCAGGCACGTCCACGGGACGTCGCCCTGGCCGAGGTCGAGGTCGGTGGCGCCGAGGGCCCGCAGCCGGGCCACCTCCGCCGCCTTGTCGTCACCGGGGTACGGCAGCAGGTCAAGATGGACGCGGTCTGGCACGGTCTTCACGCCGGGCGTACGGAGGAACTCGAGATACGGGCCGACACCCTTGGCGGAGCGCAACGCCGCCTGATCGTCAGTCACCTCGTGCAGGGTCCAGTCCATCGCCTCACCCCAGAACCGGGCCATGGCCCGCGGATCCGCGCAGTCGACCACCACCGCGGCGATCGGCCCGGTGTCCCGGTAGATCTCCCGGGGCTCCAGCACGCAGAACTCGTTGCCCTCGGGGTCGGCGAGGACCGTCCACGGCACTTCGCCCTGGCCCACGTGGGCGGGCGTCGCACCGAGAGCCTTCAGGCACGCGACCAACTCCGCCTGGTGGGCCGCGGAGGTGGTGGCGAGATCGAGGTGCACACGGTTCTTCGTCGTTGTCTTGGGCTCAGGGACGGGAACAACGTCGACGCCGACGGCGACCGGGTCCGGCCAAACGAGGCCGCCGGCGGGTCCGACGTAGGTGGTCACGCCGGGTCGGTAAGCACTCCAGCCGAGCGCCTCCGCCCAGAACCGGCCGACCGCCGAGGCATCAAGAGCCTTTATGTTCACCTGAACAGGTCGCAGCGCCATGCCGGCGATCCTATGCAGCCCGCTCAGCAACGACATCTCGGGCAACGTCCGTTGGCGCCTTGGGACAGACGGCCTGGCGGCTACGAGGAGTTGGTGGCAGCGAGGTAGGCCGCGTTCAGGCGCTCGCGAACACTCGGTGATCGCGCTGGGAGTTTGGAGCCAAGGTGCTCGCGGCGAAGTTCGTCCATGAACTCTTGCCAGAGCGCGGGGCCGCCTTGTTCAAGCAGCACGGCGCGAACGCGCAGTGCGCTGCTCGTGGGCCGGTGGCGAAGTCCCCAGCTGCCCAGCTGCGCGAACACGGGGACGAGTTGGATCGCGGGTTCGGTCAGGCTGTAGCGTGCCCGCTGGCCGGGTCGCGTGTCCTCGCGGGTGAGCAGTCCCGACTTGACGAGTCGCTTGAGTCGGTCGGCGAGAATATTTGAGGCGATCCCCTCGATTGAGTTGGCCTGCAGCTCTCGGAAATAGCGGCGGTCTCCGAAGACGATGTCGCGGAGGACGATCAGGCTCCAGCGATCGCCGAACGCCTCGATGGCGGCGTTGATCGGGCACTCCGACCGCGGCTCGTTCACTTCGCCCATACTGCTTGCAATCTACCACCGCCCGGTACTACCGTCTCGACGAGTGGTTGCAAATCACAAGCGGAAGGGGCCACCGTGCTGAGGCAGGTCGCGGAGGGCGTGCTGATCCACGAGAGCGAGTTCTGCCAGAGCAACGCCGTTGTCGTGCAAGGCCGCGCTGGCGTGCTGCTCATCGACCCCGGGGTGCAGGGCCACGAAATGGCCTGCCTCGCCAACGACCTTCGCGAATTGAGCCAGCCCGTTGTGGCGGGTTTCTCGACGCATCCGCATTGGGATCACCTGCTCTGGCACGCCGGGCTCGGCTCGGCGCCTCGCTACGGCACGGCCCGCTGCGCGGCCACTGTCCGAGATCGGTTGTCGGACGCGGGTGCGAAGGCCCGCATCGCCGCCCACCTGATACCGCCGGACATCGTCGAGCAGGTACCGCTGGACCTGCTCGGCCTCATTGCCGGCTTGCCCGCCGGTACCGCGCGGATTCCTTGGGATGGCCCCCAAGTCCGGATCATCGAGCATCAGGCGCATGCCTCGGGCCATGCGGCGCTGTTGATCGAGGAGCGCGGCGTTCTCGTCGCCGGCGACATGCTGTCTGATGTCCTGATTCCGATGCTCGACTTGAACGGCACCGCGGACCCGGTCGAGGACTACCTCGCCGCGCTGCGGCTGCTCGAGGGCGCGGCGGACGACGTCGATGTCCTCGTCCCCGGCCACGGGTCCATCGGCAGAGCTGATCAGGTACACGCACGGATCGACCAGGATCGCGCGTACGTGCTCGCCCTGCGTGAGGGCCATGTTCCCAGTGACCCGCGGGTCGGCCCATCGGCTAAGCCCGGCTGGGAGTGGGTAAGCGATGTGCACAACGGGCAAGCCCAGCGCCTCGCCCAACGAAGCGAGCGCGACGGGACGCCCGGCTAGCTCGCGGTAGTGCCAGCCCAGCCGGTCGGTCGTCTACCGTTCCGACGAGCGACCGGATCCGGAATCGACAGCCTCGGCGAGGCGGGCGGCGAGGAACTCGCGTTCGGCCTGGTTGTCGGCGAGGTCCAACGCCGCGCGGTAGGCGACGGCGGCCTCGCGGGGGCGGCCGAGCCGGCGCGGGAGGTCGGCCCGGATGGCCGGAAGGTAGTGGTAGGCGGCGAGCCGGTCATCGCGGGCCAGGGCGTCGACCTCCTCGAGGGCGGCCTGGAGACCGTGCACCATCGAGATGGCCACGGCCCGGTTGAGCGCGACGACCGGAGAAGGCCACACCTTCAGCAGTTCGTCGTAGAGCCACAGGATCTGGCGCCAGTCGGTCGCGGCGTAGTCGGCGGTGGTGGTGAGCCAGGCACCGGGCTTGCGGGGCACGCCGTCGCGCGCCCACGCCTCCAGCGCGGCGAGATAGGCGTCCTGGACGCATTCCTCGGCCAGGTCGAGATCGCCGGCGACGCGCGCCGTCGCGGCGAGCACGAAGGCCCACTCGCGACGAGGGTGTTGCGCGTGTGGCCTTTCAGGTGGGGCGGAATGCGCTACGGGGTGAGAACGATCTTTCCGGCGATAGTGCCGGATTCGGCCAGTCGCATGGCGTCGGCGACGCGGGTGAGCGGCAGTTGGGCGGCGATCTGGGCGGTGACGTCTCCGTGCTGGAGGGCGGTGAAGACCTGGGTGAGGTCGGCGCGTAGGCGGGCCCGGAACCGGTTCTTGGCCAGAGAGCGCCCGGCCCAGATGTTGAAGAAGTAGGCGCGGCGGCGGTTGGGCAGCGCGTTCCACAGCCATACCCGGCCGAGCAGCTTGAGTACGGGCCACTGCTTGGACCCCTCGTCATCCCGGGTGGAGGCGCTGCCGTAGGAGACGAGCGTGCCGCCGGGCGCGAGCAGGCGCCAGGAGTCGACGACGCCGCGGCCGCCGACGTGATCGAAGACGGCGTCCACCCCGCCGGGGGCGAGTTCGCGGACGCGTGCGGGGACGTTCTCGGTGCGGTAGTCGACCGGGATGACGCCGCGCTCGCGCAAGGCGTCGTGGTGGCGCGCGGACGCTGTGCCGATCACCTGCACGCCCGCGGCCTGCGCCAGCTGGACCAGGACCGAGCCCACGCCGCCGTTGGCGCCGTGCACCAGGATGGTCTGCCCGGCGCGGATCCGTGCCTTGCGGTGCAGCATCTGCCAGGCGGTGATGCCGTTGACCACCATGGTCTCCGCCTCCGCCGGGCCGATCCCGTGGGGAACCTCCACCACGTCGGCCGCGTCGACGAGTACGTGGCTGGCCCAGCCGCCGACCTTGACCAGCGCGGCCACCCGCGTGCCGGCCAGGCTGGGTTCGACACCCGCACCGGTCGCCAGCACCGTGCCGACCAGGTCGTAGCCGGGCACGAACGGGAACGGCGGCTGGTCGTAGTAACGGCCGCGGCGCATCTGCTGTTCGGCGAAGGAGACCCCGGTCGCCTCCATCCGGATCAGGACCTGGCCAGGGCCGGGGTTGGGGACGGCTCCGTGCCGGATCTCCAGGCCTTCCGGCTCCACCTTGCCCGGCAGGACGACCTCGACGAGTCCCTCGGTGTTCATGACGACCTCCACTGCGCTGCGCGTTGAGTTATGAGCTTTCACGTTCGTTAGAAGTTGTAACGCACGGAGGTGGAGAGTGTCAATAAGTTTCGTGATAGCCTCTAACTAAATCTTGAAGATGTAGCCGCCCAGGTGCGGGAAGGTGGCAGGTCATGGCGGAAACAGACACCACGTCCCCGCGCGAGCGCTACCGCGCTCAGGTGCGTACGGAGATCAAGGACCGCGCATGGGAGCAGATCGCCACGGCGGGGGCGTCCGCGCTCTCCCTCAACGCGATCGCCAAGCAGATGGGCATGAGCGGACCCGCGCTCTACCGGTACTTCGCCAGCCGTGACGAGCTGATCACCGAGCTCATCAGGGACGCGTACCGAAGTCTGGCCGACACCTTCCGCGCAGCCTGGGGGTCCGGCTCGGACCACGCCGCGCTGGCGCACGCACTGCGCGAGTGGGCGCTTGACGACCCCCAGCGATACTTCCTCATCTACGGCACACCCGTTCCCGGCTACCACGCGCCCGACGACGTCACCGCGATCGCGGCCGAGATCATGACGATCTTGCTCGACGCCTGCGCCGCGCTGCCCGCCGACGGCCCCGCGACGCCGTTCGACGCGCACCTCGAAGGCCACCGGCAGTGGGCGGGCGACCACCCCGCCCCGCCTGAGGCCCTTCGCCGGGCCCTGGCCTTCTGGACCCGGCTGCATGGCGTCCTGTCCCTGGAGCTCGCCGGCCACTTCACCGGAATGAGATTCGACCCCGCGCTGCTCTTCACCGCCGAATTGGACGACCTGCTGGCGCACTGACCGGCCGGACAGCAAGGCACGACGTCACCTCAGCGCCCCTGTGCAGGTCAGGGTTGCGATCGCCGGACGGCTCAGCGCAGTTCCTGGATGCGGATCAGGTTGCCCGCGGGATCGCGGACGGCGCAGTCGCGAATCCCCCACGGCTGCTCGGTCGGCTCCTGGACGACCTCGGCGTCGCCGGCCTGAAGCCGCGCGAAGGCGGCGTCGAGGTCGGTGGTGGCCAGGACGATGCCGGCGTAGGTGCCCTTGGCCATCATCTCGATGATGGTGCGGCGTTCGTCGTCGGTGACACCGGGGTCGATGACCGGCGGCTCCAGGACGATGGACGTGCTGGTCTGGTCGGCGGGACCGACCGTGATCCAGCGCATCCCGTCGTATCCGACATCGCTGCGGACCTCGAAGCCGAGGGTGTCGCGGTAGAAGGCCAGGGATGCGTCCGGATCGTCGTGCGGGAGGAAGCTCGCGTGAATGGTGATGTCCATGGCGGTCACGCTAGGTGCGGCTCGGTAAGCGGCGCTTCTCGATTCCTGACCGGTCTGGCCACCTGTTTCGTGACACACGTCAGGATCCCCGCCATCGCGCGCTCGATGCGCCGTGTGATCAGGTCGGTAAATCCTTTCTGAATGTTGCAGGAGGGAACGCGACCTGAAATTGTCAGCGAACTACGCGCCTGACGGGCATTTCGGCTTGATTTCCGGCATGCCGGACTCCGGACGTGCGCAATCGTCATTTTAGGCGAAAGTCCTCGGTGACGGTTTCGGACTGACTGAAATGTCCTGATATTGACCGTCGTCCAGGAAGGTGGCTGGATTCGCGGTGGATGAATGTCGGACGCGTAGAAAGGGACCTCGATGTTCGCTGGGAAATTGGCGCGACGGGCGCTGGCGCTCGGTTCGGCGCTGGTCACGACCGGCGCGGCGATCGTCGCCTTCCAACAGCCGGCCGCCGCCGTCAACGTCACGCTGCAGGCCACGGTTGACTGCACCTCATCCAACTATTCGGGGAACACCAGCGACTGGTACCCCAACACCCTGGCGGTCGTCACCTCACCGCCGTCCACGTCGACGCCGGTGCCCAACGGCAGCCTGGTCGCGAATCCGGCCAACCACTCCTACCAGTTCTCTCAGGCGTTGCCGAGCGGAGCCACGTCGGTGACGATCAACGCCAAGTGCAGCAGCGGGCACCAGTACGACCTCTACGGCGTGTCGAACGGCAGCGCCAGCATCCCGGCCGGGTACACGACCGTCACCGCCAGCTGGGCCTGCGCCGCCTGGCAGGTCTACCCCGGGCCGTATGTCACCAACTGCTCCCTGCAGTCGGTCTCGTACAGCTGACCACCTGGTACGGCGTCGCTTTTCCGCAAGGCTTACTGAGGCCGGATGTTGTGGTTGCGGGCGAACAGATTGTCAGGGTCGTACTGACGCTTGACCGCCGCGAGCCGCTTGTAGGTCTGCGTTGGATAGATCGCGGCAATGTCCTCCTCGGTGGCAGAAGTGAGGAAGTTGGCGTAGACGCCGTTGACGTGAGGTGCGAGTCTCGCCCAGATCGTTTCCAGCGCGGGCCGAGCGGCCTCGACGACCGGCTGCGGACCCGCGATGGTGGTCACGAACATCAACTCCGCCTGGCGATGCGCGTAGGCGGTGGCATCGTGCGGGACTCGGGAAACCGCACCGCCGACGCTGCGAACGGCGATGAACGGTGACCCCTCCGATGCCCCGACCTCAGCGAGGATCTGAAGGACCTCGGGCACGGATTCCTTGTCGGCGAATGCGCTTCGGGTGACCAGGTGGATGCCCGGCGGCGGGGTGGCGCCGTCCACGAGCGTGTCGGCATAGGGTTTCAGCGCGATATCGTCGCCGATCACTGTGCCGAGCCGGCGGATCGGGTCGATGGCCTGGGCCGCGAGTTCCGGGTCATCGCCGTCGAAGGCGACGTGGATCTCGACCGGCGCTTCGGGCCCGCCGGCGAAGGGATTGGCGAAGTTCGCGACGGAGGTGAGCTCCTCGGGGGCGGTGCGGAGGTAGTCCGCCCAGCCCTGGAGCACCTCGGCCGCCGCCGACGCCGGGAAGGCGATCTTGCCGTAGAAGACGTCTGTCGTCGGGTGTGCCGCGAACTCGAAGGCGGTCACGATCCCGAAATTGCCGCCGCCACCGCGAATCGCCCAGAACAGCTCCGGGTTCTCCCCCGCGCTCGCATGCACGACCTCTCCGCTGGCGGTGACCACCTCGGCGGCGACCACGTTGTCCAACGCGAGGCCGTACTTCCTGACTTTCCAGCCGATGCCACCGGTCAACGTCAGCCCACCGACACCGACGCCCTTGGTGTCACCTGAGGAGATCGCGAGTCCATTCGGGGCCAGGACGGCCGCGACCTGACCCCAGGTGGCGCCGCCGCCGATCCGTACGTGGTGACGTTCCTTGTCGATGATCTCGACGTTCGCGAGCTCGCTGAGGTCGATCACGACGCCGTCGTCGTTGGTGCCGAAGCCCGAAAAACCGTGGCCGCCGCCTCGCACGGACAGCACAAGCCCTGCGCCGGCAGCGAATCTGATACCTGCTTGCACGTCCCCGACGCTCTTGGGCCGCAGCACATAGGCCGGACTACCCGAAGCCAATACCGAGCGGCTGGCCGATGCGTACTCCGCCGCTCCCGGTTCGATGATGTCGCCGGCGAAGTCGCGGCGAAGGGTTTCAAGCGCTGAGCTCATGACGTTCCTCACTCGTGGTGTCCTGACGAGCAAGAGATCCCGGCGACCCGATCCTTGTGACAGCGCGGGTGTGTGACGTGCATCACGTCACAAAGCGGTGAGGACCGGCGTCATATGCATGGCACGGTCGAGAACGAACAGGCAGGAACCAGCGATGAGCGAACGCGGCGAGCAACCGACGGACACAGCTCGTGGCAGCCGCATTGACTCGGCTACCGAGGCGTTCGTCGCTCACCGCAACCTGCTGTTCACGGTCGCGTACGAGATGCTTGGCTCGGCCGCCGACGCCGAGGACGTCCTGCAGGAAGCATGGTTGCTGTGGGCGGGCGTCGACCTCGACACGGTACGGGATCAGCGTGCCTACCTGGTCCGGATCACCACCCGCCAGGCGCTGAAACGGCTGCGTACGCTCGGCCGGCGCAAGGAATCCTACGTCGGCCCCTGGTTGCCCGAGCCGCTGCTGACCGCGCCCGACGTGGCCGAGGACGTCGAGCTGGCCGACAGCGTATCGATGGCGATGCTGCTGGTGCTGGAGACGCTCACCCCGACCGAGCGGGCGGTGTTCGTGCTGCGCGAGGTATTCGAGCTGGCCTACGACGAGATCGCCGAAGCCGTCGACAAGAGCCCGGCCGCGGTCCGCCAGATCGCCCACCGGGCACGGGCCCACGTCGCCGCGCGCCGACCCCGCGGGGTCGTTTCTCCGGTCGAGGCCCGCGGCGCGCTCAAGGCGTTCCAGTGGGCGGTCGAAACGGGTGATCTGCAACGCCTGCTCGACATCCTCGCGCCGGACGTCGTCCTCCTGGCGGACGGCGGCGGACTCAAGCCGGCCGCGCTGGCGCCCGTCGTGGGGGCCGACCAGGTGGCTCGCGTGCTGCGCTGGATCTCCCCCGCGGCGTCGCTGCAGCCGGCCCAGGTCAACGGCCAGCCGGCGCTGATCGTCCGGCTCGACGGCGACATCGAAACCGTCGTGACGGTGCGCATCGACGACGGCCTCATCACCGGGCTCTACGCCGTACGCAATCCCGAGAAGCTGTCACATATGGAGCGGGAGACGACCGTGAGCCGCTGAGCCCGAGGCTCTGCCAGCAAGTGGAAAGGGGAGGACCCGCTCCTTTCCACTCTCAACGTATAGCGCACCGGGGGGCTTGCGGCAAGGCCCGGGTCATGCCGCAGAATCGCTGGCCGAGGCCAGAACCTGCGGAAATGGGGATGCGACGTGCGGGTGTTGTTGTCGACGTACGGGTCGCGCGGGGACGTCGAACCGATGGTGGGACTCGCGGTGCGGTTGCGGGAACTCGGCGCGGAGGTGCGGGTGTGCGCGCCGCCGGACGAGGAGTTCGCGCAGCGGCTGGCCGGTGCCGGCGTGCCGCTGGTGCCGGTCGGCCAGTCGGCGCGCGCGCTGACGAACGCGGCGCCGCCGCCGTCATCCATGCCCCGGCGCGCGGCCGAGTTGATCGCCAGCCAGTTCGACGCGGTCACCGCGGCGGCCGAGGGATGCGATGTGCTGGTGGCGACCGGCATGATGCCGGCCGCGGCCGGCGCGCGGTCGGTGGCCGAGAAACTGGGCATCCGCTCCGTGTCCGTGACCTTCCAGCAGCTCACCCTGCCGTCGCCGTACCGCCCGCCGCTGGCGTATCCGGGCCGGCCGTTCCCGCCGGAGGTGACCGACAACCGGGTGCTGTGGGACCTGGACGCCCACAGCATCAACACGCTGTTCGGTGCGGCGCTCAACACGAACCGGGCATCGATCGGCCTGCCACCGGTGGGCAACGTCCGCGACTACGTCATCGGCGACCGGCCGTGGCTGGCGACGGACCCGATCCTGGATCCGTGGCAGAAGACTCCGGACCTCGACGTCGTCCAGACCGGCGCGTGGATCCTGCCCGACGTTCGCCCGCTCCCGGCCGAGCTGGTGGCATTCCTGGACGCCGGCACGCCACCGGTGTACGTGGGCTTCGGCAGCATGCCCGTACGGACATCGACGGACGTCGCCCAGGTGGCCATCGAGGCGATCCGAGCGCAGGGCCGCCGCGCGGTGGTGGCCCGCGGCTGGGCCGACCTGGCCCTGATCGACGACCGGGACGACTGCTTCGCCGTCGGCGAGGTCAACCAGCAGGCGCTGTTCGGCCGGGTGGCCGCCGTCGTGCACCACGGCGGCGCGGGCACGACGACGACCGCCGCCCGGGCCGGCGCGCCTCAGGTGGTGGTACCCCAGCTGGCGGACCAGCCTTATTGGGCCGGCCGGGTGGCCAAGCTGGGCATCGGCACGGCACACGACGGCCCGACTCCGACCACCGAATCCCTGTCAGCCGCGCTCACGACGGCGCTGACCCCCGAGACCCGCGCGCGAGCGACCGCGGTGGCCGCCGCGATCCGCACCGACGGGGCGACGGTGGCCGCGAAGCTGCTGCTCGACGCGGTCAATGTCCGCGTGAACCACGCGAGATCGTCGAGCCGGATCGGAGCTGATGTCGTGGAACCCTTGACTACCAGCGCGTTCGACCTACCCGACCACCTCTCCCCCAAGGCCGACCCGGCGCTGATCGCCGGCGACGAGCAGCACTTCGCGGCCATCGCGGAGAGCCTCGAGCAGTCGATCACCGACCTGTCCGGCCGCCTCGATGCCGAGCGCAAGGCGCCCGGCGGCAAAGGCCGGCAGGCGCTGGACCGTGACCTGGAGGTCCACCGGCTGACCGCTCGCCTGCGCGCCCTGCGTCGCTTCGGCCTGGACCTGTGCCTCGGACACATGGTCAACGCGGACGACCCCGAACCCGTGTACGTCGGACGGCTTGGCCTCACCGACAGCGCGGGCCGCCGGCTGCTGCTCGACTGGCGCTCCCCCGCGGCCGAGCCGTTCTTCGGAGCCACCCACGCCAACCCGATGGGCCTGGCAAGCCGCCGCAGATATCGCTGGACCCGCGGCCGGATCAGCGACTACTGGGACGAGGTGTTCACCCCGGAGGGGCTGGTCGGGCACGCCGCGCTCGATGACCAGTCCGCCTTCATCGCCAGCCTGGGCGGCAACCGGTCGGCACGGATGCGCGACGTGCTCGGCACCATCCAGGCCGACCAGGACGCCATCATCCGCGCGGGATCCCGCGGCGCTCTCGTCGTCGACGGCGGTCCGGGCACGGGGAAGACCGTCGTCGCGCTGCACCGCTCCGCCTACCTGCTCTACTCCGACCCTCGCCTCGGTCACCGCCGGGGCGGCGTGCTGTTCGTCGGTCCGCACCAGCCGTACCTGGCCTACGTCGCCGACGTACTCCCCAGCCTGGGAGAGGAAGGCGTGCAGACCTGCACCCTGCGGGACCTCGTCGCCGAGGGAGCCGCGGCGGCGATCGAGACCGACCCGGACGTGGCCCTCCTGAAGTCGTCGGCGAGCCTGGTGAAGGCGATCGAGCCGGCCGTCAGGTTCTACGAGAACCCGCCTGCCAAGGGGATGACGGTCACGACCCCCTGGTCCGACATCTGGCTGAGCGCCGACGATTGGGCCGAGGCCTTTGACGCACCAGAACCCGGTACGCCGCACAACGAGGCGCGCGACCAGATCTGGGAGGAGCTGCTCACGATCCTGATGGACAAGCACGACGGCGAGGCGTCGGCTGACCTGCTCCGCAAATCGCTGCTGCGGGACAGGGAGTTGCTCACGACTTTCAACCGGGCGTGGCCGCTGATCGAGGCGGCCGACCTCGTCGGAGATCTGTGGTCGGTGCCCGCCTACCTGCGGATGTGCGCTCCCTGGCTCAGCCCGGACGACGTTCGGGCGCTGCAACGCGAGGACGCTCAGGCCTGGACGGTGTCCGACCTGCCGCTTCTGGACGTGGCACGGCAGCGGCTCGGCGACCCCGAGGCGTCGCGACGTAAGCGCTGGCACGACGCCGCAGTCGCCGCCGAACGCGAGCACCGGGCCAGGGTGACCGAGATCCTGATCGAGGCGGATGACGACGGTGAAGGTCTGGTGACGATGCTGCGCGGACAGGACCTGCAGGACACCCTGATCGACGGGACTCCGCCGCCTGGCACCGACCCGGACCTGCTCGCCGGCCCGTTCGCGCACATCGTCGTGGACGAGGCTCAGGAACTGACCGACGCGGAGTGGCAGATGTTACTGGTCCGCTGCCCGTCCCGGAGCTTCACCATCGTCGGGGACCGCGCCCAGGCCAGGCACGGGTTCACGGAGTCGTGGCAGGAACGGCTCGAGCGGATCGGGCTCGACCGGATCAACCTGGCCTCCCTGAGCATCAACTACCGGACGCCGGAACAGATCATGGCGGAAGCCGAGCCGGTCATCCGGGCCGTGCTCCCGGACGCCAACGTGCCGACCTCCATCCGCAGCGGCGACGTCCCCGTCGTACACGGATCCGCTTCGGATCTGGACTCGATCCTCGACACCTGGCTCGCCACGCACGCCGACGGGATCGCCTGCGTCATCGGCGATCCCACATTCCGGGCGACGTCCCGCGTCCGGTCCCTGACCCCGGAGCTGTCGAAAGGGCTCGAGTTCGACCTGGTCGTCCTCATCGACCCGGAGGCGTTCGGCGAGGGCATCGAAGGGGCGGTCGACCGCTATGTCGCGATGACCCGAGCGACCCAGCAACTCGTCATCCTCACGAGCTCCTGACGCCGACGGCAGCGTGCACAGCTGGACGGCCAGCCCCGCGTGCCGCAGGTCGAATCACTTGCTTGCGCCCTCAGCTATTCAGTGTTGCTAGATACCGGTAGTCAGTGTTACTTTGTACCAGTAGTCAGCAACACCAAGTAGCTGAAGGGGGTGATCCGTGGGCAAGCAGGTGACGGAGATGCTCAAAGGAACGCTGGAGGGCATCGTCCTGGCGATCCTGTCCGGCCGGTCCGCGTACGGCTACGAGATCACGGCGTGGCTGCGGGATCAGGGCTTCTCCGACATCGCCGAAGGCACCATCTACGCGCTGCTCATCAGGATCGAGCAGCGCGGCCTCGTCGACGTGGAGAAGGTCCCATCCGAGAAGGGGCCGCCGCGCAAGGTGTATTCCCTGAACGCTCAGGGACGCGAATATCTCGAAGAGTTCTGGAGGACCTGGAGCTTCCTCACCGAACGGCTCGAACAGCTCCGCGAAGGAGGTAAGTAGCCATGGACACAGAGTCGAACGAGTCGAAGAGCCGCTACCTGAAGTACCTGGAGCTGGTCACCGGGCCGATCGAGGACAAGAGGCGCTGGCGGCAATACAAGGCGCGCATCAGACAGCTTCCCGAGAACTATCGCACCGCGGTCGAAGCGCTGGAGCGGTACCTGATGCACTTCGGGCCGGGGGACGGCGCCGACGCGGCCTCGATGTTCGAGGACCTCGCCGATCTGTTCGAGCGGAGCGCGGCCGACGGAACCCCGATCCGCGACATCTTCGGGGCGGACCCCGTGGAGTTCGTCGAGGCGTTCGTTCAGAACTACTCGGTGGGACGGTACATCAGGCGGGAGCGGGAGCGGTTCACCAGCGCCATCGAGCGCGCAGCCGGTGAGAAAGAAGACGGGACAGTCTGATGACGGCACAGAACGTAATCCATGTGCAGGGCCTGGAGAAGTCGTACAAGCAACTGCAGGTGCTGCGCGGCGTGGACTTCGACGTGGCGCGGGGCAGCATTTTCGCCCTGCTCGGCTCGAACGGGGCGGGCAAGACCACGGTCGTGAAAATCCTGTCCACGCTGCTCAAGGCCGACGCGGGGACCGCCAGCGTCAACGGCTTGGACGTCGCCACGCACCCAGCGAATGTGCGGGAGTCCATCAGCCTCACCGGGCAGTTCGCCGCCGTCGACGAGATCCTCAGCGGGCGGGAAAACCTCGTGCTGGTCGCCCGGTTACGGCACCTCAAGGACCCGGGCAAGATCGCCGATGACCTGCTCGAGCGTTTCTCGCTGACCGACGCGGGCGCGCGGAAGGTGTCGACGTATTCCGGTGGCATGCGCCGCCGCCTCGACATCGCGATGAGCCTCATCGGGAATCCGCCGGTCATCTTCCTCGACGAGCCGACGACCGGGCTCGACCCCCAGGCGCGCATCGAGGTGTGGCAGGCAGTCAAGGAACTCGCCGGCCGGGGTACGACGGTGCTGCTCACGACGCAGTATCTGGACGAGGCCGAACAACTCGCCGACCGGATCGCGATCCTCCACGAGGGCCGGATCATCGTGAACGGCACCCTCACCGAGCTCAAGCAGCTGCTCCCGCCCGCCAAGGTCGAATACGTCGAAAAGCAGCCGACCCTCGAGGACGTCTTCCTCACACTCGTCGGCGCCAACGGCAAGAACAGCCATGACCGCAACGCCGGCACAGACGCGTAAGGAACAACGATGACCAAGCATTTCTTCGGCGACACCGCCGCCCTGTTAGGACGATCCCTGCGCCACGTCACCCGCAGCGTGGACACCATCGTCACGACCGCGATCACGCCGATCGCCATGATGCTGATGTTCGTCTACGTCTTCGGCGGCGCGATCGAAACAGGGTCGGATTCGTATGTGAATTACATGCTGCCCGGCATCCTGCTCATCACGATCGCCTCGGGCATCGCCTACACCGCATTCCGGCTCTTCACGGACATGAAGAGCGGCATCTTCGAGCGATTCCAGTCCATGCCGATCGCCCGCTCGTCCGTGCTGTGGGCGCACGTGCTGACCTCGCTGATCGCCAATCTGCTCTCGCTCGTGGTGGTCGTGCTCGTCGCCCTGCTCATGGGCTTCCGCTCGGCGGCGGGAGTGCTCGCCTGGCTCGGGGTCGCCGGCATCCTGATCCTGTTCACCCTGGCGTTGACGTGGATCGCCGTCATCCCCGGTCTCACCGCGAAGAGCGTGGACGGCGCGAGCGCGTTCTCCTACCCGCTCATCTTCCTGCCGTTCCTCAGCTCGGCCTTCGTGCCCACCGACACCATGCCCGGCCCCGTGCGCGCCTTCGCCGACCACCAGCCGGTGACCTCCATCGTCAACACGATCCGCGACCTGTTCACCCAGCAGCCGGTCAGCACCGACATCTGGATCGCCCTGGCCTGGTGTGTCGGCATCCTCATCGTCGCGTACGTCTTCGCCATGAACACCTACCGCCGCAAAATCGCCTAGGCCGTCCGCCAGGAAATGTCGAGAACTCGCGTGTGGTTTCGTCCCCGCGGTGAACACGGCCACAATGGGCGTGCCGTACGGAGGAGAACATGATGGCCAAGTACCTGCTGCTCAAGCACTACCGGGGCGCGCCGGCGGCGGTCAACGACGTACCGATGGACCAGTGGACGCCGGAGGAGCTTTCGGCCCACGTGCAGTACATGCGGGACTTCGCCGCTCGGCTGGAGGGTACGGGCGAGTTCGTCGACGGTCAGGCGCTCTCCCCGGAGGGGACGTTCGTCCGCTACGACGGCGAAGGGCGGCCGCCGGTCACCGACGGCCCGTTCGCGGAGACCAAGGACCTGATCGCCGGCTGGATGGTGATCGACACCGAGACCTACGAGCGGGCGCTCGAGCTGGCAGGCGAGTTGTCCGCGGCTCCGGGTGCGGGTGGCAAGCCGATCCACGAGTGGCTCGAGGTGCGCCCGTTCATGGCCGAGCACCCCCCGGTGATCGAGTGAACGAGTCGCTGCTGCGGGAGCTGGTGCCCGTGGTGATCGGTGTTCTCGTCCGTCGCGGAGCCGACTTCGCGGCGGCCGAGGATGCCGTGCAGGACGCCCTGGTCGAGGCCGTACGTGTGTGGCCGGACGACCCGCTGCGGGATCCCAAGGGCTGGCTGATCACCGTGGCTTGGCGGAAGTTCCTCGACGCCGCCCGCGCGGAAACCTCGCGACGGCACCGCGAGCTACGCGTCGAGAGCGAGCCCGCGCCGGGTCCGGGCGAATCGGCCGACGACACGCTCCGGCTGTACTTCCTGTGCGCGCACCCGTCCCTGACGCCGGCTTCGGCCGTCGCGCTCACGCTGCGGGCGGTCGGCGGTCTGACCTCGCGTCAGATCGCGCAGGCCTACCTGGTGCCGGAGGCGACCATGGCCCAGCGGATCAGCAGGGCCAAGCGCACCGTCTCGGGCGTACGGTTCGACCAGCCAGGCGACGTCGCCACGGTGCTGCGCGTGCTCTATCTGGTCTTCAACGAGGGCTACTCCGGCGACGTCGACCTCGCCGCCGAGGCGATCCGGCTCACTCGCCAGCTGGCCGTCATGACCAAGCATGAGGAGGTCGCGGGCCTGCTCGCGCTCATGCTGCTGCACCACGCCCGGCGTCCGGCCCGGACCGCTCCCGACGGCAGGCTCGTGCCGCTGGCCGAGCAGGACCGCGGCCTGTGGAACACCCGCCTGATCGCCGAGGGGGTCGACGTGCTCCAGGCGGCCCTGGCCCGCGACCGGCTGGGCGAGTTCCAGGCCCAGGCCGCCATCGCCGCGCTCCACGCCGACGCCAGGACGGCCGAGGAGACCGACTGGGTGCAGATCGTCGAGTGGTACGACGAGCTGGTGCGCCTCACCGGCAACCCGGTGGCCCGCCTCAACCGGGCCGTCGCGGTCGGTGCAGCCGACGGCGCGCGGGCCGGTCTGGCCGCGCTGGCTGAGCTCGACCCCGCCCTGCCCCGCTATACCGCCGTCGCGGCGTACTTGCACGAGCGTGACGGCGACCCGGTGACCGCGGCCCGCCGCTACGCCGAAGCCGCCCGGCAGGCGCCCAGCCTCCCCGAACGCGACCACCTCACGCGACAGGCCGCACGGCTCAACGCGCAGCTGCGCAGTTGAGCGCCGACGCGAGGTGGTCCTCAAACGTTGCGCAGGACCGACACCACGATGCCCAGCACCACGGCGCCGGCACCGTCGATGACGTCGTAGGCGGGGTTGCGCGGTTCGAGAACGACATGCTCGCCGCGTCGGCGGTACACCTTGACGGTCGCCTCCCCGTCGATCATCGCGGCGACGATCTGACCCGAGTGCGCCTCGGGCTGCTGCCGGACCACGACGATGTCGCCGTCGCAGATCGCCGCGTCGATCATCGAATCGCCCCGCACCCGCAGCCCGAAGACGGTGCCCCGGCCGGTGAGGTCGCGGGGCAGGGTCAGCGTGTCGTCCACGTACTGCTCGGCCGGGATGGGAGTGCCCGCGGCGATGTCGCCGACCACGGGCACGCTCACCAGGTCGGCGGCAGGGTGCGGCGCCGAGGAGCGCAGGAACAGCCGCACGTCGATCGGCCTGGTCATGGCCGTGCCCCGGCGGAGGAAGCCCTGCTCTTCCAGGCTCTTGAGGTGTTTCGACACCGACGAGGGTGAGCGCAGCCCGACCGCGTGGCCGATCTCACGGGTGCTCGGCGGGTATCCGTACCTGACCACCCAGTCCCGGATCGTGGCCAGGATCCGCTGCTGGCGCTGCGGCAGGACCGAGGAATCCAGGTATTCGAACATGTCAGCATCGTCGTAGGCGGTCACCTGCGACATGCTAAGGTCCAGCGCCCACCGCAGTGCCATCGGTCGAGGAAGCCATCCGCATCATTGTTCTTCCTTGGGATGTCGTCAGACTTCTTCGACGCTGCTCGGCTCCCGTCGGGTCAGGTCGATACCGAGCTCCTCCGCGGCGCGGAAGACGTCCTCGTCGGTGTCGCGCATCTCGATGGACATGCCGTCGCTGGAGAGCACCTCGACGTTCAGGCACAGCGACTGCATTTCCTTGATGAGGACCTTGAAGGACTCCGGGATGCCCGGCTCGGGGATGTTCTCGCCCTTGACGATGGCCTCGTAGACCTTCACGCGGCCCAGCACGTCGTCGGACTTGATGGTGAGCAGTTCCTGCAGCGCGTAGGCGGCGCCGTAGGCCTCCAGCGCCCACACCTCCATCTCGCCGAATCGCTGCCCGCCGAACTGCGCCTTACCACCCAGCGGCTGCTGGGTGATCATCGAGTACGGCCCGGTCGACCGGGCGTGGATCTTGTCGTCGACCAGGTGGAGCAGCTTGAGGATGTAGATGTAACCGACCGAGACCGGATAGGGGAACGGCTCGCCGGAGCGGCCGTCGAACAGCCGGGCCTTGCCGCTCTGCTCCACCATCCGGTCACCGTCGCGGTTGGGGATGGTGTTGCCGAGCAGGCCGACGATCTCCTCCTCGTGGGCGCCGTCGAAGACCGGCGTGGCCATGTTGGTGCGCGGGGCGACCTTCTCGAAGCCCTTGTCACGCAGCCGCTCGGCCCAGGCCTCCTGGATGCCGGAGATGTCCCAGCCGCGCGCGGCGATCCACCCGAGGTGGGTTTCCAGGACCTGGCCGACATTCATCCGGCCGGGCACGCCCAGTGGGTTGAGGATGATGTCGACCGGGGTGCCGTCCTCCAGGAACGGCATGTCCTCGACGGGCAGGATCTTGGAGATGACGCCCTTGTTGCCGTGCCGGCCGGCCAGCTTGTCGCCGTCGGTGATCTTACGCTTCTGGGCCACGTAGACGCGGACCAGTTCGTTGACGCCCGGAGGCAGCTCGTCGCCCTCCTCGCGGGAGAAGACGCGAACGCCGATGACCTTGCCCTGGTTACCGTGCGGCACCTTCAGCGAGGTGTCGCGGACCTCACGCGCCTTCTCCCCGAAGATCGCGCGCAGCAGCCGCTCCTCCGGGGTCAGCTCGGTCTCGCCCTTCGGGGTCACCTTGCCGACCAGGATGTCACCGTTGACGACATCGGCCCCGATCCGGATGATGCCGCGCTCGTCCAGGTCGGCCAGGACCTCCTCGGAGACGTTCGGGATATCCCGGGTGATCTCCTCGGGACCCAGCTTGGTGTCACGGGCGTCGACCTCGTGCTCCTCGATGTGGATCGAGGACAGGACGTCGTCCTGCACCAGGCGCTGGGAGAGGATGATCGCGTCCTCGTAGTTGTGGCCCTCCCATGGCATGAACGCCACGAGCAGGTTCTTGCCGAGCGCCATCTCACCGGTGTCGGTGCAGGGGCCGTCGGCGATGACCTGGTTGACCTCGACCCGGTCGCCCTCGGCCACGATCGGCTTCTGGTTGAAGGAGGTGCCCTGGTTGGAGCGCTTGAACTTGGCGATCCGGTACGTCGTACGCGTGCCGTCGTCGTTCATGACGGTGATGTAGTCGGCGGAGACCTCCTCGACCACACCGGCCTTCTCCGCGCTGACGACGTCGCCCGCGTCGGTGGCGGCACGGTATTCCATGCCGGTGCCGACCAGCGGGGCCTCGCTCCTGAGCAGGGGCACCGACTGACGCTGCATGTTGGAGCCCATGAGCGCGCGGTTGGCGTCGTCGTGCTCCAGGAACGGGATCATGGCGGTGGCCACCGACACCATCTGGCGCGGCGACACGTCGATGTAGTCGACCTCCTCGGCCCGGGCGAGCTCGGTCTCACCGCCCTTGGTGCGGACCAGGACGCGGGCGTCGGAGAACGAGCCGTCGGCGTTGAGCACGGTGTTGGCCTGCGCCTTGACGTAGCGGTCTTCCTCGTCGGCGGTGAGGTAGTCGACCTGTTCGGTCACCTTGCCGTCGACGACCTTGCGGTACGGCGTCTCGACGAAGCCGAAGGCGTTGATCCGGCCGTAGGAGGCCAGCGAGCCGATCAGGCCGATGTTGGGGCCTTCCGGCGTCTCGATCGGGCACATCCGGCCGTAGTGGGACGGGTGCACATCTCGGACCTCGAAGCCCGCCCGTTCCCGGGACAGACCGCCGGGACCCAGCGCGTTCAGACGCCGCTTGTGCGTCAGGCCGGCCAGCGGGTTGGTCTGGTCCATGAACTGCGACAGCTGCGAGGTGCCGAAGAACTCCTTGATCGACGCCACCACCGGGCGGATGTTGATCAGGGTCTGCGGCGTGATCGCCTCGACGTCCTGGGTGGTCATGCGCTCCCGGACGACGCGCTCCATCCGGGCCAGGCCCAGCCGGACCTGGTTCTGGATGAGCTCGCCGACGCTGCGCAGGCGGCGGTTGCCGAAGTGGTCGATGTCGTCGACCTCGACGATCACCTCGCCGTTGGCGCCCGGCATCGACTCCTCGCCCGCGTGAAGGCGGACGATGTACTCGATCGTGGCGACGATGTCCTCGTCGGTCAGAGTGCCCTGAGTGATCTCAGAATCGACCCCGAGCTTCTTGTTGATCTTGTATCGGCCGACCTTGGCCAGGTCGTACCGCTTGGGGTTGAAGTAGAGGTTCTCCAGCAGGGTCTGCGCGGACTCCTTGGTGGGAGGCTCACCCGGGCGCAGCTTGCGGTAGATGTCGAGCAGGGCGTCATCCTGGCCGGAGGTGTGATCCTTCTCCAGGGTGGCGCGCATCGACTCGTACTGACCGAAACGCTCGAGGATCTTCTCGTTGGTCCATCCCAGTGCCTTGAGAAGCACGGTGACGGCCTGCTTGCGCTTGCGGTCGATGCGGACGCCGACGCTGTCGCGCTTGTCGATCTCGAACTCGAGCCAGGCACCCCTGGAGGGGATCACCCGGCAGCCGTACAGGTCCTTGTCGGAGGTCTTGTCGGCACTGCGGTCGAAGTAGACACCGGGCGAACGGACCAGCTGCGAGACCACGACACGCTCGGTGCCGTTGATGACGAACGTGCCCTTCGGCGTCATGAGCGGGAAATCGCCCATGAACACCGTCTGGCTCTTGATCTCACCGGTGGTGTTGTTGATGAACTCCGCCGTCACGAACATCGGGGCGGAGAAGGTCATGTCCTTGTCCTTGCACTCATCGACTGAGTACTTCGACGGCTCGAACCGGTGGTCGTGGAACGACAGGGACATGGTCCCCGAGAAGTCCTCGATAGGACTGATCTCCTCGAAGATCTCTTCGAGGCCCGACTGGGTCGGGACGTCCTTGCGCCCGGCCTGACGAGCCGCCTCTACCCGGGCCTGCCACTTCTCGTTTCCGAGCAGCCAATCGAAAGACTCGGTCTGCAGGGCAAGGAGGTCAGGAACCTCAAGAGCCTCCTGGATGCGCGCGAAAGAGACGCGACGGGGACCAGCGGGTACGGCGGAAGCGTTGCGCGAGGCTGCCAATAGATGTCCTTCCGGAGGGCACGGATGGAATCGAGCTGCGCGCACGCCAAAACGCCCCGACAGAATTCGGGGCGTCGAAAGGCAGCGCGAAGGAGCAGCATAACGCAAACTGAAACGTATGTCCACACATACTATAAGCGTCAACCTCGGTGCCGCCTTCAGCTTCCCACAGCCGGGTGGACTCGTCAACTCTTACGATCGCGCGTTGACTTGTGCCGGAAACTGGTCCTTGCGTTCAAGCGCTTGAGGTGTGCCAGGCTGCCCGCGTGACAGCCTTCACCATCCAAGAGGTGGCACGGCGCAGCGGGCTGAGCGAACCGACGCTGCGCTATTACGAGCAGGTCGGGCTGGTCGGCCCGATCGACCGCGACGAGAACAGCGGGCATCGCCGTTACCGTGCCGAGGACCTCCACACGCTCGAGTCGCTGGCCTGTCTTCGCGCGACCGGCGTGGGCATCGAGGACATGCGCACCTACCAGGCCAACCGCACCCGCGGGCAGGCGGCGGCCGAGCAGCGCGATCTGCTGCTGCGCCATGCGGAGCGCATCGAGGCCGAGATCGTCGCCCAGCAGGCGCGACTGGGCTACCTGCGCGAGAAGGCGGCCCTGTGGGAGGCCCGCGACCGCGGCGACACCGCCGCGGAGGCCGAGGCGATGCGGCGTTCCATGGACGCGGCCGTTCGCTTGAGGGTGCTGCGATGAGCCCGGTCCTGGTCACCGGCGGGTCCGGTTACGTGGGCACGCAGCTGATCGCCGCGCTGCTGCGGGCCGGGAACCCGGTGCGCGCCACGGTGCGCTCGACGGCCCAGGAGGCCGAACTGCGCGCGGCGGTGCGCCGCGGCGGCGCCGACGACGCCGGCTTGCAGATCGTCGCCGCGGACCTGACGGCCGACGACGGTTGGCCCGCCGCCGTGGCCGGCTGCGAGGAGGTCCATCACGTCGCCTCACCCATCCCGTCCGTCCAGCCCGAGGACCCCGACGAATTGATCGTCCCCGCCCGCGAGGGCGCGCTGCGGGTCCTGCGTGCCGCGCGCGACGCGGGTGCCCGGCGTGTCGTGCTGACCTCGTCGTTCGCGGCGATCGGCTACACGCCCAAGCCGGGCGCGGAGTTCACCGAAGACGACTGGACCGATCCCGACACGCCGGGCTTGGCGCCCTACCCGCGCTCCAAGACGATCGCCGAGCGTGCCGCGTGGGACCTGATGGAGCGCGACGGCGGTGACACCGAACTGGTCGTGGTCAACCCGACGGCGATCTTCGGGCCGACCCTGACGACCCAGGTCCGCTCCACGATGCTGCTGGTCAAGGCGATGCTCGACGGGACGATGAGCGTCGCTCCCCGGGCCCGTTTCGGTGTCGCCGACGTACGCGACGTGGCTGACCTGCACATCCGCGCGATGGCCGCGCCGGAGGCCGCGGGCAAGCGCTTCCTGGCCCTCGCCGACGACCCCGCGATGAGCTTCGTCGAGGTGGCCGACATCCTGCGCCGGCGGCTCGGCCCGCTGGCCGCGCGCGTGCCTACGCCGGAGGCGCCGGGGGACGATCCGCCGCGGCCGATCATCCACAACGGGCCCGCGAGGAGCTCGGCTGGCGTCCGCGCGCCGCCGAGACGACGATCGTGGAGTCAGCCGAGAGCCTGCGCGACCTCGGCCTCCTGGCGGGTTAAGTACTACTAGCGCTTGCTGAACACCGTCTCGGGGCGCTCCTCCTTCACTCCGTCCACGATGATGTCGACGAACTCGTTGTAGAACGCGACGTGGTCCTTGATCGGCGCCGCGGCCGGGATCGGGTCGTGGTATGCCCATGCCACGTCGGCGGGCACGCCCTCGACGGGTTCGCGCAGGGACCAGTAGGACGCCTCGCCCTTGTACGGGCAACGCGTGCTGCTGTCGGTCGGCTCCAGCAGCGAGAAGTCCACGTCGCCGGGCGGCACGTAGTAGCGCGTCGGCAGCCCGGTCTCGTACAGCAGCACCGGGGCGCGCGTGTCGGCGACCACCCGGCCGCCGATCTCGACCCGTACGTGCCGGGAACTGGGAATCGGGTCCACCCGCTTGTACGGATCGCGTGGGTGCACGAAAATCTCCTCCTCTTCCTCGTACCAGTGGTCCAGGACCGGCACCGCGTGCCGGAACCAGGCGATCGACAGGTGGCCGGGCAACCGCGGGTGGACGAACGCCGCGTCCGGCAGCGTCTGCCCGTCGACGGTCAGGTCGAAGTGATCGGGCCGGTCCTTGGCGGGCGTGAGCAGGTCGGTGCGCACGTCCTCGATCGGGAAGGCGTAGCGAGGGACCGGGTAATCGGGCTCCCACACCAGCAGCGGCGCCTTGCTGTCGACGACCGTGGTGCCGCCCTTGACGCCGCGCACCCAGCGGCGGCTCGGCTCCCAGTTGAACGTCCCGTCGTAAGGCATCTCAGACCTCCGCGAGTTCCGCCACGTACGGCCGGCCTTCGCGCCACGCCGCCACCTGGTCGGGGCGGCCGAAGACCTGGAGGTAGTCCTCCACCTGGTTCTTCGCCTTGTCCCACAGTAGCGCCAGTTCGTAATCGGTGCCGTCGTCGCCGACGAACGGCGCCAGCGGCTCGATGACCGTGTCCAGCGACGGGTGCCAGAACACGCCGGTCGAGCGCCGCGTCACCGTACCCCCGGCGACGACGCGGTGGCGGCCGGCGGTGAGCCGGTCGTTGGTCCACTTGGCCAGGATGTGGCCGGAGAACACCTGGAGCGCGCCGGGCACGATCGGCACCGGGATCCAGCTGCCGTCGGGCGCCTGCCCCTGCAGGCCGGCATAGTCGCCGCGCTGGTGCAGCACCGTCAGGGCCGAGCCGTCGGCGTGCTCCAGGAGCAGCAGCTTGTCGTCGTCCTCCTGGTCGACCGGCCAGGTCGGGTAGTCGTTGACGACGAAGCTCGTGTAGTAGGGGCGGCCGCCGACCGGGAACGTGTCCACGGAGACGCCGAGGACCTTGGCGTACAGGGCGAGGACCTGCTCGGCGACGCCGACCGAGGCGTCGTGGTAGGCGCGGGCCACCGCGCGCAGGCCCTCGGGCCACACGTTCGGGTGCTTGTACAGCGTGGCGTGCTCCTCGGCGAGGCCGGCCGCGCGTGCCTCCTCCGGGGAATCGAACTGGCCGATGTTGAAGCGCTCCAGCTCGAGGCGGCCGAAGTCGTCGGGCCACTGCCGCCAGCCGCGGAACGGGTGCCCGGTGGGGCTGGCCAGCTTGGCCTTCTCCGCGCGCGGCAGGTCGAGCACGGCGCCGATCCGGTCGTGGAAGTCGTCGATCAGCTCCGGCGCGACGCCGTGGTTCACCACCTGGATGATGCCGACCCGCTCGGCGGTCTGGAGCACGGAGTCGAGCAGGGCCGGCGGGGCGTCGTCGCTGAGGGCGAGCTGGAGGTCGACGACGGGAATCTGGACGGTCACGGGGTTCCTCCGAGGGTCGTGTGCAGATCGGTGGTCACGTGGGCATCGGGCACGCGGGATTCGAACTCCTCGACGGCGGCGGCGTCGATAAGAGGCCCGCGCACCAGGACGACGGGCGCTTGCACGGCGGTCAGCGGGGACCACAGGGTCTCGTCGTCGAGGACGGGCGCGGCCGGCAGCTGGTGCCGCCACGCCCACCGGCCGTCGGCCTCCTGGATCAGTTCGGTGCGCGCGTCGTCGGCCGCGCCTGGACGGTGCTCCGCGAGCCACGCGCGCACCTCCTCCGGCGAGGAGTGCGCCTGGTAGGCGGGGAACGGGCCGAGCGTCCCTGGCAGCGTGTCGACGAGGACCAGCCGCTCGATCAGCTCGGGGTGGCGGATGGACAGGGCGATCGCGGTCAACGCGCCGAGCCCGGCACCGGCGACGACCTTCCGGCCGGGCGCGAACGAGCGGATCGCCTCGGCGACCGGACCGGCCAGCCGGCGCGGCGCGTACACGCCGTTCTCGCGCCGGTCGGACCGGCCGTGGCCCGGCAGGTCGATGGCCAGCGCGGGCCGGTCCAGGGCCAGCAGCAGCCGGTCCCACTGCCGCGCGCTGCGCCCGGCCTCGTGCAGCAGCACCAGGCCGGACGGCGGCGCTCCCCAGGTCAGGCCGCTCACGTGACCGCCCGCGACGGTGCTCACCCAGCGGCGCTTGACGTGGCGCGGCCCGGGGGCCTGGACGCCGATTTCCGCCGCGACCTCGGCGAGCGAGGCGAACTCCCGCTCGGCTACTTCAGTGGACATGACGCCTCCGTTGAGAGGGCTCGTGACCGGCCGCCCGCAGCAGGCCGATCGTGTACGGGTGACGGGGCTCGCGCAGGATCCGCTCCGCGGGCCCTTCTTCGACGATCCGGCCGCCGCTCATGACCACCACGCGGTCGGCCAGCTGGTAGACGACGGCCAGGTCGTGGGAGATGAACAGGTAGGAGACGCCGGTGCGCGCCTGCTGGTCGGCCAGCGTGCGCAGCACCCCGGCCTGCACGCTGACGTCCAGCGCCGACACCGGCTCGTCGCAGACGATCAGGTCGGGCCGCCCGGCGAACGCGCGGGCGATGGCCACGCGCTGCTTCTGCCCGCCCGACAGCCGGCTCGGGCGCACGTCGAGCAGGTGCGGCTCCAGCGCGGCGAGCGCGGCCAGCTCCGCGACACCGCCGCCGTCGCCGAGGGCTCGCGTGAGGATCGTGCGGACCGTGTGCGACGGGTTGAGCGAGGCGTCGGGGTCCTGGAACACCATGGAGATGCGCCGCCGGGTGGCCGGGTCGCGCCGTCCGACCTCGGTGGGCAGCTCGGCGCCGTCCAGGGTGATGGCGCCGCCGCCGCGGCGTCCCAGGCCGGCGACGGCGCGGGCGAGCGTGGTCTTGCCGCTGCCCGACTCGCCGACCAGCCCGACGATCTCGCCCCGCCCGATCGCCAGCGACACGTCGTCGAGCACCTTGGTCTTCCCGTAGGCCCGGGTCAGCCCCCGGACCTCCAGCAGCGGCGTGACGTCGTGCCCGCGGTGCGCGCGCTCGGCTCCGATCCGCGGCGCGCTGTCGAGCAGGGCCCGCGTGTACGGGTGCCGGGGCTCCGACAGCACCCGGGCAGCCGGGCCCTCCTCCACGAGGCGGCCCGCGTACAGCACGCCGACGTCGTCGCAGAGGCGGCCGACCAGGGCCAGATCGTGACTGATCAGCACGATGGCCGCGCCGATCTCGGCGCGCAGCGCCCAGATGAGATTGAGGATCTCGCGTTCGACGGTCGCGTCCAGGCCGCTCGTCGGCTCGTCCAGGACCAGCAGCCGGGGACGGCCGGCCAGCGCGGCGGCGATGACGACGCGCTGCTGCTGGCCGCCCGACAGCTGGTGCGGGTAGCGGCGGGCCACCTCGCCCGGCAGCCTGACCTTGGCCAGCAGCCCGGTCACGTCGCCGCGCGGGCGGCCCTGGATCCGCAGCGCCTCGGCGAGCTGGGCGCCGACGCGCATCGTCGGGTCGAGCGCGCTGCCCGCCTCCTGGTGCACGACCGCCAGCGCGGACGCCCGCCAGGCGCGCAGCTCCCGGGGCGGCAGCGCGAGCACGTCGGCGCCGTCCACCTCGATCCGGCCCGCCGTGACCGCGCCGCCGGACGGCAGGTGCCGGCCCAGCGCCCGGCCCAGCGTCGTCTTGCCGCTGCCCGACTCCCCCACCAGCCCGTACGTCCGGCCCGGCGCGATCGAGAACGACACGTCGTGAACGACCGCCACGCCCTGGTAGGCGACCGACAGGCCGTCGACGGTGATCACGCGTGCTCCCGGCGTCCGCGCAGCGCGTCGGCGGTCAGCGCGATGCCGACCACGAGCGAGGCGATGGCCAGGGCGGGCGCGAGCACCGTCCACGGGGCGACGGTCAGCCAGAGCCGGTTGTCCGACACCGACGCGCCCCAGTCGGGCGAGCCGGGCGGCTGGCCGAGGCCGAGGAACGACAGGGTGGCCGCCGCGAAGATCGCGTCGCCGAACCGGGAGGTGGCCTCCACCAGCACGGTCGGGCCGATGTTGGGCAGGATCTCCCGCACGGTCGAGCCGCCTCTGAGCCGGACCGCCTCGACGTAGGCCTTCTCGCGTTCCACCAGGGTCGCCGCCCGCACGCTGCGCGCCACGATCGGCGTGAACGCGCCTGCGATGACCAGCACCATGACCGTCACCGACCGGCCGGCCAGCGCCACGAACAGCACGGTCGCGATGACCGCGGGGAAGATCGCGACCGCGTCCAGGACGCGCATGATGATCTCGTCGACGAGCCCGCCCAGCGTCCCCGCGGCCAGCCCGATCGCCGTGCCGAGCAGCACGCCCAGCACCGTCGCGGGCGGTGCGACCTGCAGGACCGGCCGCGCGCCCGCGAGCATCCGGGAGAACGTGTCGCGCCCGAACTGGTCGGTGCCCAGCAGATGCGCGCCGCCGGGCGCGAGGAACCGGGCCAGCGGATCCTGCGCCTCCGGGTCGTACGGCGCGAGCGCCGGCCACAGCGCGGCGACGACGGTCCAGGCCGCGATGAGCGCCACGCCGACGCTCAGCGCGACCCGGAACCGCCCACGGGTCCGGGTGACTGCTCGGACGGCAGTCGCATCCGCCGCGCTCACGACGTCACCGCCCCAAGCCGGACCCGCGGGTCTAGCAGCCGGTACGCCACGTCGGCGCCCAGCACGATCACCATGTACAGCAGGCCGAGCACCAGCGCCGCCGCCTGCAGCACCGGCAGGTCCTTGTCCACGGCGGCCTGCAGCAGCAGCGCCCCGATGCCCGGGTAGGTGAACAGCAGCTCCACCGACACCAGCCCGCCGAGCAGAAACTGCAACTGCACGCCCAGCGCGCTCGCCGCCGGCACCGTGGAGTTGCGCAGCACGTGCCGCCGCACCACCTGTCCCCGCGTCAGTCCCCGCAGCTCGGCCGCGCGCGCGTACGGGCTCTCCACCGAGGCGACCGTGCCGGCGCGGACGTGCCTGGCCACGTAGCCGGTGCACAGCAGCACCAGTGACAGCGCCGGCAACGCCAGGTGCCACAGCACGATCAGCGGCCCCGACCCCTCGGGAGCCTGCGCGCCCGAGGGGAACCAGCGCAGCTTCACCGCGAACACCACCAGCAGGATCACCCCGGTGACGAACTCGGGCACCGCGCCGAAGGCCAGCCCGCCGACGCTGATCACCCGGTCGGCGGCCCGGTCGTGCCGTACCCCTGCCCACAGCCCCAGGCCCACCGCGACCGGGGCGAGCAGCGCGAACGCGACGCCGGCCAGGAGCAGCGAGTGCCCGAGGCGGTCCAGCACCAGGTCGTGGACCGGCACGCCGAGCGTGTACGACTCGCCCCAGTCGCCAGTGAGGAAGCCGCCCAGCCAGTCGGCGTAGCGCTGGATCCACGGCCGGTCCAGGCCGAGCTGCTCCCGCAACGCCGTCACCGACGCCTGGCTCGCCTCGCGGCCCAGGATGGTGCGCGCCACGTCGCCGGGCACCAGCTCGGTGGCGGCGAACACCAGCAGCGACACGCCGAGCAGCGTGAGCGGCACGGTGGCGGCGCGGCGCAGCAGGAAGCCCTTCACAAGGCCGTTACCTCGCTGAAGTCGACGTAGCTGGCCGGGTGGGCCTGGACGCCCGCGAACTTCGTCCCGTTGTAGGCGCGCACGGTGCCCGCCCACACCGAGATGATCACCGGCACGTCCTCGTGTAACGCGGTGGCGATGATCGCCGCCTGCGCGCGCCGATCCTCCTCCGTGGTGGCCGCGTCATACGCCTGGGCGGCCTCGTCGAGGGCCGGGTTGGCGTACTTGGAGCCGTTCCAGACGCCGTCGCTCCTGACCATCGGGATGATGAACTGGCTGGGCACCGCGCGGCCCGCCCAGCCGACCAGGTTGGCGGCGGTGAACAGCCACGGCGTGTCCTTCTCCTGGTCGCCGCCGTAGAAGTCGGCCGACGTGCGCTGGTCCAGCTGCACCTCGATGCCCGCCTGCTTGAGCTGATTCTGCAGGGTGAGCGCGAGGTCCTTGCTGGGCGGGTCGAAGGTCAGGTCGAAGCTGAGCTTCTGCCCGCCGAGCAGCTCGGCGACCTTGGCCGGGTCCTTGGCCCGCTGCGGGATGTCGGTCGGCGCGGCCGGGAAGAGGGCGGCGAACAGGTGGTCGTTGCCGAGCGCGCCGACGCCGTCGTAGATCGTGGTGTTCACGCCCGGCCGGTCCAGCGCGTACGCCACGGCCTGCCGGTTCTCCTTGCGGTCGAACGGCGGCTGGTCGGTGCGCAGCGTGAACGCGGTCAGGCCGGTGCCCGGCACCTGGTCCACCACGATGTCGCCGGCGCCCTTGAGCGGCCCGACGAGCTGCGGCCGGCTGAGGATCTGCGCGTCGATCTCACCGCTCTGCAACGCCAGCAGGTCGGCCTGGTCGTCGGCGTAGAACTTGATCTCCACGCCGTCCAGGTACGGCTTGCCCTCCTGCCAGTACGTCGGGTTGCGGGTGAACACGGCGCCCGTCGACACGTCGTACGTCGTGAGCGTGAAGGGCCCGGTGCCGATGATGTCGCCGCCGCCGGTGTAGTCCTTCTTGAGGATCAGCGCGTTGTAGTTGCCGGCCGAGACCAGGTACGGGAAGTCGGAGAAGGCCCGCTCCAGCGTGAACGTCACGGTGTGCGTGTCCGGCGCGGCGACGCCGCCCGCCTTGAGCACGCCGTCGAACGCCGACAGGGCGGCGGACTTGGAATCCGGGTCGAGCAGGCGGTCGAAGGACGCCTTGACGGTCTCGGCGTCCAGCGGGGTGCCGTCGGAGAAGGTGACGCCCTGGCGGATCGTGAACGTCCACGTCGTGCCGCCGTCGGTGGTCTCCCACTTCTCCGCCAGGCGCGGCTCGAGGGTGAAGTCCTTGTCGAGCCAGATCAGGTAGTCGGCCACGAGCTGCACGATCGCGATGGCGGTGCCGTCGTACATGGTGACCGGGTCGACCTTGGTCGGCGGCGGGGGTGACCCGGCCTTGAGCACGCCGCCGCGCTTGGGCGTCTTCGCGGGCTCGGTGGTCGGAGTGGTCTGGGCGGTCGTCCCGGTACCGCAGGCGGCGAGGAGGGCGGTCAGTGCCGCCCCGCCGATGAACACGCGTCGGGACAGGCCGGGAAGGCGGGTGAGTACGGCGTTACCGGGGTCATCCATATTCACACTATTTAGGTAGGGATTGAGGGTTGTCAATGGCCTAAATCTCTACCAGTAGTACATGAAATATGACAACGTTGCCACCCTCGCCGGGCCGGGCATGGCATGCCTCAACCGGAGGGTGGCTGCAACGCGTTCTACTCTGAAGCCTCTGCCGGGTCTCCGGCCTGAACGTGTTCCACCTGGCGGCGCGAGCGGGTCAAGATCACGCCGAAGGCCAGCGCGAGCGCGCCGAAGATGAGCGCCGCCAGCGGGAGGGTGGACCTGATCAGCCGGACCTGGTCGGCGCTCGCCCGGACGGTGGCGACCTGCGCGTCCACGGTGGCCGGGGTGAACTTCGCGGTGGCGATGAAGGCGGGCATGCGCTCCACGCCGTCCGCCGTCTTCAGCACCTCGTGGCGCTGCTGCTGCTGGTCGACGGGGGCGCCGGTGGTGGGCTCCACCCAGTACGTCACCACGCCGTCGTACACCCGGTCGACCTTGACGTTGCCGGTCTCCGGCAGGTCGAACAGGGAGGCGGGCGCGTCCAGCGTGTCGATGACGGTCGGGGGGACCTTCTGCTCGAACTTGTAGACCTGGAGCCCGCCGACCGTCTCCTCGCCGACGAACACCGCGTCGTACGCCTTCTTGGTGGTCGGGTTGAAGACCTTGTACGTCTTCTTCTCCACCCCGAACGGGAACAGGTAGATCTGGCCTTCCAGCTTCACCGGCACCTTGTCGATGTTGGCGTTGCAGCAGTTCACGCCGACGCCGTTGTACTTGTTGAAGGCGCTGCGGAACTCGGAGAGCGAGATGCCCTCCTTGTTGTTGGTGATGTCGTTGACGGCGGTGAACTGGTCCCAGACGACGTGGTCGCCGGTGGCCTGGGCCACGTCGCCGCGGGTGGTGACGGTGATGTCCAGGTTTCCGGTGAGGACCTTCAGGTCGCCGATGCTGAAGTAGGTGGCGTTCTGGGCGGCCAGCTTGGTGATGCCGTACTGGTCGCCGGGGGCCTGGACCAGGCGGTCGGCCACGGGATACCTGAGCAGCGGCGCGAGGACGACGAGAAAAGCCCCGAGTGCGATGAGGGTGATTCCGAGCCCGCGGCGCATCGCTCCTCCATGACCTGAAACATGGTTCTATTTCGCGTCATGGTAGAGCTTGTTGTGACTTGCGTCACTGGGGATACTGAAAAGTAACCGAAACATGTTCTAGGGCGCTTTGCGGGCGTGCACGGTCAGGATCGCGGCCGCCGGCGGCCAGTGGCGAAGCAGGCGGTCGACCGGTTTCAGGGGTTTGGGGACGTCGTGGTAACCCGCCCCTCGCACGATCAACTCCGCGAAGCCGTACGCGAGGAGGAACTCGCGGAGCGCGGGGAGCGTGAACAGCCGCAGGTGCCCGGCCACCGAACTGCCCGGGCGGCCGAACACGTGCACCATGCTGACCTCGGAGAACACCGGCTGCATGCCGAGTAGCAGCATGCCTCGGTTGAACCAAGCTGCCAGGTTGGGCGTCGACAGCAGCAGATGCCCGCCGGGCCGGAGCACCCGCCGCAGCTCCACGATCGCCGCGTCCGGATCGACCAGGTGCTCGATCACCTCCGAGAAGATCACCACATCCACCCGGCCGGAGGCCACCGGCAGCCCGGGATGGGCGGCGCCCCCGCGCACCACCGTCAACCCCTTGCGACTGGCCGTCCGCAACGGCGCCGCCGCCCAGTCCATGCCGACCACCCGATGTCCGGGCGCGGCCTCGACCGCCATCCGGGTGATCCCGCCGTCCCCGCAGCCCACGTCGAGAATCGTCAGCGGCTCACTCGCCGCCCCTGCGATCTGCCGGAGAAACCCGACGATCCGCGCGGTCCGATCCTCGGCCGCCGACACCGGCGTCTCCGGATTCTCGTAAAAGTCACGCAGCTCGGCCATCTGCCTCATTCGGTATCGATGTTTCTGGTTCGCGCAGGCCTTCCGGCCGGTACAGCACGAGGCCCACCACCAAGGCGATCGCCGCCGATCCCCCGCACACCCAGGGCGCGGGACCTCGGGCGAAGCCGAGCACGATGATCGTGGGGCGGAGGTCGTTCGCGTGGGTGGTCGTTTCCTCGGGTGGGGTGTGGAAGTCGGCGGCGAGGGCGGTCAGGCGGGGGACCCCGTCGGCGGTTCTGATGGTCTGGTTCTGGGTTTCGCGGACGCGGAGCGGGGTTCCGGTAACCGGTTCCACCCAGTAGGTGCGGTCGACGGAGGCGTACAGGTAGGCGGGGACGTCCTTGTAGGCGGGCAGTCTGCCGCCGGGGACCGGGCCGACGCGGCGGTCGGGGATCGTCTGGTGGTAGCGGTATACGGTCAGCCCCGAAATACGCTCCTCGCCCTCGTAGCGCATGGGCTGGGTCTGCAGCGTGACCGGATCGAAGAACGGATAATCCCGGCGCCCGGCGAAATATGGCCACTTGTAGGCCAAGCCCGACTGCTCGACGTCGGTCTCCCCGACGTACGCCCCGCAGCACGTCACGACCAGTCCCGACGTCTTGTCGAACGCGACCCGGCGATCGCTGTAGGCGAGCACGATCCCGGTCGACGTCTGCACGGTCGTCGTCCCGTCCCAGACGACAAGATCGGCGGTGGCCGCGTTCGGATCACCGCGAACGGTCGAAACGGCCTCCACGTCGAGCCCGGTCAGCACCTTCCCGCTCGCCTGATCGAGACCTTCCGCCCCAACGGCGCGCAGCCGGAAAACCCCGTAATAGTCCTCCGGCGCCACCGCCAGCGCCCCCAGCAGGTAGGTGGGCACGACCACCGCGAGCACCCCGAGAAACCCCGCCACCGCGAGCAGGAGGAGACCCGCCGACCGCCGCATCCGACTCCCCATCCGCAGTAGAACAGATTCTAGTTAGGAGGTAGGGTAATGCGACTTGTCACCTTCCGCCGCACCCCTGGCCAGGCGCCTGATGCACGTCGACCAGCCCACCGCGACCACCCCGGACACCCGGCTGAACGCGGTCGACGGCCTTCGCGTGCTCGCCGCCCTGGCGGTCCTGGTCTTCCACATCGCCGGCATCACCGGCCTGCAGTACGGCGACGGCCCGCTGGCCTGGCTGCTCTCCCGGGGCGAGGCCCGCGTGGCGGTCTTCTTCGCCATCTCCGGCCTGCTCCTCTACCGCCCCTGGGTCAAACACCTCCTGACCGCCGCGGAACCCCCCGGCACCCGGGTCTACCTGACCCGCCGGGTCCTGCGCATCTTCCCGCTCTACTGGGTGGTCGCGATCACCGCGCTGGTCGCCTTCAACCTCGACGCCGCGAAGACCGTCTGGGACTGGGCCGAAGTGCTCCTCCTGGTGTACGTCTTCGACCCCACCCCGTGGTGGCCGGTGGTCCAGCTGGCCCCCATCGGCCTCCAGCAGATGTGGACGCTCTCCATCGACGTCAGCTTCTACCTGCTCCTCCCCCTGCTGGCCGCCGCCCTCGGCCGGGCCGCGCGCGCGGGCGGCGCGTCCGTCGACACCCGGGCGAAACGCCTGCTCATCCTGCTCGCCGCGCTGTCCCTGACGTCCTTCGCCTACATGTACGCCGTGCACCACCCCGTCTACACCATGCGCATGGAATGGTGGCTCCCGCGCTTCTTCCCGTGGTTCGCCGTGGGCATGGCGACCTGCGTGCTCGCCGTCTGGGCCAGGGCCGACTCCCCCGGCGCCGAACGGGTCCGCCGCTGGGGCGCCGAGATCGCCGCCAACGCGGGCACCTGCTTCGTGCTCGCCGCGATGGTGTTCGGCCTGGCCGCGACCCCGCTCGGCGGGCCGAAGACCCCGCAGTCACTCGCCCCCGACCTGCTCCCCGACATGTTCCGGCTGGTCGCGTACGCGGTGATGGCGTTCCTGATCGTCGCGCCGGTGGCCCTGCAACCGCCCGGGCGGACCTGGGTGACCGTGCTGCTCGGCAACCGGGCGATGCGGTGGCTGGCCAACCTGTCGTACGGGGTGTTCGCGTGGCAGATCATCGTGGTCTGGGCGTACTACGACATCAGCGGGCGGGCGTACCTCGATCAGCAGTTCTTTCCGGTGTTCTTCGTTGTGCTGGCGGTGAGTGTGGTGCTCGCGTGGGTGACGTACCAGCTGGTGGAGAAGCCCGCGCGCGGGTTCGGGAAGCGCGCGTGACGCGGCGGATCGACGCGATCAGCGGGCTCCGGGCGCTCGCCGCGCTCGGCATCCTGGTGTTCCACGTGGCGGCGATGACCAACTTCACGATGACCGGCGGGGTGCCGGGCGCGGTCGTCGCGCGGCTGGACGTGGCTGTGTCGATCTTCTTCGCGCTGTCCGGGCTGCTGCTTTTCCGGCCGTGGGCGCGGGAGATCCTGCTGGCGGAGCCCCGGCCCGCCGTGCGGAAATATCTGTGGCGGCGGGCGTTGCGCATCCTGCCCGCGTACTGGATCACCGTCGTGGTGGCGATGACGATGCTCGCCGAATCGACCGGGTACACGGCCCGCCAGTGGATCCAGATGCTGCTGCTGGTCCAGGTCTACGACCCCGACCCCGGCTGGCCGAACGGCGGGCTCGGCCCGACCGCGCTCGGCCAGATGTGGAGCCTGGCCGTCGAGGCCGCCTTCTACCTGGTGCTTCCGCTGCTCGCGTGGGCGGCCCGCCGCTTCATCCGGTCGGGCACCACCGATTCCCGCGCGGTACGGCTGCTCGCCGCGCTGGGCGGTCTCGGCGCCACCTCGTTCGTTTATGCGATCTTCATGCACGTGCCGGAACGGGTGTTCTGGATCCAGTTCCTGTTACCGCACTACCTGGTCTTCTTCGCCCTGGGCATGGCGATCGCCACCCTGCTGACCTGGGCGGAGGCCGACTCGCCCGGCGGGCTCCGGGCGCGCGCGGCGCGGGACACGGCGGCTTCGGCGGCCGGGACGCTGCTGGTCACGGCTGCTGCGGCGTACTGGCTGCTGATGACGCCGGTGGCCGGGCGGTTTGGGGATCCGTTCACGGGGTTGCGGGACGAGGAGCTCCGGCTGCTGCTGCACACGCTGATCACGCTGCTGGTGGTGCTGCCGGTGGCCTGCCAGCCGGCCGGGCGGACCGGGGTCAACCGGGTGCTCGGCAGCGGGCCGATGCGCTTTCTCGGGCAGGTGTCCTTCGGCATCTTCCTGTGGCAGTTCGTGGTGATGGAGGCGGTCTTCCGGGTCACCGGACTGCCGTACTTCGGAGGAAATTTTCTGACGGTGCTGGGATTGTCGCTGCTGGGCACGGTGGCGCTGGCGGCGGCCACCTACTACCTGGTGGAGCGGCCCCTCCTTGGACGCCCGGCCGAACCTCGGGCGGCCGCACCGCCAGAACCAGTCACGAAAAAACGGGAAATATCGGTTAAGCCACCTAGGCGGCCGCGGCAGCGGGACGTCGCTCGTCAGGATGCCCATCAGGACGCGCTGGACGGAATCCGGGCCCTCGCCGCTCTGGCAGTGCTCGTCTACCACGTCGGCGGCAAGACCGGGCTGACCGAAGGCTGGGGCGCGTGGGCGGTGTCGCGCGGGGACGTCGGTGTGGCGATCTTCTTCACCCTGTCCGGGTTGTTGTTGTACCGGCCCTGGGCCCGCGCCGCCCTGGACGCCGGAAACAGCCCGGAGACCACCGCCTACCTGTGGCGGCGGGCGTTCCGCATCCTGCCCGCCTACTGGCTGGTGGCCGTCATCGCGATGATCTTCTTCAACTCCG
Organism: Acrocarpospora macrocephala; assembly: GCF_009687865.1. Lineage (GTDB taxonomy): Bacteria > Actinomycetota > Actinomycetes > Streptosporangiales > Streptosporangiaceae > Acrocarpospora > Acrocarpospora macrocephala. Next base: position 40,951 of record NZ_BLAE01000064.1, read on the forward strand.
GCTACAACGCCTCCCAGTGGGTCTGGGCGAAATGGCTGTTGTTGCTCCAGATCTATGACGTCGGCTCGTGGTGGGGCGGCACCGAAGGCCGCGGCCTGGAGCAGATGTGGTCGCTCTCCGTCGAAGTGGCCTTCTATCTGGCCCTGCCGCTCATCGCCGCCGCGCTGGCCGGGTTCGCCAGGAGCAGTGTCGCCAGGAGAGGGGCGGCGACCGGGACGCGCGCGCTGGCGCTCCTGGCCGGAGTCGGCGCGCTCGGCGTGATTTCGGTCATCTGGACGGTGGTCGCGCACCAGCCCGGCATGCCGCCCGAGTTCAACATGCTGCTCCCCCGGTATTTCCTGTGGTTCGGGGCCGGCATGGCGCTGGCCATCGGGTCGGCCTGGGCCGCGACGGACGAGCGGGCGCGGTCGTTCTGCGCGGCTGTGGCCGGGCGACCCGCCCTGTCCTGGGCGCTCGCGGCGATCGCCTTCGCCGTCGGCAGCACTCCGCTGACCGGGCCCATGCACCTGGGCGCGCTCCCCGCCACCGAAGGCACCACGAAAGCCGTCCTGTGGGCGGTGGTCGGCCTCTTCCTGGTGGCGCCCTCGGCGTTCAGCACCGGCCGCCGGGGGCTGACCCACCTCGTCTTCGGCAACCCGGTCGTCCGCTACCTGGGACGCATCTCGTACGGGATCTTCCTGTGGCAGTTCGTCGTCATCTACGGCTACTACGAGCTGACCGGCAACGAGGCGTCCTTGGGCGGCGGCTTCGCGACGGTCCTGGTCGTCGCCGCGGCGGGCACGCTGGCCCTGGCGGCCCTCACCCACCACCTGATCGAGCAGCCCTTCCACCAGCTCGGCCGGGCGATCACTGCGGACGCGGCGCCGGTGACCCGATCCGTATCCCGCTGACGCACACCCCGGCGCCGGCGGTGATCCCGGAGATCCGGACCGCCGGGCCGCCGCCGACCGCCTGGAGGTAACGCACGCCGCTGCCCCGGTCCAGGCTGATCGGCACGCGGGCGCCGCCGAGGGAGAAGGTGGCGAGGGCGGCGCGGGTCGCGGTGTAGGAGAAGGCCACCGTGTACTTCCTGGGCGGCAGGTCGTGGGCGAGCGGGATGTCGATCCGGCCGGCGACCAGCCGGTAGCAGGCGGGCGTCGAGGTCGGCGCGGCGGCGACCACGGTGGTGAGCGTCATCGGGCGGAGCCGTCCGGTCCGGTCGAAGACCATCGGGTCGGCGGCGGGGGCCGGGCGGCGCATCGCGTCCCGCAGGTCCGGACCGGCCAGCGGCCCGAGCACCCGGGAGGTCATCCGGTAGTCCCCGAACCAGCTCGACATCAGCTGCCGGGGCACCGGCGTGTCGTAGATCTGCACGCTTGACGGCGTTCGCGCCAGCTCGGCGGCGGCCGTGGCCAGGTAGTCGCGGGCCGGTTGGGTCCGGATGTTTCCCGTGTACGCCGACGACGACCACACGGCCAGCGCCACCACTCCGGCGATCGCGACCACGGCGCCCAGCCTGGGCAGGCGCGGCCAGGGGTCCGGTCCCAGCGTCGCCAGGCCGAGGCAGAGCGCGACGACGGGAGCGGTTCCCGCCAGCAGTTCGGTCTGCGCGCCGAGGATCTCCCCCACCGAGGCCACCGAACCGAGCAGCGCGGGGAGGGCTCCGGCGGCCAGGACGTATCCGAGCAGCATCAGCCATGCGGCGGCCGCGTTCGCGCGCGCCCGCACGGTGACCGCGACGACGATCAGGATGACGATCCATGCGGCCACTACGAGCGCGGGGGCGGGTAACGCGATCCCGTGGTCCGGCCGCCCGAAGTACCACCGGCCCGGCCCGCCGATCAGGCCGGTCGCGAAGGTCTGGCCGATCAGCCGCCAGAGGAACCTGACGCCGGTGGCCGGGTCCGGCGCGTGCCACCCCGATGTCGCCAGGCGTGCGACGACGCTGACGGTCACCACGAATCCGTACAGGGTCCACAGGACAGGCGCACGCCGTAGTCGCAGGTAGACGCGGGATAGCACGAACAGCAGGACGGGCACCATCGCGACGGACAGGGAGAACAGCGCGCCCGCGACCACCCAGGACACGGCGGCTATCGCGTGCACCCGTCGTCCTGTCCTCTCCCACAGCACGTGCGAGGCGACGGCCATGGCCACCGCCAGCTGCGGGACCAGCGCGGACAACGACGCCGACCACCAGGTCAGGACTGGCAACGTGAGCGGCGTCACCAGGAAGATCACAAAGGGTCCCAGAATCGCCGGACGCCGTCCGAAGATGACGACCAGCATGCGCAAGACCGCCAGCGACACCAGCGCCTGCACCACCAGCATGATGACCGCGACGACTGTCCAGTCGTAGGCGTCCGCGCGGGCCGGGAACCATCCCAGCAGCAGCCCGCCTGGCGTCAGCCGCCCGCCCAGCGGCGTGAACAGATAGCTCCATCCGAGATCCTGCTCATGCGCCCTGACGATCAGGACGAAGTCGTCCTCGCGGAAGAACGACCGCAGCACTCCGGGCGCCCGCCACCCAAGCTGCACGGCCACCAGCACGACGCCCACCAGGACGGGCAGCCGGGAACCTGTGAGGACGGCGGGCCGGATCTCGGTCTGGGTCATGTGCGCACTCCCGCCAGGGCAGGAACCTCTTCGGGTTCCGGCACAGGGAGTTCCTCCGGCTCCAGCAGCCCGGCCACCAGCCGCCCCAGCACCGGCAGGCAGAGCAACTGGGCCACGACATCCCGGAGCACCTCGGCCGGTGCCTCCTGGCCGAGCGAGGCGAGGTAGTGGCCGAGCCCGGCCGACAGACCGGCCAGCCCGAGGAAGACCGCCACCAGGAGGGGCGAATCGACGACCCTGGACGCGCGGAGCGCTGGTGCCCGCCGCAGGCCCACGACCAGGGCGTGCGTGCCTAGCACCAGCAGCAACCCGAACAGCCCGCCCGTCCAAACCCCGACCACGACGGCCAGCCCGGCTGCCGCGCGGGCGGTCACCCCGGCGGGGACAGCCGCCGGGATCGCCACCACCGGCCGCCGCCACCTGGCCAGCGCCACCAGCACCATCACCAGCAGGAACCCGACCACCAGCGCGGCGCGGTAGCTCGTATCCGGCGGGTACTCGAGCGTGACCCGATGGGCGGACGCTCCCGGTGGCAGGATCCACGCCTGCCGCCAACCATCGAGGCGGACGGAGGTCAGCTCGGTGTCACCCAGCCTGGCCCGCCACGCGCCATTGAAGTTCTCGTTGACCACCAGGTAGCCGGGTTCGTCGGTCCGCGGCCAGAACGCCCGCTCACCGCCCGTCCACTTCTCGGTGACGACGGAGGTGGGCATGACGGGAGGCAGAGGGCGGTCCAGCGGATCCTTAATGGCCATCGACAGAATGCGATAAGGGTCCCGCGCGGCCACCCTGATACGGTTCTCCCCCGCCGCCAGCGTCCACTTCTGGCAGCTGGCGAAGGTCAGCGGCCGCCCGCTGATCAGGTCGGCCACCGTGCCGCCGACGATCCGGGTCGCTACGGGATACCCGTTGACCGACAACGCCGGCCCCACCCCGCAGATCGTCCGGACCGGGAACGACCCCAGCACGCCCGCCGGGCTCACCCCCGGGATGCGGATGTCGGCGATGTGCACGGCCTGGCTGCGCCGCGGCAGGAACTGGAGCACCACCTTCCTGGTGGTGACCGGCTTGAACCGGAAGACGCCGTCCGCCGGCACGTACCCGCCGCGCAGCGCCTTGTCCGCCCAGACCAGCAGCTGCATGGGCGCGGCCCCGGTGATCGTCTCCGGATACGTGATCTCGATCTGGTCGATCTTGCGTCGCTTGCCGAAATCGATGGTCAGGGTGGGCTTGGCGTCGAAGGCTCCCGCGTACCAGATGGTCTTGGGGTCGCCGTCGAAGGCGGACAGGCCGACCGCGGCCGGGTGGTCGACGAGCGTCGAGGAGGCCGAGACGTGCGGGTAGATGTTCGGGAACGTGGTCGCGGTCTCGATCGCGTGCGGCTCTGTGAGCACGGTCTGCCCGACCGCCTCCCTGAGCGCGGAGGCGGGCGAGGTGATCGTACGGTCGAAGCCGAACCCGTCCTCGCCGCGCATCTGCAACTGACCGGAACAGGTCCAGATGAACGACCCCTGCATGCACCCGGGCGCCGCCCCGGTGCTGCCCCCCAGCACGTACGTCGGAATCACCCGGTTGGCGGCCACCCCCGGCACCAGCACGGTCCGCCCGGCGACCACACCGGGAATGGCCAGCTCGGTGATGCCCACCCGGCTGCCGAGGTTCGACTTCGGCCGCCAGGCGACCCGGGTCACGGTGATCCGCACCCGATCGGTCGCTCCCGGCGGAACGTGCACGAGCTGGGCGGCGCCGGTGTTCTTCAGCGTCTGCCGGACCTTCCCGGCCGAGGTCTCCACCTCGATCTCGGTCACGGCGGGCCCGACGAACTGGGTGAAGGCCACCGCCAGCTGCGGGATCGACAACTTCCTGACCAGGTCCACCTGAAGCCACTCGCCGACCGCGCCGTCCCACCCGCCGGACCGCCACGACGTACGGGCGTCACCGTCCACGGCCGCGAACGGCAGGTTGCCGGTGTCCCGGGTGTCCGGCAGCGCGGTCACGTCGGAGGCCGACGAGGACGCGGTGATCGCCTTGATCCCGGCCAGGCGGGCCGGGGAGGTGTAGGAGTCCCAGCCGGGATCGAGCAGGTCGTGCTCGGCGGCCGGGCGCCGGAACTCCTCGCCGGCGGTGAGCGTCGGGGAGTTCGCGAAGCGCAGCTCGCTGAAGGCCACCTCGCGGCGGCGCAGCGTGTCGGTGACGATCGTCCGGCTTCCGGGCACCGCCGCGGCACCGGGGTCGTCACCGAGCAGCACCGGCCGCCCGTCCGCGAGCAACCCCAGGTCGGCCAGGGTGAGCAGGGCCTCGGGCCCGCCGGTGACCCGGAGCGGGTCACCGTTGAGGGTCGCGGCGAGCGGTGCCGGGCGGTCGACCCGGTAGACCTCCAGCGCCTGGGACGGCTGGTTGAACCAGGTGGTCGCGTTCGCGGTCTTCGGGTCGCCGACCACCGGGCCGAAGCTCTTGACCAGGGTGAGCCCGGACTCGGCGACCGCCTCGTGCACGCGTGGCGGCCAGGCCCCCCGGATGGAGAACTTATCCAGATCATTGCGGACCAGGACATAGCCGACCCCCATCCGGCGCAGGACCTCGGCCAGGCCCGCCGACCCCTGCCCGGTGGCGAAACGCTGGTCGATCGCGTCCAGCAGCCGGGTCAGGCCCGCCGACCCCCACGGCACGATCATCCGGCTGGCCCAGCGCGCTTTCAGCAGGGGTTGCAGGGGCTCGTCCATCGGGCGGCCCCACAGGTACTCCCCCCACCGCGCGCCCGGCTGCGCCAGCACCATCGAGTCGCCCGCGTTCTGGTTCAGCCAGGTCGCCGCCTCCCGCCAGTATCCGGGAATTTCCTGGTACGACCCGCGGGCGGCCAGCCCCACCGTCGCGATCGGCAGGAACGTGACGCCGAGCAGCACGGACGAGGTCGCCGCGATCGGCGCCCTGAACCGGGGCACGGCGGAGACCGGCAGGTACGCAAGACCCAGCGCCACCGGCAGCCGGACCAGGGCGTCGAACTTGTGGACGTTCCGGAACACCGCCAGGGTGCCGTCGAAGAGGTCGCGCAGGTTCCCGGCCAGCGGGTTGGCGATCACGCTGAGGTGGCCGGTGACCATGATCGCCGTCCCGGCCAGCACGAGCAGGATCAGGAAGGCGCGTTCCGGGAGGCCGCGCCGTACCAGGCCGACCAGGCCGAGACCGGCCACCAGCGCGGTGAGCACCACCAGCCACGGGCGGACCGAGTGCTCGTAGGCGGCCGGCCACCAGGGCAGGCCGTCGATGGGCAGGTAGCCGATCCAGTTGTTGGCGCCGCGCAGGGTGTTGCCGAGCGAGGTCACGCCGGTGGTGGCGGCGGCGTTCTCGGTGTACGGCATGAACGAGAAGGCGTGGCGCCCCAGGATGGCCAGCGGCACCAGCCACCAGAAGGAGGCGGCGGCGGTGCAGCCGAGCCACCACAGCAGCAGGCGAGTGCGGCGCGGGCCCCGGCCGCGGGTGAGCAGGTAGAGGAACGGGATGATCAGGACGGCCAGCTCGGCGGTGGCGTTGACGCCGCCGCAGCTCGCGATCGCGAGCGCGGAGAGCGCGGCGGCCCGGCGCGGGCTCGCCCCCTCCCGGGCTCCCCTGACCAGCGGGATCAGCATCCAGGGGACGAGCGCGCTGGGCAGGAACTCGGAGGAGTTGACGCCGATCAGGGCCTGCGCGTGGGGGGCGAGGGCGTAGGCGAACCCGGCGATGACGCGGGTGTTGGCGGAGCCGATGCCGAGCGCGTCGGCGAGGAGCACGATGCCGAGAAAGGCGGCACTGAGGACCAGGGCCATCCAGAGGCGTTGCAGCACCCATGGCGGCAGGCCGAGCTCGGTGCCGGCCACGTAGAAGGGGCCCATCGGGAAGAGGTAGCCGTAGGCCTGGTTCTGGATATATCCGAAATGGGTGCTGTCCCAGAGGGTGAGGGCCCGGGTCAGGAAACCCCATGGATTGATCGGCATGTCCAGCTTGGTCTCCGAGATGATCCTCTCGGGGGCGACCGAGAAGGCGATCACGAAGAGCGCGAGGCAGGAGGCGAGCAGGCGCGACCGGCGGCGGAACCGGGAGTCGGCCTGCTCCGGAACGATCAAGAATCTCCTCCGAGTCGCGCGCGAGTAGCCCCGAGGCTAGAACTCGTTCCAGTCAAGAGCCAGGTCGTTCCCCGAATTGTGACGGAACGCCCATCGGCGCCTGAAACAGGTACCAGTAAGCTGCCCGCCGTGGACATCCCGCCCTTCCGCGCCGACCTCGCCCGGTCGGTACGGCTGTTCGCCGCGTTCCGCAAGGAGCAAAGCGATCCGGAGTTCTTCTACGGCCTGCTCGCGCGGGACACGGTCGCCCAGCTGAGTGCCTTCGTCCCGCTGGACGGGCAGCTCGTGGTGGACGTCGGGGGCGGTGCCGGATATTTCGCCGAGGCGTTGCGGGGCGCGGGGGCGCGGATCGTCTGCGTGGACGTGGACGCCGGGGAGATGACCGCGCGGAACGGGGTCATGCCGGCGGGATCCGTCCTGGGCAGCGCGTTGCGGCTGCCGCTGCGGAGCGGGACGGTGGACGTCTGCTTCTCGTCCAACGTGCTGGAACACGTTCCGGATCCGTACCTGATGGCCGGGGAGATGGTGCGGGTGACCCGGCCGGGCGGGCTGGTGTACCTGTCGTTCACCAATTGGCTGTCGCCGTGGGGCGGGCACGAGACCTCGCCGTGGCACTACCTGGGCGGGCATCGCGCCGCGCGCCGCTACCAGCGCCGTCATGGGCGGCCGCCCAAGAACGTGTACGGCGAGAGCATGTTCGGGGTGTCGATCGCGTCCGCGATCCGCTGGACGCGGCGGCAGACCCAGGCGGACGTGGTCGCGGTGCTGCCCCGGTACCTGCCATCCTGGGCGTGGTGGGTGACCAGAGTTCCGGGGGTTCGCGAGTTCGTGACCTGGAACCTGGTGCTCGTGCTGCGCCGCCGATAGATCATGAAATTTCCGGAGATACCCGGGATTCGGGGACGATCGCGGGCGTGAAACGCGCGGCCAGTTCCGATTCGACGAGGGTCGCCATGAGGGTGACCGTACGTTCCCAGGTGAACTCCCCCGCCCAGGCGCGGCAGGCGGCGCCGATCTCGGCCCGGGCCGACGGTTCGGAAAGTTCCTTCAGCGCGCGGGCCACCACGTCGGCCAGGTGTTCCCCTTCGGCCGCGAGCCAGCCTGTCACGCCGTCCCGGACGGAGTCGCGTAAGCCCGCCACGCCGTACGCGACGGTCGGGACGCCGAGGGCGGCGGCCTCGATCACGGTGAGGCCCCAGCCCTCGAATTCGGAGGCGGTGACGTGCAGGGTCGCCGCGCCGAGCAGGCGGATCTTCGCCTCTTCCGGCAGATGGCCATGCAAGACGACTTTTCCGGATAATCGGCGGGCTTCCACCATTTGGGCGAGCGGTTCGAACTCCGGCCCCCGGCCGATGACGTGCACCCGCAGCCCCGGCCACCGGTCGGCGAGCAGGTCGGCCAGCTCGACCACGCGCGCCACCCGCTTGTGCCCGACCAGCCGCCCCAGAAAGACCAGCGCGGGTTCGCCGAGCGCCGGATCGGGCCGCACGCCCTCGCCGACGGTCGCGCCCCCGTTCGGGATGACCTGGATCGGCGCGGTCCAGCCGAGCCGCTCGCGCAGGTCGCGCATCGACGATTCGGACACGGTGACCGTCCGGCACCGGCGGTAGAGCCGCCGCGCCACCGGCCCTTCGACGAAACATCCGATCCGCGCCAGCCACGGCGGGAAGAACGACCAGAACTGCCGGCCGTGCACGTGGTGGATGAGCGAGATCACCGGGGTACGGCGGGGCAGCACGGCGGGGGCGAAGAACGGGATGCCGTTCATGCAGTCGACGACCAGGTCGAGCCGGCGGCGGCGGAGCAGCAACCAGAGCGCGGCGAGCGGGTAGAGGGTGTAGCGGTTGCCCATCCGGCGCAACGTGACGCCGTGCCGTACCTCGGATCTGGGCTGGTCGGGTTCGCGGGCGGTGACGAACCAGACCTGGGCGCCCGCGGCGCTCAGGTGCCTGGCGACCCGCCAGGCGTACTCCTCGGCGCCGCCCGCGACGGACTGCAGCGGTTCGCGGAAGTTCAGGATGGCCACCCTAGCGCCCGATAAACCAGGGTTAATATGAGCCTTGCTCATGTTTTGTACCACAACGTCTCCTCCCGGAGCGGTGCTTTCGGGCATGGCTCACGCCAAGGTCAGACCTGAAGGGGATCTCCGGCGCGGACGGGAAAGGTCAGCGGGTGCCGTAGTTGTAGAGGGGCCTGTCCGGCGGCTGCAAGCTTGGCGAGGCGACATTGATGACGGCCACCGAGGCGACGCCCGCGAGCACAGCCCCGATCGCCACAGCCACGAGCACCTTCAACACCGGCTTCTCCCTTCTGCGGGTTGCCGCGCAGTGTGCCGAGAGTAGAACGTGATCCAGGTAATAGCCAGAGACCTTCCCCAAACCGTGATAAAGAAAGTTACCGCTGGGTATGTCCCGAAATTTCGTGTCATTGCTAGTCACAGGCGCAGCAGGAGGAGTCCCTCGCCACGGAAAATCGGGGTCGCATCCTGGAGCTTCAACAGGAACTCGTTCTCGTTGCCGTCGCTGATGAGGACGTAGCGGATCCCGGCGGCGGCCAGCCGGGCCCCGGCCGGTCCCGGCCCGGCGAGCAGCGCGCCCACCCGGCGCGTCAGCGGGTCCTCGGCGGTGACCCGGATCGGCCCGTGCTCCCGCGATTCGACCACCAGCGTGTCGTTCCAGATCACCCGGCGGGCGAAGAGCTTGGTCGCCGGGTCGAGGATGACCCGGCCGCCCGTCCACCGGAACACCCGGTGCGCCCGCCACGGCAACGACACCAGCGCGCCCGGCGCTGGATCCGCGTTGACGATCCGCTGCACCTGCCGCCATTCGGCCGGATAGTCGACCGCCGCCAGCCGCCCGAACGCCCCGATCGCCAGTGTCGGCAACACCAGCACGGGCACCGCGACCGCCGCCAGGCCGATCCTGCCGCGGGCGAACGACGCGAGACCGAGGGCCAGAACCAGGGCCAGCGGCGCCAGGTACACCTGCCCATCCCGGAGCGGCCCGAAGCCCGGCCACCAGCTGATCAGGCCTTTCGGCACCGCCGGCACGAAAGCCCCGAGGCAGGCGATCGCCAGCCCGAGCAGGGCGGCCACGGCGAGCCCGAACAGCGCCGGATCGCGCCGGCCGTGCCGGAGCAGCCGGACGAAACCCCAGACGGCGACGGCCGAGACGAGGAGGCGGATGGTCGCCGACGCCCAGAAGCCCTGGCCCGGCACGCCCGCCTCGGCGTTCCAGATGCCGCCCAGCGAGAGCAGGCTGCCGACGACGCCGAAGGGGCCGTCCGCGCGGGCGGCGAAGGCGTCCACCCCGGCCGGATCGGTGGCCGCGCCCGAGCGCAGGGCCGGGATCAGCCACGGCAGGCTGAGCACGGCGGCGACCGTACCGGTGACGCCGATCGCGCGCCACCGCTCGGCGCGCCGGGCGGTGACCGGAAGCACGGCGAGGAGGGTGACCAGCATGGCCTGGAATCCGCCCACGGCCGCGGGAATCAGGGCGATCGCGAACCGCCGTACCCCGCCTTGGGCGGCGGCGCGGACGGCCCACGGCAGTCCGGCGTAGCCCAGCAGGAGCGCCCACTGGCCGAGCAGCAGCCGCTGGGCCAGGTACAGGTTCCAGGCGTAGAAGGCCGCGGCCACCAGGCGGGCGGCCGTCCGGTCGGCGGGCATCAGCGCCGCCGCTCCGGTCGCGGCCAGCAGGAAGATCCCGACCAGGATCAGCTTCTGCACCACCATGGCCGGAATCGGGTACGACAACACGGCCACGACCAGATCGCTGGGAACCGCCCTAGGAAATCCCCCTAAATCACGAAATATGGGTGGATCCGGGACGAAGACCATGTCGTACCGGAGGGCGAACCCCGGGCCCAGAGCGGGGCCGAGAGCGAGCGCGCCGAGCAGCACTCCGAGCAGGCCCGGCGAGAGCCGTACGAGCAGGGAGCGCTGCTTTTCGACGCTGCTTTCCGGGCTCCGGGTCTCTGACCCTCCGCGCTTGGACATTGCGCGGAATCATATTCCAGGAGCTGACGCAGCGTGCGTGACAGGCCGAGCGCGGCCGTTCGCACCGCCGGGGCCAGGTGGGTCGGCCGGAACCGTTCGCGCGGGACCGCCACCGACAGCGCCGCGACAGGCACGGCGCCGGAGAACACCGGTGCCGCGATGCAACCGACCCCGAGCGCTGCTTCCTGTTCCTCGTACGCGAGTCCGGACACGCTCTCTCAGCGGGTACGGCTCGTCATCGGCATGCATGCGATCCTCATTCCGGCGGACCCGGTGTCCGAATCCGTCACGGTGCTCACGAGCTGAGTCAGCCGACGCGAACGACCGCCTTGCCCACGTTGGAACCCTTCAGCATGCCGATGAAGCCGCCCGCGAGGTCGTCCAGGCCCTCGATGATCGTGTGCGGCGAGACGAGCCCGCCCTCATCGATGAGCCCACCGAAGTAGGCGTTCGACCGTTCGAACCGGTGCTCGTACATCCAGGCCAGGAAGCCGCGCAGGGTCAAGCCCTTGGCGGTCGCCAGGAACAGGTTGGACGGCCCCGGTGTCCCCGCCGAGTTGTAGGAGGAGACGGCTCCGCAGAGTGCGACCCTTCCCCCGGGCCGCATCACGCTGATGGCCGCCTCCAGATGGTCACCGCCGACATTGTCGAAGTACACGTCCACCCCCTTCGTCGCCACGGCCGGCAGCAGATCCCGGATGTCCCCGTCGCGGTAACAGATCGCCTCGTGAGCCCCCAGGTCCTCGACTGCGAACCGGGCCTTCTCCCGGCTCCCCACGCTGGCGATCACGCGGGCTCCGGCCCGGCGCGCCAGCTGCACGACCAGGCTGCCCACGCCGCCGACCGCGCCGGACACGAACACGGTCTCACCCGGACGGAGTTCACCGACATCGAAGAGCCCGGCATACGCGGTCAACCCCGGCCATCCCATGGGCCCGAGGAAGTCGACCTCCCGGATCCGGCCGGAGGGCACGACCACGCGCGGCTTCCGGCCGCCCGCCAGGCTCACGATCGAGTGCTCCTGCCAGCCCGCGTTGTGGAGCACGAGATCGCCGACCTCGAAACCGGCCAGGCGCGACTCCAGGACCATCCCGACCGCCCAGCTCGCTGGTACGGCACCGAGCGCGAACGCCGGCAGATATCCGGCCGCGGCCGGATTCATCCGCACCCGTTGCGCCGGGTCGATCGACACCCACCGATTGCCGACCAGCAGCTGTCCGTCCCGCAGCGCGGGCAGGTCACGTTCGACGACAGCGAAGTCGCTCTCGGCGGGAAGCCCGTCGGGATACGCGACCAGCTGGATCTCCCGCGTGGTGATCGGCCGGGTGCTCATTCCCCTCGTCTCCACTGGTACCTGATGGTCCTGGACCGGAAGCTGGTAGCGGTCCGGCTCGGCACGTCAGGCGCTCTGTTCGCGCATCGTCGCCGGGTGGCCAGTGCCACCGCCGACCGCCGGCATCAGGGCCGTCGACAGGCCACCGTCGACCATGAGGTCGACGCCCGTGATGTGCCGTGCGTCGTCGCCCGCGAGGAACAGCACCGCGCGGGCGACGTCCTCGGCGGTTCCGACTCTCCTCAGGGGAATGTGGGCCTCGCGGGCCTCGCGGTTCGCCCGCTGCTCAAAGCTCTCCAGGTCGGCGAAGACATCCTTGGTCATGCCGCTCAGGGTGGGCCCCGGCGAGACCGTGTTGCAGCGGATCCCGTCCGGCCCCCACTCCAGCGCCATCTGCTTGACGAGCATGACCACGGCCGCCTTGCTCGCCGAATACGCGCCCGTGCCGGGGGTAGGATGCGTGGCCGCCATCGAGGCGGTGGCGACGAGCGCGCCGCGACTCCGTTTGAGCAGGGGGTACGCCGCCCGGCCGAGCAGCCAGGTGGCTCGGGCGTTGACGGCGAAGGACAGATCGAACGAATCGGCGCTCATCTCGGCGAGCGGCGCGCCGACGATCAGGCCGGCGTTGCTGACCACGGCGGCGATGGCCCCGTACTCTTCGGCCGCCGCGGCGACGATCTCGTCGGCCGCCTCGGGCGTCGCCAGATCCACGACCAGGGGCAGCGCACGGGCGCCCCGGGCGCGGACGAGCTCCGCGGTCTCGTCGAGCCGGGCCGCGTCCCGGTCGGCCAGGACGAGCTCGGCCCCGGGGCGGGCGGCGAGCTCGGCGACCGCCCGGCCGATGCCGCTCGCGGCGCCGGTGATGACGATGGACATCGTCCGACCCTCCATTCGGGCCGCCGCGCCGCGGACGAGGGCAGGCTCGTCCGCGACCCGGCCGCGGGGGTTCGTTACTTGGCGGTTTCGATGGCTTCGCAGCTGCCCTTGCCCGCCAGGACCCGGCAGACCGCGATCGGCGCTTCGAGCACGTGCGTCGTCGCGTTGAAGCCGGCCTCGCCGGTCGGGGCCTCCACCTTGAGGCCGCCGGCGAGCGCCTTCGTGATGGCGGGGATGTCGTCGACCGTACCGGCCTGCTGGATCGCGGCGGCGAGGAGCTGGACCGGGGAGGTGAACTCCGAGGCGTACTGGGTGGCGTCCTTGGCGACTTCCTGGCCGCCGTTCGACGCCGCGAAGTCCTTGTAGAACTGTTCGACCTGCGGCGTGCCCACGTTGGGGTCGATGCCCCGGTTGACCAGGTACATGAACGGGAACGGCAGCGGGTTGCCGTTGTCCCCGGTCATGCCGATCCCGGAGGTGACGCCCTGGGCGATGATCGCCTTGAACGGCGAGCCGAGGTCCACCGCCTGCGAGGCGATGGCGGAGACCGACGGCGTCGACGTGCCCGTGAAGACGATGTCCGGCGACTTCGACTTGAGGCGGGTGATCACGGCGCTGAAGTCCTGCGTGGCGGGGTCGAATCGCACCGTGTCGACGACCTTGATGCCCTGCTCCTCGAAGGAGGTCTCGATCATCTTGGCGAAGGGGTCGAGCGAGGACCCGGCCGGCCACAGGACCGCGGCGGTCTTGAGCTCGGGCATGAAGCGCAGGGCGCCCTTGACCCCGGCCGAGTAGGCCGTCGCGGCGCTGGGATTGGTCGCGAACGTGTTCTCGTAGCCGGTCGAGGCCTTGGTCTCCTCCAGCCGCCCGGCCAGGTAGGTCGACCCGCCGATCCACAGGATGTTCTGCTTGACGAGCAGCGGCTCGATCGCCAGCAGCGTCGGGGTGTCGCCGGTGCCCAGCAGGAACTTCACGCCCTCATCGCGCAGCAGGGTCTGCGCGGCGGCGCTCGCCTTGGCGGGATCGGTCGCGGCGTCGCCGGCCACGAGCTCCAGCTTGTACTTCTTGCCGCCGACGTCGACGCCGCCGGCCTGGTTCACCTTGTCGACGCCGAGCTGGGCGCTCGCGACGTGGGTCTTGCCGGCAGCCGCCTGCAGACCGGTCTGGGACACAAGAATTCCCACTCGGATGACGTCGCCACCGGAGGCGGCTTCGTCGCTGTTCGTCCCACAAGCAGAGAGCACCAGGCTCCCCGCCGCGGCCGCAATGGCCAGTTTCCCGAATCGCAGCACTGCTCTTCCTTCTTTCACTTACTTGGTTGTTCAGACCCCCGAGACCGTTGACTGGGCCGCAATTCAGTGGCTCAGGTAGGCGTTCTTCAGCGCGTCCCCGGCGCTGAGCTCGTCACTCCTCCCCTCGAACACGATGCTGCCGTTCTTGAGCAGGTAGCCGTATGAGGCGACCCGCAGGGCCAGCGACGTGTACTGCTCGACGATGAGTACCGACGCGCCGAGCACCGAACGTGCCCAGTTCACGAGTTCCACCACGATGGGCAGCATCACCGGGGCCAGGCCGAGGGATGGCTCGTCGAGGAGGAGCAGACGGGGGCGGGACATGAAGGCGCGGGAGATGGCGACCATCTGCTGCTGGCCCCCGGAGAGTTGTCCCGCGCGCTGGCCTTCCTTCTCCTGGAGGATCGGAAACCGCTCGAAGAGCATCTCAATGGATTCGGCGCATTCGGCTCTGCCGCGTTTGGTCGCGCCGAGCTCCAGGTTCTGCCGTACGGTCATCGTGGCGAAGACCTGCCGGCCCTCCAGAACGTGGGCGATGCCCCGGTCCAGGGTCTGGTCAGGGCGGAGCCCCACGAGGTCCTCCCCGTCGAACCGGACCTTGCCCTTGCGGGGCCGGACCTGCCCGGTGATCGTCCGTAGCATCGTGCTCTTCCCGGCGCCGTTCGCCCCGAGCAGGGCGACGACCGAGCCGGGCTCCACCGAGAGGCTGGCGCCCTTGAGCGCCATGGCCTCCCCGTAGCCGGACCAGACGGAGTCGATTTCGAGAGAGCCCGTCACGAGGCCTCCTCAGCGTCGAAGGAGAGCGGTGAACCGAGGTAGGCGTCGATGACCGCCGGATCCTTGATGACGTCGTGCGGCTCGCCCTGGGCGAGGATCTGGCCGACGTCCAGCACGATGACGCGATCGCACAGCGCCACCATGAGCGTCATGTCGTGGTCGACGATCCCCACCGTCAGACCCGCTTCCCTGAGCCGCAGGATCAGCTCCCGCAGCGACTCGGTCTCCTCGTCGTTGAGTCCCGCGGCGGGCTCGTCGAGGAGCAGGATGTCGGGCTGCACCCCGATGGCGAGCGCGATGCCCACCCGCCGCAGGTAGCCGAGGGGCAGCTCTTCGACGGTGTCGTCGAGGACCTCGCCGAGGTGCAGCATCTCGACGATCTGGGCGGTGGTGAGGCCGGCGTTCCGGGTGTCGCGGCGGCAGGCTTCGCCGATCTGCAACGCCTCGCGGACGGACACACCGCCGAACACCATCTGGTTCTGCGAGGTCATGACCAGTCCCGCGCGGGCCAGCCGGTCGGTCTTCCACCGGGTGACGTCCGAGCCGCGCAGGCGGATCGAGCCCGCGGTGGGCCGCAGGTGCCCGGCCAGCATCTTCAGGAGCGTGCTCTTGCCCGATCCGTTCGGGCCGATGATGCCCAGGATCTCGCCGCCCCTGATCTGGACGTCCAGGTCGGTGCACGCCTTGACGGCACCGTAGTGCATGGTGAGCCCGGTAGCTTCGAGCAGCGGTGTTCCGTCGCTCATCACACGACCTCCTTCTGGGGCGCGACCTGGGGGGCCGGATCGACGATGTTGTACGTTTCCGCCGGTCGGCGGCTGATCATCCGGACCAGCCGGTTGTAGCCGGCGCGAAAGGTGGGGACGAACCCGTCCGGGCTCAGCAGGATCACCGCGATGAGCCCGGCGCCGAACACCAGCTGCTGGTCGATGGGGGTCAGGCCGAGCAGTTCCGGCACGACCACGAACACCACCGCTCCGATGGCGGGGCCGAGCAGTCCCCGGCCGCCCAGCACGAGCATGATCACGATCTCGATGCTCAGTGCCGTCTCGAAGGACGCGGGCGCGATGACGCGCTGCGAGTAGAGGTAGAGCACCCCGCCGACCGCGGACACCACGCCGCTGAGGGCGAAGATCGTGGTCTTCAGGAAGCCCACCCGGAGTCCGAGAGAACGGGCGAGGCTCTCGTTCTCGCGGATGGCCAGGAGCTGGCGTCCATACCGCGTCCTGCGCAGTATGGCGAGCCCGCCGACGGCGAGCGCCGCCGCGACCGCGATGACGTAGAACTGCTCCCGGAGCGACTCGAACCCGAACGGGCCGAACGAGGGCAGCTCCTGGGCGAGGATGATGCCGTTGTCGCCGTTCGTCAGGCTCTGCGCGGTCAACGCCACCTGGTAGAGGAGCGCGCTGAACGCGAGGGTGGTCAGCAGCAGGTAGTGGCCGGTGCACCGGGCGACGATGAATCCCAGGGCCCCGCCGAACAGTGCCGTCACGGGGACGGCGACCAGCAGCGCCCACCAGAAGCCGAGCCCGAGGTGCATGGCCAGAACGCCGCCCGTGTACGCGCCGACCAGCATCAGCCCGGCCTGGGCGATGGACAGGATGCCGGTGGTCTCGTACACGTAGGACAGCGCGTAGACCTGGACGGCGTAGAGGGCGGCGACCACGAGCAGCGCCTGCGCGTGCGAGTCGGGCGCGAGTTCGAACAGCATCGGAGCGCATGCCAGGGCGACCAGCAGGACGGTCAGCCGCTCCCCGCGGGTGAGGTCGCGCTGCCGATGGATCCGCCCGATCGAGTTGCGGGAGAAGGTCTGCTCGCTCCCCTGCCCCTTCTCGAACAGCCCGCCCGGCCGGAACACCAGCACGACGATGATGACGCCGTAGGTGAAGATCGGGACGAAGTCCGGGATCAGGTAGGACGCGACCAGCGTCTCGCCGACGCCGTAGAGCACGCTCGCCTTCATGGCGCCCGACAGGTTGCCGAGCCCGCCGAGCAGCGCCACGGCGAAACCCTTGATGATCAGGCCGTGCCCGTCGAAGGCGCTCATCGGCTGGAGCGTTCCGAGCAGCACGCCGCCCAGGCCCGCGAGCCCCGAGCCGACGATGAACGCGTAGGTGACCATCCGGCCGACGTTGATGCCGACGTGCGCCGCCGCCACCGGGTTCTCGTGGGCCGCCTGGAGTTGCTGCCCAAGACGGGACGACTTCAGCAGCCGGAACAGCACCGCGGCCAGCGCCACCGCGATGGCCAGCACGGTGATGCGGTTGTAGGAGAAGAAGGAGGACCCGACCCCGAAACCCCCGCTGAACGAGGCCGGCACCCGGACCGGGAAACCTCCCCAGATCTTGAGCGCCACCGCTTCCAGGACGAGCAGCAGGCCCAGGCCGACGATCAGGCCGTTGTACGGATTCGCCGACGTGAACCGGAAGAGCAGCCGCTCGCTCAGGTACCCGAGGAGCGCCCCGACGACGATCGCGGCCGCCGCCGCCACGAAGAAGTTCAGGCCCAGGCGGGTCAGCTCGTACGCGACGAACATCGCCAGCACGAAGAACTGGCCATGCGCGAAATTGATCAGCTTGGTGAGCCCGAAGACGAACGTGATCCCAGCTGCGATCAAGAAGTAGACAGCGCTCGCGACGACGCCGTTGAACACCGTCTGTATCAAGATATCCATGCGGTTTGCACCCTTGGTTGGACTGCGGAGATGAGATCGTCCGACCAGTCGGTCTGGTTCTCTGGCAGTGCCATACTCACGGTGAAGTGCTCATGCGCTTCAGCTGATGGCGGGGATGATTCGGTACAGGGAGTCGTGCCTGTGCTCGTAGCCGATGGCCACGAGACCGGCGGTGTCACCCCGCCTCAGAGCGTCGATCATTCTGTCGTGGTCCGAGGCGATCCGGGACCGGTCGGGCGACGTGGTCACCGACAGGGCCCGGTAGGCGGTCGACATGTGCCACCAGCGCCGCGTTTCCTCGGCAATGATCTGTAGCGGAGAGAGCTCGAACATCTTGAGGTGAAATTCGTCGTTGAGCGTGAGAATCGCGTGCGGCTGGTCGAGGGACGCCTTGATCTGGTCGTTGATCTCCACCAGGACGGCGATGTCGTCGTCGCCGACCGTCGTCGGGATCGACTCCAGCAGCCGTTGCTCGGCGAAGTCGCGGAGCTCGTACAGCTGCCGCATCTCGTCGGCCTCGAACTTGGCGACCGTGTAGCCGCGGTTGCGGGTGTAGGAGACCAGGCGCTCCACGGCGAGCACCTGGAGAGCCTCCCGGAGGGTGCCTCGGCTGGTCTGCGTCAGGCGCGAGAGGTCCTCTTGCTTCAACTGCTCGCCGGGGAGCAGCTTACGACCGGCGATGAGAGCTCGAAGAGCCTGCACGGCGCGTTCAACACTACCGAGGTCCAGGCTTGCGACCCCGTCGATTTCTGTCGTCATCTGCTGCTCCGTTGATCCGTTGGGGGGAGTTCAGCCCTGGCGGCCGGCCCGCTCCTGGCGGTAGGCCGCGGTCGCGTCCGCCTGGGCCCGCGCGGTGACCTCGGCGGCCTCGGTGCCGCTCGCGACGACCGCGTCGTAGCTGGCCCGCACCACGTCGAGCTGGCCGGTGAAGTGCGGGATGACCTCCTCGGCGAACAGTTCGTAGCTGCGCTGCGTGGCCGGCCACCGCGCCGCGTTGAAGCCCTGGATCAGGTAGGTGCCGAAGCCGCCCGACTTCTCGTCGAGGCGTTCCAGCTGCGCGATGGCCATCTCGGGAGTGCCGATGACGCCGGCGCCCGACTCGTTCATGTCGTCGACCAGCTTGTCCAGGTTGTCGTAGGTGCCCCGCGAGTGAGGCGAGATGTGGCGTAGGTACTGCGTGATCCACAGGAGACCGTACTCGACGTCCTTCTTGGCCTGCTCCAGAGTTTCGGCGATGTGCATGGGGCCGACCAGGCGCCACGACGAGCGGTCGATGACCTGGCCGTGCTCCTTGGCCTCGGTCTGCACGATGTCCCAGTGCTGGCCGAGACGCTCGACGCCGACGGGGTCGGTGGCCGCCAGCGACAACATGCCGGTGCCCAGCCGTCCGGCCAGCTTCGGCCCGGACGGCGAGACGGCCGCGGTCACCGCGACGTCGAAGTCCGAGTACGGCTTCATCTGCAGCACGGCGTCCCGCAACTCGAACCAGTCGGACTTGTGGGTGACCGTCTCGCCCTTGAAGAGGCGCAGGATCACCTGCAGTGCCTCCTCCATGCGCTCCCGCTGGGTCGAGGTCTCGATGCCCATCATCCGGGCGTCCTTCAGCAGCTGGCCCGGCCCCACACCGAACATCATGCGGCCGCGGGTCAGATGGTCGAGCTGCAGAATACGGTCGGCCAGCATGAACGGCTGATGGTACGGCAGCGAGGCCACGCCCGTGCCGAGCTTGATGCGCCGGGTGCGCTGGGCGGCGGCGGCGATCATCAGCTCGGGCGAGGCCAGGATCTCAACGCCTCCGGAGTGGTGCTCGCCGTACCACGCCTCGTCGAAGCCGAGGCGGTCCAGCAGCTCGATCAGTTCGAGGTCGCGCTGGAGCGCGAGCGTCGGGTTCATGCCGACCTTGTGCCAGGGGCCGAGAAAGATACCGAACTTCATCGGAGGGCCGAAGTATGCCATCTGTTATCTGTCCTATCAGTAGCTGCGCGCAAGGCCGAGCGCGCGCTCGGCGACGTAGTTGAGGACCATCTCGTTGTTGACCGGCGCGATGCGCTGGAGTCGTGACTCGATCCAGTGCCTGCCGATGTGGTATTCGCGGGCGAAGGAGTACCCGCCGAACACCTGCATCGCCGCGTCGTGCGCTTTGAACGAGGCCTCGGTGGCGAGCAGCTTGGCGGCGTTCGCGACCAGCCCGATCTTGGCTGCGCCGTGCGTTTCGTAGTCCTCCACGGCCCGGTAGACGACCAGGCCGGCGGCGAGCACGTCGAGATAGGCGGCGGCCAGGGGATGCTGGACACCCTGGTTCTTGCCGATGGGCCGCCCGAACACGGTGCGTTCCTGCGCGTATCTGGACGCGTTCTCCAACGCCCAGCGAGCGAGTCCGAGCGCCTCGCCGGCCAGGTAGAGCCGCTCGCCGTTGAGGCTGTCCAGGAGATGGTAGAAGCCCAGGCCGACCTGGCCCACGACGTCGGTGTCGGGGACGAAGTGGTCGTGGAAGAAGACCTCGCAGGAGGCGAGCGCGTTGCGGCCGATTTTCGGGATGGTCCGGATGTCGGTGGTGTCCGCGTGGAGGTCGGTGAGGAAGAGCGTGAGTCCCTCACCCTTGCGCTGGTGCGCCTCCGGGGTCGAGGTGCGGGCCAGGAGGAGGATCTTCTGTCCCCGGAGGGCGCCGGTGTTCCAGACCTTGGTTCCGTTGACCAGGTAGCCGCCCTCCGTGGGCGTCGCGCGGGTGGAGGTCTGCGTCGTGTCCGTGCCGGCGTCGGGCTCGGTCACGCCGAACGTCACGAACAGGTCGCCCGCCGCGATCCGGGGCAAGAAGGACTTGCGCTGCTCCTCGGTGCCGTACTTGAGCAGGGTGGGGACGCAGAGCAGCGGCGTGTGCACGGTGCTACAGGCGTTGAGGGCGCCGCCTGACGCCCCCACCTCCTCCAGGATGGCGATGAGGTCGCGCATGGTGCCGCCCCCGCCGCCGTACTCCTCGGGGATGGTGGTGCCCAGGAAGCCGGCCTCGGCGAAGGCGTTGAAGAACTCCTCCGGGAACCGGTGCTCCTTGTCGCAGCTGTCCCAGTACTCGAGGTCGAACCGGCCGCACAGCTGCTTCACAGCGGCGCGCAGGTCCTTGTTCTGCTCCAGATGAGTGAAAGGTTCCATCGGTTCGTCCCGGTTTCTGTAGGCTCTGCCAGCCCCGCTGGCGTAGGTGGGAGCGGGCGCTCACAACTACCGAACGGTCTACGGTTGGCACAACGTAACGCCGAAATTTTGGTCGGTCAATAGTGTCGACAATTTCGCCGAGTATCTTGACGAAACTTGTTTCGCGTTGGTTGCCTAGGGCTAGGTCCGCTCGCGCACGAGCTGATTCGCTCGACTGAACCGGTCGCCGATCGGCATCTCTGAGCACAGACCCGAAGGGATCGCCTCATGACTTCGCGCGACCAGAACGCGCTCCGCGTCGGCCAGTTCTCCGCCTACTACGGCGACCGCCACACCGCCGTCCAGGAGCTCATCGCGAGCGACTGCGAGGTCCTGACCGGCGACTACCTCGCCGAGCTGACGATGCTGGTGCTGCGGAAGAACCAGATGCGCGGCGGCGTGGGGTACGCCGAAGGCTTCCTCCACCAGGTCCGCGACAACCTGGCCGACATCAAGGCGCGCGGCATCAAGCTCGTCACCAACGCCGGCGGTCTCGAACCGGAGGCGTGCGCGACTCGGCTGCGGGAGCTGACCGCGGAGCTCGGGATCGACCTCGACATCATCGCGGTGAGCGGCGACAACCAGATCGACAGCCTGACCGAGCTCCGGGAGGCGGGCGCCACGTTCGCCAACATCGACACCGGCGAGATCCTGGACATCGACAAACAGCCCGTGCTGACCGCCAACGCCTACCTCGGCGCCTGGCCGATCGTGGCAGCGCTGCGCCAGGGCGCGGACATCGTCATCTGCCCCCGCGTCACCGACGCCGCCCTGGTCATCGGCGCCGCGGCCTGGAAGTTCGACTGGGCGGCCGACGACTGGGACGCCCTGGCCGGCGCGCTGGTGGCCGGGCATGTCATCGAATGCGGCTGCCAGGCGACGGGCGGCAACTACGCCAACTTCGACGACTTCGCCGATCTGGGCCTGCCGGGCATGCCCATCGCCGAGATCAGGGCCGACGGCAGCGCGGTCATCACCAAGTCCCACGGGTCGGGCGGCGTGGTGGACATCGGGACCGTGACCGCTCAGCTGCTCTACGAGGTGGGGAGCAGGTACTACCACAATCCCGACGTCATCGCCGATCTGGCCTCGACGGAGCTGGAGCGGGTCGGCCCCGACCGTGTGCTGGTCAAGGCGACCAAGGGGTTGCCGCCGACGGCTCAGTTGAAGCTCTCGCTCGCGTACGAGGGCGGCTACCGCAACCAGGTGACCATCGGCCTCACCGGCGGGCGGATCGAACAGAAGGAGGCCTGGCTGCGGCAGCAGGTCACCGCGGCCGTCGGCGCGCCGGAGTCCTTCGACGGCTTCCGCTGGACCAGGATCGGCCCGGTCACGCCCACGGCCGGCAGCTACGACGAGTCCACGGCGTTCATCGTCATCAACGCCAAGGACAAGGACCGCGGCCGGGTCTCGCGGGTCAACTTCTCCGACCGGATCACCCAGCTCGGCACCTCCAGCATCCCCGGCTTCTACACGTTCACGCCCCCCGCGAAGGAGCGGTTGTTCGGGGTGCAGTGGCCGACGTTGATCCCGAAGGCGGTCGTCGAGCAGGCGATCGTGCTGGCGGACGGCACCAGGATCGGCGTCCCCTGGCCGGCCTCAGGAACCGAGCTTCCCCCGCCGGACACCGAGCCCGTGGACGACACCCCGGTCGTCGTGGCCGGCCCCGTCGTCTCGACCCGGCTGGACGCGTTCATCGGCACCCGCTCCGGCGACAAGGCGGGCCTGGCCAACCTCGGCGTGTGGGCGGAGACGGACGACGCGTTCGAGTGGCTGCGCGCCTTCCTCACCGTGGACAAGCTCAAGGAACTTCTCACCGAAGCGCGCGACCTGACCGTGCACCGGCACGTCTTCCCCAAGCTCCGCGCCATGAACTTCCTAGTCCACGGGTGGCTGGAGGAGGGCGTCGCGTCCAGCACCCGGGTGGACGCCCAAGCCAAGGGCCTGGGCGAGTTCCTGGGCTCGATGACCGTCGAAGCGCCTGCCCGGCTCGTCTCCTGACCAGCGGAGGAGTGGAATCTTGGAGATCCTGGACGCACAGATCCACTGCTGGCGGACCGACCATCCGACCCGGCCCTGGGTCAAGGAGTACCGGCCGGGCCAGCTGCCCTCCGGGCGTAACCAGTTCCTCATCCACGCCGGCCAGTCGGCCGACCCGGAGACGGTCCTGATCGCCATGGCGGAGGTCGGCGTCGACGGCGGAATCCTGACCCCCGTCGGCGTGTACGGCGAGCAGAGCGACTTCGAACTGACCGCCGCCGCCCGGTTCCCGCGCAAGTTCGGGGTCGTCGGCTGGATCGACCACCTGGCCGGCGACGTCGAGGACCAGCTCGCCGCCGACGCCGGGCGCGGCCTGCTGGGGGTGCGGATCCTCGGGCTGCGGGAGCCCGGCCGGCATGAGCGCGGCGAGTTCACCCGTGTGCTGGGCGCCTGCCGGGCGCTCGGCCTCGCGGTCGCCTTCTCGCTCGCCCACCCGGTCGACCCGCGCCTGGTGGCCGTGCTCCGCGAGTACGGCGACCTCAGGTTCATGATCGACCACCTCGGTGTGGGGCTGGCGCCGCCGCTGCTCGGCGCGGCCCGGCCGGAGCGGCCGTGGGAGCACCTCGACGCCGTGCTCGGGCTGGCGGAGATCCCCAACGTGAGCCTGAAACTCACCGGGGCACCCTCCCTGTCCAGTGAGCTTTTCCCGTTTCGCGACCTGTGGGATCCGATCCGCCGGCTCCTCGACGCGTACGGGGTGGATCGGGTGATGTGGGGCAGCGACTTCACCCGTACCAACGGGCTGCACTCGTACTGGGAGGGCACGCACTACCTGTCGCACATCCCCGGCCTCGACACGGACGCGCTCTCCCTGCTGTACGGCGGGACGCTCCGGTCGCTTCTCGGCTGGGACAGGGCCGATCCCGCCCCGGCCTCCTGAACGACCACCCCGACCCCCCGAGAGCAGACCCATGAGTGTCCAGCGCGTAGTGTTCTTCGGCTTCGACGAGTCCTTCTCTCCCGGCGACGCCGCCGAGATGACCGCCATCGTCAGCACCTGGCGGCAGGAAATCCCCGGCCTCCGCCAGGTCCGGATCGGACCGGCTCTCTTCACCAAGCCGGAGGAGCCCGGTCCCGGGTACGTCCTGAGCCTGGAGTTCGGCGGTCAGGACGACCTGGAGGCGTACAAGTCGGACCCTGCCCATCGCCGGTTGAGCGCGTGGTTGAAGTCCCACGACTACCGGGTGCGTATCTTCGACTTCGAGTTCCCGGGGGAACGGGCATGAGCCCTGCCCACGAACCTCTCGACGGCCTGCACGTCCTGGAGATCTCGGTGACGCCGGCCGCCGCCTACGCGGGCCTGCTCGCCCGGCAGCTCGGGGCCAGAGTGACCCGGCTGGACGGGCCTCTGCTGGCGGACTGCGCGCCCGAAAACCTGGACGGGTTCACCGCGTCCATCCACCGGGGCAAGATCATCAGGGAACCGGCGGGGCTTCTCCAGGAGTCGTTCGACGTCGTCATCACCGACGCAGCGCAGCACAGCGCCTGCGACCGGCGGGTGCGGGAGTTCGCGGCGCTCATCGCGTCGAGGCAGCCGGACACGACGATCCTGGTCGACATCGACACCGGGGGCGCCGACGGCGCGGCCATCACGGCGAGCGCCGCCGCGGGCATGTCCTGGGCCATCGGGAACCCGGGGATGGCGCCGCTCACGCTTCCGCTGGACCTGCCCTACTACCACGTCGGGACCGAGGCCGCGGCGATGGCGCTGCTGGGGCTGCTCCTGGCGCGGCGATCCGGAACGCGCGGTCAGCGCTGGTCGTTGTCGCCGACGGACGTACTGACGTACTACGCCGGTCAGATCGCCTCCAACTTCCTGCCGTACGAGCGGCCCTGGGCGCGTGACGGAGCGCGCGCCAGCATGTCGGGGGGCTCGTACCCGGCCGCGATGTTCGAGTGCTCGGACGGCTGGGTGTCGGTCATGTGCCGGACCGACTCGGACTGGGTGGGGCTGCTCGAAGCCATGGGCAACCCGTCGTGGAGCCGTGACGAGAAGTTCCAGGACCCCCGTGAGGTGGCGCGGCTCCACGCCGACGAAGCCGACGTCCATCTCAAAGCGTGGTTCGCGACCCTGACCCGGGATGAGGCTTTCGCTCTCAGCGACAGGCACCGCTTCCCGATGGCGCCGGTGCTGTCGTTGCGCGACTCCATGAACCTGCCGCAGTTCGAGCATCGGGGCTTCTTCGTCACCGGAGCGGACGGCCGCCGCGAGCCTGGCCCGCCGTGGCGGATCCGGGTGCCGCGGGAGGCCGCGGCGGAGGGTGCGCGGGTCGCCCTGGAATCGTGGTCGCCGAGCCCGGCGGCACCGCTGGCCGGCCTGCGGGTGCTCGACCTGTCCTGGGCCTGGTCGGGGCCTATGGTGACGGCGGGGCTGGCCGATCTGGGTGCCGACGTCATCAAGGTCGAGAACCGTGGACGTCCGGACCCGACGCGGGTGCGGGGTCCGGCCATCCGCAACGGCGCGACCGTGCCCGGGCCGCCGCTGGAGGCGACGCCGTACTACAACCAGGTCAATCATGCGAAGAAGTCCATCGCCGTGGACTTCACCACCGCCGAAGGGGCCGCGCTGATCAGGGATCTGGCCGCGCGGGTCGACGTCGTCGTGGAGAACCTTCGACCGGGTGTGCTGGGGCGGCGCGGGCTGGCGTACGAGGACCTGGCCCGGCGGAATCCGCGGCTGGTCATGCTGTCCATGTCGCTGCTCGGTCAGGACGGGCCGATGAGCGGGCTCGGCGGGTACGCCCCGGTGATGTCCGGGCTCGCCGGTCTGGACTCCATGGTGGGTTACTCCGCCGACGATCTGGTCGGCCTCTTCAATCCCGCGCTGGGGGATCCGAACGGGGCAGATCATGCCTTGGTCTCGCTGCTGGGGGCTCTGTTGCGCCTGGAGGAGACCGGGGAGGGGTGTCACGTCGACCTGTCCCAGACGGAGGCGCTGGTCGCGCTGGAACGTGTCGGCGTGGCGGCGGTGGAAGGGGGTGCCGAGCTCGCCGTGCCGGGGAACGGTCACCGGGCCTTCTGGCCGTACGGGACCTGGCGGTGCGCCGGGGAGGACGAGTGGCTGGCCCTCACAGCCAGGACGGATACCGAACGCGGCGATCTCGCGGGCTTCCTCGGCCTGTCCGGCGAGCCAGGTCCCGCGGAGTTCGCCGCCGCGCTCGACGAGACCTGCGCCTTGAGCGAGGGGGCACAGCTGGAGGTCAAGCTGGCGGCGCTCGGCATTCCCGTGGCGGCCGTGCGCACCTTCGAGCAGGTGCAGTCGGATCCGCGCGCCCGGATCACCCCGGTGCCGCACCGGTACCTGGGGGAACAGCTCGTCCTCAGTGTGCCCTGGCGGCTCGGGGAGATGCGATTTCCTGCCAGGTCTCCAGGCCCCCTGCTCGGTGAGCACACCCTTCTCGTGCTCCGTACTGTGCTCGGGATGACGGATGACGCGATCGCCGCGCTCTCCCGGTCGGGTGCGATCGAGATCACCCACGAGTCGAGCCGGCCTGCGGACCCTCAGTAAGGTGGCTCTTACGGCCTCGAGATTGGACGCAGATGCCCCCAGCCGAGCTCTCCGGCGAGAAACCGCACCGCCCGACCGCGGCGGCAGACCGCAGACGGCAGTACATCGTCAGCAAGTCCGCGGTGCTGTTCGACGAGCTGGGCTACGCCCGTACCTCCATGGACGAGATCGCTCGCGCGGTTCAGATGGCGAAGCCGACGATCTACCACTACTTCCGGAGCAAGGAGGAGATCCTTCACTCGATCCACGACGAGTTCATCGATCTCCTGGTGGAGAAGCAGTCGTCCAGAGCGGCGACGGCCTCGCCCACGGACGAGATCCGGGCGACGATCGGGGACATCCTGTCGCTGATGGAGACGCACAAGGGGCACGTCCGCGTGTTCTTCGAGCACTACCGGGAGCTGTCCCGGGCCAAGCGCGACGAGATCGACGTCAAGCGGGCGCGGTTCTGGGACGAGGTGACCAGGACCATCAACAAGGGGCAGGAGACGGGCGAGTTCCGGGAGGTCGACTCGCATCTCGTGGCGCTCGCGATCTCGGGCATGTGCAACTGGGCGTACCACTGGTATCAGCCGGAAGGGCCCAACACGACCGAGGAGATCGCGGACGCGTTCTGGAGCATCGTTCAGCGGGGGATCGCGAGCACCAACTGAAAGGCCCTACTTGAGCACCGCTACTTGAGTACCGCGCGGAAGCTCTCCGACAGGATCACCAGTGACTCGTCCACCTCTTCGGCGGTCACGACGAGCGGCAGGTAGAAGTAGAGGACATTGCCGTTGGCCTGGGTGATCATGCCGCGGGCGCGGCATTCCGCCAGCACCTCTCGCGCGAGTTGGCGGTCGCCGTCCGGGTTCAGCACGACCGTCCAGAAGAGCCCGAGGCCGGTCGGGGGGTGTACGCGGCCGGGGAACTCGGCGGCCAGGGCGGTCAGGCCCGCGCCCACGCGAGCGCCCTGGATGCGGGCGTTCTCGACCAGTGCCTCGTCCTCGATGATGTCGATGGTGCGCATCGCCACGGCGCAGCCCGCCGCGTGGGCCGAGTAGGTGCCCATGTGGCGCAGGGCGCGTTCGCCGTACTCGTCGAAGGCGGCCGTCACCGCGGCGGACGCGACGCAGGCGCTGATCGGGAAGTAGCCGGAGGACAGTCCCTTGCTCATGGTGATCAGGTCGCCGGTCACGCCGAAGTGCTGCTCCGCGAAGAGTTCGCCGGTCCGGCCGAAGCCGTTGAGGACCTCGTCGGCGATGTAGAGGATGCCGTGCTCGTGCAGGAGTTCTTTGACCTTGCGCCAGTGGTCGTGGTGCGGGATGCGGATGCCGAAGCTGACCGGGATGGGTTCGGCGACGAACGCCGCGATGCGGTGGGGGCCGACGCGCTCGATCGTGGATCGCAGCGCTTCGAGGAACTCGGCCGAGGCCGCCTCCTCCTGTTGGGGAGTCGCCGGGAGCCTGACGAACATGTCGTCGAGGTCCCTCATGAAATGGCGGTTCTCGCCGCGGCCGGCGGCGGCCAGGGTGGCCACGGTCGTGCCGTGGTAGGAGCCCTCGGTGGCCAGGATGATCCGGCGCTCCGTGTCGCCCCTGTTCAGGTGGTAGTTGAGGGCGATACGGAAGGCGGCCTCGACGGCCTCTGAGCCGCTCGTCGCGAAGCGCACGCTGCCCCCGGAATGTCCGGTGAGGGCGAGGAGGCGTTCGGCGAGCCGCCGTGAAACGTCGTTGGTGCAGCCGAAGACCGGGGCGAGGTGGGCGCCGCTGCTCATCTGGTCGTACGCGGCCTGCGCCAACTCCGGTCTGCCGTGGCCGACGATGCAGGCCCCGAAGGACGCCAGTCCGTCGATGTACCTGTTGCCTTCGCGGTCCCACAGGTAGACGCCTTCGGCGCGCTCCAGGACGACCGGTGCCGGCGCGTGTTCCGGCGCGAGGACCGAGTGGTGCCACATCGGGTGCACATACGACATGTTCTTCATCCTGTGTAGGCGTGGGCCTCGTTGAGACGCCCGCGGAAGAAGGTGAGGGGGTTGCGCTGGTGCGCCTCCAGGTCCAGCACCCTTGCCGTGACGATCCAGTGGTCCCCGCCTTCGTGAATGTCCTGGATCTCGCATTCGAGCCAGCCCAGGACGTCGTCCAGGACCGGCGCGCCGGTCAGGTCGCCGGGGTTCCAGGCGACTCCGTCGAACTTGTCCGAGCCGGAGCGAGCGAAGGCGGAGCAGATGGAGCCCTGCTCGGCGCTGAGCAGGTTGACGGCGAAGGTTCCCGCGGCCGCGATCCTGGGCCAGGTGGTGGAGCCCTTGCCGGGGCAGATCAGGATCAGTGGCGGGTCCAGGGACAGGGCGCTCATCGACTGGCAGGTGAATCCGATCGGCTGCCCGCCGGACATCGCGGTCACCACCGTCACGCCGGTGACGAAGTGGCCGAGAACATGCCGGTATTCCTGGGATGAGACGGTCCTCCCCCGGTTGGGCAGGGTACGCACGACCGCATGGCCGGTTTCCCATTCGACGTGCGCGCGCACCTGCTCGGGCGAGTCGGAGAACCAGCCTCTTGAGCGCGCGTAGTCGATCATCGCGTCGAACCCCGGATCTGCGGGGAAACCGAGCCGGCGCGCCAACCACCCGACTGAGAGCCACACGTGGCCGTCGCGGAGTTCGCCCGCCCCCTCGCCGGTCAGCACCCGCTGGAGCAGGTCGCGAGCGTCGCCGTCCCCCACCGCCGTCACCGACAGGCTATGGAAATCCTCCGGCTCGGCGATGGTGATCCGCTCTGCCGCGAGTTCGACAACTACCTTCATGCCCTGCCTCCAGCGTCTAGCCGGTGTTCGACCGACTAGTCGGTCGGGAACCTGGGCTTGAATTTAACCGCAGCGATCGGCCGGGTCAAGAGGCTGCTGGATGGGGTCGTCAACGCGTCACCACCGTCGGGTGCCCGTAGGCAGGAGTTCTCCACGCAGTAGGGTATCGCGGAGCCGACCGACCAGTCGGCTCAGTATCGATCGCTGGAGGACATACCGTGTTGGTTTCCTTGGAGCGCGTCGCCCACGTTGGCGTGATCACTCTTCGCCGAGCTGACAAGCGCAACGCGCTGAACTTCGCGATGCGACAGCAGTTGCGGGAGGCTTTCGACGCCTTCGAGGCCGACGAGGAGCTGCGCTGCGCGGTGGTCGCGGCGGAAGGGCCGGTCTTCTGCGCCGGTGGCGACATGAAGGAGATGGCGGACGCGGCGCTCGGCGAAGTGCCCGCGGAGTGGATGCAGCTCACGGGCAGCACCGGAGCACTGGAGAAGCCGACGATCGCCGCCGTGGCGGGCCCGGCGCTGGCCGGAGGGTTCTACCTGGCGCAGAGCTGTGACCTGTGCGTCGTCGGCGAGAGCGCCACGTTCGCGATCACCGAGGCGAAGCGCGGGCGTGGGGCTCCCTGGGCGACGCCACTCATCTCGATGGTGCCGCAGCGCATCATGATGGAGTTGCTGCTGACCGGCCGGCCGCTGAGCGCGCGGAGGGCGTACGAGGTCGGGCTGGCCAACGCCATCGTCCCGGACGGCCAGGTGCTCGATGCCGCGCTCCAGATGGCCGAAGAGATCGCGGCGAACGCCCCGCTCAGCGTCCGGGCCGGCAAGCGGATGGTCGGGCTGGCCGCCGACCTGGGTCCGACGATGGCCAGGGAACCCAGCGAGTGGTTGTTCCGCAAGGCGTACACCAGCGAAGACGCCCGCGAAGGCCCCCGAGCCTTCGCGGAGAAGCGAGCGCCGGTGTGGAAGGGGCGATAGGTCCTGGTGTCACGTCAGGATTGGGAACATCTCGTGGTCGAACGGCTTGTTCGGCTCAAGGCCCAGAGCGTCGGTGTGGCGCCAGGGCGCACCGGTGTAGAGGACGTCGGATCGCATGTAGGTCATCGCGAACCCGGTTCGTGGTCTGTCGGTCGTGTTGCGGGCCGCTCCGTGGATGGTGAGGTCCGCGTGAATGGTCGCGTCGCCCGGCTTCATCGCCGAAGGGTCGGTCAGCGGCCACGCGTGTCTGGCGTACTGCTGCGCGACGAAGTCGGGGCGGACGTTCGTCTGGGCGTCTCTTCCCAGTGAGCCGAAGGTGTGGCTGCCGCTGACGAACTGGAGCGGGCCCATGTCCGGAGCCACCTCGCAGAGCGCGAGCCAGATGGTGATCGTGCCGGAGCGGTCGACCGGCAGGTAGGGGAAGTCCTGGTGCAGGTTCGTGGCGGCGTTGCCCGCCGACTCGGCGACCTTCTCGAAGATCGTTGAACGGAGGTAGCGGACGCTCTCGGCCTCCAGGAATCGGGCCGCCGTCTCTCCCATCCGCCGCGAGTAGGTGACCGCGTGGAAGAGGTGGTCGTAGTCGCCGGGGTTCTCGTACATCACATGCTGACGGCGGCTCGGTTCGGCTCCGATGTGCTTCTGCCCGCGCGAGCGGATGCGCTCAGGGTCCGGGGTCAGTTCCTCGCTGCGGGCCCGCAGCAGTTCGAGGCGCGCTTTCAGCTCCAGCGCCTGCTCCACGGGGATCAGCCCGGGAATCCTCGCCCATCCGTTGGCTCGGTAGTCGGCGACTTGCTGGTCCGAGACCACGGGGCCCTCGTTCAGTAGCTTCATTTGGCGGCCTTTCTGTCCGAGACTCGACCGACCAGTCGGTTGAGTGTCTGCCACAGCGTGATATCAGAACCAAGCGTCGAGCACAAGTACCGGGCACGAGGGGCGGGAGACGCAGACCAACGATCAGTCCTCCGAGGAGGTTGCGGCCGAGACGGTCGACCTCCTGGACGGTCAGCATGTCCCCGTCGCGGATGTGGGACAGCGCCTTCAGCAGCGCGGGCCGGTGCTCGGTGCGACCGCTAGATGAACGCGCCGGACACCCGGATGTGACTGAGCACCTCGATCTCGCCACCACCTCTGCAGCCCATCAGCCGGAGTTGGTCGCGTGCCTGAAGGCTCTCGGTGCGACGCCCGCCCACGTGGGCCAGGGCGAAGTGCCGTGGACGGTCCTCGCCGACCCCGAGGGCAACGAGTTCTGCGTGCTGGAGCCCCGGGAGATCTACCGGGACACCGGACCGATCGCCGCGGTGGTGGTCGAC
This sequence comes from Acrocarpospora macrocephala, assembly GCF_009687865.1. Taxonomy (GTDB): domain Bacteria; phylum Actinomycetota; class Actinomycetes; order Streptosporangiales; family Streptosporangiaceae; genus Acrocarpospora; species Acrocarpospora macrocephala. The sequence continues at coordinate 72,397 of NZ_BLAE01000064.1, forward strand.
TGCGCGGATCCGCGGGCCATGGCCCGGTTCTGGGGTGAGGCGATGGACTGGACCCTGCACGAGGTGACTGACGATCAGGCGACGTTGCGCTCCGCCAAGGGTGTCGGCCCGTATCTCGAGTTCCTCCGTACGCCCGGCGTGCAGACCGTGCCAGACCGCGTCCATCTTGACCTGCTGCCGTACCCCGGTGACGACAAGGCGGCGGAGGTGGCCCGGCTGCGGGCCCTCGGCGCCACCGACCTCGACCTCGGCCAGGGCGACGTCCCGTGGACGTGCCTGGCCGACCCGGAGGGCCACGAGTTCTGCGTCCTCGCCCCGTCCTGACGCGGAGCCTTAACGACAGCTCGACACGTGAGCCCTGTGTGCTCATGCGTCATGGCCCGGGTGGGTTGGGCCGTCACCGACAGACGGCCCCCAGCACGCATCCACACTGCCGAGCCCCGCACTTCACGGTGAAGTCCCACGTGGGCACCCGTACGTCCCCCCCGGCTGCTGGGCATCGTGGCTTCGCCCCGCGCGACCGCGATCACAAGCAGCGGCTGGCAGCCCTTGTCGGCCGGGCTCAGTCGGTGGGTGTGCCTATCGCGAAGACCGTCAGCAGTTGGGCCAGTGTTCGGTAGTAGCCGACCAGGACGGTCAGGTCGATCAGTTGCTGGTCGGTGAGGACGTTTGAGGCTGTCGTGAACTCCGCGTCGGTGACCGTGGCTGAGGTCAGCAGGGTCGTGACGAAGGTGGCGGCGGTGTTCTCGGCCGGGTCGGCGGAGTGGAAGGAGCCGAGGGAGAGGGCGGTCAGTTCGGGGTCGGTGAGGCCGGCCGCGCGGCCGACTCGCTCGTGTGCCCACCACTCGAAGGTGCTTCCGGTGGCGTGCGCCGTTTGCAGGATGGCGATCTCCCGGATCCGGGGGGTCAGGTCGGTGCCGAATCGGACGGCCGCGCCGAGAGCCTGCAACGCCAGGCCGACGCCTGGGGCGTGCAACATGATCCCGAACGGGCCGTGGAGCGAGCCGTCGGCGGCGGTGAGCGGGAAGTGTTGCACGCCCTTGGCCCGGTCTCCGCCCGCGATGGCCTGGTAGACCGCGTGCTGGGCCTGGTCCAGGTCGGCGGGGGTGAGCCGGGGCAGGCGCTCGGTCATCGGCGGCGTCCGAAGACGAGCCAGCCGAGCAGGAAGCCCAGCAGGGCGCCGGCCGCCGCCTTGCCGTATCGGTCCCGGAGCACCGGGAGGATCAGGTCGAGCGCGTTGAGACCGCCCGACTCCGGCTCCGGCTCCCGCGACGGCGACGGCGACGGCGACGGCGACGGCGACGGCGGCAGTGGGGCGGCCGCCTGCTGGGGGGTGTCGGCGGGCACCAGCTGGGTGCTCAGGTTGGTGACGAACTGGCCGATCAGGCGGTTGCTGACGTCGGCGATGGCGCCCCGGCCGAACTGGGCCATCCGGCCGGAGATGTCCAGGTCGGTGTCGATCAGCACCCGGGTCCTGGCCGGGCCGACCGGCTCCAGCCGGGCGTGGATCCGGGCGGCGGCGGTGGCCTGTCCCTTGGGGTCCTTGCCGCTGGCGGCGATCACCGCGACCCGGGCCGCGTCGTCCCGCTGGTCGAACCGGGCGGTCCCGGTGAAGTGCGCGCCGATCGGCCCGACCTTCACCCGGACGCTGCCCAGGTAGGTGTCGCCGTCCCGGCCGTCCAGCCGCGCCCCCGGCATGCAGGGCGCGATGCGTTCCAGGTCGGTCAGGAGCGCCCAGGCCCGGTCCAGGTCGGCGTCCAGCTCGAACTCGTTCTTGAGCAGCATCGCTCAGCCCTTCCAGCCGGCCAGGCCATCGATGACCTCGTCGGCGCCGCAGTCGAAGAAGGCCATGATCCGGCACGGGCACGCCTCGCCGCCCTCGATCTTCCACGGGAAGGCCCCGATGATCGCGCGCTGGTTGAGCACCGTCTTCAGATCGCCGCCGACGTTCTCGGCGTGGATGCAGCCGTCCTGGAACGCCAGGTGGTGCATGGGGAAGATGTCAGAGGTGATCTCCCGGCCGGACATGTGGTGAGTGTAGGTGTACTCGCCGAGGAACTCCTGATAGCTCATGCCCACGTGCGCCTCGAACTTCTTCAGCAGGTCGGGGCGCATGTTCCGGATGGTGGTGTTCATCGGGTGGTCGCCGGACCCGGCGTCGATGCCCCACCAGGCGATCTCCATGTCGGCCATCCACCTGGCCAGCCGCACGCTGCCGCCCGGGTGCATGGTGAAGTAGCGGACCAGGTCCTGCTTCTCCCGGCCCTGGTAGTAGTCGATGAACCCGGTGTGGATGATCAAGATGTCGCCCTTGCGGACCTCCACCTTGGCGGTGATGTGCTCCGGCTCGATGAGGTCCCAGTCGGACACCACGTCGGAGACGTCCACGATCACCCCCGGGTGGATCAGCTTGGTCAGCGGCAGCGAGGCCATGTCCAGGCCGCCGTCCGTGCCGTGCATCGGGCCGTCCAGGTGGGTGCCGCTGTGCAGGGAACTCTCGATCCGCTGCGAGACGATCTGGTTGGTCTGGAGGTTCTGGGTGTAGTACATCTTGCCGCCCGGGTAGCCGACCCAGCCGGGAGTGTGGATGCCCCAGGGGTGGGTCAGGTCGACGATCCGCATGATGTGGCTCCGTTCAATGTGAGTGATAGGTGTTCGATTGGAGTGAAGTCGGTTGGGCTGGTACGGCCACCGGCCCAGGTCAGCGGGCGTCAGGTGAGCAGGCCGCGAATCCGGGCGGGGTGGATGGGCACCGAGGTGATCGCGTTCGGCCGGCCGAGCGCGTCGTCCACGGCGGCGGCCACCGCTGCGGCGACCGCCGTGGTGCCGCCCTCGCCCGCGCCCTTCACCCCCAGCGGGTTGATCGGGCTGGGCGCGTCCTCGGTGATCAGGGTCTCGATCGGGGGGATCTCCATCGCGGTGGGGATCAGGTAGTCCATGAACGTCGTGCAGAGCGGGGTGCCGTCCTCGGCGTACCGGAACTCCTCGTACAGCGCGCCGCCGAGGCCCTGCGCGACGCCGCCCGCGATCTGGCCCTCCACCAGGGTCGGGTTGAGCGCGCGGCCGACGTCGTAGCCGACGATGAACCGTTCGACGTGCGTCTGGCCGGTGCCGGGGTCGATCCGGACGACGGCGGCGTGCAGGCCGTACGGGTAGGTCATGTGGTCGGAGTGGAACCAGCCGTCGGCGGTCAGGCCCGGCGACTCCTTCAGCTCGGCCGCGCCGGACGGGTCCAGCAGGCGGGCGATCTCGCCGAAGCTGAGGGCCCGGGCCGGGTCGGCGGTCACCAGGACCTTGCCGCCGGCCAGGCTGAGGTCCTCGACCGGGACGCCGAGGGTGTGCGCGGCCACCCGGCGGGCCTTGTCGGCCAGTGCCTGCGCGGCGTTGGACACCGCCGAACCGGCCATCACGGCCAGCCGGGTGGCGAACGCGCCCCGGCCGTACTCGAACTGGTCGGTACGTCCCCGGACCACCCGGATCGAGTCGTGCGCGATGCCCAGCACCTCGGCGGCGACCTGGGCCAGCACGGTGTCCACGCCCTGCCCGACCGAGGACGCGCCGCAGGTCACGGTGACCGCGCCGGAACTGTCCACCGAGATCCGGGCCCCCTCGTACGGCCCGATGCCGCTCTTCTCCACGAAGAACGCGAACCCGAATCCGGCCAGCTCCCCGGCCGCCCGGCGGGCCGCGACGTCACGCCGCACGCCGTCCAGGTCGAACTTCTCCCACACCTTCGCGCGCAGCAGCGCGTAGTCGCCGGAATCGTGCACCAGCTCGGTGCCCATCGCCTGGATCGGCCGCTCGTACGGCATCGCCTCGGCCGGGATGAAATTGCGCTCGCGCACCTCCACCGGATCCAGCCCCAGCTCACCGGCGATCCGGTCCACCAGGCGCTCCCGGGCGAAGGTGCCCTCGTAGCGGCCCGGCGAGCGGTAGGTCCCGGCCGGGGTCTTGTGGGTCAGCCGGACCTGGGCGCGGACCCGGAAGTTCGGGATCCGGTAGGGCCCCGGCAGCATCGAGGCGGTCAGCGAGGCCACCGTCGCGCCGTGGGTGCGCACGTAGGCGCCCTGGTCCAGGACGAAGGCGGCGTCCAGCGCCTCGATCACGCCGTCCGCCCGGACCAGGGCCCGCAGGCGGTGATGCTGCCCGCGGGAGTGGTTGGTGGCCACCAGGTGCTCCTGCCGGTCCTCGATCCACTTGATCGGGCGGCGCAGCCGTACGGCGGCCAGGGTGACCAGGACGTCCTCGGGGTAGAGCTCGCCGCGCGGGCCGAAGCCGCCGCCGACGTGGGTTTCCCGGACCTGGACCTGGCGGGGCGGCAGGCCGCACATGGCGGCGACCGCCTCCCGGTTCCAGAACGGCACCTTGGCCGCGCCGTCCACGATCAGCTGCTGCTCGGCCGCGTCGTAGACGGCCGCCAGGCCCCGGCACTCCATCGGCACGCCGGTGTGCCGGCCGATCCGGGCGTCCGACTCGATCACCCGGTAGCCGGGTCCTGGGGCGGCGAAGGCGGCGGCCACGTCGCCGTACTCCACGGTGAAGGCGGTGGCCTGGGAGTCCTGCGCGGGCAGCTGGTGGCCCAGGCCCGCCGCCCAGGTGGCCTGCTCGGCGTCGAGCCAGGCCACCGGTTCGGCGTCGGCGTCCAGGTGCGCGGGCAGCGGGTCGAGGTCCAGCTGGACCAGCTCGGCGCCGTCCTCGGCCAGGTAGGCGGAGGTGGCGAAGACCACGGCGACCGGCTCGCCGACGTACCGGACGATCCGCCGGGCCAGCACCGGCTGCCGGTAGGGCAGCAGGTCGGCCAGCGGGGTCAGCCGGAACCCGATGGCGGGCAGCTCGGCGATGTCGGCGTGGGTCCAGGCGGCCACCACGCCGTCCAGCAGCAGCGCCGGGGTGACGTCGACGGAGCGGATCCGGCCGTGCGCGATGGGCGAGCGCACGACCCGCATGTGCAGCTCGCCGGGGCGGATGGTGTCGGCGGCGAACCGCCCGGCGCCGCGCAGCAGCACCGGGTCCTCGATGCGCAGCGCCCGCGCCCCGATCACGGCTCGCCGCGCATGGCTCGGGCGGCGCACATCGTCGAGGTCAGGATGTTCTGGTAGCCGGTGCAGCGGCACAGGTTGGAGGAGAGCACCTCGCGCAGTTCGGCCTCTTCCGCGTCCGGATGTTCCTCCAGGTAGCCGGCGATCAGCACGAGGAAACCGGGGGTGCAGAACCCGCACTGGAGGCCGTGGTTCTCCCAGAACGCCTGCTGCACCGGGTGCAGGCGCTCCTCGTCCGGGGCCAGGCCCTCCACCGTGCGCACCGAGGTGTCCTCGGCCTGGACGGCGAACATCAGGCAGGACCGGACCGGCTGCCCGTCCACCAGCACCGTGCACGCGCCGCAGACGCCGTGCTCGCAGCCCAGGTGGGTGCCGGTCAGGCCGCAGTCCTCGCGGAGCGCGTCGGCCAGGGTGCGGCGGGGCTCGACCGCGATCTCGTACCGGTCGCCGTTGACGTACAGGCGGAGCGGAATCGCGGAGCTCATGATGCGGTCCCTTTCTCGGTTCGGCGGATGTCGGCGCCGGTGCGGACGGCGGTCCTGACCCGGTGCGGGGTGGCGGGCAGGTGGAAGACGCCGACGCCGAACGGCGCGAGCGCGTCGCTGACGGCGTTGGCGATGGCGGCGGGCGCGCCGATGGTGCCGCCCTCGCCGACCCCCTTCGCGCCGGTGATCGACTCGGCGGAGCGGGTGTCCAGGTGCACGATGTCGATGCCGGGCATCTCCGCGATGGTCGGCGGCAGGTAGTCCATCAGCGACGTGGTCACCAGCACCCCCCGTTCGTCGTAGATCAGTTCCTCGTAGAGCGCGTTGGCGACCCCTTGCGCCACTCCCCCGTGGATCTGGCCGTCCACGATGGCCGGGTTGATCAGCCGCCCGGCGTCCTCGGCGACCAGGAACCGGGTGACCGACACCTGGCCGGTCAGCGGGTCCACCTCGACCTCGGCGACGTGGCAGGCGTTGGCGAAGGTGCCGGACGGGTCGTACCTGCCGACCGCCTCCAGCGCGGGTTCGCCCTTGTCGGGGATGAGGTGCGCGTTCAGGTAGGTGTCCCGGGCCAGCGTGGCCAGCGAGACCCCGGTCTCCTCCCCCGCCCGTACGGCCTGGCCGCCGGCGAGTTCGATGTCGTCGGGCAGCCCGCCCAGCCGCGCGGCGGCCAGCACCCGCAGCCGGGCGGCCAGCTCCCGGGCGGCCAGCAGCGACGCCCCGCCCGCGATCACCATCGCCCGGCTGGCGAAACTGCCCCACCCGTACGGCGTGGCGTCGGTGTCGGAGGCGATCACCCGGACCGCGCCCGGCTCAAGCCCCAGCTCGTCGCAGACCAGCTGGGCCAGCGTGGTCCGCAGCCCCTGCCCGTGCGGGGAGGCCCCGATCCGCAGGGTGAGCGCGCCGGACGGGTCCATGGTCAGCACCGCCCGCTCGTACCCTGGGGTGATCAGCGGCGCGGGCTCCCGGCCGAGCTGGATCGGGCGGGACCTGGCGGCGAAGGCGGGCGTGCCGTAGCCGGTGCGCTCGGCGAAGCAGGCGATGCCGAGGCCGAGGTAGCGGCCCTGCGCGCGGGCCCGCTCCTGCCGGTCCCGGAAGTCGGCCAGATCGGCCCGTTCGGTGGCGGCGCGCAGGGTTTCCAGGTGGGATGCCTCGTCCAGGACGAGCCCGCTGGGCGAGCGGTGCGGGAACTGCGTGATCAGGTTCCGCGCCCGGATCGCGACCCGGTCAAGACCCAGCTCGGCGGCGGCCACGTCGAACAGCCGCTCCATGGCCAGCACCTGGACCGGCCGGGACACGCCCCGGTAGGGCGCGATCGGGCACTTGTTGGTGACGATCGCCCGGGACCGCACCGAATACTCCCGCACCCGGTAGGCCCCCGGCAGCTCGGCCATCGCCATCAGCGGCTCCACGCCCCACGTCACCGGGTAGCAGCTGTAGGCCCCGACGTCGCAGACCAGGTCACCGCGCAGGGCCAGCAGCTCGCCGTCGGCGGTGAAGGCGCCGGTGATGTCGTAGACCTGCTCGCGGCTGTGCCAGGCGGCCAGGAAGTTCTCCTCGCGGGTCTCCAGCCAGGCGATGGCCCGGCGCAGCCGCCGGGACGCCCAGACCAGGGCCACGTCCTCCCTGGCCAGCGCCATCTTGGCGCCGAAGCCGCCGCCCACGTCGGGGGCGACGACCCGCAGATCGTCCTCGCGCAGGCCGAGCGAGTGGGCGATGCCGGTCCGGATGAGGTGCGGCATCTGGGTGGTCACGTGCAGGGTGGAGCGCCCGGAGGCCCGGTCGTAGGCGGCGTGCGCGGCGCGGGCCTCCAGCGGCATGGCGCTCTGCCGGGCCGAGCTGACCTGGATCTCGACGATCCGGTCGGCCCGGGCGAAGGCCGCGTCGAAGCCCTCGGTGTGGATGCGGCCGTCCACCACGGTGTTGGGATCGCCGGGATAGTCCACCGCGTGCACCAGCGGCGCGCCGGGAGCCAGCGCCTGCTCGGCGGAGACCACGGCGGGCAGCGGCTCGATCTCGACGTCCACCAGCTCCAGCGCGTCCTCGGCCTCGGCCTCGGAGGCGGCGATCACCAGGCCGACCGGTTCGCCGACGAAGCGGACCATGCCGGTGGCCAGGATCGGGGTGTCCACCGCCACGAAGTCGGGCCGGTTGAGCACGGCCCGGATGGGTTTCACCTCGGCCAGGTCGGCGGCGGTGAACAGGGTGACGCCAGGCGGGGCGGTGACCGAGATCAGCCGCCCGGCGGCCACGGCGCTCCGGACGAACCGGGCGTGCAGGCAGCTCTGGTCGCGGGCGGCGATGTCGCCGACGTAGCGGCCCCAGCCGCGCACGATCGCCGGGTCCTCCAGCCGGGGCAGCGCCCGCCCGGTCCAGGTCGGCGGCTCGGCCCCGGTCATCGCCGCACGTCCAGGCCGAGCGCCCGGGGGATCAGGGCGCGGACGAGGTCGCGGCGGTAGGCCGGGTCGCCATGCGCGTCGCCCGGCGGGTCGCAGTCGGCGGCGGCCGCTTCGGCGGCGGCGGTCACCAGCTCCGGCGACCAGCGTGCGCCGAGCAGGACGCGCTCGGCGGCGGCGCTCCGCAACGGCACCTCGGCCACCCCGCCCAGGCAGATCCTGGCCTCGGTGACCAGCCCGTCCTCGACCCGGACGGCGGCGGTGGCGGCCACGATCGCGAAGTCCCCGGCCCGGCGGGCGAACTCGGCGATGCCGGTGCGGTAGTGCTCGTCCAGCGCGGGCAGCGCGATCGAGGTGAGGATCTCGTCCGGCGCCATCGCGGTGGTGAAGACGGCCTGGAAGAAGTCCGCCGCCGGGATCACCCGGGTTCCCCTGGCCTGGCTGCGCACCGTCATCTCGGCGTCCAGCAGCCGGGCGACCAGGCACCACTCCGAGGCGGCGTCGCAGTGCGCGATCGAGCCGCCGAACGTGCCCCGGGTGCGGATCGGCAGGTGGCCGACGTGTGCGGCGGCGCGGCGCAGCAGGTCGCCGAGCGGGCCGGGCAGCGGGGTGCGCTCCATCGCGTGGTGCCGGGTCAGCGTGCCCACCCGCACCCGGTCCCCGTCGGCCGCCAGGCCGGCCAGCCCCGGCACCCGGTTCACGTCCACCAGGCGGGCGGGGCGGGCCAGCCGGAAGTTCATCATCGGGATGAGGCTCTGCCCGCCGGCCAGGATCTTGCTGTCGTCCGGATCCTGGGCGATCGCCGCCAGCGCCTCGGCGAGGTCACGCGGGCGGACGTACTCGAACGGGCTCGGCTTCACCAGGGCTCCCCACGGTAGTTGAGGGAATAGACATCGGTCCTGCGGTCCTCGCGTGGCCGGATCGCCGGGCCACGCACCCGGGCCGCGCGCACCGCTGCGATGTCGATCTCCACCAGGGCGGCGTCGGCGGCGGTGCGGGAGAGCGGACCGGCCAGCACTTCACCGTAGGCGTCGCAGGCCACTGAACCGCCCAGGGTGGCCGGGCCCCCGTGCGAGCTGCCGGCCACCTGGGACACCGCGACCACGGCCACCTGGTCCAGGTTGGCCTGCGCGAGCACCGAGTCGACATGGCGGGTGGCCCCGGCGGCGGGGACGGTGCGGTCGAAGCCCGCCACCCAGGCGGCGGGCGCGATCACCAGGTCGGCGCCCTGGAGGGAGAGGGCGCGCAGCACCTCCACGAACCGCAGGTCGTAGCAGACGCACAGGCCGAGCACGCCGTACGGCGTCTCGCGGACCGGCAGGCCCAGGTCGCCGGGGGTGTAGACGCCCTTCTCCCGGTCGAACAGGTGGAGTTTGCGGTAGTGCAGGACCGGGCCTTCCCCGTCTACCGCGACGACCGTGTTGAACAGGTCGTCGCCGTCACGCTCGCAGAAGCCGTACACGACCAGACCCGACCGCCCGGCGACCCGGGTGAAGGCGGCCAGGCTCGGCCCGTCGAGCGGTTCCGCGACCGTACGGGCGAGCGCCGGATCGACGACGTAGCCGCTGACCGCCAGCTCCGGCAGGACCACCAGGTCGGCGCCCGCCTGGAAGGCCGCCGCGGCCCGGGCGACGGCCAGGTCGCGGTTGGCGGTGACCTCGCCGGCCACCACGTCGATCTGCTCCAGCGCGACGACGGTCATCGCAGGGTCAGCGGCAGGGCGTCGACGTCCACTCCGGCCGCGCGAAGCATGTCGGTGTCGGCGGGACAGGGGCCGCCGACGCTGACCACCCGCTCCCCCTGGTCGGCGGCGACCGCGTGCCAGTAGCCGATCTCGATGTGGATGGTGTCGCCGGGCCCGAACGGGAACTTCTCCCCGGTGGTCACGTTCTCCGCGGTGCCGTGCCCGGCCAGGATGTGGATGGTGTCCTCGGACTCGGCGTGCACGTGTTCCCGGTTGCGCTCGCCCGGCTCCAGGACGACGTAGTTCATGTTGGCGGTGACCGCCCCGGCGCCGAGCCAGACGACCAGCCGGGCATCGGCCGAGATGAACGGCACCAGCAGGCCCGGCCGGTCCCGGTGGTAGGTGGTCACGCCAGGTTCGGCGGCAAGGTGGGCGGGTGCGGTGCCGAGCGCCGGGTCCACCGGGCTGGGCCCGCCGACGAGCCGGGCCCCCGTCTCGGCCGCGAGCGTGTACACCGACCCGGGGCGGATGTGCGCCATCGCGCCCTCGCCCAGCTCGTGACCGGCGGCGCCGCCCCCGGCCAGGTGTTCGGTGACCGTCGCCGTGCCGCCGACGACGTAGTAGACGGCCTCGCCGGCGTGGGCGAGCGGCCGGGTGGCGGCGCCCGGCCCTAGGTCGATGGCGTAGAGGCTGCGGCAGCTGGCGCCGGCCCGGGGTCCGATGATCTCGCGCCAGGTGCCGCCCGCGGCGAGGCCCAGGTCGGGCCCCCACTGCTCGGGGGAGACGACGCGCATGCCCGGGAAAGTCTGGTGGTTCTCCGTCACGCCAAGGACCATAGCATTCAATTGCATCAAAGTTGTTAAGTGGCACTAAAATCAGTCATGGCGGGATAAATCAGTCGATGTTGATCCACACCGCGACGGCCTCGCCCGGGCCCGAGTTGACGATGCGGTGCGGGCGGGTGGACGGGTAAGCGATCACGTCGCCCTCCGCCAGCTCGTAGATCTCGCCGTCCAGCTCCACGGTGAGCGAGCCGGAGACCACCACACCGAACTCCCGGCCGCCGTGGTGGGTGGCCCGCGGGCCGCTCGCGCCGCCCGGCTCGTAGGTGTTGACCGCCAGCTCGACCCCCGCCTGCGTGTCGTTGTGCGCCACCCGCCGGGTGGTGCCCTCCCCGGCCCGGATCAGGGTCTGCTCGGCCAGCCGGGTCACCGGCGATCCGGCGCCCTGGTCCGGCCGGTCGAAGAGGTCGTACATGTGCAGGCCGAGCGCGGAGGCCACCGAGACCAGCGTGCCGACCGAGGCGTTGGAGACGCCGCGCTCCAGCATGCTCAGCATGGAGGTGCTGATCCCGGTCCGCTCCGCGACCTCCTTGAGGGTCAGCCCGCGCCGGGAGCGCAGCACCCGGATGCGGGCGCCCACCTGCGCCATGGTCTGGTCGGCGCTGTGCTGGTTCGGTGCGGGGGGAGCCGCGTCCGGCGCGTTCAAAGGGTCTCCGATCCGAGGGTGGGCGGGCAGCGCCCACGGTTTCAGCCACATTGAACCGGGTCAAGCAGCCCTTGGCCAGCCGCCTCGCGACCGCCGCCGAAGTTCACTACCACTGTAACTACTTCATAGATAATTAACGCGCGACTATTGCATAAATCGGTCCGGACACCACATAGTGGCTCGCACGCAGCCGTCGGGAGGCTGCCGGACCCGCCACCACCTCCACTCCCGAAGGACGATCCACATGATCATTAAGAAGTACGCCACGGGCTTGGCCCTGCTCACCGCCGCCTCCCTTACGCTGACCGCCTGTGGCCGCGACACCGGCGGCGACACCGCGAGCGCCCCTGCCACCCCCGCCGCCGCCATCGATGACAGCCCCGCCAAGGGCGAGATCACCGTCTGGGCGATGGGCGGCGAGGGCGACCAGATGCCCAAGATCGGCGAAGCCTTCCAGCAAGCCAACCCCGAGGCCAAGGTGACCGTCACCGGCGTGCCCTGGGACGACGCCCCCACCAAGATCTCGACCGCCATCGCCTCCGGCCAGACGCCCGACGTGACCCTGCTCAACCCCGACGCGCTGGCCGCGTTCGTGGCCGCCAAGGGCTTCGCCCCCGTGCCCGCCGGGCTGATCGACGAGTCGGGCTTCGACGCCAACGCCATCGCGGCCACCAAGATCGACGGCGCGAGCTACGCGGTCCCCCTCTACGTCGACACCCGGACCCTCTTCTACCGCAAGGACCTCGCCGAGAAGGCCGGCGTCAGCGCCCCCAAGACCTGGGCCGAGCTGAACACCTTCGGCGCCGCGCTGAAGAAGGCCGGGGCCAAGGAAGGGCTGCTGCTGGCCACCGGCGAGGCCGGCTTCACCCACCAGGTGCTCCTGCCGTACATCTGGCAGGCCGGGGGCGCCCTCACCAACGCCGACCAGACCGAGTTCACCCTGGACACCCCGCAGGTGATCGAGGGCCTGGCCAAGTACCAGTCGCTCGTCAAGGACGGCGTGTCCAGCCAGACCGGGACGTACGAGCCGTGGGGTTCGGTCGAGGAGCGGCTGGCCCGCGGCGAGGTCGGCTCGGTGGTGAACGGCTCCTGGCTGATCGGCCCGCTCAAGGAGCTGCTCGGCGACGAGTTCGACCAGAAGATCGGCATCGCCACGGTGCCCGCCGGCGCCGGCGGCGGCGTGAGCTGGCTCAGCGGCGGCCAGCTGGCCGTCTTCGCCGATGCCAAGAACCCCGACGGCGCCTGGAAGTTCATCCGGTTCATCTCCACCCCCGAGCAGGCCGCGCGCTTCAGCGAGCTGACCGCCGACCTGCCCGCGGTCACCGCCGCGTGGGGCGTGGCCGGACTGGACCAGGACCCCGCCGTGGCGGTCTTCAACGACCAGCTCAAGTCCACCGCCACCCCGCCGGTCATCCCGACCTGGGCGCAGCTCTCCTCGATCGTCGACGGGTACGGCGAGCGGCTGGCCCGGGGCACCATCACCCCGCAGGACGCGGCGGCGGGCCTGCAGAAGGACATGTCGGCCGTCGGCCTCAAGTAACGCCCCGCCGCCTAGGAGACGTACCGAATGAACCCCACTGCCAACGCACCCGCGCACCGCCGCCGGCGGCCCGCGTGGCGGCGCCGCCGCGCCCTGGCCGGCTGGCTGCTCGCGCTGCCGTTCACCGCGCTGTTCGCCGCCTTCATGGTCGGGCCGCTCACCGCCTCGCTGGCGCTGAGCTTCTCCGACGCGACCAGCCGCGACCTGCGCACGCCGTTCGCGGTGGGGTTCGTCGGGCTGTCCAACTTCGCCGACCTGTTCTCCGACGAGAAGTTCCTCCGGGCGATCGGGAACACGGTCTACTTCGCCGGGGTCGGCGTGCCGCTCACCGTGGCCGTCGCGATGCTGATCGCGCTGGCCCTGAACAACGGCGTCAACCGGTTCCGGGCGCTGTTCCGGGTCGGCTTCTACACGCCGGTGGTGACCAGCATCGTCGCCATCGCCGTGGTCTGGAAGTACATCCTGGAGCCGGACGGCCTGCTCAACCAGGGCCTGGCCGGGCTCGGCGTGACCGGGCCCGACTGGTTGCACGACACCAGCTTCGCGATGCCGTCGCTGATCCTGATGGCGATGTGGCGGAACATGGGCACTCTGATGATCGTGTTCCTGGCCGGGCTGCAGGGCCTGCCCGCCGAGGTGTACGAGGCGGCCCGGATGGACGGCGCCGGGCCCTTCCAGCGCTTCCGTTCCCTCACCCTGCCGCTGATGCGCCCCACCATCCTGCTCGGCTGCGTGCTGATCAGCGTCTACTACTTCCAGTTCTTCGAGGAGGCGTTCGTGATGACCGGTGGAGGACCGCTGGACAGCACGCTCTCGATCACCTACTTCACCTACAACCAGTTCGGCTACGGCAACTACGGATACGCCTCCGCGGCCAGTTACATCCTGGCCGTCGCCATCGCCATCGTGACGCTGGTGCAGTTCCGCGTCCTCCGGGCTAAGGACTAGAGCGTTGGCCATCAGGAAAAATATCCGGCGCAGCCGGTGGTACCTCTACATCCCGCTGCTGATCGGCCTCGCCCTGACCGTGCTGCCGTTCGTGTGGATGGTCAGCGGCGCGTTCAAACCGCAGCGCGAGATCCTCTCCGGCGAATTCACATTGCTGCCGGAGAACGGCACGCTGCGCAACTTCGCCGACCTGTTCACCCGGGTGGACTTCAGCTCGTACTTCGTGAACAGCGTGGTCGTCGCGGTCGCCGTCGTCCTGGGCAACCTGCTCTTCTGCTCCATGCTCGGGTACGCACTGAGCAAGATCGAGTTCCCCGGCCGCAGAGCCCTGTTCGCGGTGGTCATGACCATGCTCATGGTGCCGACCGTGGTCACCTTCATCCCGCTGTTCGTGCTGGTCACCCGGATGGGGCTGGCCAACACCTTCGGCGCGCTGATCCTGCCGTTCCTGGCCGCCCCGCTCGGCGTCTTCATCATGCGGCAGTTCATCGGCGACATCCCCGACTCGCTCATCGAGGCCGCCCGGCTGGACGGCGCGGGCGAGTTCCGGATCTTCTTCACCGTCGTCATCCCGCTCTCCGGCCCCGCCCTGGCCACCCTGGCCATCCTCCAGTTCCTGTCCTCCTGGAACGAGTTCCTCTGGCCGCTGGTCGCCGCCCAGACCGAGGACATGTACACGCTGCCGGTGGGCATCGCGCTCATCTCGGCGGGCGCCAACACGGTCAACTACGGCCTGCTGCTGGCCGGGGCCACCGTGATCGTGCTCCCCATCCTGGTGCTGTTCCTGTTCCTCCAGCGCTTCTTCATCCAGGGCATCTCCACCACCGGCCTGAAATAGCGAAAGGCTCCGCGTTGTCCGCGAACCTGCACCGGCTCTGCGCCGGCCTCACCCTGGCGGAGAAGGTCTCCCTGCTGACCGGGCGCGACTTCTGGTCCACCCGGGAGCTGGCCCGGATCGGCCTGCGTCCGATCGTGTTCTCCGACGGCCCCTCCGGCATCCGCGGCCAGGCCTGGGACGAGCGCGACCCGTCGGTGAACCTGCCCTCGGCCACCGCCCTCGCCGCCTCCTGGGACCGCGGCGTGGCCGGGGCGTACGGGGCGGTGCTGGCCGGGGAGGCCCAGCGCAAGGGGGTGGACGTGGTGCTCGGCCCGACCATCAACATGCACCGCACGCCCGGCGGCGGCCGGCATTTCGAGGCGTTCAGCGAGGACCCGGTGCTCACCGCCGAACTGGCCGCCGCCTACACCGAGGGCATCCAGCGGCACGGCGTCGGCGCCACCCCCAAGCACTACCTGTGCAACGACTTCGAGACCGAGCGCTACACGGTGGACGTCCGGGTGTCGGAACGGGCCCTGCGCGAGGTCTACCTGCTGGCCTTCGAGAAGGCCGTCACCGAGGCTCGCGCCTGGCTGGTGATGAGCGCCTACAACGCGGTCAACGGCGCCACCTCGAGCGAGAATCCGCTGCTGGAGACGCCGCTCAACGACGAGTGGGGGTTCGACGGGGTCGTCGTCGGCGACTGGACCGGCGTCCGCAGCCTGAACAGCGCTCGGTACGCCCAGGACCTGGTCATGCCAGGACCGGACGGACCCTGGGGTGAGGCCCTGGTGAAGGCGGTGGAGGCCGGGGAGATCGACGAGGCGGTGGTCGACCGCAAGGTGCTCCGCCTGCTGCGCCTGGCCGCCCGGCTCGGCAAGCTGGACGGCAGCCCGCTCGCCGTCCCCAGGACCACCCCGGACGTGGACCCGGTGCGTTTCGCCCGCGAGGCCGCCGCCGAGGGCGCGGTGCTGCTGGAGAACCGGGGCGTGCTGCCGATCGACCCTTCCTGGGTGCGACGGGTGTTGGTCGTCGGGCACAGTGCCGCCCACCCCCGCACGCAGGGCGGCGGCAGCGCGACCGTGGTCCCCGCCCACGTGGTCACCCCGCTGGACGGCATCCGGGCGGCCTTCCCCGCCGCCCAGGTCACCTACCGGCCGGGACCGCTGGTCGAGAACGGCCTCGCCTACCTGGCACCGGGCCGGATGACCAACCCCGTCACCGGCGAGCCTGGCGCGCACGTGCGCTTCCTGGACTCCGAGGGCGAGGTCATCCACACCGAGGAGCGCCGCTCCAGCGACCTGGTCTGGTTCGGCGGCGACGCCCCCATCGAGCAGGCCGCCACCGTGGAGGTCCACACCCGCTACCTGCCCGAGACCGGCGGCGAGATCCGGCTCGGCGTCAGCACCCTCGGCCTGCTCCGGGTGACCGCCGATGATCACCTGGTCGGCGAGCGCCACATCGAACCGGTCGGCACCGACCTCGGCGCCGCCCTGCTCGCCGCCCCCGTGGAAGCCTTCCCGTTCGCCGTACACCAGGACCGGCCCGTCGAGCTGAAGCTGACGCTCGCCCTGCGCCGGGCCGACGCGGGCCTGCGCAACGCGCTCGGCTTCCGGATCGGCCTGCTCCCGCCCGAGATCGACGACGAGCGGCTGATCGCCGACGCTGTCGCCGCCGCCCGCGACGCCGACCTGGTCGTGGTCGTCGTCGGCAGCAACAAGGAGCTGGAGGCCGAAGGCGAGGACCGGCACACCCTCGCCCTGCCCGGCCGCCAGGACGACCTGGTCGCCGCGCTCGCCCAGGCCAACCCTGCCTCCGTCGCCGTGGTCAACTGCGGCGCCCCCATGCTGCTGCCGTGGGCGTCCGACGTGGGCGCCGTGCTCCAGGTCTGGTTCGGCGGCCAGGAGATCGGCGCCGCCGTCGGCGACCTGCTCACCGGCGCCGCCGAACCCGGCGGGCGGCTGCCCACCACCTGGCCCGCGGACGAGGCCCAGGTGCCGATCCTCCGGATCGAGCCGGTGGCCGGCCAGGTCCACTACGACGAGGGCATCCACGTCGGCTACCGCAACTGGCTGCGTCTCGGCCGCACCCCCGCCTACCCCTTCGGCCACGGCCTCGGCTACACCACGTGGGCCCTGGAGGACCTCCGTGTCCCCGCCACCGTCGACCCTGCAGGCGAAGACACCTTCACCGTCCGGGTCCGGGTCCGCAACACCGGCGACCGGGCGGGCAAGCAGGTCATCCAGCTGTACGGCGCCCGCGCGGAAACCGCGATCGACCGCCCGGTGACCTGGCTCGCCGGTTTCGCTACTGTACGACTGGCCGCGGGCGCGACCGGCGAAGCCGAGCTGGACATCCCCGTCCGGACCTTCGCCCACTGGGCCGGGGGCTGGGCGTACGAGCCGGGGGACTTCACCCTCACGGCCGGGTTCTCCGCCGCCGACCGTGCGCTGACGGCCACCGTCCGCGTCGGCTGACCGGCGGTCCCGGGGTGCGCGGCAGGAGGACGCGAGTGGCGGCACTTGATCCGAAGGCGATGCGCCAGGCCAACGCGGAAACCGTGCTGGGCACTCTCTACGAGCACTCGGTCGTCTCGCTGGCCCAGCTCACCGCCCGTACCGGCCTGTCCAGGCGGACGGTCGAACTCATTCTCACCGACCTCGATGAGAGAGACTGGATCCAAACCCACCCGCCCGACCCGCAGGCCACCGGCCGGGGCCGCCCCGCCCGGCTGTTCTCGTTCCGCGACGACGCCGGCATGGTCCTCGGCGTGGACATCGCGCACGGCCACTGCGCCGCCGCCGTCGCCGACCTGCGCGGCGTCGAACTCGCCCGGCGGGTGCTCCCCGTCCGCGGCGAACCCGGCCGGGCCGAACGCCTGGCCCTGGCCCGCGAGGCCATCGCGCAGGCGCTCGGCGCGGTCGGCCTGCGCCCCGGCCAGATCGGCGCGGTCGGTGTGGCCACCCCCGGCAACGTGGACGACCAGGGCATGGTCGCCGTCCGCCTGTCCATGCGCGACTGGATGGGCGTCCGGCTCGGCGCGGAGTTCGCCGCCGACTTCGACTGCCCCATCCACGTCGAGAACGACGCCAAGCTCGCCGCGCTGGCCGAACTCCGCGAGGGCGCCACCCCCGGCGCCGACCACATGCTCTGGCTGATGCTCGAAGGCCGCAACAACGGCCTCGGCATCGTCGTCAACGGCACCCCCTTCCGCGGCGTCGACGGCGCCGCCGGAGAGATCTTCTGGGCCAAGGCCCTCGGCCTCGACGACCTCATGACCTCTCCCCTGATCGGCCTCGGCCGCCTCCAGCCGGAATCCCGCCGCGCCGAGGCCGCCGCCCTGCTGGCCCGCGCCCACACCGGCGACCCCGCCGCCCTCGCCGAGGTGCACCGCTTCGCCGCCATCCTCACCCGCGCCCTGTCCACGCTCAGCTGGATGATGGCCCCCCGCCACATCGTCCTGGGAGGCTCCCTCACCTGGGCCTTCGGCGACCTGCTCACCACCACCGTCAAAGCCCTGCTGACCGACGCGCCCCCGTTCGTCACCGTCCATCGCTCCGCCCTCGGCGACTCGGCCGTCATCCGCGGCACCATCCGCACCGCCCTGGACCACTTCGACTGGACCACCACGACACCGGTCCGCTTAGCCCCTCGGTGAGCTGGTTCGGCCACTGTGTCGCGCTACGAGGCGTCCTGGCAGCTTCACGCCTCGCTCAGCTCCCAGAGCCGCTGGGCGGACCGCGGGTCGATGGCGAGGTCCTGGCGCACATCTGGCCGACCCACCATGAGAACATGCACTTCTACGGCACCCACTCCGTCGACATCGACGGCGGTACCGGCCGCTACGTCCCACGGTCGTACCTCTGCTCGACTGAGCCCCGCTCCGGCCGGAACCCCGCCAGCCGCACACAGAAAGGCGTCCTGATGGAGATCGCCCGGTGACCGACTTCGCCGAACGTGCCGAGCGGTACCGGGGCGAGCTGCGGGTGCACTGCTACCGGATGCTCGGGTCGTTCGACGAGGCGGAGGACCTGGTCCAGGAGGTGTTCCTGCGGGCGTGGCGCGGCCGGGACGGCTTCGAGGGCCGTTCCTCACTGCGCGCCTGGTTGTACCGGATCGCCACCAACGCCTGCCTGGACTTCCTCGACGGCCGGAGCCGCCGGACGCTGCCCGACCAGGCCGATTCGCCGGCCGGCCCATGGTTGCAGCCGTTCCCCGGCCACCTGTGGGAGCCGGTGGCACCGAGCGCCGACGACCCGGAGGCCGCAGTGGTCGCGAAGGAGACCCTGGAGCTGGCGTTCCTGGCCGCCATCCAGCACCTGCCGCCGAGGCAGCGCGCCGCGACGATCCTGTGCGACGTGCTGGGCTGGCCGGTCCGCCAGACGGCCGAGGCCCTCGACGGCAGCGTCGCCTCGGTCAACAGCGCACTGCAGCGGGCCAGAGCCACCCTGCGCACCCACCTGCCGCCCGGCCGGTCTGACTGGGCCCCCTCAACCCCGCCCAGCGACGAGGACCGCAGGATCCTGCGCCGCTACATGTCCGCGGTGGAGCGCGGCGACCTGACCGAGATCGCCGAACTGCTGGCGCGGGACGTGCGGGCGACGATGCCACCGTACCCAGAGTGGTTCGCCGACCGCGACGGCGTGCTGGCAGCGCTGTCGGCGAGCTGGGACGCCGGCTCACCCGACTACATCGGAACGCTGCGCATGCTGCCGGCGAGCGCCAACGGCCAGCTGGCCGCGGCGACGTACCGGCGTCCGCCGGGCGGGCACGCGTACGAGCCGTTCGGCATCGGCGTGCTGCTGGTCCGCGACGGCCGGATAACCGAGATCGTCGCCTTCCACGAGCCGGCCCTGTTCCCGTCGTTCAACCTCCCACCCACCCTGGACCGATGAGGTTCCGCGGTGGATGCCGTCTCAATACCGCACGAGGCAATCAGCCGGCAGAGGAGACAGCAGTGAACGACATCGAACCGCAGACCGCGAACGGCAAGGTGCTCTGGCACTTCACCATGTCCCTGGACGGGTACGTGGCCGGGCCGAACCACGAGATGGACTGGATGATGACCGGCATCTCGCCCCAGCCGGGCCTGATCGAGGAGTACGTCACGACCACCGGCGCGATCCTGGGCGGCCGGCGCGGCTGGGACCACTTCCCGGATCCCCGCATCGTCTACGGCGGCGCCTGGACCGGACCCATCTTTGTGCTCACCCACCACCCGGAGGACGCCAAGCCCGCCGACGGCGTCACATTCCTCGACTGTGACGTGGCCGAGGCGGTACGGATCGCGCTGACCGCGGCCGGCGGCAAGAACGTCGAAGTGCATTCACCGACGATCGGTGGCCAGCTTCTCGAACGCGGGCTGCTCGACGAGATCAACCTGCACATCGCGCCCGTGCTGCTCGGCGACGGCATCCGGCTGCTGGACCTCCCCGGCGGCCGGCCGCACTACCTCCACCGGGTCGGCGCAGGCGACCCCACGGCCGAGCTGAGTGTGCGGTACCGGCCAGTCAGGCCGTGACCGCGAGCGTCACCACGGCGACGGCGAGCGCACCCAGCAGGGTGCCGATCGCCAGACCCCCGGCCCAGGCGCCGGAAGGCGTGCCCATTCGGCGTGTCTCGGATCTTGGAAGGTCACCTCCAGCCGCAGCCAGCCGTCTGAGTCGGCTTCTTCGGCGCGGACGGCCAGCGAGCACGTGCGCCCGCTGTGACGCAGAAACCCTCGCTACCGATCGCGATGGTGGTTCCAGCTGCGGAGCTTGTCGGGGTTGAGGACCACCCACACGTTGGTGATCTTCTCGCGCTGCACTTGGAAGCTGACGACCGCGGAGACGAGTGCGTCGTGTCGCAATACCAGGCCGGTCTTGCCGTTCACCGATTGCAGGGTGGCTTCGAGCGCGGGCTGATGTGACAACGCGCCGAGCATGAAGTGTGCGGTGCGGTCCGCGCCTCGGATGGGATGCAAGGCGGTGCGAACCTTGCCGCCGCCGTCGCTCAGTGTGGTGGCGTCCGGGTCGAGCAGGGACATCAGAGCGTTGACGTCGCCGGTCTCGCAAGCCGACCAGAAGGCGGTGACGATGCGGTCATGTTCTTGCGGCGTCGCCTGCCGCGGGCGGCGGCGGGCGAGGGCGGCGAGGTTCCGGTATATCTCGCCGAACGGCAACGCGAACATGCCGGCCCTCTATAGGGCCATGGCCGTGAGCTTCGACGGGTTCATCATCCACAGCACTCGGTCGATACCGTTCGAGGTGGCGCGCACGGTGACGACGGCGAACACGTCCCCGTCACGGGACAAGCGCACCGCGGCACAGCCGTTGGCCTCGACCGGGTCCACCGTCACCCCGGACCAGAACCTGTCGGCGAACGCGTGCACGTACTTCGCCACGCGGCGACGGCCCACGACCGGGAACTTCGACGCCCGGACGGCGCCTCCGCCGTCGGAGTAGGAGATGACGTCCTCGGCGAAAAGCTCCTCCAGTACGGCGACGTTTCCTGACCGCGCGGCCGCCACGAACGCGGTCAGGAACCGTTTCTGCTCGGAGATGGCGACATTTGCGCGTTTTTCCGCAGCCAGGTGCTTTCGCGCGCGGCTGACCAGCTGGCGCACGTTCGCCGGCGTGTGCCCGATGATCTCGGCGATCTCCTCGTAGGAGTATCCGAACGCCTCTCGAAGCACGTAGGACGCGCGCTCGGTGGAGGTGAGTCGCTCCAGCAACATCAGCACCGCGAATTCGAGGGCCTCCGCGCGCTCGGCGCCCAGCGCCGGGTCGGCGGTGGTGTCGACCGGCTCCGGCAGCCACGGACCGACGTAGGTCTCACGGCGTACCCTCGCCGACTGCAGGACGTTGATCGCGAGCCGGGTCGTCGTCGTCGCGAGAAACGCCTCCGGGTTCCGTACGGTGGCCCGGTCGTAGGTCTGCCACTGGATCCACACCTCTTGGAGCAGATCATCGGCTTCGCTCACGCTGCCCAGCATGCGGTAGGCGATCCCGAACAAGCGCCCACGCGCCGCATGGAACAACGCCTCCGCCTCCTGGAGGTCACCGGTGTTCTTCGCCTGCATCGTTGGCGGTCCTTGCTTCTCGACGAGCGTCCCTGCCACAACGATCATCTCGCTTCGACTGTCGAAGAGGCGGCTGCCACCGACCCGGCGCGTTACTCGCCGGCCGGGATGCGGCCCGGCCAGTCGGCGTACCGGATCTCGCCGAGGATCGCCTCGCCCGCCGGCACGAGGCTTCCGTTTTCCAGCTCGCTGCCGAAGTAGCGCGCGTGCGGGTCCGTGACCACCTCGCGCGGGTCGTGCCACGCCGCCAGCGCGTCCCGGAAGAACACGTCCATCCGGAACTGCTCCGGCCCGGCCACGTCGACCCTCCCGTTCAACGGCGACCCCGTCGCGACCCTGCCGACCACCTGGGCGACCTCGCCGCCCGCGATGGGCTGGAAGAGCACCGGGGCCATCCGGACCGTGCCGCCATCGGTGCCCGCGTCGGCGATGCTCCGGGTGAACTCGAAGAACTGGGTGGCGTGCACGAGGGAATACGGGATCGACGAGCCCTCGATCAGCTTCTCCTGGGCGATCTTCGCCCGGAAGTAGCCGTTGCCGGGCAGCCGCTCGGTTCCCACCACCGACAGCGCGACGTGGTGCCCGACGCCTGCCGCCGCCTCCGCCGCGAGCAGGTTGCGGGTGGAGGTCTCGAAGAACTCCAGCACCGCGGCGGGCTCGAACGACGGGGAGTTCGACACGTCGATCACCACGGCCGCCCCGGCCAGGACATCGGCGAGCCCTTCGCCGGTGAGGGTGTTGACGCCGGTGTTCGGCGACGCCGCGACCGCCTCGTGGCCGTGCTCACCGAGCTTGGTCACGAGCTTCGACCCGATCAGGCCGGTACCGCCGATTACCACGATCTTCATGACAAGCCTTCCTGTCCGCCGGGGCATCGACTGCCATCCGGTCGCCAGCTAAGACAGGACAGCCTCCCGACCTGTGACAGCAACGCCGAAAGATTTCTTCGGGGTTTGCATCATCGGGACGACGAGAGTCCCGGACGTTGACTTTGTCGCAAGGTATGACGCATCTTATTGCTACAAAGCTTGGGACAAAGGAGGCGCTATGACCAGCGAACCGCTACCCGACACCGACCCGCCGACGCGCACGCCCGATCTGCGCATGGCGGGCGAGTGGCTGGCCGGCCACGACCTGGCCGACACCCACCCGACCCCGCTGCTCGCCAGCCGGCTGGCGGTCCGCAGACGCGCCCGCCTGGCCACCTACGTCATCCTGGCCGCGCTGATCATCGTGAGCGCCCTCGCCGCCACTTCCGCTTTCGGCGGCCTCCCGCCGCATCGCCCGCTGCCGCTGCTGGCCCTGGCCGCGTCGGTGGCCGGGCTGCTGCTGGCACAGTCCCTGCTCGACCGGTGGGTGCGACGCGTCGACCAGCGGGCGGGCGCGACGCTGTCGCGCAGGGCCGCCCATCCGATCCAGCCCGGCTGGCGGACCGTGCTCGGCCGGCCGTACGCCATTTTCGCGGTCGCCACGTTCGCCGGCGCGATGGTGCTGGCCGCAAGCGCCCTGGCCGTTCCCGACCCCACCGTGCGGCAGCTGGCCGTCGTCGTGCTGATCGGCCTGCTCGGCGCGAGGGCCATCACCGCCCTGCAGCTGCGCCACCTGCTCAGGCGCCCGGTCGTGGCGCAGGACGAGGAGTCGCTGACCGCCGACGTCATCATGCGCGTCGAAGACGCCCGCGAGCTCACCACGCCGAACGTGCCGTGGTCGCTGCCAGTGGTGCTGTTCGGCACCGCGCCCGGCTGGTGGAGCGCCGCCGCGCTCGCCTACATCGTCTTGAGCCTGGCCGCGTGCCTCGCGCTCCATGCCAGGACGCCGTCGTGCGCGACGGTGGCCCGGCGGGCCATGAGCGTCCGATGATCGTCATCGATGCGGCCTCGCCGGTACCGCCGTTCGAGCAGCTGCGATCCCAGCTCGCCCGGCAGATCCAGGACCGCACGCTGGCCGTGGGCGCCCGGCTGCCGACCATCCGCCACCTGGCGGCCGACCTCGGCCTGGCCGTCAACACGGTCGGCCGGGCCTACCGGGAGCTGGAGGAGGCGGGGCTGATCGAGACGCGCGGGCGGGCGGGCTCGTTCGTGTCGGCCGCCGGCGAGGAAGGCCGGGAGCGGGCCCGCCGGGCCGCCGCCGACTACGCCGCCGTGATCGCCAGCGTCGGCCTCGACGCGGCCGAAGCGCTCCGCATCGTGCAGGCGGCTCTGGCGGCCGGTGCGGCGGCACCGGCCTCGTCATGACCGCGACCCGGCCGCGGGGATCACGGGAGTCCGGGGTCGGAACGGCGGATGGCGGCGAGTCCGCCGCGCCGGCCTGCTAACGCCACTGACCGTTCCGTTGCCGATCAAGTCCCTACGCGCAGCGGCGACGAGGTTCGCGCCCCTCACTCTGAAAAGGTGGCCCGGGAAGGCCCGGGCCACGGGTGACGCCTTACTGCATCGGCTGGCAGGGCGGTGTCTGGAAGACGACGCCGTCGAGGAAGTTGCCGGACGCGCCGCCGCCCGCGGACGAGACGGCTTGGAAGGAGAATCGTGTCGTGGTCTGCCCGGCCGGGACCACGTAGGTGCCGGTGTACTGACGCCAGGCGGTGTTGTCGGTGGAGATGTTGGGCGAGGTCGCCCCGGTCGGGGTCTGCGCCACGGTCGCGCCGGGTGCGCCGAGAAGCACCTGCATGACGTCGGTGCCCGCGCGGCCGCGGTGCCAGATCGACCAGCTCATCACGGTTCCGGGCACGGTCGGCACGTCCTGGTAGAGCGTGGACGGCTCGCTGGCGTTGAGCTCACCGAACTGCTGTCCGTCGGCCGAGGGCACGCCCTGGAAGCCGCTGCGCCAGATCTCCAGCATCCCGTCGGAGGCGGTGGTGCGCCAACCGGCGGCCGGGTTGGTGGACGCGTCGGGGATGTTCCAGTTGGCCGTGGCCACGTACGGGGACTCGAAGCTGCCGTTGGCCAGGTTGATCGGGTTGGTGACGCAGGTGACCACGACGGTGACGGTCGCGGTGCTGGTTCCGCAGGGCGTGCTGATGGTGTAGGTGAAGGTGTCGGTGCCGCTGAGGCCCGTCGGCGGCGTGTAGACGAGGCTGTTGCCGGAGATCGTCACGGTGCCGTTGGCGGGCTTGCCGACGGCGGTGATCGTCGCGCCGGAGCCAGTGTCGTTGGCCAGGACCGGGATGGTGACGGCCGTGTCCTGGCGGGTGGTGGCGGTGTCGTTGACGGCCGTGGTCGGCGAGATGGTCTGGCCGTTGACGATCTGGATCGGCGGCGCCGGGGTGTTGTTGCCGAGCTGGCCGGGAGCGGCGACGACGCTGCTGATGCCGGTCGGGCGGATGGTCATGCTCTGTCCGACGGTGCCCTGCTTGACGCGGAAGGTGATGACCTTGGGCGTGGGGTCGGTCTTGGTGCCCGACGACGGGATCGTCAGGGTGGTGCCGCTGATGGTGCCCGCACCCGACTGGCTGACGATGTCGGCGTTGGCCAGCAGCGAGGAGAGGTCCCAGCTGGTGGTGTAGCTGCGCACGAGCAGCGGCCACCTGGCGGTGCGGTGCGCCAACTGGAGGGTGAAGGTCGAGCCGGGCGCGATCTGGCCGCCCCACAACGCGGGCGTGGTGTCCACCGCCACATTGCCGCTGCCGAGCTGCATGCCCAGCACGTTCTTCCAGTAGTAGTTCACCGGATAGGCCGTCTGGCCTGGCCGTACACAGGGCGTTACATTCTTCCGCACGCCTGGGGCCGCCTCGGCGGTCCCAGCGGCCATGACCTGCGCCGCCGCCGCGGTCACCAGGGTGAGCAGGGCGGCGGCGAGGGCGGACGTGCGTCGTCGTGACATCAACACGAAGCTCCTTCTGATAGATCAACTCGGCCGAAACGTTACTAGCTGCGACCTTGAAGTCACTCTTGGTGGCATCATTTTTGATCTTCGTGTCGCGCCAAGGGGAGCGCCGGACGGGTGGTCAGGGCGATCTCGTCATCACACTCAGTCACATAGGGTGAGAAGCGGCGCGCTGGGCGGCCGTCTCCACCGCCGCCGACCTCAACCGCTTCTTCCGCCTGCTGCCGGACGGCCGGCTTCTCCCCGCCCCGTTGCTCGCCCAGATGACGAGGCTCCCGCCGGCCGCGCATCATCCTGCGTGACCGCAAGCACCGGTCAATCGGAATTCGTGCCGAGCAGGTCGCGCACGGTGGCCGAGCGTTCCTCGTCCCATACGATCTCCGGATCCGATTCGAGGAAGGTAACGGCGATGCTCGCCGCCGCCATGCCGATCAGCGACCAGTCGGCGGGGGCGCTCGCGCCGGTGGGGTTGCCTGGCACGCACCGGGTCAGCAGTTCCTCGTCGGACAGCGCCCCGGCGATGCGCAGGATCCGGGCGGAGGCGCAAAAGCGCGAGGTGCCGGGTTTCCTTGCGGTTGCCCGGCACCTCTCGTAGGGGGCGACTCAGTTCTGTGGTGTGCCGCCGTTCTCGGTGATCAAAGCGTTGGCGTCACGCAGGAGGGTGGTCTTGACCTCGGGGTTCGAGACGATCTTCGGGTCGTTGACGGTCTCCACGAAGCGCTCGAGCTTCTTGACGATCTTCTTCTTGTCTCGCTCTCTTCCCTTGTCCTCGGACACCATGACCTTGGCGATCCTGTCCTGCAGCTTGGCGGCGCCGGTGGCGTTGAGCTTCCCGGCGGCCTCGAAGCGGTCGATCAGTGCGGAGACGTCGTCCGTCGAGGTCCAGACGGAGAACGTCACCGTCTGCACGGTCTGCTTGCCGGTGTTGTCGACGGCGGTGACGGTGAGCGTGTGCTCGCCCAGGGCCAGTTTGTACAGCGACTGGACCGTGCCGGACGTGAACGGCTCGCCGTCCAGCGTGCCGGTCACCGACTTCACCCCGGACCCGGAGTCGATCGCCTCCCAGGCGATCTCCAGGTCCAGACTGTCGCCGTACGTGGTGCCGTCGGCGACACCGGTGACCAGGACGGTGGGAGCGCTGTCGTCGATCTTGACCGTGACGGCCTTGATCTCCTCGACGTTGCCGGCCTTGTCGGTCGAGCGGTAGCGCAGTTCGTGCTGTCCCTCGCCCGAGATGGTGACCGTCTCGGTGTACGGGGTCCACGCGCCGCCGTTCAGCGAGTACTCGGTGCCCGCCACGCCGGACGTCGCGTCCGTCGCGGCGAGAACCACCGGCACGCTGTCGGCGTGCCAGCCGCCGTCGTTCGCCGGAGCGGGTTCCGCGGTGGTCACCGGCGCCGTCGCGTCCACCTTGACCGCGAGGGTCTTGGCGGCTTCGACGTTGCCCGCCTTGTCGGCGGAGCGGTAAGCCAGCGTGTGCGAGCCGTCGCCGGTGATGACGACCGGCTCGGCGTAACGGGTCCAGGCGCCGCCGTCGAGCTGGAACTCGGTGCGGTCGACGCCGCTGCCCTGCGCCTCATCGGCTCCGGACAGCGTGACCAGCAGCGCGCTGGTGAACCAGCCGCTCGCCGGCTCCGCCGGGGTGGTCGTCGCGGCCGTCACCGGCGCGAACTTGTCGGCCAGCTGCTTCCAGTTCCTCGCCTCCGCCGCGGTCAGCTTCCCGGCGATGATGACGGCGCGGTCCACCGCGCCGGTCATGCGCTGGCCGCCGCCCTGGTCGGCGGCGAAGCGGAGGGAGCGGGAGGTGCAGCCGGTGATGCCGTCGGAGGTGGCCTGGCCGGTGGCCTTCTGCTCGCCGTCCACGTAGACGGTGACCAGGCCGGTGCGGTCGAGGGTGACCACCAGGTCGATCCAGCGGCCGGTGGGCAGGGTGGTGTTCAGGGTGATGCCCGTGCCCGCGCCGATGAACCGCAGCTGGTTGCTCGGCGTCACGTCGATGAGCACTCCGTCGTTGCCGGGGTTGCCGGACGGCTGGGAGTCGAACAGGCGGCGGTAGCCGGTTCCGCCGATCTTCACCTCGGCCGCGAACGTGGCCTCGGGCAGGTAACCGAGCAGGGTGTTGCCGGTGACCATGTAGGTGGAGCCGGTGAGGTTCAGCCCGCTGCCGGTGGGCGCGGTGGTGTCGTAGGTGGCGGTGCCGCCCGCGACGGTGGCGTGGCGGTCGTTGCCGGAGTAGTCGGTGACCGTGCCGCCCTGCGTCGGGTTCCAGGCGACCAGCACCGAGCCGGTCGGCGGGGCGAAGCAGGGGGTCAGGGCGAGCGCGGCCGTGGCCGAGCCCTGCCAGGAGTCACCGACGACCTTGGCGACGATCTGCGCCTGGCGTGATCCGGTGGCCGGGCCGGGCGTGACGGTGAAGGTGGCGGTGCGGGGGGAACCGGGCGAGGCGGCCGGCAGGTGCTGGGAGCCAGGCGTAGCGGTCCACCCGGCGGGCAGGGTGAGGGTCACGTCGGAGGCGGGCACCTCGCGGTCGCGGATGGCCGTCACGGTGACCTCGGCCTCGAACGGGACGCCGGGCGAGGCCGCGGCCGGCGCCTTGAGGGTGACGGCGGACTCGTTCTCGATCGTGTACGCCTTGCCCGCCTGCGCCTCCCAGCTCAGGACGTCGCCATCGCGCTGCGGGGTGACGCTGTCGCCCTGCTCGTCGTAGACCCGGTAATGGCCGGTGATGATGGACGACTTGACCTTGAGCGGGCCGGTCTTGCCGGGCCGTACGGTGATCGTGTCGGGGGCCCCGCCCTTCCAGGCGGCGTCGACGGTGACGTCGCCGCGGGCGCGCAGGCCGGTCACCGAGCCGTCCTTCCACGTGCTGGGCAGCGCGGGAAGCACGTGCACCACGTCGTGCTGGCTCTGCACCAGCATTTCGGCGATACCCGCGGTGGCCCCGAAGTTGCCGTCGATCTGGAACGGCGGGTGGGTGTCCCACAGGTTGTCCAGGGTGGAGGACTTCAGCTGCTCGGCGAGCATCTTGTGGGCGTGGTCGCCGTCCAGCAGGCGCGCCCAGAAGTTGATCTTCCAGGCCTTGGACCAGCCGGTGCCGCCGTCGCCGCGCGCGGTCAGGGAGACCTTGGCGGCCTCGCCCTCTGGGGTGCCCGCGGTGAGCTGGTTGCCCGGGTGCAGGGCGAACAGGTGGGAGACGTGCCGGTGGGTGTCGGTGGGAGAGTCCCAGTCGGTCTTCCACTCCTGCAGCTGGCCCCAGGAGCCGATCCGGATGCCGGGGTCGAGCTTGCTCAGGGCCGCGGTCACCTCGTCCTGGAACGCCTGGTCGACGTCCAGCTTCTTGGCCGAGGCGAGCGCGTTGGTGAAGACCTCGCGGACGATCTGCTGCGACATCGAGGCGCCGGCCGAGAACTGGCCGTTCTCCGGGGAGAAGCTGGGCGAGACGACGAGCTTGCCGTCACGCGGGTCGGTGTGCAGGAAGTCCAGCCAGAACTCGGCCGCGCCCTTGATCGCCGGGTAGGCGGTCTCGCGCAGGTAGGTCACGTCGCCGGTGAAGCGGTAGGTGTCGTACAGGTGCTGGGTCGTCCAGGCGGCGGCCTCGGGGAACCAGAACGAGGCGGGGTAGTTGTGCAGGCCGGTGAAACCGTACGGGTTGGTCTCGTTGTTGACCACCCAGCCGCGGGCGCCGTACATGTCCTGGGCGGTCTTGCGGCCCGGGGCGACCATGGCGGTGATGTAGCGGTCGTAGGGCTTGGTGGTCTCGTGCAGGTTGGTCTGCTCGGCCAGCCAGTAGTTCATCTGCAGGTTGATGTTGACGTGGTAGTCGGCGTCCCACGGCGGGTTCGTGACGTTGTTCCACACGCCCTGGAGGTTGGCGGGCAGGATGTCGTTCTCGCGGGAGGATGCGATCAGCAGGTAACGGCCGTACGCGAAGAACAGCGATTCCAGGGCGCGGTCCTGAAGGGCGGAACCGCCGGTGTAGTTCCTGCGCAGCTCGTCGGTGGGGATCGTCGGCGTCGATCCGCCGAGGTCCAGCTTCACCCGGTCGAACAGCTCGCGGTAGTCGGCGAGGTGGGCGGCCTTGAGCTGGTCGTAGCCCTTGGCCGCGGCGGCGTCCACCGCGCCGGTGACGGCGGCGTGCGGGTCCTCGCCCCGGTAGGTCGGGTACGTCCCGGCGTAGTCGGTCCCCGCCGACAGCACGAACACCGCGCTGTCGGCGCCGGTGACGGTGATCTTGTCCCCGGCGTCCACGCGGGAGCCGCCCTGGGCGATCACCTGTACCTGGGCTTCGAACTTCAGCTGGTTGCTCGTCAGCGCGCCGCGGATGGTGAGCCGCCCGTCGGCGGCGGTGACGGTCTTGTCGTTGCGCGGTGAGGTGTGGCGCAGGGTGAAGGAGATCTTGCCACCCTGGTCGGCCGCGAGCCGGCCCACGATCACGTTGCCGGGGTTGCTGGCGAAATACTCGCGGGAGTACGTGACACCGTCGGCGGTGTAGCCGACCTTGGCCACGGCGTCGCGCAGGCTCAACTCGCGGCGGTAGCCGGTGGAGCTCTGCGGCGCTCCGGCGATGTCCAGATATAGGTCACCAAAAGTCTGGTACGAACCGAAACCGGTCTTGCCCTGCCCGAGCCGGGCGGCCACGGTGTCCGGGCTCACTCTGCCGTCGCGGTCGATCTGCGCCTGCACGTCGGCGATGGCGCCCGGCCGCGGCGTCCGCCAGTTGCCGAAGTCATAACCGGCCTGACCGGGACCGCCGGTCCACAAGGTCTTCTCGTTGAACTGGATCTGCTCGCTCGCCACGCCGCCGAAGACCTTGGCGCCCAGCGGGCCGTTGCCGATCGGCAGGGCCTGGGTCTCCCAGTTGGTCGCGGGCTTGTCGTACCACAGGGTTAAGTCATCGGGTGTCTGGGCTGCGGCGACTGCCGGTTCGGGGTCGGCCTGCGCCTGCACCGGTATGGTCAACCCGACAGCCAGCGCTAACGCGGCGAGAAGGGCGACGCCTAGTCTTCGTTGCGGAGAGTTGATCACAGATTCCTCCGATCACATGGGGGGTCCGAAATAAGGAAATAGCACCGAAACCTGTCCGCAACAAGACTTATGGTCCGATGTTCTCCCACTCGTGATCGGACCTCAGTGGTCACGCTCCGGCGCTCGCATCTCCCGGCGAGATCCGACCGTCCCAGCTCACCCTCCCTTTGCCGGAGGCCACGACCCCTTCACGACTCGGCAAATCAGAACAATCTTCTGTCCGCATCCGATAGACCGTGACAAAACATCCGATGTATCGTCCCCTGGCCAGTGTGCTGTCACCAGGTACACGCGATTGCGTTAGCCCAGGTCAGCGGTTATGTCCCCCAGGGTCATGTTCGGCGGGAGTGCAGACATTTGTCCAAGACTGATAGGCGGCAACCCATGCATCGTCTTCTGCATGAGTGAGTACAACCTTGAGCAGTCGCATGGGATGCGCGTGGTCCACGACGGCCCGCGGGAGGCGCCGCCGCTGTTGCTCATCCACGGATCGGGGTTCTCGGGCGGTTCCTGGAGCCCGGTGGTCCCGGCACTCGCCGGCCACCATCACGTCATCCGGGTCGACCTCCCGGGCTGCGGCCAGTCTCCGCCCGCGCGGTCATACGACGTGCCGGTGCAGGCGGGCCGGTTGGCGGCGATGCTCGACGACCTCGGCCTTCGTCGCGTGACCACGGTCGGGCACTCCAGCGGCGGCTACATCGCCACCGCGCTCGCCGAACAGCGCCCGGACCTGGTGAGGTCGCTCGCGCTGATCAGCACAGGCCCGAGTCTCGACGCGCTCCTCCCCCAGCCGTTGATTCTTCGGGTCCCGCACGCGTGGACATCGCCATGGTCGCGCACCCATCCGTCACCCTGATCATCGACCTGAGCGAGGGAGAAGGCCTCGGCTACGACATCCACGGCCGGCACGAACGCGGCAGTGTCGTCATCGGGCTCCTCCCCGGCGATCTTCGAGTAGCCGGCCGGGGGGCCGGCGAGTGCCTCCAGATCCGGCTGGAGCCGGCCGCGATAGCCGCGGTGTTCGGCGCGGCTACCGAGCTCAGCGGGACGGTGGTATCCCTCGATGATGTCTGGGGCCGCGACTCCGGGCGAGCCGAGGACAGGCTGCGCGCCGCCGCGTCGTGGGACGAACGGTTCACGATCGCGGCGGAAATCCTCGGCCGACGGCTGGGCGCCCGCCCACCCGTCGATCCGGAAGTCGTCTACACCTGGCGGCGGACGCTCACCAGCCGGGGGCGGGTGCGGATCGACGGCCTGGCGGACGAGGTCGGCTGGAGCCGCAAGCGCCTATGGTCCCGCTTCCGGACCCAACTGGGCATCACTCCCAAACGCGCCGCCCGACTGGTGCGGTTCGACCACGCCGCCCACCTTCTCGCGGCGGGTCACGCCGCCGCCAGCGTCGCCGCCGAGAGCGGCTACGTCGACCAGCCCCACCTCCACCGCGAGGTCAAGGCGTTCGCCGGGCTCACGCCCACGGCCGTGGCCGTCGCGCCGTGGCTCGCGATCGACGACGTCGCGTGGCCGGTCGAACCTACTCATCCTCGGGGGGCAGCTCGAAGGTAAAGTAAATGCTCAGTACGTAGGGCTCGGGTTCGTCGTGCATGAAATCCCAAGAAACGTCAACGAGGAAAACGTCATTTTCCTCCACCCACTGCCCTGCTTTTCCGAATGCTCCTGCGGCAGTTGTAGCGGGAAACAGCTTCCTGGCCATGGGGTGGACCTGAGTCTCGGCATCCGAGTCGTCGAAGTCGTGCGGAACTTCCAAACGGATGACGTTTGACTTCATGCGCCCATCACCTTTCGGTATACCGGAGATGCAGGTTGCTGAGGTTGCGCCGTCGAGTGTACTTCGCTCCCTAAGCGAGTGAGCTCTTTCGTGGGTCAGGAACGAATAGGCGCCGTGGGCCAGTCCGTCGCGGATCAACTTTGTGGCCGCGGGGCGCATGATCTGCGCGCTTGATCGGTCAGGATCGCGCTCGCGACGACACCGAAGAGATGATCGGCGCGGGGCGCGAGCGAAGGTTGGTCGCCGAGCCACGTGAGCGCCCCGATCAGCGCGAACAGATCGGTGCCATCGATGTCGGTCCGCGCCATGCCCGCGGCCTGAGCGCGCGCGAGGAGCCGCGTGGCGGCCGCGCGCATCGTGACGCACGAAGCATGGAGTGCGGACTCGGTGTCTTCAATGGCGGCCACCATCAGCGCCACAACGCCCCGATACTCATGTGCGCACGCGACGCAGTCGCGTAGCCACGAAACGAGAGCCTCCTCGGGGGAGCTCGACGTTTCGAGCTCGGCTGCCCGTGCCGCCAGCTCGTCGAAGCCTGCGCGGAGCAAGGCCTCAAGCAACGCCTCTCGCGTCGGGAAGTGACGGTACAGCGTGCCGAGCCCGACGCCGGCCCTGCGGGCGACGTCACGCAGCGACGCGTCGGCGCCTTGCTCGGCCACGACGGCGCTCGCGACGACGAGCAGGTGGTCGTAGTTCTTCTTCGCGTCGGCTCGCATATGCCTACCTTGACAATCGGAGCAGTGCTCCGTATATATTCGGAGCACTGCTCCGCTAAGCATAGCCCAACTGCGGTGAAAGGCGAAAACGATGCCGGCAAACACGATGAAGGCCATTCGGCTGCACGAGTTCGGTGGTCCTGAGGTGCTGCGTTACGACGAAGTGCCGATTCCCGAGCCGAAGCCGGGTGAGGTGCTCATTCGCGTGCACGCGGCTGGCGTCAATCCCCCCGACTGGTACCGTCGCGAAGGAATGCCCAACGTGCCTCCTGAGCTGAGACCGCCGTTGAGCTTGCCCGCCATTCCGGGGACGGACGTGTCGGGCGTCGTCGAGGCCGCCGCCGCGGATGTCGATGGCCTCTCCGCCGGCGATGAAGTCTTCGGCCTCCTGCGCTTTCCCAGCCTCGAGGGCAGCGCCTATGCCGAGTACGTCACCGCGCCCGCGTCAGACCTCGCCCGCAAGCCGGCTCACATCGATCACGTGCACGCCGCAGGAGTGCCCATGGCAGGGCTCACCGCGTGGCAGTTCCTGATCGAGCTCGGACACGAACATCCGTCGCCCTTTCAAGCGGCACGGCATCGCCCGATGGCACTCGGCGCCGAGACGACGGTGCTCATCAATGGCGCCGCGGGCGGCGTGGGGCACTTCGCGGTGCAGCTCGCGAAATGGAAGCGTGCCCGCGTCATCGCGGTGGCATCGGGAACGCATGAGTCGTTCCTGCGCGAGCTCGGCGCCGACCAATTCATCGACTACACCAAGAGCCGCCCCGAGGAAGTCGCGCACGACGTTGATCTCGTTCTCGATACCGTCGGTGGTCGCGACAGCAGTCGCTTCCTGCGCACGCTCAAGCGCGGCGGCGCGCTGTACCCGGTGTTCTTCGGCGACTACGACCCCGAAGAGACCGCGAAGCTAGGCGTCACGATCTCGGGCACCCAAGTGCGCTCGAACGGCCCGCAGCTCGCAGAACTCGGGCACCTGCTCGATGCGGGCACGCTTCGCGTCGCCATCGACAGCACGTTCCCGCTCGCGGATGCTCGAAGGGCGCACGAACGAGCCGCCCGCGGGCACCTCCAAGGCAAGATCGTGCTCACGGGCGCGTGAGACGACAAGGTCGTGGCCCGCTCCTACGCCGAGTGGTGCGACATCCTCGACATCCTGATCGCCGGCCAACTGGTGCTCATGCTGTAGAGGTCAGGATGGGTCCCGCGAGCAGGTGGCGGCCGTGTGGGGTGGGGTCGAGGAGGGTGTTGTCGTGGACGACGGGGCGGCCGCCGACCAGGACGGTTCGCGGGCGGCCGGTGAGGAGCATGCCCTCGTAGGGGGTGTAGTCGGTGGCCATGTGGAGTTCGCCGCTGGTCACCTGCCATCGCGCGGCCGGGTCCCAGATCGCGATGTCGGCGTCGGCGCCGGGCATCAGGGTGCCCTTGCGGGGATACAGGCCGTTGGCCCGGGCGGGGTTGGCCGAGGTCAGGGCGACGAAGCGGGTGGCGGGCAGGCCGGCGCCCGCCACGTACGCGGAGAAGATCACGGGGAGGCGGGTCTCGACGCCGGGCAGGCCGTTCGGCATGGCTCGTACGTCGGTTCGGTGTGACCGTTTCTGGGCCAGGTCGTAGCAGCAGTGGTCGCTGCCGATCGTGGTGATCTCGCCGGTGAACAGGTGGCGGGAGAGCGCGTCCACGGCTGGGCGTGGGCGGAGCGGCGGGCAGCAGACGAAGCGCTCCGGGGAGGCTCCGCCGTACCGGGTGTCGTCGAGGATCAGGTGGTGGGCGACCGACTCGGAGAAGGCGCGCACGCCGCGGCGGCGGGCCGCCGCGACCAGTTCGACGGCCTCGGCGGTCGACTGGTGCACGAAGTAGACGGGGGCGCGCAGCGACTCGGCGATGGCCAGCACCTCGGCCACGGACGCGGTTTCCGCCAGTTCGGGGCGGGTGCCGGCCATGTGCTCGGCGCCGATCGCGCCGCTGGCCGCGCAGCGGGTCTGGGCGTCCTCGATGATGTGGTCGGCCTCGCAGTGGATCACCACCATGCCGCCGAGGTCGCGCAGGGTCTTCATGGTGCGCAGGATGGTGTCCTCGTTCGCCATGGTCTCGCCGCGGTAGGTGGTGAACATTTTCACGGTGGAGACGCCGTCGGCGACCAGCGCGCCGAGCTGGCCGGGCACGGTCTCGTCCCACTCGACCACGCAGGCGTGCAGAGCGCTGTCGCACAGGCCCTGCCCGGCCTTGGCCCGCTGGGCGTAGGCCACGTCGGCGGGCCGCTCGCCGGGGCGCGGGATCGCGAAGTCGACGATGGTCGTGGTGCCGCCGAACACGGCGGCCGTCGTGCACTGCGCGTAGTCGTCGAGTGAGGTGAACTCGCCGGAGGTGAAGCCCACGTGGCAGTGCGGGTCCACGCCGCCGGGCATGACCAGTGTCCCGGTCGCGTCGATCTCGGTGGCGCCGCGCGGCGCGGGGGTGCCGGGCACGGCGAGGGCGGTCACCCGGCCCTCGGCGATGAACACGTCGGCGGGCGCGGACCAGCCCGCCTCGACCACCGTTCCCCCGCGCACCACCGTCTCAGCGGGCGTCATCGCGCGCTCGCAGCCATGTGCGCGCGCCAGCCGCCCGCGGCGCTGATGTCCGTCACCCCGGGCGCGGTCAGCGACTCCTCGCGCATGCGCATGGACAGGCAGCCCGAGCCGTCGGACAGTTCGATCACCGTCAGCTCCAGTTCGGGTGGTTCGCGGGGAAGCAGTTCGTCGCGCAGGATCTCGTAGGTCACCTCGTACAGCTCTCCGGGGACGGCCACGCCGTCGTCGCGCACTGGGTGCAGGCCGGGGAACTCATCCCGTACCGAGTAGAACCGGTATCGGGGCGCGGTTTCGGCGGGTCCGAGGAGGCGTGCGCCGCTCAGGGCGGTGTTCAGGCTGCCTCCGGACATCGCCTGTCCGTTGACGAACATTCTCATGGGCGACTCCCTCGATCGGTGGGGTCAGGCACGGGCACGGCGTCCAGCAGGGACCTGGTGTACGGATGCCGCGGATTCCCGTACACCTCCGCGCGCGTGCCGATCTCGACCAGCGTGCCCTGCTCCATGACCGCGACCCGGTCGCACAGGTAGTAGACGACCGCGAGGTCGTGGGCGATGAACAGGATCGACAGGTCCAGCCGCTGCCGCAGGTCGCGCAGCAGGTTGAGCACCTGCGCCTGCACCGAGACGTCCAGCGAGGAGACCGGCTCGTCGCAGATGAGCAGCCGGGGCCGCACGGCCAGCGCCCGCGCGATGGAGATGCGCTGCCGCTGCCCGCCGGAGAAGGACCGGGGGTGGCGGTCCAGGTGCTCGGCCGACAGGCCCACGGTCTCCAGCAGGTCCGCGGCCCGCTTCCGGCGCAGCCGCCGGTCGGGTTCGAGCCCGTGCACGGCGAGCGGCTCCTCGATCAGCGCGGCCACGGTCATGCGCGGGTTCAGCGACGCGTACGGATCCTGGAAGACCATCTGCATGTCGCGCCGGAGCACCCGCAGCTCGCGGCGGCCGGCGGCGAGCACGTCGCGCCCGCCGAGGACGACCTGCCCGGCGTCGGGTTCGGTCAGCCGGGCGACGCAGCGCGCGGTGGTGGACTTGCCCGACCCGGACTCGCCGACCAGGCCGAGCACCTCGCCCGGCGCGACCTCGAAGGAGACGCCGGACAGCACGCGGCGCCCGGCGAAGCTCTTCGTCAGATTCGTCACCCGCAACAGGGGCTCGGTCACCGTTCGCCCTCCTTGATCGTGATCAGCGGGCGGGTGGGGTCGCCGCCGATTCGGGGGACGGCGGCCAGCAGCGCCTTGGTGTACTCGTGCCGGGGCCGGTGGTAGATGTCCTCGACCGAGCCCGTCTCCACCGCCCGGCCGTGCCGCATGACCACGGCCCGGTCGGCGAAGCCGGCCACGATGCCGAGATCGTGGGTGATGAGCAGGACGGCCATGTCCCGCTCGCCGGTCAGCTCGTGCAGCAGTTCCAGCACCCGCGCCTGGACGCGCACGTCCAGGGCGGTGGTCGGCTCGTCGGCGATGAGCAGGTCGGGTTCGGCGATGACCGCGATGGCGATGACGACCCGCTGCCGCATGCCGCCGGAGAACTGGTGGGGGTAGTCGTCGAAGCGGCGCTCGGCGTCGCGGACGCCGAGGCGGGCGAGCAGGTCGACGCCGCGCCGCCGGGCGATCTTCTTTGGTACGCCCCTGATGACCAGCGGCTGCGTGATCTGCCAGCCGATCGTCATGACGGGATTGAGCGCGGCGAGCGGGTCCTGGAACACCAGCCCGACGCGGGCGCCGCGGATGGCGCGCATCCGGCGGGTCGGCAGCGCGAGCAGGTCGGCGCCGTCGAGTTCGACCCGCCCGCTCAGCGTGGCGTCGGGGTCGAGCCGCAGGATCGCGCGGGCGGTGACGGACTTGCCCGAGCCGGACTCGCCGACCAGGGCGAGCTTCTCGCCGCGCGCCAGGTCGAGATCCACGCCGTGGACGACCTCAACAGGGCCCGAAGGCCCGGGATAAGACGCCCGCAGGTCTCGTACGGCCAGCAGAGTGGACGTCATCGGACCCCCTCCCGGATCGTCGGGTCGTTGCGTACCCGCAGCCAGTCGCCCACCAGGTTGAAGGCGACGGCGGTGAGCAGGATCGCCAGGCCGGGGAAGGCCACCGCCCACCAGCCGTTGGTGAGGTTGTTGGCGGCCGCGGCGATCATGGCCCCCCACTCCGCGGACGGCACCTGCGCGCCCACCCCGACGAACGACAGGCCGGAGATGACCAGCATCACGGCCGAGACATCCAGCGTGGTCTGGACGTAGAGGCTGTTCAGGGCGTTGGGGAGGATGTGCCGGAAGACGAGCCTGGCCCGGGAGACGCCGAGCATGCGGGCCGCGTCCACATACTCCGCGTCCTTGACCTCGCGGACCAGGGTGCGGACCAGCCTGGCGTAGCCGGGCCACCAGGTCAGGGCCAGGGCGATGACCGCGGACCGCAGGCCGGGGCCGAGCGCGGCGGCGAGCCCGAGGGCGAGGATGATCGAGGGCAGCGACAGGCCGATGTCGGTGAGCCGCATCAGCACCTCGTCCACGGCCTTCCCGCCGAGCGCGGCGACCGTGCCGATCAGGGTGCCGAGCAGCGTGGCGGCGGCGATCACGATCACGGTGGCGGGCAGGGTGACCTGGGCGCCGTACAGGATGCGGCTGAGCACGTCGCGGCCGTTGACGTCGGTGCCGAACCAGTGCGCGGCGGAGGGACCGTGGAGCGCGTTGGCCAGGTCGACGGCGTACGGGTCGTGGGGCGCGAGGAACGGCCCCACCACGGCGAGCGTCACCACGAGCACGGCGACCGCCAGGGCGATCCGATCGATCGCCATGATCCGCGTCATGCGTTCACCGCGATCTCCGCCCGC
Organism: Acrocarpospora macrocephala; assembly: GCF_009687865.1. GTDB lineage: Bacteria > Actinomycetota > Actinomycetes > Streptosporangiales > Streptosporangiaceae > Acrocarpospora > Acrocarpospora macrocephala. Next base: position 110,601 of record NZ_BLAE01000064.1, read on the forward strand.
CGCTCCCGGCCGGCCGCCTTGCGCAGGCGCGGGTTCAGCCAGAGCTGGACCAGGTCCACGACGACGTTCATCACCACGAAGACCACTCCGATCACCAGGACGGTGCCGATCACGGCGTAGAGGTCGTTCTGCAGGACCGCCGTCACCGCGTACGCGCCGATACCGGTCCGGCCGAAGATGGCCTCGACCAGCACGGTGGAGCCGAGCATCCAGCCGAGCTGCATGCCGAGGATCGTGCTGGCCGGGACCAGGGCGTTGCGCAGGCCGTGGCGCACCACCACGCGGAGCTCCGACGCGCCGGTCGCCCGGGCCAGCGTGATGTAGTCGGAGTCCAGCGTGGTGATCATGGAGGAGCGCACCGTCCGCGCCACCACGGCGACGAACGCCGCCGCAAGCGTCACCGCCGGCAGCACGAGATGCAGCAGAGCGTCGCCGAAGGCCACCCAGTTCCCCGACAGCAGGGCGTCGAGCGAGATCATGCCGGTGATCCTCGGCACCTGCTGCCCGAAGGCGAGCTGGCCGGTGAGCGGCAGCAGGCGCAGCTGGGCCGCGAAGACGAGCTGGAGCATCAGCCCCAGCCAGAACACGGGCACCGCCGCGCCGAGCAGGGTGATGAGCCGGGCGGCGACGTCCGCCGCCCGGCCGCGCCGGTAGGCGGCGTAGACGCCCAGCGGCACGGCCACCGCGATGTTGATCGCCATCGCGGCCAGCACCAGTTCCACCGAGGCGGGCAGCATGGCGGCCACGTCGGCCAGCACCGGCCGCTGGGTGAAGACCGAGGTGCCGAGGTCGCCGTGGAGCAACCGCCCCAGGTAGCCGGAGAACTGGTCGGGCAGCGACTGGTCGAGACCGAGCCGCGCGCGGACCGCGGCGACCTGCTCGGCCGTCGCGTTCCGCCCCGCCGCGGCCCTGGCCGGGTCGCCGGGCAGGACCTGGGTCATCAGGAACGTGACGACCGCCAGCCCGGCCAGGACGACGACGCTCGTGACCAGGCGCCGCAGCAGGAAGCGGCCCATGGGAGGTCAGCCCACCTGGATCTTGTAGACGTCCACGGTCTGGTGGTGCGCGGGCTGGTAGACGTAGCCGTTCAGCCCGGCGCGCAGGACCGTCACGTACTGCGGATTGGACATGTTGACCGAGGGCACGTCGGCGGCGATGGTCTGCTGGGCCTCCTTGTACGCCGTGCACCGCTCGTCGATGTCCGTCTGCTGCTGCGCGCCCTGGACCAGGGCGTCGATCGCGGGTTTGCTGTAGCCGCCGCTGTTCTGGCCGTTGTTGATGAACTTGGAGTCGAACAGCAGGTACAGGACCGAGTCGGGGTCCGGGTACGGCGGGAAGGCGTAGATCATGCCGAGGTCGGGAGTGGTGGCGTTGCTCTTCAGCTTCTCCACGTACTGCGGGTAGGTGATCGCCTCAAGCTGGAGGGTGATGCCCACCTCCGCCAGGTTCGACTGGAGCAGCGTGGCCGCCTGCTCCATCTCGGCCGTCGCCTTCAGGTAGGTCATCGTCAGGGTGACGTCCTTGAGACCGGCGGCGGCGAGGATGCTCTTGGCTTTTTCCGGGTCGCGGCCGGGCTGCGGCACGGTCGGGTCGAAGCAGGACATCGCGCTGGGCAGCACGCCGACGGCCTTCTTGCCCGCGCCCTTGAGGATCGCCGAGACGTGCTGGTCGTAGTCGTAGGAGTAGGCGATGGCCTCGCGCAGCGCCTTGTCGGCCAGCGGGGAGTCCTTCATCTTGAAGAACACGTACAGCTGCACGTTGGTGTCGGCCTTGTTCACCACGTAGCCGGAGCTTTCCAGACCGGCCCAGTCGTTGGGGTCGATGTCCATCGCGATGTCGATGTCGCCGCTGGTGAGCGAGGTCTTCTGGGTCGCCGCCTGCGGCAGGTAGCGGAAGACCACGTTGGCCGCCTGGCCGGTGAAGCCGCCCCAGTAGCCGTCGAACTTGACGAACTTGGCCTCCTGGTTGGGGGTGTACCCGGCCAGCTTGTACGGCCCGGACCCGGCGTCGTTGGAGGCCAGCCACTGCTGCCCGTCATCCGCGCCCGCGTTGCTCTTCACCAGCGCGGAGTTGAGCAGGTAGACCCTGGTCAGCGCGGCGGGGAACGGCGAGTACGCCTGCTTCAGCTTGATCGTCAGGTGGGTGTCGTCGGTGACCGTGGTCGAGTCGTAGGCGCTCATCAGCGAGGCCACACCGATCTTGAGCTTGGCGATGCGGTCCAGCGTGTACGCCACGTCGGCGGCGGTCAGCTTGGCGCCGTCGTGGAAGGTCACGTCGCCGCGCAGGGTGACGTCGAGGCTCTTCCCGTCGGCGGCGAAGGCCCATTCGGTGGCCACCGAGGGGCTGAGCTTGTCGCCCTCGTACCGGACCAGGGTGTCGTAGGCGGGGATGACCACCTCGTCCACGGTGGAGTTGTCCGCCTGGGCCGGGTCGAACGTGGCCGGCGGCTCGTTCTCGGCGATGATCAGTGTCTGCTTGCGCGGGTCGGCGCCGCCGGTGGAGCCGGTCGAGCCGCTCTGCTCGCCGGCGCCGCCGCACGCCGCGAGGGCCAGCGAACCGAGGAGCAGGAGGGAGATCAGTTTGGGCGGGATATGGGAGCGGTGCATCGGCTGTTACCCTTCGTGGTTTTCGGCTCTGGCGGGTGTGGGCCGCCAGCCGCCGGTCTCATCGACGATCACCCCGTAGATCTGCTCGGCGATCTCGGCGCTGACGTAGCCGTCCAGCACGTCGGCCACCACCGCGGCTGGATCGCGCTCCAGCGGATCGCCGTATCCCCCGCCGCCCGCGGTCCGGTTCACGAACCGGTCCCCCGCCCGCATCGCCGCGCGGTACATTCCGACCCGCTTGGCGCGTTCGGTTTCCGGCCACAGCACCATCTCGCTGGGCTCGGACTCCTGGCCGCCGTGCAGCGCCCAGGGGCGGGTCTTGCTCTTCTTCTTCATCGACAGCACCTCGCCGTCGGCCAGGTAGCGGACCTGCCTGAGCACGCCCAGGCCGCCGCGGTGCCGGCCCGCGCCGCCGGAGTCGGGGATCAGTTCGAGCCGCTCGTGGAACAGGGTCGCCTTGTGCTCCAGCACCTCGATCGGGGTGTTGCGCACCACGCTCTGCGAGGGGTGCTGCTGGGCGTTGGCGCCGTCGTGGTCCCTGCTGGCGCCCCAGCCGATGCCCTCGTTGTTGCTGATCACATAGTCGGCGCCGGTACGCGGGTCGTGCCCGAGCGCCATGAACCCGGGCTCGTCGCCCCCCGAGGAGGCGGGAATGGAGTCGAGCACCTGGGCCAGCGCCTTGTGCATCAGTTCGAAGGCGACGATGCCGCTCCACTGGGTGAAGGTCGCGACCGGGTAGACGGCGTGGAAGAAGTTGCCGGGGTCCGCCTTGATGTCCAGCGCCCGGTAGTGCCCCGCGTTGGACGGCTCCGTCGCGGTGGTCAGCTCCTTGTAGATCGCCTTGGCCAGGCTCTCGGTGGCGCCGATGGGCAGGTTGACCGGCCCGGCGACCGCGCCGTCCGAGCCGTTGAAGTCGACCTCCATGCGCTCGCCGGCGATGGTGACCTTAACCTCCATCCGGATCAGGTCGTCGGTGATGCCGTCGTCGTCGCAGTAGTCGAAGGCCGTCCAGGTGCCGTCGGGCAGCGCCGCCACGGCCTTGCGCGCGACCCGCTCACCGTGCTCGATGATCTGGCGTACGGCCTGGTCCACGGTCGGCCCGCCGAACTTCTCCCAGACCTGCGCCAGCCGGTTCTCGCCGGTGCGCAGTGACGCCAGCTGGGCGTGGAAGTCGCCGATGGTCAGGTCGGGCAGGCGGGAGTTGAAGCGGATGAGCTCGACGATGTCGCGGACGACCTCGCCCCGGCTCACGATCTTCGTGCCCGGGAAGATCAGCCCTTCCTGGTGCATGTCCGTGGAGTCCAGGACGTATCCCGGGGCCTTCGCCCCGAGGTCCATCCAGTGCGCGCGCACGGCCAGGTAGGCGGCGGGACCCTCGTGCCCGGGGCGGAAGACGGGCGCGAACAGCATCGCGTCGTAGGAGTGCGCGCCGCTCCAGTACGGATAGTTGAGCAGGTAGACGTCGCCCTGGCGGAGGTTCTCCCGGCCGACGTACTCGACGCCCTTGACGATGGCGTGGTCGTTCGCGCCGAGGAAGGAGGTGATCCCCGCCGCCTCCGCCGTCAGCTCCAGGTCGGCGTTGTAGATCGAGATGCCGAAGTCCAGCACCTCGTAGATCACCGGATTGAACGCGGCCCTGACCAGGGTGCGGCGCATCTGCTCGCCCACCGAGACCAGGTAGTTGCGGATCACCTCGACGGTGGCTCCGTCCAGCGGTTCAGTCATTCTCTCCTCCGGTGACCAGCAGTTGTCCGTAGCCGTCGACCGTGAGCCGCTGGTCGGCGAAGATCACGGTGGTCGAGGTGCCCTCCTCGACGATCGCCGGGCCGCGCAGCGTGTGGCCGGGCGCCAGCGAGCCCCTGAGGTACACCTGGAAGGGGGTGACCTCGCCGGTCGCGACGTCGAAGGCCGGGCGGGAACCGGCGGGCCGCGCGCGGCCCGGGCCGGTGGCCGGCAGCTCGCGCAGCCCTGGTTTGGCCAGCTTTCCCACCGCGCGCACCCGCAGGGTGAGGATCTGGCCCGCGTCCGGCATCGCGTGGCCGTACCTGGCCTCGTGCTGGGCGTTGAAGCGGGACAGCACGGTGGCGGCCGTGTCGCCGGGGGCCAGGTCGATGCCGAGGCTGTGCTCCTGGCCGTGGTAGCGCACGTCGAGGCGGCGGATCAGCTTGCGGTCCTCGGGCTTGATGCCCTGCGTGGACAGCACCTCCTCGCCCTGCTGCTCCAGTTCGGCGAAGGCGGGTTCGACGGCGGCGAGAGTGGCGTCGCTCAGCGGGCGCAGCACCGTGGTGGCGAATTCGTACTCCAGGTCCGACATCAGCATGCCGAAGGCGGAGAACGCGGCCGGAACCCGCGGGATGAGGGTCGTGGCGATGCCCATCTCGCGGGCCAGCATCGGGCCGAGCAGCGGACCGGCGCCGCCGTAGGCGAGCAGGGCGAACTCCCGCGGGTCCAGGGCGCGTTCGACGGTGATCTCGCGCAGCGCGCCCACCGTGCGGGCCAGCAGGACCTGGAAGACGCTCGCCGCCGCCTGGGTGACGGTCACGCCGAGGGGGACGGCGAGCTCGGCCTCGATCGCGGCGCGCGCGGCGCCGGCGTCGATGGCCATCTCGCCGTCCAGAAATGCGGCGGGGTCCAGGTAGCCGAGCACCAGCGCGGCGTCGGTGACCGTCGGCTCGGTGCCGCCCGCGCCGTACGCCACCGGCCCGGGAACCGCGCCGGCGCTGTGCGGGCCGACCTTGAGCAGGCCCTCGTCGATCCAGGCGATCGAGCCGCCGCCCGCGCCCACCGTACGGATGTCGAAGATGGGGATGAGCAGCGGGAACCCGTCGATCGCCGCCTCGTGCACCTCCCCCGGCTCGCCGTCCTCGATCACGCAGCAGTCCACGCTGGTGCCGCCGACGTCGAAGGAGATCAGCTTGGGCAGGTGCTGCTCGCGGGCCAGGAAGGACGCGCCCACCACGCCGCCGGCGGGGCCGGACAGCACGGTCATCAGCGGCGCGCGCCGGGCCAGTTCTGCGGTCATCGCGCCGCCGCCCGAGCGCATGATGTGCAGGGGGCGGGTGAGCCCGGCGTCGGCTAGGCCGCCCTCCAGGGCGCCGATGTAGTCGTTGAGCACCGGCCTGATGTACGCGTCGAGGGTGACGGTGCTGGTGCGCTCGTACTCGCGGTACTCCCGGGTGATGTCGGTCGAGGTCGAGACCGACACGTCCGGGTAGGCCGCGCGCAGGATCCGGGCGGCCCGCCGCTCGTGCGCGGGGTTGGCGTAGGAGTGCAGGAAGCAGATCGCCAGCGAGCGCAGCCCGCGTTCCTCCACCAGGAGGCGGCCCGCCTCGCGCACCGCGTCCTCGTCGAGTTCGGTCACCTCGGCGCCCTGGGCGTCCATCCGGCCGGGTACGCCGGTGCGGTGGCGGCGGGGCACGAGCGGCGGCGGGGGCGCGTACGAGAAGTCGTACATGTGCGCCGCGGGGACGTTCGCCCGGGCGATCTCCAGCAGGTCGCGGAAACCCTCGTTGGTGATGATGCCGACGTCCGCGCCCCGGCGCTGGAGGATGGCGTTCAGGCCGAGCGTCGTGCCGTGCACGAACGCCTCGACGTCGTCGAGCCGGTCCGCGAGGCCGCCGACCGCGTCGAACACGCCGCGGGCGGGCGAGCCTGGCGTGGTCGGGGCCTTGTGCAGCCTCAGCTCGCCGGTCGTCTCGTCGTAGGCGATGGCGTCGACGAACGTGCCGCCGATGTCCACCGCGAAGCGGATCGCCGATTTCACAGGGCACCTCCGTGCCGGGGAGCGGGCAGGTCGTCGCGGACGATCCGCCCGGCCTGCATGACGAAGGGGATGCGGCGCAGCGCCGAGACGTCCCCGAGCGGGTCGCGGTCGGTGACGATCAGGTCGGCCAGGTAGCCCTCCTCGACGGAGCCCGCCCGGCCCGCAAGACCGACCAGGCGGGCCGCGTCGAGGGTGCCGGCGCGCAGCGTCTGGGCCGCGTCGAGACCGGCCTCCGCCAGGAACTCCATCTCGCGGACCGCGACCACGGTGTCCTCGATGGGCTCGCCCGGCGGGTAGTCGGTGCCGGCGAGCATGGTGATGCCCGGCGCCTGGGGGTCGGCTGGGTCGGCGACGCCGGCGGCGATGGCCCGGCGGATGCTGGCCAGGTGGCCGGGGCCGACCGCCAGCGCGCGTTCGATCTGCCACGCCGTGAAGTCGTGCTCGGCCATCCACTCCGGGCAGCGGGTGACGCACAGGGTCGGGGTGAGGTAGACGCGCCGCTCCGCCATCCGCGCGGCCGTGTCCTCATCCAGTTCGTAGGCGTGCTCGAAGCCGCGCACCCCCGCGTGCAGCGCCTCCCTGATCGCCGATCCGGAGCCGGCGTGCGCGGTGACGTAGGTGCCGTGCTCCTCGGCGGCGCGGACGACCGCTCGCATCTCCTCCGCCGTCATCTGCGCGCCGGTGAACGACTCGCCCTGGTGGGCGATGCCGCCGGTGATGAAGATCTTGAGCAGGTCGGCGCCCGCCGCGAGTTCCTGCCTGGCGGCGCGCAGGAAGCCGTCGTGGCCGTCGGCGTAGGAGCAGGCGCTCCCGTGGCCGTGGCCGCCGGTGGTGGAGATCGCGCGGCCCGCGCCGACGATGCGCGGCGCGTTCACCCAGCCCTGCTCGGCGGCCGTGCGCACCAGGAGGTCGGCGCGGTTCTGCTCGTGCACGCAGCGGATCGTGGTGACCCCGGCGTGGAGGGCGTCCTGGGCTCGCGACAGCGCGCGCAGTGCCGTGAGCCCCGAGTCCTCCGATTCGTCGATGGCGGAGAACGGGTAGCGCACCGACAGGTGGGTGTGCACCGAGATCAGGCCGGGCAGGACGTACCTGCCGCCCAGCTCTACGGTGGCCGCCTCCGGTGGCGGGGCGGCGGCGGTGATCCGCTCGATCCGCCCGTCCTGCACCACCACGTTGACGTTCCGGCGGATCCGCCCGGAGCGTACGTCCACCACGTGCCCGCCGGTCAGTGTCAGCACCGCTGTCTCCCTTCGTGCGTCATCGGTTGGGTCATGAGCCGGTCGGGCCCGAGGTCGGCGATCTCCACCGGCGGCGGCGCGCCCTCGGCCAGGCGGCGCAGCGTCTCGCCCCACAGCGGCGCGAACGTGAACGCGTACGTCCCGCCGGCCACCAGGAAGCCGGGCTCGCCGGGCACCTCGCCGATCAGCGGCATCTCGTCGGGGGTGGCCGCCAGCGGTCCCGCCCAGGCGCGCAGCAGCCGCAGGTCCCGGATGAAGGGCAGCACCCGTACGGCCAGGGCCACGTTGCCCAGCAGGCTGCGCGTGCTGGTCGCGCTCCGGCCGGCCAGGTTCAGGCTCCCCGCCGGCCAGCCGCCGCCGATGAGCAGATTGCCCGCGGTGACCTGCTTCACCGACAACCCTTCGCCGATGTGCTGGACCAGGTGGGACAGGGTGACGGGGGCGCGCACGGTGGCGTGCATCTGGATCGCCACCGGCGTCATCCGCAGCCGGATCCCGGCCAGCGCGGCGATCTCGCCCAGCCACGGCCCGGCCACGTCGATCACCACGGGGGTTTCCACGACGTGCTCCCCTGCCGTGACCCGCCAGGTCGCGCCGCGCCGCGTGATCTCCCGTACCGGTGCGTACGGCACGAGTTCGGCCCCGTGCCTGGCCGCCGCGGCCAGGTAGGCGGGGGTGACCTTCAGCGGATTGGCGTAGCCGTCCCTTTCGCACCAGGTTGCGGCGGCGACCGTGGGGCCGAGCAGCGGCAGCGCCGCCCGTGCGGCGTCGCCGTCGAGGACCTCGGTCGGGATCCCGGCGGCGGCCTCCCAGGTGTGCTTCTCCTTCAGTTCCTGGCACTGGTCGGGGGTTTCCGCGATGGTGAATCCGCCGCTGCGCCGCAGTTCGACCGAGGTTTCCAGGTCGTCTTCGACGCTCTCCCACCGGTCGCTGGCCGCCCGCTGCAACGGCAGGAACCTGGCGCTGTCGAGGGGCACCTCCTGGCCGGGGCGCCGGGTGTGCACGGCCTGCACGTGCAGGTTGCCCGCCGTCGTCCCGGAGCCTTCGCGGCCGGGCGCGCTCCGGTCGAAGATCACGACCCGGCTGCCGCCGCGGGCCAGCTGCCAGGCCGCCGCGGCGCCCAGCACTCCCGCGCCCACGATGACGACGTCCGCGTTCATGCCGTCTCGCCTTCCGCGGCGAGTTCGAGCAGCGTCGATATCCGCACCGGGCGTACCGGGACCCGCGCAGGGAAGACCGTGTCGCCCCCGGCGAGTCCCGCGACGGCGAAGCCGCACACGCGCCCCTGGCAGGGGCCCATGCCCGCGCGGGTCCTGGCCTTGGCGGCGTTGACGTCTCCGGTGGCTTCGGCGCGGATCTCGCCGACGGTGACGGACTCGCAGCGGCAGGCCAGCGTGCTGTCGGGCAGGGCGGGGAGCAGCAGGTCGAGCAATTGGGCCGGGCTGGGGTAGAGCGCGTCGGTGAGGGCGGTGAAGTGGCCGAGGCGGGCGAGCGCGCGGGCCTCGGCGGGAGGGGTGGGGTGGCCGGTCTCGCGGGTGAGGATGGCGTGGGCCGCCGCGAGCCCGCGCGCCTTGGCTAGGTGCGCGCCGCCGATCCCGGCGGCCTCGCCCACGACGTACACGTCCGGGCGGGAGGAGCGGCCGGCCGCGTCGGTGACCGGGATCGCGTCGCCGGTGGCCGCGTCGGTGACGACCTCGCAGCCCAGCATGCGGGCCAGGTCGGTTTGCGGGCGGAAACCGTACCCGACGCACAGGGCGTCGACCTCGACGGTCCGGACGGCCAGGCCGGGACGCGCGGCGGCGGCCAGCGTCACGGCGGAGACGCGGTCGCGGCCGTCGGCGCGGAGCACCACGGTGCCCTGCCAGATCGGCACCCGGGCGCGGGCCAGCCGCGCGACGTACCCGGCCAGTTCGCGCAGCCGCGCGGGGTGGCGCAGCGCGCCCAGCGCCCGCCGTCCCAGCCGGTACGGCGTGCCCGCCTCGGCGATTCCGGCCACCTTCACCCCGAGCGCGAGCAGCGAGCAGGCGACCGGCAGCAGGAACGGCCCCGAGCCCGCCAGCACGACCCGCTCCCCGACCGGGGTGTGGTCGCTCGCCGCCAGGTGCTGGGCGAAGCCCGGCGTGGTCACCCCGGGGAGCTGCCACCCCGGGAAGGGGAAGGCCCGCTCGTAGGCGCCCGTGGCGAGCACGATGGCGCGGCCCCGCAACCGGACCGGCGACCCGGCCGCGTCCTCGGCGAGGAGCGTGCGGCCGTCGTCGGCCAGCCCCCAGACCAGATGGCCCGGGCGGCATTCCACGCCCGCCGCACGCGCCTCGGCGATCAGCTCGCCGCCCTCGCGGCGGTGGTCGCCCCATCGCCTGGCGACCTCGGGCGCGGGCCGCCGGTAGTACTGACCGCCGAGTTCGGGCTGCTCGTCCAGGATCGTCACGGTCAGCCCGGCCGATGCCAGCCGGGCGGCGGCGGTGAGCCCCGCGGGCCCGCCGCCCACGACGACGACGTCACGCTCAACGATCATCGGGCGCTCCGGTGTCGACGCGCATGCCGGGCCGGATCCTGGTGAGGCAGGCGCGGACCGAGGGCACGCCGTCCACGGTCACCTCGCACTCGAAGCACACGCCCATCCCGCAGAACGGGCCGCGCGGCCCGCCGTCGACCGGGTTGCGGCGAAGCGCCCACCGGCGGTCGCCGACGAGCGCGGCGGTGAGGCTCACGCCCGCCACGGCGGTCACGGGGCGGTCGTCGACGATGATCGTCGCGGTACGGGTCATCGCGCGCCCCGAGCTTCGGCCAGGCCGGACTCCCGCAGGACCGCGCCGATCGCGTCGAGTGTCGCCGTGTCGACGATCGGCAGCAGCGGCGGCCTGAGGTGTCCCCCTGGCTGTCCGAGGATCGCCATGGCGGCCTTGAGCTGGGCGATCGGCGTGCCGTACACGCCGCTGTAGTCGGGGTTGATCAGGCGGGTGGAGAGCCCCGCGTACCGGTCGGCCCAGCCGCGGGCGGCCTTGGCGTTCCCGGCCGCGACCGCGTCGTAGTACGGCACCGCGAACGGCGCGCCCAGCCCTCCCCCGTCGATGTTGCCGTCGCCGCCCAGCTCCATCAGCACGGCCAGGCCGCGCCGGTGCACGAAGCTGCCGAAGACCCGGACCTGGTCGCTCACGGCCTCGACGGTGCCGAGCATGCGCAGCCAGTCGCCGGTGCTGTCCTTGATCGCCACGACGTGGTCCAGGTCGGCCAGGCGCCGCATCAGCCCGGGATGGGCGGACATGTCGACGCTGACGCCGCGCGGCCAGTTGTAGACCATGAACGGCAGGTCGGTGGCCGAGCTGACCTCCCGGAAGAAGGCGAGGATCTCCTCGGGACCCGGATGGACGTACGGCGGAGGGGTGGCGAGCACGCCGTCCGCGCCCGCCTCGGCCGCGTGCCTGGCCAGCTCGATCGCCTCGCCGGGGGTGTAGGCGGTGACGCCGATGACCACCGGGATCCGCCCGGAGAGTTCGGCCACGGCGATCTCGGCGACGCGGCGACGCTCGGCGGGCGTCTGGCTGAACCACTCACCGGTGCTCCCGTTGACCAGGACGCCGTGCACCCCCTGCGCCGCGTAGAGCCGGAGCAGCGCGCGCCACGCCTGCTCGTCCAGCGCTCCAGCCGCGGTGAAGGGTGTCGGCGCGGCCGGCCAGTAGCCCCGCCAGCTGACGTCGTCGCGATCCATGGGTCCCCCGGGTCTCTGCTACGCCCCACGTTCGTGGGATCGATTGCATAAGGTTGCGCCCGTGGGCCGGTTCTGGTCAAGCAAGAAACATGCTTTTTACCTGTTCAATTTCCCGGAAACATGGCAGCGTGGAATTCCCATCTGGGAAGATCGCGGGATAGGATGGGATCGATCCCAGCAAGGAGCAGGATGGCGATCACGTTGAAGGACGTCGCGGGCGCGGCGGGCGTGTCACGGAGCACCGCGTCGCGTGCCCTGAGCGGTTCCCTGCTGATCTCCCCGGAGACGAGGGCCGCCGTGGAAGAGGCGGCGGCCAAGCTCGGCTACCGCCCCAACCGCGCCGCCAGCACCCTGCGCTCCCGCCAGTCCCACCTCATCGGCCTGGTCCTGAACAACCTGATCAACGCCTCCTTCCACACCATCGCCGAGGTGGTGCAGCGGCGGGCCGCCGTCGAGAACTACCAGGTGATGCTCTGCATCACCGACGCCGACCCGCGCCGCGAGGAGTCGTTCCTGCGCACCCTCGCCGCGTACGGCGTGGACGGATTGATCATGATTGGGACCGGCAAGAACGCGGCGCTCACCAACGCGCTCCTGGCCGAGGGCATCGGGATGGTCAGCGTCATCCGGGCCGCCGCCGAGAGCGCCGCCCCCAGCGTGCTCGCGGCCGACCGCGAGGGCGCGCACGCCGCCACCACCCACCTGCTCGACCTCGGGCACGAGCGGATCGCCTTCATCGGCGGCGAACTGACGACCAACTCGGGACGGGAACGTTTCGCGGGCTACGAGCAGGCGCTGCGCGAACACGGCCGCCAGGTCGAGCAGGATCTCGTCGAGCGCGGCCCCTTCGACCCCGCCTTCGGCGCCGAGGCGACCACCCGCCTGCTCCGCCAGAACCCGACGGCCCTGTTCACGGCCAACCACGAAGCCGTGTTCGGCGCCCTGCCCACCCTGGTGGCCGCCGGAATCGACATTCCCGGCCGGCTCTCGCTGATCTGCTACGAGGACATCCCCTGGCTACGCTGGTGGCAGCCCGCCGTGACCGTGGTCGACAACGGCGCCAGGGAACTGGGCGAGCTGGCCATGGACCTGCTCCTCCAGCAGATCGAGAAGCGCTCCCCCGGCGAGCACGGCACTGGCCGCTCCTACCGCGTGGGCGCCAAACTCATCACCCGCGCGTCCTGCGCGCCCCCGCGCTGACGGGCCGGTCAGCGCAGGCGGGCGTAGAAGGCGCGCAGGTCCTCGGTCAGCACCTCCGGCACGATGTGGGCGGCGTAGTGGCCGCCGCGGCCGTACGACTTCCAGTGCACGATGTTCTTGTGGTCGCGCTCCGCGAACGTGCGCATGGAGACGAAGTCGCCGTCGAACATCGCGAGGCCGGTCGGGACGGTGGTGGGCCCTTCGGGGTGCTCGGCGTGCGCGTCCTCGTAGTAGAAGCGGGTGGCCGACGTCGCGGTGCCGGTCAGCCAGTAGAGCATCGTGTTGGTCAGGACGAAGTCGGCGTCGACGTCGACGGTGTCGCCGAAGAGCTGCGCGTTCCAGCCAAGCAGCCCGACCGGCGAGTCGAAGATCGCGTACGACAGCGTCTGCGGCTGCTGCGCGTGCAAGGCGTTGAACGACATCTTGTTGTCGTAGAACCACTGCAGCACTTCCAGCGCCTTCTGGTCCTCCGGGGTGATCTTCTCGAACTCGGCCGGATCGCCGGATGGGAACGAGAAGAGCTGGGTGACGTGCACTCCGACGACGTGCTCGGGGTCGAACCGGCCGACCTCGGGCGAGACGAACGAGCCGCCGTCGTTGCCGACCGCGCCGTAGCGGTCGTAGCCCAGCCGCCGCATCAGCTCCGCCCACGCCTTGGCGGTGCGGTACCGGTTCCAGCCTTTCTCCTTGGTCGGGCCGGAGAAGCCGAAGCCGGGCAGTGACGGGATCACCACGTGGAACGCCTGCGCCGGGTCCTCGGGGTCGGTGAGGGGCTCGATGACCTTGAGGTACTCCACGATCGAGCCCGGCCAGCCGTGCGTGAGGATCAGCGGCAGGGCGTTCTCGTGCCGCGAGCGGACGTGCAGGAAGTGGATGTTCTGCCCGTCGATCTCGGTGGTGAACTGCGGAAACCGGTTGATCTCGGCCTCGTGGGCGCGCCAGTCGTACCCGTCGCGCCAGTACTCGGCGAGCCTGCGCACGTACTCCACCGGAACGCCGTAGTCCCAGCCTGCTCCGGGGATCTCGTCCGGCCAGAGGGTGCGGTCGAGGCGGCTGTGGAGGTCGTCCAGCTGGGCCTGCGGGATGTCGATGCGGAACGGCTTGATCTCGGTGTTTTCGCTCATGACAGGTACGCTACGGACCCTTCCGGTCAGGTTCTGTCCTGAAGTCCTGGCATGCTGGGGAACATGTTGGAAACCTCGGCGCGGCTGCTCCGCCTGCTGTCGTTGTTGCAGGCCAGGCGGGACTGGTCCGGCGCGGACCTCGCGGAGCGGCTGAATGTGAGCGAGCGGACCGTGCGCCGCGACGTCGAACGGCTGCGCGATCTCGGATATCCGGTGAACGCGACCCGGGGCACCGACGGCGGCTACCGGCTGGGCGCCGGCACCGCCATGCCGCCGCTCCTGCTCGACGACGACGAGGCGGTGGCCGTGGCGGTCGGGTTGCGCACCGCCGCCGGCGGAAGCGTCACCGGCATCGAGGAGACCTCGGTACGCGCGCTGGCCAAGCTGGAACAGGTGCTGCCCTCCCGGCTGCGGTACCGGGTCAACACGCTGCAGACGTACACCGAACCCGTGCCCGCGGACCGTCCAGGACCGGCGGTCGACCCGAGCGTGCTGACCGCGCTCGCCGCGGCCTGCCGCGACCAGGAGCGGCTGCGGTTCGACTACCGCGCCCACGACGGAACCACCGGCGTCCGGACCGTCGAACCGCACCGGCTGGTGTCGTGGGGCCGCCGCTGGTACCTGGTCGCGTGGGACGTCGACCGCCAGGACTGGCGCACCTTCCGGGTCGACCGCGTCGAACCGCGCGTCCCCACCGGCCCCCGCTTCCCCCCTCGCGATCCGCCCGAGGGCGGCGCGGCCGCGTACGTCGCGCGGGGGGTCTCAGCCGCGGCCTGGCGCTATCGATCCCGGGTCGTCGTCCACGCGCCCGCCGAGGTCGTGACCGAGCGCGTCAACCCCGCCGTCGGCGTGGTGGAGGCTCTGGACGAGCACACCTGCGTGCTGCACACCGGCGCGGACTCCCTCAATACCCTCGCCGTCTACCTCGGCATGCTCGACCTGGACTTCGAGGTCACCGAGCCCCCGGAACTCATCGACCACATCCGCGACCTCACCGCCCGCTACGCCCGCTCCACCCCGTGATCTGTCTCACACATGTCACAACGATCGAGCCCGCGGTGTCTTAAGGCTGAACGCCGAGAAGCGAAGGAGACACCATGGCTGAGCACACCGAGGTCGTTGTGATCGGCGGCGGATACGCCGGCGTCATGGCGGCCAATCGCCTGACGCAGCGCGACGACGTGACCGTGACCCTGATCAACCCGCGCCCGGCCTTCGTCGAGCGGATCCGCCTGCACCAGCTGGTGGGCGGGTCCCACGACGCGGTCGTCGGCTACCGCGACGTCCTGGCCGAGGGCATCGGGCTGGTGGTCGACACCGTGACGCGGATCGACGCGGCCGAGCGCCGCGTGCTGCTGGCGACCGGCGGCACGGTCGGCTACGACTACCTGATCTACGCGGTGGGCAGCGGCAGCGCCGACCGGAGCGTGCCAGGAGCGGCCGAGTTCGCCTACCCGATCGCCGGTTTCGAGGAAGCTCAGCGGCTGCGGGCGGTCCTCGACGCCGCTCCCGCCACGGCCGCGGTGACGGTGGTCGGAGCCGGTCCGACCGGCATCGAGACCGCCGCCGAGCTGGCGGAGGCCGGCCGCGCCGTGACCCTGGTGTGCGGCGAGGCGCTCGGCCCGTACCTGCACCCGCGGGGCCGACGCTCGGTCGCCGGGCAGCTGGCCAGACTCGGGGTGACCGTGCTCGACGGCCCCGGCGCGAGGGTGACGGCCGTGACCCGCGATGCCGTACGGCTCGGCGATGGCCGCGAGCTGCCGAGCACGGTGACCATCTGGACTGCCGGCTTCAGCGTGCCGGACCTGGCCGGCCGCAGCGGGCTGAGCACCGATGCCCTGGGCCGTCTGCGTACGGACGAGACGTTGACCAGCGTGGACGACGTGCGCATCGTCGCGGCCGGGGATTCGGCGGCGCCGTCGGACCTGCCGTTCCGGATGAGCTGCCAGGCCGCGATCCAGCTGGGCCCGCACGCCGCCGACACCGTGCTCAGCCGGATCGCGGGCGAGCACCCCGCGCCGCTCGCGCTGGCGCTCGTCGCCCAGTGCATCAGCCTGGGGCGCCGGGCCGGCATCTTCCAGTTGGCCCACAGGAACGACGTCGCGATGAGGCTCTACATCGGCGGCCGCCCTGGCGCGAAGGTCAAGGAGTTCATTTGCCAGGGCATCCGCTGGCAACTGGCGTACCAGGCACGCAAGCCCGGTTCGCTGAACTTCCCGGCCTGGGCCAAGGATGCCAAGCGCCGGCAGCTGCTGCGGGCCATATGAGCGACCGCGCCGCCGACCCGGCGACCGAGGCTTTCGTCGCCCACCGCAACCTGCTCTTCACCGTCGCCTACGAGCTGCTCGGATCGGCGGCCGACGCCGAAGACGTCCTCCAGGAGACCTGGCTGCGGTGGGTCAAGGTCGACGTGGGGCAGGTGCGCGACCAGCGTGCCTACCTGGTCCGGATCACGACCCGGCAGTCGCTCGGCCGGTTGCGCACGATGCGGCGCCGCAAGGAGGCGTATGTCGGTCCCTGGCTGCCCGAGCCGCTGCTCACCGCGCCGGACGTGGCCCAGGACGTCGAGCTCGCCGAGAGTTTGTCGATGGCGCTAATGCTCGTCCTGGAGACGCTGTCGCCGACCGAGCGCGCCGTCTTCGTGCTGCGCGAGGCCTTCGGCGTCGGCTACGACGAGATCGCGGCCGCCGTCGACAAGACCCCCGCGGCCGTCCGCCAGATCGCGCACCGCGCCCGCAGGCACGTCGATGCCCGCCGCCCTCGCGAGGTGGTCTCCCCGAGCGAGAACCGGGCGGCTCTGGAGGCGTTCCAGCGCGCACTCGAAACCGGGGACCTGCAGACCCTCCTCGATGTGCTCGCCCCGGATGTCGTCCTCGTAGCCGACGGCGGCGGAGTCAAGCAGGCCGCGCTGCGTCCGGTCATCGGCGCCGAAAAGGTGGTCCGCATGATCGTCGGTGGTATCGCCAGGTACGGAGGCACGGCCACCATTGGCCCCACCCTGGTCAACGGCAACCCGGCACTCGTCGTACACCTGGACGGCGAACTCGACGGCGTCATAGCGATCCGTGTCGAAAACGCCCTCATCACCGGCTTCTACTACGTCCGCAACCCCGAGAAGCTGTCCCGCGTCGAATCCGAAACCCCCCTCACCCTGCGATGAATACCGATGACGAGCCAGCCCGCAGTCTCGGAGCGGCCTGGACCTGACAGTGGGCCGGCGCAGCGGGATGGAAGCAGGGTTTGGAGTTTTAGCGCTGGTATCGGGCAATGCGGCCACAATATTGTCACTGGGATTACTCGTTCAGCTTGGTGGCCACCTTGTGCCGGTCGGGAGCCTTGATCGACACTTTGCGGCCCCATCCGGTGAAACGGCTGTCGATGGTGATGGTCTTGCCGTCCATTTCGTTCGTGTCGAATACCCCGGTGGCCGGGTAGGAGCTGACCACCCTGGTGACGAGGCCGGCGGAACTGATGGTGAGGGTGTAGGACACCTTCGTGTCGTCGCTGGCGCGCAGCGGGATGGAAGCGGAGAACCAGGGCGACGCCTTGTCGAGTTGTTTGAAGGTGATCGTGCCGGTGTAGGTGTTCCTGACCTTCTTGGCCTTCTTGATCAGGACGGACAAGGTCGTGGGCTCGGCCGGGTTGATCACTTGTCCTTGGAAGCCAGCGGCGCCCGCGGCAAAGGCCTCGGTCCGGTACCAGGTCTTGCCCTTCGGGAGGTCCTCCTTCCACGTGCCGCCTGAGACGTAGCAGACCTTACCCACGCTGATGGCCCGCTCCGGCGGCAAGGCGCGCCTGGACGCGGCCGCGCCATCGAGCCACTTGGCGGTGATGTCGGAGGCCGCGATCCCCTTCTTGCTGAACTGGAAGGTCCCGGTACGGCCCAGGAGCTGGGCTTTAACGACATCCCCGGATAACGTCGTGACGTCCTTGCCGGATAATGTCGTGGTCTCGGTGAAGCGGACGCCATGGCCGGGCACCAGTTTGGCTTTCAGCGCGCGTACCGGATCCACCGGCGCGGCCTGTGCGGGAACGGCGGTCATCAGGAGCCCGCCACCGGCCAGCAGAATCGTGATCATCTTTTTCATGGCCGCGATCATGCCGAAGATCAGCTGCAAATGCCGCTGGTTAACGAAATCTGCCTACTTCATGCACCAAACGCCCACAAGTAATACCGGCTCGATACTTCTGCCGTGGCAGTATCGGGGCGTGCAGGAGCAGGAATACACCGTCGATAGCCAGCCGGGTGGGCGAGGGCGCATGTTCGTCCCGGTGCCGTTCGATCCGGATGCGGTTTGGGCACCCAAGCATGTGCATCATGTGACGGGGACGCTGAACGGGATGGGTATCCGTGCGGTGATCATCGAGCACAAAGGGCAACGCGGTTTTCTAGTTGGCCCTGCCTGGTTGCGGTGTGGGCTGGAGCCGGGGGCGCAGGTGACCGTGGTGCTGGCGCCGGAGGGGCCGCAGCGAGCGGATCTTGCCGATGATGTGGCTGCGGCGCTGGAAACCAATCCGGCGGCGGGCGCGTTCTTTGACTCGCTCGCCCAGTTCTACCAGCGGGCCTATCTGCGCTGGATCGATGCCACCAAAGGCCGCCCCGTGACGCGGGCGCAGCGGATCGCCGAAATGGTCACGCTGTTGGAGGCGGGGATGAAGCAGCGTCCCAGGACCTGAGCGCGCTACGCCGCCTGCTACATCCGCTATGAGAACGGCCAACGGCCCAATCCGGCCAGCGTCCCGGACGAGCAGTGGGCGTGCCTCGACTGGTACTACACCTAAGATCCTCCCTTGAGGTGGATTCAGGTCAACCGGTGCCGCCGGGGGAGATCAGGCCGGTCTCGTAGGCGACCACTACGGCTTGGACACGGTCACGCAGGCCGAGCTTGGACAGGATGCGCGCGACGTGGGTCTTCACCGTGGTCACGCTGAGGGTCAGCTGGTCGGCGAGTTCGGCGTTGCTCAGGCCGGTGGCGAGCAGGCGCAGCACGTCCAGTTCCCGCGGCGTCAGCGGGGACAGATCGCGGTGGAGGGCGGGCTTCACGTTGTCGCGGCGGGCGAAACGTTCGACCAGGCGGCGGGTGATGGTGGGCGCGAGCAGGGCGTCGCCGGAGCGCACCAGGCGTACCGCGGCCACCAGGTGTTCGGGTGTGACGTCCTTGAGCAGGAACCCGCTCGCCCCCGCGGCGAGCGCGGCGTACACGTAGTGGTCGAGGTCGTAGGTGGTCAGGATCAGCACGCGGGTGTCCTCGGCGCCGCCCGCGAGGATCCGCCGGGTGGCTTCGAGGCCGTCCATCCGCGGCATCCGGATGTCCATAAGCACGACGTCGGGCCTGGTACGGCGGACCGCGGCGACGGCTTCGTCCCCGTCGGCGACCTCAGCCGCCACGTCGATGCCGTCAGCGGCGAGGATCATGCGGAATCCCGTGCGTACCAGGGCCTGGTCGTCGGCGATGACGGCGCGCAACCGCTCGGTCATGGTGTCCTCCACGGGACGCGGGCCTTGATCCGGAATCCGCCTTCGGCAGTCCGTCCGGCGTCCAGAGTCCCGCCGTAGATACCGAGCCGCTCGCGCAACCCGATCAGCCCCCTGCCGTCGCCGGTCCGCGGCCCGGCGCTCCGTGCCCCACCGGTGTCAGTCACTTCGATCTCCAGCCAGTCGCCGTCATGACCGATCGTCACGGACGCGGCGGCCCCGGCCGCGTGCTTGATCGTGTTGGTGAGGGCCTCCTGCACGACGCGGTACGCGGCGAGGTCGATCCCGGGAGGCAGCGGCCCAGGCGGCGACACCTTGACGCGCACGGGCACACCGGCGGCGCGGACCCGATCCACCAGTGCCTCGAGCTGGTCGAGCCCGGGTTGGGGTTCGAGCCCGTCGGAGGGCCCGTCGAGACGCTCGCCGCCCGGGCCGGCGAGCAGGCCCATGACGTTGCGCAGTTCGGCCATGGCGGCCCGGCCGCCGGACTCGATCGCGATCAGAGCCTGCTTCGACTGCTCCGGCTCCACGTCCATGACCTTGCGGGCCGCGCCAGCCTGGATCACCATCACGCTGACATTGTGGGTCACCACATCGTGGAGTTCGGCGGCGATCCGGGAGCGCTCCTCCGCGACAGCCCTGCGCATGGCGTTCGCCTGCGCCTGCTGCAGCTCGGCGAGCCGATGCCGGCTGGCGCCCAGCTGGCGCCGCCAGAATCGCACGAAGCTCCCGAAGACGCCGACGCTCAGCAGGACGACGAACGGCCCCATCCAACTCGGCAGCCCAGGCGCGATGTCCCGGAACGCGCCACCGGCGAGCCCGGCCGCGAGCACGAGGCCACCCATTGCCAGGAACCGGTTACGGCCGTGGACGACGGCGCCGTACGCGGCGACAGCGCAGGCCAGCACGGTGATCCAGGTGGCACTCGCGTATGTGGCCAGCGCGGCGGCCAGCACCACCCAGAAGGTGATGAGCGGGTACCGGCGCCGCGCCGCCAGCGGCAACGCCGTCAGCGCCACCAGGAACGCGGTCGGATCCCAAGGGAGAGGCTGGGCCGGCTCGTTGCCGGACGGGTTGCCAGGGGGTGGGGACAGGACATCAGGAGGTGGTGGGCGGTCGGTCGGGGGATCAGGCACTGGCGGGAGATCAGGAACCGGCGGTAGGGGCGCAGTGGCAGGTCGGAGCCGTAAGTACTCGATCACTCCGGACTGATCCGCGACGGGGCCGTTCACCGGATATTTCACCGATAAGGTCACCGCGATGACCGTCAGGACGATCGCGACCACCACGTCGGCGGCGAGTGCTCTGCGAGACGGCCTTGGGGGTCCTTCGCTACTCAGCCCCGGTGTGTCCCGGTAGTCCTTCTCCAGCTGGCTGCCTAGGTCAAGCACATGCCGCCACCGCGGTGGTCGTTCACCCGTCTCCACCGGCACATTGTCACCGCCTGCCTGCCCGTCACGCATCGGCCGTTGTGACGGGGCGCACGGTCTTCGGGAGTACATCGCAGGGATGATCTGGCGGCCCTTCGTTCTCAGGCAGTACGCGATCTCGGTACGACGGCCGACGCGCACCGGCACAAGCAGTGCCTAGTTTCGTTCCCACGTCGAGGCGCTGTTCATGACCACCTTTCGGACCATCGCTCAGGAGGACATAGCGTGACTTCTGTCCTGCAGGCCCAGGCACTGGGCAAGAAGTACGGCAAACGCTGGGCGCTGCGCGACTGCACCGTCGACATCCCGGCAGGCCACGTCGTGGGGCTGGTGGGCCCCAACGGAGCCGGCAAGACCACGCTGCTGAAGCTGGCGAGCGGTCAGCTCGAACCGACGGCGGGGGACATCAACGTGCTCGGCGGCCGACCCGGGAGCACGCCCGCGCAACTGGCCAGGGTCGGGTTCGTCGCCCAGGACACCCCCGTCTACGCGGGGCTGACCGTCGCCGAACACCTGCGATTAGGCGCCCGGCTCAACCCCCGCTGGGACGCCGCACTCGCGCGCGAACGCATCGGACAGCTCGATCTCGATCCCTCGCACCGGGCGGGCAAGCTGTCGGGCGGCGAGCGCGCCCAGCTCGCTCTCACCCTGGGCCTGGCCAAGCGTCCCGAGCTGCTGATCCTGGACGAGCCCGTGGCCTCGCTCGACCCGCTGGCCCGCCGCGACTTCCTGCAGGGCCTGACGGAGGCCACCGCCGGGCACAAGCTGAACGTGGTGCTCTCCTCCCACCTGGTCTCCGACTTGGAACGGGTCTGCGACTACCTGATCGTCCTCGTCGACTCCCGCGTCCGGATGGCCGGGAAGGTCGACCAGTTACTGGCCACCCACCACCGGCTCACCGGCCCGCGCCACGCCCTCGATCGGCTCCAGCACGTGATCTCCGCCAGCCACACCGACCGGCAGAGCGCCGTCGTCGTCCGTAGTGACGCCCCCATCCACGACCCCGCCTGGACGGTCAGCCGGCTCAGTCTGGAGGACCTCGTCCTGGCCTACATGGACAAGCACGCCGCGGAGAACCGGCGGGTCGCCCTGGAGGTGCAGCGATGATCTGGCTGACCTGGCGCCAGTTCCGCGGCTCGGCCGCGCTGATGGCGGCCGTGCTCGTCGTTCTCACCGCCGTGCTGGCCTTGACCGGCCCGGACCTGGCATCCCGCTACGCCGCCGGGATCGCCGGGTGCACTCCGGACGACACCTGCGACCGGTTCTTCGACGGGTTCTTCGGCGAACATCAGCTCCTCTTCGTGGCCGTCAGCTTCGTCGTGCTGGCCCTGCCCGCTCTCGTCGGGCTTTTCTGGGGAGCACCGTTGATCACACGCGAGCTGGAGGCGGGCACGCACCTGCTGGTGTGGAACCAGAGCGTCACCCGCGGCCGCTGGCTGGCGGTCAAGCTCGGGCTCGTCGGTCTGGCGGCTATGGCCGCGGCCTGCCTGTGCGGTCTCGCGGTGACCTGGTGGTCCGACCCCCTGGACAAGTCGGCTGTTCTGGACCTGGCTCTGATGGCTCCGCTGGTGTTCGGCGCGCGTGGCATCGTCCCGATGGGGTATGCGGCCTTCGCTTTCGTCCTCGGCGTGACCGTGGGCATGCTGGTGCGCCGCACGCTGCCCGCCATGGCCCTCACCCTGGCCGCCTTCGTCGCGGTCCAACTCGCCATGCCGCTGCTGGTCCGGCCCCACCTGATGCCCCCGGTCACCTCGACCTTCGAGCTCAGCCACGTGAACGGGGGCGGCTTCCACGTACAGGGAGAGGGAGGCGGACCTGTGCTGATTTCCATGCAGCCGGGCGTTCCCGGCCACGCGGGCGCCTGGGTCCTGGCCAGCGACCTCCTCGATCCGTCCGGACGTACGATCGCCGGCATGGGCGAAGAAGCGCCCATCCCCGTATCGGCAACGTCGGGACCCTGCGCACCGCAGGGGGGACCACCGAACTTGGACGCGTGCTGGGTCGAGATCAACCGGCTCGGCTACCGGCAGCAGGCGACTTACCAGCCCCTGGAGCGCTTCTGGCCCCTCCAGTGGATCGAAACCGGAATCTACGCCCTGCTCACCCTCGGCCTCACCTGGTTCTCCTTCTGGTGGATCCGGAGACGCCTGTCATGACCATCCTCAGGACCGCGGCCTCCGGGCTCGCCCTCCTCCTGGCGGCCGCCTGCACGGCACCCACCCCGCCGCGCACCCAGGCGAGCACAGCGGGCGCAACGGCCTGCGCGCCACCCCAAGGCCCGTGGGAACCGGAGACGGCCACCACGATCGACGTCATCGAGCAGGCGTACTTCTGCATCCTCGGCAACTACTACAGCGGCGCCACGCTGGACGCCCGATCGCTGCTGACCGCCGGATTCGTCGCCCTGACACAGGAGATCAACCGCAACGGACGCGACGTGCCCGAGGCCACCATGCCGGCGCTGACCGGTGACCGGAAAGCCGACTGGACCGCCTTCGAGACCGCCTACCGGAAGATCACCGACCAGGTCCCCGACCTGCGCGACAAGCTGGCCGTCGTCACCCTCGAAGCCATCGTGGCCGCCCTCGGCGACAACCACGCCCGGTGGACGCATGATGTGAAGCGTCCGCCCGACTACTACGACGGCGACGGCTACGGCCTGGGGTTCCAGGCGAACGTCAACGGCCCTCAGGTGGACGGCAACCCGGGCGTCGCGCTCGCCCCGCTGTTCGTCACCACCGTGCTCGGCGGCGCGGCGAAGGCCACCGGGCTGCGCCCCGGCGACATCATCGAGTCGATCAACGGGACGCCGCCCTTCTTCGACGGCGAGGCCACCCCCGCGATCGCCGCCCTCTACCCGGACTACCCCGAGGCGCGCCCGGTCGAGCTGCGGCTCCTGCGGCAGGCCACCGGCCGCCGCTGGACGGTCACGCTCAAGCCTGGCCCCTACGAGCGGGATCTGGCCGCCCTGCAGGTGGTGCGGTCGAAGCTGCTGGACGACGTCGCCTATGTACGGCTGACCGGATTCGCTCCCGACTCCGCGAACAGGGTGCTCAAGGCGATCTCCCGGCTGCGTATCGGCCGGACCCTGGCCGGTGTCGTGCTGGACCTGCGCGGCAACGGCGGCGGCAGCCCCGTGGAGGCCACCCGGCTGCTGAGCGCGTTCGTCCACGGCAAGATCACCGCCTACCAATGCGCCGCGGGCGGAAGATGCTCGACCGCCCGGACCGACGACACGGTCGAACTGCTCGAGCTGCCGCTGGTGGTGCTCACCGACCGGAGCTGCGCCTCGGCGTGCGAACACGTCAGCGCGGCCGTCAAGGACCTGCGCATCGGCCGGCTGGTCGGCACCAGGACCGCCGGGGTCATCTCCGGCCCGGCGCAGTCGTACCTGCTCGGCAACAACACCCTCCTGGGCTTCCCCGCCAGGCACCACCTGGGGCCCAACCGTGAGGTGATCGACCAGGTCGGCGTGCCGCCCGACCACTACGTGCCCCTGACCCCGCAAGACGCGGCCACCGGACGCGACCCCGCGCTGGCCAAGGCCCTGACCTTGCTGCACAAGTGAACGGACCTCTCCATGAGACAGCTCCTGGCCCTCGCCGCGGGACTGGCCGTCCTGGCCGCGTCCGCCTGCTCCGCCCCCGCACCACCCCGGTCCGACGCCCCACCGGCCACGCCGGCCGGACCCGCCATCCTGCCCGCCCCCACCGGCGCCCATCCGGTCGGCACCACCGCCCTGTACCTGAAGGACACCTCCCGCCCCGATCCCTGGAACCTCGACGCCGACACCAGGGAGCTCAAAGTCACCCTGTGGTACCCGACCAAGCAGCGCGAAGG
>NZ_BLAE01000065.1 GCF_009687865.1 Acrocarpospora macrocephala
GCGTGGTTCCACGCAACCCCGACAGCCGCCAGCCACCGCCACCACAGCAACAAGTCGTTGCCGTAGGCTCTCAGCGTCGAAACCGACTTTTCCTCCGCCTGGAGCCCGGCGAAGAAAACAGCCACCGGCTCCACCAGTACACCGTCAGCATCCAGCAGCTGGAACGGCTCCCATGCATTCCCGGTCTCGGCCAGCCGTCCCAAATCGAGTACGACCACCCTCGCCAGATCCAGCTGATCATTCCCACCGACCATGAGGCGGGACGCTAACAGAGACACCGCCAACATGCCCCTGAACTGCGAAAACTCATGATTTAGTTCAGTTAACTCGTAGCACCAAGCGTCCTGGCGGCCAGACGGATGGGCGGAGCCAACGTCCAGTTCGCTGCCGCTGACAGATGTGGGCCACTGCCAGGCTCCGGCGGCCTTCCAGCCGAGCAGCCACTGGGACACATGGCGGATCGCGTCGTACTGGCCGGGAACGGCCCATCCGCGGGCGCAAGCCAGCGAGAGGAAAGCCAGCGGACCCGCGACGCCATGCGCCATCCCCGTTGCGGCCGATCCTGACGGGTCAGTCTTCACTGTGGGGGGATGCATTGAGAAAGGCAACCTGGGCCGCGCAGCCTCGCCGACTTGGCGGCGATCTCCTCTGTTCGGGAGTATCAGGTGTTCGCCTCTCTGGATTCCGGAGTCACTTATGGATGTTCGGTCCCCGCTGATCACCCACATTTCGTGGGGTCGAATGGTCGTCGAGGGAGTGGGTGAAGGTAAGGACTTCAAGCTCTACCCGGGTGGTGGGCGGGCTTGGGACTGGAGTGAGACGGGGACGCGGCATTCTCCGGGGATTCAGCCCGCCGATGTCGAGGAGCTGCTTGAGCGTGGCAGCCAGGTGATCGTGCTGTCACGAGGGATGCGGCTGGTGCTCCAGACGTGTCCCGAGACGCTGGCCATGCTTGAGGAGAAGGGCGTCGAGGTGTTCGTGGAGGAGACCACGGCCGCGGTCGGGCGATATAACCGATTGGCCGCGACGACGGCCGTGGGCGGGCTGTTCCATTCGACATGCTGACGACTTACATGTCCCCGGGCCAGGTCCAGTCGCGGATTTCCGGGGTGTCCTCGCCGTAGGCGCGGGTGTGGGCGCGGGCGTGGAGGCGGGCGTCTGACATGTGCTGGCGTAGGTGGGCGGCTTCCACGCGCAGGCCCGGGACGCGGTCGATGACGTCCATGACCAGGTGGTAGCGGTCGATGTCGTTGAGCATGGCCATGTCGAAGGGGGTGGTCGTGGTGCCCTCCTCCTTGTAGCCGCGGACGTGGATGTTGTCGTGGCCGGTGCGGCGGTAGGTGAGGCCGTGGATGAGTGACGGGTAGCCGTGGAAGTTGAAGACGACCGGCTTGTCGGGGGTGAAGATGGCGTCGAATTCGGCGTCGGGCATGCCGTGCGGGTGTTCGGACGGGGGTTGCAGGCGCATGAGGTCGACGACGTTGACCACGCGCACCTTCAGCTGGGGAAGGTGTTCGCGGAGCAGGGCGGCGGCGGCGAGGACTTCCAGGGTGGGCACGTCTCCGGCGCAGGCGAGCACCACATCGGGCTCGGCGCCGGCGTCGTTGGAGGCCCATTCGACGATGCCGAGGCCGCGGGTGCAGTGGGCGATCGCCTCCTCCATGGTGAACAGGTCGAGGACCGGCTGCTTCCCGGCCACGATCACGTTGACGTAGTCGCGGGAGCGCAGGCAGTGGTCGCCGACCGAGAGCAGGGTGTTGGCGTCCGGCGGCAGGTAGACGCGGACGACGGAGGCCTTCTTGTTGACGACGACGTCGAGGAAGCCGGGGTCCTGGTGGCTGAAGCCGTTGTGGTCCTGGCGCCAGACGTGCGAGGAGAGCAGGTAGTTGAGCGAGGCGACCGGTCGGCGCCAGGCGATCTTCCTGGTGGCGTCGAGCCATTTGGCGTGCTGGTTGAACATGGCGTCGACGATGTGGATGAAGGCCTCGTAGCAGTTGAACAGGCCGTGCCTGCCGGTGAGGAGGTAGCCCTCCAGCCAGCCCTGGCACAGGTGCTCGGACAGGACCTCCATGACCCGCCCGCCCGGCGCCAGGTTCTCGTCGACGGGGAGGATCTCGGCGTTCCAGGCGCGGTCGGTGACCTCGAAGACGGCCGAGAGCCGGTTGGAGTCGGTCTCGTCGGGGCCCATCAGCCGGAAGGTGTCGGGGTTGGCGGCGATGACGTCGCGCAGGAACCGGCCGAGCACGCGGGTCGGCTCGGTCGTCGCGGTCCCGGGCTCGGGCACCTCGACGGCGTACTCCCGGAAGTCGGGCAGCACCAGCGGGCGCAGCAGCTCTCCCCCGTTGGCGTGCGGGCTGGCGCTCATCCGGAGCGGGCCCGCCGGCACGGTCTGCAGGATCTCGGCAACCGGGCGTCCTTCGGCGTCGAACAGCTCCTCGGGCCGGTAGGAGCGCATCCACTCCTCCAGCAACGCCAGGTGCGCGGGGTTGTCCCGTACCGCGGCCAGCGGCACCTGGTGGGAGCGCCAGGTTCCCTCGACGGGCCGGCCGTCGACCTCGCGCGGGCCCGTCCAGCCCTTGGGGGTACGCAACACGATCATCGGCAGCCGCGCGGCGCGGCCGGCCTGGAAGTCCGCGATCTCGTCGAGGACCTGGTCCAGGGTGTCGGCCATGAGGCCGTGCATGACGGCGGGGTCGTGGCCGGCGACGATGTGGGGGCGGTAGCCGTACCCCTCCAGGAGGTTGAGCAGGTCGGGTTCGGGGATCCTGGACAGGATCGTGGGGTTGGCGATCTTGTAGCCGTTGAGGTGCAGGATGGGCAGGACGGCGCCGTCGCGGGACGGGTCGAGGAACTTGTTGGAGTGCCAGCTGGCGGCCAGCGGGCCGGTTTCGGCCTCGCCGTCGCCGATGACGCAGGCCACCACCAGGTCGGGGTTGTCGAAGGCGGCGCCGTAGGCGTGCGCGAGGGAGTAGCCGAGCTCGCCGCCCTCGTGGATGGAGCCCGGTGTCTCGGGCGCGACGTGGCTGGGGATGCCGCCCGGGAAGGAGAACTGGCGGAAGAGCTTCCGCATGCCCTCGGCGTCCTGGGTGATCGCGGGGTAGGTCTCGGTGTAGGAGCCTTCCAGCCAGGAGTGCGCGACCGCGGCGGGGCCGCCGTGGCCCGGCCCGGCGATGTAGATCATGTCCTGGCCGCGTTCGGCGATCACCCGGTTGAGGTGGGCGAAGCAGAAGTTCAGGCCGGGTGTGGTGCCCCAGTGGCCGAGCAGGCGCGGCTTGATGTGGGCCGGGCGCAGCGGCTCGGCCAGCAGGGGGTTGTCCAGCAGGTAGATCTGCCCGACCGCCAGGTAGTTGGCGGCGCGCCAGTAGGCGTGCACTCTCTCCAGGGTGTCCATGTCGCTGAGCCTCTCCGTTGCCAGGATGATCGGGTAGGGACCTTTGTCCCTACCCACAAAGTCGAACGGGGGCTTAAGTTCAGAGTCATGATTCGCGTGTTTCTGGTCGACGACCATGAGGTGGTCCGCCGCGGTGTCGCGGCCCTGCTGTCCGCTGAGGACGACATCGAGATCGTCGGTGAGGCCGGAACCGCCGAATCCGCGCTGGCCCGCATTCCGGCGCTCGTGCCCGACGTGGCGGTCCTGGACGTGCGACTGCCCGACGGCAGCGGCGTGGACGTGTGCCGGGAGGTGCGGTCCCGGGTGCCGTCGCTGGCCTGCCTGATGCTGACCTCGTACGCCGACGACGACGCCCTGTTCACCGCCGTCATGGCGGGGGCCTCCGGCTACGTGCTGAAGCAGATCCACGGCTCGGATCTGGTGGGCGCGGTGCGTACGGTGGCCAGGGGCGAGTCGCTGCTGGATCCGCGGACCACCGCCGCCATGTTGCAGCGGTTACGCGATCAGGCGACCAAGAAGGATCCGCTGGCCGCGCTGTCGGAGCAGGAGCGCCACATCCTGGAGCTGATCGGCGAGGGTCTCACCAACCGGCAGATCGGCGAGCGGATGTTCCTGGCGGAGAAGACCGTGAAGAACTACGTCTCCAACCTGCTGAGCAAGCTCAGCATGCAGCGCCGTACGCAGGCGGCGGCCCTGGCGGCCCGGCTCAAGGCTGAACGGCCGGAGTAAGCGGGACGCTCCAGGTCAGCCGGGTGCCGCCGGCGGCGGGCGCGTCTGCCTGGAAGGAGCCGCCGAGCTGGGCGGCGCGTTCCTCCAGGTTGCGCAGGCCGCTTCTGCGGCCGTCGCCGGGCAGGCCGATGCCGTTGTCCTCCACCAGCAGGATGATCTGGCCGTCGGCGACCTCGGCGGAGACGTCCGCGCGGGAGGCTTTGGCGTGCCGTACCAGGTTGGAGAGGGCTTCCTGGAGTACGGCGAGCACGTGGGCGGCGACCGGTGCGGGCACCGCGTTGTCGAGCGGGCCTTCCAGGCGTAGCCCGGGCATGAAGCCGAGGTGGCCGCGGGCGCTCTCCACCAGGTCCACGATCCTGGCGCGCAGGCTCGGCTCGTCGTCGTCGCGGGGGACCTGCAGGGCGAAGATGGTGGAGCGGATCTGCCGGATGGTCTCGTCCAGCTCGTCGATCGCGTGGCGCAGCCGCCCGGACGCCTCCGGGCGTTCGACCAGCCTGACCGTGCTCATCAGGGTCATGGCGACCGCGAACAGCCGCTGGATGACGACGTCGTGCAGGTCCTTGGCGATGCGGTCGCGGTCCTCCAGCAGGCTCAGGCGTTCGGCGTCCTGGCGGACTTCGGCCAGTTCCAGGGCGATGGCGGCCTGTCCGGCGAAGGCGTGCAGCATGCGCAGCATGGATGGGGTGAACGGGAACCTGCCGGGGCGTTTGCCCAGCGACAGCACGCCGCGTACGGACCCGGCGGCGCCGAGCGGGACGGCCGCCGCCGCGCCGATGCCAGACGCGCCCTGGTCGCTGACCATGCAGGGTTCGCCGCTGACGTAGGCCTGGCCGGGGAGCGAGTCGGTCAGATCGGCCTGGGTGCCGACGAGCCCGTCGGCGCCTTCGGCGATCACCACGCGGAGGGCGTCGCCGGCGGGGAACAGGATGGTGGTGACGTCGGCGTCGGCCATCTCGCGGACCCGGCGGGCCACCTGGGTGAGGACGGTGTCGACGTCCTCACCCGACAGCAGGCTGGTGGTGACCTCGGTGGAGGCCTGGAGCCAGATCTCCCTGCGGCGGGTCTCCTCGTACAGCCGGGCGTTCTCGATGGCGACACCGGCGGCGGTGGCCAGCGCGGTGACGACGGCCTGGTCCTCCTCGTCGAACTCGGCCCCGCCGCGCTTCTCGGTCAGGTAGAGGTTGCCGAACACCTCGTCCCGCACCCGGATGGGCACGCCGAGGAAGGTTCCCATGGGCGGGTGGCCGGGCGGGAAGCCGTAGGACTCGGGGTGGTCGGAGATGCGGGCGAGCCGCAGCGGGGCGGGTTCCTTGATGAGCAGGCCGAGCAGGCCGAGACCGTGTGGCCAGTGCTCGATGCGGGCGATCTCCTCCTCGCTGAGGCCGACGGGGATGAATTCCAGCAGGGTGCGCTCCTCGCCGATGACGCCGAGCGCGCCATAGCCGGCGTCCACCAGGCGGACGGCGGTCTCGACGATGCGCCGGAGCACGACCTCCAGTTGCAGGTCGCTGCCGATCGAGACGACGGCCTCGAGCAGGGCGTGCACTCGGTCGCGGGTGGCGAGGACGGCGGTGAGCCTGGTCTGGAGTTCGGACAGCAGCTCGTCCAGCCGCATGTTGGGGATCAGCGGGTGGGGGTCGGTCATACGGGGCAGTCTCGCATTAAACAGCCCTGCCCTGATCAGGGGGCGAGGTCCCGGCGGCGGAACAGCATGAGACCGGCTGCGGCCAGGGCCGCCGCCACCGCCGTCAGTGCCGCGATCGGCCCTGGGGTGAGGTCCACCGCCGGGATCGACGGGACGTGGCTGAACGGCGACAGGTCGCGGACCGCTTGGGGTAGGCCGAGGACGTCGCCGAGGAGGCCGCAGGCGATGCTCAGCGCCAAAGCGGCCCATGCCAGCGTGACGACCAGGCGGGGCAGGCCGCCGAACACCAGCACGACGAATCCGGCCACGGTCAGGGCCGCGGGCAGTTGGGCCAGCCCGGCACCGGTCAGGGTGGCCACTCCCTCGTCTCCGCCGGCGGCCGCGTCGGCGAGGCCCGCGCCGGCTCCGGCCAGCGCCAGCATGGCCGCAGCTCCCCCGGCCGCGCAGGCCAGGTGCGAGAGCGCCCACCGGACCCGGCCGACGGCAGTGCCCAGCACCGCCTCCGCCGGTCCACCGGCCTCCTCCGTGTGCAGCCGCAGCAGCGCCTGCACGACGAATCCGGCGGCCAGGACCCCGAACACGTTCATCATCGCGGCGAAGTACACGTCCACCAGGTCGGCTCCGCCGCTCCCGGCGAGCTGGTTCAACAGCTTGTTGACTCCCGTATTCTCGGTCATCGCGTCGTTCACGCTGGCCCCGAGCGAGCCGATCCCGACGCCGAAGACGACGCTGCCCGCCACCCAGCCGAAGATGGAGGCGCGGTGCAGCCGCCAGGCCAGCCCGAGCGGGCTGAGCAGCGCCCGCGAGCCGGCGGCCGGGCCTGGCCGGTCGGGGATCAGGCCCGCGCCCAGGTCCCGCCGGTCGACCAGGACGAACGCGCCGTAGACGCAGACGGCGAGCAGCGCGACCGGCAGGGCGAGCGCCCACCAGCGTTCCGCGCCGAAGGGGCGCACCTCCATGCCCCACCCGATCGGCGACAGCCAGGTCGGCCAGGCGCTGGTCACCTGGATGCCGTCGGCGGCCCGCTCGCCGAGCGCGTCGCCGACGCCTCGGAGCAGGTAGGCCACCCCGACGGAGGTGGCGGCGAAGGCGTTGGCGGCGCGGGCGCCCTGGAACAGCTGCGCGGCGACGGCGGCGAGCCCGGCGAACGCCATGCCGGTGACGGCGCACGCGGCGCCGAACGCGAGCGAGCCACTGGCGGGCAGCCCGGCCGCCAGCAGGGTGCCGGTCAGCGCCGCCCCGAGCAGGAGGTTCGCCGCGAACGCCAGGACGAGCGCGGCGGTCAGCCCGGCGTGGCGGCCCACGCTGCCCGCGCCGATCAGCTCGGCCCGCCCGGTCTCCTCGTTCCGCCGGGTGTGCCGGACCACGGCGAACGTGCTCATCAGCGCGGCCAGCACCAGCATGGACGCGAAGTTGCGGAAGTTCAGCATGGCGCCGAGGTCGGTGCCGACGGGCGCGCCGCGCATCAGCAGGACGGCGGGGCTGCCACCGGCGCCGCGCAGCGCGGTGACCCGGCTCTCCTCGGTGGGGAACTCGTCGGCGACGGCCGCCGCGCCCGCCGCCATCAGGACGGCGGCGCCGATGATCCAGATGGGCAGCTGGACGCGGTCGCGGCGCGCGGCCAGCCGGATCAGCCGCCCGGTGCCCGCGTAGGCGTTCATCGGGACGCCTCGACTCCGTAGTGGCGCATGAACAGCTCCTCCAGCGTCGGGGGATGGCTGGTGAGCGCGTGCACCTCGAAACCGGCCAGGTGCCGCAGCACGCCCGGCAGATCCCGCGAATCCACGTCGAAGCGGGTCTGGGTGCCGTTCGCGACGACGTCGTGCACGCCGGGCAGCCCGGCCAGCCCGCTGATCGGCCCGGCGGCCTCGACCGCGACCGAGGTCCTGGTCAGGTGGCGCAGGCTCGCCAGCGTGCCGGATTCGACGGTCACCCCGTCCCTGATGATGCTGACCTTGGAGCAGAGGGCCTCCACCTCGGAGAAGATGTGGCTGGACAGCAGCACGGTGGCGCCGTCGGCGCTCACCTCGCGGACGGTCTGCTGGAAGGCCGCCTCCATCAGCGGGTCGAGGCCGGAGGTGGGTTCGTCCAGGATGAACAGCTCCACCCGGGAGGCGAAGGCGGCGATCAGCGCCACCTTCTGCTTGTTGCCCTTGGAGTAGGTGCGGCAGCGTTTGGTGGGGTCCAGCTGGAACCGCTCGAGCAGTTCCGCGCGGCGGGTCTTGTCCAGGCCGCCGCGCAGGTCGCCGAACAGGTCGATGGCCTCGCCGCCGGACAGGTTCGGCCACAGGTTGACCTCGCCCGGCACGTACGCCAGGCGGTGGTGGAGCCGTACCGCGTCCTGCCAGGGGTCGCCGCCGAGCACCCGCACCTGGCCGGCGTCGGCGCGCAGCAGGCCGAGCAGCACCCGGATGGTGGTGGTCTTGCCCGCGCCGTTGGGGCCCAGGAAACCGTGCACCTCGCCCGCCGCCACGGCGAGATTCAAGCCGTCCAGCGCCCGGGTCCGGCCAAACCGTTTGACCAGCCCGGTCGCTGATATGGCGTCGTTCATCGTGGTCCTCCTGACTTGTCGTCGGTGATGCCGAGGGCGGCCCTGGCCAGGGCGGCGTCCTCCAGGCTCATGAGGGGATGGGAGTAGATGTCGATCAGGGCCCGGGCGAGCAGCAGGTCTCCCTCCGGGCTGAACACGTCCACGCCGATGGCGCGGGAGACGTGCTGGTGCAGGACCGAGATGGACAGCGCCATCGCGGTGCCCACCGCCGCCCGGGTCCTGAGGTCGGAGGCGGGCGGGTCGGGGCGGGCGCGGTCGCCTTCGGCGAGCCACTCCTCGCTCAGCCGCACCATCTCGTCGAACAGCGGCGCGGCCGATCCCTCGACCAGCGCCCGGGCCAGATACGGCAGGTACGGGCGCGCCTCCGCCCGGCCGGCGGCCATAATGCCCGGTTCACGGGGCGCGCGGAATTCCCGCGCCTCCTCGTTGAGGCGGCGCACGGTCTTGATCAGGTACGCGTCACACGCCTCGCGCAGCCCTTCCTTGGAGCCGAAGTGATGGCGCACGAGCCCGGGGGACACTCCGGCGGTCTCGGCGATCCCGCGGATCGTCGCCCGCTCGTAGCCGTGCTCGCCGAAGTGCCGCATCGCCGCGTCTCGGATCCGGGCGCGAGCGGTGAGGTCTTCAGGATCCATCCAGGCTCCTATTCACACGTATAGTCGACTATTTCCTCGTGGGAAATACTATACGCGTGGATAGTCGGATGGACAGGGGTGACTGCCGAACGAACGCCGGTTAGGGTCAGCTCTCCTTCGCGACCACTCGCGCGTCCGGCCCGGGGAACACCAGGGTCTCCTCATTGGAGTCCGTCCAGCGGACCACGTAGGGCGGCGTGCCATCCGCGTGACGGACCTCCGTCACGATGCCGATCTTCTGATGTTCGCCGTGGTAGGTGCCTTCGACGATCAACTTGTCACCGATTGCGGCGTGCATGATGCCTCCTCGCGATGTGCGGCCGCTCGCTCCCCCGTCCGGCCGCACACGGCCTTACTGACTCCATCCCCGAATGCCCGGAACGTAACCGAGCCTGCGACGGCCACGTTACGCACGCGCTCGGTGACGTCAGGTAGCCCGCGTCAACGTCGCGTCAATATGCGCGGGCATGCCGTCTGCTTCCCGTAGGGATCGCGGCCATGGGCCAGCGGCGGGCTTAGCGTCGCTTTTGTACGAGTTCTCAGCTGGAGGAAGTCATGGACATCCCGCTATTCGTCCCGATCCGGATAGGCGCGTCGTTCCTGTCGCTGCGCCTGTTCCGGACCCCTTCGGGCACGAGGACCGCGGTCGCCTTCTCGTCGTCGGCGCGCTTGGCCGAGGTGCTGGGCACCGAGCAGCCGTGGACGCGGATCAGCGAGGCCGGGCTGCGCGGCCTGCTCCAGGACCTGGGCATCGCCGGCGTCGTGGTCGACCCCACCGCGGCCATGGTCGCTCCCGTTCAGCGGGTGGCGTGATGTGCGTACTCGAGCAGGATCAGGCGTCCGTGCCGCACATCCGGACCGGCCCCTGGTCGGCGGGCACCCGTTTCGAACCGGGCGGCGGCGCGACGGTCGGCGGCGTGGCGATGACGGAGCTCGCCGCCCGCTTCGGCACCCCGGCGTACGTCATCGACGAGACCGACCTGCGCGAGCGCTGCCGCGCCTACCGGGCGGCCCTGCCGGGGGCCGAGGTGGTGTACGCGGCCAAGGCGTTCCTGTGCCGGGCCATGGCGAGCTGGATCAGGGAGGAGGGTCTCGGGCTGGACGTCGCGTCCGGGGGCGAGCTCGCCGTGGCCCGGTCGGTCGGTTTCCCGGCCGAGCGGATCGTCTTCCATGGCAACGCCAAGACTCCGCAGGAGCTGTCCGCCGCCCTCGACGCGGGGGTGGGGCGGATCGTGGTGGACACCCTCGCCGAGATCGGTCACCTGGCCGCGCTCGTTTCCTTCGGGCGGCGGCAGAAGATCCTCGTCCGGGTCATTCCCGACGTGGACGCGGGGGCGCATCCCGCGATCCGTACCGGCGGGGAGGACCAGAAGTTCGGGCTGTCGATCGCTTCGGGGGCCGCTGGGGAGGCGGTCGCGCGGGCGCTCGGGCAGAGTTCCCTTGAGCTTGTGGGCCTGCACTGTCATCTCGGTTCGCAGATCGTCACGCCCGAGCCGTACGAGCGGGCGGCGCGCACCCTGATCGAGTTGCTGGGCCGGATCAGGGACGCGCACGGGGTCGTGCTGCCCGAGCTCGATCTGGGCGGCGGCCACGGCATCGCCTACCTGGACGGGGAGCAGGGCCTGGACCTGGAGAGTTACGCCCGCCGCGTCGGCGACGCCGTCCAGGCGCACGCCGCCTGGCTCGGGTTGCCCGCCCCGCGCCTGATCATCGAGCCGGGGCGGGCCGTCAGCGGCCCCGCCGGGCTCACCCTCTACCGCGTCATCGCCGTCAAACGAGGCCTCTCCCGCGTCTTCGTCGCCGTCGACGGAGGGATGAGCGACAACCCCCGCCCCTGCCTGTACGGCGCCCGGTACACCGCCCGCCTGGTGGGCAGGCGCTCCAGCGCGACGACCCGTACGGCGACCATCGTCGGCCACCACTGCGAGGCGGGCGACACCCTCGCCGAGGACGCCGAACTGCCCGCCGACATCCGCCCCGGCGACCTCATCGCGGTCGCGGCCACGGGCGCCTACCACCATTCGATGGCCTCCACCTACAACATGACCGGCCGCCCGCCCGTCATCGCCATCTCCGGCGGGCGTGCCCGCCTGGTGGTCCGCCGCGAGGAACCCGACGACCTGATGCGCCGGGACGTGGGCTTGTAGAACCCGGGTCACCGAGTTTGCCGAAATCTGGGAGTATCGGCACATGTCTGAGCGGGCTACGGTCGATGCCTCCGAGGAGATCCCCCCTTCGGAATGGGGGCGGCGGCAGCCGCTGCCGTCGGTGGGACCGTGGGCATTCGCCGTTGTCGTCGGCCTGCTGGTCATCGGGCGGTTGGTGTTCGCCCAGTATCTGACGGCTCCGGCGTTGCAGGCGTGGGCGACGATCTTCGTGGCCATCTGCGTTCAGGCGTTGCCGTTCCTGGTTTTCGGGGTGCTGCTGTCGGCGGCGATCACCGCGTTCGTGCCCGCCTCGTTCTGGACCAGAGCGCTGCCCCGGCGGCCCTTTTTAGCGGTGCCGGTGGCGGGGGCGGCCGGGGCGGTGCTGCCCGGATGTGAGTGCGCGTCGGTGCCGGTCGCCTCGGGGCTGATGTCGCGGGGGGTGACTCCGGCGGCGGCGCTGGCGTTCCTGCTGGCCTCTCCGGCGATCAATCCGGTGGTCATCGTGGCGACGGTGGTGGCCTTCCCCGGGCAGCCGATGATGGCGGTGGCCCGGTTCGGGGCGTCGCTGGTGGTGGCGGTGCTGGCGGGGTGGGTGTGGTTGCGGTTCGGGCGGGCCGAATGGCTGCGCATCCCCGCGCGCGCGGGGGGTGAGGGGTCGAAGTGGCGGACCTTTCAGGACGCGATGGGGCATGACTTCCTGCACGCGGGCGGGTTCCTGGTCGTCGGCGGGGCCACCGCGGCGACGATGAATGTGATCGTGCCGCGGTCGTGGCTGGAGTCGGTGGCGGGCGTGCCGGTGCTCTCGGTGCTGGCGCTGGCCGCGCTGGCGGTGATCCTGTCGATCTGCTCGGAGGCGGACGCGTTCGTGGCCGCCTCCCTGACCGCGTTCTCGCCGACCGCGAAGCTGGCGTTCCTGGTGGTGGGGCCGATGGTGGACCTGAAGTTGATCGCTTTGCAGGCGGGGACCTTCGGGCGGCGGTTCGCCGCCCGGTTCATCCCGCTGACCTTCGTTCTCGCGGTGATCGTCAGCATGGCGGTCGGGGAGGTTCTGCTGTGAACCGGCTGACGCAGAGCATGATCCTGGTGTTGCTGGGCGGGGCGGTGTTGCGGATCACGACGCTGTCCACCACATATCTGAACTACGTGAAGCCGGGGTTCCGGCCGTTCCTGATCGCGGCGGGCGCGGTGGTGTTCGTGCTGGGCGTCATCGGGCTGATCCAGGAGTGGCGGGGATCCACGGAAACAGAGCATCACCACGATCACGGGCATGCGCCGCGGGTGGCCTGGCTGCTGACGCTGCCGGTGTTCGCGATCTACCTGATCGCCCCGCCCGCGCTCGGCGCGTTCTCCGCGAAGTCGGAGGATGCTCCGGCCCAGCCGGTGGCCGCGCTGGACGCGTACGACACTCTTCCCGCAGGGAAGGTCACCGACATGACCATAGGCGAGTTCATCGGGCGGGCCTATGGCGATTCGTCCAAGTCGCTGTCGGGGCGGCAGGTGAAGCTCACCGGCTTCGCCGTGCCGTCGGCCAAGAAGAAGGACCGGTGGTATGTGGCCCGGATCCAGATCGCCTGCTGCGCCGCCGACGGGATCGCGCTGAAGGTGGCCGTTCTGGACGCCGCCATGCCGCCGGAGAACACCTGGGTCGAGGTGACCGGCACCTGGCGAGAGCCCAAGTCCGGCAAGCTTCCGGTCGGGACCGTCGCCCCTGAACTGGACGCCATCTCGGTCACCGGGATTCCCCAGCCGGTCGAACCCTACGAGTAGGCCCGCTCTGTTTCCGCGAGGATCGGCAGGTAAAGGACGAAGCGGGCGCCGCTGGGGCTGTCCTCGATGTGCAGGGTGCCGCCCAGGGCTTCGGCGATCTGCCGGGCGATCGGCAGGCCGAGACCCGCGCCGCCCGCGTCCCTGGTGCGGGCCGCGTCCAGCCGGGTGAAGCGCTGGAAGACCAGTTCCCGCTTGTGCGGGGGGATGCCGGGCCCGTCGTCGAGCACCTCCAGCACCGCGACGCCGTCAGGGAACCGCTGGTCGTCACTGGGATCGCCCGGCTGCTTCCGGACGCTGACCTTGATCGTGGTGCGGGCGTGCCGTTCGGCGTTCTCGACGAGGCTGGCGAGCAGCCGGGTCAGCTGGGCGCGATCCCCGGCTACGTGGACGTCCGGGTCAAGCGCGTACTCGATCTGCTTGGTGGTGCGGCGCGGCCGCAGTTCCGCGGCGACGAGCTCGGACAGCGCGATGGGCTCGCGCGTGCCCGGCGCCCCGGAGTCCAGCTTCGCCATGGTCGCCAGGTCGTGCGTGATCGCCTGCAGGCGGTCGAGGCCGCCCATCAGGGTCGAGCCCAGCCTGGTCACGCTGGTCTCCTGGGGGGCGTAGAGCGCGTCCTCCACCTCGGCGCGGATGGCCGTGATCGGAGTGCGCAGGTCGTGGGAGACGTCGGCGACCATCTGGCGGTGCTGTTTCAGCGCGGCGTGCAGGCGGCTCAGCGTGTGGTTGACGCTCGTGGCCAGGTCGTGGATCTCGTCGTCGGTGGGCGGCACCGGCACCCGGCGGCCGGGGCAGTGCGCGTTGATCTCGTCGAGCTCCGTCTGGATGGCCTTCACCGGCCGGAGCGAGGCGGTGGCGATGCGGTTGCCCAGATAGGTGATGCCCACGGCGAGCAGCGCCACGGCTCCCCCGATCAGCCCGGCCAGCTGCGGATCCGCCCACGGGGCGATCGTCGGGGAGGAGGCGTAGACGATCCAGTGCTCGTCCCCGCGCTGGGCCCGCTGCGCGACCACGATGTCGCACTGGCGGGTGGGGAATACCCCGCCGCACACGACGGAGGTGGCGCTCTTGTGTTCGGGGATGAATTTCGCCATGGCCGGCTTGCCCTGGAGTTGCGGGGTCGAGGCGATCACCGCACCCCGCGAGTCGACGACCTGGACGTTGCGATGCGGGTAATCGGCGAGGGGATAGTCCAGCCGCCCCTGGCCCATCTGGATGGCCACGCGCTCCCCGGCCGCGCGGATTTCCTCCGTGAGGGATCCGACCGTGAACCGGTCGACGGTGACCATGAGCGCGGTGATCAGAGCCCCGCACAACAGAGCCGCCACCGCGCCGGTGAACAAAGTGATACGGGATATGATCGAGATTCGGTGTCTCGCTTTCATTACCGTTCCCCCATGTCAGTTAATCACATGAGCTAAAACGATCTCCCCCACGAGGGGGAGCGTGCGCCCCGCTCCGGCGCGATGTGCCGGGCGGGCCTAGCGGCGAGTGTGCGGGTATGACCCTTTACCGAGCGGCGCCGCTGCTGCTCATCCCGTTTCTCGCCGCCTGCGCGGCGAACGCTGATCCAGGCGCGGTGAGTTCGCCCAGCCCGTCGGTCGATCTCGCGGTGTTCCGGGAGCTGGCCCGGTGCGTACGCGCGAACGGCGCGCCGAACTTCCCCGATCCGACCGTCGACGCACAAGGCGAGATCAAGATGGAGAGCTCCGTCAAAGTGCCGGCGAGCGCGGAGACGGCGTGCAAGTCCATCATGAACAGGTTGCCCGCCCAGGGCGGGCAGAAGCCGCCGACCGCCGCCGAGCTGGACCAGCTCAGGAAGCTGGCCCAGTGCTTCCGGGAGCACGGCGTCACCGACTGGCCGGATCCCGACTCCATGGGCGTCTTCCACGTCAACAAGCGCATCGACGACCTGGGCAAGCGCGCCTGGCTGCCCGCCCGCGACGCCTGCAAGCAGTACTTCGTGGTCAAGAGCCTGCGGGTCGCGGGGCCGGACGACAAGGGCAAGGAGTGAGGCCGCGCGTCGCGGCGCTGGCCGGAGTCGTCGTGGTGGCCGGGGCGGGGAGCGCCTGGGCGCTGACGCGGCAGGAGCCCGTGCCGCCCGCCGCCGCGGCCATCGCCACCGGCTCCGCCGAGGTGATCCGCACCGATGTCGCGCAGCGCGGCCAGGTCAACGGCACGCTGTCCTACGAGGGCGACTACCAGGTGCACGGCGCCGGCGGGACGATCACCCGGCTGCCCGCTCTGGGGGCGGTCATCACGCGCGGCCGCACGCTGTATGAGGCGGGCGGCCGCGGGATCCGGCTCATGTACGGCTCCCGCCCCGCCTGGCGCCCGCTGTCGCTCGGCATGACCGACGGCGCAGACGTCAAGCAACTGGAGGCCAACCTCCGCGCGCTCGGCTACGAAGGCCTCACGGTCGATCGGCACTTCTCCCTCGCCACCTACTACGCGGTCCGCCGCTGGCAGCACGACGCGCGCCTGCCCGTCACCGGGAGCGTCCCGCTCGGCCAGGTCGTGTTCCTGCCCAGGGCGCTGCGGGTGAGCGGGCACGACGCCCAGCTCGGCGAGCCGGCCCAGGGCCGGGTGCTGCACGGCACCAGCGCGGTGCCCGCCGTCACCGTGCAGCTCGACCCCGCCCAGATGTCGGGCGTCAAGGCGGGCGACCGGGTGGAGATCACGCTGCCGGACGGCTCCGCCAGGGACGGCCGGGTGAGCCGGGTCAGCCCCGTGGCCACCACCACGACAGGGTCGGACGGGCAGACCCTGTCGACCGTACCGATCACGATCCGGCTGCCCGGCAAGGCCCCGAAGGGGCTGGACCAGTCGCTCGTCCAGGTCGCGGTCACCATCCAGGTGCACGAGGACGTGCTGGCCGTGCCCATCGTGGCGCTGCTGGCCCGGCCCGGCGGGGAGTTCGCCGTCGTGGTGGCCGGCCGCCAGGTGCCGGTGCGGGTCGGCCTGTTCGACGAGACGGCCGGGGTGGTCGAGATCGACGGTGTGAGCGAGGGCACGATGGTGGAGGTGCCCGCCGGATGAGCGCCGTCCTGGAGTTGCGCGAGGTGTGGAAGGTGTATCCCGGCGAGCCGCCGGTCGAGTCGGTCCGGGGGATCGACCTGGCGGTGCGGGAAGGCGAGATGGTGGCGGTGCTTGGGCCGTCGGGGTCGGGCAAGTCCACGCTGCTGCATCTGATGGCCGCGCTGGACCGGCCCACGTCCGGGTCGGTGCGGCTGGCCGGGTATGCCGTACAGGAGCTGGGAGACCGGGCGCTGGCCGGGTTGCGGGCCCACCACGTGGGGGTGGTCTTCCAGCGGTTCTTCCTGCTCGAGAGCCTCACCGCGCTGGAGAACGTCGCCACCGGCCTGCTCTACCGGGGCGTACGGGCCGGGCGGCGGCGGGAGCGGGCGGCGAGCGCGCTGGAGCGGGTGGGGCTCGGCCACCGGATCCGGCACCGGGCGGCGAAACTGTCGGGCGGGGAACGCCAGCGGGTCGCGATCGCGCGCGCCCTGGTCGGCGACCCGGCCATCGTCTTCGCCGACGAGCCGACCGGCAACCTCGACTCGGCAGGCGGCGCCGAGATCATCGCGCTGCTGCGCGAGCTCAACGAGCAGGGCGCCACGCTGGTGATCGTCACGCACGACGCCGAGGTGGCCACCGCCTGCCCGCGCCGCGTCGAACTGCGCGACGGCCTGGTCGTGCGCGCCACGCGGGTGAGCCGATGACGCCCACATCGAAAATGCTCGCCGCCGACCTGCTGCCCACGGGCACGCTCGGGCTGCGCACCCGGCGGACCCGGGCGGTGCTGTCGGCGCTGGGGATCGCCATCGGGATCGCCGCCATCGTGGCGGTGCTCGGGGTGACCCGCTCCAGCCAGTCCGCGCTGCTCGCCCAGATCGACCGGCTGGGCACCAACCTGCTCACCGTCGCCAACGGCACCGACTTCGGCGGGATCGAGCGGGTGCTCCCCGCGGAGGCCACCCTGATGATCCGCCGCGTCGAGGGCGTCGCCCACGTCGCGCCGACGGCCCAGCTGGCCACCAGGAACGTGTATCGCTCGAATCTCGTCCCCGCCGGTCAGACGGGCGGGCTGGCCGTGCGCGCCTGCGACGCGTCGCTGCTGGCCACCCTCGACGGGCGGGTACGGCAGGGCCGGTTCATCGACCAGGCCACCGCCGCCTACCCGGTCACGGTGCTCGGCTACGAGGCGGCCAAGACGCTCGGGGTCACCCGGGTCGACCCGGGCACCCGGGTATGGCTGGGCGGCCACTGGTTCACCGTCGCCGGGATTCTCGACCCGTTCCCGTTCGCACCCGAGGTGGACCGTTCTGCCCTGATCGGCTTCCCGATCGCGGAGGAGCTGTTCGGCTATGACGGGCACCCGAGCCGCCTCTACGTCCGCGCCCAGCAGGAACGTGTGGACCAGGTGGCCGGGCTGCTCGGGGCGACCGCGAACCCGGCCAACCCCGAGCGCACGGAGGTGACCCGGCCGTCGGACGCCCTCACCGCCCGCGTCGCGGTCGCCCAGTCGGCCGGGACGCTCTTCCTCGGCCTGGGCGCGATCGCGCTGCTCGTGGGCGGGATCGGGATCGGCAACATCATGGTGATCTCGGTGCTGGAGCGGCGCGGCGAGATCGGGCTGCGCCGGGCGCTGGGCGCGACCCGGGGGCATGTCGCGGGCCAGTTCGTGGCCGAGTCGCTCGTGCTGAGCGCCCTCGGCGGGCTGAGCGGGGTGCTGCTCGGCTGCGCGGCGACGGCCGCGCTGGCCCGCTCGCGCGGCTGGGAGGTGCTGATTCCGCCAGAAGCGCTGTGGGGCGGGCTGCTGGTGGCGGTGGCCGTCGGCGCGGTCGCGGGCCTTTACCCGGCGCTGCGGGCCGCCCGGCTGGCCCCCGCGGAGGCGCTGCGAACGGTCTAGCCGTCCAGGGCCTCGTCCAGGGGGACGAGGCCCTGCTGCAGGCCGAAGATGGCGGCCTGGGTCCGGTCGGCGAGGCCGAGCTTGGTGAGAATGCTGGACACGTGCGTCTTGACCGTCTCCCGGCCGAGCCGCAGCGACAGGCAGATGTCGGCGTTGGAGCGGCCCCGGGTGAGCTCGGCGAGGACCTGGAGCTCGCGCGGGGTGAGCAGGTCCAGCGGGTTGCGGCGATGGCCCTGCCGGACCCGCTCGACCAGGAGCGCCGCGGTGCCCGCCTCCAGCACGCTGCCGCCCACGGCGGCGGCCCGCACCGCCTCCACCACCCGGTCCACGGCCGTGGTCTTCGACAGGTAGGACAGCGCGCCGAGCCGGACCGCCTCGATCACCCGCTCGTCCTCCAGGAACGAGGTCAGCACGATCACCGCCGGGCCGCCGCCCGCCAGGTCGCGCAGGACGGCCAGGCCGTCCACGCCGGGCATCACCATGTCGAGCAGCACCACGTCGGGCCGCAGCGCCGGGATCGCCACCAGGGCGCGGGCGCCGTCGGCGCACTCGCCGGCGACCTCGATGCCGTCCTCCTGGTCCAGGACGAACCGCAGGCCCTGCCGTACGACCTCGTGGTCG
This sequence comes from Acrocarpospora macrocephala, assembly GCF_009687865.1. Lineage (GTDB taxonomy): Bacteria > Actinomycetota > Actinomycetes > Streptosporangiales > Streptosporangiaceae > Acrocarpospora > Acrocarpospora macrocephala. Next base: position 18,396 of record NZ_BLAE01000065.1, read on the forward strand.
TCGACGATCAGCACCCTGATCACGCCAGCTCCCTGAGTACGGCCACGACGGTCGTGCCCTGGCCGGGTCCGGTGCGCAGGTCGAAGCCGCCGCCCAGCTCCTCCACCCGTTCGCGCATGAGCCGCAGCCCCATGCCGTGGCCGGCCTCCGACGGGTCGAAACCCGCCCCGTCGTCCTGGATCTCCACGCGGACGCCGTCCGGGGACCGCGAGAGCCGTACCTCCACCGAGGCCGGATCGGCGTGCTTGATCGCGTTGCTGAGCGCCTCCTGGACCAGGCGCAGCACGGCGTGCTCGGCGGGCGGCGGGAGCGGCACCTCGTCGAGCCGGGTGTGCACGGGCAGCCCGAGCCTGCTCGTGTAGGCCCGGCACAGCTCCTCGATCGCGGGCACCAGACCGGCGTCCTCCAGCGCGACCGGGCGCAGTTCCAGCAGGAGGGCCTGCATCTCCCGCATCGCCCTGGTCGCGGTGCTCTCCATCGCCTCGGACTCGCGCCGCAGCCGGTCGGGGGCGGCCCGGCGCATCCCGGCGGCCAGCAGGCTCAGCGAGAACAGGTCCTGGGAGATGGAGTCGTGCAGCTCGCGGGCGATCCTGGCCCGCTCGGCCTGCCGCGCCTCGGCCTGCCCGGCCGCCCGCTCGGCGTCCAGGGCCGACTCCAGCCGTTCGGTCATCCGGTTGAACGACTCCTCCAGCTGGCCCACCTCGTCCCCGCCGGTCACCGCCACCCGCGGGCGGAAGTCACCCTGGGCGACCGCGCCGGTGACGTCGGCCAGCCGCCGCACCCGGCTGATCAGCCGCCGCGTGCTCAGCAGCCCGAAGATCAGCCCGACCGGCACGACCAGGGCCAGCACCAGCGCGCCCGGGGCGATCAGGGGCGTCAGCGCGTCGGCCGCGCCGGTGGAACCGGTGTAGTCCGCCGGCGCCTCGGCGTAGACGTATCCGGCGATCTCGTACGGTTTCCCGCCGCTGGAGTGGCTGATCAGGACCGGGTGCACCCACCACATGACGTTCCCCGTCCGCGCCTTGCCCTGCCCGCCGCCGCTGACGACGGGCACGTCGAGCACGCCGCCGGGAGGGTAGGCGTCCACGGCCGAGCTGGCCACGATCCGGCCGTCGGGGTCGGCCAGCACCTCGATGGGCTTGTCCGGAGATGTCCCCTTGGCGGACACGATCTGGATGCCCTGGTTGTCGAGCCTGGTGCCCTGGAGCGAGACCAGGGGTCCCGCCTCCCGCTGCGCCAGGAACAGCAGGCTGGGTATCCCCAGCTTGGGGTTATCGGAACTGATCTTGCTGATGGTGAGACTGAGAATCTTCGCGTCCTGAGTGGCCAGGCTCTGCAGGCGGTTCCGCAGGTCGGAGTCGCCCAGCAGCGACGGCACGAAGACCCCCAGCAGGGCCGCCTCCACCACCAGCACGGCCGCCGCCGTCACCAGCACGTACGACGCGGCCATCCGGCGCCTGAGCCCCATGTCCGCAGCGTAACGCCCCGGCGGAGCTCGCTCCTCCCCCGCTCGGGGGACCTAGCGGGTAGAGGCGACGAGCGGTTCCGCGGCCGTCTCGGGTGCCCTGCGGCTACGGGCGGCCGGCACCAGGAGCGCCACCCCGACGGTGATCGCCGAGGTCACGGCCACCAGCACGAAGGCGCTGGTGAAGCCGGTCTCGTAGGGCAGGCCGCCCGGCAGGAGGCGCGCGGTGATGGTGGTGCTGACCACGGCCGTGCCGATCGAGCCGCCGATGGTGCGGATGTTGGCGTTCATGCCGCTGGCGGTGCCGGTCTGGTGGGCCGGGACGCTCTGCACGATCAGGTTGGTCATGGCGGCGTAGGCCAGGCCGAGGCCGAAGCCGAAGACCCCGCCGGCCGTCGCGAGCTGCCACGGCTGGTCGTGAAAGATCGCGAAGGAGGCGCTCGTCAGGACGCTGAGCATCGAACCGAGCACCAGCTGCCCCTTGGCGCCGATGATCGGCGCGATCGGACCGCTGAGCACTCCCGCGACGGCCATGGTGACGAGCATGGGCAGCATCAGCAGCCCCGCTTCGGTGACGCTGGAGCCGAGGCCGTAACCGGTGGCCGACGGGATCTGCATGAAGATCGGCAGGAACGCGTAGACCGGGAACATGCTCGCCCCGAACAGCAACGCCGTCAGGTTGGTCGTCCAGACGGCCGGCAGGCGCATCATGCGCATGTCGATCAGCGGGTGGATCGAGCGCAGCTCGACCCGGATCCACAGCGCGAACAGGGCCGCGGCGAGGGCGAACAACCCGATCGTGGCGGGCGAACTCCAGCCCCACGACGACGCTTCGCTGAGCGGGATCAGCAGCGCCACCAGCCATCCCGACAGCAAGACCGCGGCCAGCCAGTCGATCCGCCCAGGCGTGCGCACCGGGGACTCCGGGACGTACCGGTGGGTCAATATCGCGGTCACCCCGACAATGATCACCGGGATCCCGAACAACCACCGCCAGTTCAGCGTTTCGACGATCGGGCCGGCCAGGACGATGCCAAGACCGCCTCCCACCGCGATGACGGCCGACAGGACGCCGATCATCGAGGGCACCCGCCGGGCGGGGAACTCGTCGCGGATGATGCCGAACGCCATGGGGAAGACGGCTGCGCCAAGTCCTTGGATCACGCGGCCCGCGATCAGCACCCCGATGGTCGGGGCCAGCGCGGCAGTAAGGCAGCCGACCGCGATCGCACCCAGGGAGATGAGGAGCGTGCGCTCCTTGCCGATCATGTCGCCGATCCTGCCCAGCAGGGGGGTCGCGACCGAGGCCGACAGCAGCCACGCGGTCAGCACCCAGGTCACGGTGCTCTGGCTGGTGTTCAGGTCATGCTGGATGGTGGGCAGCACGGGGCTGACCAGGGACTGCAAAATCGAGAAGGAGGCCACGGCGGCCGAGAGCGCCACAAAGGTCAGCCGTGTAGACGAGGTCCTGCTTGTCATTGAGAAATCCTTCGACGCTGAGAGCGCGGGATGATCGATACCTGCCGGCGGGCATCGTTGAAGAGATGCCTGCTAAAGTTGAGGCATACCTCCACAATAGCGGAGGCATACCTCCGGTACAAGTCGCGGGTCAGGGAGGAAGACGATGACAGACAAGGCCGTCGCGGTTCGCCGCCCGCACCGGGCCGACGCGCGGCGCAACTTCGACGCCCTGCTCAGCGCCGCCCGCGAGGCGTTCGCCGAGAAGGGCGCCGAGGCCTCGCTGGAGGACATCGCCCGCCGCGCGGGCGTCGGGATCGGCACGCTCTACCGCAACTTCCCGACCCGCCAGGACCTGTTCGAGAGCGTGTACGTCGGCGAGGTCGAGGACCTCTGCGCGGCGGCGGAACAGGTCGCCGAACTCCCCCCGTGGGAGGCCCTGGTCACCTGGCTGCGCCGTTTCGTCTCGTACGTGGCCACCAAGCGGGCCATCTACGAGGCGCTCAACCGCGAGTCCGAGATGTTCCGTACCTGCAGGGTCGCCATGTACGGCGCGGGAGAGCCCCTGCTCGCCCGGGCCCAGCAGGCCGGCGAGGCCCGCGCGGACGCCAGCTTCGACGACGTGCTGCGGCTGGTCAGCGGCATCACCGCCGGCGCCTTCGCGGACGAGGCGCAGCGCGAGCGGGTGCTGGGCATCGCCCTCGACGGCGTACGGGCACGCCCCGCAGCCGGCACCGGGTGAAATCGGTGGTCATGCGGCCGTCCTGATGTCACGCTCGGACGGTGGATAAGCCGGAAATTTCCGCTCACGGTGCTACAAAGCCACCCGGGAATGGCAAGGCTCCCGAGCGGTTCACGATCGATGACTTCGTCCGGGGCGCGGACGGGCCGCGCGACTGGCGGCGATTACCCCGGCTGGTGGGGGCCTCGTTCCGGCTCACCTGGCGGGCGGGGCCCCGGGAGTTGCTGATCTCGTGCGGGCTCCAGGTGTTCAACGGGGTGGCCACCTTCGTCCAGCTGCTGATCGGGCGTGAGGTGCTGGAGGCTCTGCTGGGGAGTACGGCGGGGCTGGGCGCCGTCATCCCGAGCGTGGTCGCGCTGGTGCTCGTGGGAGCCTTGCAGCGGTTCGCGTCGGCGGCCGAGCAGGAGCAGAGCGGATTGCTCAGAGAGCTGGTGACGCAGCACGCCCAGAGCAGCGTCCTGGACGTCGCGGCGCGCGTCGACCTGGCGGAGTTCGAATCCCCGGCGTTCTTCAATCGCCTCCAGCGCGCGTCGATGAGCGCGGGAGTGCGGTCCATGGGGATGGTGCACGGCCTGTTCGGGCTGGCCCGGGCGACGGCGGGCGCGGCGGGCGCGGTGGCGGTCCTGCTGGTGCTGCAACCGCTGCTGGTGCCGCTGCTGGCCGTCACCGCGCTGCCGCTGTGGATCGTCACCAGGAAGAACAGCCAGGACACGTACCGGTTCTTCGTCGGGATGACGCCGCTGGACCGGGCGCGGCATTACCTGGCCGCGCTGTTCACCGACCGGCAGCCGGTCAAGGAGGTGCGGGCGTTCGGTCTCGGCGGATACCTGCGCGGCCGGTACGACCGGCTGGGCGCCGAGCGCGTCCGCGAGTTGCGCGCGGTGGCCAGGCAACGGCTGCGCCGTTCCCTGCTCGGCAGCCTCAGCTCCGCGTTCCTCACCGCCGTGACGTTCGCGGTGCTCGCCTGGCTGTACGTCAACGGCCGCCTGGACCTGGCCTCGGCCGGGGTGGCCGCGGCGGCCCTCATCCAGATGGCGAGCACGCTCGCCATGACCGGGATGAGCGTGGCGCAACTGTACGAGGCGTCGCTCTTCGTCCAGGACTACGAGGAGTTCCTGGCGCAAGGGGACGCGCTCCCGCGAGACCGGGGCACGCGCCTGCCCGCCTTCCGCGAGCTCCGGGCCGAGGAGGTCACCTTCGTCTACCCCGGCAGCACGGCGGCGGCGTTGCGGAACGTGTCGCTGACGATCAAGGCCGGGGAGGTGACCGCGCTGGTCGGCGAGAACGGCTCCGGCAAGACGACGCTGGCCAAGCTGCTCGCCCAGCTCTACCACCCGACCTCGGGACGCATCTGGTGGGACGGCACGGACACCGCCACCTGCGACGAGGAAGCCCTCCGCGACTTCATCACCGTGATATTTCAGGACTTCGTCCAGTACCACCTGAGTGGCAGGGAGAACATTGGTTTCGGCCGTCATGAGCGGCTGGACGACATCGAGGCGATCCGGGATTCGGCGCGCCTGGCCGATGCCGACGAGTTCCTCTCCCGGCTGCCGGAGGCGTACGAGACGGTTCTCGGCAAGGAGTTCACAGGGGGCACGGACCTGTCGGTCGGGCAGTGGCAGCGGGTCGCGCTGGCGCGCGCGTTCTTCCGCGACGCGCCGTTCATCGTGCTCGACGAGCCCACCGCGTCCCTCGACGCGCGCGCCGAGCACGACCTGTTCGAGCGGATCCGCGAGCTGTTCCGGGGGCGTACGGTGCTGCTCATCTCGCACCGGTTCTCCACCGTGCGGTCGGCCGACCACATCTACGTGCTGCACGGCGGCGAGATCGAGGAGCGCGGGAGCCACCAGGAGCTGATGGCCTCCGGCGGCCGCTATTCAGAACTTTTCACCCTGCAGGCGGCGGCGTTCCTGGATCCCGAGGCGGAACGTTGAAGTTGTCGCGGAAGACGTTGTCGGGGTCGTAGCGGAGTTTCAGCGCGCGCAGCCGCTCGAGGGTCCCGGTGGGGTAGGCGTCGGTGAGGCGCTCGGGGCGCAGGTCGGTCTCGAAGTTGATGTAGAGGCCGGTGAGGTGGTGGTGCAACGCGTCCCAGGCCCGGTCCAGCCGGGTGCGGCTGGAGCCGAAGGCGACGACCTGGAAGTTCGCCGAGCGGTGAGCGTAGGCGGTGGCGTCGGGGGCGACGTCGGCCACGGCCCCGCCGACCGAGCGGATCTGGAAGAAGTAGGACTCCCCGCTCATGATCAGGTCCGTCGCGGCGGCGGCGAATTCGGGGGTGATGTGACCGACGAGCCCGGAGCGGGTCACAGGTTCGCCCTGCGCTTCGTGCGTGGCGGGCGGAGCCGCCATGATCGCCGGGTACGGCACGCGCTGGATGGCGTGGTCCAGCAGCGGCCCGGCATCGGCCAGGGGCTGGATCCTGTCGATGATCGTGTCGGGGTCGTCGCTGTCGACCACGGCCATGACCTGGGCGACGACCGGCTGCCCCGGCCGTGGCCGCCCGATGATGAGGAAGCTGGTGAGATCCCGTGGCGCGGCCTCCACCGCGGCCCCCCAGCGTTCCAGGAACCCGGCGGTGTCGCTGGCGTCGAGCACCAGCTGCCCGAATCCCACGTCGCCGACCTCGTCCGCCTCGAACTCGAAGGAGGTGACGATGCCGAAGTTCGCCCCCGCGCCGCGCACCGCCCAGAACAGGTCGGCGTTCTCGGTCTCGCTGGCGCGGGTGAGGCTGCCGTCGGCCAGGACGATGTCGACGGCGCGCAGGTGGTCGATGGTCAGGCCGTGCTCGCGGACCAGCCAGCCGATGCCGCCCGAGGTGGCGAGGCCACCGACGCCGACCCCGCCGTAGTCCCCGGAGCTGAGCGCCCACCCGTGCGGGGCGAGCGCGGCGGCCACCTCGCTCCATCGCGCGCCCGGCTCGACGCGGATCCGGCGCGTCTCCTTGTCCAGGACCTCGATCTGATGGAGTTTCGCCAGGTCGATGACGATGCCGCCGCGGTTGGTGGACCGGCCGCCGATGCCGTGCCCGCCGCTGCGGATCGACAGTTTCACGGGCTGCCGCCGGGCGAAGGCCAGCGCGTCCGCCACCTCGTCCACGGTGCGGGGCCGCAGGACCAGGCCCGGCGAGCCGCCCCGCAGGTAGGTGGACCGGACGGCGGCGTATCCGGGGTCGCCCGGTTCGATCGCCGCGCCCGCGAGGGAGGCCGGGAGGCTGTCGTAGTCGATATCCGGGTGGCGGCGGTCGCGGATGGAGACGCTCGGCACGATGCCCTGGGCGGTCCCACGTTCGGCGGCGACCAGCTCCCGCAGCGCGGGGGCCACCTCCTGGCCGAAGATCTGGATGGCGGCCGGGTCGTCGCCCATGAGGATGTAGCCGGAGAATCCGTACTCCAGGGTCAGGACGGCCAGCTGCTCGACCCACTGCTGGGGTGGGCCGGACAGGAACCCGTCCCCGGCCGGGCCGAACCGGCCGCCGATGTTGAGCAGGCGGCGGACCGCCGAGGGGTCGCGCCCGGCCTGGGCGGCGGCCTCGTCGATGATCGCGTTGCTCGTGGCGATCTCGTCCAGGCCGCCCTTCAGGTACGGCAGGGACGGCAGCCACCCATCGGCCTTGCCCCCGGTCAGCCGGAGCATCTTCGGCTTGTAGGCCCCCACCCAGATCCCGATGTCATGCGCCGGGGCGGGACCGCGCTTGGCACCGTCGACCTGGTAGTACGTCCCGTCCACCCGCAAGATCGAGTTGTTGTCGGCGTCCCAGATGCCGCGGATGATGTCGATGGCCTCGCTCAGGGCCTGCACCCCCTGGGCGGGAGTCAGCCGCCGCCCGCCCATCGCGCCGATCGCGTCCCAGAAGCCGCCCGCGCCCAGGCCGAGCTCGAGGCGCCCACCGGACAGCAGGTCCAGGCTCGCCGCCGCCCGCGCCAGCACGGCCGGCGGGCGCAGCGGGAGGTTGAGGACGTTGGCCGAGACATGGATGCGCTCGGTTTGCGAGGCGACATAGGACAGCAGCGTCCAGGTGTCGAGGAACCCCGGCTGGTAGGGGTGGTCCTGGAAAGTCGCCAGGTCCAGACCCGCGGCCTCCGACGCCCGCGCCAGGTCCACGACCTGCTGCGGCGCGGCGTTCACCGGGGTGATGAAGGACCCGAAGATCAGGTCGTGGCCGTAGTCGGGCATCCGTCCGCCTCTCCTTCCGAGCGATGCGCTCTGCAATCCAGATGAGTTGTCCCACAAACTATATTCATCGCCGATGTTTTGTCGAACAGCGCTTCCCTGGGTAATATTTCGCCATGACACCTCAGGAGGGGCGCGCGGACGGCGACTTCGGCTGGCATCTCGGCGTGCTCCTGTCCGCGTATCACGGCTCGGTGACCCCGCTGCTCGGGGAACTCCCGCACGCCATGCGCGGCTACCAGATCCTGTCCACGGTGGTCCACGGCGACCAGCCCACCCAGGCCGCCCTGGCCGCCCACCTGAGCATCGACCGCACCGTGATGACCTACCTCATCGACGACCTCGTCAAGGCCGGCCTGGTCGAACGCCAGTTGAACCCCGCCGACCGCCGGGCCAGGAAGATCGTCGTCACCCCGCTGGGCGAACGCACCCTCGCCGAACTCGAACAGCGGGTCCGCGAGGCCGAGGAGAGCCTCCTGGGCGGGCTCGACGAGCGGCAGCGGGCGGCCTTCCGCGACCTGCTGCGCCGCGTGGCCTGCGGTCTCCGCGACATCGAACCGCAGGCCGACCCGTGCGTCGCCGCCGAGCACGTCCTGACGGAACTGCCCTGAGCTACCTGCGCGACAGCGTGCGGCGCGCGTGATGGCCGAGCACGACGGCCGCCGGGATGGCCTGGAGTGGCAGGTCGGTGATGTAGTCCAGAACCGGTGTCACGATGATGACCACGTACAGCAGGGGGTGTCCCCACGGGCGTGCCGGTCCGCGGTCGCCGATCCGGCCCCAGGGTTTCGCCCGCGCGATCCACGCCATGATCGCGATAGCGGTGATCATCAGGATGGTGGCGGCCGTCAGCCGGTGGTCGGGCGGGGCGGAGCCGGTGCCGTGCTTGTGCGCATTGGTCAGGGCCTCCTGCACGACGCGGTAGGCGCTCACCTCGACGGCGGCGGGCAGCGGTCGCGGCGATCCCTGCGTCGTCCGCTCGACCCGAAGTCCGGCGGCGGCGGCCGAGTCGATCAACCGTTCAAGATCGGCCAGCCCCGGCGTCGGCCGCAGGTCCTGGTCACCGGATTCCCGGAGCAGCCCGAGCAGCGTCCCGAGATCGTCCAGCACCGCTCGGCCCGCCGTGCCGACGTGATCGAGCGCCTCCGCCGCAGCGCGCGGGCGGCTCTGGAGCAGCTGAGCCGCCACTGCGGCCTGCACGTTCATGACCGCGATGTGGTGGGCGACCAGATCGTGCACGTCCCGCGCGATGCGCAAGCGCTCCTGCGCCACCCGCCGCTCCGATTCCAGCTCCGCGGCCTCCTCCGCCCGGCGCGCCCGCTCCTCCAGCGCCACCGCCAGCGCACGCCTGCTGCGGACCGCGTCGCCGACCGCGGCTCCCACCGGCATCGCGGCCAGGGCCATCGGGGCGAGCCCTTGCCACCAGCCGTACGCCACGAGGGTCGCGGCCACCACGAACGCGGCGGCCGTCGCCGACACCGACACCACGACCACCGGCCTGCTGGCGGCGACGCCGACGGCATAGGCGGACAGCAGGATTCCGCCCCCCGCCCACCCCACCAGCCCGGCGGGAACAGCCAGCACCCCACCGGCCGCGGCGAGAACCAGCACGGGAACGGGCCACCCGCGCCGCAACCTCCGGGCCATTCCCACCCCGCAACGCTATGACCGCGACGCGAGAAAGGCATCCTTCGCTCGCAGTATCCGGCGGCTACTACGGATGGATGACAGTCAGCGCCTGCCGCGCACCGCCCAGGCGCGGGCGGTCAGGGCGATCTGACCGTCGGCCTCGATCGGCAGCCGCGTCCGGATGAGTTCCCGCAGGTCGGCGCGGCGATCCTCGGCCAGGGACACGGCGTAGCCCGGCGCGGGGCCCTGGCCGCCGAGGAACGGGAGCCAGTAGTCGTCGAAGTCGCGGAATGGGGTGGGCACGTCGATCGCGGACACCTCCACGCCGGCCAGCCCGCCGCCGGTGAACAGCGAGGCGAGGGCGTCGGGATGGCACAGCGGGAAACGCGTCCCCTCGTAGAGGTCTCGCGCCTGGGGGTCGAGTTCTACGGCGGCGTCCCAGAAATGCCGGATGAACTGCGCCCCGTCGGCGTAGTCCCACACGTACGCGCCGATCACGCCACCGGTGCGGGTCACCCGGGTCATCTCGGCCACGGCGCGCTCGGGTTCGGGCACGAAGTTGAGCACGAGGCCGCTGATGGTCGCGTCCATCTCGCCGTCGCCCAGGGGAAGTGCCGTGGCGGTGCCTACCTGGAAGCCGGCCCGCGGGTCGGTGACATGGGCACGGGCGTGGGCGAGGAAGCCCTCCGACTGATCGATGCCGATCACCCTGGCGGGTGCGGCGAACCTCAGGACGGCCTCGGTGACCGCCCCGGTCCCGCACCCGACGTCCGCCCACTGGCAGCCGTCCTGGACCTCCAGCCACCGCAGGAAATCCGCCGCCACGAGACGGCTCCACCGCCCGACATACGGCTCGTACGCGTCCCCCAATGCCCATACCTCAGTGCTCACAAATCTGACTGTAGATCAGAAATCGTGAACTGTAGTTGGTCTTGAGCTGGGAGTTCTTGAGCTTCGCCGACTGTTGATCTTCGTCGCTATGGTTCGTGCCGGTCCTGGTCCTTCCGTGCGGTTGGCTGCCCCGAGAGGTGGGGGCAGGCCCCACTCCCAAGTGTCCGGCGCACCCCCGTGACCGGGCGACCGCCGGTGCGGAATGGTGATCGGAGTGACAACCGGCGGACCCGCAGGTCGGCGCGCCGTCTACACACTCGATCGAAGGAATCTCCATGCGCAGTCCCGCAGCCCCGTCGCGATCCGCAGGTATCTCCGGTCGCGCACTCGCTGTGCTCGTCGCCCTCGCTGTGGCCCTCGCCGCCGCCTTCGTCATCGCCCCGCGCACGCTGGCGGCGAGCAGGTCGGACGGCGGCTTCGCCGATGAACGCGACCTCATCGAAGCCCTCCGCGCGGCGTTCGTCGAGTATTGGAGTTCTGGCGACCGGGATTTCTCCCACGGCCTGGAGAGGGTTGTCGATTACTGGTTCCGTTACCACGTGGCCAAGGCCGTGATCGCTGCGATCTTGCTGATCGTGCTCGTTGCGCTCGGCGCTCTTCTCTGGAAGGCATTCCTGAGGGCCGGCGGTCTCGGGACGGGAAGGAGGGCCGCCCTCGCGTCGGCCCGCGTTCTTGTCACGATGCTCGCGCTGTTCTCGTTGGTGATGGTGATGGCCAACGTCCAGGGCACAGTAGCGCCCTTCGCCTCGCTGTTGCCGATGCTGGTGATCGGCGCAACCGACGAAGAACTCGCCGATACGCTCGATCAAGTCAGGCAGCGACTGGCTGACTCCCTGAGCGCGGGTGACCGAACCCCACCTGCCCTCGAGGTGATGATCAGCGACTTTTCTCGATATCACGTGGCGATGGCCGTGGTTGCTGCGACCCTGGCGGTCGTCCTCATCGGCACGAGCGTGGTGGTGTGGAAGAGGTTTGCGAGAACGGGGTCGTCCGACAGGCGAACGAAGCGCGCGTTGGGGTCGTCGGGCGTTCTCTTGGCGTTGATGTCACTGGTCGTGATCGTTGTCGCGTGGGCGAACGCGACCAACGCGGCAGACCCGGCGCCGGGACTCCTGGCCTTCTTTGAAGGCGGATGGTGACGCACCTCGTGGGCGATCAGCTGCACGCTCTCCGGCGAGAACACCCGTGGCGGTCGGGTGCCGGGTTCCTCTTCCGCGTGGTGCGTCGTACGGTCGTGGAGTCGCTGTACCTGCTCACTGCGCCGGTGACCGCCGCGGCTGGGCTGCTACTGGTGCTCGGTGGTCTGTGCGTTGGAACGGTCGGTTTGCTGTTGCCGGGCGGGTCGCCGGTCGTGGCCGGCGCTCTGGCACCGGTGCGGTGGTTCGCCGACGTGGAACGGTGGCGAATCGCCAAGGTGCGCTCCCCGACCGCCGGGGCGGAGGATGGAGGCCGGCGGCCGAGACCGAGGGAGACAGCCGACGCGTCCGACCCGGGGTTGTGGCTCGGCGTGGCGCACGCGGTGGTGGCGCTCCCTGTCGCGCTGGTCACCTCAGTGGTGACGGTGCTGTGGTGGTTCGTCGGCCTCGGTGCCGGCACGTCCGCCCTGCGCAGCCTCTACTCGTCCGCTGGGCCGATGCGGCCCATGACTCTGAACGTGGGCAGCACCCAGTCCCACATCGCCTTGAGCCTGGGACTGACGTCGCCGACCGAGCGGCTCGCCTTCGGGACCGCGGTCGGCCTGCTGCTGCTGTTCACCCTGCCGCTGGTAACCCAGGCGTGCGTCGCCGCGCAGGCCGGGCTGGGGCAGATGCTGCTGTCTGACGCATCCGCGTTGCACCGCAGGATCAGCGGACTTGAGCAGGAGCGGGACACCGCCCGCGCGCAGACCGCCGCCGCGGTGACGGCCGAGGCGACCGCACTGCGCCGGCTCGAACGCGACATCCACGACGGGCCCCAGCAGCGGCTGGTCCGCCTGGCGATGGAACTGGGCCGCGCCCAGCACCACTTCGACAGCAGACCGGAGGCCGTCCGCGCGGCGCTCGCCGACGCGATCGTCCAGACCGAGGAGGCGCTGGACGAGCTACGGGCACTTTCGCGTGGCATCGCCCCGCCGATCCTCGTCGACCGCGGCCTGCGCGAAGCGCTCACCGCCCTGGCCGCGCGCTCGACCGTACCCGTTGAACTCGATGCCGACCCCCTGAACCGTCGGCTGGACGCTGCCGTCGAGACGGCCGCGTATTTCGTGATCGCCGAGGCCCTGACCAATGTGGCCAAGCACAGCCACGCCGACCGGTGTGCGATCATACTGCGCCACAGGGAGAGAATCTTGCGGATCTCGGTGACGGACGACGGAATGGGCGGCGCGGCGCTGGCCAAGGGACACGGACTGCGAGGGCTGGACGACCGGCTGTACGCGGTCGGCGGCCGACTGTGGGTCACCAGTCCTCACGACGGCCCGACGACGATCACTGCGGAACTGCCGTGCTGCTGAGCCCGCACGAAACAGCGCGTAGTCCGTTGCGGATCGTCGTGGCCGACGACGCGGTGCTGCTGCGCGAGGGCTTGGTCCGCCTGCTCGCCGAGGACGGTCATCAGGTGGTGGCCGCAGTCGGTGATGGCCCGGCCCTGGTCGAGGCGGTGCTCAGACACCGCCCGGACGTATCGGTCGTCGATGTGCGGATGCCGCCGAGCTACACGGACGAGGGCTTGCGCGCGGCGATCACGGCTCGCTCGCAGTTGCCCGGGACCCCCATGCTGGTGCTCAGCCAGTATGTGGAGGCGTCCTACGCCGGCGATCTGCTCGCGGACGGCTCTGGCGCGGTCGGATACCTGCTGAAGAACCGGGTCGCCAGGGTCGAGGAGTTTCTGGATGCCCTGGATCAGGTCGCCCGGGGCGCGACGGTGCTCGACCCGCAGGTCGTCGCGCAGTTACTGGCCGGGCAGCGCCGAGACAACGCCTTGGGGACGCTGACCGCGCGTGAACGGCAACTCCTAACCCTGATGGCCGAGGGTCACTCCAACACGGCCATCGCCGAGCGGTTGGTGGTCTCCGCCAGCACGGTGGAAAAGCACATCGGCAATGTTTTCGCCAAGCTCGGCCTACCGCCTGATGACGCCCACCATCGTCGGGTGCTCGCTGTCCTCACCTACCTCAGGGCCTGACAGCTGCCCGTCTGCGAAGTTCACGGCTTCCCTGCGCGAACCGATGGTTAACCCTCGGGTTTGCAGTGTCTCGTCAGGTGTTGTTCTTGGGGTCCTGGAGTAGTTGTCTGACGATCTCGGCGTACCGCATCGCGGTGAAGGGGTTGGCCCCGAAGACCGCAGCCAGGTGGAGAGCGTCGGGGCCTCAGCCCAATCCAAACCTCCCCAGATTGTTCACGAAAACCAGAGAACGATCACTCTAGGAAGAAGAGGTTCAGAAATCCTGAAGATCCAACAAAGGGTCGGTTCGTCGCGGAAGCCGTCCGACCCGCTCACCACCAGGAACGACAGTCCGGCGGGGCTGCTGGCCCGCAGGAGAACCCTGGGGTCTTGGATTTGTCCGAAAAGGTACGGCGTAAGTGGACCTGTGGGTTGCCGCACGGCGGTGCTTTCATGAGGTCGGGATACGACCGGGGGGTGAAGCTTGGAAGTCTCGTTCGGCCGGAGCGTCCGGGGATTGTTCGCGGGCGAGGATGGCGGGGAGTTGTACAGCAGTGATGCCTGGCTGGAGCTTCTTGAGCGGGTGGGCCATGAGCATCGGTATCTGACTGTGGCCGACGGTCCGGGCCGCGCGATGGTGCCGGTGTGTGCGGGAGAGCAGGTCAGGTCTGGCCGTTATGCCGTGGGTTATCTGCTCGCCGGCCGGCTGGCCGCGCGGGAGTGTGTCGTGGCCGCGCCGCAGGCCGGGTATCGCAACGCGCCGAGGCTGGGCGGTGGCGCGACGGCGGCGCTTCTGGCGGGTGGAGTTCTGGACGCTTTTCCGGATCGGGTGACGATCATCCCCTACGTCAGCAGGGACACCGCCGAGGGCCTGCGGGCCGCCGGTGTCCAGGTGGAACCGCTGGTCAGCGATGCGTGGCTGACGCTTCCCGGGAATGGGTTCGACGACTACGCGCAGTCCCTCGCGCCGAAGCGGCGGCGTATGGTCCGGGCCGAGATGCGTACCGCGGCGGAGTCGGGGGTGCGCTATTCCGTCGTGGATCCGATGGATTGCGCGGACGAAGCCGCCGCCCTCTTCGTCGGTCAGATGCGGAAATATGACGCTAACTACCGGCGGCCTGCCAGCGACTACGTCGCATACATCAAGGAATGCGCTGGTCTCCTGAAGGGCTTCATGATCACGGCTCGGTTTCGGGGTTCCCTTCTCGGGTGTGCGGTGTTCTTCTTGCACGGCGGCACGCTCTGGGGGCGAATGCTCGGCATCGATCACCGGCAACCGGCGCACCGGCAGGTCTATTTTCAGCTCGTCTTCTACCGGGCCATCGAGCTCGCCTACGAGATCGGCGCGAGGGCGCTGCATCTCGGCATCGGCTCCTACGCGGCCAAGACGCAGCGCGGCGCCGTACTGGAAACGCTGTGGGTGGGTCTGGCCGGGAGGGATCCCGAACTGGTCGCGATCGCCCGCGCCGGCGTGCGCGAACGCCGCCGGGCCGACGCGGCGGAATCGCCTGGTCAGCAAGGGTCTCCTCCACCGTGCGCGGCTACGTAGGCGTCCTCGCCGGGCCGGTCTTCCGCCGTTACTACGCCGCCCAGTCGGCGTCGATGCTCGGGGACGCCTTCGCCCCCACGGCGATCGCCCTCTGCCTGGTCGGGACCGGTGACGACGGAGGCTGGCTCAGCGCCTTCCTCGCCGCGGTCACCCTGCCGCGCCTGGTCGTCACGCTGATCGGCGGCGTCCTGGGGGACGCGCTCCCGAAGCTGCCGCTGCTCATGGCCGGCTTTCTCGCGCGCGGCTGCCTGCAACTCGCCACCGGCCTGCTGTTCCTCCTCGACGGCCCGCTACCGGCGGCCCTGCTCTGCCAGCTGCTGTACGGCACCGTCGCGAGCATCGTGTTCCCGGTGGGCTTCGCCTACCTGCCGGTCTGCGTCGGCGAGCGGGAACTCGGCCCGGCCAACGGCCTGCTCGCCAGCACGCTGAACCTCGCGAACATCGTCGGCCCGACGTTCGTCGCCCTGATCGCCCTGGTCACCCGGGACGCGGCCGTGGCGATAGTCCTGGACGGGATCACCTTCTTCGCCGCCGCGCTGCTGATGCGCGACCTCCCCAGGGGCGCCGCGACGGGCGGGATCAGCCTGGGCGGCGGGATCGCGAGCCTGCGCGCCGGATGGGACACGCTGCGGCGGGTCCGCTGGCTGCTGCTGGAGACCAGCGTCTCCGCCTCGATGTTGTTCTTCGTGACGGCGCCGTTCATGGTGTTCGGCCCGTCGCTGGTCGAGTCCCACGGCTCCGGGGCGTGGGCGCTGGTCATGACCGCGTTCGGCGTGGGCAGCGTGCTCGGCGGCACGGCGGCGGGAGCGGCCCAACCTTCCCGGCCGGTCCTGTGGGCCGGAGCCGGGTTGGGCCTGCTCGCCTTCCCGCCGCTGACTCTGGCCCTGGACCAGCCCTTCTGGATCATCTGTGTGGCGGAGGCCGGAGCCGGTGTCGGGATCGCCGCCTATTCGGTGCTGATGTCGTCATCGATCCAGGAATCCGTGGAGTCCGGGCTGATGGCCCGGGTCAGCGCGGTCTCCTCGGCCGGATCGTTCGTGCTGTTCCCGCTGGGCCTCCTGATCGCCCCCGTGGTCGCGGGCGGAACCGGGCAGTCCGGTGTCCTGATATTTGGCGGCTTGTGGGCGGTCGCGGGGACGCTGGTCCTGGTGGCCAGCCGCGACGTGCGCGCCTACCGCGCGGAGGGCCGGGGGTGAACTGGACATCGTCGCCGTCGATCGACGCCGTCGCGGAGCGGCTGCTTGAGCGTGAGCTGGAGCGGTCGGCCGCGTGGCTGCGGGCTGAAGAGAGCAGGGTCGCGGACCGCCAGAGCTACGTGACCGTCCATGCCGAGGACGGTCAGGCGATCGGCATGGCGGCCTGCTACCTGGTCCCCCGCGCCGGAACGCATCGCGCGTACCAGCCGGCTGAAGTCCTGCTCGGCGCGCGAGCCGAGCAGCTCGCCCGGCGAGGCGAGCTGGAACGCCTCGCCGCGCTGCGGCGGATCGCCGCGGACCGGTGCGGCGACACGCTGGTCGTCGTGGCGCCGGGTACGGCCACGGCATCGGGCGTGGTCCTCGCGCATGAGCAGGGGATCGCCGAGACCTTGGTATGCGCGGTGGAGTCGGTCGCGCGATCCTGGGGAGCCACGCATGTGGAGTTCGCCCATCTCCAGGCGACGGGTCGAGATCGTTGGATCGCGGAGGTCCTCGACGCGCGGGGCTACGCCGACGCGCTGGTCGGCGCCAACGCCGTTCTGGACGTGACGTTCCCCAGCCTGGACGCCTACTTCGCCGGTTTCACCGCCAACCGGCGCAAGGTGCTGCGCAAGGAGCGCCGCCGCTATCTCGACGAGGGTCATCGGGTGTCGGCGGGCAGCGGCCTGACCGACGACCTGGTCCCGCTCCAACTGGAGCGCTACCTGAGGTACGGCTTCGAAGCCGACACTCACGCCGTCCGGGATCGCTTCGCCCGCGCGCGCACGATCCCCGGCCTCCAAGTGGTACGGGCGGACAGCCCGGACGGCCCCGCCGGATTCGTCGCCTGCTACCACGACCCGCATCGCTCCCGCCTGGTGCCCCGGCTGGGCGCCTTCGGCGGCGACCGGGCCGGGGTGTACTTCAATCTCGCGTTCTACGAGCTGATCACCCACGCCATCGAGATCGGCGCACGGTCGATCCACTACGGCACGCACTCCTACGAGGCGAAGACCCACCGGGGCTGCCGCCTCGAACGCCTGCACACCCGCGTCCTCGCGCTGGACGGCGACCAGGACTGGCTGGCGGACGCGGCGGCGCTGCGCGGCGGGCTGGAGGAGTCCGAACTCGCCCGCTTTCACCACCAGAACGGAAACCAGGTTGCCTGACACGATCACCACGGTGCTCTTCGACGCCGCCGGAACGCTCTTCGACCTCGACCCCCCGATGGCCCGGCTGATAGCGGACGAGGTGGTTCCAACGACTCAAGCGGAGATCGAGCGCGCGGTCAGCCTGGTCGGCACGTCCGAGGGCTGGCCCGACGACCAGAGTTCGGCGTCCGCGCGCGTCGCGGCCTGGTCCCACTTCGTCGGAAACGTCCTGCGCGCGGCCGGTCAGTCACACCCGGAGCCACGGACGATCGCCCAGAAGATCCTGGACCCAACCCGATATGTCCTGTATCCCGAGGCGCGGCCGGTGCTGGACCTGCTGACCACCGCCGGTATCAGAATCGCCGTCGTGTCCAATTTCGACGACCTGCTGTACGAGATCCTCGACGCCACCGGCATCACCCGCTATTTCCCGCTCATCGTGACTTCGTACCGTTTCGGCGCCTACAAGCCCGACGCGTCGATCTTCCGGTACGCACTCGACCAGACGGGCTCACTCCCCCACGAGACACTCCACGTGGGCGACTCCCCGTATTCCGACATCGGCGGCGCCACAGCGGCGGGAATTCACGGCGTGCTGGTGGACAGAACCGGCCGGCACTCCTCATTCGCGGGCACCCGAATCCCGTCCTTGACCGGCGTGGTGCCGCTTATCAAGATGTCTGGTTAATGCCAGCCCGCGCCGAGCGTCGTGAGCAACTCGGTGACCCGGGCCGTCTGCGCTGGAGCCAGATCCGGCCGGGGCGCCACCGAAAGGAAGACCAGGGCGAGCATCACGGCGGCGTCGAGACGGTAGAAGCAGTCGGCGACCCCCTCCTCCGAGAGGCTGGCTGCGTAGCCCTTGCGGATCAGTGCCTCGTCCAGGCCGTTCTCCGGGATTCTGGCGTATTCCGACATACGCGCCAGCTCCATCCGCGGGTCGCCGACGAGCGCGTTGGACCAGTCGATGACCGCGCGCACCAGGCCGCCCCGGCAGAGGAGGTTCTGCCGCCGGACGTCCAGGTGCAGCAGGGCGTGGCGGGCCGGAACCGCGGCGAGCCGCCTGGCGATCGCGGCGGGCGACGGCAGGCCGCCGAGATCCGGCTGGAGCGCTTGGAGGCGGCGGAATCGTTCCGGCAGCCGTTTGGCGATCAGCTCCGGCAGGGACATGCCGTACTGCAGGACTGGGCAGGGTTCCGGCGCGGGCAGGTCATGCAGGGTGGCCAGCAGAGCACCCACCGACGCCCAGTCGGGGTCCCCGTCGTCGGAGGCGACGAATCGGGAGATCAGGACGGGAAGCCCCGTGCCGGTCTGGTGCCGTCCGAGGACCTCCGCGACCGGGAAGCCCTGGGGTGCCAGCCACTCGGCCAGCCGCTGCTCCTGGTCGAGCAGGAGTAAGGCTTCGACACCCACGTTGTTCGCCGTGTGGAAGGTGCGCGCCCGGGGCATCCGGACGACCAGGTCCTCGCCGTCCGGACCGGTGCCCCGGAAGACGAGGAACTCGACCCCGCCGTTCAGCGGCGCCAGCCGTACGATGCCGAGAGCGGCAGCCAGGCCCGCCAGCTCGGCGGGAACGCCGCTCACCCGGAGAGCCTTCGCCACGACCGGCTCAGCCACGCCTCATACCGGGACCCGGACGGCTTGTCCACCACCAGGCAGAGCGGCTCGATGACACGCCCCCGCCCCCCGGCCAGGCCGCCGTGCAGGGTGGTGAGATTGTGCCCCACCAGCAGGTCGAACCGCTCCCCCGGCACCTGGACCTCGTAACGCGCGCGGAACTCCGGCCAGGTCAGGCCCATCGCCAGCGAGGTGACATTGCAGAACACCCGGGTGACCTCGCCGGCGCAGCCGCGGCACGGGCAGGTGCCGCTCAGGGTGTGCAGCAGCGGGAAGCGCTCCTTCATCTCCGCCGCGACCGTCCGCTCGCAGTGCAGCAGCGGCACGGCCAGCAGGGCCGTCTCGGTCAGCCCCAGCATGCCGCCGACCGTGGGATAGGAGAAGGAGTGCGTCAGGCCGGCGTCCAGCGCCCGCCTGAGGTTGTCGCCCAGCCAGCGCGCGGTGCTGGGCACGTCCGGGTTGCCGATGAAACGGGCGGACTTCACGTCTTCGAGGATGCGCAGCCAGTCGTAGTACGTGGTCACGCTCAAGGCCTCGCCGGGGTCGGCGATGAAGATCCCTTGATACATCTTGTGCGCATGCGTGGTGGTGTACCCGGAGCTGGAGAAGGTACGCCAGGCGGGGTCCCAGTCCGGCTCGTCCAGGACGCTCGGGGTGAGATACGAGGCGTGCTGGCCGTCGTGGTGCGGCAGCAGCGAGCGGCACGAGAACGGCTCGGGCACGGGGGTCGCCTGGGCGGCGTCGATCTCCAGGCCCAGGTCGTCGGGCGCGCCCGCGCGGATCAGCTCGGTCCGCAGTTCGGCCGCGACCCGATGCGCCAGCCGGCGGCTGGCGTCGCCGTCGAGCCGGAGCATCCCGATCTTGAAGACGACGAAGCCGTAGCGCTCAAGGCCCGCGACCGCGTTCTCGGCCACGACCGGAGCCGTCTCCGGCCAGAATTCCTCGTGTTTCATCAGCGAGCAGTCGATCAACTGCTCCATCAGGGGAAATCTCATCGTTCTGCTTTCTATTTGACTGCGAGGAATCCCTCGAAACAGACGTATTTCTGCACGGAGACCACCTGGCCGAACCCGGCGGCACGCAGCGAGGCGATGTTCTCCTCGCTGGTCAGCGGCGCGAGCACACCTTTGAGGCTGCGCGACTTCCCCAGCACCTCATCCGGCGTGTACCCATTGCTCAATTTGAAATCCTGATAAATCTGCTGCGCCAAATCCTGGAACATCGGGCTGGCCGAGCGGACCTTCTCGTAGACGACGACGGCGCCACCCGGAAGCAGCGCGGAGTAAAGGCCGGCCAGCAGCCGCTGCCGCTGATCGGGGCGGAGGAACTGGAGCGTGTAGTAGATCGCGGCGAAATCGAATCCCTCGAACTCCAGGGCGGTGGCGTCGGCCTCGATGATTTCGATTTCCGGATTCCGCGCGCAGCGCAGCCGCGCTTCCTCCGCCATCCGGGGTTCGACGTCCACGGCCAGGAATCGCACGTCCTTGCCGTGGTGCCGCCGGGCGAGCGCGCGGATCAGGGTGCCGGTCGAGCAGCCGATCTCGTAGACGACCCCGCCAGGCCTGACGAAGAACTCGGAGAGCTGGGCCACCAGTTCGTGCCCGTCCCGGTAGTACGGAATGCTTTTGTCGGCGTGAATGTCGAAGGTGTCGCAGACATCGCCCGCGAAAGTCCACCTCCCGTGCGGGCTGACAATGCCGTCGCCGACCGCCGTGCCATGGAACAAGTTCATAGTTCATGAAACGTCGCCGGGCGCATCGCGCACAGATCCACTCGGAATGCGCATTGACCCGCAAGTGGTCCGATCAGGGGGTCCACTCTGGCCCTTCGTTTTACCGCAAGTGGCCCTGGGCGGTGCGGCCAGGAAAGGGTCCCATGGATTTCGCAAGTCGCGTCGGACGCCCGGCGCGAAAGAAATCATCCTTGGAGGAAGTCAATGGCTTCAGAAAGCGCCGCGCACACCCGCGGGCGTGCGCTGGTCCTGCTGGCCGGGATCGGGGTGGCCGTCGCCGCCTTCCTGGCCAGCGGTGCCGCGGACGCCCGCGTCGGGGCCCTGCCCCGGTGCGGCACCGAGCTGCCCATTCCCGGGCACCCGGGCGAGACGTACGAGGTGCTCTGCCCGATCGAAGGTCCGCCGCCGCAGGACGAGGTTCCGTACGACTTCCAGGAGCCAGACCCGAACTGGCCCTGGCCCGGACCTCTCCACCCCTGATCGGTTGGACGCTCCTGGGGATGCCCCGCGCATCTCCAGGAGCGGGCGTCACCGGACGGTGAGCGGCCGCGGCGATCCGCCGACCCGGCGCAGGCTCGCCGCGACGGCGTTCTGGAGGGGCGGGGCCCCGCAGCGGGCGGCCAGCTCCAGCGCGGCCTCCAAACGGGTCCGCGCGTCCGCGAGTCGGCCGGCGCGCAGCAGTGCCTCGCCGAAGGCGCGCAGCGACTTGGCCTGCTCCAGGTTGGCCTGGGTGGGGTCCAGCAGGCGGACGGACTCGGCGAGCATGTCCAGCCGGCGCGGGCCGGATTCGACCGAGGCGGCGAACCGCAGCGCCCGGCCGACGGCCCGCGGGGTGCCCCACGCGGTCGCGACGGCCAGCATCTCCCCGGCGGCCTCGCGCGCCTCCTCGCCCCGCCCGAGCAGGGCCAGGCAGCGGACCAGCGGCGCGCGCCAGTCCGAGACCAGCGGGTTGACCAGCGGTTTCCAGCCGCACTCGTCCCGGGTGGCCAGCACCGTCTCGAAGGCCCGCCGGGTCTGGCCCAGGGCCAGGTGCACGGTGATCTCGCCTGGGGCGTACAGCACCGCGGTGACGCCGGCGACGTGCCGGGACCTGACCTGCTTGAGCACCTCGGCGGCCTCCTCGACCTCGCCGCGGGCCACCAGCGTCTTCAGCAGCGCGTTGGCGATGAACGGCTCGCCGATTCCGCCGGGCTCGCCCTGGCAGCCCTCCCACGACTGGCGCGCGTCGGCGAGCGCCTCGGTCAGGCGGCCGAGGGCGTACATGATCTCCGCGCGGTAGAAGAGGGAGGGGGTGATGCCGCGCGGGGAGCCGGTGCGGCGGCTGTGCGCGAGCGCCGCCTCCACTGACGGGAGCAGCGCGGGCGAGTCGCACGGGAGCAGGGCGTACCAGGCGCAGGTCAGCGGCGGCTCGGCCAGCGGATGGCCGATCAGACGGTCGCCCGCGATGACGTTCAGCCCTCGCCGCTCGGCCGCCTCCCGCCGGTTCTGGTGCGTGTCGTGCAGGGCGAGGCCTGCTTCGAGGATGAGCCCGCCGATGGACGTGCCGGGCGGCTCGGCCGCGTAGCCGTCGATCAGCGCGACCAGGTCGGAACCGTAGCGGGTGCCGTAGGCCACCATCGCGGCACAGCCCTGCAGCGCCTGCCTGGCATCCGCGGACATGCTCAGGTCGCGTTCCAGGGATGCCTGGCAGACGCGAGCCGCCTCCCTGGGGCGGCTGGTCAGCCAGAGCGTGCTGGCGAGCCCGTGGGAGATCCGCGCCCGCGCCTCGGGGTCGGGTTCCCTGGCCAGCGCCTCCGACAGCCGCTCGATGGCGGGCCCGGTGCCCACCAGCGCCTCGGCCATGCCGAGCCGGGCCAGGATCCCGGGCCGCCGGTCCCCGAGATCCTCCGCCAGGGCCCGGCGCAGGAAGTCCACCGCGCAGGTCACCGAGCCGCGGGCCAGGCTGAGGTCGGCCGCCTGGGTGAGCACCCCGACCGGGTCGGGCGCGCCGGCGCCGGGCGGGACCTTGAGCAGGTGGGTGGCGGCGGTGATCGGATCCTGGCCGCGGCCGGCCGTCTCGGTGGCGCGCAGGTGCAGGTCGGTGCGGAGCGCCATCGGGATGGCGTCGTAGACCGCGGTGCGGATCAGCGGATGGTCGAAGGCGAATCTGGCGGGGACGCCGTCGGCGACGATCAGCTGGCTGGACAGCAGCGGGACCAGCGCGTCCATGGCCTCGCGGGGGGAGATCCCGGCGATCTGGGCCAGCCAGTCGCTGCCGGCCGCCTCGCGGAGCACGGCCAGGATCCGGGCCACGTCCACGGCGGCGGGCGGCAGGTGGCGGAGCTGCTGGGCGACGAACCTGGTCACGCCCGCCGGCAGAGTCCTGCGCGCGTCGCCGCCGGAGGCCGCGAGTTCCCGCATCAGGAACGGGTTTCCGCGGCTCATTGCGTGGCACCGGCCGGCCAGCTCCGGGTCCGGCTCGGCGTCGATCGCCTCGGCCAGCAGTTCGGCGCAGCCGTCCCGGCTGAGCGGCCGCAGCACCCGGATGGTCGCGTGCGGCAGGCCGGCGATGGCCGAGGTCAGGTGGCCGATGCGGTCGTGGCCTGGCCGGAGGGCGAGGACGAGCACCACCGGCAGCGCGTCGAGGCGGGCGGCCAGGAAGGCCGCGAACCGCACCGAGGGCGTGTCCGCCCAGTGCAGGTCGTCCAGCACGATCACCAGCGGGTGGTCCGCCGCCAGCCCGGCGGTGCGCCGGTAGAGCGAGCTGAGGACGCGGTACTCGCCATCCGGCGTGGCGGGGACGTCGTCCACCTCGGTGTGGCCGGGGAAGAGCTGCCGGGCACACGCCCACGCGTAGTCGGGCTCCAGGTCGGTGCCGCGGGCCGCGGCCAGCGGCCAGCCCAGCGCGGCGGCCCGCTTCCTGGCGTGGTTGAGCACGCTGGTCTTCCCGATCCCCGCCGGTCCTTCGAAGATCAGAACCTGTCCGGTACGGGTGGCCGCCGCGTGATCGAGCGCCTGGTCGATGAGGCTCGTCTCGGCGTCCCTTTCGATCAGGGCGGGGCCCGCGAGCCGTCCGGACCGCTCGGGTACGGGCGCGCGATCCAGGGCCGGGTCCTGGCGCAGGATCGCCGCCTCCAGGTCGCGCAGCGGCGCGCCGGGGTCGATGCCGAGGTCCTCGCGCAGCCGGTCGCGCAACCGGCGGAAGACGGCCAGGGCGTCGGCCTGCCTGCCGCTGCGGTACAGGGCGATCATGAGCTGCCCGTGCAGGTCCTCGTCGAACGGGTACAGCTCCGCCAGGCCCGGGAGTTCCGGCACCAGCGAGGCGTGCTGGCCGAGTTGCAGCCGGCATTCCACGGCCGCCCGCTCCGCCGCTCGCCGCATCCGCTCCAGCCGGTCCGCCTCCCGGGCGAACCATGACAGGCCGGACACGTCGGCGAGGGGCTGTCCCCGCCACAGGCCCTCCGCCCGCTCCAGGGTGGCCAGCCGTTCCACCGGTTCTGCGGTGTGCCTGGCCCGCTCGATCAGCTGCTCCGCCTGGCTCAGATCGGTCCCCCACCCGGTGAGCACGTATCCCGGGGGGCGCGCGAGGATCTCCCCGCGCGCCCCGAGCAGGCGCCGCAGGGACGACACGTGCCGCTGCAGCGAGTTCGCCGCGGTGGCGGGGGGTTCGCCGTCCCACACCGCGTCGATCAGCTGCTCTGCGCCGACCACCTCGCCCGGCCGCAGCGCCAGCCGGGCCAGCACGGCCTTGCGCCGCAGACCCGGCAGCGGCATGGCCACGCCGTCCACCGTCACATCCACCGGACCCAGCAGCCGCACCAGGACTGACATGAACAAGATCACCTACCGTACGGTTCCACGTCGCTGTGGGGCTCGCCTCTCTAAATGTGGCGTTCCATCCCGTTCCAGGTGGTGTTCCAGCGACTGCGGGAGGCCGTAGGAGTCGTCTGCGCGGGCACGACGCGTACCTTTTCGGCTTATGGGCGGGGCGCGGTTTCGGGCATGGCGAATAGCCCGAATATGCCCCAGTTAAACGAATACCCGGCCTTCCTGATTTGGCGCTGACGTGGCGCTGACGTCTGAAATAACACGCTTTTCCCGCGAATCAGTGGATCCGCCGCTGTGCGATGCTTTAATCCCGACAAGACAGGAAAGGCCCGATGGGCGTTGAGCTTGTGGACCCGCTGAGCGACCCGGAACCCTCGGGATGGCGCGATCTTCACCGGGACGAGGGGCTGACCGCGCCGTGGTCCTACGACGTGATCCGGGAGGCGGCCGGCTCGGCGCGGGCGGGCGTGCTGCCCGCCCTGCTTCACGACGACGGGCGGCCCTGCGGCATCGCGATCGGCCTCTACCTCGGGCTCGGCCGCGGCAGGCGGCCCCGGCCGCGCCGCGAGCCGGTCCTGCTCGACGTCCGGGTGCCGGGATACTCGCACGGCCCCGGCTGGCACTTCGCCTCCTGGGTCCCGCTGGAGCGCCGGCGCCTGCTGCTGCGCGACTACGAGCGGGCCGTCCTGGCCTGGCTGGGGAAGGGCTGCGCCGGTCTCGTCTACCGGGGCATGACCGCCGCCGACCTGCCCGTGGTGGCGCGCCGGGCGGCCTTCACCCAGGCCGCCGCCACGTCCGGGAGCATGCCCGTGACCTGGTCCTCGGCCGAGGAGTGGCTCGGCTCGCTGCGCGCGAGCCGCCGCAAGGACCTGCGCAGGCAGCGCCGCATCGTGGCGCGCTCGGAAGACCTGGAGGTGGAGATCGGGGCCGGGCGCGCCGACCTCGGGCCCGAGGAGCACGCGGAGATGGCGCGCCTGCACGACGACCACGAGCTGCGGCTCAAGTCGATGTGGGAGCCGCACGTGCCGCTGCCCGCGAGCTACTTCGCCGCCCTGCACGGCCGCCCCGACGTGGTCACCGCGACCTACCGGGAACGCCAGGGGCGGCTGCTGGCCTTCGGCGCCCTGCTCGATCACCCCACCCATCCGAAGCTGGGCTCCTGGGCGGCGGTCGACCCCGGCGAAGGCGGCCGCAAGCACCTCTACTTCTACCACTACCTCCGCCTGATCGATCATGTGGCCGGCAGCGGCGGGCGGCGCGAGCTGTCCGCCGGTCAGGGCATGTTCGAGGTCAAGGGTTCGCTTGGATTCCAGCCCGTGCCGATGTGGCGGGTGGTCGTGCCGCGATGGGCGGCGGGACGAACCGCATAGTCCACTTTCTCCGCCGCAAGTGGTTCTGTGATCGCCCGGGAAGCGGGGATAGATTTCCGGCAAATCATCCCGGAACATTAATGGAGGCATGGTGAAGAGTCCCGTTCTCATCACGGGAGTGGCGGGGTTCCTGGGGAGCCATTTAGCCGACGCGCTGCTGGCGGAAGGGCATCAGGTGCGCGGCGTCGACAATCTGATGGGCGGCTACAAGGACAACGTTCCCGGCGCGGTGGATTTCCGGGTCGCCGACTGCCGCGAATCCGGGGCGTACGCCGATCTGCTGGCGGGGGTCGAGACCGTTTACCACTGCGCCGCCGCGCCGTACGAGGGGCTCAGCGTGTTCAGCCCCTTTCACGTGCACGAGCACACCTGCGGCGCCACCGTGGCGCTGCTGTCGGCCGCCGCCGCGGCGGGCGTGGGCCGTTTCGTGTTCTGCTCGTCGATGTCCAGGTACGGCGATGGCCGCCCGCCGTTCGCGGAGACCGACGAGCCCGCCCCCGTGACGCCGTACGGGATCGCGAAGTACGCCGCCGAGCTCATGGTGCGATCGGTCTGCGAGGCGCACGGCATGGAGTTCAACATCGCCGTCCCGCACAACGTCATCGGCCCCCGGCAGCGTTACGACGATCCTTACCGCAACGTCGCCGCCATCATGATCAACCGCATACTGCGGGGAGAGCGCCCGGTGATCTACGGCGACGGCTCCCAGCTGCGCTGCTTCAGCTTCATCTCCGATGTCGTGTCGTGCCTGGCCCGGCTCGGCGCGGACGCCCGGGTGCGCGGCGAGGTCGTCAACGTCGGCCCGGACGAGGATCCGGTCTCCGTGCTCACCCTGGCCGAGACCCTCGCCGAGCTGATGGGGGTGCCCAACGATCCGATCTTCGTGCCGGCCCGGCCCCTTGAGGTCCACCATGCCACCTGCGACTCCGGCAAGGCGCGCAGGCTGCTGGGCTACGAGACGGGGACCACGCTGCGGGACGGGCTGCTGAGCATGATCGATTGGATCTCGGCGCGCGGGCCGCGGGAGTTCGACTACGGCCTGGAGCTGGAGATCGTCTCGGCGCTCACGCCCAGAACCTGGACCGACCACCTGATCTGACCGCATCACAGACCACTCGGAGTCCCCATGCCTGTAGACGCCTTACCAGAGCACCGCGCGCCGTTCCTGCGGGCGAACGCGGTCACCCTCGTCGCCGGGACGACGGGCCTGGCGCTCGCGGCGATCGTGTGGCTCCGGCTGCCGCACGAGCACACCATCGAATCCCTGTGGATCTTCCTGTTCAAGCTGCTGCCGTTCGTCGCGATGAGCGTCGCGATCGCGTGGCTGGATCCGGCGTGGGCGCGGTGGCTGCGGCTGCCGATGATCCTCATCCCCTGCTGCTTCCTGATCTTCTACGCCGTGTTCATTCCCCGGATGTTCTTCGTCGCCGGTGAGCCGGGCTCGGAGTACTACTACACGGTCCTGACCCTGGTCCCGTTCATCATCCTGTCCATCGCGCTTGCCTACCGGCTCGGCGGCGGCTCGCGTTCGGGCACGCTGCGGTTGTGCGGGGCGATGATCATCCTCCAGCTTTCCGGGCTTGAGGATCTGGCCTTCCTGGTCATCAACCCGCACACCGATCCGGCGTGGACGCCCATCCCGGAGGTGTGGCACTGGGCCGAGCACATCAGGGTCAGGCTCGGGCACTATCCGGCCAAGCACGAGGCGTACATCTTCATCGCGGTGCACGTGGCGCTGGCGATCGCGGTGCTGGCGGTGCCTGGGCGGGCGGTCCTGTCGCTCACCCGGCGGCTGCGGCGGTCTCCGTGACCGGGCTGACGGCCGTGGTGCCCTGTTTCAACGAGGGCGAGCAGGTGGCGGTCGCGCATCGCGCCATCGTGAACGCGCTCGGCGTGATCCCGGAGCTGGAGATCATCTTCATCGACGACGGCAGCTCGGACGACACGCTGGAGCACATGCGCGCGATCGCCGCGATGGACGG
The DNA here is from genome assembly GCF_009687865.1 of Acrocarpospora macrocephala. Lineage (GTDB taxonomy): Bacteria > Actinomycetota > Actinomycetes > Streptosporangiales > Streptosporangiaceae > Acrocarpospora > Acrocarpospora macrocephala. The sequence continues at coordinate 46,272 of NZ_BLAE01000065.1, forward strand.
ACGCGTGCGGTACATCTCCTTCTCGCGCAACTTCGGGCTCTCGGCCGCGATCAGCGCGGGGTTCCGCTACGCGAGCCGCCCGTGGATCGTCCAGCTCGACGCCGACCTGCAGGTCCCGCCGGACCAGACGTGGGTGCTGCTGGCCGAGGCGGCCAAGGGCTATGACGTGGTGTTCGGCACCCGGCGGGTCCGGCATGATCCGCTCCTGCGCCGGCTGGGGGCCGCCGGCCACCAGTGGGCGGCCAGGCGGCTGCTGGGCGTCGAGGTGCCGATGGGGGCCTCGTCCTTCCGGGTGCTCCGCGCGCCGGTGGCCCGCACCCTGGCCGAGCTACGGATGAACAACGCGTACTTCGCCGCGAAGGTGCCGCTGGTGACCTCCCGCTATACCGCGGTCGAGACGACCCACCAAGCCCGGGAGTCCGGGGGGTCGCGGTTCCGCCCGCTGCGTCTTGGCGGGCACGCCTTCGAGCTGTTCTTCGGTTTCTCGTGGCGGCTGCTCAACGCCGCGTACCTGATCGCGGCGGTGGCGGCGGCCGTGGCCGCCGCGGTTACCGTGGGCTGGCTGCTGGGCGTGGTCGCGCCGGCGGGCGTGGCGCTGGCGGCACTGGACAGCTCGGCGCTGACCGTCGTCGTGTGCGCCCTGTCGGCGCGCTACCTGCACCGGTTGATGCTGGACGCCACGCCGTTGCGCGCCTTCTACATCGCCGAGTCGAATCTGGACGTCCGGCCCGAGGACACCCTGGACGGGGGCGTGCCCGCCGTACCGCCACCCGCGTTGCCCCTGGAGAAGGAGCACGATCATGGCGGCTGAACTGCTGGTGCTGGGGGCCGGGGAGGAGCAGTTGCCGCTGTTCCGGGAGGCGCGCCTGCGGGGTCTGCGCACCATCGCGGTGGACTGGCGGGACGACCGCCCGGGGGTGCCACTGGCCGACCGGTTCCTGCGGGTCTCGACCCGCGACCACGACGCCGTCATCGCGGCGCTCGGCGAGACCCGGCCGAGCGGCGTGGTGTCGGCGGGCAGCGACATGTGCCTGCTGAGCTGGCACATGCTGTCCCGGCGGTACGGCACCCCGCACCTCTACCCCCGGGAGGCCGCCGACGCGTCGATGGACAAGGCCGCCTTCCACCGGATCGCGCGGAGCGCGGGCCTGCCCGGCTACCGGTGGGCGGTGACGCGCCGGGCCGAGCCGATGCCCGGGCTGGAGTTCCCCGTGGTGGTCAAGCCCGTTGACGCCTCCGGGGGCAAGGGGGTCGCGCTGGTGCGCGAACCGTCCGCGCTGGTCGCGGCGCTCGCCGCCGCACTGGCGCATTCGGTGTGCGGCGAGGTCGTCGTGGAGGAGTTCCGCGAGGGCAGGAACATCACCGTCGAGGTCTTCCTGCGGGACGGCGCGGCCGCCTTCTCCGTGCTCACCGAGAAACGGGTGATCCCGGGCCCGGGCTTCCTGATCGGCGGGCACACCTGCCCGGCCCAGATCGCCGCGGAGTCACGGAGGAGGATCGTCGAGGCGGCCCTGCGGCTGTGCGCGGCGATGGGATGGCGTGACGGGCCTGCCCATTTCGACGTCATCCTGGCTCCGGACGGCACGCCCTACGTGCTGGAGGTGGGGGCGAGGCTGTGCGGCAACGGGTATCCGCGACTCACCCGCGCGGTGTACGGCGTCGACACGGTCGGCGCGCTGATCTCCCTCGCGCTGGGCGAACCTTACGACCTGACGCCGCGGCGGCACGGCCACGGCATCATCCACGTGTTGCGCTCGCCGTACGAATGGGACGGGGTGCTGGCCCGCGTCGACGGCCTCGACGAGGTCAGGGCGCTGCCCGGGGTGGCCGACGCGGAGGTGGTGACGCCCGTGGGGGCGCCGGTTCATCCGTTCACGCAGTCGGGGCACAAGCTCGGCTATCTGGTGGTGACCGGCGACTCCGCCGAGGACGCGGAGGCCACGCTGAAGACGGCGCTCGCGACGCTGCGGCTGGTGATCACTCGCGGGCCGCGCTGACCGTGCGCCGGATGACCCGCAGGGTGGTGCCGAGCACCGCCTCGCCGAGGTGGCCGAACCCGATGACGAGCCCGTTCAGCGCGGGCGACCGGGGATGCACGTAGGAGTCGAGTTCGGTGAGGTGGATCCGCTGGACGGCGAGGGCGCGGACGACCCGCTTCGCGCACACCTCGTCCGGCAGCAGCAGCGTCGCCGTGCCCCCGGCCCGCAGCAGCCGCGTGCCGGGCAGGTCGCCCAGGGCCTGCCAGACCAGCCGCCACAGCGCGGCGTGCCGCCCGGCGAGCCGAGTGAGGTGCGCGGCCATGCCGCCGGAGGCCAGCAGATCGCTGACGGCCAGCTGCACGAGCGGCGACGGCTGCTCGTAGTGGGCAGGATCGGCCTTCGCGATCGTCTCCGCCAGGCCACTCTCCACGACGGCGAAGCCCAGGTGCAACGCCGGGGTCAGGACGGCGCCGAAGGAGCCGATCAGGGCGGCGTGCTCCGCCCGCGCCAGCGACATGAGGGGCGGCAGCGGGCTGACGTCCAGGTCCAGGACACCGCCCAGGGCCGGTTCGATGAGGAGCGACCCGCGCGTGCGCGCGTCCTCGGCCAGCGCCCGCCTGCGCTCCAGCGACAGCCGCGCGCCCAGCAGCGGGTTGCGCTCGGGGGTCAGCACCGCGGCGTCCCAGTCCCCGCGCATCAGATCGAGGCGTACGCCCTGGTCATCGACCGGGACGGACGACACCCGGCCCTGCCTGGCCGCCACCGTGCGCGCCATGGGCAGCGCGGGACACTCCAGCGCGATCACCGGGTCCTCGCCGAGGGCGCTCAGCACCAGCCGCAGGGCGCTGTCCTGGCTGCTGGTGACGACCACCTCGTGCCGGTCCAGCACGATTCCCCGCGCCTGGAGGAGGTGCCCGGCGATGGCCGCGCGCAGTTCCGGCAGCCCCAGCGGCGGCGCCTCCGCGACGCCGGGGGCGATGTAGCTGACCGTGCGCCAGGCCGCCCGCCAGGCCGGCAGCGGGAAGCAGTCCGAGCTCGGCCGGTCCGGCCGCAGATCGATGGCCGGCGCCGGTCCCGGCCTGCCGGACGCGGGGGCCGTGCGCGCGGCGTCCAAGGAGTCTTTCGCGACGTAGGTTCCCGAGCCGACCACTCCGGTGATGTACCCGTCGGCGTAGAGGGCGTCGTAGGTTCCGACCACGACGCCGCGCGACACCTTCAGTATTCTCGCCAGCGCCCGGGTGGAGGGCATCCGGGTTCCGGTGGCGAGCCGGCCCGAGTCGATGGCCGCCTTCAACTGCGTCAGCAGTTGCTCCTGGAGCGGCGGGGCCTGGTCTCTGTCTAGGAGCAGAGGAACGCTGAGTCGCTGTGGCTGGCGCATTTTCTCCCCGGAACGCGTCTTTCCGTCGCCGCCCCCGCCGGCGGCGCTTGACCCCTTCATGGTGTCCGGGCGGCCTGAAAATCCGCTGACGCGGTGCTGAAGCAGGAGGTCAGCGCGGGGTCACCTTCGAGATCACCGTGCGCAGCTTGCCCGTGCGCCCGCGCGCGATCCGGGCGGTCAGCCGGACCTCCACCCTGACCTCTCCGCCGAACAGCGCGCCCAGCTCCCGCTCGATCACGGCCGGGGTGGAGTCCCGGTGCGCCTCGGCGACGTTGACCCGGACCAGGACGTGATCGAGGCTCTCCTGGATGAGCACGTGCTCCAGCAGTCCGGGCAGGTGCTCGTAGACCGGGTTGATCGCGCGGGGGCTGAGCCGCCGGCCGGAGGGCAGGACGACGAAGTCGTCGACCCGCCCCTGCACCAGTTTCATGGTGGGGAACCCGCTGCCGCACGGGCAGATCTCGTCGCCGGGCACGCCGACGTCGCCGATCGCGTAGCGGAACAGCGGCATGGCGCGGTTGCTCAGCCCGGTGAGCAGGATCTCCCCTTCCTCGCCGGGCTCGGCGGGCCGCCCGTCCCGGACGAATTCCACGATCACGTTGTCGGCCGCGAGGTGGTAGCGGTGCCGCGGGCACTCGTAGGCGATGTGGTGGAACTCGAAGGCGCCGTAATCGTCGAAGCAGTCACACTGGAATCCCTCGCTGATCTGCCTGCGCAGCCCTTCTGTCAGCAGTTCGGAGTGCAGGTGGATGGCGCGGGGCCGGATGCGGGACAGCTCCGCCGGGGTGGCCGTGGCCAGGATCAGCTGCAGGATCGAGGGATAGGCCGTGATGAAGTGGGGCCGGACGCGCAGCAGGTCCGCCACGTAGCCGCGCGGGTCCGCCTGGGTGAGATCGACGCGTTCCCGCCGTCCGAGGCCGAGCCGCTCCCAGGGCAGCGGCGTGAGCCGCTCGTACGCCGTGTACGCCACCCGGTGCCACGGCCGGTAGCCGATGGCCGCCAGGTGCCGGTAGGCGAAGGCGAAGTACCGGTTGTACGCCTCGCGCGAATGGTAGAACTTCATCACGGTCCCGGAGGAGCCGGAGGTGGCGTCCTCGAACGTGTTGGCCGGGGAGTAGCCCCGCGCCAGCGCCCGGGTGATTCCGTACCGCTGGAGTTCGGTTTTGGTCGTCGTGGGCAGCCTGGCCAGATCGGCGATCGACCGGATGTCTTCGGGGCGCACCCCGGCCGCCTCGAACTTGTCGCGGTAGAACCGGCTGCGGTTCCAGGCGTACTCGACCATGCGGCGCAGGGAGCGGTCCTGGCGGCGGCGCACCTGGTCCGGCGTCAACCTCTCGTTGCGCAGCGCCCGGATCACGGCGGCGCCCTGCTGTATCGCGTCTCGCATCATGACATCCTCCGCAGCGGCCAGCCGACGCACCGGTTCAGGATCGGACTGCGCATGGCGAGCAGGCCTCCCCTCGGTTCCTGGCACACGCCGAACTGTTTCTTCGTCTCGTACGCCGACGCGCCGAAGTGCACCCGGCGCACGCCCAGCGCGATCGCGGTCCGCACGCACGCGGCGACCAGCGCGTGGTAGGCGCTGGTGCCCTCGGTCAGCCCGTAGTCCCGGCCGATCCATTTGGCGGACAGGTCGTCGCCGTCCCGGAGCAGGGCGACACATCCGGCCAGCTCCCCGTGCCGGTAAGCGGCCAGCACGGTCAGATCGTCACCCAGCACGGCGGCGGCCTCCTCGAACAAGCCGGGCACAAACCGGTGAATCCCGTGGTGGCGCTGCACCACATCACCCACCAGGCGATCCAGGCGCGGATCGCCCCGCTCGGCCAGGGGCCGCACGGTTATGCCCTCGCCGAGAGAGCGCCGCGCAACCCGCCGGACCTCCTGCCGCCTCTTCCTGGGCAAACTCCCCAAGTACTCCTCGAACGAGCTCCACTCCACGTCCATGCGCGTCTCCGGCGCCATGGCGAGCGCATGACACCCGTCCAGGCCGCTCCAAGCCGGATGGCCGACGGGCAGATGGTCGATGACGCTGAACGGGGCACGCTCGCGGCGGGTCAGAGCGCGAAGCTCCCGGCACAGGGCGGCGAGCTCGCCGCCCTGTGCCAGCAGCCCGGCCTTCGACATCATGGGCACCCCCACGTGCAGGTACGGCGTCCGCCGCAGCACCCACCCGAACCGCGCCTCCAGGGCAGGGTTCTGCAGCCGCTGTTCGAGCGTGCACGCCGCCGCGGCCACCAGCCGTCCCCGGCGGCGCAGCAGCAGGTATCTGGGCCGGTGACCGGCCAGCACCCGCTCGGCCAGCCGCAGCCAGCGATGCCCGGTGAAGTCGCCGACCTCGCCAAGAGCGTCCCACTCGGCGGGATCGACGGACGTGATCGTGTCCAGCACCTCAGTGGAGTACATGGCTCGCCACCGTGAAGCGCAGCGTCCGCGACACGGCCTCGGCCGCGGCGTCGAGCGCGGCGACGCTGTCCCCGCGCAGGACCACCCACCCCAGCTTGTCCGACACCTCGCGGTAGGGCCGCACCTGCTGCCCGGGCCGCGCCAGGATCACCAACTCGGCCACACCCGGGAGCGCCCTTGCCCGCTCAGCGCCGGACACCGAGACAAGCCTCCCCGCCTGCTCGGCGGCCAGCACTTTCCACATGACCGGCCGCGGTTCGTGCGGCCTCAACTCGATCGGCTCGCCGACCGCCGCCCGCACCGCCGCCCGGACCGGGTCCACCCCGTGGCAGATCCGTGTCAGGTCGTCGATGCCGTTCCCGCCCATGCGCACCCCCAGCTCGATCAGGTACGGCTCGCCACCTGGCGTGACGACCAGGTCGAGGTTGAGCGGCCCGCGCCGGTAGCCCAGCAGCCCGCACACCCGGTTCACCAACCGCCGACAGGCCCGCTCGACCTCGGGGGGCAGCCCGGCGGGCATGGCGTGCGCCGTGGTCAGCGTCAGCGGCGGCGGGCTCAGCGTGCGCCGGGTCATCGCCATGAACACCACCCGGCCGCCCTCAATGACGCACTCACAGCCGCAGTGCGTGCCGCGGATCTCCTCTTCGGCCATGATCCCGCCGCCGTAGGCGCGCTCCTTCGCGGCGTGCGCGGCCGCCTCTATCTCGTCGGGCGACTCGCATCTAGTCACCCCGCGGCCACCCTGCGCGTCCGCGGGCTTGACCACCAGCGGAAACCGCAGGCCACGAGCGCGCTCGGCGATCTCGCGGGGGTCGTGGCTCGCGATCCACCGGTAGGAGGAAACGCCCAGACCGTCGAGCATGCTCCTCAGCACCGTCTTGTCCACCGACGCGCGGACTGCTGTCTCCGACAAGTGGACGGGCAGCCTGAGGGCGCGGGTCAGCTGCAGCAGGGTGGGCAGGGCGATGTCACTGCACGGCGCGATGACCCCGGCCAGGTCGCCGCGCGGGGCGAGCGCGCGCTGGATCCCGGCGGCGTCCCTGGTGCTCAGCGGCAGGTACTCGTCCGCCACGGCGACGCCGGGCGCGGCGGCCGAGCGGTCCACGGCGATCGTCCGGTAGCCCATCTCGGCCGCGATCCGGTAGGTGGACAGCGCGCCGTCCGCCGCGCCGAGCACGACGAGGGTCTTCACGACGCCACGTGCCCGCGCGCGAGCCACCGCTCGGCGATCCGGTCCAGCGGCAGCAGGAGCACGGCGAGGGCCAGCGCCAGGTGCACGGCCATGAAGATCACGGCCGCGGTGACGCTGGGCGGCCCGCCGAGGAAGACGATGATGTGCGAGGCCCAGCTCAGCTCGGACGGCCTGCCGTTCTGCCAGTCATAGGTCAGCCAGAACGTGAGGTCGTTGAGCCCAGAGATCACAACCAGGAAGGAGGCGAACCCGGCCTTTAGCACCGCCGTGGTGCGCGCGCCCGCCATACGGTAGGCGAAGAGCGCGAACAGCACCACGAACGTCACCATCAGCAGCTGGAACTGATAAATCGGCTGAAACGCCGCGTCCTGCTCAGCGGGCGGGACCGCGCCGTACGCCAGGATCCGCAGGACCAGCCCGGTGTCCAGGAAGCCCATGTAGACGACCGTGGCGAGAACCAGCAGCCATGGCGCAGCCCTCCAGCGGGGCAGCAGCGCCACCGTCACCACGGCGAGCACGAACGGGCTGCCCCGGAACGCCCAGTCGCCCAGATCACCCAGCGTCTGCTTCGGCGGCAGCACGATCATGATCAGGTAGACCAGGGCAGCGGTCGGGACTCCCGGAACCAGCCACAGCCAGTTCTTCACGCGCCGGCCTCCTTCCGGGTCCAGAAAGGGCCGAGCGCGAGCGCGTCGACGTCGGTCTTGCGGAAGCAGGCGACCGCGTCCTCCGGCGTGCACACGATGGGCTCGTCATTGTCGTTGAAGGAGGTGTTCATCAGCATCGGCACGCCGGTCAGCTCCGCGAACCTCTCGATGAGCCGGTGGTAGAGCGGGTTGTCGTCCCGGCGCACCGTCTGCACCCGGGCGGTGCCGTCCACGTGCGTGATCGCGGGCACCCGAGCGCGCTGGTGTGCCAGCACGTCGGAGACCAGCAGCATGACCGGCGACGGGTGGTCGCCCGCGAAGTACTCCCCCGCGCGCTCCGCCAGGCACGACGGCGCGAACGGCCGGAACGCCTCGCGGTGCTTGACCTTCTCGTTCATCCGGGTCTTGGCCTCGGGATCCCGGGGGTCGGCGAGCAGCGACCTGTTGCCCAGGGCGCGCGGGCCGCACTCCATCCGGCCCTGGAACCAGCCCACGATCAGGCCGTCGGCGAGCGCCGCCGCGGTGTGCGCGGCGATGTCGTCGATCCGCTGGTACGGCAGCCCGGCGTCGGACAGCGCGCGTTCCATCCGGTCCTCGCCGAACTCCGGCCCTGTGTAGATGAAGCCCTCGGTCGGCCGGGGGCGGCCGTAGCGGCCCACCGACACCTCCAGGGCCGCGCCGAGCGCCGACCCGTCGTCGGCCGCCGCCGGTTGGGCGAAGAACTCCTCGAACGGCGTCTCCCGCAGGATCCGGCCGTTCATGACCGAGTTCAGCGCCACGCCGCCGGCCACGGCCAGCCGGGGCAGGCCGGTTCGCTCGTGCAGCCACCTGGCCAGGTGCAGGCCCGCGCGTTCCAGCGTCGCCTGCAACGCGTAGGCGATGTCCATGTAGTGCTGCGAGATCGGATTGTCTTTGGTGACTTTCGTACGGGGCCGCGGCGGGCCGAAGGTGTCGAGGAACTTCCGCGAGACCAGGTGCCTGCCGTTGACGTGATGCCGGAACCAGCTCAGGTTCAGCTCGAACCCGCCGTCGGGGTCCAGGTGGACGAGGTCGGCGAACTGATCGGTGTAGGTGTCGGAGCCGAAGGGGGCCAGGCCCATCACCTTGCCCTCGTCCACGGTGGGGTGGAAACCGAGGTAGCCGGTGATGATCGCGTACATGGCGCCCAGGGAGTGCGGGTACTTGACGCGCCGCAGGTCGGAGATCTTGTCGCCGTGCGCGACGGCGAGGCAGGTGCTCGTGCCGTCGCTGCCGACGCCGTCCATGGTGAGGACGGCGGCGGAGTCGAACGGGGAGACGTAGAAGGCGCTGGCCGCGTGCGCGCGGTGATGGTCGATCAGATGCACCTTGAACCGGGTCGGTCCGGTGTGCCCGACGGCGTCCCTGATCTCCTGGCCGATCGTGTAGGTGCGTTTGACATGCGCGAGCACCGCCCCGCCGACGTGGAAGTCGTCCACACCTCCGGATCCCCCGCCGTGCCGCCAGGTCTCCCGCCAGCCGGCCGAGCGCACGCCCCCCTCGCGCCTGTTGCGGAACACCTCCAGGGTGCCGGGGAAGTAGCGGGCGAACACTCTGGCCGCGTGCGCCACCTCGGGCCAGCGCTGCCAGTAGAAGGCGACGTGGTCGACCTCGGCCAGGGTGATGCCCGCCTGGTCGAGGCAGGAGTTGATCGCCCCGCCGGGGAAGCGGCCGTCGTGCTTGACGCGGCTGAACCGTTCCTCCTCCGCGAACGCGACGATCTCGCCGTCGCGTACCAGCGCTGCCGCCGAGTCGTGGACCCGGGATATGCCAAGGACGTACATGTCAGTGCTCCGTACTGTAGGTGCGCTGGGTTCGCCGCAGGACGCCCGCCCGGGCCGCGATGGCGAGGGCCAGGGCCGTCAGGCCGCCCACCGCGCCGAGCGCGGGCGCCAGCGCGGCCGCCAGGAGGCCGGCGGCGAACACGCCGATCAGCGCGGTCGTGGAGGTGTGGGCCGCGGCCCGGTCGGTCGTGTTCTCCAGCAGGTGCACGGCGTATCTCGCGATGAGGAACAGGGCCAGCACGAGGAGCGCGAGCCCGCCGAGCGCCACCCACCGGCCGATCCCGGTCAGCAGCAGTTCGCGGGTGCCCGGCACGAGCAGCAGGACGGACCACAGCACGGCGAAGCCGAGCCCGAGCCGCTCGCCGAGGCGCAGCAGCCCGGCGGCGCGCGCGTCGCCCTCGGCGCGACCGGCGCCCCGCAGCCAGGCCGACGTGCCGGGCTGGGCCATCCGCAGCAGGTAGTTGGCCAGCTGGACGATCGCGGTCGCGGGCAGCAGCACCAGGTAGAGCGTCCCGCTCTCAGCGACCTGCCCGGACACGGCCAGGGCCAGGTAGACCAGGGAGAAGGAGAGCGTGTCCAGCACCTCGGAACCGCCGAGCAGCACCGTCGAGTGCGCCAGGCGGCGGGCGAGCCCGCGTCGCCGCAGCCTGCGCTCGGGCCGCGTTACGGCCTTCGGCAGCTTCGCCAGCGTCCACGCCGTGACCAGCGCGCACCCGGCGGCCAGGGTCGTCAGGTGGAACTGCGGCGTCCAGCCGGCCAGCCAGGTGACGGCGGTGGCGGCGAGCACCGTGACGCCGTTGGCCGCGAACGCCAGCGCGTCGGTGGCCGCCCTGCCGTACAGGCGGTGCAGGCCGCACAGGGTCATGAGCAGGCCGGTGCAGGCGAGCCAGGCCGCCGCGGCGAGGTAGGCCGCCGCCTCCGAGTCCGAGGCCAGCGCCATGACCGGCGCCAGGACGGCCAGCAGGACGGCCACGGGAGCGGCGGACATGGCGACGGTGATCCTGGCCAGCTGCGGGGCGAGTCGCCGGCACCGGGGCAGGGCCTTCAGGGCGGCCTTCTCCGGCGCGTTCACGACCAGCGGCAGCCACATGGAGAGACCGACCGTGCTGGCGTAGAGGCCGAAGGCGTCCGCGTCCCAGACGCCCGCCAGGGTGACCGGCATGAGCTGCACGCCGAGCCGGAACGCCCCTCGGCCCGCGAGGAGGCGCAGGATCATGGCAGGTCGCGGGAATGCGACGGTCACCTCGCTCATGGCCGCCGCGCGCTGGTTTCGGCGGGGCGGCACAGCAGGTCCTTGGCGGCGATCGGGATGCTCGCCTCGCGGACGTAGAAGAGCCGGGGTCTGGCCTGGCCGGCCGCGATCGTCGCCAGGTGCCGTACCACAAAGGCCAGGACGCCGAGGCTCACCGCCGCGAGCAGCAGCGACACCGTGACTCCGGCCGCCTGGCCGACCCATCCCGCAGCCTCGCCTGCGGCGCACAGGGCGGCCAGCCCGGCCGCGGCCAGGGCCAGGCCGGACGCCGCGCTCGTCAGCCGCCCGCTCCTGGTGACGAACAGATCGGCCGCGTGCGCGGCGAGCCGGCGCAGGGTCGCCTTCGGCGAACCGGTCAGGCGCTCGCGGTGGCGGACGGGGACGGTGGCGTACCTGCTGGTCAGCTTCGGCAGGGTGGCGAGGAAGTACGGCGTGCCCAGGTCGAGGTCGACGACCGCCCGGGCGACGGGCGAGCGCACCAGCCGGAACGCGGTCGCTCCCACCGGTAACTCCACGTTCAGGACCCGGGCGGCCAGGAAGTGGAAGAGCGTGGTGCCCGCTCTGCGGGTCCAGGAGTCCTTGCGCTCGGTCCTGATCCCGAATACCGCGTCCTGGCCGGGGGAGGCTTCGATCAGCCGAAGTGCCTCGGCCGCGGGGAACTGCTGGTCGGCGTCGAGATGCAGGATCCACGGGCGGTCCGCGTACCGGTAGCCGGCCGAGAACGCGGCCTCGAAGCCGAAGTTCCTGGTGAAGGAGATGTACTGCACGCGCGGATCCGTTCCGGCGAGCGACTTGATCGCTTCGAGAGTGCCGTCGCCGCTGCCGTCGTCGACGAAGAGGATCTCCAGGTCCAGGTGGCCCAGGTCGGCCACGATCTCGGCGTGCACTCCCGCGATGGCGTCGACTTCGTTGAAACACGGGATGACCACTGATAATCCGGCTTCTGCCGGTCCGGTGTTTTCCGTGCTCACGGCCACTCCCCCAGGGTCTTTTCGGCAGCGTATCCACGGGTTCGTACCGTTCACAGGTCCACTTGGGCGGCGGATGATCGGCTTGGTGGACCCCTCAGACTCGGGCTTGGCGGAGGAAGCGGGGGCGGATGCGGTTGCCGTACATCGCGAGCGCGGAGGCGATGGCCATGTGCATGTCGAGGTAGGTGTACGTGCCGAGACGCCCGCCGAACAGCACGTCCTTCTCGGCGCGGGCGAGTTCCCGGTATCGCGCCAGGCGAGCGCGGTCGGTGGGGGTGCCGATGGGGTAGTACGGCTCGTCTCCCGGGCCCGCGAAGCGGGAGTACTCGCGGGCGATGACGGTGCGGTCGCCGGGATAGTCGCGCTCGGGATGGAAGTGGCGGAACTCGTGGACCCGGGTGTACGGCACGTGCTCGTCGGCGTAGTTCATCACCGACGTGCCCTGGAAGTCGCCCTGAGCCAGGACCTCGAACTCGAAATCCAGGGTCCGCCAGCCCAGCGCCCCCTCGGCGCGGCCGAAGTAGCCGTCCAGCGGTCCGGTGTAGACGACGGGAACGTTCCCGGCCGCGCCCAGTTCGGCGAAGTCGGTGCCCAGCCGTACCTCGATCAGCGGATGGTCGGCCATCCTCTCCAGCCACGCCGTGTAGCCGCCGACCGGCAGCCCCTGGTACCGGTCGGCGAAGTAGCTGTCGTCGAAGGTGTAGCGCATGGGCAGCCGCGTGATGATCTCCGCGGGCAGTTCCCTGGGGTCGGTCTGCCACTGCTTGGCGGTGTAGCCGCGGATGAACGCCTCGTACAGCGGCCGCCCGACCAGGGATATCGCCTTCTCCTCCAGATTGGCCGGATGGGCGACCTCGCCCGCCTGCGCGGCGATCAGCGCCCTGGCCTCGCCGGGCGACATGGCCCGGCCGAAGTAGGCGCAGATCGTGGCCAGGTTGATCGGCATGGGATAGACGCGATCCCCCGCGATCGTGAAAACCCGATGGCGATAGTCGGTGAATGCCGTGAACTGGTTCACGTACTCCCAGACCCGCTCGTTGGAGGTATGGAACAGGTGCGCCCCGTAGCGGTGCACCTCAATGCCGGTCGACGGCTCGACCTCGCTGTAGGCGTTGCCCCCGATATGGTCCCTGCGCTCGACGACGAGCACCCGCAGCCCCAGGTCCCTGGCACACCGCTCCGCGACAGTCAGCCCGAACAGCCCCGCCCCCGCGACCACAAGATCAATATCCATTGCGTTTCAACGTAACGGCCACACCTGCGCTCGCCGAGGTCCACTTCCCACCGGACCACACTGGCTCGGCTCAGGTCGCGAGCGCATGATCCGCGGGAAGGGTTCTGACGCCCTTGATCAAGAGGTAGGCGAGCATGGAGACCTCGCTGACGGTCGCCACCACGACGACGAGCGGGTTGACCAGGCCGGCGAGTTCGGGGGCGAGGAACTGCAGGGCCACGTCGAGCAGGTAGAAGACGGTCGCGACCATCAGCGTGACGGCGAGGGGACGGGGGAACATGCCGGACCGGTAGGCCAGGAGGCCCAGCGGGAACAGCCACAGGCCGAAGAAGATCTGGGCGATGAGGTAGCCAGAGTGCTGGAGGTCGAACAGGAGCAACACCAGCGCGGGCGAGCCTTCGGGACCGAAGGCGCCGGCGTAGGAGGGGTCGGTGGCGACGAGCAGGCCGCCCAGCTGGTGGAGCATGTTCAGGCAGATGATGGCGACCGCGACCACCACGAAGAGGACCATGGCGCGGGCCACGCCCTTGTTCACGTGCTGCAGCAGCCGGTAGAGGCACATGACGACGAACAGGAGGAATGTCGCCTGCGTCAGGTCGGCCACGAAGCTCATCCGGACCAGCGAGGCGTTCGCCACGACGTTCGCCACGGTGGTGGCGGCATCGCCCGGCGCGAAGACATCGAGTCGCACGATCTGGGCGAAGCCGCCGAGGATGGCGACGATGAGGTAGAAGAGTCCCGCGGTTCGGGCGAGCCGCTTCGGTGAGTCCATGACATGCTCCTTCGGTCCGGTGGATGTGGTCAGACCGTGACAGAGCCGGGTTGAGTCCCGGTGGAAGGCCGGTGGAGCCCGTGGGAGGATCGACCCCTGAGCGCGGGAGCAGCCCGGTGGTGCGGATCGGTCTTTTCGGTGGTGTCAGTGCCACGGTCGGTGGAGCGACGGTGGACGTCGGTCCGGCGAAGTGCCAGACCGTGCTCGCGGTGCTCGCCCTGTCCGCCGGGTCCGTCGTCCCGGTGCCGCGGCTGGTGGAGCTGGTGTGGGGCGACGACCCCCCGCGTACGGCCGAAAAGACCGTCCAGTCCTATGTCGTACGGCTCCGCAAAGCCCTCGGCCCCGACTCGATCGTCCGGACCGGCGCGGGCTACCGCCTGGCGGTGGCTGCTGACGCGGTAGACGTGGCCCGCTTCCGGCGGCGGCTCGACGCGGGCGACGTCCAGGCGGCGCTGGCCGAGTGGACGGGAACTCCCCTGGCCGGGCTGGACGCGCAAGCCCTCACGCCGATGGTGGACGGGCTGGTGGAGCAGTGGCTGGGCGCGGTGGAGGCCGACCTTGAGCATCGCGCCGGGACGGATGCCCAGGCGGCCATCGGCCCGCTGACGGAGCTCACCGCGTGCCATCCGCTGCGGGAGGGGTTGTGGGCGCTGCTGATGACGGCCCTGTACCGGGTAGGCCGGCAGGCTGACGCGCTCGCGGCGTACCAGAAGGCGCGCAGCCAGCTCGTGGAGCAGCTTGGGATAGAACCCGGCCCACGCCTGCATGACCTGGAGTCCTTGATTCTCGGCCACGATGAGCGGCTGGGACACCGCATCTTCCCGCCCGGCGATGGCGCCGGGAATCTCCCGGTCCGGCTGGGCCGGCTCATCGGCCGTGACGAGGACCTCGGCGTCATCGCCGGCGCTCTCGCGGAGTCCCCCGTCGTGACGCTGGTGGGGCCGGGCGGGATCGGCAAGACCCGGCTGGCCCTGGCGGCGGCGCAGCTGGCCGACGAGGCGGCCTGGCTCGTAGAGCTGGCCGACATCGCTTCGCCAGGCGACGTGCCCCGCCTCGTGGCCGACACCCTGGAAGTCGAGGAGAGCTCGGGGCGCACCCTGACCCAGTCGATCGTCGCGGCCCTGCGGTCACGTCCGGCGCTGCTCGTCCTGGACAACTGCGAACATGTCATCGACGGCGCGGCCGAGCTCGCCCACGCCATCGCCGAGCATTGCCCGGGCGTGCGGGTGCTCGCCACGTCCCGGGAGTCCCTCGGCATCGGCGGCGAGCAGCTCATCGAGGTGGCGCCCCTGGACCCCGCCGGGCCGGGAGCCGAGCTGTTCAACGAGCGGGCCCGGGCGGTCTCGCTGACCTTCGACCCCCACGCCCACCGGGACGACGTCGAGGAGATCTGCCGCCGCCTCGATGGCGTCCCGCTCGCCATCGAGCTGGCCGCCGCGCGCACGAGAAGTCTCGCGCCGCCGGATCTCGTGGCCCGGCTCGGTGCTCCGCTCCGCCTCCTGACCGGCGGCAGGCGAACCAGCGCCGAACGCCACCGGACGCTGCGGGCCACCATCGACTGGTCCTACGACCTGCTCACGCGCCCCCAGCAGGTGCTCTTCCAGCGGCTCTCGATCTTCGCGGGGCCGTTCGATCTCGCGGCGGCCGGGAGCGTCGCCGCCGACGGGGAGCTGGATCTCGACGACCTGCTGAGGGATCTGGTCGACAAGTCGATGCTCGTCGTCGAGTCCGGCCCGTTCGGGCGGCGTTTCCGGCTGCTGGAGTCCATCCGCGAGCTGGCGGCCGAGCATCTGTCGGAGGAGGGCCACAGCGGCCTGATCGCCGAACGCCACGCGCGGTGGTGCCGCGACAGTGTCGCCCATATCCATCGGCTGCTCGTCGGCCCGGCCGAGATCGAAGGGGTGGCCCGGCTCGGGCAGTTGTGGCCGAACCTCCGTGCCGCCTTCGATCGGGCCTGTGCCATCGGCGACCGCGAGCTGGCCGACGCGCTGGTCCGGCCGATCGCGGCGGAGGTCAACCTGCGCAAGCAGAGCGAGATCAGCGACTGGGCCGAGCGCATCCTCGCCATCACGCCGGCGGACGACGAGGAGCAGGTCGTCTACTGGCTCGCGTGGGCCGCGTATCGCTCCATGCAAAGCGGGGATCACGATGGGTATGAGCGTCTCGTCCGCCGGTACGGGCAGCCGGACCATCCGCTCATTCGTTACACGCGGGCGTACCTCTACGAGGACGGCGAAGCGCAGCGGGAGTCCGCCGCCGAGGCCGTGGCCTGGCTCCGGCGGATGGGCGAGGACCACGCGGCGGCGCTCACGGAGATCGCCGGGGTGGCGTCAGGGCTGCTGAGCGTCGGACGTTTCGAGGAACTGGACGGATTCGTCCCGGCCCTGGTGGATCGGTTCCGCGTTCAGGGCCCGCCGACCTTCCTGTGCCTGAGCTTGGCCATGCTCGGCTACTCCGCCCTGTTCCAGGGCCACGCCGACCAGGCGGACCGGTTCTTCGACGAGTCGGCGAGCGTCGCCGTCCCCCATCGGACCATCTCGGTGAGCAAGCCCATCGAGGCACGATCCGCCTTCCGGCGCGGGGACCGGCCGGGGGCGTTCCGGATTCTCCGCTCGTACGTCGAAGAGTTGCTTGAGACCGACTACACCGATGTCGCCAGGATCGCCGCCGTGGAGTTCGTCAACATGATGGCGGCGATCGGACGCCTGGCGGACGCGGCACGCGTGCTGGACTACCTCACGACAACCGGCGACTTCGGCGCCCTCGCACTCCGAACCCTCGTCGCCGACGCGGCCAGCAAGATCGGCGCTGAACACTCTGGGCAAAGGTTCGATGCCCGACAAGCGCTTGAGCACATGCGTGACGTTCTCACCGACCTTCGACCATAGGAGACTCACTCAACCGACCGACGTACCAGACCCTCGCCACCGTCCTCTCCCCGGGCGACCTGGTGGCGGTTGTTGACGTCGGCGGCCTCGGTGAGGGCTCGGGGGCTGTCCTCCGCCGGGGACAGCTCAAATGGTTCGGCCGACGCCTCCGCGGCCTGGGCGGGTTGTGCAGCCCGGTCGAAGAATCGCAGCAACTCGACCGGGAACGGCATGACCAGGGTGGAGTTCTTCTCCGCCGCGACCTCCACCACGGTCTGCAACAGCCGCAATTGCAGGGCTCCCGGAGTCTCGGACATGATCGCCGATGCGTCGGCGAGCTTCTGCGCCGCCTGGAACTCGCCATCCGCGGTGATCACGCGGGCGCGGCGTTCCCGCTCGGCCTCGGCCTGGCGCGACATCGAGCGCTTCATCGACTCCGGAAGCTGAACATCCTTGATCTCCACCCGGTCGATGTGGATGCCCCAGCCGAGGGCCGGGCTGTCGATCATGAGTTCCAGGCCCCGGTGCAGCTCCTCGCGGTTAGACAGCAGGTCGTCCAGCTCACTCTTGCCGATGATCGAGCGCAGTGAGGTCTGTGCCACCTGGCCGATGGCGAACAGGTAGTTCTGCACCTCGATCGTCGCCTTCAGCGGATCCTGGACCCGGAAATAGACGACGGCATCCACCTGAACCGAGACGTTGTCGCGAGTGATGCCCTCCTGGGTGGGAACCGGCATCGTGACGATCTGGACGTTGACCTTTTTCAGCCGGTCCACCAGGGGGATGAGCAGGGCGAGTCCCGGCTCGAGAACTCGGCCGCGGACTTTTCCGAAGCGGAAGACCACGCCCCGTTCGATCTGATTGACGACCCTGACCCCACCGAGCACGATCCACAGGGCGGGGATCGCGAGTAATCCGAGCGCGATATAGGCGTACATGGGGATCCCTTCCACGTCGAAGCTAGGTCCCTTCAGCGGAACTTGCACGCGAGGAACGCGTAGGGAAAGCGTCAAGATCGGTCAGAACGGCGCGCATTCTGAACGTCCCGCTCAGCCTCCCGGGTACGAGCCGACATCACCCGCCACCGGGGTAGGCGGCGGATGGCTCTTCAGCTGCCGGCGGGTAGGTAGATCTTTTCACCGGGCGGGTGACCTGCGGGTTTGCCGCGGATCAAGGCCAGGTTTCGTCGTAGCCGCCGGATAGCGTGAGGGGTAGTTGTTCGGATCCGCCGGAGCGAAAGGGGGCGCCTTCCATGCTTGGGTCTCGGCTCGGCGTGCTGGATCCCTCCCGCGCGGGGGGTGCCCGCGGACGCGAACTGCCCGCGTTCCTGAAGGGCACGGTACTGGACCCTGACTACGTCCCGCCCCAGCGCCCCGCCGACGACGACTACGGCGACACATACGGTGACGCGTGCGGCGACGCGGGGCAGCAGAACACACGGCAGCAGTTCCTCCACGGCCGCTCCACCGACACCAGCCGCTCCACCGACGGCCCCCGCTCCACCGACACCGGCCCTTCCACCGGCCCTGGCCGCTCTACCGACACCGGCCGCTCCGCCGACGGCGGCCGCTCGGCAGGGCCGGAGGTCTCGGGCGAGCCGGTGGGTTCCGGGGTGCTGGTGACCGAACTCAAGCAGCTCGCCTCCCGGATTGCGATGGCCGACCTGCCCGACAGCACCGGGTTGTGCCTGGGCGAGACGGAAGAAATACTCTTCGCGCAGGATCGGCTGGACTCGGCGATCGCCGCCCGGGTGGGACGCATCCACGCCACCGGTGAGGCCAAAAGCGCCGGCAGCGGCGGGCACGCCTCCACCAGCACCTGGCTACGCGCCTCAGCGGGCATGACCAGCGGAGGTGCCTCCCGCCTGATCCGGCTCGCCACCCAACTGGCCCGCCTGCCCACCGTCCGAGATCGGCTGGCGCGCGGCACCCTCGCCGAAGGATCAGCCGACGCGATCAGCCAAGTCACCACCCACCTCAACGACGCCCAGGCCGCCCTGGCCGAGCCGATCCTGCTGGACCTAGCCGACAACGCCTCCCCGGCCGAGATCCTCAAAGCCGGACGATACCTGCGAGAGCTACTGGACCCCGGCACCCTGGACGATGACGCCGAAACCGACTACGCCACCCGTTCCCTGCTGGTCCGCCCGTCCAGTACCGGCGGCCTGGAAGGGGAATTCCGGCTGCCCCGGGAGGCCGGCGCCCGCCTGCGCGAGTTCCTCACCGCCTACGCCCGACCGAAAGGCAAAGACGACGACCGCCCACTCCGGGTCCGCCAGGCCGACGCCCTGTCAGCACTGCTGACCAAGAAAGTCACCACCGAACTCCTGGTCCTGGTCCGCGCCGAATCCCTCCCCACCGACCACCCCACACACGACCACCCCACCACCGACCACATCACCGGCCACCCCACACATGACGCCGACTCCACCCATACGGCCTCCACCGCGGCCTCAGCCACGCCCGCTACGGGGGCACCGCCATCGCAGAGCACATCCGGACGCGCCGACACCGCTGACCCCAACACCGCCGCGGCCGACACCGCCAACGCCGACACCACCGGCTCCAGCGATACTCGGCCCGGGACACCTCCGGCCGGGGACGACTCGACCTGCCGCGCGAGCGGCCCCCGCCACACCGGAGGCACAGGTTCAGCCGGAGCAGGTGCCGACAGCACGAGCACCGGCTCAGCCGGGGCAGGTACAGGCCGCACGGACACGGGTTCGGCTGGGGCGGGTGCCGACAGCATGGGCATCGGTTCAGCCGGAGCGGGTGCCGACAGCGCGGGCACCGGTTCAGCCGGAGCGGGTACCGACAGCACGGACATGGGTTCAGCCGGAGCGGGTGCCGACAGCGCGGGCACCGGTTCAGCCGGAGCGGGTACCGACAGCACGGACATGGGT
>NZ_BLAE01000066.1 GCF_009687865.1 Acrocarpospora macrocephala
CCCCCGCCCCGCCCCGAACATCACACCCAACTGCGGCCCCGCCCCGGGCATCGCACCCAACCCCGGCATCGCCCGCGATACCGCACCCAACCGCGGCATAGACCGGGGTGTCACACCCGACTCCGGCCGCGTACCCCGGACCCACCCCCCGCTTGGAGGACGACACACGCCTGCAGGCAGACGCCACCGGCCACCCTCATCCCACGAGCGCGGTCAGATCAGCACCATGGGTGCGGAGACAGTGACCCGCAGAAGATCACAAGGAACCGCTGAAGATCACGAGCTGATCGGCATCGGATCGCCGCGTTCGAGCAGGCTGTGAGCAGGACTTTGAGCAGGCTGTGTGCACGGCATCCTCGGCCCTTTGGGCGCGTTCACCATGGAAGGGCCGGTCGCTCTCGCCGACCCCGGATATGAGGACGCTCCCAGGGTGGGCGGGAGAACCATCGCGGCCATGGCGACGGCGGGGGCGGGCGGAGCCGGGAAGAAACCGGAGGGTGGGTGGGAGGTCCACGGTGATCGTTGGATGTTTGTAAGGGGGTGGTGGTGAGAGGTTGATGGTGTGAGTAGTCCACCCGCTGGGCGGCAGGATGCGTACGAGCCGGGGCAGGATCCCCGGCGGTGGCGGGCGCTGACGGTCTGCCTGGTGGCGGGGTTCATGACATTGCTGGATATCAGCATCGTCAACGTGGCGTTGCCGTCCATTCAGGCGAGCTTGCACGCCTCGGACAGTGCGCTGCAGTGGGTGCTGTCGGGTTATGCCCTGACGTTCGGCTTGGCCCTGGTCCCTGCGGGAAGGCTGGGGGACGCGCGTAGCAGGCGGGCCGTGTTCATGATCGGGGTGGCGCTGTTCACGGTGACCAGCGCGGCGGCGGGGGCGGCGCAGCACGAGTGGTGGCTGGTGGGGGCGCGGCTGGTGCAGGGCGTGGCGGGCGGGATCATGATGCCGCAGGTGTCCGGGTTCATCCAGGAACTGTTCGCCGGGGCCGAGCGGGGGCGCGCGTTCGGGATGCAGGGGGCGGTGGTCGGGCTGTCGACGGCGGTGGGGCCGCTGCTCGGCGGGGTGCTGATCCAGGTGTTCGGGGCGGCGGACGGGTGGCGGTGGGTGTTCTACGTGAACCTGCCGATCGGGCTGGCCGCGCTGGTGCTGGCGCGGCGGCTGCTTCCCGCGCGTCACCCGGTCGCGAAACCGGCCGCCGAGGCGAGGCAGCGCGGGTTCGACCCGGTGGGGACCCTGCTGCTCGGCACGGCCGTGATGCTGATCCTGCTGCCCTTCCTGCAGGAACGTATGTGGCCAGGATGGCAGAAATGGCTGCTCGAACCCGTGGGGCTGCTGCTGATCGTGGTGTTCGTGCGCTGGGAGCGCCGTGCCGCGAAAGGGATCGAGCCGCTGGTCCACATGGACCTGTTCCGCATTCGCGAATACCGGCTAGGCGCGCTGCTCTCGCTGAGCTACTTCGCCGGATTCACCGCCGTCTTCTTCACCTTCACCCTCTTCCTGCAGAACGGGCTGCACTACACAGCGCTGCTCGCGGGCGTCGCCTCGACCCCGTTCGCGCTCGGCTCCGCGCTCTCGGCGGCCGTCGGCGGCCGGCTGGTGCTCCGGTTAGGCCGGGCCATGGTCGCGGGCGGGCTGCTGATGGTGGCGGCGGGATTGCTGGGCACGATGTGGGCCGTGCACCAGGTGCCTGGCCCGCACGTGGGCTGGGCGACGGCGGGCCCACTCCTGCTGGCAGGCCTGGGCAGCGGCCTGGTGATCACGCCGAACCAGACGCTGACGCTCAGCCAGGTGCCGGTGATCCGCGCGGGCAGCGCGGGCGGCGTGCTGCAGACCGGGCAGCGCATCGGCGGCGCGGCGGGCATCGCCACCGTCGGCGCGGTGTTCTTCGCCCACCTCGCCGGCTCCGGCGGCGATTGGGCGGCCGCGTTCCAGCTCGGCATGCTGACGTCGACGATGTTCGTGCTGATCGCCCTCCTGGTGGCGCTTTACGACCTGTTCGGCCCGGGTTCTCTCTAGCATTCAGCTATGAAGCGATTAGCGTTCCAGGTGGCGGTGGGGCTGAGCGTGCTGGCGATCGCGCCCATGACCTGGGCGTGGCTGGTGAGCTCGCCGTACCGGACGGACGCGGTCACCCGCGACTGGGTCGAGCGCGTGCCCGCCGCGCCGGTGGCGCTGGTGCTCGGCGCGGGTATCTGGGGTGACCACCCGACGCCGATGCTGGGCTCCCGGCTCGACATCGCCACCACGCTGTACGCCCAGGGCAAGATCAAGGCCATCCTCGTCTCCGGCGACAACCACATCAAGGCGTACGACGAGCCGACCGTCATGCGCGACTACCTGATCGCCAAAGGCGTGCCCAAGGACAAGATCGTGCTCGACTACGCGGGCTTCGACACCTGGGACTCCTGCGTCCGCGCGAAGAAGATCTTCGGCGCGAGCGCGGTGACGGTCGTCACCCAGAGTTTCCACCTGCCCCGGGCGGTGACCCTGTGCCGGACGGCGGGCCTGGAGGCGTACGGCGTGGGCGACGACTCCTCCCAGGCGTTCCGCGGCACCACCTACGTCTACGCGGCCCGCGAGTTCTTCGCCTCAGGCAAGGGCTTCCTGGACGCCGTCATCCTGCGCTCGGATCCCCAATTCCTCGGCCGCTACGAAACCTCGCTGGATCAGGCGATCGCGTCTGGGTGAGGGCCTGGCCCAGCGCGTACGTCCGCGGCGTCGTCAGCGCGGTGAGGCCCAGGCGCTCGTGCGCGGCGAGGGCGCGCTCCGCGTGGTCGCGGGCCAGGCCGGGGTCGCCGAGCCCAGCGGCCAGGTCGGCCAGGATCTGGTGGGTCGCGCCCCAGCAGACGACCTGGCTGCCCATCACCACCAGTTCGTCGGCGTGCGGCAGCAGCCGCTCGTACATGACCTCGGGGTCGGGCGCGCCGAGCCGGGCGGCGACCATGCCCCAGCCCGCCGTGACGAAGCGGGTGCTCCAGTCGGAGGGCTGCCAGCCCGCCCAGCGCCCGGTCAGCCGCCGGGCCGCGGCCTCGTCACCGGCGTCGATGGTGGCCAGTACGGCGAGCGGCCGCATCGGCGCGTGCACCGGGAGCTCGGCGGTGGCCACCAGGCCGGCGGCCATCTCCCCGGCCTGGCCCCGCGCCCGGCGGCTGGTGAACAGGGTGGCCAGCCGGCAGTCTTCCAGCCCCCACATGGTGGTCCGGCTCAGCAGCCGGCCGTACTCGCCGGTGAGCCGCTCCGACTCGGCCCACTCCCCGGCCATCGCGGCCCGGGTGGACTCGGCCAGCCACACCATGGCCACCAGGTCGGGCTGGTGCACCTCGGCGGTCAGGCGGCGGCACCGGGCCAGCTCCGCGTGCCATTCGGCCACCTCCGCGAGTTCCAGCAGCGCCGTCATGCGCATGATCCGGGCGACCAGTTCGGCGGACCGGGTGAGCCCGGGTAGGGCGATCATCTCCTCGGCCGCGGCCAGCCGGTCGCGTCCGCCGCCGGGCACCCAGGCGGCGTTGATGTAGTTGTTCAGGGTTCTGGCCCGCAGCGCTACATCGCCATTCTGCCGGGCGATCTCGACGGCCGCGGCGGCGTGGCGTTCGCCTTCGGCGCGGCGCGGGCCGTAGTGCAGTTCGAGACTGAGCGTGCCGAGCAGCGCGGCCCGCTGCTCGGCCGGCAGTTCCCCGGCCAGCAGGTCCTCCAGGACGGCCACCATACGGTCGTCGACCGTGCCGTAGGAGCGCCAGTTCCACACCGTCACCCCGCCGAACACCATCGCGGCCTCGGCCATCGCGGTCCGGTCCCCGATCCCGGCGGCCAGGTCGATGGCCTCGGCCAGGGTGGCGTGCGCGCCGATGACGTCGCCGGTCGCCCTGCGGGCCCGGCCCAGTTCGATCAGCAGCGCGCCGCGTTCGGCCGGGTCCCCGGGCCCGTACGCGGCGAGCGCCTGCTGCCATAGCTCGACCGCCTCGTCGAAGGCCAGCTGGGCGGTGGCCTGCCGGGCGGCCCGCGCCGCGTAGGAGACGGCCCTGGCCGCCCCGCCGACCCGGGCGGCCAGGGCGAAATGGTGGGCGAGCACCGGAAGCGGGGCGGACTCGCCGCCGGTCGATTCCAACGCCTCACCCGCCCGCAGGTGCAGCCTGGCCTTCGCCAGCCGGTCCAGCCCGGCGTACAGCGCGTCGCAGACCAGCACGTGCGAGAACCGGTAGTCGAAACCGTCGGGCGTCTCGGCCAGCAGGCCGGTGGCCACGGCGGGCGCCAGCCGCGCCATGACGTCCTCGGCCGGGATGGCCGCCGCCGCCGCGAGCACGTCAAGCCGGACGTCCCGCCCGAGCACGGAGGCGGTCCTGAGCAGGTCCTGGGTGGGTTCGGGCAGCCGGGCCACCCGGCGGGAGATCACGTCGCGGACCGTTTCCGGCACCTGGTCGAGGCGCTCGCCGTCCAGCAGGCGCAGCAGTTCGCCCAGATAGAAGGGGTTGCCGCCGGTCCGCCGGTAGAGCGCCGCGGCCAGGGCGGGGTCGGCGCCGCCCAGGTAGGCGGCCACGTCGCGCGGGCTGAACGGGGGCAGCCGGAGGCGTTCCGTGCCGGGTTCGCGGGCCAGCGCGGCCAGCGTGTCGGCCAGCTGCTCCGGTTCGCGGCCGGGTTCCGGGCGGAGCGTGGCCAGCACCAGCATCGGCCTGCGGTGCAGCTCCCTGGCGGCGTACCTGAGCAGCCGCAGCGAGGCGGCGTCGGCCGAGTGCAGGTCGTCCAGGACGACCATGACGGGCTCGGCCGCGAGCGTGCCGAGCACCCGCTCGTGCAGGTCGAACAGGGCCACGTCAGGGTCGGCCGCCGGGTCGCCGGAGCCGGAGGTGAGCCGCCTGACCGTGTCGGCGGCCCGCTCGCCGACCTCGCGCAGGGCCTGCAGCCAGGGCCAGAACGCGGGCGCCGCGTCGGCCTCCACGCAGCGCCCCCACACCACGCGCACCCCGGCCGCGTCGGCGGCGGCCTGCGCCAGCCGGGTCTTGCCGATGCCGGCCTCCCCGGCGACCAGCAGCACACCGCCCTGGCCACGGGCGGCCTCCGCCAGCCGGTCGGCGATCCGGCGCAGCTGGGCTTCCCTGGCGATCAGGCCGGCGGTGACGGCCTTCGGCGGCGGTTGCGCCTCCAAGGTCACCGACTGGTCGAAGACCGCCTGCTCCACCCGGCGCAGCTCAGGACCCGGCTCCAGGCCGAGGTCCTCGGCCAGCCGGGCCCGCGCCCGCCGCAGCGCGGCCAGCGCGTCGGCCTGCCGCCCGGCCCGGTACAGCGCCATCGCCAGCAGGCCCCACAGCCGTTCCCGATAGGGGTGCGCCTCGACCAGGCGCTCCAGGTCGGCGATCGACGAGCCGGTGTCGCCGAGGGCCAGCCGCGCCTCGAACCGGTCCTCGGTCGCCGAGGCCTGCAGTTCGCTCATCCGGGCGATCACCGGCTGGGCGAAGCCGTAGGCGGAGAATTCGGCCAGCGGTTCGCCGCGCCAGGTGGCCAGCGCGCGGTCCAGGGCGTCCAGCGCCTCGCCGTACGCCTTGCGGGACAGGGCCTGGCGGCCCTGCTCGACCCCGGCGGTGAACCGGACCAGATCGATCTGTTCCGGTTCGACCGCGAGCAGGTAGCCGGGCTCGCGGGTCAGCAGGATCGCCGGCGGGGTCCGCGGGGCGCGGCCGGGTTCCAGCACGCGGCGCAGGTGCGAGATGTACGCCTGGAGCGTTCCGATCGCACTGGAGGGAACCGTGTCCGCCCACAGCTCGTCGATGAGCCGGTCCATCGACACGATCCGCCCGGGCTCCAACGCCAGCAGGGCCAGCACCGCGCGCTGCTTGCGGGGCCCCAGATCGAGGCGTTCGCCGTCGGCCCTCCCCACCTCAAAAGGGCCGAAAAGTTGGAACTCCAGCGGATTCATGGATGAAGCGTACGGCCGGTCGTGAACGGCTTGGAAGTGGCTTGGACCGTGTCCAAGCCGCCTCCAGGAAGCCTACAAACGCCCCCACGCACCCTGAAGTCACACAAAGACCTTTCAGGGGAGAACCATGAACGACTTCAGCGCCCTCCGGTCCGATCTGCGCCGTGTCGTGCGCGGGCGGGTGTTCGTCAGCGGCGACTCCGGTTTCGACGACGCGCGGGCGGCCTGGGACTCGGCGGTCGAGCAGCGGGTCAAGGCGGTCGTCGAGGTGGCCGACGCCGCCGACGTGGCCGCGCTGGTCGGATACGCCCGCGAGGCCGGGATCGGCCTCGCCACCCAGCCGCTGGGCCACGCCCCGGCGAGCTTCGACGACGCGATCCTGGTGCGAACCAAGAACCTATCCGATATCCAGATATTTCCCGATCAGCGCCGGGCGAAGGTCGGGTCGGGCGCGCTCTGGGGCGACGTGCTCGCCCAGTCCGCCAAGCACCAGCTGACCGGTCTGGCCGGGAGTACCACCTATGTGAGCACCACCGGCTTCACCCTCGGCGGCGGCCTCAGCTGGTTCGGCCGCAAGCACGGCTTCGCCGCCAACCACGTGCACGCCTTCGAGGTCGTCGACGCCGACGGCGTCCCGCAGCGGGTCACCGCCGACTCCGATCCTGACCTGTTCTGGGCGCTGCGCGGCGGCGGTGGTGACTTCGCCCTGGTCACGAGCGTCGAGTTCGACCTGTTCCCGGCCCCGGAGCTGTACGGCGGGCGCATCCTCTGGCCGGCCGCCCGCGCCCAGGAGGTCATGGCGGCCTTCCGCGAGGTCACCGCCACCGCCCCCGAGGAGCTGAGCACCTGGTTCACGCTGATCCAGTTCCCGCCCTTCCCCGAACTGCCCGACTTCCTGCGCGGCCTGTCCGCCGTCGCCATCGACGTCACGTACCTGGGCGCCACCGCGGCGGCCGCCGACCTGCTGGCCGCCTTCGACCGCATCCCCGGCGTGATCATGGACACCCGCGGCCAGGTGAACATCGCCGACCTCGGCGACATCTGCGCCGAGCCCACCGAGCCGACGGTCGCCCTGCTGCGCACCGAACTCTTCGACCGCTTCGACGAGGAGACCTCCTCCGCGCTGCTGGCCGCCGCCGGCCCCGGCACCGTCGCCCCGCTGGCCGTCCTCCAGGTACGGCACCTGGGCGGCGCCCTCAGCCGCCCGGCCGGCACCGACGGCGCCTGCGGCCACCTGACCGAGCCCTACCTGCTGTTCATGCTCGGCATCCTGCCCTTCCCCGAACTCGCCGGCCCGATCCAGGAACGCCAGCGCGCCATCGCCCGCGCGGTCGCCCCGTCCCTGAGCGGCCGCCGGCCCTTCACCCTGCTCAGCCACGACGTCCCCGCCGAAGCGGCCTTCCCCGCCGAGACCCTCGACCGGCTGCGCGACATCAAGCGCCGCCGCGACCCCCAGGGCGTCTTCCGCAGCAACCACCCGGTTCTCGGCTGATGGGCGGCAATATCAGCCTTCTACGGTAGATATGAGCGCGGGGTCTCATGGGAGATCCCGCGCTCACTGCCGTAGCCGGCTCGTGCCCGCTGGTCCCTGAAATCCCATGACCCTGCTGGAGTCGCAATGTCTTCGCGAACTAACGCTGCCTTGGCAGTTGTCCTCGGTGGTGCGGTAGTGATCGGTGCGGTGGTCGCCCTAATGATCGCGCTTGCGCCGGCCGGCGAGACTCCCGCTGGCGGCCGGACCTCCTACTCGGGTCCGCATGCGAGCGGCGGCTCCGAGGAGCGATCAGAGGCGGGGGCGCGAGCGGCCGCGACGCGGGCGTTCGACGCCTACTCGGCTGGGGACTACGAAACGTTCCGTGAGATGTGGTCGATGTCGGCCCATGGCCTCATCACGCCGCCGGACTATGCGCGACTGCAGGAGCTGTGCCCTCCAAGTGACCACGGGGTGCGGCACACGGTGGAATCTGTTCGGCTGGCGGGGGACGTAGCGGAGGTTAACGTCGCCACAACCGATGGAACCGTCATCCACGAGTTCGTCTTTGAGGACGGCCGCTGGCGGTACAGGCTGTCGGCAGAGCAGTACGCGGAGTACGCAGAGAATTCGGTTGAGCGGATTGTCATCGACAGGCGCCAGGCGGACGCCTGCGCGTAGAGATCGATTACACGGCTGACCGATGTCGATCCGGGCGCGGGCCGTTCGTATAAGGGGTGAGAAGCTGAACGAGGAGGGGCCAGAGATGAAGCAATACCTGCTCAGCGTTTACCAGCCCGACGGCGACCCGCCGCCCGACGTCGACCTGCAAGCGATCATGCGCGGGGTCGAGGAGTGGGACCGGGAGCTGCGGGACGCCGGGGCGTGGGTCTTCACCGGAGCGCTGCACCCGGCGAGCACCGCCACCGTGGTCAAGGCCAAGGACGGCGACCTGCTCCTCACCGACGGCCCGTATGTCGAGGGCAAGGAGCACCTGGGGGGCTTCACGGTGATTCGGGCCGAGGATCTGGACGCGGCGCTCGGCTGGGCGGGCAAGCTCGGCCGGATCACCACGCTGCCGATCGAGGTGCGCCCCGTCCACGAGGGCTGATGCACGACATCGACCGGATCTTCCGGGGCGAGTACGGCCGCGCGGTGGCCGTCCTGGCCCGCGTCTTCGGCGACCTCGACATCGCCGAGGAGGCGGTCCAGGACGCGTTCGCGGCGGCCGTACGGCTCTGGCCGGAGAGCGGCGTGCC
The DNA here is from genome assembly GCF_009687865.1 of Acrocarpospora macrocephala. Classification (GTDB taxonomy): domain Bacteria; phylum Actinomycetota; class Actinomycetes; order Streptosporangiales; family Streptosporangiaceae; genus Acrocarpospora; species Acrocarpospora macrocephala. Next base: position 8,640 of record NZ_BLAE01000066.1, read on the forward strand.
GCCCAGCCCGGCCGGATGGATCATCGTCACCGCGCGGAACCGGGCCGTCGACCGGCTGCGCAGGGAGGCCGCCAGGGACGCCAAGCACGCGCAGGCCGCGCTGCTGAGCGCCGAGGCCGAGCAGGTGGAGGAGGGCGCGGTGCGCGACGAACGGCTTCGCCTGATCTTCATCTGCTGCCATCCGGCGCTGGGCACGGGGGCCCAGGTGGCGCTGACGCTGCGCTTGCTGGGCGGGCTCACCACGGGGGAGATCGCGCACGCGTTCCAGGTGCCGGAGCCGACGATGGCGCAGCGTCTGGTCCGGGCCAAGGGCAAGATCCGGGACGCGGGCATTCCCTACCGGGTGCCGCGCGAGGCCGATCTGCCCGACCGGGTGCGCGCGGTCCTCGCGGTGATCTACCTCATCTTCAATGAGGGATATTTCGCGACTTCGGGCGATCGCCTGGTGCGGGAGGACCTGTGCGGGGAGGCGATCCGGCTGGGGCGGGTGCTGGCCGAGCTGATGCCTGACGAGCCTGAGGCCCTGGGATTGCTGGCGCTGATGCTGCTCATCGAAGCCCGGCGGGACGCGCGCGTCTCCGGTGGCGAGCTGGTGCCGCTGGGCGAGCAGGATCGGAGCCGGTGGGATTCCGCGCTGATATCCGAAGGGCGAATCCTGGTCAGGCGATGCCTGCGGCGGGGCAAGCCGGGGCCGTACCAGATTCAGGCGGCGATCAACGCCGTGCACACGGATGCGGGTGGGACCGACTGGGAGCAGGTCCTCCGGCTGTACGACCAGCTGATGGTCGTAGCGCCTTCGCCGGTGGCTGAGCTCAACCGGGCGGTCGCGGTGGCCGAGGTCTCCGGGCCCGGAGAGGCGCTGGGCCTCGTCGACGGGCTGGGTCTCGATGGGTATCACGTGTTCCACGCGGTCCGGGCGAACCTGCTGCGTCGTCTCGGCCGGGACGACGAGGCGGTGGCCGCCTACGAGGCGGCGCTGGCCAGGACCGGGAACGAGGTGGAGCGCGAGTTCCTGCGCAAGGGCCTTAGCCAGGCCTCAGGCCGCGTCGATGACTGATGGCGCGGCCTGTGCGACGGGGTTCACGCGGCGACCAGGGTGCCTCGGTGCGGAGTCATCACGGAACGGTCCGGCATGAGCAGGCCGGTGTCCTCGAACAGGATGACGCCGTTGCACAGCAGGCTCCAGCCCTGTTCCGGGTGGGCGGCGGTGACGTGCGCGGCCTCGCGGTCGGGTGCGTACGGGGACGGGCAGTGCGGCTGGTGGTTGCACATGATCTTGGTCCTTCTCGGGTTTCTCCAGGTTTGGTCGTTCAGTAGGGCAACGTGCGGCCCGATGGCGTGCGGAGGTCGGCGGCGGCGAGCCGGGTCGGCCGCTTGGGCCGAGGCCGGAGCCTGATCTGTGCCATCCTCATCACGTCCTCTTCGGTGGTATACGGCGATCCGTACGTCTAGAGTGTCCCAGTCCCCACTGACATTTTCGTCGTATTTTTCCGGGTTCCGGGTCGTCGTCCGGTCTCGCAAGTTCAGAGTGCGCCGCGGCGCTGACAGTTTGCTTTCATTGCGCTTTCCATCCCCTTACCGGGGGTGGCGGGTGTGTTCACCGCCCTAGCGCGGTGCAGCGTGGCGATCGGCCAGCCGCTGCGGCGTGGTTTGAGTTGTGTACTTCTTTGTCAACGGCATAGGGCTCGCCCGTAATCCCGCTTCTGAGGGTCAGGCTCCGGTTATCCAGGTAAAGGATCCTGCGCGATGACGCAATGTCAGTCTAACGCGAGGCAAGGGCTATACAACCCCTTTGACCTGGCATTTTGAAAGATCTACCCAACAGGACGCCAGGGTGATCACATGACTGTCGTCAAGCTGATCACCCCCGCCACCTGCCCCTGGCCAACGGCTACAGCCATGTGGCCGAAATAGCCCCCTGGAAGCCGCATTATCTGGACATCCGGCCATGGTCCCGATCTCCGCCCGACGGCGCGCAGGAGACGGGGAATCCCAGACGCGTCAAGACAAGGTCAACGTGGGTCTGGCACCGGAAGCCGCCGGGACCGGCCGGATATCGTGGTCTTGGGAGGAATCATGGGAATCGTTTCGCGTGGCTTCTTTGGGCGGCGGCGGGAAGAGGACGTCAAGCTTCCGCCGGGGCAGTACCTCACCCACGACTTCCCGGTGCTGTCGGCGGGGCCGACGCCGCGGATCGGGCTCGATCGGTGGGAGTTCGCGATCGACACCGAGCTGGGGGAGACCCATCGCTGGTCCTGGCCGGAGCTGCTGGCGCTGCCGTCGGAGACGCCCACCGTGGACCTGCATTGCGTGACGAAATGGTCAAAGCTCGGCACCGGCTGGCAGGGCGTGTCGCTGGACGTGCTGATGGAGAACGTCGAGACGGGCGCCGAATACGCGCTGGCCTACTCCTACGGCGGATACACCACCAACCTGCCGCTGGAGGACCTGCTCGACGGCAAGGCGTGGATCGCCTACAAATACGACGGCGACGACCTGGAGCCCCGGCACGGCGGGCCCGCCAGGCTGCTGGTGCCCCACCTGTACCTGTGGAAATCCGCGAAATGGGTGCGCGGCATCCGGCTGATGAACGAGGACTGGCCGGGCTTCTGGGAGACGGCCGGATACCACAACTACGGCGACCCGTGGCGCGAGCAGCGCTACCAGGGCGACTGATGCCGCGCCTGCCCTGGCGCGTGGCCAAACTGGTCGAGATCCGCCAGGAGACGGCCACCGCGCGCACGCTGGTCTTCCAGATCCCGGGCTGGCCGGGGCATCTGGCCGGTCAGCACGTGGACGTGCGGCTGACCGCGCCGGACGGCTACAGCACCGAGCGCAGCTACTCGGTGGCCGCGCCGGAGCAGGGGGATCGGGTCGAGCTGACGGTGGAGCTGGTCCCCGACGGGGAGGTCTCGCCGTACCTGCTGGAGATCCTGGAGGTCGGCGACGAGGTGGAGATCCGCGGGCCGGTCGGCGGGTGGTTCGTCTGGCGGCCGGACCACACGACGCCGGTGCTGCTGGTGGCGGGCGGCTCGGGCGTGGTGCCGCTGATGGCCATGATCCGGGCTCGCCGCGCGGCGGGCAGCTCCGCGCCGTTCCGCCTGATCTATTCGGTACGGGAACCCGATCAGCGCTTCTACCTGGACGAACTGGCCAATCCCGACCCCGGCTTGGACATCGCTTACCTGTTCACCCGCAAAACCCCCGACGGCTGGGCCAGACCTCCCGGGCGCATCACCCAGGCCGACCTGACCGGAGCGTCCACGGACATCGACAGTTACGTCTGCGGCCCGACCGGGTTCGTGGAGGCCGCCGCCGACCATCTGATCGCCCTCGGCCACGCCCCGGACCGCATCAGAACCGAACGTTTCGGACCCACTGGAGGCTGACATGTCCATCGACTACCTGGACGGCAACGCGCTGGCGGGCCCGCTCGGCGAGCTGTTCGCGGTCGACGTGACCGCCGCGATCGGCACCTGCGCGGGCTGCGGCGCCGCGGGCCCGGTCGCCGCCCTGCAGGTGTACGGCCCCGAGCCCGGCCTGGTCGCCCGCTGCCCCAGCTGCGAGGAGGTCGTGCTGCGCCTGGTCAGGACCCCGGACGCGGCCTGGCTCGACCTGCGCGGCGCGGTCTCGCTGCGCATCCCGATGCCGGAAACGCGGAGTTAATAGGGTTTACGGGGTATTCACCACGGCTTGCGCCAGGCGCAAGACCCGCATTGCTTGCAAATATGGCGGTATCTGACGATCTTTTCATGAGGTTCTCCCTGTTCTATCCAGTCGCCGTGGCCGGCGCCGCGGAGCTCGGGACCGGCCTGCTCGGCCTGGATCGGCAGCGTTACCAGACCACGATCAACGAACTCCGCGAGCAGGCGATCTGCGCCGACGAGTCCGGCTGGACCTCGCTCATGCTCGCCGAGCACCACTTCGAGGTGGAGGGCTACCAGGTCACCCCGAACCCGCTGCTGCTCAACGTCTACCTGGCCCAGCACACGACCCGGCTCCGCCACGGTCAGATGGGCCTGGTCCTGCCCAACTGGAACCCGCTCCGCCTGGCCGAGGACATCGCGCTGGCGGACCACATGACCGGCGGACGGCTGGACATCGGGCTGAGCCGCGGCTACCAGAACCGCTCGGTCGGCGTGCTCGGCCAGCACTACGGCGCCAACGTGGCCGGCAGCGGCAAGGCCGAGGTCGAGGCCCGCAACCGCAGGGTCTTCGAGGAGTGGTTCGAGGTGCTGCGCCGCGCCTGGACCGAGGACCTGTGGTCGTACCAGGGGGAGTTCATCGAGATCCCGGTGCCCGGCCTGGAGTGGCCGCACCCCGTCTCGGCCCGGCTCGGCGCCGGGGTCGAGGACGGCGAGATCAGGCAGATCGCGGTGGTGCCCAAGCCGCTGCAGACCCCGCATCCGCCGCTGTTCACCACGCTCACCCAGAGCGCGGCCACGCTGGACTGGGCGGCCAAAGTAGGCAGCACTGTCGTCACCATCGCCACCGACCAAGAAATGCTGCGCGGCATCGTCCAGGGGTACGCCGACCTCGCCACCGGATACGGCCGCCCCACCCTGCCCGGCGAGGGAGTGGCGATCTGCCGGGGGATCGCGGTGGGCAGGACGCACGAGGAGGCGTGGGAGACCGCCCGGCAGGGTATGTCGATCACGGCCGACTGGCTCGGCGGGTTCGGGTTCTTCGAGGCCTGGCGGCTGCCCGGCCAGGAAGGCCCGGTGCCGCGCACGCTGGAGCAGATGGCGGCGGCCGGAGCCATGCTGGTGGGCACCCCGGACGAGGTGGGTGAGCAGGTGGAGCGACTCCGCGACGAGCTGGGCGTCCAGCACTTCGTGTTCATGGCGGCCGCCGGCGCGACCGAGCACGCCCGGATGCTGGACACCATCCAGCTGTTCGGCGAGCACGTGATCGCCGGCGTGCCGGTGTGAGCCCGTCGTTCGACGGCCACATCCGATCGGTGCGGCGCGGCCTCGCCGCCCTGGATCTGCTCGTGGCCGCGGCCCCGAACACCGTGCGGGTCGTCGACGTGGCCGAACATCTGGAAGTCGATCAGGGTACGGCGTCCCGCATGCTGGCCACCCTGGTCGAGTCGGGATACGCCAGCCGTACGCCGGATCGGCGGTTCACGGTCGGGCCCAGGTCGCTGCCGATGGCGACGCACTGGATCTCCCGGCTGCGGAACGCGGCGGCGGCGCCGATGGCCCGGGTGAGCCGGGCCACCGGTGAGATCGTGCTCCTCAGCCAGCTGCTCGGGAGCCAGGACGTGCCGATCGCGTATCTGCCGGGCCGGGACGGGGACCGGCACGGGCTGACGGCCGGTTTCACCTCGACCTACCCGCTGTGGGCGACGGCCAGCGGGCGGGCGCTGCTGAGCCGGCTGTCGCCCGCGAACCAGGTGCAGCTGCTGCCGCCGGAGCCGTACCCGCGGCTGACCCCGCGCACCACCAGCGACTGGCAGGGGCTGCGGGACACGATCAGGGAGGGTTCGAAGCGGCGGGTGTACATCGAGCAGGACGAGGTGATCGCGGGGTTCTGGTGTGCTTTCGTGCCGCTGGAGCGGTGCGTGGGCGGGGAGTTGCTGGCCATGGGCGTGGTCGTGCGGGGTGAGCTGTCGGGGCGGCAACGGGCGCGCATCCTGAACACGCTCGCGGCCGAGACGCGGGATCTGGGGTTCGCGCTGACCGCGTGATCAGGCGGCGCTCCGGCGGAGCACCTCGGCCAGCGGCGTCGCCGGATGCCCGGTGATGTCGGGTACGGCGCTGCTGACCCCGTCCATCTCGCCATTCGCGAGGGCGGTGTAGGTGGACACCCAGGCGTCCACCAGCCAGCCGGGGGCGTTGTAGGAGGAACGCGACGCGTAGGCTTCCTCGATCGTTTCCTGCTGGTAGCGGACGGGGTCGCCGGTGACCTCGGTGATGATCTCGCACATGTCCGCGAGGGTGAGGGCTTCGGGGCCGGTCAGGTCGTGGGTGAGGCCGGTGTGCGGGGCCGGATCGCGGAGTACGGCCGTGGTCACGTCGGCGATGTCGTCCTGGGCGACCACGGAGGCGCGGCCGGTTCCGGCGGGGCCGCGGATCACGCCGTCCGCGCCGACCATCATGGGGACGAAGTCGGCGTAGAGGTTGTCGCGGAGGAAGGTGTGGGGGAGGCCGGTGGTCTTGATGTGTTCCTCGGTGGCCCAGTGGTCGCGGGCCAGGGTGAACGTGGACGTGGGGCCCGCGCCGTAGAAGGAGATGTAGACGAGGTGGCCGATGCCGGCCTCGGCGGCGGCGTCCACGAAGGTGCGATGCTGGGCCAGGCGGCCGGCGTCCTCGGCGGCGGAGACCATCAGGACCGTGTCCGCGCCGGTCATCGCGGTCCGGCAGGCGGTGTGGTCGCTGTATTCCGCGGTGGCCACCGTGGCGCCGGGCAGGTGTGGCGCTCTGGCCTGGTCGCGGACGAGCAGGCGTTGCGGCACTCCGGCGGCGGCCAGGCGGCGGGCCACCCGGCCGCCCAGCCGGCCGGTGGATCCGGTGACGACGATCAGCCCCATGAGGTCATCATGGCATCAGGGGGTGGTGAGCGAGTTCAGCGCGGTGCGGTAGTCGTCGTCCACGTAGTAGTCGATGTGGCCGCGGATGGGGGAGTCCGGGGGCGGGGAGACGGGGTCCCAGACGGCCTGGTCGATGTCGGTGGTGACGGGGCCGCCGATGGGGTCGGAGTTGCGGTAGAGGTTGTTCCAGGGGGTGGCGTGCTGGACTTCGCGCAGGGTGGTCATGTCGAAGTACGTGGGGAAGTAGCGGGCGTACAGGCGGCGCAGGGGGGAGCCGTGGGTGAGCAGGCGGGTGGACGGGCGGGCGGCGGGGTCCAGCTGGAGCACGACGGCGGCGGCGATCACGCTGCCCTGGCTGTGGCCGGAGAGGACCACGATGTTGCCGTCGGCGATGAGGTGGTTGACGCGGGTGATGAGTTCGGGGACCACGCGTTCGCTGTAGCAGGGGGGTGCGAAGGGGTGGGTAGCGCGGGGCCAGAACGTGCTGATGTCCCAGAGCACGCCGACCGTGCGGCGCAGGCTGGGCAGGCGGTAGGCCGCGTATCCGACCACCATCAGGGCGACCACGAACACGATCAGGATGATCGCTCCGGCCAGGACCAGGGGAGGCGAGGGTTTCGTGGTCATCTGGGTGGTGAGGATCACGCCGACCAGGATGAGGGTGCCGATCGCGGTCAACGCGATGGTGGCGAACACCGCCTGCGCCCTGTCGGTGAGCGCCGCGGCGGCCCAGGCTTTGCTCACGCGTTCGTGTTCGGGTTGCGGGTAGTGGGAGGAGATCAAGTCGTTTGTGTTGCGGGCGGTTCGGCGGTAGGTCAGCCAGAGCCATAGCGCGAGGGCGATGAGCATGAGAACCGCGATCGGGACCGCGTAGAGCGCCCACGCGAACGACTCCGGGAGCACGATCGCCTCCGGGACCTGGAATCGCGAGAACGCAGGGGTTCCCACCATTTCAGCGACGATGAACGCCGCGCCGATCGCCAGCGCCGCCGTGTAGGTCCAGGCGATGAGCATGGTGGCCGGCGCCGCGAGCCCCATCAGCGCGCGCCCGTAGCGCTTGTCCCCCGAGGTGTCCTCATGACCCCGGGCGAGTATCGCCACACCGATCGCGACCACGACCATCAACACGATCTGCGTCCAGAAAACGCTCTCCACCATGGGATCGAAGCCCGGGAGCGCTCCAGGGGTCGCTTGCTTGCCGGGTCCGGAGAGGGGGATGAGCAGGGCGGCCACATAAACGAGCAGTCCGGCCCAGCGGAGGCTCGTACAAAAAGCAGTTAGGAGGCGCTCGCGCTCGGCCTCCGGGTCCTTTCGGGTTGCCGCCTGGGGTAAAGCGACGGTCAGGACGATGGCGGCTCCGATGATGGCTTCTGCGGTCAGGAGCCAGGGGTGGGGGTCGGCGAGGGTCAGGGTGGTGGCGATCAAGGTGAAGCCGAAGCCGACGTGGAGGGAGCGGAGGCGGCCGACTGGGGGGCCGCCGTTCCACATGCGGCGGCGGGTGAGGAGGGGGCCGTCGGAGGGAGGGGCGCCTTGGGGGACGGGGATTTGGTCGGTGTGTTTCCAGGTGCGGCTGCTGAGGAGCCACATGAGGGAGAGGGCCAGGGCGGGGATGAGGGAGGAGAGGGACAGGCGGAGGGAGATGTCGTTGGCGTTGAGGGTGCCTATCCAGGAGAGGGGGCCGCCGAAGGGGGTGAGGGAGGATTGCCAGGCGAGGATGTTGAGGTAGACGCCGGTGAAGCCGAACAGGGCGGTGGCGGTCAGGGAGAGGGCGAAGAGGCGTTGCAGGGAGTCGATGGTTTTGCGGAGGGGCTTGCTGCGTTCCCTGCCGTCGATGATGCGGTGGGGGGTCATGAAGAAGGCGATGTTGACCAGGGCGAAGGGGAGGAGCAGTAGCCAGAGGGCGCGGGTTCTGGAGCCGGAGGTGAGGCCGCCCCAGACGTAGGCCTGGCGGATCCAGCCGGGGGTGGGCTGCGGGTCGGGGCGGTAGAAGCCGACGCCGCCGGAGACGCCGTCTTCGAGGAGCTTGCCGGGCTTATCGGAGCCGGGATAAAGGACAGACCCGGGGGAGGCCCCCGCGACGCCGTGGATGCGTAATTCGACCTTCATCGCGTGCCACTTCCTGCTCAGCCCCGATCTTGAAAGAACCTGGTGCCTCAGTGTCCGCGCCGGTCGCGGGTGGTCACAGTCTCCGTAGAGTGCGTCCGCCGTACCCGAGTATTCTGGTGAACTTGACGTAACGATCAGTGGGAGCTCCAGCAGGGGGGCAGGGCAGGTGGGAAATCGGGTGGGTCTCGTGCGACACTCAGGGAAGGCCAGAAATCTGGTGAAATTGCTGCTTTGGAGCGAATATGCGCGTTGATCGGGCTGGAACCGATCTGCCCGACGTATCCGGCTTAGCCAACCAGCAGGCCGGTCCGACCATATTGCGTATCCTGGTCGGCGCGCACCTGCGCCGATTGCGCGAGGCCAGAGGCATCTCCCGGGAGAAGGCGGGCTACGCCATCCGCGGCTCGCACTCCAAGATCAGCCGCCTCGAGCTGGGTCGCAGCAGCTTCAAGCTCCGCGACATCGCCGACCTGCTCTCCCTGTACGGCATCCGCGACGAGGCCGAGCGCTCCGCCCTCCTCGCCCTGGCCGAACAGAGCAACGAGCCCGGCTGGTGGGACGAGTTCAAGGATGTCACGCCCGAATGGTTCGAGCCCTTCCTCGGCCTGGAGCAGGGCGCGTCCGTGATCCGCGGCTACGACGTGCAGTTCGTGCCCGGCCTGCTGCAGACCGAGCAGTACGCCACGTCGGTCATCAGGCTCGGCCACCCCGACCTCCCCACGGCCCAGGTCGAGCGCCGGGTCACCCTGCGCATGCGCCGCCAGGAGATCCTGGAGCGGCACGACCCGCCCCGGCTCTGGATGATCGTGGACGAGGGCGCCCTGCGCCGCCAGATCGGCGACCCCGCCACCATGCGCGGCCAGCTCAAGCACCTGACCACGATGGCCAGGCGGCCGCGGGTCACCCTCCAGGTGATGCCGTTCTCGGCCGGTCACCCGCTGGGCGGCGGCCCGGTCACCCTGCTCAGGTTCGCGGAGGACGAGCTGGACGACGTCGTCTATCTCGAACAGCTCGCCCACGCGATCTACGTCACCAAGGCCGCGGAGCTGGCGCCGTACTGGCACTTCATGAACCAGCTCGGGGTGCGCGCCCTGCCTCCGGACGACTCCGTCGAGATGATCGAACGGATCATGGCGGAGGACTGAGACTTTACTTTCGCCCGACCCCGCAGAGCCCGTCGACCTCGGCCGGCGGGCCGAAGGGGTCGGGGTCGGGCCGCCACAGCGTGATCGACACGATGCCCGGGTCCACCAGTTCCAGGCCGTGGAAGAAGCCCGCCATCTGCTCCCGGTCGCGCAGCGTGTACGGCGGCATGGCCGCGCTCGCGTTGAGATTCTCCTGGGCCTCGTCGAGCGCCGGTCCGGTGACCACGTTGGAACCGTCCCACATGGCCAGGTAGCTGCCCCGGGGGAGCGGGTCGAGCAGGCGCTTGACGATGCCGTAGGGATCCTCGCTCTCCTGCACGTAGCCGAGGATGCCCATCAGCATGAGCGCCACCGGCTGGTCGAAGTCGAGCGTGCCCGCGGCGGCTTCGAGGATCCGGTCGGGGTCGCGCAGGTCGGCGTCGATGTAGTGAGTGGCGCCTTCGGGGGTGCCCACCAGCAGGGCCCGGGCGTGCGCGAGCACCAGCGGGTCGTTGTCCACGTAGACCACGCGCGCCGTCGGATCCACCCGCTGCGCGAGCGTGTGGGTGTTGTCGACGGTCGGCAGCCCGGTCCCGATGTCCAGGAACTGCCGGACCCCGGCCTCGCCGGCCAGGTAGCCCACCATGCGCGCCAGCAGGTGCCGGGAGAGCCGGGCGATGGCCACGATGTCGGGGAACGCCTCCCGGAACTGGTCACCGGCCTCGCGGTCCACCGGGTAGTGGTCCTTCCCGCCCAGCCAGTAATTCCACATTCGAGCCGAATGCGGCACCGAAGTGTCGATCTGGGGATCGAACTCTAATTCGTCAGCCACGCGAGACTTCTCCTACGTTGTCGCATCTGTCGGTAGCGACAAACTTAGTGGCCGCGAGCCGCGACATGCCGGGAAAAACGGGCACCCAGCCGGGTGCCCGTTTCTCCGGTCAGACGACGGTGACGCTGTACGTCGCCCCCGCCACGGTCGGGAAGGTGATCACATCATTGGCCACGGTGTGGCTCACCGTGCCGGTGCCGACGCGGGTGACCAGGACGGTCCTGCCGGGCCACGGGTTGGCCAGCCGGACCTGCTTGCCCGTCCCGCTGGTGATGTCCACGTAGCCGACCTGCCCGCCGGAGCGGGCGCTGGACACCACGAACGCGTTCTTGGCCCGCAGCTTCACGAACGAGCCGTTCTTTCCGGACGGCCAGACCGGGAACACCCGCATGACGCCGCCGTCGGTCTGCAGCAGCATGCTGTTGACGGCCTCGATCGCGCCCGCCTTCTCCAGGCCGTGGTTGCCGTCGTACACCCGGCCGTTCTGCATGAGCTTGGTGGTCAGCTGGCCCTTGAGCTTGTCGATCAGGCTCTGGGCCGGGTAGCCGACCCTGGCGGCCTGGGTGAAGACCTTCGGGAAGCTGTTCTCCTGGCCCCAGGAGTTCATCTGGTCCAGGCTGGTGATCGCCACCTGCCGGTCGGCGGCCGGGCTGCTGAGGCCGAGCACCTCGCCCGGGTGGATGAACTCGAGGTTGACGGTGTTGTCGCCCGGGCGGAAGACCCGGGTGTCGCCGCCGGTCATCGTGCCGGGGTCGGCCAGGGCGTACACGGTCTGGCCGTTCTGGGTGGTGCGCGGGATGGGCGGCAGCGCGTTGATGATGTTCTGCCAGGTGGTGCGGTCGGCGGCGTCCACGTTCAGCTCGACGCTGGCGTTGACCAGGAAGGTGAGCACCTGGCGGAGCATGCCCAGGTCGGGGCTGGAGTTACGGCCCCAGGTGCCCTCGTGCGGCCCGGCCCAGAGCCGGTACCTGCCGCTGGCCGAGTCGAACTCCAGCCACGCCTTGAAGAAGGTCGCGATCTCCTTCAGGAAGGGATACGCCTTGGAAGTCAGGAAATTTCGGTCCTGGGTGTACTCGTAGTACGAGACGTACTGGGTGGCGGTGAACAGGGAGTTCGCCACCTGCTGGTGGTAGGAGCCGTCCGAGGTGAAGGTGAACGGGGTGATGCCGACCGGGAAGAGCACGCCGCCCGCGATGCCGTTGGGGAAACGCGCGGCGACGTAGTCGGCTTTGACCCGGTTGAGTTCCTGGACCGACTTGCGCCTGGCCTCGGGCAGGAAGGTGGTGACCAGGTCGTAGAAGGGGAGTGCCAGGTCGGCGCGGTTGCTGGAGTAGACGCCGTAGTAGTTGGCCTGCCAGTTGTAGTTGAGGTGCATGTCGCCGCCCCACTGCGGCCAGTCGGTGGTGGCCCAGATGCCGTACAGGCCGGAGGCCGTCTTGCCCTGGCGCAGCGAGGAGCCGAGCAGGTAAAGCGAGCCGTAGTAGAAACGTTCGAGCAGGTCGTCGTCCAGGTCCGCGTAGGACTTGAGCCAGTACTGCTTCCACCATTCGACGTGCGCGTTGTAGAGGCCGTCCAGGGACCCGGAGTTCTGGGCGTCGGCCAGCCCGCGCGCGGCCGGGGCCGGGTCGGCCGGGTTCATGCCGCCGCCCGCGACGCCGGTGACGATATGCGCGGTCTGGCCTGCGGGCAGGTCGAAGACGATCCGCCCGGCCGCGCCGCTCGCGGTCGGGGCGCCGATCTGGGTGCCGCCGACGACCCGGGTGGCCATCGAGGCCCGGGAGACCGGGTTCGAGCCGCCCGCGGTCTGCCTGGTCGCCCAGACGGTGTTGCCGGAGACGCCGGAGGTGCTGGTGAAGCCGCTTCGGGCGTCCGGGGTGCCGGTGGCGGTCTCGACCTGGAGCCGGACGGTGGAAGTGCCCGTGGACTGGATCCTGGTCACCATCAGGTTGTCGTCGGCCGCCGTCCAGGTGCGCATCGAGACGGGCACGCCGCCGATGCTCATTGAGGTGTCGATGTCACCCTTGAGGATGTTCTGCTCCTCCAGGAACGGCCCGGGCGGCGGGTTCGTGCCGCTGCCGTTGTAGAGCTCGAACTGGCCGATCCTGGCGCGCGGGTTGTTGATCGAGTCCTGCGTGGTGCCCTGGGTGGGCTCGGTGATGTTGAGGCGCAGGTAGCGGACCGTGGTCGACGGCAGCGTGCGGTCGGTGACGTTCGCCGTGTTGTTGGTGACGGTGTCGACCGTGTTCCAGGTGCTGCCGTTGGTGCTGGTGGCCAGCGTCCAGTTCTTGGTGTTGTTGGCGGTCTCGGCCGGGCGGGCCGCCGCGTCGTGCCGGAGCACGTAGCGGGTGAAGGTCTTGGCGGTGCCCAGGTCGAGGGTGAGCGTCTGCGGCTTGCCGATGTCGGAGACCCAGCCCTCGTAGCCGGCGCCCCACTGGCCGCTCACCGCGCGGCTGGCCGGGAAGGCCGGGTGCGTGCTGGAGGCGGTGGCGGTCGCGCCGAGCGCCAGGTTGGCGGATCCGGTGCCGCCGCCGACGGGGGTCACCTTCACCGTGCCGAGGGCGACGAGGGAGTTGCCGCCGTTGACGGTCCAGAAGTTGCCCTTGGAGACGGCGAAGGTCTTGAAGCCCTCGCCGCCGCCGGAGGTGATGGCGATGTCGCCGTTGCCGGCCAGCGCGGTCTCCGGCATCGTGCGGCTGACGAAACCGGCGTAGTTCTGGCTGGTCCAGCGGCCCTTGACGGCGCCAACCAGCTGCTGGACCGCGGTCCACTGCTGATCCGGGGTCGGGGTGGCGGCTGCGGCTGGCTCGGCGGCCAGCAGGGTGGCGAGAAGTGCGGAGGCGATGGCGGCGGGTAAGAACCCGCCCCGGCGTCGCTTCATGGTGCCTCTCTTCAGTGCTTCAGTGGCGGTGGGTGTGATCCGGGTGCCGAATATCCCCGGGGTGTTCGAATCCGGGCAGAAGGGTCGCCCGGGCGCAGCGGGCATCGGCCCACAGCGCGAATTGACGGCGCCGCCGCGCGCCCAGCAGGTCCGCCCGGATCCCGGGCGCCGCCTGCTCGTACGTGATTCCGCGATACCGATCTTGATTGTTCGAGAAATATTGGGAAATTTCGGTTTCTGGGATGAGCTGGTGGGCGGTGAGGGCGCGGTACAGGGCTTGCGCGAGGGGGTTGCCGGACAGGACGGCCGCCATCACACTGCCGAGTTCCAGCCGGGCGGTCGGGGTGAGCTCCAGCGGCGGGCCGCCGGGCACGATCCCGCGCCTGGCGGCTTCGTCGGCCACGATCTGCTCGGCGATGAGGATCTGGGTGACCCAGCGGCGCAGCTGCCGCCCTTCCGCCGTGCCGTCGGCGGGCAGGAGTTCCCCGCGCGGGCCCTGGCGCAGGCGCCGTACCCGCCGCTCGACCGTCTCGACGGTGATCGGCGTCTCGCCGACCAGGGCGGCGATCACCGGATCACCATCGGCACCGCCGGGGAGTACGACACCCGCCCGAACCACATGCACTTGACCAGCAGCCACCAGGTCCCCGGCCGGGCCCCGAGCGGCACGTCGATGTCCACGGTCAACCGGTCCCGGGAGCCGGCGGCCACCGCGATCGGGTGCACACCGGGCCCGGCCAGGTCCCAGGTGCCCCACGGGCTGATCACCTGGGCCTCACCCCGGATGTCGAACCGCGCGGTGTTCCGCAGCCCGACCGTCCACCGGGCCCGCTGCCCCGGCGCGAGCTCGATCGGCTCCACGTCCACCAGCAGCGCCCCCGCGCCGGGCTGCCCGCCGACGAAGACCACATCCTCATGGACCTGCCCGCCGTGCTCCAGCTGTACGGCCACCGGCCACGGCCCCGGTTCGGGTTCCCCCGGCGGGGTGAGCGTCACATCGAAGCCGGTCCAGTCGCCGGGCGCGAGCCGTACCACCTGATCGGCAGGGGAGGCGTCCCAGCCGGGCGGCGGGACGACCTGGAGTTTGCCCTCGGCCTCGATGTCGGTGCGGTCGCTGGCCAGGGTGACGTGCACGGTGCCGCCGTCGAGGCGGGCGTGCACGCTCATCGGCTGGTAACCGATCGGCCCCGAGCCCCGGTTGTGCAGCCAGAACCGGGAGAAAACCGGCTGGGCGGGCTCCGCGTCGCGCCCGAGAGACTCGGAACCCTCCTCATCGGTGTCAGTGTGCAGGACATAGGTGGCGATCTGGCTAGGGGCGAGCGCGGCGTGCAGGGCGCCGTCGCGGGTCTTGGCCTCGCCCGTCTCCACCTCCAGCACGTCGGCCAGGGCCGCCGTCACGAACGGGACCTGCGAGCTCAGCTGGAAGGAGACGTCCCGGCCGTGCGGCTCGTACAGCCGTGCCGTGAAACTGCCAGGTTCCGCCTGGCCGCGCCCGTGCGCGGTGGGGTTGCCCGCCGCCTTGAACGCCGCGAGCACGGCTTCGCCCGCCGGTTCGACGGTCAGCAGCGACGCGGTCGCCGGGAGAGGGCCGTCGTGCGCCTCCTCGACGACCGCCCGGAGCGGGTGACTGAAGTCGTGCGCGCGCGCCACCACACCCGCGTCCCGCCAGTCGCCCGCCCCAGAGGCCAGCGCGTATTCGAACGAGTGGCTCCAGTGCTGGAGCTGGAAACCGCTGCCATCCGGCGCGGTCCGCCGCGGCGGGTCGATCCACACCCCGGACGGCCAGCCGGTGCACGAACGCATCAACGACAGGTGCAACCGCCCCTCCGTGTCCACGGCGAAGCCCGGAATGCCCCGGTTGAGCACGGCCACCGTGCGGTTCTCAGCCGGTTCGCCCGGATCCACCGCGCAGGCGACCTCGATGACCGAGTCGGCCAGGTCGGCCACCACGGCCGCGACGGCGGCCCGCAGGTCGGGACCCGCGATCACCAGCACCGGCAGGTCGCCGGCCGCCCGCAGGTCCGCGTCCGGCCGGAACGTCTCGGCCGGGCCACGCGCAGCCGGGATCCACAACACCCCGGGCTCCCCGGCGGCCAGCAGCCGCTCCAGCTCCGCCCGATGGCGCGAATCCGCCAGAACCTCGGCCGCGAAAACGTTATCCTGCGGCCCGCCGATAACAATGCGCACGTCCGGCAGGTTGGAGTCAAACGAGAGCAGCCCATAACGGTTGCCCTCGGCGTGCGTCGTGGTCGCGGTGACCCCCGACTGCGCCAGCCGGATCGCCAGGTCGCGGCCCAGCTCGGCGGTGTCCTCCTCACGCGGCACGACGATCTCCGCCACCCCGAAGGCCGCACCCGCCGACACCCGCGCCATCGAGCTCAGCCCGAACCACTGGTACGCCGGGTTGTCCAGCGTCCACGGATGGCGGGCGGCGTCCACGTCCGGGTGCGCGAACGGCCGTCCCACCACCGCGTGCCCGACCTCCGAGACCGGTTTCGCTCCCGGGATCGCGCACGGCCAGCGCAGCCGCAGCAGCTGGTCGGACCCGTCGAAACCGTCCAGGTGCGTCACGCAGTCCACCCGGTTCACGCCGTGCCACAGCGTGATCACCTGGGTGTACCGGATCGTCCCGAGCGCACCGGTGACGGTGATCCGCTCCCCGAGAGGAGACCGCTCGGCCCGCACCGACAGCGCCGGAGCGGACGCCGAACCCGCGGACGCTCCGGTGGGCAGCAGATGCCAAGGGCCCTCACGGAAGACGGGATGCTCGTGATACTCCTCGTAGACCACGATCTCGTTCCCGGCCTCGCCCGGCGTGATCAGCTCATCGCCGGTCGCCATGTCCACCAGGCTGACCACGGCGCCGCCACGCGCCGGATCGACGGTCAGCCGATGGTGACCGTTGGCGATCGTGACCCGGTCCACGTCCCGCCACCGCGTCGGATCGACCGTGGCCGGAACCGGGTGCGGGAACCCGGCCAGCACGTATGTCCGGTAGCCCAGCGAAGGCACCTCCGCCACGAACACGATCTCGGCCCGCTCGCCGTCCTCGCCCTCCACCACGGCCGGGACCGGCACGCCATGCTCGTCGGTCAGACCGCGAAAGGGCGCGGGCACGCTAACCCGGACCACGTCCGTACGCGGCCAGGCCAGCGCGTTGAACACCGTCACCCGATGCCCCTCGCCCCCGGCCCGGTTGTCCACCCGGGCCGCCAGGTGCCGGATCGCGCCGTCGTGCACCTGCCTGGCCAGGTCGTACGCCTCCCGCCACCCCGCCAGCAGATCCAGATAGACCTGATCCGACTCGGTCCCCGTGATCGCGTCGTGGTGCGCGCCGTACACCAGCTGCCGCCACGCCTTGTCCAGCGCGGCCTCCGGATAGCCGGCGTCCCCCGCCAGGCAGGCCAGCGCGGCGAACTTCTCCGCGTCCAGCAGCTCGTTCTCGGCCGCCCGCTGCGCCTGCTTGGTGTCGATGTAGGAGACGTCCTTGCCGGTGTAGATGGGGTTCATGTCCCGGCTCTGCGGCGACAGCCGGGCTCCCGTCTCGGCCAGCTCCGCCGACACCGCCGCGAAGAAGTCCCGGGGCAGCGCGCACACGAACTTCGGCCAGGCGTAGCGGGTGGGCCAGTCGCGGTGGATCTCGGTCAGCCACTTGTTCGGCGGGCTGTAGTCGGTGCCGACGGGGACGAGCACGTTCTTGGTGGCGGAAACCTTCTTCATGCGCAGGAACAGGCCGTAGACCGACTCCTCCGCGTCCGGGAGGGTCTGCGCGGAGTCCATCGACCAGCCCGCGCTGTAGTGCGCCGCCATGTAGTGCGTGAGCAGCCCCCGCCCGCTGGGCGAGATCCACTCGAACTCGCTGCGGAACTGCATCCCCGACGGGTCGCCGTGCGGGGTGTCATAGGTCCCCATCTCCAGCGTCGGACCCCACTGGTGGAACGGCCCCCGCGCCCACGCGCTGGAGGTCAGCCCCGCGTCCGCCATCAACCCGGGGAACTGCGGATCGTGCCCGAACGAGTCCAGCTGCCACGCCGTAGCCGGAGCGCCCCCCAGGATGTCCCGCTGGAACCCGACCCCGTACACCGCGTTCCGGATCGTCGTCTCCGCCCCGGTCAGGTTGGTGTTCGGCTCGTTGTACGTGCCACCCATGATCTCCAACCGGCCCGCGCCGACCAGCTTCCCGATGATCTCCCGGTTCTCCGGGAACGCGTCCCAGTACGGCTTCAGGTAGTCCACCTCGGCCAGCACGAACCGGTAGTCGGGATCCCGCCTGGCCAGCTCCAGATGCGCGTCGATCAGCTGGAACGCGGTGAACTGGAAGCTCATCCGCACGTCCTGGGCGTCGGGTAGGGCGTCCCACTCGCTCGCGTACCCGGCCTGGGTGTTCCACCACACGGGGTCGTAGTGGAAGTGCGACACCAGGAACACCGTCCAGCCGGGTTCGGCGACGGTGAGGGAGCCGGGGGCGGTAGCCGTACCGGCGGGGCCGGAGGCCGTCACCACGACGGACAGCACGGAGCCGGGCGGCGCGCCGGTGGTCACCGGGATCTCGTGCAGGCCGGTGCCGGGGACGCCGGTCAGGTGTCCCTCGGCGTCGCCCGAGACGCGCAGGTCGATCGGGGAGTCGGCGGAGGTCCGGACCCGGAGGATCTGGCGCGGGGCGTCGTCGGGCCCGGCGAACAGCTCGGTGGACTCGACGGCGTCGATGGTCAGCATGGAGAGCCTTTGCAAAGAGAGGGAACGGGACGAAAGGCGCGGCTAACCTTTGACCGCGCCTCCGGTCAGGCCCTTCACGAAGTTCTTCTGCAGGGCGAGGTAGAAGATCAGGATCGGGAGGGTGGCCAGGAACATGAAGGCGAACAGGTCGCCGAAGTCGGATTCGTACTGGCCGATCGCCCGGTAGACGCCGACCGTCACCGTGGTGCCGCTGTCCGGGCCCAGCACGATCAGCGGGGTCAGGAAGTCGTTCCAGATCCACACCCCGAGGAAGATCAGCACACTGGCCGAGGCCGGGCGCAGCAGCGGGAAGACGACCTGCCAGAACACCCGGAACCTGCTCGCGCCGTCCAGCTCGGCCGCCTCCTCCAGCTCGCGCGGCACGCCCTTGACGAACCCCATGAACAGCAGCACGCCGAACGGCACGTAGTAGCCGACGTTCACCAGCACCAGGCCCTGCAACGTCGCCATCAGGTCGAACGCCTTCAGCACCGACGTCACCGGGGACAGGATCACCGGAATCGGGATCATCAGCCCGCACAGCAACGTCACCAGCAGCACCTTCGCGAACAGCCGGGTCGAGCGGGCCAGGTAGTGGCCGAGCATGGCCGACAGCACGGTCAGGATCGTGATCGACAGCGCGGTCACCGCGATGCTGTTGACCAGGCCGAAGGTGAACAGGTTGTCCTCGCGGGCGAACACCCCGCTGATGTTCTCCAGCGTCGGCGGCAGCGGCAGGCTGGCCGGGCTCGGCAGGATCTCCTCGCCCGGTTTGAAGACGTTCACCAGCATCAGGTAGAGCGGCAGGAAGAACGCCGCGCCCACGAAGATCGCGACCAGGGGCCGCAGCCAGGCATGCGTGCGCGCGTCGATCACTGAGTCACCTCTCTCATCGCGTCACCTCACGTCGCTGGAGCACCCGGAGCACGACCACCGAGACGCCCGCGACCAGCGCGAGCATCACCGCGGCCAGCGCCGAGGAGTAGCCGATCCGGTTGCCGACGAAGGCCTCCTTCACGACCTGGAAGGCCATGGTCGCGGTCGCCCCGGTGCCGGGACCGCCGTTGGTGATCACCTGGATCTGGTCGTACGCCTTGAAGCCGGTGATCAGCAGCATCACGGTGTTGATGGTCAGCGCCGGGGCCAGCATCGGCCAGGTCACGTTCCTGAACCGGGCCAGGCCGCCGGCGCCGTCGATGGCCGCCGCCTCCTGGAGCTCCCGCGGCACGCCCTGCAGCCCCGCCAGGTAGACCACCACGCAGAAGCCGAGCATCTGCCAGGTGATGATCCACGCGATCGAGTACAGCGCCAGCTCGGGATCCGACAGCCAGCCGGGCGGGTTCGCCACGCCCAGGCCGCGCAGCGCCGAGTTGAGCAGCCCGTCGTCGGTGAGCACAGAGCGCCAGATGACGCTGATCACCACCGAGCTGAGCACCACCGGGGTGAAGAACACCCCGCGCAGGGCCAGGTAGAGCTTGGACGGCCGGTCCAGCAACATCGCGATCAGCAGCCCGCCCACGTTCGCCAGCACGGTCACGATGAGCGTGATGATCACTGTGTTGGCGAGCGCCTGCAGGAACTCCGGGTCGCTCGCGAGCGTGACGTAGTTCCGGAACCCGACGAACTCGGTCGGCGGGTTGAACGGGTTGCGGTTGGTGAAGCTGTAGTAGCCCGTCATCAGGATGGGCAGCAGGACGAACAGTCCGTACGCCAGCAGACCGGGCAGGGCGAACAGGGCGAAGCGCCCCAGCTTCGGCGTCAGCCGGGCTCGGGCCGATCGCCGAGCCCGGGATGTGCGCGGCGGCGTGGCGAGCGCGGGCTCGCCACGAACCGCGTGCTTGGTGTCAGCCATCTACTGGGTTGCCTTGGCGTACTGCTCGTCGAGGTAGGCCGCGAACTCCTCGGCCGTCTTCTTGCCGGTGATCAGGTCCTGCACCGCCGTCGCCGCGGCGTCGGCCAGGCCCGGCGGCAGCGAGGCGTCCCCGGCCTCCTGGGAGAAGGCGTTGACGATCGACCCGTCCTTCATGCCCTGGTCGTAGATCGCGACGGTCGCCTGGTAGACCGGGCCCATGTCGGTCGGCGGGACATAGCCCTTGATCGCCGGGATCGACCCGTCGGCCTTGACGAAGGCGTCGTTGTTCTCCTTGTCCTCGTCGAACGCCAGCGCCCACTTCTTGGCCAGCTCGACGTTCTTCGCCGAGGAGCTGACCAGGGTGCCGCCGCCGGTGAAGGTCGGGGTGACCGGGGAGCCGTCGTCGGACGGCCACGGGAACGCGCCGATCTCGAAGCTCGGCTTGTTGTTGTCGGCCGAGGTCGCGAACCACGAGCCCATCGGATACATGGCGCCCTTGCCGTCCCGGAAGGCCTGCTCGCCGTCGGCGTAGGAGCGGCTAAGCCCGGCCTTGTCGATGTAGCCGTTCTTGGCCAGATCGGCGATCTTGCCCGCCGCCTTCACGAAGTCGGGGTCGCTGAACTTGACCGCGCCGGTGCGCCGCTGGACCAGCCAGTCCGGCGTCTTCTTGTAGACGTCGGTGGCCACCGTGCCGGTCAGCGGATACATGTCCGCCCAGGTGTCCGCGCCGCCACCGCTGACGATCATCGCGGTGAACCCGGCCTTCTTCAGCTTGGCCGACGCGTCTAGAAGCTCCTGGTACGTCGTGGGCGTCGCGGTGATACCCGCTTTGGAGAACTGGTCCTTGTTGTAGTAGACAACCGGGATGACCTGCGTGTTGTACGGCAACTGGTACACCTTGCCGTCGATCGCCCCCGCCGCCGGCGCGGTGAAGTTGGCCAGTTCCTCCGGCGTGAACGGAGCGAGCTTGCCCGCCTCGGCGAATCCGGCCGGGTTGACCGACTGCAGGATGTCCGGCAGGTTTCCGGCGGCGTCGAGCTGCTTGGCGTACGCGGTCCGGTCCACGTTCGGCGTGACCAGCTTCTTGATCTTCACCCCCGGTACCTTGGCGGTGGCCCGGGCGATGGCGGCGTCCCAGAACGCCGCGTTCAGGTTGGGCGTCTCGAAGACCAGGAAGGACAGCTCGACCTCGGCCGCCGCCCCGCTGGCGGCGGGCGCGCCGGACGGCTCCTGCGTACCCATTCCGCAACCCGCGGCCACCAGCATGCTGGTCACCGTTAATGCTATCGATCTGCGCACAAAAGTGGATCTGCGCACTGCACAGCCCTCCTTGCTCCAGTTCGGCTCCCCGGAGCCGGGGTGAGATAACGTTATCCCGAAAGGTAGAGTGTTACTGCGAGGTTTCAAAGAGCGAGGACGGCAACGAATTGGTCACATCCCCCGGATGGCCAAGAACGGCGATCATGAGAATGATGGGCACATGCACGGTGAGGTGAACAAGCGCGGCAGGACCCGGCGGCCGACGATGGTCGACGTGGCCCGGGAGGCGGGCGTGGCCCTGCGCACGGTCTCGCGGGTGGTCAACGACGACGCGACGGTCGGCTCCGAGCTGGCCAAACGGGTGCACGACGCGATCGCCGCGCTCGACTACCGGCCGGACGAGCGGGCCCGGCACCTGCGCCTGGGCGTGACCGGCACGCTCGGCGCGGCCGTCCGCCAGCTCTCCCACGTCAACCCGGTGCTGCGCGCCGTCGAGCGGGCGGCCAGGGCGGCCGACCTGATGGTGCTGGCCGCCTCCACCGAGGACGACGAACGGCTGGAACGCCGGGTGGTCGAGTCGATGTGCCGCCGCCGCTTCGACGGGATCGTGCTGGAGCCGATCGGCGCCGACCACGGCTACCTGCTGCCGGAACTGGCCGCCGGGCTCTGCCTGGTCGCCGTGGACCGGCCGGTGCTCGGCCTGGACGTGGACTGCGTGATCTCCGACAACGTGGCCGGCATCCAGGCGGCGTACGCGCACCTGGCCGCGCACGGCCACCGCCGCATCGCCTACGTCGGCGACGACGAGCGCATCTTCACCGCCCAGGAACGTGCCACCGCGTTCCGCGCCTGCGCCGCCGAGGCCGGAGCGGCCTTGGACGGCATGGTCCACACCGGCCCGATCGAACCGGCCAGGATCGTGCACGCCCTGGCCACCGCGCTGGAGGGCCCCGATCCGGCGACCGCGATCATCACGGGCAACGCCACGATCAGCGTCGAGGTGGTCCGCAGCTTCGACGACAGGAGGGTGGCCATCGTCGGGTTCGACGACTCCGAGCTGGCCACCTTGTTACGGCCGGACCTGACCGTGGTGGCCCAGGACGACCAGGCCATCGGCTCCACCGCCATCGACCTGCTCAGGGCCCGCATCGCCGACCACAACCGCCCGGTCCACCGGGTCACGGTCCCGGTGGAACTGCTCGCCCGGGGTTCGGGCGAGCAGCCCCCGTGATCAGGTGCCCGCCGCGCAGACGGCCCCGTTCCTGGGCGCCTTCCCCGTCAGCAGGTACGCGCTGACCTGGCCGTTCACGCACCTGGACTGAAAGAAGGCGGTGTGCCCGTCCCCGTCGAAGGTGAGCAGCACCCCGGACTCGAACTGCCGCGCCAGCGCCTTGGCCTGCTCGTACGGCGTGGCCGAGTCGCGTACCGTGCCCACCACCAGGATGGGCGCCGAGCCCTTGGCCGGTAGCGACTGGGGCACCGGGGACGGCTTGGCCGGCCACTCCGCGCACTCGTCGGCGGTGTCGTCTCCGTCGGAGAAGTAGTCGCCGAACAGCTCCGGCTTCCCGCCTTTCCCGCCTTTCCCGGCGTTTCCGGAGGAGGCGACCGGCGTGCCCCGCGGCCGGTCGGCGCAGTTGACCGCGCGGAACGCGTCGTCGATGTTGCTGTACGTTCCGTCCGGTCCCCGCTCGTGGTAGGAGTCGGCCAGCGCCTGGAGTGCCGTGCCGTCGCCGCCGAATCCCCCGGCCAGTGCCACCCGCAGGTCCGGCCAGCTGTCGGAGTCGTACAGGGCGGACATGATGCCGGTCAGAACCACCGGCTCGGTCACCTTCCTGCCGTCCGTTGTGGCGGGGAGCGCTTCGCGGTCGGCCCGCTTCAGCAGTTTCCTGGTCTCGGTGAACGCCTTGGCCACGGTACGCCCCTTGAACGGGCAGTTCGCGGCCTTGAAGCAGTCCGTCACGAAGGCGGTGTAGGCCACGTCGAAGCCCTTGCCCTGGCCCGCGGCCGCCTCGTTGCCGGTGAGCGCCGGGTCCATCGCGCCGTCCAGGGTCATCGCCCTGACCCGCTTGGGGAACAGGTCGGCGTAGACCGCGCCCAGGTAGGTGCCGTAGGAGAAGCCCAGGTAGGTCATCCGCTCGTCGCCGAGCGCGGCCCGCAGCACGTCCATGTCCCTGGCCGCGTTGAGCGTGCCCACATGCGGCAGCAGGCGGCCGGAGTTGCGCGCGCAAGCCTTCAGGTAATCGCGGTCCGCCGTGGCCAGCGCCCGCTCCTCGGCCTTGGTCTCGGGGGTGTCGTCCACGGCGAAGTACGCGTCCTGCTCCGGGCCGGTCAGGCAGCGCACCGGCGCCGATTCGCCCACCCCGCGCGGGTCGAAACTGACCAGGTCGAACTGGGCCCGCAAGGCCGGGCTGAAGGTGCCCTTGCCGCCGCGCAGGAACTCGAGCCCCGACCCGCCCGGGCCGCCGGGGTTGGTGACCAGGGAGCCGATGCGTTTGCCGCCGCCGGCCGGCAGCCGGATCACCGAAAGCTGGATGGTCTCCCCACCGGCGTCGCGGTAGTTCAGCGGCACGGTCAGCCTCGCGCACTGGAAACCGTCGCCACAGCCGGTCCAGCTGAGCCGTTGGGTGTAGAACCTGCCCAGATCGGGCTTCTCGGTTGCGGGCTGGTTGGCCCGGGCCGGCGACGCGAAGGGCGTGGCGAGCAGGCCCACGCCCAGCATCGTGATAAGTCGGGATGCGCGTCCCATATCCGTGTCCTTCGGGGTTGATTCGGATAGCAGGCTCAACCCGAATCGGCGCATCCCGCGCTTGCGGGGTTCTTGGGGTCGCTATTCCTTGATCGCTCCCATGAGGCCATTGGAGCGCTGGAGGAACGGGACGCGGCCATGACCTCGATGTGGCGGGGGACCTGGCTGGGGATCAGATTCCTGGGCGGTAGCACGCGGGGTCGTTGACGGACACCCGGGTCAGGACGCACTCGTTCCAGGTCGGCACGGCGGTCAGGACCGCGATGGTGATGTGCGCTGGGCGAGCCAGCGGCAAGTATACCGATGCGGAAGATGCCACGACCCTGGCGCCAAATGATCTACCACAGGATGCGTGGCTGCTCGCCCGGAGTTCGGGCGAGCAGCCACGTGATCAGACCTGCGCCTCCTGCTTGCAGACGAACCCCTTCTTGGGCGTCTCCAAGGTGATCAGGTACTTGTCGATGACGTCGGAGGAGCAGAAGGAGTTGCCGTAGGCGGTGTGCCCGTCGTCGTCGTTGGTGAGCAGCACGCCGGAGGTCAGGTGCTTGGCCAGGGCCACCGCCTCGCGGTACGGCGTGGCCGGGTCCCGGGTCGTGCCCACCACCAGGATGGGCGGCGCGCCCTTGGCCCGCATGGACCGGGGGACCGGCGTGACCTTGGCGGGCCACAGCGAGCACTCGTCGAACTTGTTCCGCTTCGGGCGCGGGTTGTCCAGGCAGTTGATGGCCCGGAACGCCGGGTCGGCGTTGGTGTAGGTGCCGTCGGCGGCGCGCTGGAAGTAGATGTCGGAGAACTGGATCAGGCCGGTGCCGTCGCCCCGGAACGCCTGGGTCAGCGCCACCCGCAGCTGCGGCCAGGTGAACTTGCTGTACAGCGCCGACCGCCAGCCCCACAGCGCGACGTTCATGGTGACCTTACGGTCGTCGATGGTGGTGGAGAACGGAGTCTTGTCGGCTTTGAGGAACATCGCGTTGGTGCGCTTCGCCGCCTTCAGGAGGTCGGCGTCGGTGCCGCGGCCCTTGAACGGGCAGTCCTTCCGCTTGAAGCAGTCCTTCAGGAAGGACGCGTAGGCTTCGGCGAATCCGTTGCTCTGGCCGGTGTTCTGCTCGGTCTGGGATTTGGTCGGGTCCATCGCCCCGTCCAGGACCAGCGCGCGGATCCGGGTCGGGAACAGGTGGGCGTAGACGGTGCCCAGGTAGGTGCCGTAGGAGAAGCCCAGGTAGCTCATCTTGGGGTCGCCGAGGGCGGCTCGCAGGATGTCCATGTCCCTGGCGGCGTTCATGGTGCCGATGTGGCCGATCAGTTTCGGCGAGCGCGTCCGGCAGGCCTGGACGAAGCGCTGGGCGGTGTTCTCGAGGAACCTGATCTCCGCCTTGGTCTCGGGGGTGATGTCCATCGCGATCTCGGCGTCGCGCTCCTTGTCGGTCAGGCAGTCGAGGCGCGTGGACAGGTTCACGCCACGCGGGTCGAAGCCGATCACGTCGAAGTTCTGCCGGAGCCGCTGGAACAGCGGGGCGCTTCCGAAGACGAACTCCACTCCGGACCGGCCGGGGCCGCCGGGGTTGGTCAGCAGCGATCCGATCTTCTCGCCCTCGCCTGTGGACGGCAGGCGCAGGACGGCGATCTTGATCTGGTCGGCCTCGGGCCTGGCGTAGTCGAGCGGGACCGTCAGCTGGGCGCACTGGACGCCCTTCTGGCAGTCGGTCCAGATCAGCTGCTGGGTGTAGTAGCCCTCGAGACCGGGCGGGGCCGGTGGCATCTCCTCGTCGCCGCGGCCCGGCTGGTCGCCGGTGTCGCCGGTGGACGGCGTGCCGTCGTTGTAGGTGGGCGGGACGTCGGCCAGCGCTGCCTGGGTGGGGAGAACGAGTGCTGTGGCCAGGATTGCGACAGCCAACGTCGTTGTGGTTCGGGCGGCGCGTCCCATAGGTGTCTTCCTTGCTCATGCGGCCGTTCTCGGGTTCCCCGGTATTGCCGCATTTGCGAGTAGACGCCCGCTTGCAAGGTGCTATCAGCCCTTGATCGCCCCCAGCAGGCCGTTCACGAAATACCTCTGAAGGAACAGGAACAGGGCGATAACGGGCAGCACGATGATCAGCGAGGCCGCCATCACCTCGTTGTAGCGCGGCACCTGGCTGGAGATCAGCGACTGCAGGCCGAGCGGCAGCGTGTAGAGCGACGGGTCGTTGATCGACACCCGGGTCAGCACGTACTCGTTCCAGGTCGGCACCGCGGTCAGCACCGCGATCGTGATGTGCGCGGGCCGCGCCAGCGGCAGATACACCGACCAGAAGATCCGCGCCTCCCGCGCGCCGTCCGCCCGCGCCGCCTCCCGCAGCTCCTTCGGAATCGACCGGTACGCCCCCGTGAGCAGCAACACGGTCAGCGGCGCCGTCCCGTTCACGAACGGCAGCACCAGCCCGAGGTGCGACCCCAGGATGCCGAGGTTCTTCTCCAGGATCACCACCGGCAGCAGCATCGTGATCCCGGGCACGAACAGCAGCGACACGAAGAACCAGAACAGGGCCCGCCGCCCGGGGAAGTCGAGCACCGCGAACGCGTACGACGCCAGCGAGTACACCACCAGCACCCCGAGCACGGTCAGCCCGGTCACCACCAGGCTGTTGCGGAAGTACTCCACGAAGTGCAGCTGGTTCCAGGTGGTGACCAGGGTCTCCCAGGTCGGCAGCCGGGGGATGAGATGCCCGCCTTCCAGCACCTCCTCGCGGGTTTTGACCGCGCCCGACACCATCCACAGGAACGGGTAGACGCTGATCACGGCGTAGGCCGTGAGCACCGCGTACCCCGCGATCCGGCCGGCTCTCATCGGACCCTCCTCAGCAGTCGCGCGTTGGCCAGCGTCAGCAGCAGCGCGCCGGCGAACAGCAGCCAGCCGAGCGCGCTCGACACCCCGAGGGTGGCGGCCAACCCTTTGAAGAACGCCAGCCGGTAGGACTGCAGCCCGAGCACGTCGGTATGCCCGCCGGGCCCGCCGTCCGTCATGATCAGGAAGATCTGGAAGCCGTGCAGGGAGTCACGAATCCCCAGCAGCACGATCCCGGCCGTGAGCGGCGTCAGCAGCGGCCAGGTGATCCGGCGCAGCAGCTGGCGCGGCGCCGCGCCGTCGATCCGCGCGGCCTCGAACAGCGCGGGGTCGATGGTCTGCAGGCCGGTCAGGTAGAGCAGGGTCGCGATCGGCACGCTCGACCACACCAGCACGACGATCAGCGTCGGCAGCGCGGTCGACGGGTTGCCCAGGAACCCTTGGGGTTGCGCCAGCGTGCCCAGTCCCAGCGAGCGCAGCAGCAGGTTGATCGCGCCGTCGGGCTCCAGGATGTACCGCCAGGCGTAATACACGGCGATGCCGCTCGTGACGTACGGCAGGAAATACACCGACCGTAAGACCGCCCGCAGCCGTTTCACCGAGTTGAGCACGACGGCGAGCGGCAGCGAGATGGCGACGGTGAGCAGCGGCACCAGCACCATCACCTGTCCTGTGTTCCAGGCCGCCTTGCGTAGCGGGGGAGCCAGCGACGGATCGGCGTAGAGCAGGTCGAGGTAGTTGTCGAAACCGACCCAGATCCAGTTCGGGGTGAAGCCGTTCCACTTGGCGAAGCTGAGCGCCAGGCCGCTGCCGATCGTGTAGACGCCCATCACCGCGAACAGGGCCACGGCGGGGAAGACGAACGCCCACCCGGTCAGGGCGGCCCGCCACCGGCCGGGCGGCCTGCGCCGCCCGGCCACGTGCTGGGTGATCATTCCGACGATTTCCACATCGCGCCGAAGATCTCGTCGAGTTCGGATCCGGCCTGGGCGGGGGTGCGCTCCTTCAGCGGGCTCAGCCTGACCATCGCGTCACCCGGCTTGACCTGGTCGTAGTCCGGCGGGAAGAACGTGTTGTCGGCCGCGTCGTAGGTGCTCTCCGGGGTGCCGGTGAAGTACTTCTGCAGGGCCGCCAGGTCGGGGCCGACCAGGCTCGCCGCGTCCGTGCCCAGGTCGGTGGCGGGCAGGTCGAGCGAAGCCGAGGCGACGATCCCGGCACCCTTGGCCGAGGTGGCGAAGTCGATCCACTTGATCGCCGCCTCCCGGTTCTCAGTGGTGGCGGTGACGCCGAGCGAGGTCAGCGCCAGCGGCGCCATCGCGATCTCCTTCTGCTGCCCGCCGGCCGAGGGCGGGATCGGGAAGGCGAGCACCTTGTCCGGCGACATGCCGTTCTGAGCGAGGAACGCGAGCGTGAACGTGCCGCCCACATTGAAGGCCGACTTGCCCTGCGCGAACGCGATGTCCGCTTCGTCGATGTTGAGCGTGGTGGAGCTGGGCATCCAGTACGGCGTGAGCTGCCCGTACAGCTCCAGGGTCTTGACGCCGTCAGGGGAGCCGAAGCCCTGCGCGGCGCCCTTGGCGAACAGCGCCTGGAACCGGTCGCGGCCCAGGTAGGAGTGGGCCAGCGGCTGATACACCCAGTTGAAGCCGGTCTGGCTCACCTTCAGGCCGAGGGAGAGCCCGCCCGCGTCCGGCTCCTTCTCGGTGGTCGCCTTCAGCGCGGCCAGGAACTCCTCCCACGTCTTGGGCGGCGTGTCCGGGCTGAGCCCCGCGGCGGCGAGCTTCTCCTTGTTGGCGAAGACGATGCCGAACGCGCCGGCCGTGAACGGCACGCTGAACAGCGTCCCCGCCTTGACCTGCTTGAACGGCGAGTCGGCCGCGGCCCGGTCGATGACGGCCTGGCTCATCAGACCGGCCTCCCTGGTGGTCGGCAGCAGCCGGTTCAGCCACTCCGCGCCGACGTCCGCCGACAGGTCGGACAGCAGCCCCGACGCGCCCATCTCCCGGTCCTCGCCGCCCGCGTGCACCTCCAGCACGTCGGGCAGGTCGCCGGTCTGGGCCGCGCTCTGCACCTTGGCCTTGAACACGTCGTCCGGAGTGACCGCCTCGACCACGACACTGATCCCCGTGTCGGTCTTGAACTGCGCCGCCGCCTTGTTCAGCGCGTCGGCATGGGACTGCTTGAACGTCCACATCCGTAAGGACTGCCCCGCCGCCTGGCTCCCTTCCGCGGCAGGCTGCGCGCCGGTGGAACACGCCGCCGCCAGCACTCCGCACAGGGCCACCGTGAGGATTCGCGCTCGATAAGTCATCAGGACCCTTCCGAGTGATGGATGACGCAAATCGTTAAGACTGACCCTGGAATCTACACGCGTGCATTCACGTGTCAAGGGTTACGCGGACTCGCGTTCGACTAGGCGGGCCGGGATGACGATCTCCGTCGGGATCAGTGCGGCCGGCTCGCCGGAGAGGCGTTCCAGCAGGCGCATCCCGCATGCGCGTCCGATCTCTCTGGCTGGGTTCGCCATCGTGGTCAGGCGGGGACGGACCAGGCTGGCCGCGTCGATGTCGTCGAAGCCCATCACGGCCAGGTCTCCTGGCACGTGGAGGCCGCGTCCTCCTGCTGCGTCGAGGGCGCCTATCGCCATCAGGTCGTTGGCGCACAACACGGCGTCGGGGGGTTCGGACAGGTCCAGCAGCCGGGATACGCCCGCCGCGCCGCCGTGCCTGCTGAAGTGCGTGTACGCCACGAGCTCCGGGTCTGTCGCTACTCCGGCGGCGAGTAGCGCGGACCGGTAACCGGACACTCGTTCGGCTGCCGGGCCCTCAGCGCTCGGTCCGCAGATGAAACCGATTCGGCGGTAGCCGCGGGTTAGCAGGTAGCGGGTGGCCTCGGCAGCGCCGCCCTCGTCGTCGCTGTGGACCAGGTCGACGCCGTCCTGGACCAGGGTGCCGCCCAGCCGTACCACCGGGATGCCCGCTTCGATGGCCGGGTTCAGGTCTTCGGCGTGGGTGTGGAAGACGGCGAAGGCCAGGCCGTCCACCTGGCGGGCGATCATCTGCTCGATGGCGGCGCGTTCGCGGGTCCGGTCGCCGTCGGTGTTGCTGATGATCTCGTCGTATCCGGCCGGTCGGAGCACGTCCTGCAGGCCGCGGGCCAGGGCTGGGTAGAACGGGTTGGTGATGTCCGGGATGACCAGGCCGATGGTCTGGCTGCGGTTGGTGCGCAGGCCTCTGGCCAGCGCATTCGGGCGGTAACCGAGCTGGCGGATGGCTTCCAGCACGCGGTCGCGGGTCTCGGCGGCGACCGGGCGGCGGCCGTTCAGGGTGTGCGAGACGGTGGTCGCGCTCACCCCGGCGACCCGGGCGACCCGGACGATGCTGACCCGTTCCCCGCCCCGGTCGCCGCGTTGTGCGGGTTTGGGCGGGTTGAGCAGGTTGAGGGTCTCCTGCGGGTCCAGGGGAGCGCTGGATGGGCGAGGGGTCCTGACCGGCGCGCGGTTGCGGGACAGCAGGTCGAGCGCGTTCATCAGGATGCGCCTGCCGTGCGCCGCCGCGTCCCCCGGATTCCCCTTGTCGGCCAGCATGAGCAGCGCGGACTCCCACGCCTCCCGCACGGCGGCCAGCAGCAGCGCGGCCATCACGCCCGGCGAAATCGCCAGATGACCGGCCTCGATGGCGCGAGATAGCGCGGCCTCGCGCGCCGCGAACGCCTCCCGCGCGTGCGCGCGCAACAGCGGGCTGTCCCGGTAGACAACCGCGCGTTCAGCCAGCGCCACGGCCGGGTTGGCTAGCGACCCCGCCGGGTTGGCCAGCGGTCCCGCCGGGTTGGCGAGGGGTCTGGTCGGGTTGGTCGGTGGTGCAGCCGGGTTGGCGAGCGGTCTGGTCGGGTTGGTCGGTGGTGCAGCCGGGGTGGCCAGCGGTGCGGTCGCGCATGCCCATTCGGCCAGGCCCTGGCGGAGGGTCTCCGGGCTGGTCCAGGAGGCGTCCGGCAGATCGGGCGGCAGCAACTTTGGCTCGGCGTCGAAGAAGAGCTGCTCTTTGGTGGGGAAGTAGTTGAAGATGGTCTTCGCGGCCACATCGGCGGCCACCGCGATCTCGGCCACGGTGACAGCCTCGAAACCGCGCTCCGCGAACAGGCGTTGCGCCGTATCGGCGATCGAGCGCCGGGTCAGCGCCTTCCGCCGTTCACGGCGATCGGGGACCTGCTCGGACATGGACCGATCTTATATCGAGACACTCCTTACACCGGCTATAAGTTAAGGGATCTGAGAAGGTCGCCAGCTTGCTCGCCGTTACCCGGCGCCGATCACGCCGACGATGGTTCTCGCCGTACCGGCGCCAAGGAGCGACGGCGAAGGTTCTTGCCGTACCGGCGCCATGGAGCGACGGCGAAGGTTCTTGCCGTACCGGCGCCGAGGAGCGACGGCGAAGGTTCCCGCCGTACCGGCGCCATGGAGCGACGGCGGCATTCTGAGTGGGTTCAAGGGCCAGCAGAGCAATAACTCATAGATCCTCAAGCCGCTGACCTCGGCGAACCCTTGGTGAGCACGCAAGTTATTTCTCTGCGGGCCCAAGCTTCAGAGCGCTTCTCGGGCTTCAGGGTGCTTCGATTCCGCCGTCTGGGCGGCGGACTCGGGAGGACCAGCGTTCGTGTTGGTGGGCCACTGGGGGGTGTTCTGCCGCTCTGGCCTCGTCTAGGTCGATTCCCCAGCCGGGGGTGTTGTTTGGGTAGAGGTAGCCGTTTGTTGGGTGGATTGTGCCGGGGAAGACCTCGTGGACGGTGTCGGCGTAGATGTGGCCTTCCTGGATTTGGAAGGCGGGGGAGGTGACGTCGAGGGCCACGTTGGCGGCGGCGCCGATGGGGGAGACGTCGGCGGGGGAGTGCCAGGCGGTGCCGACGCCGGTTAGTTCGCAGAGGGCGGTGAGTTTGCGGGCGGGGGTGAGGCCGCCGATCGCGGAGACGTGCAGGCGTAGCAGGTCGATGCCGCCGCCGGTGATCAGGCGAGCCGCGTCGGACACTGAGCTGAGCTGCTCGCCGGCGGCGATCGGCATTGGTGCGGCGGCGCGGACCTCGGGGAGCCGGTCGTAGAGTTCGGGTGCGATCGGGTCTTCCAGGAAGAACAGCCGGTAGGGCTCCAGTGCGCGGGCCAAGCCAACCGCTTGCTTGGGTGTGAGACGGGAATGCACATCGTGCATCAGGCCCGGTTCCTCGCCCAGCTCTTGGCGGGCACGCTCGAACAGCAGCGGGGTTTCGCGCAGGTAGCGCTGGACGTCCCAGCCGTCGGGGTAGGGCGAATTCGGGTAGCCGCCCGGGGATCCTGGCGCGCCGTAGTGGCCGAGGCCGGGTGCGCCGGTCTGGAGGCGGACATGGCGGTAGCCGGAGGCCAGCAGGGTGCGGGCGTGCTCGATGGTCTCCTCGAGAGTGGCGGCGCCCGCGTGCAGGTAGGTGTCGGCGGCGGCGCGAACCCGGCCGCCGAGCAGCTCGTAGACCGGCATTCCGGCGCGTTTGCCCGCGATGTCCCACAGCGCTTGGTCCACACCGGAGAGAGCGCTGTTCAGAACCGGACCGCCACGCCAGTACGAGGAATAGTGCACCATCCGCGTGATGTCCTCGATGTCCGCCGGATGACGACCCGTCAGCATCGGGGCCACATGCTGGTCGACCGCGGCGGCCACGGCGTGGAAACGCTGGGTGAAAGTGGCGCACCCCAGGCCGTACAGACCGGGTTCGGTGGTGTCGACCTTGACCACCACCAGCGGCACGCCCTCGGGGGCGGTGACGATGGCGCGGACTCTGGTGATGCGCAGGGCGTCGCGGGCCGCCCAGGGGGCCTGGGTCTCCTCCATCATGGCGCGAACAGGTGCTGGGCGGTGAAGCCGAGCAGGTCGGCGGCCACGGCGAGATCCACGGGCGCGGTATGGCCGGGCAGGGGCGATCGGCGTTCCACATCGGGATGGTAGCGGCCGAGCAGCTCCTCGGTCGGCTGCGGCGCCAGCGTCGTCGGCGCGGTCACGAAGACCGCGTGATACCCGCTGATCGGCCGCGTGAGCGCCTGCCACCCGGCCATCGCCGCGTCCCTGCTGTCCAGGTACGTCCACAGCTCCTTGGCCCCCGACTCAGGCGAGACCGCATACCGCGCCGCGGTGTCCTCGAACTTGTCGCCAGGCCCGCCCAGCAGCGGAAATCGCAACGCGACCACGGTCATCCCGTGCCGGCGCGCCATCATCGCCGCCGTGGCCTCGTCCACCTGCTTCGACAGCCCGTACGGATCCTCGATCTGCACCGGCAGCGCCTCGTCCACCGGCACGTACGCCGGATGCAACCGCCGAGCCGCCCACGGCAACCCGAGCACGGACAGGCTGCTGGCCACCACCGCCCGCGACACCCCGGCCTGCCCCGCCTCCTCCAGCACCACGAAGGTCGCCCGTGTATTCCCGCAGAAGACCGCTTCCGGCGTATCCAGCGTGGGCGCCGGAATCGCGGCCAGATGCGCCACCGCGTCCACGCCCTTGAGCGCCTCCCGCACCACCTCCGGATCGCCCGCGCCGCCCACCACGACCCGATCCGCTACATCGCCGGGATCTCGCTGGTCGAGCGCGGTAGCCGCGACGCCCATGGCCGCGAGCAGGCGGAGCGTGGCCCGCCCCAACCGGCCCGCTGCCCCCGTGACCAGGACCCGGCGAGGGACCTCCGCCATGCAACACCCTCCGCTTTCCGAGGTGCAAAACGTTTTGCCACCGTAGCGTGACCCGCCCTAACGCCTGTTGTCAATGCTCAGCCCTCAATGATCTTGCACTCGATGGCAGCAGGGCCCGGAAAAATAACGATCTTGATACATCCGATGAATGCACAGATTGTTGATAGGGGTTTCGGTCGTGGTTCGACAAAAATCCCCGCAGCTCGCCCCTGGTGCTGGGCATTTCTGATCGCTTTTGTTGGATAAGTAGTCAGCCAGCAGGCTATTGACGCCCTAAAGACATCCAATGTTAACTGCGCCTGACAGTCCCGAACTGGTGTTGGTGCGATGGCCTAGGCCACTGACCACCAGTGGTGCACATCGGGTCTGTGCTGCGCAGAGGGGCCTTCGGGCCGTACCCCGGTCGCCGATTGCCGGGCGTGCGTCTCGTGGCCCCTCTGCCAGGCTCCGCACCCCCCACCTGTCTGCCCAGAGTCACGCATTGCGGCGCCAATCCGTGCACGACCCCGCAACCTTTCGCTGGTCGCGAGGAAGCGAGATCATGTCAATGAGGCTTCAACGAATCCTGCTGGTGTCGCTCCTGGCGGCCGGACTGGGGCTGACCGGCGTGCCGGCGCCGGCCGTGGCCTCCACCACCGACCATGCCTTCGACCAGGCCGGCGGGACACTGAACGTCAACCGCGCGGCCTACATGTCCAAGCACGACATCGTGTACAACCGGCCGAACACCAACCCGCTGCACGGGCTCACGGTGGGCAACGGCAAGACCGGCGCGATGGTCTGGCACCAGAACGGCCTCACCATGCAGGTCGGCGGCGTGGACCTGTCCCAGCAGTCCGCCTTCGGCGCGGGCCTGCTCAACCTGCGGACCACCCCCGCGATGGACAGCGGCTACAGCACGTACCAGGAGCGCCTCTCCCTGTACGACGGCACGCACACCACCAAGTACGACAACAACCGCACCGTCACCATCATGGGCTCGCCCGGCTCCGAGGTGATGGGCATCCACGTGGACGACAGCCGTAGCGGCCTGTCCAACATCACGTTCGAGCTCAGCATGTGGGACCCGAACACGGTCCAGAACATGGCCGACGTGCCCGACCTCAACACCTGGCGGAACATCACCTCCTTCGCGGACGCCACCGCCGCCGGCATCAGCCGCGGCCAGACCGACGCGAACAACTTCGGCTACACCCTGGCCGCCAGCGTCGAGGGCGCGAACTTCACCACCCAGGCCGTCAACAACCGCACGGTCCGCTTCACCATCACCCCGACCGCCAGCTACACCATCTGGTTCACCGCGGCCAGCCGGATCAACTCGCCCGGCCTCAACTCGGTGACCCAGGCGCGCAACCAGCTGACCGCCGTGAAGAACACCGGCTACAGCACCACGTTCACCAACTACAAGAACTGGTGGCACGCGTTCTGGGAGAAGTCGTTCGTGCAGTACTCGAACGGCTCCAAGGACGCGGACTACATGGAGAACGTGTACTACCTGAGCACGTACATGATCGCGTCCGCGGGTTTCGGTAACTACCCGGCGCACTTCATCAACGGCAACTTCCGGGCGACGCAGGATCAGACCAAGTGGAGTAACGCGTACTGGTACTGGAACCAGCGCGACGTCTACTACTCCTTCCTGGCGTCCAACCACGCGGACATGTACAACACGTTCAACCGGTTGCAGAGCCGTAACTACAACGCGCTGAAGGCGTACACGCAGACCCGGTACAACGCCGACGCCCTCTGGGTGCCCGAGACGATGGGCTGGGACGGCAACGCGCGCGGGACGATCAACAGCGACTACACCAAGAACATCCTGTCCACGGGCACCGAGGCCGCCTACAGCATGTACCTGCAGTATCGGTACACCAACGACCTCAACTACCTGCAGACCGTGGCGTACCCGTTCATGCGGGAGTCGGTGAAGCTCTACAAGGCGCTGCTGTCCTTCGACAGCGCGACCGGCAAGTACTACATGGCCAACTCCAACTCGCACGAGACCTACTGGAACGTGCGCAACGCCATCACCGACCTCACCTCGGTGCGGCTGCTGTTCCCGCTGACCATCGCGGTGAGCCAGCAGCTGGGCGTGGACGCCGGCCTGCGGGCCGACTGGCAGAACATCCTGAACAACCTGGTCGCCTACAGCGTCGTCAACAACGCCTACCAGCCGCACCAGCCGCCGATCTCGCAGACCCGCAACAACGAGAACGTGGCCGCCGAGATCATCTGGCCGTACGACCTGACCGGCATCGGCTACCCCGACTACGGAACCGCCGTGCAGACCTGGAACGTCCGGCCGCACCCGTACGGCAACGTCTGGTCCAACGACCACGCCCAGGCCGCCCGCCTCGGCCTCGGCGACCAGACGTACAACGGCATGAAGACCATGCTG
Organism: Acrocarpospora macrocephala; assembly: GCF_009687865.1. Lineage (GTDB taxonomy): Bacteria > Actinomycetota > Actinomycetes > Streptosporangiales > Streptosporangiaceae > Acrocarpospora > Acrocarpospora macrocephala. Next base: position 44,608 of record NZ_BLAE01000066.1, read on the forward strand.
CAGCGGTACCAGAACTACCCGAACGGCATGACCAACAACACCAACGGCGTCTTCGAGTACCTCGGCATCCACCTGGTCGCGATGAACGAGTCGCTGCTGCAGTCGTACAACGACAAGATCAGGGTCTTCCCGGCGGTCCCGGGCGACTCCACCTTCGTCGGCAAGTTCACCCTGCTCGCCAAGGACGGCCACCTGGTCAGCTCCGAGCGCGAGGGCGGCGAGATCAAGTACGTCGGCCTCAAGTCGCTGTACGGCAAGCAGGCCACCGTGGTCAACCCGTGGGGCACCCAGCAGGTCCGGGTCCGCCGCACCTCCGACAACGCGATCATCACCACCAGCTCGGCCGCCGAGATCAGCTTCGCCACCGCCGCCAACACGGTCTACGTGGTGGAGCGCACCGGCAAGCTGCTGTCGGCCTACAGCGCCACCCAGCTGACCGGCACCGCCAACCAGGGCCAGAAGGCCCTGTCCGGCACCGCCTCCACGCTGGGCCTGGGCAGCGGCTCGGGCGGCGGCCTGATCAACGACACCGACCTCACCTACGACGCCAACTGGCACCACACCACCGCGCGGGGTTACGGCGACTACAACGACGACACCCACCACAGCAACACGGTGAACGCCGCCGCGACCTACACCTTCACCGGGACCGGGATCGAGATCCTGTCCGAGCGGTTCAGCGACATGGGCAACATGGATGTCTATCTCGACAACGTGTTCCAGCAGAACGTCAATCTGAACCAGGGCGGCGCCCGCCAGGCCCAGCAGGTCGTCTACGCCAAGACCGGCCTGGCCAGCGGCCAGCACACGCTCCGGGTGGTCAACAAGACGACCTCGGTCGGCATGATCGACGCCCTCCGGGTCACCACCGGCGGCACCCCGCCCACCGGGAACATCGTCGCCCTGCGGTCCCGGGCGAACAACCAGTACGTCACCGCCGCCAACGGCGTCGCGCTGATCGCCAACTCCACCACCGTGGGCACCGGCCAGAAGTTCGAGCGGGTCGACCTGGGCGGCGGCAACATCGCGCTCAAGGCCCAGGTCAACAACCAGTTCGTGGCCGCCGAGAACGCGGGCGCGGCGCCGCTCATCGCCAACCGCCCGTCGGCCGGCGCCTGGGAGACGTTCGCCCTGGTGAACAACCCCAACGGCTCGGTCAGCCTGCGGGCCACGGTGAACAACATGTACGTCTGCGCGGAAGGCGGCGGCGCCCAGTCGCTGATCGCCAACCGGGCAGCCATCGGACCATGGGAGCAGTTCGACCTGGTCCCCAGCTGAGGCACCTGATACCGAGCTGAGACCCGCACACCCCTTCAAATCGTCTAATGTCCGACCGGCGGTGGTTTTCCACCGCCGGTCGGCGGCGTTGCACGGTCTTCACCCGCATAGTCATCCGATGTATTGTCGACGGAACTCTTGACGTAACTCAGCAGTAAACGGCATGATTTAGAGACGAAACATCGGATGTATGGAGAGTCTCTGTGGATCTGTTGCGGGCCAGACCGGCGCTCACCGGTCAGACGGCAGGTGCCGAAATGCTGGTGGACGGCGGCAAGTGCAGCGCTCTCCGCGTGGTAACCGTATCTTTGCCGGATCATGTCTGGAAATGTGACCAGATTTCCGACGGCGGGATTAATCCGATGTATCGGGTCGGAGTGGTATGAGGGTCGTCGCGCTGGAAACCCACGACATCCGGTTTCCCACCTCACTCGAGCTCGACGGCTCCGACGCCATGAACCCCGACCCCGACTACTCCGCCGCCTACGTGGTGCTCCGCACCGACGAGGGCGCCAAGGGCCACGGCTTCGCCTTCACCATCGGCCGCGGCAACGACATCCAGACCACCGCGATCAAGGCGCTGGAGCCGTACGTGGTGGGCCGGGACTGCTCCGACCTGGGCGCGGTCTACCGCGACATCGTCGGCGACTCGCAGCTGCGCTGGCTGGGCCCGGAGAAGGGCGTCATGCACATGGCCATCTCGGCCGTGATGAACGCCCTGTGGGACCTGCGCGCCAAGCTGGCGGGCAAGCCGCTCTGGCTGCTGCTGGCCGAGCTGAGCCCCGAGGAGATCGTCGACCTCCTCGACTTCCGCTACATCACCGACGCCCTCACCCAGCAGGACGCCCTGGACATCCTGCGCGCCGCGGAACCCGGCAAGCGGGCCAGGATCGAGCAGCTGCGCGCCGACGGCTTCCCCGCCTACACCACCTCGCCCGGCTGGCTCGGCTACGACGACGACAAGCTCCGCCGCCTCTGCAAGGAGGCGCTCGACGAGGGCTTCACCCAGATCAAGCTGAAGGTCGGCGCCGACCTGGACGACGACAAGCGCCGGATGCGCATCGCCCGCGAGGTCTGCGGCACCGGCTTCCCGATCGCCGTCGACGCCAACCAGCGCTGGGACGTGGAGACCGCGATCGCCTGGATCGGCGCGCTGGCCGAGTTCGAGCCCTGGTGGGTGGAGGAGCCGACCAGCCCCGACGACATGCTCGGCCACGCCGCCATCGCCCGCGAGATCGCCCCGATCCCGGTCGCCACCGGCGAGCACGTGCAGAACCGGATCGTCTTCAAACAGCTTCTGCAGGCGGGCGCGATCTCGTTCCTGCAGCTGGACGCCGCGCGGGTGGGCGGCGTCAACGAGAACATCGCCATCCTCCTGCTGGCCGCCAAGTTCGGCGTGCCCGTCTGCCCGCACGCGGGCGGCGTGGGCCTGTGCGAGCTGGTCCAGCACCTGGCCATGTTCGACTTCATCGCGGTGAGCGGATCCATGGACGGCCGCGTCATCGAGTACATCGACCACCTCCACGAGCACTTCGTGGACCCGGTCGTGATCGAGAACGGCAGCTATGTCGCTCCCCTCGCGCCGGGTTTCAGTTCGGCCCTGCGGGCGGAATCGCTCGCCGAGTTCGCGTACCCCTGGGGTCCGGTCTGGAACACCGCCAATGAATCACCCCCCATTTCCTGAAAGGCAAATCGGCATGAAAAACCTATCTGTCGCGGCGAGCGTCACCCTGCTCGCGCTGGCGCTCGCCGCTTGCGGGTCCGCGGACCCCGCTCCCACGACGGCCGGAAGCGGCGCCGCGTCCGCGCCCGCCGCGGCCGCCGGGGGCAAGGTGGGCGTGGACTTCCCGCGCGCCGACTCCGACTTCTGGAACTCCTATAACAAGTACGTCCCGGAGCTGGCCACCGAGCAGGGCGTCGACCTGATGCCCCCGACCAACTCGCAGAACGACATCGCGAAGCTGGTGGCCAACACCCAGGCGCTGGTCAGCCAGGGCGCCAAGGCCATGATCATGGCCCCCCAGGACACCGGCGCCATCGCCGCCACCCTGGACCAGCTGGCCGAGAAGAAGATCCCGGTGGTCACCGTGGACACCCGCCCCGACAAGGGCAACGTCTACATGGTCGTGCGCGCCGACAACAAGGCGTACGGCACGAAGGCCTGCGAGTTCCTCGGCGAGAAGCTCGGCGGCACCGGCAAGGTCGTGCAGCTGATGGGCGCGCTCTCCTCGATCAACGGCCGCGACCGGGCCGAGGCGTTCCGGGACTGCATGAAGACCAAGTTCCCCGGCATCACCGTCTTCGAGGAGCCCACCGAGTGGGAGGGCACCAAGGCCGCCTCCATGCTGCAGACCCGCCTGGAGCAGCACCCCGACATCAAGGGCGTCTACATGCACGCCGGCGGTGTGCACCTGGCCCCCACCCTGCAGGTGCTGAAGGCCAAGAACCTGCTCGTGCCGCCGACCGACCCCAAGCACATCTTCGTGGTCTCCAACGACGGCATCCCGCAGGAGTTCGCCGCGATCCGGGCCGGTGAGATCGACGCCACCGTGTCCCAGCCCGCCGACCTCTACGCCAAGTACGCGCTCTTCTACGCCAAGGCCGCGATCGAGGGCAAGACCTTCCAGCCCGGTCCGACCGACCACGACAGCACGATCATCCAGCTGCCCAACGGCATGGAGGACCAGCTGCCGGCCCCCCTCGTCACCAAGGACAACGTTGACGACCCCAACCTCTGGGGTAACCAGGTCAAGTAATGACATCTACTGAATTGGCGGTGGTCGAGGCGCGCAATATCACCAAGCGCTTCGGCCCCACCGTCGCCCTCGACAACGCCGGCATCACCATCGGCGCCGGCCAGACCCACGCCCTGGTCGGCCGGAACGGGGCGGGCAAGTCCACGCTCGTCTCCATCCTCACCGGCCTGCAGCGCCCCGACCAGGGCGAGGTGCTCTTCGCGGGCGAGCCCGCGCCCGCGCTCGCCGACCGCGACGCCTGGCGGAGCAGGGTCGCCTGCGTCTACCAGCGCTCGACCATCATTCCGGCGCTCACGGTCGCGGAGAACCTGTTCATCAACCGCCAGACCGAGGGGGGCCGCCTGATCAACTGGCGCGCCCTGCGGGCCCGCGCCCAGAACGTCCTCGACCAGTACGGCGTGGCCATCGACGCCGGCAGCCAGGCGGGCGACCTGAGCATCGAGCAGCGCCAGCTGGTCGAGATCGCCCGGGCGCTCTCCTTCGGCGCGCGATTCATCATCCTCGACGAACCCACCGCCCAGCTGGACGGCCCGGCCATCAGCCGCCTGTTCGACCGCATGCGGGCGCTGCGCGAGCAGGGCGTCACGATGATGTTCATCTCGCACCACCTGGAGGAGGTCTACGAGGTCTGCCAGACGGTCACCGTCTTCCGGGACGCCAGACACGTGATCACCAGCCCCGTGCCCGACCTGCCGCACGACGCCCTGGTGGCCGCGATGACCGGCGAGGCCGCCGTCGCCTACCAGGCCCGCAACCGCAAGGTGAAGGCTAAGGCCCCCATCGTGCTCGCGGTCTCCGGCCTCGGCCTGGCCGGCCGTTTCCAGGACGTGGACCTCCAGGTCCGGGGCGGGGAGATCGTCGGTCTCGCCGGTTCCGGCAGCAGCGGCAAGGTGGGCCTGGCCGAGAGCCTGGTCGGCCTGCGCCGCCCCGACACCGGCACGATCACCGTCAACGGCGCCACGCCGCGCCTCGGTGACGTGCCGTCAGCCCTGAAGGCCGGGCTCGGGTTCGTCCCGCAGGACCGGCACCACCAGGGCTTCGTCCCGCTGCTGTCGATCGGCGAGAACGCCACCATGCCGATCGCCCACAAGCTGGGGCGGTTCGGCACGATCTCCTCGGCGCGCCGCCGTACCCGGGCGGAAGGCATGATCGAGCAGCTGGACATCAAGACCACCGGGCCCGACCAGCCGGTCGGCGACCTGTCCGGCGGCAACGCGCAGAAGGTCGTGCTGGCCCGCGCGCTGGCCGACGACCCGTCCGCGCTGGTGGTCATCAACCCGACCGCCGGGGTGGACATCAAGGCCAAGCGGGCGCTGCTCGGCTCGGTGGAGGACGCCGCCGCCCGTGGCGCGGGCGCGGTGCTGGTCTCCGACGAGCTGGACGACCTGCGCATCTGCGATCGGGTGCTGGTCATGTTCCACGGCAGAGTGACGAAGGAATTGCCACGCGGCTGGACCGACAGCGAGCTCGTGGCGGCGATGGAAGGTATCTCCTCATGACGGACTCAGCCATGTCCGACCGGCGGACCCTCGCCCGTCCGGGAGCCGGGCTGCGACTGGGCAGGTTCCGCGACCTCACGCTGGTCCCGGTGATCGTGGTGCTGCTCATCGCCGGATCCTTCGTGGACCCGGTCTTCCTCACCCCCGGCAACCTCACCAACGTGCTCCAGCAGCAGTCCGCGCTGGCGCTGGTGGTGCTCGCCGAGGCGCTCATCCTGATCGCGGGCAAGTTCGACCTGTCGCTGGAGTCCACGGTCGGCATGGCCCCGGCGGTGGCGGTCATGTTCGTCATCCCGGTCTCGGCCGGGGGCTTCGGCCTGGAGATCCCCGCCGCGCTGGCGATCCCGCTGTGCCTGCTCATCGGCGCCGCGATCGGGGCCTTCAACGGCTTCCTGATCCTGCGCTTCCAGCTGTCGGCGTTCGTGGTCACGCTGGCCATGCTGATCGTCGTGCACGGCCTGCAGCTCGGCCTGACCGGCGGCAAGAGCCTGTTCGCGCTGCCCGAGTCGTTCACGTATCTCGGCGGGGCCAACTGGCTCGGCCTGCCCGCCGCCGTCTGGATCACCGGTGTCCTGTTCGCCGCCGGAATCGCCGCGCTCGGCTACTTCCGCGCCGGCCGCTCCCTGTACGCCATCGGCGGCAACGCCGACGCGGCCAGGGCGGCGGGCATCCGGGTGGAGCGCGTGCTCTGGGTGGTCTTCATCGTCGGCGGCACCCTGGCCGCGCTCGCCGGCGTCCTGGAGACCGGCCGCCTGGGCGGCATCAGCGCCAACCAGGGCGTCGGCTGGATCTTCATGGTCTTCGCCGCGGCGGTCATCGGCGGGGTCAGCATGGACGGCGGCAAGGGCACCATCCTGGGCGCGCTCACCGGCGTCCTGGTGATCGGCCTGGTGGAGAACATCCTCACCCTCAAGGGCGTGCCCGGCGAGTGGAAGCAGCTCGTGTACGGCGCGATCATCCTGGTGGCCCTCATGATCAGCCGGTTGGCCGGCGGACGAGCCCAGGACTAACCCATGATGCGAATTTGTGATATTTCATGGGGATGTCGGGCGGAGTATGCCCGTGTTATAAAGCGGTTAATTAATCTCCAATAAAAACAAAGAGGGGAGTGACGTGTCGCGCCAGCCCTCCATCCGGACAGCGCTCCCCAGAGCGCAACCGGTGGGACACGCCTCCCTTCGCCGGGCCAACCTCTCCCTGGTGCTGCGCCACCTGCGGGACGAGGGCTCGTGCTCCCGCTCCGACGTGGCGGACGCGACCGGCCTGCACCGGGCCACCGTCTCCAGCCTGATGGCCGAGCTCATCGAACGCGGCCTGGTCCGCGAGCTCGGCACGGCCAGGGCCGGGGCCATCGGCCGCCCGCGCCGGGCCGTCGCGCTGGACGGCTCGCACGTGGGCGCGCTCGGCATGGAGATCAACGTCGACTACATCGCCGTGCACGGCATCGACCTGGGCGGCCGGGTCCTGGTGGAGCGGCGGATCGGCTTCGACGCGATGGGCGAGGGCCCCGACCGCTCCCTGGTGGAACTCGGCCGGGTCGCCAGGAAGGCCATCGCCGAGATGCGCAGGGCCGGCGCCGCGCCCGGCGGGATCGTGGTCGCGGTCCCGGGCCTGGTCGACATCGGCCCCGGCGTGGTCACCCTGGCCCCCAACCTCGGCTGGGACGACCTGCCACTCGCCGAGCGGCTCCGCGCCGAACTCGGCGGCTTCCGCGCCCCCGTCGGCGTGGACAACGACGCCAACCTGTCCGCCCTGGCCGAGTACACCTCGGGCGTGGCGGCGGGGACCCCCGACATGGTCTACCTCACCGGCGAGGTCGGCGTCGGCGGCGGAATCATGGTGGGCGGGCGATTGCTCCGCGGCGCCGACGGCTTCTCCGGGGAGGTCGGCCACCTGCCGGTCAACCCGTCGGGGCGGCGCTGCGGCTGTGGCCGTACCGGCTGCTGGGAGACCAAGGTGGGGCTCGCCGCGCTGGTGCGGGCCGCCACCCCGGATCGGGCGTACGAGCGGGGCGCGGCAGCGCCCCCCGACCCCGAGGTACGCGTGAAGGAGATCTCCAGAGCTCTGGCGGCGGGCGAACCGCGCACGCTGGCCGCCGTCGCGGAGGTAGGCAGATGGCTCGGGCTCGGCGGCTCGATCCTGGTCAACCTCTTCAACCCGAGAGTGATCGTGATAGGCGGATATTTCGCCCGGCTGGCCGAGCGGCTCATCCCGCCCGCGCAAGCCGAGCTGGAACGCCTCGTGGTGGCGGGCCCGGCGGCCCGCTGCCGGTTCCTCGCCTCCAACCTGGGTTTTGGCGCCGCATCGCGCGGCGCCGCGAGCATGGTTGTCGATCACATCATGGACGATCCCGCCGCGATCGGCTTCGCGCCGGTAGCGCGCTCGTCCGTGGGCAGTGTGTAGTTTGCACTGCCCTTTTGCTGTACCTGCCGGCGGCGGCACCCCGTCCGGCGACTTGTGGTATCCGCACGACCGCAGCACCCGGCAACAAGCGCGTCGGCGCGCGCCTTGCCTGACAGATCGACTCATGTCAGGAAAGGAAGTTCCATGTCTCACCACGTCTCCTCTTCCCTCCAGTCGTCATGATGGTCGGGATTTGGCTAATCGGGGCGCGAGGCTCGGTGGCGACGACGGTCGTCGCGGGCGCGGCAGCTCTCAGGGCCGGGCTCGCCCCGCCGATTGGATGTGTTACTGAATCGCCTGAGTTCCGGGGTCATGGACTGCCGGGATTCGGGCACCTCGTGTTCGGTGGACATGACGTCACCAGCACGCCGCTCACCAAGCGGGCCGAGGAGCTGACCCGGTCCGGGGTCATTCCGCCCCCGCTGGCCGAACTGGTCCGGCCCGCGCTGGACGCGGCCGACAGCGAGATCCGGCCCGGGGCCACCGAGGGAGGTCCCCAGGGCGCGGTGGCCCGGCGGCTCATCGGCGACCTGGCCGAGTTCCGGGAACGCCGGGGCCTGGCCCGGGTGATCGTCATCAACGTCTCCTCCACCGAGCCGCCCGCGGCTCCCGATCCCGCGCATCTCAGCCTGGAGGCGCTGGAGCAGGCGCTGGAGGGCGACTTCCCCGTGCTGCCCCCCTCGTCGCTGTACGCCTATGCGGCGCTCAGCGCCGGTTGCCCGTATGTCGACTTCACTCCCTCCACGGGTGCCCGGTTACCCGCCCTGGATGAATTAGCCAGGCGGCGCGGGCTGCCGTACGCCGGGAGTGACGCCAAGACCGGCGAGACGCTGGTCAAGACCGCGCTCGCGCCGATGTTCGCGGTGCGGGGGCTGGCGGTGCGGTCCTGGTCGGGCACCAACCTGCTGGGCGGCGGGGACGGCGCGACGCTGGCCGATCCGGCGGCGGGGGAGAGCAAGCTCATCTCCAAGGACCGGGCGCTGGCCGAGATTCTCGGGCATCCGGTGGAGGGGCGCACCCACATCGACAACGTGCCGCATCTGGGTGACTGGAAGACGGCCTGGGATCACATCACCTTCGACGGGTTCCTCGGGGTGCGGATGTCGATGCAGTTCACCTGGCAGGGGTGCGACTCGGCGCTGGCCGCGCCGCTGGTGCTGGACCTGGCGCGGCTGATGGCGCGGGCGCACGAGCGCGGGGTGGCCGGGCCGGTGGCCGAGTTCGGGTTCTTCTTCAAGGATCCGGTCGGCAGCGACGAGCACCGGTTGCACGCGCAGTACGAGGCGCTCCGCCAGTGGCTGGGGGAGTGAGATGGATCTCGCCTCGTTAGTCCAGCTCGTCCGGGCTCCGGCCGCGCTGACCGTGCCGGGCGATACGGTCGCGGGCGGGTCGATCCAGCCTGGTCTGGCCGCGTCGTCGGTGTGCCTGTACTGGGCTGGGATGGCGCTCAACGACTACGCCGACCGGGATCTCGACGCGCGGGAGCGGCCCGAGCGGCCGATTCCGTCCGGGCGGATCCAGCCGGGGCAGGCGCTCGCCGTCGCCGCGGGTCTGACCGCGGCGGGGGTCGGGCTCGCCGGGCTCTCCGGTGGCCGCCGGGGTCTCGGTGTCGCGACCAGTCTGGCCGGGGTGGTCTGGGCGTACGACATGGGTCTGAAGGACACGGTCCTCGGGCCGGTCGCGATGGCCGCCGCGCGCGGGCTCGACGTGCTGCTCGGCGGGCCTTCGACCAGCCCGCTGGCGGCGGCGTCGGTGGCCGCGCACACGCTGGGCGTCACCACGCTGAGCCGGGGTGAGGTGAACGGCGGCTCGACGGTCCGATCCGCCGTCACCCTGGCCGCGACGGGCGTGGCGGCCGGGCTCGCCGCCTGGCACATCGCCAAGGGCGGCGACCGGCTGGCGAAACTCGCCGGGTTCGGGCTGCTCGCCGGTTACGCGGCGCTGGTCGGGCGTCCGCAGGTGGCGGCGGCCCGCAGCGGCGACGCCAAGCTGACTCGGTCGGCTGTCGGGCGCAGCATCATCGGGCTCCTGCCGTTGCAGGCCGCGCTCACCGCCGGGAGCGGGCGGCTCGCCCCCGCCCTCGCCCTGGCGGCGGCGCATCCGGTGGCGGCGAACCTGGCCAAGAAGGTGTCACCGACATGAGGGCCATGACCCTGGCGAGCTTCAGCGCGTCGGCGAAGAAGGTGTCCCCATGAGGTTCGGTTATGGAACCAATGGGTTCGCGAATCATCGATTGTCGGACGCGCTCGTCGTCATCGCCGACCTCGGCTACGAAGGTGTCGCGCTGACCCTGGACAGCGGCCACCTCGATCCCTACGGGCCGTTCTTGTCCCGGAGGCTCGCTCAGGTCGGTCGCTGGCTGGATCGGCTCAAGCTGAGCCTGGTGATCGAGACCGGCGGGCGTTATGTCCTCGATCCGGTGCACAAGCACCACCCCACGCTGGTGCACCCGCCGGACCAAGCCGCCCCCCGGGTGGATCTGCTTCGGCGGGCTGTCCGGGTCGCGGCCGAACTCGGGGCGGAGGCTGTCTCCTTCTGGAGTGGCACCCGCCCGCCCGGCGTTCAAGACGGCTGGGACAACCTGGCCAAAGGCGTCGAAGCCGTGCTGGTCGAGGCGGAAACGTGCGGGGTCACGCTCGGGTTCGAGCCGGAGCCCGGGATGCTCGTTGACGATATCGCCGGGTATGAGCGCTTGCGCGGCATGCTTGGGCAGCCGGCGCGGCTCGGGCTCACGCTCGATATCGGGCACTGCCGGTGCAATGAGCCGGATTCGGTTCCCGAGGCTGTGCGGCGGGCTGGGCCGTATCTGGTGAATGTGCAGATCGACGACATGCGGCGGGATGTGCACGAGCATCTGGAGTTCGGCGAAGGAGAGATCGACTTCCCGCCGGTGCTGGCCGCGCTGACCGAGACCGGGTACCAGGGGCTGGTCAGTGTCGAGCTGCCCCGGCACAGCCACGCCGCGCCGGCCGTGGCCGAACGTTCACTGCGTTTCCTTCGTGAGGCGGTGTCATGATCCCCACCATTCGCTCGTACCTGACCGGCGACGGCGTCAGCTGGCTGGACGCCGCCATCGCCAAGATCCATGCCGATGCCGGGGCGATCTTCGCGGTCTTCCCGGCGGCCGGGCGGCGTTGCGGCCGGGGCGCGCTTGACGACGGCTGGACCGTCGATCAGGCCGTCCGGGTCACCCTGCTGCTGGAACTCCCGCTCGACGGCGAGCCGCTCGGCCTGCTCCTGTTCGACCTGTACGCGCACGGCGACGCCGGAGAGCGGCTCGCCGTGCTGGCGTCGCTGTCCGTCTTCGACGACGCCGGTCGCCTCGGCGAAGCCGGGCTGCCGATCGTCCGCGACGCGTTGCGCACCAGCGACACCCGCCTGATCGGCGCCGCCATGAGCCGGTACGGCGCCGCCCGGCTGCCCGCCGAGGCCTACCGGCAGGCCGTCCTGAAATGCGTCTTCACCGGTGTGCCCCTGTCCGGCGTGGCCGGTCTGGAGTCGCGCGCGGACCGGGAACTGGCCCGGATGATGGCCGATTTCGCGAAAGAGCGCGAAGCGGCCGGGCGGGTCGTGCCGCCCGACATCTGGCCGATCCTCGAACGCCACCCGGACCTGCGGGCCGGCCTGTCCTCCGACACGAAGGGTGCGTCGTGATGCGAATCTTCGACCCGCACATCCACATGACCTCGCGAACCACCGACGACTACCGCCGCATGTACGACGCCGGGGTTCGCGCCCTGGTCGAACCCGCGTTCTGGCTCGGCCAGCCGCGTACGTCGCCGGGGACCTTCGCCGACTACTTCGACGGGCTGCTCGGGTGGGAGCCGTACCGGGCGGCGCAGTATGGAATCGCCCATCACTGCGCGATCGCCCTCAATCCCAAGGAGGCCAACGACCCTCGGCTGCGCGGCGTGCTCGACCTGCTGCCGCGTTACCTGGCCAAGGATCGGGTGGTCGCGGTCGGCGAGGTCGGCTACGACGAGATGACCCCCGCCGAGGACGAGGTGCTCCAAGCTCAGCTGGCGCTCGCTCTCGAACACGAACTGCCGGTCCTGGTCCACACCCCGCACCGGGACAAAGCGGCAGGAACCCTTCGGACTCTCGACGTGGTGAAGGACTCGGGCCTCCCGCCGGAGATGATCCTCGTCGACCATCTCAACGAGATGACCGCCAAAGCGGTGGCCGACAGCGGCTGCTGGTCCGGCTTCTCCGTCTATCCGGACACGAAGATGGACGTGCACCGGATGATCGCCCTGCTTCGCCTGTACGGCACCGACCGGGTTCTGGTGAATTCGGCCGCCGACTGGGGTCACAGCGACCCGCTCAAGACCCGCGCGGTCGGGGACGCCATGCTGGCCGACGGCTTCACCGAAGAAGACGTGGACAAGGTCCTCTGGGCCAACCCCGTCGCCTTCTACGGGCAAAGCGGGCGACTCGAGCTCGACGAGGTCAGCCCGGCCGCCGACTACGCCGGAAACACCATCAAACGGGGAGTGGCGCCGTGAGGTTCCGCCACCCCGACGGTTCCACCGTGCACCTCGCCTACTGCACGAACGTGCATCCGGCCGAGGACCTCGCCGGGGTGCTCGCCCAGCTCCGCGACTACGCCGGTCCGGTGCGGCGCAAGCTGGGCGTGTCCCGCCTCGGGGTCGGGCTCTGGCTGTCCCGCCCGGTCGCCGACGCGCTGGCCGCCAGCCCCGCCGAACCCGTACGTCTTCGCGCGGCCCTCGACCGGGAGGGCCTTGAGGTGGTGACCCTCAACGGGTTCCCGTATCGGGGGTTCCATGATGAGGCGTCCGCCAAGTTGCGCGTCTACCAGCCGGACTGGACGTCGGACGATCGCCTTTCTTACACGCTCGATCTGGCCAGACTGCTGACGGGGCTGCTCCCCGATGACGTCGTCACCGGGAGTGTTTCCACGTTGCCGCTGGCTTGGCGTACGCCGTGGTCGGCCGAACAAGCCGCCACGGCCGCACGGAACCTGGACCGGTTACGGGACGGGCTCGCGTCGCTGGCCGAGGCGACCGGGCGGACGATCAGGGTCGGCTTCGAGCCCGAGCCCGGCTGCGTGATCGAGACAACCACCCAGGCGGCTTCCCATTTGACCGGTCTGGATCCCGATTATCTGGGTCTATGCCTGGACACCTGCCATCTGGCCGTCGGATTCGAGGACCCATTCGAGGCACTCGGCCGGCTGGACGCGGCCGGGCTGCCGATCATCAAGATGCAGGCGTCCTGCGCCCTGCGAATCGACGACCCCGGCATCGCGCACGAGGAACTCGCCGCCTTCGACGAACCACGATTCCTCCACCAAACCCGCGAACAGGGCACCCCAGGCACAGACGACCTAGGCGAGGCACTAGGCGGCGGTTTGCCGGGAACCTCACCATGGCGCGTGCACTTCCACGTACCCCTGCATTCCGCCCCCACCGCACCGCTGGGCTCTACGCAGGACGTCCTCGACGACACATTCCGGGCGGTTCTCGGCGGGCCGATCGCCCGTACCCACCACATCGAGGCGGAGACGTACACCTGGCAAACCCTCCCACCCGACCGGCGCCCCCGCACGCGAGAAGCCCTCGTCGACGGGATCGCCAACGAACTCGCCTGGATCCGCAACCGCCTGACCAACCTCGGCCTGAAGGAGGAGGCATGACAGTCAAGCCTCTGGTGGTCATCGACGTGGTCGGGCTCACCCCCCGGCTGCTCGACCACATGCCCAACCTGCGCAGACTCGGTGCCCCCGCCACCCTGGGAACCGTGCTCCCGGCCGTCACCTGCTCCGTGCAGTCGACCCTGCTCACCGGCAGACCCCCGCGCGACCACGGCATCGTCGGCAACGGCTGGTATTTCCGCGACCTCGGCGAAATCATGCTCTGGCGCCAGCACAACGGCCTCGTCGAAGGCCCCAAAATCTGGGACGACGCCCGCGCCGTCAAACCCGACTACAGAGTCGCCAACATCTGCTGGTGGTACGCCATGGGCGCCGCCACCGAAATCACCGTGACCCCCCGCCCGATCTACCACGCCGACGGCCGCAAATCCCCCGACTGCTACACAACCCCACCCGAACTCCGCGTCGACCTCACCCGCGAACTCGGCCGCTTCCCCCTCTTCTCCTACTGGGGCCCCAAAGCAGGCATCGAATCCAGCCGCTGGATCATCGCCGCCGCCCGCCGCATCCTCACCACCGAACGCCCCGACCTCACCCTCGTCTACGTCCCCCACCTCGACTACGACCTCCAGCGCTTCGGCCCATCCGGCCCCGAGGCCATCGCCGCCGCCCGCGACGTCGACCAAGCCCTCGGCCCCCTGCTGGACGACGCCTCCGCCGCGGGCGCGACCACCGTCGTCCTCTCCGAGTACGGCATCGTCGACGTCTCCCGCCCCATCGACATCAACCGCGCCCTCCGCGAGGAGGGCTTGCTGTCGGTCTACCGCCAGGCGGGCATGGAATACCTCGACCCCTGGACCTCGCGCGCCTTCGCCGTCGCCGACCACCAGCTCGCCCATATATACGTGCGCGACGAATCCGACACCCCCGCCGTACGCAAGCTCATCTCCGCCCTCTCCGGCGTCGACCAGGTCCTCGACGCCGACGGCAAAGCCGCCTTCGGCGTCGACCACTCCCGCGCCGGCGAACTCGTCGCCGTCGCCGACCCCGACGCCTGGTTCACCTACTACTACTGGCTCAACGACGCCCAGGCCCCCGACTTCGCCCGCGGCGTCGACATCCACCGCAAACCCGGCTACGACCCCGCCGAACTCTTCCTCAACCCCCAAGACCGCTGGGTCAAAGCCAAAGCCGGCCTAGCCTTGGCCAAAAAAGAACTCGGCTTCCGCTACACCATGCCCGTCGTCCCCCTCGACCCGTCCTGCGTCCGAGGCAGCCACGGCCGCCTCCCAGACGACCCACTCGACGGCCCGGTCCTCCTCAGCGACGCCACCCTGGATCAGGGAACCTACGCGGCCACCGACGTGAAGGACTTGCTCCTTCGTCTCTCCGGACTCAAAACGTCAGCCTGAGCCACCGCTCGCGGCGGCATTCCGCTAGGAGTTCTTCTTCGAACTTCGAAGCGGAATGCCGTCGTGTCTGATACCGCTACTGCCAGCCGACGCGGGTACGAAGCCATTCCAGACCAGCCCTGCCCTGAGCGCCCTGAAACTCGCGCAACGTCGGCAGGCCGGGCGGTGCCGGCTGGCGCGCTTGCCCGACAAAATACCCGGTGAGCGCGGTCAGGACCGCCGTCACCGACCCTGGATCCGCGTTCTTGGCGACTGGGTGGTCGTCGAACAATGATTCGGGTGGTGGACCACCTTGCATGCGCACGCTTGGCAACATGGCGAGCAGGTCGAACCATGGAGCCGCGACACACGCCCACGGCCAGTCGACGATGAGCACCCGGTCGCGGGTGAGCAAGAGGTTGTCCGCTCGCAGATCCGCGTGCACCAGAGCGGTGCCCCTGGCCGCAGTGCTCCAGCCGGCCTCCATGGCCGCCAACTCCGTCAAGTGCCGGCGCGCCCATGGGTCGAGACCATCCAGCGTGTCGTCACCGCGGCGGTGCGCCGCTGCGAGGCGGCGCCATCCTTGGAATTGATCGCCGAACCGGACGGCGACGGGCGGAGCTTCCACCGGGGCCGGAGTCAAGCTCTCCGCCAGATCACCCAGCGCGTCGAGAACGCGATCCAACTCCGCCATGACCCACGGCTGGGCCGGCATGACGCCTTCCACGTCCTCGAACAGCAGGACGACCCAGCCGTGCCGGTCGAAGGAACCCAGCAACCGGGGCGCCGGCGTCTGGTCAGGCAGCCTCGCCGCGATGCGCGCCTCAGCCCGGTGGATGTCTGGGCTGTCAGGGTTCGGCGTCGGTCCGACGGCCTTGACGAAGGCCCGGCTTCCATCACTCAACCGCAGACGAGCGGCTACTCCTGGGGAGAAACCACCCGGCTGCGTGACGGCCTCGACAACCCGACCGCCAAGACGCTCCTCAACGGCCTCGCGCAGCTCGACGGGCACCGCAGACCAGGGAAGACGCACCCCGACCGCTGGCGGCGGAGCATGCTGACCGTTCATCTGAACAGGATCCCCGCAAGACCGCCACGCCACAAACGAATTCCGCGTTCAGAGCGTCCTCGTCATGAACGCGCTGTACGGGTCGAGCTTGTAGTCCGCGAACGGCTCGCAGTAATCGAACCCGAATTTCTCGTACAGTTTTCTGGCGGGCAGGAAGAAATCGTCCGAGCCGGTCTCGAGGCTCAGCCGGGTGAAGCCCATGCGCGTGGCCTCGGTGATGATGTGCTCCAGCAACAGGGATGCGATCCCGCTCCGCTTGCGCACCGATGTGGTGCGCATCGACTTCACCTCGGCGTGGTCCGGGTCCAGTCTCTTGATCGCACCGCAGCCCACCAGGGTGTCGCCGTCCATGACCGACCAGAACGTGATCTCGGGCTTGCGGAGCCCGTCGAGGTCGAGGGCGTGCTTGCTCTCCGGGGGAGAGACGGACCGCATCTCCTGGATGTGCTCGTTGAGGAACTCGGCGATCTCCGGCCCGGAGAGGTCGTCTACTACGATCTTCACTTTGCTCCCGTTCCATCGACGCCATGTCATGTTACTCAGTCGGCGTACGGGCTCTCCTACGGATAGCCCGGCCGAACACCCACGTTCGCAGGAGGAGGAATCGCAGGCACGTGGTGGCCAGGTTGGCCACTACCAGCACGCCGAGTTCCAGCGGCTGGGCGGGGTCCGGGTTGAGGGCGTGCAGCATGGCGAGCGAGCCGCTGGTCAGGCCGAGACCCGCGGCGAAGACCACGAGGCCTTGGGCCTGGTGCAGCCAGAGGCGGCCGGTGCCGCGCACGCCGAAGGTGAACCGGCGGTTGAGCGCGGTGTTGGCCACGGTGGTGATGAGGAGGGCGATGAGGTTGGCCGTCTGGGCTCCGGTTCCCGTGCGCAGCAAGGCGTACAGGATCAGGTAGGCGAGGGTGCTGGCGATGCCGACGGCGGCGAAGCGGAGCAGCTGGCCGGTCAGGCCGACGGGCAGCGGGGCGCGCCCGAGCTGCTCGGGCAGCCGTGCCAGGGGCAGCCGGGCGGTGCTGAGCGCTTTGGCCAGCCGGGCGATGCCCTTGAGGTCGGCGATGGCGGTCTGCAGGATGTCGACGCGGCTGTCGGGGTCGTCCACCCAGTCGACCGGCACCTCGTGGATGCGCAGCCCGGCGCGTTCGGTGAGCACGAGCAGCTCGGTGTCGAAGAACCAGCCGGTGTCCTCCACCAGGGGCAGCAGCCGCGCGGCCACGTCGGCGCGGACGGCCTTGAAGCCGCACTGCGCGTCGGAGAAGCGGGCCGAGAGCGTGCCGCGCAGCAGCAGGTTGTAGCAGCGGGAGATGATCTCCCGTTTGGGACCGCGGGTCACCCGGGCGCCGCGGGTGAGGCGCGAGCCGATCGCCAGGTCGGAGTGGCCGGAGATGAGCGGCGCCACCAGCGGCAGCAGCGCGGTGAGGTCGGTGGACAGGTCGACGTCCATGTAGGCGAGCACCTGCGCGTCGGAGGCCGACCAGGTGTGCTTGAGCGCGCGGCCCCGCCCCTTGACGGCGAGCCGTACGGAGGTGACCTCCGGCAGCTCGGCGGCGAGCCTGGCCGCGATCCGCGGGGTGTCGTCGGTGCTGGCGTTGTCGGCGATCGTGATGCGGAAGGGGTAGGGGAAGCCGTGGAGCAGGTGGTCGTGCAGGCGGCGCACGCAAGGGCCGAGGTCGTCCTGCTCGTTGTAGACGGGGACCACGACATCGAGGACCGGCGCGCGCGCCGCCGGCTCTGCGGGCGCGACCTGTGCGGAGCCGATCATGGGGTCGAGCCGGAGGATGACGTCAGGTCGTAGACGGTGACGCCGTCGACCGTGGTGGCGGGGAAGGTGGCCGTCACCCATGCCGAGATCTGCGAGGCGGTGTTGTCGCCGTCGTTGCCGCCCATGGGGCCGCGGTCGCCGCCGATGAAGTAGTGGATCTGCTTGTCGGCGACGTACTGCTGGAATTGGGCGAGGGTGGGCGAGGGATCGCTGCCGTTGAAGCCACCGATCGGCATGACCGGATCGCCGGTGGCCAGTTGGTAGCCGGAGGCGTTCTGCGAACCGATCGCCGCCGCCACCCAGGTGTAGGAGCCGGCTTCGCGCCGCAGCAGCTCGACCATGTCCGCGCCAGGAGTGGAGCCGTTGAGCAGTCCGCCCATGCCGCCCCGCCCCATGCCGCCTGGCGGCGTACCGCCCGGTGGCGCGCCACCGTTCCGCGCCGTGCCGAGCCCTGGTGGCATGCCACCCGGGAAGCGGCCGCCCCTGCCTCCGGATCCGGCTGTCACGGAAGGACCGGCCGACGGGATCGAGCCGCCATGCGGGGTGGCGGCGGTGTCCATCGCGTACGCCCCGGGCCCGGCCAGGACCATGGCGAGCGCCAGCGCCGCGCTCACCCAGGCCACCCGCGCGGGCAGCCATCTGGAGGCCAGCAAACCGAGCGCCGCCAGGAGCCCGCCGATGAGCACCACCCAGCGCAGCCACGGCAGGAAGTCGCCGCTGCGCCCGAGCAGCTCATACGACCACCAGGCCGTGACCATCACGCTGGCAGCCGCGGCGGGTGCGGCCCACGCGCGGCCCCACTGCCTCCACAGCGTCACCGCGCCCATGCCGGCCAGCGCGCCGAGGGCCGGAGCGAGGGCCACGGTGTAATAGGCGTGGAAGATGCCCGCCATGAAGCTGAACACCCCGGCGGTGATCAGCAGCCAGCCGCCCCACAGCACGAACCCGGCGCGGGTACGGTCGGTGCGTGCCGCCCGGGCCGTCACCGCGAGGCCCACGGCCAGCAGGATGAGTGCGGCGGGCAGCAGCCAGGCGACCTGGCCGCCCTGCGCGGCGTCGAACATGCGCGTCCAGCCGGTCTCGCCCCAGCCGCCGCCCGGCCTGCCGCCGACGCTGCCGGTCTCGTTGCCGTTCAGCCGGCCGAGGCCGTTGTAGCCCAGGGTCAATTCCAGGAGGCTGTTGTGCTGCGAACCGCCGATGTAGGGGCGCGCCGAGGCGGGCACCAGCTCGACGACGGCGACGTACCAGCCGGCCGAGACGACCAGCGCGACACCCGCCAGGAGGAGTTGCAGGATGCGCCTGCCGAGCTTGGGCGGCCCCGCGATGAGGTAGACCAGCGCGAACACCGGGACCACCAGCAGCGCCTGGAGCATCTTGGCCAGGAAGCCGAAGCCGACGAAGACCCCCGCCCATACCAGCCACTTGGTGGCGCCGCTCTCGACGGCCCGGACGATCGCGTACGCGCCGGCGACCATGAGCAGCACCAGCAGCGCGTCGGGGTTGTTGAAGCGGAACATCAGTACCGCCACCGGCGTCAGCGCCGTCGCCGCACCGGCGATGAGGCCCGCCGCCGGGCCGTACCAGCGCCGTACGGTCGCGAAGAGGAGCCCGACCGTGGCGACGCCCATCAGGGCTTGCGGCACCAGGATGCTCCAGGCGTTGACGCCGAACAGCCGCGCCGACAGGGCCATCACCCAGAGCGAGGCGGGCGTCTTGTCGACCGTGATCGAATTGGCCGCGTCCGAGGAGCCGAAGAAGAACGCCGTCCAGTCCTGTGATCCGGCCTGCGCCGCCGCCGCGTAGAACGAGTTCGCCCAGCCGGGGGCGCCCAGGCCCCACAGATAAAGCACAGCGGTGGCCAGCAGCAGCGCCAGCAAGGCCGGACGTACCCAGGGGGCTTGGTCCACCCGCGAGCGCAGCCGCCTTCCACTGGGCGCCGGGTCGGGCGGCGGTCGGCCTACCGACGCCGCGGGCAAAGTGGAGCTCATCGGTGCGTCCTTTCCTCCATGCCTACCTGAAACTGTCGGCCACCGGCCTGTCCGCTTCTTGTGCCGACGCTGCGCGCAACCTGTGAGCCTGATTCCACGGCCGCGATCCCGCGCTGAGACGAGGCCGGGTGCGCGACACCCACGTCGAGAACCGGTCCCGTCGTGCTAGTGACGGCCGTCGTGCCTGCTGCCCCGTGTCACGTTGATCGACGCGGAGGCGCTCCTGCCGTCGACCGTGGCGTGGATTTGGTACGTGCCCGGCCGGATGCCCTCGGGGACGGTCAGGGTCTTGGTGGCGCGGCCGTCCCGCAGCCGGACCGTGTACGTCCTGCCGTTCAGGCCGGTGATGGTGGCGATGCCGACGTACCGCACGCCTTTGGTCTCGACGGTAACCGTGTAGGAGCCCCCGGAAGCTACCTGGTCGTCGCTGACCGAAACCTGCGGCTGCCGGTCCTTCTGCTGGACCGCCGAAGCCACGGGCGGCCGGTACGTGGCCGTGTCCGCGAGCGACGCACCCGCGAACGGCACGGCGATCAGGCTCGCGCTGAGGACACCCGTGATGAGAGTCTTGGCGAAACGCATGATATTGAACCCCCGATCCGCGGCGGCCTTTTGAAATCCGGTGATTTCATCTGCAAAGCCCGCCGCTGGGGATAAACATATTGACGCCGCCTTGAGCGACTCTGTGGAAATCCATTCCACTTCCTGGCAAACGTGTAAGCGATAAGTAAGCGCGCTGGGCGGCCAGGGCAGGGCCGAAGGAATTCTCACCTTGTGAGACCGAGGGCGCTGAGCGGGTTGCAGAAGTCGTCGCGTGCCCAGCGGGTACCTTCGGCGATGTCGGTGAAGTTCAGCAGGCGTAGCGCGCCGATCGCGTGGCTACGCATGGTGGCGCGCCGATCGCGTGGCTACGCATGGTGGCCAGGATCGACCCTTCACGCGCTGTCTCAGGATCGGAGAACTCCCTCAACCCCTGGGTTCCCGGGCTGGGTGGGTGGCGCTCTCGTGCCGGCCGGTTTCAGCGCCGGAACCGTCCGGCGAAGCGGCTTTTGCCGTGGTAGAGGAGGGTCCAGGTGCCGTCGTGGTTGCGGCGGGTGCGGTAGCGGTCGGGGTGGGTTGCTTTGTCGCGGTTGTGCCAGGTGCACGCGGGGG
>NZ_BLAE01000067.1:0-16361 GCF_009687865.1 Acrocarpospora macrocephala
CGTCAATCCATCACCCGTGGCGCCTTGCCCGACCGATGTGAGGGCTCCGCCACTCGCAGCTCCTGCGTTCGCGCTTGTGGCGACAGCGTTTTGGGGGTTCCAAGCGGTGGCCGAGATCGGGGCGGCGCGGTGGGCGAGGGCGATAAGGCCGGGTAGGTCGCAAGTCGACTCGATCAGAGTGGCTAGGGACGGGATGGTCGTGGTGGCTTCGGTGTGGCGTTCGGCGGCGGGGATGAGGCCGAGGTGGCGGGATGGGGTGGTGGCGGCGGGGGTGCGGGGGATGGCGCCCAGGACCGGGAGGCCGGTGGATTCCAGGGATTCGCGGCAGACCTCCTCGTGGCGTGGGGAGCCTACGCGGTTCAGGATGATTCCGGCCAGGCGGACGCGGGTGTCGTACGAGGCGAAACCGTGGACGAGGGCGGCGACGGACTGGCCTTGGCCGGTGGCGTCGACGACGAGGATGACGGGGGCTTCGAGGAGGCGGGCGACGTGGGCGGTGGAGGCGAAGTCGGGGGTGCCGCGCATGCCGTCGTAGAGGCCCATGACGCCTTCGATGATCGCGATGTCGGCGTTGGCGGCGCCGTGCAGGAAGAGGGGGGCGATCAGGTCTTCGGAGGTGAGCCAGGGGTCGAGGTTGCGGCCGGGGCGGCCGGTGGCGAGGGCGTGGTAGCCGGGGTCGATGTAGTCGGGGCCGATCTTGTGCGGTGAGACGGCCAGGCCGCGCCGGACGAGGGCGGCCATCAAGCCGGTGGCGATGGTCGTTTTGCCCGCTCCTGAGGCGGGCGCGGCAATGACCAATCGCGGCATCGTCACCATTCGATGCCTCGCTGGCCCTTTTGGCCGGTGTCCATGGGGTGCTTGATCTTGGTCATTTCGGTGACCAGGTCGGCGATGGTGAGGAGGTCGGGGTGGGCGTTACGGCCGGTGATGATCACGTGTTGGGTGCCGGGGCGGGTGGTCAGGGTGGTGGTCACGTCCTCGATGTCGATCCAGCCCCAGTTGATGGGGTAGGTGAATTCGTCGAGGACGAGCAGGCGGTAGGTTTCCGAGGCGAGGTCGCGTTTGATCTGGTTCCAGCCTTCGCGGGCGTCGGCGGCGTGGTCGTCTTCGGTGCCGGCTTTCTTGATCCAGGACCAGCCTTCGCCCATTTTGTGCCAGGTGACGGGTGGGCCGAGCTCGCCGAGGGCGCGTAGGGCGGCTTCCTCGCCGATGCGCCATTTGGCGGACTTCACGAACTGGAACACGCCTATCGGCCAGCCCTGGTTCCAGGCGCGGAGGGCGAGCCCGAACGCGGCGGTGGATTTTCCCTTGCCGGGTCCGGTGTGGACGATCACGAGCGGCCGGTTGCGGCGTTGCCGTGTCGTGAGGCCGTCTTCGGGCACTTGGTCAGGCTTGCCCTGCGGCATGTGACCTCTCCTCGTGGTTCATGCGGCCAGCCGGGTGGCCCGGACCACCTGGGCCAGGCCGCCTTCGGCGAGCGCGTCCAGGCGAACGGGAAGCGCGCCGATCCGCATGGCCAGGTCGGTGGCGAGGCCGAGCCGGATCGGGCCGGATTCGCAGTCGACGACGACGGTGGTCACCTGGGTGAGCAGGGTGGCGGCCTGGCGGGGGTTCGGGCCGAAGGTCGCGCGGCCGTCGGTGACGATGACGAGCAGCGGGCGGCGGGCCGGGTCGCGGAGCCGTTCCACACGGAGCACGTCAGCGGCCTTGAGCAGGCCCGCCGCGAGCGGCGTCCGCCCTCCCGTGCGAAGATCGCGCATCCGCGCGGCTCCCGCCTCCACCGACGACGTCGGCGGCAACACCAGCTCCGCCGCCTCCCCCCGAAAAGTGATCAAACCGACCTTGTCCCTCCGCTGGTACGCATCGAGCAACAAACTCAACACGGCCGCTTTAACCGCCCCCATCCGCTTCCGCGCGGCCATCGACCCACTGGCGTCCACGGTGAACAGCACGAGGTTACCCTCACGGCCCTCACGAACGGCTTCCCGCAGATCAGCCTTCTCAATCCGCAGCCCACGACCTTCCACCCCACGCGACCGCTGACCCGAAGCCGCCTGAAGGTCAGCTTCCTTCACCCGCAACCCGGGACCTTCCACGCCACGCGACCGCTGCCCCGGAGCCGCTCCCTGAAGATCAGCCTCTTCCACCCGCAACCCGGGACTTTCCACCCCACGCGACCGCTGCCCCGGAGCCACCCCCTGAAGATCAGCCCTCTCCACCGGCAACCCGAAGTCCCCCGCACCACGCGACCGCTGATGCGGAGCGGCCGCCCGGAGGGTCGCCATCAGATGCACGCTCGTGACCCGCCCATCGGGCAGGCGGGATCCCGACGTCCGCCCATCCGGCGTGCGCGCCCGTGACCGCCGCCCCGGAACACCCATGCCGACCCCGGGAACAGTGAAAATCCTGGTCCGATAGGGCGCACCCGCCTCCGCGAATGCCCCTCCCTCCCCCAAACCCGCACTGCCTGGATCCGCCGATCTCAGAGTGTCCCCCTCCCGGCCCTCTGCTCCAGGTTGACCCGAACCCGTCCGCATTCCGGCGGAATCCGGTGGCCCGAACCCGTCCGACGGGCCCAAGTCCGTTGACGCGTCCGGCTCCCAGGAAGCCGATCCGGACATGCCCGACCCGCCCTCATCCTCTGACCCGGCCGCGCTGGGCTCGGCTCCGGCGTCACCGGACTCGGATGTGTTGATATTTCCGGGTTCGCCCTCACGTGCACGATCGTCGGGGTCGTCGTCCGGGTAATCGTCGAAATCGTTCAGGAGTTCGTCGAGCCTGGTCTCGTCCAGGCCTGGCGCGTCGAAGGGATCCCGGCGCCGCCGATGTGGCAGCGCGAGCCGTGCCGCCGCCCGCACATCCGCCGAAATCACCCGGGTACGCCCCTGCCAGGCAGCATGCGCCATCGCCGCATGAGCGGTGACGATATCCGCCCGCATGCCATCCACCTCAAACCCGGCGCAAACCGTCGCGATCTGCTTCAACGCCGCATCCGGCAACCTCACGCCGGGCAGAAGCGCACGAGCCCCGGCGATCCGCCGAGCGAGCTCCGCCTCCTCCGCCGACCACCGCGCGGCGAATCCTTCCGGATCGAGCTCATACGCGAGCCTCCGCCGGATGACCTCCGCCCGCTCCGCCGGATCCCGCGACGCCCGCGCCTCCACGGTGAGCCCGAACCGATCGAGCAACTGCGGCCGGAGCTCCCCCTCTTCGGGATTCATCGTCCCGGAGAGCAGGAACCTGGCCGCATGCCGCACCGACACCCCTTCCCGCTCGACATAGCACGTCCCAAGCGCGGCGGCGTCCAGAAGAAGATCGACAAGATGGTCGTGCAGCAGGTTGACCTCGTCCACGTACAAGATCCCCCGATGCGCCGCCGCCAGCAGCCCCGGCTCGAACGCCTTGACCCCTTCGGTCAGCGCCCGCTCAAGATCAAGCGACCCGGCCAGCCGGTCCTCGGACGCGCCGACCGGCAACTCGACCAGCCGCGCGGCCCGTACCAGCCCGGCACCCGAATGCGGCCCGTCCGGGCAGAAGGGATCAGGAGCGCTCGGATCGCAAGAGAACCGGCACTCCTCCGCCACCTCCACCGGCGGCAGCAGCGCGGCCAGCGCCCGCACGATGGTCGACTTGGCCGTGCCCTTCTCCCCCCGGACCAGGACGCCGCCCACGCGCGGCGACACCGCGTTGAGCACGAGCGCCAGTTTCAGATCCGCCAACCCAACAACCGCGCTAAACGGATACGTCACCGCAGATACGCCCTTTTCTCAAGACCGAAACCTCAGAAGGCTGGTCAAATGACGGAATCCACCACCGCTATCCCTCAAAACCACCCTCCGAAATAGCCGAAAAACCAGGAAAAATCCCTTCAGACCCTCGTGAAGCCCCCATCAAAGGTCCCCATTGTGGTAAGCGAAGGTTCCAGCGCCCATCGAATCCGCTCAATTCGACTCGGCCCAGCGGCGGAACGTCCACCCGCCAGTACGCGGCATCCGGCAGCCCCAGCGCCGACACCACCATCGCCCGGACGACCGCCGGATGAGTGACCGCCAGCGACCGCCCAGGCGGGAGCCCACCGAGCCACTCCCCCATCCGGGCGATCAGCCCGGCCACCGACTCACCACCGTGCGGCGCCGCGCCGGGATCGCTCAGCCAGGCCCGTACGCCCTCGGGCTCCTCCGCCGCCACCTCGGCGAACGTTCTCCCCCGCCATCGCCCGAGATCGCAGTCACGCAACCCCGGATCGGCGACCGCCGCCACGCCCAGCCACCGCGCCGTACCCAGGCAACGCTCCTCGGGCCCGGCCCGCCCCTCGCCCTTGACGACGTCCCCGGCTGCCGGGAGCTCCAGAACGTCGTCAGGGGACGGGAAGGCGGCGGCCCTGACGGCCGCCGTCCTGCCATGCGCGACCACGATCACCCGCGCCGCTCGCGCAGCCACGATCAGGCCGGTACGCCCTGCGGCGCCCCGGCCACCCGTTCACTGCGATGCCAGAGGTACGCGTACGAAACCCCCAGCACCCCCCACAACACGACCTGAGTCCCCAGCGACGAAACCCGGAAGTCCCACAGCAAGTCCGCCGGAAACCCCTCGGGAACCTCCGACACGACCGGCAGGAAGACCCACGCGGCCGTGACCGGGACAAGGAACCCCAACCCGGTCGCCAGCCACCGCACCGGTTCCCCGTTGACCTCGAAGATCCGGTGCGCGACCGCGGCGGCGGCCATCGCCAGCAACCCGATCGCAACCGCGACCAGGTAGAGCGACGTCCGCGATCCGATCGTCGCCGGATCCCCCACCGCAGGCGGATTAGCCGGATATTTCACGAACGGCACCAGGACAACGGCCACGAATCCGGCCGCCGCCAGGGTGATCGACAACACGCTCCCGGAGCGGGGCCCGATACGCCCCCGTACCAGGGCGAACGCGAGGCCGAACAGGCCGCCGACGGCGAGGCCGTACAAAGCGGTGGCGAGGAACAATCCCCCCACCTGGCCGCTTCTGCTGACGAGGGGAACCTCGGCATGGGTGTGCGCGGCGGCCTCTTCGAGGGCGATCGCGCTGTCGATGTGCGGCTCGCCGGCGAAGTAGGCGAAAACGCCCGCGGCGAGTCCTGCGATGATTCCGGCAAGCAGGCCCCGGACGAACAGCGGGCGGATCATCAGTGGCACGGAACGCCGAGCAGATGACGGCCGTCGTGCATGAGCTCGTGCAGGTAGTCACCCGCCTGGGAGATCGCCCCCTGGTCGAAGGTGACCAGATAGGCCACCAGCAGGAGAACGGGCACGGCCAGCGCCCACCAGGCCAGGTTGCGAAGCGGAATGGGCTGAACGTGCGGGGCTGAGAGCTGGCTCACGCCACGGTCCTCCTCCGGGATTACGCGTCCCTGTCGTCGGTCTGTGGCGGGTGGTGACCTGGCTCCCCTCATCGGGAGGGTTACAGTGGCGCGACCGCACCGGAGTTACACCGGATTTCCCTCACGCCGCCACAATTCACCGGGAACGTACCCCCGAACGGACAAACCCGTCAACCCGGCTATCCTTCGCCGGTGAGCGCGGCCACCAGGTCGGCGGCCGTCCTGCACCGGTCGAGCAGCTCGCCCACGTGGGCTTTCGTCCCGCGCAGCGGCTCCAGCGTGGGCACTCGCTGCAGCGACTCCCGCCCGGGAATGTCGAAGATCACAGAATCCCAGGACGCGGCGGCCACCGACTCGCTGTACTGCCGCAGGCAGCGCCCCCGGAAATAGGCCCGCGTATCGGTCGGCGGCGTCTCGATGGCGCGTTCGACGTCCTCTTCGGTCACCAGCCGCTGCATCCGCCCGCGAGCCACCAACCGGTTATACAGCCCTCGATCCGGGCGGATGTCCGCATACTGCAGGTCGACCAGCCCAAGCCGGGGATGCGACCAGGGCAGGTTGTCCCGCGTCCGGTACCCCTCCAGGAGCTCCAGCTTGGCCACCCAGTCGAGCTCGCGCGACAGCTGCATCGGATCCTCGGCCAGCCGGGTCAGCACCGACTCCCACCGGTTCAGCACGTCCTTGGTCATCTCATCCAGACCCGCGCCATACCGGTCCTCGACATACTTGCGGGCCTGCTCCAGATACTCCATCTGCAGCTGTACGGCCGTCATCTTGCGCCCGTTCCGCAGCGAGATCTCATACTTGCAGGTCGGATCATGCGAAACCGCCCGCAGCGCGGCGACCGGCGACTCCACGGAGAGATCGCTGGTGAGGAACCCGTCCTCGATCATCGCGAGCACCAGCGCGGTCGAACCCAGCTTCAGGTAAGTGGAAATCTCCGACATGTTGGCGTCGCCGATGATCACGTGGAGGCGGCGGTACTTCTCCGGGTCCGCGTGCGGCTCGTCCCGGGTGTTGATGATCGGCCGCTTCAGCGTCGTCTCCAGGCCGACCTCGACCTCGAAGAAGTCGGCGCGCTGGCTGATCTGGAACCCGTCGCCGCGGGAGTCCTGCCCGATCCCGACCTTCCCGGCGCCGCACACCACCTGCCGCGACACGAAGAACGGCGTCAGATGCCGGACGATGTCCGCGAACGGCGTGGCCCGCCGCATCAGGTAGTTCTCGTGGCAGCCGTAGGAGGCGCCCTTGCTGTCGGTGTTGTTCTTGTAGAGCTGGATGGGGGCGTTGCCCGGCATGCCCGACGCCCGGACGGCGGCGTCGTGCATCACCCGTTCGCCCGCCTTGTCCCAGATCACGGCCGCCCGGGGGTTGGTGCACTCGGGCGTGGAATACTCCGGATGGGCGTGATCCACATACAGCCGCGCGCCGTTGGTGAGGATCACGTTGGCCAGGCCCAGATCCTCGTCGGTCAGCTGGCTGGAGTCAGCCGCCTCCCTGGCCAGATCGAACCCGCGGGCGTCGCGCAGCGGGTTCTCCTCCTCGAAGTCCCACCGGGCCCGCCTGGCGCGCGCGGCCGACGCCGCGAGGTACGCGTTGACGACCTGCGAAGAGGTCACCATCGCGTTCGCCCCGGGCTGACCGGGCACGGCGATGCCGTACTCGGTCTCGATGCCCATCACCCGCCGTACCGTCATGCGCACCCCATGGCCGTCGTTCCGCCGTTTATATCCCGAGCCTAGCCCCTCTTCTATGCCCGGTTACCCGACAGTTACGGCAGAGAGCCGACTATTCGTTTCGTACGGGTCTCCGGCCACCGAGAATCCGGCGAAGCAAACGCTGGCCAGGACGGTCGATCAGCTTGTAAACGAGATACGCCAGCACTATAGATGCCGCCATTGTCAGCGCGGTGAGCAACCACGGGTTCAGCGTGTCGCGAAGGCCCGGGATGACCACGGCCGAGACATTCTGATGGAGCAGGTAGAGCGGGTACGTGAGCGCGCCCACCGTGGTGAGCGGAGCCCACTTGACCCAGCTCAGCCAGCCGAGGGCGACGGCCGCCATGAGCAGGAAGATGAGCGTGATCGCCACGATGACGGCCTCCGGCGGCGCCGGGAAGCGCTTCAGTCCGATGGCGTCCACCCGGCTCTGTACGCGCTCCAGGGCGGCGTAGACGGCGAAGGCGTACCCAACCAGGACGAAACCCCAGCGGGTCACTGAGGGGCCCACACGGTGGATCAGGTAGAACGCCATGCCGGCGATGAAGTACGGCGCCTGCCTGGGCATGACGATCTCGGTCAGCAGGTCGTTCTCGAGGTATTCGGCGACGACGACGAGGACCAGCCAGACCCACATGAACGCCATCGCGCGGCGCAGGTTGATGCCGATGATCACGATGATCGAGATCAGGAAGTAGAACTTCAGTTCGACCCAGAGCGACCAGAACACGCCTCCCGCGTGCAGGACGCCGAACGCCTCCTGGAACATCGAGAGGTTGATGAGGTAGTGGATGGGGTAGAGGTTGCCCTTGAAGCCGGTGACGTCGGTGTAGTTGTACAGGACGTACAGGGCGACGACGGTGAACCAGTAGGCCGGGTAGAGGCGGGAGATGCGGGAGACGGCGAACTTGCCGATGCTGCGGCCCCAGGCGCTCATCAGGATCACGAAGCCGCTGATCAGGAAGAAGAGCTCGACGCCGAGGATGCCCAGGGTGGTGACCCGGTTGACGGAGGCGAAGATCTCGGTGGGGTACTCGCCCCAGAGGGATCTGCTGGCGGCCATGTAGTGGAAAGCCATGACCGCGAACGCGGCGATGAATCGCAACAAGTCGAGTTCGACGAGCCTGGGTCCCCCGGCGACGGGCGGCTGCTCGGCGATCGGCGCCCGGGCGGGCGGCGGTGGCGGAGAAGCCGGCCGCCGTCTACGCCGCCTGGGCCTGGCCGGCGCCGCGGTCACGGACGAACTCCCAGCTCAGACACCGCGATCCCCCGTAAATGCGTCATGTTGGAATAACCCTTAGGCACAAAAAT
This sequence comes from Acrocarpospora macrocephala, assembly GCF_009687865.1. Taxonomy (GTDB): domain Bacteria; phylum Actinomycetota; class Actinomycetes; order Streptosporangiales; family Streptosporangiaceae; genus Acrocarpospora; species Acrocarpospora macrocephala. The sequence continues at coordinate 8,386 of NZ_BLAE01000067.1, forward strand.
CCCACAGAGCGCTCAAGTATCACGCAAAACCGCGAACAGAGCTACCGGGGTTTCTCCCACCCACCCTCCCTTTTGATTGCCCTCGGGCTCCGCCCGACCCCGACACCCCCGTGGCTTCGCCAGCCCACCCGGCAGCCAGCCGGGCACCATTCGAGCGACCACGGAGACGACGGGGGCGGGCGGAGCCCGCGGCAAACCAAAGGGAGGGTGGGTGGGAGAACCACGTGATCATGGGACATGACGAAACGGCGCGAACCCGAGGGTTCGCGCCGTTTGGAGTGGTCTACAGGTATTGACCCGTGTTGGCCACAGTGTCGATCGAGCGTCCGGCTTCGGTGCCCTGCTTCCCTTGCACGAGCGTGCGGATGTACACGATCCGTTCGCCCTTCTTGCCGGAGATGCGAGCCCAGTCGTCCGGGTTCGTGGTGTTCGGCAGGTCCTCGTTCTCCCGGAACTCGTCCACGCAGGCGGCCATCAGATGCTGGATCCGCAGGCCCTTCTGCCCGGTCTCCAGGAACTGCTTGATCGCCATCTTCTTGCCCCGGTCGACGATGTTCTGGATCATCGCCCCTGAGTTGAAGTCCTTGAAGTACAGGACTTCCTTGTCCCCGTTCGCGTACGTCACCTCGAGGAACCTGTTCTCCTCGATCTCGGTGTACATCCGCTCGACCACCCGCTGGATCATCTCGGCGATCGTGCCCTCGCGGCTGCCGCCGTGCTCGGCCAGATCGTCGCCGTGCAGCGGCAGATCGGAGATGAGGTACTTCGAGAAGATGTCCTTCGCCGCCTCGGCGTCCGGCCGCTCGATCTTGATCTTGACGTCCAGGCGGCCGGGCCGCAGGATCGCCGGGTCGATCATGTCCTCGCGGTTGGAGGCGCCGATGACGATGACGTTCTCCAGGCCCTCGACGCCGTCGATCTCCGACAGCAGCTGGGGCACGATGGTGTTCTCGACGTCGGACGAGACGCCCGACCCACGAGTCCGGAAGATCGAGTCCATCTCGTCGAAGAACACGATCACCGGGGTGCCCTCGGAGGCCTTCTCCCGCGCCCGCTGGAAGACCAGGCGGATGTGCCGCTCGGTCTCGCCGACGTACTTGTTGAGAAGCTCGGGGCCCTTGATGTTGAGGAAGAAGCTCTTGCCCGACTGGCCGGTCTTCTCCGCGACCTGCTTGGCCAGGGAGTTGGCGACGGCCTTGGCGATGAGCGTCTTGCCGCAACCGGGCGGGCCGTACAGCAGCACGCCCTTCGGCGGGCGGAGCTTGTGCTCCCTGAACAGGTCGGCGTGCAGGTAGGGCAGCTCGATCGCGTCCCTGATCTGCTCGATCTGGCCGCGCAGGCCGCCGATCTCGTCGTAGGAGATGTCGGGGACCTCTTCGAGGACCAGTTCCTCCACCTCGGACTTCGGAATCCGCTCGTACACATAACCCGAGCGCGGCTCCAGCAGCAGCGAGTCGCCCGACCTGATCGGCTGGTCCAGCAGCGATTCGGCCAGTTTGACCACGCGCTCCTCGTCGGCGTGCGAGATGACCAGGGCGCGCTGGCCGTCCTCAAGGAGCTCCTTGAGCATGACGATCTCGCCGACGTCCTCGAAGCCGAGGGCCTCGACCACGTTGAGCGCCTCGTTGAGCATGACCTCCTGGCCACGCTTGAGCGAGTCGACGTCCACGGCGGGGCTGACGTTCACCCGGAGCTTGCGCCCGCCGGTGAACACCTCGATCGTGCCGTCTTCTCTGCTCTCGAGGAAGACGCCGAAGCCGGACGGCGGCTGCGCCAGCCGGTCGACTTCCTCCTTGAGGGCGACGATCTGGTCCCTGGCCTCCTTGAGGGTGGAGACCAGCCGTTCGTTCTGGCTGGTGAGGGCGGCCACCTGGGCCTGCACGTCGTGAAGCCGCTCTTCGAGAACCCTGGCCTGCCGGGGGGACTCGGCGAGTTTGCGACGCAGCGCGGTGATCTCCTCCTGAAGGAAGGAGACCTGAGTTGTGAGGTCAGTGACCTCCCGTTCGCGCTGCGCGGCCCGAGCCTCAGCGTCATCGCGAGCTGCCACGCCCGTCACCTCCTTCCATTCGAGGAAAGACTACTCAAGTCACTACCAATCTGACGGCCTTAAAAAACGTAGCCGACTGGTGTTCGTCTCGTTACGTTGAGTGCCTGGTGATTTGGTGCCTTTTCGACTGGTTCATAGACGTGAGCACATCGAACACATGGTTTGTTCCCCGTGTCACGCCACTTTGCCGGTTCGCCGCTAAATCGTCACTGACCTTCGGTTCCCTCCCCGTACGCACCCTTGGACGGGCGCCTGCGTCGCGGCGGCGGCGTGACGCCGTCCGCCATGCGGCGGGCGGTGACAAGGAACCCGGTGTGGCCGACCATCCGATGGTCGGGCCGGACCGCGAGCCCTTCGACATGCCAGTCGCGAACCAAGGTCTCCCACGCATGGGGCTCGGTGAAACTCCCGTGCTCCCTGATGGTCTCCACCGTCTTGGACAACTGCGTCGTTGTCGCCACATAACAGCAGATAACACCACCGGGGGTGAGGGCCCGGGCGGAGGCGTCGACGCACTCCCAGGGCGCGAGCATGTCCAAGATGATCCGGTCCACGTCGGTCTCGTCCAGCGCCTCCACGAAGTCGCCGACCACCAGCCGCCACTGCTTCATCTCGCCGCCGTAGAACTTCTCCACGTTCTTGGTGGCGATCTCGGCGAAGTCGGCCCGCCGCTCGTAGGAGGTGAGCGAGCCCTCCGTGCCCACCGCCCGGAGCAGGAAGCAGCTGAGCGCGCCCGAGCCGACCCCGGCCTCGACCACCTTCGCGCCCGGGAAGACGTCGGCCATGGCGATGATCTGACCGCAGTCCTTGGGATAGATCACGGCCGCGCCGCGCGGCATGGCCAGGGTGTAGTCCTGGAGCAGGTGACGGAACGCCAGATACTGGGTGCCTCCCGACGAGCGCACCACCGATCCCTCCGGCTGTCCGATCAGGTCGGTATGCGGAATCCAGCCCTTGTGCGTGTGGAAGACCCCATCAGCCTTCAGCGTCAGCGTGTGCCGCTTGTTCTTGGGGTCGGTGAGCTGAACTTGATCCCCGGCCTGAAACGGGCCGTGCCTGCGAAAACCCATGCCGCAAGGCTATCTTCGTTCGACTGGTACGGCTCCTGCGTACAAACCGCCCAAGGAGGCGCTAAGTCGACTCGCCGGAATGCCCTCGTCCCTGGTAGGTAAGGGTTCATGCTCCCCCGTGAAACCATCCCCGCCGGCCCCGTCAACCTCCGCCCGCCGCTGGACGCGGACATGGACGCCGTGGCCCGCGCCTGTGCCGACCCGGAGATCGCGCGATTCATCCCGCTCGTTCCGGTGCCGTACACGCGGGCCGACGCCCTGTTCTGGAAGAACAAGCTGGCCGAGCAGGCCTGGGCGGAGGACGGCGCGGACTTCGTGATGGCCGACCCGGTCACCGACGAGCCGCAGGGCGTGATCGGGGTCAAGCCGCCGGACCGGTTCGGGAACGTGGAGGTCGGCTACTGGGTGGCGCCCTGGGCGCGCGGGAAGGGCATCGCCACGGCGGCCACGCGGGCGATCTCGGCGTGGCGTTTCGCTCAGGGCGCACAACGTCTGGACCTGCTGACCGACATCGAGAACCTCGGCTCCCAGAAGGTGGCGATGGCGTCCGGTTTCGCCCGGGAGGGCATCCGGCGCGGCGCCGCCAGCCGGCGCGACGGTTCCCGCTGCGACATGGTGGCCTTCGCCCGGCTCGCCACCGACTCCGGCGACCCGATCCGGCCGTACCTGCCGGACTTTCCGGGCGGCGAGCTCACCGACGGCGTGATCCGGCTGGTACGGCTCGCGCCCGCCGACACCGACGACTACCACCGCATGATGGACGACCCCGAGGTCATGGCCCACCACGTGCCCCCCGGCCGCCCCGGCTACGCCGACGTCGCGCTCCGCTGCCGCAACGCGGGCTACCGCTGGCTGGCCGCGGAACAGGCCGAGATCACGATCAGGGACGCGGCCACGGACGCCTTCGCGGGCGACATCCAGCTCTCGCACGTGATCCCGACCCTCGGCGAGGCCATGACCGGCTACAGCCTGCTGCCCGAATACCGGGGGCGCGGCTACGTGACCCGCGCGGTCGAGCTGCTGGTGGAGTGGGTCTTCGCCCACACCGCGATCCATCGGGTGATCGCCGGGACGACGCCCACGAACACCGCGTCCCATCGCGTGCTGGAACGCGCGGGTTTCACCCGGGAGGGCGTGGCGAAGGAGCTCCTGCCCGGGCCCGACGGCACCCGCCTCGACGACGTCCGCTGGGTCAGGATTCGCTCCTGAGCTTGGCGAACGCGGCGTCGGTGCGCTGCAGGGCCCGGTCGATCTCGTCGTCGGTGTGCGCCGTGGACAGGAACCAGTTGTGCCACGGGTGCAGGTAGACGCCCTCGGCCAGGCAGGCGGCCGCCCAGGCGACGCCCTGCGCCAGGGTCTCGTCGCCCTCGAACGACAGCCACGGGATCTGTACGGGCCCGGTCTGGTTGATCACGAAGCCGTGTGACGCGGCCTGGGCGGCCAGGCCCGCCCGGAGGCGGTCGCCCGCGCGTTCCATCAGCGCGACGCCGCCGGTGTCCCGGAGGATCTCGATGGTGGCCTTGGCGGCGGCCATGGCGCTCGCGGAGAACCAGAAGGAGCCGGTCGAGTAGAGGGTCTGGGCCGGGCCGCGCAGCGCGTCCACGCCCGTCACAGCGGCGATGGGATGGCCGTTGGCCATGGCCTTGCTCCAGGCCGACAGATCCGGCCGCACCCCGAACCCCTCCCACGACCCGCGCAGGTCCAGCCGCCACCCCGCCCGCACCTCGTCGATCACCAGCGCCGCCCCGAGCCGATCGGCCAGCGCCCGTACGCCCCTGGCGAACTCCGCCTCCGCGAACGCCTGATCCTCGAACGAGTCATGCTTGAACGGCGTGACCAGGATCGCGGCCACGTCCCCCACCGCCGCCGCGGCCTCGGCACTGGCCAGATCGTTGTACGTGAACTCCACGTTGTCGGCCCGCTGGTTGGGCGTGACCCCCGACAACCCGGGCGTACACCACGGATCGGCCCCGTGGTAGGCCCCGTGCGCCACCAGCACCTTGGTACGCCCGGTCGCCGCCCTGGCCACCATCAGCGCCTGCGTGGTCGCGTCGGTCCCGTTCTTCGAGAACATGGCCCAGTCGGCGGCCGGAATGGACTCCACCAGCAACTCGGCCAGCTCCACCATGATCGGCCCAGGCCCGTTCAGGCAGTCCCCCCGCGCCTGCTGCGCCGCGGCGGCCTCCTCCACGACCGGATTCCGGTGCCCCACGATCATCGGCCCCCAGCTGCACATGAGATCGATGAACTCCCGCCCGTCCGCGTCCCACTGCCGGGCCCCCTCCGCCCGCACGAAGAACTGCGGGTACGTCTCCCCATGCAGCACGGCGTTGAGATGCCCGTACATCCCACCCGGAATGACCTTGGCGGCCCGCGCCCGCAACTCCGCGTCCATCGACATGAAGATCCTCGCATCCAATCGAGCTGGTGACGGGGCCAACCGAATGGCAGGCCACCGGGTTACTCGCCGCTATCCGGCGCCGTCTGCCATCGCACTCCCTCTCGCCGCACCGGCGCCAGAAGAGCCTGGCGGCGCTCCGCCGGGATTCTTAGTCAGACAGTGTGTTCGGGGCGTCGTCCGGACCCGCATCCAAGCCTGAACCTCCGGCGTCGGACTGTGCCTTCAAGGCTTTGTCCGGACCAGCATCCAAGCCTGAAGCTCCTGCGTCGGACAGTGCGTTCAGGGCGTCGTCTGGACCCGCGCCCAAGCCTGAACCTCCGGCCTCGGACAGTGCCTTCAAGGCTTTGTCCGGACCAGCATCCAAGCCTGAACCTCCGGCGTCGGACAGTGCCTTCAAGGCTTTGTCCGGACCTGCGTCCAAGCCTGGGCCTCCGGCGTCGGACAGTAAGTTTCGGGCGTCCTTCAAGCCCGCGTCGGAGCCGAGGCCTCCGGCGACGCGGGCGGCGACCGTGGTGCCGAGTTCGGCGGCGGCGATGACGGAGCGGCCGTTGGTGAGAGCGGCGATGAAGCCCGCGCAGTAGGCGTCTCCGCAGCCGGTGGTGTCGACGACCTCGATGTCCAGGGCGGGGATGTGGGTGGTGCCCTCGGCGGTGGCGACCAGGCTGCCATGGGCGCCCAGGGTGATGAGTGCGGCGGTCAGGCCTTCGGCGAGGAGGGCGGTGGCGGCCTCCTCGACGGTGGCGGCACCGGTGATCATGAGGGCTTGTTCCTCGTTGGGGAGGAAGTAGTCCAGGTGCGGGAGGAAGACCTTCGCGGCGGGCATCAGGTCGGGCATGTTGGACAGCAGGTCCATGGTGATGATCGTGCCGCCCGCGCGGGCTTCGTCGAGTAACGCGAAGAAGGCTGGATCATGAAGGCCCCAGCTCGCGTCCATGCCGCCCAGATGGACCAGTTTCGCGCCAAGGACCCGGGCCGGGTCAAGATCGGCGAGCGCGAAGCCGAGGTTGGCGCCGGGAACGTGGAAGGAAGGGCGGCCGCCATCCGGACGGATCGGGAGGATCGAGGCGGCGGTCTGCTCGCCGGACTTTCGCGCCACGCCCGCCACATCGACGCCATGTCTGGCCATAATCATCAGTAGGAAGTCGCCGAGTTCGTCGTCGCCGACCGCTCCCGCGGAGGCGACGGGGACGCCGAGCCTGGCGAGATCGACCGCCGTGCCCGCGGCGGCCCCGGCGGCCGTGATCCGGACCTGCTCCACCAGATGCGTGTCCTGGCCGGCCGGAATGGACTCCACCGGGCGCGCCAGCACGTCCACGATATGGACGCCTAGGGTGAGGACGGTCATGCCCTGGATAATAGACGGGCGTCCGACTAAAATGTCAACAGCCGGTTTGATCGGGGGAATCATGCCAAAGATCGTGAATCACGAGGAGCGCCGCCAGGAAGTCGTGGCGGCCGCGCGACGCATCATCCTGCGCGACGGCATCGAGGCGGCCACCACCCGCGCTATCGCCAAGGAAGCCGGGTACTCCAACGGCGTCCTCACCCACTATTTCACCGACAAGGACGACATCCTCCTGTCGGCCCTCCAGTCCTCGCACCGCCGCATCACCGCCCGCCTGACGGCCAAACTCGCCGGCCGCACCGGCCTGACCGCCCTCCGCGAGGTCCTCCTCGACAACCTCCCCCTCGACGAGGAACGCGTCCAGGAAACCGGCCTGGAGATCGGCTTCTGGGCCCGCAGCATCAGCTCCCCCGCCCTCCTCCAGGTCCAGCGCGAAGAGGCCGCCGACCTCCGCCGCCTCATCCGCACCCTCCTCCAGTCAGCCCGCGACACCGGCGAACTGACCACCCAGGACAACCTCGACGACATCACCGAACGCCTCCTGGCCCTGGTAGACGGCCTCAGCGTCCACCGCCTCCTCTACCCCGCCGACAACACCCGCATGGAACGCATCATGCAATCCGAACTAGACCGCCTTACTCACGGCCACGCCTCCGACTCGGCGAACCCAGCCGCTCCTTAACCCGTGCCTCCCCTCTCCACTCCGACCACCCCACGACCAGCGCCCTTCACTCCAAACACAGGTGCGGCTGCACCCATGGCCACGCCTCCGGCACGGCGAGCCCAGCCGCTCCTTAACCCGTGCCTTCCCCCGCCACTCCGACCACCCCACGACCAGCGCCCTTCACTCCAAACACAGGTGCGGCTGAATCCATGACCGCGCTTCCGGCACGGCGGGCTCGGCACATACGGACTAAGGGGCGGCGATTGCCGCCTTGATGGCGGCCGAGGTTGGGGTGAGGGTGAACGCAAGCGATCGCAAAGGCCCGGGTGGAAGGACCAGGGCCACGGCCCTTGATGGCGACCGAGGTTGGGGTGAGGGCGAACCCAAGCGATCGCAAAGGCCCGGGTGGAAGGACCACGGCTACGGCGGGGAGGGGCGGAGCCCCAATA
>NZ_BLAE01000067.1:16890-58610 GCF_009687865.1 Acrocarpospora macrocephala
AAACCACGCGGATCAAGCCACCGCTTCATTCGAGCGACCATGGCGATGACGGGGTCGGGCGGAGCCCGAGGGAACGAAGGGGCTGAGTGGGTGGGGAGAACCAGGCCTGGCAATCCCCACGTACCACTCAGGCTTCTCGGTGACCCTCGAAACGCATCGTTCTGGACACACCGATGCGGACGGTGGTGCCGGGGACTATGGGGACTGGCTCGTTGGGGGGAATGTCGTAGTAGTTGGGGTCGCCCGGGGGTTGGATTTGGGTGCCGTTGACGGAGCCGAGGTCGACCAGGGTGACGTCCCAGCCCTCCAGGGCCACGCGGAGGTGGCGGCGGGAGACCGAGCCGTCGGGGCTGGTGACCCTGGCCGGGCGAGCCTGTCCCGCCTGAACCTCGGACGCGCGTTCCGGATCCCGGCCGAGAATGTAGTCGGAGTCCAGCCGCAACGCGAGCCCATCGTCAAGCAGCAACACCCCGAGCGCGGGCCGGGTCCCCTTGTACGGCACCAGCGTGCTCTGCACCAAAGGCACCCCGCACACCGCGCAGTACGGCACCCGCGGATCGTTGAAGTGGTCGTTCTTGCAGTCCACCCCATGCACCATCGGCCCGGCCTCACGGTCCGGCGTGGCGTCCAGCTGGGTGCTCTCGCTCACGTCCCCGGTCCGGGTGACCGACCCGGCCTGGTGCCCGTTGGCCTGCCGGTGACTCTCATCCCTGGTCGCCACCGGCATCGGCTCCTCCATGGGGGAGGGCTGCGGACCGGTCGGCATGGGCGGCGGCATCGGCGGATTGCCCTGGGGCATCGGCTGCGGCATGGGCGGAGGCGGCGGCAGGGGATGCGGCTGCGGCCCGGACGGATGCCCGAGCGGACCGGGCTGCCCGGGCGGACCCGGCGGCATCGGGGGCGGACTCGGCGGCATCGGCGGCGGGCCGGGAGGCATGGGCGGCGGCCCTGGAGGCATCGGCGGCGGCATCGGCGGCCCCCCATACGGGGGCACGACGGGCTCGCGGGGCGCGATCGGCTCATGCGGCAGGATCGACTGGGCCGGTCCGGACTGGCCGGACTGAGAGGGCTGCGGCGGGTACGGATGACCAGGACCAGGCGGCACCGGCCGGTGCACGGTGTGACCCGGCGAAGTGAAGTCGATCTCCACTCCCGCGCCCGCCACCACGCCACCGTCCAAGCGCGCATACGGGCTCGACGCCCCAGAACCCGGCAGGCGGAGCTCCACCTTGGTCACCGGCCCGTTGACCAGCCGATCGGTCCACGTCAGCGAATCCTGGCCCGACAACATCACGTCGCCGTCCGGACCGCCGAGCACGGACGCCATGGCCGCCCCGCACACCAGGACCGCCACCCCGCCACCGGCGGAACCGGCCACCGCGCAGGCGATCGGATCCCCGTTCATGGAACGGGCCAGCACCTGGGCCACCCGGCGAGCCAGCACCCGCCCGTCACCCCCCGTGCCCGCAGTCTCCCGCAGCGCGTCGAGCAACTCCTCCACCACCGGGCCCGCGGGACCGCAGACCAGCAGCAACCCATTGAAGTGGGCCACCACGCCTTCACCCGGAAGCGGACGGACAACCCCCGCGCCCTGATCCGTCACAGACCTCTCCCTCCCCGCACGCGCCACCTGTCCGGCGGCGCCGACATCACACCGCGTCGACGAGTCCTCAAACGTGGCAAATAGAACACTCCTGATCAGCTGACCAGAACACTAGTGGCGGAACGCCAGTAAGACGAGTGGGACAAATGGGTTCGGCATGCCACCACACCCACCACCACGCCAGCCCGCGTCACCTACCGGTCACCTCGCGTCCACATCCCCAACGAGCCCGCATCGCGCCACGAGCACGAGCCCGCGCCCCGACGCCCCTTGCGGTCGCGCCCGAAGCCCGTACCCGAGGCGAAGCCATTGCCGTCACACCCGAAGCCCGTACCCGAGGCGAAGCCTTTGGCGACGCGCCCGGAACTCCACACCCCCCGCTGAAGCCCTGGTTGTAGCGCCACGAGCTCAAACCCTGGGTGAAACGCTCTTCGGCACGCTCGAAGCTCATGCCCCGGCGAAGCTCGGCAACCGACCAACCCGCGTCCGCTCCCGCCTCCACTCGTCGGCGCGCCCAAAGCGCGTACCTCGGTGAACCCTTTGGCGTCACGCCCGAAGCCTGTACCCGAGGCGAAGCCATTGCCGTCACGCCCGAAGCCCGTACCCGAGGCGAAGCCTTTGGCGTCGCGCCCGGAACTCCACACCCCCCGCTGAAGCCCTGGTTGTGGCGCCACGAGCTCAAACCCTGGGTGAAACGCTCTTCGGCACGCTCGAAGCTCGTGCCCCGGCGAAGCTCGGGAACGGACCAACCCGCGTCCGCTCCCGCCTCCACTTGTTGGCGCGCCCAAAGCGCGTGCCTCGGTGAGGTCCCTGTTGTCGCGCCGGAGTTCATACCCCGGTGAAGACCTTGTTGACGTCGGCGGTGACGAGGACGCCGTAGATCTCGCCGCCTCGCTCGACCAGCAGGTACTCCCCCGCCGGGTTGCCGCGCATGGCGTCGATGAGCGGTTCGCCCTCCAGGTCGGCGCCCAGCACTAACGCCGGTTCCAGACTACGCGCGACCGCGCCCGCGGTGACCCAGGGGCGGCGCTGCTCGGGGGTGGCGTTGACGGCGGCCTCGTTCACGATCGCGGTCGGCCGTCCCTCGTGGTCGACCACCACGATCGCGCCGGCGCCGGTCTCGCGCGCGCGGCGCAGGGCCTCCGCCAGGGGGACCTCGGCGGTGACCGGGAGCGCGCGGCGGGCCAGGGTTCTGGCCCGGACCTGGGGTAGCCGGGAGCGGACTTTGGCCACGCGCAGCGACTGGGAGGCGCCGATCCAGATGAAGGAGGCCAGCACCATCGACCAGAGCACCGTGGTGAAGTCCGGATCCTGCCCGGCCATCAGGGGCAGGATCAGCTGGGACAGCACCAGTGCCACGGCCAGCACGCGGCCCACCCAGGCGGCGGCGACCGTGCCGGAGTTGGGGCTGCTGGTGGCCTTCCAGACGCCCGCGCGGAGCATCCTGCCGCCGTCCAGGGGCAGGCCTGGCAGCAGGTTGAAGATGCCGACGATCAGGTTCGAGAACCACAGCATGAAGACCAGGACGCCGGCCACCGAGTTGCCGTCCATCACGCGGTCGGCCAGGAAGAACACCCCGGCCAGGCCGAGCGAGGCCATCGGCCCGGCGAACGAGACGAGGAACTCCTTGCCGGGGGTGTCCGGCTCCTTCTCGATCTCGGAGACGCCGCCCAGCAGGTAGAGCGTGATCCGTTTGACCGGCAGGCCGTAGGCCTTGGCGACTACGCAGTGCGCGAGTTCGTGCAGCAGCACCGACACATAGAGCAGCACGGCGAACATCAGCGCGATGCCATACTGCGCGAGGTCGGAGAACTCCGGCAGTCGATCACCCACCTGCGGCTTGAAGCTGATCGTGATGAACGCGGCGACGATCAGCCACGTCGGCGACACGTACACCGGGATGCCGAACGGCCGCCCCATGCGCAGCCCCGGAGATGGTGTGCTCATAGTGGTGGTGTTCCCCTTCCTTGGCGTCGATCCTACGCTCCGCCAGCCGATATGCGACGCCCCGCAATCATGACCTCCACCAGACCGCCCTCACGGTGCGGAACACCGGCCCCACCAACCACACGCCGACGACGCCGCCAGGACGGTACGCGTTCCAGGGGCTAGGCGAGGCCGGGCCGCGCATCCTGGCGGAGGCGCGGGAGCAAACCGGGCTGCCGATCATGACCGAGGTAAGGCGATCGGGCCGCTCGGTGTACGCCAAATCCCCGCCGATCCACCACGGACAGAAGCCGACCGGGCTGCCGATCATGACCGAGGTAAGGCGATCGGGCTGCTCGATGCACGCCGGATCCCCGCCGATCCACCACGGACAGAAGCCGACCGGAGTCCGGGGCTGACGATACGGCCGGGGTCCGGTCAGCGCTTACCCGACCACGCGGCCCGAGAACCGGCCACCGACGCGGCCCGAGAACGGCCAGCGCGTAGCCGACATGCGGGCCGGGGTCGGCGGTGCAAGCGGGGTTCTGTCGGTCGGAGTCCGGGCCTGACGATACGGCCGGGGTCCGGTCAGCGTGTACTCGACCCCGCGGCCCGAGAACCGGCCAGTGTGTACCCGACGCGGCCCGAGAACGGGCCAGCGCGTAGCCGACATGCGGTCGGGATCGGCGGTGCTGGCGGGGTTCTGTCAGTCGGGTGGCCTACAGTCTGGGCATGACCCTGACCGAGGAGCGCGCGATCATCGGGGCGCTTTCCCCCTCTCGTGCCGGCGATTTCATGACATGCCCGCTGCTTTACAGGTTCAGGGTGATCGATCAGCTGCCGGAGAAGCCGTCGGCGGCGGCCGTGCGGGGCACGCTGGTGCACGCCGTGCTGGAGCGGTTGTACGACCTGCCCGCCGAGGGGCGGACGGTCGTGGCGGCGCAGGAGTTGCTGGAACCGCAGTGGCGGCGGCTGCTGGCCGAGGAGCCGGAGTATGGCGCGCTGTTCGCCGACGACGGCGAGCGGGACGGGTGGCTGGAGCAGGCGCGGGGGATGCTCGGGCGGTATTTCACGCTGGAGGATCCGCGGCGGCTCGAACCGGCCGAGCGTGAGCTCTACGTGGAGGCCGTGCTGGACAGCGGGCTGATGCTGCGCGGGTATATCGATCGGCTTGACGTGGCGCCCACCGGCGAGGTGCGGGTGGTCGACTACAAGACCGGGAGCGCGCCGGGGCCCGACTTCGAGGCCAAGGCGCTGTTCCAGATGAAGTTCTACGCGCTGGTGTTGTGGCGGCAGCAGGGCAGCGTGCCGCGCATGCTCCAGCTGATGTATCTGGGCAACGGCGAGGTGCTGCGCTACCTGCCCGACGAAGCCGACCTGCGGGCGACCGAGCGCAAGGTCCAGGCCCTCTGGGAGGCCATCGACCGCTCGCTGCGCACCCGCGAATGGCGGGCCCGCCGCTCCCGGCTCTGCGACTGGTGCGACCACCAGGCCCTCTGCCCCGAGTTCGGCGGCACCCCACCCCCGGTCCCCGACCGGGAACCCCGCCCATCCCGCCGCCTCCCCCGCAGAGCCGCCACCGACGAACTCTGACGCCCCCACCCGAAGACACCGGACCCAAAGCACCCCCGCCCGAAGAGATCGCCCGAAATAGCGCGGGGGTGGGTGCGCGCATCGTTCGCGGGATCTCGCCGCGAAGACACCGGCATCAAAGGCGCCTCGCCCCGAGACACCGCCCGGTACGGGACTGGCGTGAGTGCGCGCATAATCGCGGGATGCTGGAAGACACCGGGATCAAAGGTGCTTTGCCCCGCAACACCGCCCGGAACGGGACTGGCGTGAGGGTGCGCATAATCGCGGGATCTCGAAGACACCGGGATCAAAGGCGCCTCGCCCCCAGACACCACCCGGACGGGACGGGCGGGAGGGGGCGCATCATTCGTGGGGATGAGGCAGGAGGGGTGGGGAGCGGCCTAAATTTGTTGGGTGCGTAGCAGCTTGCGGTCCTGGCTCCGGGCTTTTCCCCTGATCGGGGACTCAGTGCTCGCGGTCTCGCTGACGGTGGCGTCCACCGTTTTCATCCTGATCACCGACGCCGAGATGATCGCGGAGTGGGACGGGTTCGCGCCGGTCCCGATGCGCGAGCCGAACGCGGGCAGCCTGCTGCTGGCCGGGGTGATGACGATGTCGGTGGTGCTGCGCCGGCGCTGGCCGTTCGTGTTGCTGCTGGCCGTGGCCGTGCCGCAGTTCGCGCTGGACATGCTGCGTTTCAACGCGGGTCTGGCCAGCCTGGCGGCGGCCATCCTGCTCTACACGGTGGCCGCTTACCGGGGCCTCGCGCTGAGCGTGGTCGGCGCGGTGTACACGCTGCTCAGCTATCTGCTCACGGTGGCGCTCACCGACGACCAGTTCGGCTGGGCCGACCATGTCGTGGTGGTGGCCGTGGTCACGCTGTGCTGGGTGCTCGGGCGGAGCGTGCGGCTGCGCCGGGCGTACCTGGACGAGCTGGTGGATCGGGCGGACCGGCTGGAGCGGGCCAGGGAGGCCGACACCCGGGCGGCGCGAGCGGAGGAGCGGTCCAGGATCGCGCGGGAGCTGCACGACGTGGTCGCCCACCATGTCAGCGTGATGACCGTGCAGGCGGCCGCGGCGCGCAAGATGCTCGACAAGGACCTCCAGGTGGCCGAGGACGCGCTGCTGGCGATCGAGCAGATGGGCCGCACCGCGATGGCGGAGATGCGCAACATCGTCGGCGTGCTGCGCACCGACGGCCCGGCCGAGCGCGGCCCGCAGCCGGGCATGCACGATCTCCCGTCCTTGGTGGAGCAGATGCGCGAGGCCGGGCTGCGCACCCAGCTCTGGCTGGAGGGCGAGCAGCTCGACCTGCCGCCGGGCATCGACCTCGCCGCCTACCGCCTGGTCCAGGAGGCGCTCACCAACAGCCTCAGGCACGCGGGGCCCACGGCCAGGGCCTGGGTGACCGTACGGCAGGAGCCCAGCGAGCTCACCGTGCACGTCGAGGACGACGGCCGCGGGCCCGGTTTCGACCAGCGCCAGCCCGGGAGAGGCACGATCCCGGAGCGGAGTCATGGACCGGGTCAGGGGAAAGGGCATGGTTTGGTGGGCATCAAGGAGCGTGTCGCCCTCTATGGTGGAGTCCTGCGGATTGGCCCGCGCCAGGGGGGCGGGTTCGAGGTCCGCGCCCGGTTCCCCCTCAAGGACAGACGATGACGATCAGGGTGCTGCTGGTGGACGACCAGCCGCTGCTGCGCACGGGGTTCCGCTTCATTCTGGAGGCGGAGCAGGACGTCACCGTGGTCGGCGAGGCGGGCGACGGTTCCACCGCGATGGACCAGGCCCGCGCGCTGCTGCCGGACGTGGTCCTGATGGACATCCGGATGCCGGGCATGGACGGGATCGAGGCGACCCGCCGCATCGTCAGGGAGGCGGCGCCGAGCGCGCACGTCCCCCGGGTGCTGGTGCTGACCACCTTCGACCTCGACGAGTACATCGTGGAGGCGCTGCGGGCGGGCGCGAGCGGCTTCCTGCTGAAGGACGTGCCGCCGGACGAGCTGTTGCAGGCCATCCGGGTGGTGGCGGCCGGAGACGCGATCGTGGCCCCCAGCGTCACCCGCCGCCTGCTGGACCGCTTCGCCACCCACCTGCCCACCGCCCACCAGCAGGCCACCCCGGCCCGCCTGGACCGCCTCACCGAGCGCGAGCTGGAGGTCCTGCGGCTGATCGCGAAGGGCCTCTCCAACGCGGAGATCGCCCGCGAGCTGGTGGTGAGCGAGACCACAGTCAAGACGCATGTCGGAAATGTACTGACGAAGCTTGCGTTGCGGGATCGGGTGCAGGCGGTCGTCCTCGCGTACGAGACCGGCCTGATCACACCCGGCGCGCTTCCCTGACGACCGGTGCGGGGCTGACCCGCCCCGACGCCGAGGTCTGATGCCGCCCAGCCAACAGACAGGGCGCGCACGTTTGCCAATTTTTGGTCGTGGGTCTCCCCGTAGCCGGTAAGGAGTGTTTGGGGGGCGTGCGTCTGGTCGCGAGGGGGTGATCAGCCTGAGAGCGTGGCATCACTGGTCCATCCGGACCCGCTTCACCGTGGCGGCCAGCGCGGTCATGGCGCTGATCTGCACCGCCGTCGCGGTTTTCGTCCTGCTGGCCCTGCGGGACGACGCCATCGGACGCAGGACGGAACAACTCGTCGCCAACGCCGTGACCGTGGCCGCGGAGATACGCCACCACGGCGTATCCCCCCGGCCGCCGCCGTGGCGGCCGGATACGGCGGTTCAGGTGTTCGACGCGGCCGGCGCGCTGGTCGCCGCCACCCCGGACATGGCACACCAGCCGCCGATGACGACTCTGCAACCCGATGTCGACGCGTTCGCGACCGCCAGGCAGTGCGACGGCGTGTTCCCCGGCCAGTGCAAGATCGTGATCGAGTACCCCTTCCACACGACCAGCGGCGTCTGGCGGCTCGACATGGCCGTCTCCGATGTCCCCTGGTACGTGGGCCCTCAGCTGCTGCTCCCGCTCGCCGCCGGCTGGCTCCTGCTGGTCGGGGCGACCATGGTGGGCACCCACCGGACCGTGAGCAAGACCCTGGAGCCGGTGCGGGCGATCGGCGGCAAACTCGCCCAGATCACCGAGAGCGACCTCGGCCACCGGGTGCCGGTGCCGAAGTACCAGGACGAGTTGCGGGATCTCGCCGAGATCGCGAACAAGACCCTGGACCGGGCCCAGGCAGCGGTCGAACATCAGCTCCGGTTCGCCTCGGACGCCTCCCACGATCTGCGCAGCCCGCTGACGGCGATGCGAGCGGAGATCGAGGAGGCGCTCATGTACCCGGAGCTGAGCGACTGGCCGCAGACCGCCAACACGCTGCTGGACAGCGTGCAGCGCATGCAGGACCTGGTCACCGACCTGTTGCGGATCGCCCGGCTGGACGCGGGCGTCCGCGGCCGGCGCGAGCCCGTCGACCTGGCCGACCTGGTGCGGTGCGAGCTGGATCGGCGCCCGCGCGGAGTCGCCGTGATCCGCAAGCTCACCCCCGGCGTCGTGATCGACGGGGAGCCGATCGCCCTGGGCCGGGTATTGAACAACCTGCTGGACAATGCCGAACGGCACGCCGACGCCACCATCACGGTCACCGTCACCCGGCAACCGGGCGCGGCGGTGCTGGAGGTGTGCGACGACGGCGAGGGCGTCGCGCCCGGCCAGCGGGAGGTCATCTTCGAGCGGTTCGCCCGCCTGGAGGCCTCCCGGAGCAGAGACGCCGGCGGCACCGGGCTCGGCCTGCCCATCGCCAGGCAGATCGCCGAAACCCACGGCGGCACCCTCACGATCGAAGACAGCCCCCGCGGCGCGCGGTTCGTCCTGCGCCTGCCCGTCCAGTCCGATGCCCCGTAGCCTCAACGGCGCGGTCCCGCTCCGGCTGAGCGGGACCGCACCGGGCGGGAGGCGTCAGGTCTGAGCGGCCACCTCGGGTTCGGCGAGAGCCGGGGCGTTCTCCGGGAAATGGCAGGCGACCTGGTGGCCGGGGGCCAGCTGCAGCAGCGGCGGTTCCTCGGTCTTGCAGATCTCCTGCGCCTTCCAGCAGCGCGTGTGGAACCGGCAGGCGGGCGGCGGGTTGAGCGGCGACGGCACGTCGCCCTGCAGGCGGATACGCTCGCGCCCGGCCTTGCCCTTGGGGTCGGGGATGGGGACCGCCGACAGCAGGGCGTTGGTGTACGGGTGCATGGGCGACTCGTACAGACCCTTGCGGTCCGCCAGTTCGACGATCTTGCCCAGGTACATGACCGCGACCCGGTCGCTGATGTGCCGGACCACCGACAGGTCGTGCGCGATCACCAGGTAGGTGAGGTCCAGCTCGTTCTGCAGGTCCTCCAGCAGGTTGACCACCTGCGCCTGGATGGACACGTCCAGCGCGGAGACCGGCTCGTCGGCGATGATGAGCTTGGGCTTGAGCGCGAGCGTGCGGGCGATCCCGATGCGCTGCCGCTGGCCGCCGGAGAACTCGTGCGGGTAGCGGTTGTAGTGCTCGGGGTTGAGGCCGACCAGGGCGAGGATGTCCTGGACGGCCTTCTTGACGCCCTGCTCGGTGTGCACGCCCTGGATCTTGAAGGGCGCCCCGACGATCGCCCCGACCGTGTGCCGGGGATTGAGCGAGCTGTACGGATCCTGGAAGATCATCTGCATGTCGCGGCGAAGCGGGCGGATCTTGCCCTGCGACATGTGGGTGATGTCGTGCCCCTCGAAGATCACCTTGCCGCCGGTGGGCTCGATCAGCCGGGTGATCAGCCGCCCGGTCGTGGTCTTGCCGCAGCCGGACTCGCCGACCAGGCCGAGGGTCTCCCCCTTGCGCACGTCGAAGCTGACGCCGTCCACGGCCTTGACCGCGCCGACCTGGCGCTGCAGCAGGCCCTTGGTGACCGGGAAGTGCTTCTCCAGCCCCTGGACGGAGAGCAGTGGTTCGGTCATGCGGACTCCAGGTTCGGCTTGATCTCGGTCGCCCAGATGGCGCGCCGCTCCTCCCGCGGCAGGTGGCAGCGGACCAGATGGCCGCCCTCGGTCTCGACCAGATCCGGGACCTCGGTGTTCGCCTTCCCGCCGGTACGGCCCTCGAAGGCGCAGCGCGGATGGAACGCGCACCCGGCCGGGACGTTGATGAGCGAGGGCGGGGAGCCCTTGATCGGCAGCAGCCGCTCGGTGGGCTCGCGGTCCAGGCGGGGCATGGAGCCCAGCAAACCCCAGGTGTAGGGATGCTCGGGCCGCTCGAAGATGTCCTCGGCGGAGCCGTACTCGATGGCCTTGCCGCCGTACATGACGAGGATGTCGTCGGAGAGCTCGGCCACCACGCCCAGGTCGTGGGTGATGATGATGAGCGCGGCGTTGAAGTCGCGCTGCAGGTCGCGCATCAGGTCCAGGATCTGGGCCTGCACGGTGACGTCCAGGGCGGTGGTGGGCTCGTCGGCGATGAGCAGCTCGGGGTCGCAGGACAGAGCCATGGCGATCATCGCGCGCTGCCGCATGCCGCCGGAGAACTCGTGCGGGTAGCTGTCCACCCGCCGCTCCGGCTGCGGGATGCCGACCCGGCCGAGCAGGTCGACGGCGTGCTTGCGGGCGACCTTCTTGGTGACCTTGTTATGGATCCGGTACGCCTCGATGATCTGGGCGCCGACCGTGAAGTACGGGTGCATGGCCGACAGCGGATCCTGGAAGATCATCGACATCTTCTTGCCGCGCAGCCTGCGCACGTGCTCGGGGCTCGCGCTGACCAGTTCCTCGCCGTCCAGCCAGATCTCGCCGGAGATCCTGGCCCGGCCGCCCTTGTGCAGGCCGAGGATGCCGAGCGAGGTGACGCTCTTGCCGGAGCCCGACTCGCCCACGATGCCGAGCGTCCTGCCCCGCTCCAGCTTGAAGGAGAGCCCGTCGACGGACCTGACCAGGCCGTCGTCGGTCGGGAAGTGGATCTTCAGGTCCCGGACGTCCAGGAAGTGCTCGCTCATGTCAGCCTCACCCTCGGGTCCACGACCGCGTACAGCAGGTCCACGATCAGGTTGGCCATCACGATGAAGAAGGCGGCCAGCATGGTGAAGCCCATGATCTTGGGCAGGTCCTGGGTGGAGATCGCCTGGGTGGCGTACTTGCCGAGCCCGGGCAGCGAGAAGACGTTCTCGGTGAGGATGGCGCCGCCGAGCAGGATGCCGACGTCCAGGCCGAAGATGGTCACGATCGGGGTGAGGGCGGCGCGCAGGCCGTGCTTGGTGATGACCGTGGACTCGCGCAGGCCCTTGGCCCGCGCGGTGCGGATGTAGTCCTCCCCCATCGTCTCCAGCATGCCGGCCCGGGTGAGCCGGGCGTAGGCGGCGGCGTTGAGGAAGGCGAGGGTGAGCCAGGGCAGGATCAGGCTGTAGGCCCATTCCGCCGGATTCTCGGTCAGCGGCGTGTACGCCCCGCCGGGCGCGGTTATTCGCAGCCCGTAGCTGAACAGGGACAGCGCGATCAGGCCGGTGAAGAACGGCGGCAGCGAGACGCCCGACAGGGCGATCACCATCGCCGTCCGGTCGAAGATGGACCCGCGTTTCAGCGCCGACAGCACGCCGACGGCGACGCCGGCCAGCAGCCAGATGATCGACGCGCCGGCCGCGAGGGACAGGGTCACCGGCATCCGGTCGACCAGGTCCGGCCAGACCGGGTTCTTCGTGACGAAGGAGTAGCCGAAGCAGGGGGCGGGGCAGTGCTCGACGCCCGCGCCGTAGTCGTACTCGGCGCCGACGAAGATGCCCTTGATCCACCGGGCGTACTGGACGACCACCGGGTCGTTGAGGCCGAGCTTGTTCGCCACGGCGACGACGGTCTCCTGGGTGGCGGCCCGCCCGACGTAGCGGTTGGCGAAGTCGGTGGCGGTGACCCCGGCCAGCCTCGGCACCACGAAGAAGATCGAGAAGGTGACCATGCTGACCACGGCCAGCATGAGCAGGGCGCCGATCAGGCGCCGGATGATGTATGTGACCACTGTCCCCCCTCGGCTGGAGGGGGACCGGCTCGGTCGGAGCCGACCCCCCTTTTCGCCGCCTGCGGCTGGCTACTCGACGCCGAGCGCCAGGTAGTCGTACATGTCGAAGGCGCCGGTGATGAACTGGTTCGTCACACCCTTGCCGCGGAGCAGCAGGCCCTTGGAGTAGACGGTCGGGAGGACGTAGGCGCCCTCCATGACCTTCGCGTCCGCCTGACCCCAGATGGCGTCACGCTTGGCGGTGTCCAGCTCGGCGAACGCCTGGTCGACCAGGGCGTCCACGGCCGGGTCCTTGACGCTCAGGTTGTAGTTGCCGGCCTCGCGGATGGTGCGGCTGTCGATGATCTGGGACAGGAAGCCGAAGCCGTCGTTCCAGTCCGCGCCCCAGCCGTTGGTGGCCAGGCCGATCCCGTTGGCCTTGGTGTAGGCGGGCTTGCCGGCGTACGCGGTGAAGTACTCCGAGGTCGGGAAGCCCTTCAGGGTCAGCTTGATGCCGACCTTGGCGAGCGCCTGCTGCATCGACTCGGCCACGGCCTGCTCGCGCGGGCGGTCCGAGCGGAAGGTCATCGTGGTCTCGAAGCCGTTGGGCTGGCCGCAGGCCGTGAGGGCCTCCTTGGCCTTGGCCTCGTCGCCGGTGCCGAGCGGGAAGGTCTCGATCTTCTTCCAGCCGCCGATGCCCGGGGGCATCAGGGAGGTGGCGATGTCACCGGCCAGCGGGCCGCCCATGGCGGTCTGCAGGCCCACCCGGTCGGCCCCGTAGATGACGGCCTTGCGGCACTCGATGTTGTCCAGCGGCGGGTTGTCGTTGAGGATCGAGACGTACCAGGTGCGGGCCGAGATCGGGTTGTCCGCGCGGGCGTTCAGCTCGGGGTCCTGCTGGACGGTCGCGATGGCGGCCGGCTGGACGCCGCTGCCGGCGATGTCGACGTGCAGGTCGCCGGAGATGATCCGGTTGTCCAGGTCGTCGCCCTGGACGCCCAGGGTGATCTCGTACGAGTCCGGCAGCGCCTTGCGGATCGGGTCGGTCGCCGGGTCCCACTGGTCGTTGCGGATCAGCGTGTACTGCTTGCCCGGCTCGACCTTGTCGAACTTGTACGGCCCGGACGCGAGCACGTGGTCGCGATACTTGATGCCGGTGTCCTTGGCCTGCGGGATCGGCACGGTGGCCGGCAGCGCCGCGAAGTTGTCGAAACCGGCGTAGGCCTTGTTGAGGTGGAAGACGATCGTCTGGTCGTCCGGCGTCTCGATGGCCTGGTCGGTGTTGACGTCCG
Source organism: Acrocarpospora macrocephala (assembly GCF_009687865.1). Taxonomy (GTDB): domain Bacteria; phylum Actinomycetota; class Actinomycetes; order Streptosporangiales; family Streptosporangiaceae; genus Acrocarpospora; species Acrocarpospora macrocephala. Next base: position 30,218 of record NZ_BLAE01000067.1, read on the forward strand.
GCGTCTTGTAGACCGACTCGAAGTCCTTCGGCAGGTCCAGCCAGTCGTTGAAGTACGTCGGGCCGTTGACGAAGGTGGTCTTGTCAAGCTGGCGGAGCACGGCGTACTTCACGTCCTTGGACGTGATCGGCGTGCCGTCCTCGTACTTCAGCCCGGCCCGCAGCTTGTAGGTCCAGGTCTTGCTGCCGTCGCTGGACACGCCCAGGCTCTCGGCCAGGTCGGGGACCAGCTCGCGGCCCTTGGCGCCGGGCGCGGGGTTGTAGGTCACCAGGGGGCGGGCGTAGATCCGCAGCAGGTTCCACGACATGCCGTAGTAGGTGTCACCGGGGTCGACGGAGTCCCAGTCCTCGGTGACGGCCATCTTCAGCACGCCACCCTTCTTGTCGGACGGGTTCACCACGTTTTCCAGGCCGGCGTTGAAGCCGGTCGCCCCGGCGGCCGAGGCGGACGCGGCCGGAGCGGCGGTTCCGCTGGGCTCCGTGCTGTCACCTCCGCCACAGGCCGACAAGGCCAAGGCCAAGGCCGCGCCGGAGGCCACGACCGCCAGTGTTCTCTTCTTCATTTACGTAAACCCCTTGTTGGTAGGAGCTGGGGAACGGGACGAGACTCGGGTGGTTCAGCGGCTCGACTTGGGGTCCAGCGCGTCGCGCAGACCGTCACCGAACAGGTTGAAGGCCAGCACGGTGATGAAGATCGCCATGCCGGGGAAGATCATGAAGTGCGGGACGGTGTAGTACTTGGTGGCGGCCGAGAGCATGGCGCCCCAGGTCGCGGTGGGCGGCTGGATGCCGACGCCCAGGAAGGACAGCGCCGCCTCGAACAGCACGTTGGCCGGGACCAGCAGGGTGGCGTAGATCAGGATCGGCGCGATCAGGTTCGGCAGGATCTCCCTGAACAGGATGTACGGCCCGCGCGCGCCCAGGCTCCTGGCCGCGTCCACGAACTCCCGCTCCCGCAGGGAGAGCGTCTGGCCGCGGATGATCCGGGCGATGTAACCCCAGTTGAAGAAGCCGATGACGAAGATCAGGAGCAGGATGCGGAGGCTGTCGCCCTTGACTCCGAGCTGGGTCTCGAACTGGCCGAGCACGCCGACCAGGGCCAGCGCGAAGACCAGGATGGGGAAGGCCAGGAAGATGTCCATCAGGCGGCTGATGATGGTGTCCACCCAGCCGCCGAAGTAGCCGGCCACGACCCCCATCACGGTGCCGATGAGCACCGAGATCAGGGTGGCGAAGAAGGCGATGAGCAGGGAGATGCGGGCGCCGTAGACGACCCGGCTGAACAGGTCGCGGCCGTTCTGCGGTTCGACGCCGAACAGGAAGTCCCCGCTGATGCCGCTGCCGCCCTTGGGGCGCATCGTCATCGTGTCGATCATTTCCTGGTGGAATTCGTTCGGCGGGTGGCCGAACCAGCTCACGATGAGCGGGGCGAAGATCGCGACCAGGACGAGGAAGATGACGACACCCGCGCCGGTGAGGGCGACCTTGTCCTTCTTGAGGCGCATCCACGCGATCTGCCCGAGTGACCGGCCTTGGATCGCTTTGGGTCCACCCACGCCGGAAAGGACTGCCTCCGGCGTCGCCTTCGTCTCCTCTCCGGAGACGTCGAGCGGTGCGGTCATGCGTTGAGCCCCCTGGGTTCCAGACGACGTCGTCCTATGGGCTGCGCCCGTTAACGTCGCTCCCATATCTTGCGGGTCCGCGTTGTGAGCGGGTCCCGGAGGCAGAATCTATGGGCTGAACTGGGTAAACAAGACCTAGTAGGCGCTATGTGGCCCAACTGTGATTGACGCGCAATGCATTCGTATCGATCTTGTCAAGAATGTCAGAGGCCGGTTCCGGTTACGTCTCGGAACCGTGACATTGCACTGACAAGCGACTTAACATCCCATCATCCGAGATTTCGTGGCTTGGCCGCGCCTGTGTCTGGACTGAGGAACGCAGGTCGCGAAGCGGCCGGAGTGACGAGGGAAGACACAGGCTGAAGGCGGCCGAGCCCGCCGTGCCGGAGGCGCGGCCATGGACACAGTGCTCAGCTGATGCCGTGCTTCTTGAGGATGTCCTCGACGTCGGAGAAATCGTCGGAAGCGGGCTTGTTCGCGACGGGCTTGGGGGCGTCCTTCTTCGCGGCCGGCAGCGGGCGGGTAGGCGCCTCCGCGCCCGTCGCGCCGCCGGGCGCCTGCTTGCCCGTCCTGCCCATGGCCCGGAACTTCGCGAGGGTACGGCCCCGGATCCCGCCGCTCACGAAGAACAGCAGCACCGAGATCCCCGCCAGCGCCACCCCGGCCCACACGGCGGGCGAGAAGACCAGCCCGGTGGCGAAGCTCACCAGCGCGGTGCCGATGTTCCAGATCGTCTTCAGCGCGCCCGTCAGGTAGGCGGCGAGCGGCAGCAGCGCCCAGGCGGTCATCCGCAGCCCGGCCGAGACTCCCCGGCGGCGAAAGGCGACGTAGGCCATTGCCACCCCGGCCGCGGTCAGACCCGCGCAGAGCGGAAGCCAGGCAATCTGTTCGAACGACATGATGGGCCCCCTTTATGCGACTTGATCCCATCCTGGCACGTGCACGCTTGGTCCGCGCTCCTCCTGTAGGAGGGCTCTACCCCTAGGGGTACCCCGGGCTAGCCCTGTAGAGCTCGGGGGTTCACACGGATCCGCCGGAAACGCGGGATTCCTACCGTCGAGAGCAACGACAGGGTCTCTCGGAGGTAGATCATGTGGCCTTTCACCGGCCGTACGGCGGAACGCGATCGGGTCCGGTCGGCGCTCCGCGCGGACGGCGGAATTCTGATCTCCGGCGACGCGGGCTCGGGGCGGACCCGCCTGCTCGCCGAGTCTCTCGCGGGCGCGCACGGGAGCAGCGCCCGCGTCCAGGGCATCGGGCCCGAGGTGCCGTTCGGCGCGTTCGCGCACCTGCTGGGCACCCCGCGGTGCCCGGTGAACCCGCTCGGCTGGGCGATCCAGGCGCTCGGCGAACCCCCGGCGATCCTCGCCGTGGACGACGCCCACCTGCTCGACCCCTGCTCCGCCGCGCTGGTACGGCACCTGGTGACCCGCTCGGGCACCCGCCTGGCGGCCACCGTCCGCGCCGGCGCGCCCGTGCCCGAGCCGATCCAGGCCCTGTGGCGGGAGGGCGTGGCCGACCGGCTGGACCTGGCGCCGCTCAACCCGCGCGAGACCGGCCTGCTGCTGGCCGCCGCGCTGGGCGGCCCGGTCGAGGTGACGACGGCCCGTCGGATGCACCACGCCAGCGGCGGCAACGTCCGGCTGCTGACCGAGCTCGTCCCCGGCGCGACGCTGGCCAAGGTCGCCGGCCAGTGGCACTGGCAGGGCGAGCTGACGATCACCCCACGCCTGCGCCAGCTGGTCGAGGCCGAGCTCGCGAGCCTGGACCCGGCGGAGACCGAGGCGGTCGGCCTGGTCGCGCTGGGCGAGCCCGTCGACCTGGACGTGCTGCTCGACCTGGCCGACCGCGACGCCGTGGCCCGGCTGCAGCAGCGCGGCCTGATCGTCCTGACTCCCCCGCGCGCCCGGCTGGCCAACCCGATCGTGGCCCGGGTCGCCCGGGATCGCGCCCCCGCGCGCACCCAGGAACGGCTGGCCCGCCTGGTCCCCGCCCCCGACACCCGCGCCGAACGCTGGAGCGCGGAGCTGAGCGCCCGCGAGATCGAGGTGGCCCGGCTGGCCTCCTGGAACCTGACCAACCGGGAGATCGCCGACTGGCTGGTCCTGTCCCCCCGGACCGTCGCCAACCACCTGTGCCGCGTCTACACCAAGTTAGGCGTGCACGACCGCGGCGACCTGGCCCCGTTCCTGGCGACGGCCTAGAACAGGGCCCGCAGCACGCTCAGGTCGACTTCGAGCAGGGACGGCACGACCAGGCGTCCCGGCACGGCCGGGATGGGCACCACGCTGGGCACGGCCACCACCCGGCAGCCGGCCGCCGTCGCCGCGGCCACCCCGTTCGGCGAGTCCTCCAGCACCGCGCAGCACTCCGGCCGCGCCGACAGCAGCCGGGCCGCGGTCAGGTACGGCTCCGGGTCCGGCTTGGTCCTGGTCACGTCGTCGGCGGTCACCACGATCGAGAACCGGTGCCGCCCGACCACCTCCAGCACCGCGTCGGCGACCGGTTTCAGCGAGGAGGTGACCAGGCCGGTCCTGACCCCGGCCCCGTTCAGCTCGGCGAGCAGCTCCAGCGCGCCCGGCATCGGCTCCACCTCCACGGCCAGCCGCTCGATCATCCCGTCCAGCAGCCACGCCCCGACCGTGCCGGGCGGCACGTCGGCCCCGGTGAGGGCGAGCATGTAGGTGATCGTGCGATCCCATGAGCCGCCGACCATCGCGGCCCCGTGCTCGGGCCCCCAGGAGCCGCCGAGGCGCTCCACCACCTCGGTCTCGACCTCGAACCACACCTTCTCGGTGTCGACGAGCAAGCCGTCCATGTCGAACAGAACCGCGTCCACGGCGTTGATAACCCTTCGGTAGCTCAGACGTTGAAATATTTCGCCTCGGGGTGGTGAGCCACCAGGGCGGACGTGGCCTGTTCGGGGTGGAGCTGGAACTCCTCCGACAGCTCGACGCCGATCCGGCCGGGGTCGAGCAGCTCGAACAGCTGAACCTGGTCTTCCAGGTTCGGGCAGGCCGGGTAGCCGAAGGAGTACCGGCAGCCGGTGATGTTGACCTTGAGCATGTCCTGCAGCGACTCCTCGCCGCCGATGCCCAGCTCGGATCGCACCCGGGCGTGCCAGTATTCGGCGAGTGCCTCGGTGAGCTGGACGGACAGGCCGTGCAGCTCCAGGTAGTCGCGGTAGGCGTTTTTGGCGAACAGCTCGGCGGTGGCCTCGCTGATCCGGCGGCCCATGGTGGCGACCTGGAGGGCCACCACGTCCACCTCGCCGGAGTCCCTGGACTTGAAGAAGTCCGACAGGCACAGGTGGCGGTCGCGGCGCTGGCGCGGGAAGGTGAACCGGGTCCGCTCGCCGCCCGCCTCGTCGAGGATGATCAGCGAGTCGCCGTCCGCCACGCAGGAGAAGTAGCCGTACACGACGGCGGCCTCCAGCAGGCCCTCGGTCTGCAGCCGCTCCAGCCACATGCGCAGCCGGGGGCGGCCCTCGGTCTCAAGCAGTTCCTCGTAGGAGGGTCCCGCGCCGCCGCGGGCGGACTTCAGACCCCACTGGCCCATGAAGGTGGCGCGCTCGTCCAGGAACGCGGCGTACTCGTGCAGGGCGATGCCCTTGACGACGCGATCGCCGAGGAACGGCGCGACCGGCACCGGATTGTCGGCGGCCACGTCCGATCGGGCGGGCAGCCGCTCGACCGGGGTGCGCTCCAGCACCGCGCCGGTCCTGATCCGGCGCTCCCGCAGCGGGGGGAGCTCGGCCCCGGTCTCGCCGCGCTTGACCTTCATGAAGGCGTCCATCAGCCGCAGGCCCTCGAACGCGTCGCGGGCGTAGCGCACCTCGCCGTCGAACAGCTCGGCCAGATCCTGCTCCACGTACGCCCGGGTGAGGGCGGCCCCGCCGAGCAGCACCGGATACCTGCCGGCGATCTTCCTGGAGTTCATCTCCTCCAGGTTCTCCTTCATGACCACCGTGGACTTGACCAGCAGCCCGGACATGCCGATCACGTCGGCGCGCTCGTCGTCGGCGGCCTCCAGGATGGCCGACACCGGCTGCTTGATGCCGAGGTTGATCACCTCGTAGCCGTTGTTGGACAGGATGATGTCGACCAGGTTCTTGCCGATGTCGTGCACGTCGCCCTTGACCGTGGCCAGCACGATCCGGCCCTTGCCCGCGCCCTCGACCTTGTCCATGTGGGGTTCCAGGTAGGCCACGGCGGTCTTCATCACCTCGGCCGACTGGAGCACGAACGGCAGCTGCATCTGGCCGGAGCCGAACAGCTCGCCGACCGTCTTCATGCCCTCCAGCAGCACGTCGTTGATGATCTCCAGAGCCGGGCGCTGCTGGAGCGCCAGGTCCAGGTCGGCTTCCAGGCCTTTCTTCTCGCCGTCCACGATCCGCCGCTTGAGCCGTTCCCACAGCGGCAGGCCGAGCAGCTCGGCGGCCTTGCCCTCCCGCATCGAGGCGGCGTCCACGCCCTCGAACAGGTCCATGAACCGCTGCAGCGGGTCGTAGCCCTCGCGGCGGCGGTCGTAGACCAGGTCCAGCGCGACCTGGCGCTGCTCGTCGGGGATGCGGGCCATCGGCAGGATCTTGGACGCGTGTGCGATGGCCGAGTCGAGCCCGGCGTTGACGCACTCGTTGAGGAAGACCGAGTTGAGCACGATCCTGGCCGCCGGATTGAGGCCGAAGGAGATGTTGGACAGCCCCAGCGTGGTCTGTACGGCCGGGTAGCGCCGCTTGAGCTCGCGGATGGCCTCGATGGTCTCCACGCCGTCCCTGCGGGTCTCCTCCTGGCCGGTGGCGATCGGGAAGGTGAGGCAGTCGACCACGATGTCCTCGACCCGCATGCCCCAGTTGGCGGTCAGATCCTCGATGGTCTCGCCGGCGATCCGCACCTTGTCGGCCTTGGTACGGGCCTGCCCGGCCTCCTCGATGCACATCACGACCACGGCGGCCCCGTGTTCCCGGACCGCCGTCATGATCTTGTGGAACCGGGACCCCGGGCCCCGGCCGTCCTCGTAGTTGACCGAGTTGACCACCGCCCGGCCGCCCAGCATCTCCAGGCCCGCCTCCAGCACGGCCGGCTCGGTGGAGTCGATCATGATCGGCAGGGTGGAGGCGGTGGCGAACCGGAACGCCAGCTCCTTCATGTCCCGCACGCCGTCCCGGCCCACGTAGTCCACGCAGAGGTCCAGCAGGTGCGCGCCGTCCCTGGCCTGGGCCCGGGCGATCTCCACGCACTCCTCCCAGTTCTGGGCCAGCATGGCCTCCCGGAACGCCTTGGAGCCGTTGGCGTTGGTGCGCTCGCCGATGGCCAGGTAGGAGGTGTCCTGCCGGAACGGGACGTGCTGGTAGAGCGAGGCGGCCCCGGCCTCGGGGCGCGGGCGGCGCTCGGCCCGCGGCCGCCCGCCCACCCGCTCGACCACCTGGCGCAGGTGCTCGGGGGTGGTGCCGCAGCAGCCGCCGACCAACGCCAGCCCGTAGTCCCTGGCGAAGGTCTCGTGCGCGTCGGCCAGTTCGGACGGGCCGAGCGGGTAGTAGGCGCCGTCGGAGGTGAGCTGGGGCAGCCCGGCGTTGGGCATGCAGGACAGCGGCAGCCGGGAGTGCTTGGCCAGGTAGCGCAGGTGCTCGCTCATCTCGGCGGGCCCGGTGGCGCAGTTGAGGCCGATCAGGTCGACGCCGAGCGGCTCGATCACGGTGAGCGCGGCCCCGATCTCGGAGCCGAGCAGCATCGCGCCGTTGGTCTCGATGGTGACCTGGGCGATGATCGGGATGTCAAGACCGGCCGCGGCCACCGCCCGCTTGGCGCCGATCACGGCCGCCTTCACCTGGAGCAGGTCCTGGCAGGTCTCGATGATCAACGCGTCCGCGCCGCCCGCGATGAGCCCGGCCGCGTTGTCCCGGTAGGCGTCCCTGAGCGTCGCGTACGGCAGATGCCCGAGTGTGGGCAGTTTCGTCCCTGGCCCCATGGACCCCAGCACGAACCGGGGTTTGCCCGGCGTGGACCAGTGGTCGGCCCGCTCGCGCGCGATCCTGGCCCCGGCCTCGGAGTACTCGGCGATCCGGTCGCCGATCCCGTACTCCCCGAGGGCGGCCAGGTTGGCGCCGAACGTGTTGGTCTCGACGCAATCCACGCCCGCCTCGAAATAGGCGTCATGCACCGCCTGGACGATGTCGGGGCGGCTGACGTTGAGAACCTCGTTGCAGCCCTCGTGCCCCTCGAAGTCGTCCATGGTCGGGTCCTGGGCCTGCAGCATCGTTCCCATGGCTCCGTCGGCGACGAGGACTCGCTCGGACAGGGCCACACGGAAGGACGGTCTGCTGGTCATGCGCCAAAGCCTATCGAGACGCGAATTGGACACCCTGTCCAATTGCTGGGATGTATCTCCTGATTCCTGTGTGAACAGATGGACCAGGTCAAGCATTCCTGCGGTCCCGGCACGGCTCCCGCAAACCCGGTGGACACCGGGATGTGCGGTCCTTCCCGCGCGAAGATAACGCTTTGGCCGTCACTCCGAATAGTCTTAGCCTCACGACTACGTGAGGAGGCGGCTTGATCGAGCTCGAAGGGCTCCCTGAGCTCGTCGATCCGGTGCTCATCGCCGCGTTCGAAGGGTGGAACGACGCGGGCGAGGCGTCCAGCGGCGTGCTCGCCCACCTCGAGACGGAGTGGAAGGCCACCCCGCTGGTCGAACTGGACCCGGAGGACTACTACGACTTCCAGGTCACCCGCCCCATCGTGGAGCTGGGCGAGGGCATGACCAGGTCCATCACCTGGCCGACCACCCGGCTGCTGGTGGCCCGCCCGCCCGGGGCCAAGCGGGACGTCGTGCTGCTGCGCGGCATCGAGCCGAACATGCGCTGGCGCAGCTTCTGCGCCGAGATCGTCGGGCTCTGCCACGACCTGGGCGTGGAGCTGGCGCTGCTGCTGGGGGCGCTGCTGAACGACTCCCCGCACACCCGCCCGGTGCCGATCGTCGGCTCGGTCAGCGACCCGGGCCTGGCCCGGGTGCTCAACCTGGACCTGACCAAATACGAGGGCCCGACCGGCATCGTCGGCGTGCTGCAGCACTCGCTCGGCAGCGCCGGGCTGCAGGCGGTCTCGCTGTGGGCGTCCATCCCGCACTACGTGGCCCAGCCGCCCAACCCGAAGGCCACCCTGGCGCTGCTCCGCAGGGTGGAGGACATGCTGGACATTCCCATGCCGTACGGGGATCTCACCGAGGAGGCGCGGGCCTGGGAGACCGGGGTGGACGAGCTGGCCTCGCAGGATTCCGAGGTGGCCGAGTATGTGCGGGAGCTGGAGGAGCGCAAGGACGCGGCCGAGCTCCCGGAGGCCAGCGGCGACGCGATCGCGGCCGAGTTCGAGCGTTACCTGCGCCGCCGCGACCGGGGCACCGACGGGTAAATCCCGAGCATGACTCGGAAAACCCCCATTCAAACCTAATTGCCGGTGTTTCTCGTATTGCATCGGGATTTGCGGTAATAATTGGCGGCTACAACCGGTCTATGCATGTCCGGGCCCGCTGTTCGGCAACGGTTCGGTCACCAGGAGAAACACGAGTCTGTAACACGCATGACCGGAGTTCTCGCCGCGTTGAACCTGACCATTGTGACTGCTCTTACCTCCACACCTTAGGCACCGTAGGGCGACCATGGCGACTGCCCAACCCGATCCACACGAGAGAGCACAGGAGACGCGCCAGCGCGTTCTGAAGATGGCCGTATTGATGAAATCGAGCACCGCCGCCGACGGGGGCGCCGCGTATCCGCACCTGCGGGGAACCACGCCGCAGCAGGCGGTGGACACCTTTCTCGCCCTGCTCCAGGACCGGCTGCCCGGCTGGCTGCGGACCCTGCACGATCTGATGCACCACGCGGGCCGGGGCCGGGTGGGCGACAACCTGCTGCCGGTCGCCAAGGCGGGCATCGAGTACTACGCCGAGGTGCAGGCCGCGGCCATGCCCGCGTTCGTGTCGCCGTCGCTGACCGTGCGGTTCCGGCAGGCCATGCGGGACAGCGAGCTCGGCCCGCAGGCGGAGATCGAGCCGCTGGCCGCCTACCTGGCGGCCGAGCAGGGTCTCGGCCGGATCGGCCCCGGGGTGAACCCGGAGGCCACCGCCCGGCTGCTGCTGGCGGGCTGCTTCCGGCACGCCTACTACGAGACGTTCACCGGCGCGGACTCCGAGCCCTCCCGGGACGAGAGCGCGGGGGACATCGTCAGGGAACTCCGGCTGGAAGCCTGAGCCTCGTCGAACCTGGTCCATACGAGGGCGGCCAGGTCGTCGTCGGCGCCGAGCGGAGCGGACACCAGGTCGGCGCTGCTGTCGGCCAGCCGGCCGTGGAAGTGCCCCGGGGCCAGCAGGTAGGAGGCCACGGCCACCCGGGGGGCCGTGCGCGTCGTGCGCGCCCTGGTGAGGGCGTCGGCCAGGGTGGGCGTGCCGCCGGCCGCGAAGGCGGCGGTGACGGGGCGCGAGAGCCGTACCGACAGCAGGCGGGCGGCCGCGCGGACGTCGTCCAGGGCCGAGGGGTCGGCCGAGCCCGCGGCGCCGAGCACGACCGCGTCGCCGGGCCGCAGCCCGGCGGCGTCGAGCCGCCGGGCCAGGACCGAGGTGAGCAGCGGGTGCGGGCCGAGCGGCCCGGCCACCCGGGCGTCGGGGCGCACCCCGGCGATGATCGCGGGCAGGTCGACGTGGGCGTGGTAGCCGCCCGCGAGCAGCAGCGGCACGACCACCACCGGGCCCACGCTGGCGGCCAGCACGTCGGCCAGCGGCGGGGTGCTCAGCTCCAGGAAGGCCAGCCGGACGCGATGCCCGGGGCGGAGCCTGCGGACCCGGCCGGCCAGGTCCGCCAGCACCGCCGACCACCGCTCGTCGCGGGCGCCGTGTCCCGCCATCACCAGGGTGGTCATGCGTCGTCCCGCTCGCAGGCCAGCCGGTAGCCGCGTTTGACCACGGTCTCCACGATGCCGCTCGGGCCGAGGGCGCGGCGGAGCCGGGTGATCGCCATCTCCACCGCGTGCTCGGCCGAGTCCCTGGACGGCCCGCCGGGCAGCACCAGGCGCAGGTCGGAGCGGGCCACCACGTGTCCCGGCCGGTCGGCGAGGCGCTTGAGCACGGCCATCGGCGCGGGCGGCAGCGGCTTGAGCTCGCCGTCCACGGCCACCGCGTGGCCGCGGATCTCCAGCCGGTGGCTGCCGGCGATCAGGCGGGTGACGCTGTGCTCGGGCAGGTGCCGGGCGAGCGTGCGGGCCAGCGAGCCGAGCCTGGCCCGTTCCGGCTGGATCGCGGGTACGCCCCGGCTCACCAGCGGCTGCGCGGTGACCGGGCCGACGCAGGCGGCCACGACCGGGCCGGAGAAGGCGGCGATGAGGGCGTCCTCCAGGCCGTCGGCGCGGGCCGCGTTCAGCATGGCCAGCACGGCGGGGGCGCTGGTGAAGGCCACCGCGTCCACCGAGCCGGAGACGGCCTGGCTGACCAGGCGGCGCAGCGGCGAGGTGTCCCGGTAGGGCAGCCAGCGGTAGACGGGCACCTCGGTCACGTGCGCCCCGGCCGCCCGCAGCTCGGCGATGAAGCCGGTGAGCGGTTCGCCGTGCAGCTGGACGGCGATCCTGCGGCCGCGCAGGTCCTGGGCGAGCAGGTACTGCTTGACCTCCTCGCAGGACTCGGTGGCCGGGGTCCAGTAGTCGGTCAGACCGGCCGCGCGGACCGCGCCGCGCGCCTTCGGGCCCCGGGTGAGCAGGCGGGCTCCGTTCAGGTGCCCGGCCAGGTCGGCGGACAGGCCCCAGCCCTCGGCGGCGGCCATCCAGCCGCGGAAGCCGACCCCGGTGGTGACCACCACGTCGTCGACGGGGGCGGCCAGGCACTCCCGGGTGGAGGCGAGCAGGTCGGCGTCCTCGGCCAGCGGCACCAGCCGGATCGCGGGGGCCCGGACCACGCGGGCGCCGCGCCGTTCCAGCAGGGCGGCGAACTCCTCGCGGCGACGGGTGGCGGTCACCCCGATGGTGAAACCGGCCAGCGCGTCGGGCGCGGTCTCGGGGGATCCGAGCTCGACCGGAGACCCCGGCGGGGCCTCAATCGGGGCTTCCGCCGGAGCTTCTTCGAGTAGCGCGGTCACAGAACGCTCACCTCTACCATCCCACTGGAGACACGAATCGGAAATATCGGGATAAAGGTCGCCGGGTCGTCCAGGCAGGCTCCGGTGACCAGGGAGAACACTTGCTTGTGCATCGGGGAGGCCACGGTGGGCTCCCCGTTCCTGGTGCCGACGATGCCCCGGGACAGCACGTACGCCCCGCTGTACGGGTCCCGGTTGCCGGTGGCGTACAGGCGGCCGTCGAAGGTCCGGAAGAGCGCGACCTGCTCGGATCCCAGCAGGGCGCAGGCGCCCCGCTCCGGGAGCAGGTCGGCGTAGCCGCAGACGGACGTCCATTCGCTCATGAGCTCACCCCCACGGGTCTGATCTGGTCGCGTTCGGTGACGAAGGAGATCGACGGGTCGGGCACTCCGGGCGCGTTGACGAAGCTGGTGAAACGCCGGAGTTTGTCGGGGTCGTCGAGAGTGGCCCTCCATTCGTCGAAATATCCGGCGACGTGCCGTTCGATCTGGGCGTCCAGGTCGGCGCACAGCCCGAGCGAGTCGTGCACGATCACGTCGCGCAGATGGTCCAGGCCGCCGTCCATGGCCTCCAGCCAGGCGGACGTGCGCTGGAGGCGGTCGGCGGTGCGGATGTAGAACATCAGGAACCGGTCGATGGTGCGGATCAGCGTGTCGGTGTCGACGTCGGAGACCAGCAGGTCGGCGTGGCGGGGTTTGAAGCCGCCGTTGCCGCAGACGTAGAGGTTCCAGCCGTTCTCGGTGGCGATGACGCCGAAGTCCTTGGAGCGGGCTTCCGCGCATTCGCGGGCGCAGCCGGAGACGGCGGATTTGAGCTTGTGCGGGGAGCGCAGGCCCCGGTAGCGGGTCTCCAGCATGATCGCGAGGGCGGCCGAGTCCTGCACGCCGTAGCGGCACCAGGTGGAGCCGACGCAGGATTTCACGGTGCGCAGGGCCTTGCCGTAGGCGTGGCCCGACTCGAAGCCCGCGTCGACCAGGCGGCGCCAGATCTGCGGGAGCTGCTCGACGCGGGCGCCGAACAGGTCGATCCGCTGCCCGCCGGTGATCTTGGTGTAGAGGCCGAAGTCGCGGGCCACCTCGCCGATCACGATGAGCTTGTCCGGGGTGATCTCGCCGCCGGGGATGCGCGGGACGACCGAGTAGGTGCCGTTCTTCTGGATGTTGGCGAGGAAGTGGTCGTTGGTGTCCTGGAGGGCGGCCTGCTCGCCGTCCAGGACGTGCGTGTTGTGCAGGGAGGCGAGGATGGACGCGACGGCCGGCTTGCAGATGTCGCAGCCGCGGCCGGAGCCGTGCTCCTCGATCAGCTGAGTGAAGGTGGTGATGGCGCGGACCTGGACGATCTCGAAGAGCTCGGCGCGGCTCTGCGTGAAGTGCTCGCACAGCGCCTTGCTGACCGGCACGCCGGATTTGACGAGGATCTGCTTGAGCAGCGGGACGCAGCTGCCGCAGGTGGATCCCGCCCGGGTGCAGGCCTTGATGCCGGGGACGTCGGTGAGGGCCTTGTCGAGTACGGCTCCGCGGACCGTGCCCGCGGTGACGTTGTTGCAGGAGCAGACCTGGGCGTCGTCGGGAAGGTCCAGGGTGACGCCGCCGGTGAACAGCAGGTCGCTCGGGAGGCCGGGCAGGGGTTTGCCGACGTAGGGGCGCAAGGTGTCGTACGGACCCGCGTCGCCGACGCAGATACCGCCCAGGAGGGTTCTCGCGTCGTCGCTCACGAACAGCTTCTTGTAGACGCCGCCGACCGGGTCCATGTACGTGACGTCCAGCGCCCCCGACATCTGGCCGAACTGGGCGACGGCCACGCCGAGCAGCTTGAGCTTGGTGGACAGATCCGCGCCGGAGAAGCCCGACGTGCCGCCCATGATCCGGTCGGCGGCCACCTCGGCCATGGTGAAACAGGGTCCGACCAGGCCGTAGATCTGGCCGCCCACCAGCGCGCACTCGCCGATCGCGTAGATCGACGGATCGGAGGTGCGCATGCCCTCGTCCACCACGATGCCGCCACGCTCGCCCACCGCGAGGCCGGACGCGCGGGCCAGCTCGTCGCGAGGCCGGATCCCGGCGGAGAAGACCACGATCTGAGCGGGAATGACCTCGCCGTCGGGTTTCACCAGCCCGGTCACCCGGTCCGGTCCCGCGATCTCCTTGACCCCCGCTCCGGCGTGCACGGTCAGGCCGAGGCGTTCCACGTGGTCGCGCAGGACCGCGCCGCCGCCCTCGTCGACCTGGCGGGGCATCAGCCAGGGGCTCATCTCGACCACGTGGGTCTCCAGGCCGAGCCCGCGCAGCGCGTCGGCGGCCTCCAGGCCGAGCAGCCCGCCGCCGACCACGATCCCGGCCGTGGCGGTCGCGGCGGCGGCCCTGATCGCGTCCAGGTCCTCGATCGTCCGGTAGACGAAACACCCGGCCAGGTCCTTGCCGGGCACGGGCGGCACGAAGGGCGCCGACCCGGTGGCCAGCACCAGCACGTCATATTCCGAAATTTCGCCATCGGCGGTGATGACCGTACGGGCGGCGCGGTCGATGCCCGTCACCCGGGAGCCGAGCCGCAGCGTGACCCCCTCCGGAACCGGATAAGTCAGATCCTCGGCGGTCTTGCCCGCCAGATACGAGGTCAGCGCCACCCGGTCGTACGCCGGTCGCGGCTCCTCCCCGACGATCGTGATCGACCCGGCGAACCCCCGCAGCGACTCCACCAGCCGGTGGGCCGAAGGCCCGTGACCCACTACCACGACCCGCGTCATGCGCTTACCCCTTCCTGCTCGCACAGCCAGCTCACGATTCCCTCGACGGCGTCGGCGCAGCCGCCGCACCCGGTCGTCGCCCGGGTCGCCGCGGCCACCGCCGCCAGATCCCGGGCTCCCTCCTCCCAGCAGGCCCTGATCTGGCCCTTCGTCACGTTGTTGCAGCGGCACACCTTGGCCGAGTCGGGCATGCGCACCGGGCTGTCGGCCACCGGCGCGGCCGACAGGCCGGGGAAGAGCAGGCTGGCCCGGTCTCCGGGCAGCGGCCCGCCCCGGTCGTAGAGCTGGGTGAGCGTGCCGACGGCGGCGCTCTCCCCGACCAGGATCGCGCCGACCAGCCGGTCGTTCCTGATCACGAGCTTGCGGTAGATCCCGGTCCGGCGGTGACTGAAGCTGACGATCTCGGCGTCGGCCTCGGTCAGGTGGGTCTCGCCCATCGCGGCGAGTTCGACGCTCCTGGCCTTGAGCCGGGTGACCAGCCGGGATCCCCGGTAGCGCGCGGCCGTGTCGGCGCCGGTGATCAGGTCGGCCACGATGGCGGCCTGCTCCCAGCAGGGCGCGACCAGCCCGTACACCTGGCCGTCGTGCTGGGCGCACTCGCCGACCGCGAAGATCGACGGGTCGTCGGTGCGCATCTCGTCGTCGACCACGATCCCGCGTTCCACGTGCAGCCCGGCGTCCCTGGCCAGGCCCACGACCGGCCGCACGCCGCAGGCCAGGACGACCAGGTCGCCCTCGACCAAGCCACCTTCGACACTGCCGCCGGTGACCTCGACCCCGGCCTCGGTGATGGCGGTGACCTCGGCGCCGGTCCTGATCTCCACGCCGAGCGCGGTCAGCGTCTCGCCGAGCACCAGACCGGCTTCGGCGTCCAGCTGGCGTTCCATCAGGTGCCCGGCCACGTGCAGCAGCGTCACCGGCAGGCCGCGCCCGGCCAGGCCGCGCGCGGCCTCGATGCCGAGCAGCCCGCCGCCGACCACGACCGCCCGCCGGGCCCGCCCGGCGGCTTCGACGATCTTCTCGCAGTCGTCCAGGGTCCGGAACGGGATGGCCCGCTCCACGCCGGGGATCGGCGGCACGAACGGCCGGCTGCCGGTGGCCAGCACCAGCACGTCGTACGGCTCCCGCCGCCCGTCGGCCGTGATGACCGTGCGGCAGTCCCGGTCGATGGCGGTGACCTCGGTGCCGAGCGCGGCGGTGACCCCGTGCTCGGCGTACCAGGCCTTGTCGTGCAGCCGGACGATCTCCGGCGTGGCCGTGCCCGCGAGCACGTTGGACAGCAGCACCCGGTTGTACGGCTGCCAGGTCTCGGCCCCGAACACGGTCACCCGGATGCGCTTGTCCCGGGCCCGCACGTCGCTGACCACGCGGGACCCGGCCATGCCGGTGCCGACGACGACCAGCCTCATGACGCGCCCCCTTCGACCCGTACGGCGCAGACCTTGAACTCCGGCATCTTCGAGATCGGGTCCAGTGCCGGGTTGGTGAGCCGGTTGACGCCCTCCCAGTGGAACGGCATGAACACGGTGTCGGGGCGGATGTCCTGGCTCAGCCGGGCGGGGGCCTCGGTGGAGCCGCGGCGGCTGGCGACCCTGACCCGGTCGCCGGCCGCCACGCCGATGCGCTCGGCGAGTTCGGGATGCATCTCCACGAACACCTCGGGCGCGGCTTTGGTGAGGGCGGGGATCCGGCGGGTCTGCGCGCCGCTCTGGTAGTGCGCGAGCACCCGCCCGGTGGTCAGGTAGAGGGGGTAGTCATCGTCGATGTCCTCGACGGGGGGCCGGTGCTCGACGGGGACCATCCTGGCCCGGCCGTCGGGGGTGGCGAAGCGGTCCAGGAAGGGCCGGGGCGTGCCCGGGTGGTCCTCGGCGGGGCAGGGCCAGAAGACGCCGGTCTCGGCCGCGATCCGCTCGTAGGTGATGCCCGCGTAGTCGGCGACGCCGCCCGCCGTGGCACGCCTGAGCTCGTCGAAGACCGTACGGGGATCGTCGGGGAACTCGTACCCGAGGCGGCTGGCGAGGGCGGCGAGGATCGACAGGTCGCTCCGCACCCCCGAGGGCGGAGCGACGGCTTGGCGGCGCAGCAGCACGCGCCCCTCCAGGTTAGTTAATGTGCCTGCCTCCTCGGCCCACTGGGTGGTGGGGAGAACGACGGTGGCCAGTTCGGCGGTCTCCGACCTGACCAGATCCGACACCACGAGCAGGTCGAGCGCGGCCAGCCGGGCGGTGATGTGGCCGGAGCGCGGTGCGGAGACGACCGGGTTGGAGCCGAACAGCAGCAGGGCCTTCGGCCCGGCGGGGGTGCCGAGCGCGTCGAGCAGTTCGTAGGCGGAACGCCCGGGTCCGGGCAGATCGGCGGGATCGATCCCCCAGACGCCCGCGACGTGCGCGCGGGCGGCCGGGTCGTCGATGCGCCGGTAGCCGGGCAGCTGGTCGGCCTTCTGGCCGTGCTCCCTGCCGCCCTGGCCGTTGCCCTGCCCGGTCACGCAGCCGTAGCCGGAGCCCTCGCGCCCGGGCAGGCCGAGGGTGAGGGCCAAGTTGATGAACGCGGTGACCGTGTCGGTGCCCTTGGCGTGCTGTTCGGCGCCCCGCGCGGTCAGGATCACGGCCCTGCGGGCGGTCCCGAGAGCCCGGACGGTGTCGCGCATCCGCGCCACCGGCACGCCGGTGATGCGCTCCACCCGCTCCGGCCACCAGGCGGCGACGCTGTCCTGGACGGCCTCGAAGCCGTTCACCCGCTCGGCCAGATACGCCTTGTCCGCGTATCCCTCGGCGATCGCGAGGTGCAGCAGCCCCAGCGCGAGCGCCAGGTCGGTGCCCGGCGTGAGCTGCAGGTGCAGGGTCGCGAGCTTGGCGGTCGGGGTGACCCGGGGATCGGCGACGATCAGCTGCCCCGCCCGGTTGAAGTGCCGGACGAACGGCGGCATGGTCTCGGCCACGTTGCCGCCCGCCAGCAGCACCACGTCCGCCTGGGCGAGATCGGTGATGGGGAAGGGCAGGCCGCGGTCCATGCCGAACGCCCGGTTGCCGGCCGCCGCGGCCGACGCCATGCAGAACCGGCCGTTGTAGTCGATCTGGCTGGTCCGCAGCGCCACCCGGGCGAACTTGCCCAGCTGGTAGGCCTTCTCGTTGGTGAGCCCGCCGCCGCCGAACACGGCCACCCCGTCGGGGCCGTGTTCGGCTTGGATGCTCTTAAGCCGGTCGGTAATGAAATCGAGGGCTTCGTCCCAGCCGACCGGATTGCCGTACAAGAGGGGGGTGGTCAGCCGGTGCGGGGAGGTGAGCAGATCGCCCGCCGTCCAGCCCTTCTGGCAGAGGCCGCCCGCGTTGGCCGGGATGTCGTCGCGTGGGGTGATCCCGTCCGGCCGCACGTGCATGCCGCACTGCAACGCGCAGTACGGGCAGTGTGTGGCCGTTCCCACCGGCAGCCGCGACATCACAGGCGGCGCGGCGGGAAGTGAGACGGGCATGGGTCCGATGGTGCTTTCAGGCCGTTTCACGGCTGGGTCCCTTCTGTTACCGCTGTGCTACAAGGCACTAACCGCCGCTCACGATCGCCTCCGGCCACCGGTGAGGACCCTCACACCCGGGCGGCGGCGAGGCTCGGCGCCAGGCGGACGCCGACCGTGCGCAGGTAGCAGAACCAGGTCAGCGCGCAGCAGATCGCGTAGAAGACAGCGAAAGCCGTGATCGCCGCGCCCGCTCCCCCGGTCGACGCGATCGAGGTGCCGAAGCCGCGATTGATGAAAAATCCACCGAAGGCGCCGATGGCGGAGATGAACCCGATCGCGGCGGACGCGTCCCGCTTGCCGACGCGGACGGCCTCCTCGTACTCATCCGTGCCCGGCTCGAGCCCCGCCACCGCCTTGGCCCGGAAGATCGCCGGGATCATCCGGTAGGTGGAGCCGTTGCCCACGCCCGCCGTGCCGATCAGCAGCATGTAGGCCGCGAAGAACAGCACGAAGTTGTGCTGCGCCAGCCCGGCGTAGACCAGCAGCACCGCGCCCGCCATGGCGACGAAGTTCCACAGCGTCACCGTCGCCCCGCCGAGCCGGTCCGACAGCCACCCGCCCAGCGGCCGGATGAGCGAGCCGACCAGCGGCCCCAGGAAGGCCAGCGTGATCAGATCCGCGCGCTCCGCGAACTGCGACTTGATCAGCAGCGGGAACGCGGTCGAATACCCGATGAACGACCCGAACGTCCCGATGTAGAGCACCGACATCACCCAGGTCTGCGGATCTCCCGCCGCCCGCGCCATCTCCCTCGGCTCGGCCTTGGCCGAACTCAGGTTGTCCATGAAGAAGTACGCCCCGACTGCCGCCGCCACGATGAACGGCACCCAGAACAGGCCCGCGGCGGCCAGCCCGAACCCGCCGATCACCAGCGGCATCACCAGCTGCACCGACGACACCCCGATGTTGCCCCCGGCCGCGTTCAGCCCGAGCGCGGACCCCTGCTTGGCCTGGGGGTAGAAGTAGGTGATGTTCGCCATGCTGGAGGCGAAGTTCCCGCCGCCGAGCCCCGCCGTCGCCGCGATCACCAGGAACATCCAGTACGGCGTCGCCGGATCGTTCACCGCCACCGCCAGCAGCACCGCCGGGATCAGCAGCAGCAGGGCGCTGGCCACGGTGAAGTTGCGCCCGCCGTACCGGGCCGGGCCGAAGGTGTACGGGATGCGCAGCGCGGAGCCGACCAGGTTGGGCAGCGCCACGATCCAGAACAGCTGGTCGGTGGAGAACTTGTAGGCCCCCAGCTTGACCGCGACGATGCTCCACACCGTCCACAGCGTGAAACCCAGATGCTCGGCGAAGATCGAGAAGATCAGATTGCGGCGGGCGACCTTGCGGCCGGACGCCGCCCAGAACGCGGGGTCGTCCGGACGCCAGTCACGGATCCAGGCCATCGCGTGTCCTTTCCTTGGGGGATGTCCCGAGAAAAGTAAGCGGCGGCCGTTACGCACTTTGACGATTAGTAACGGTGCGCCCGTTACGTGTGACGCACCGAGGAAACACGCAACTCATACGACGCACAGCGGCAACATGGAATTAACCAGGGTTGGCGAAGTCCGCGGCGGGGAATTCCAGAACCGGTGTCGCCGTCGCCGCGGGGAGCGTGCATGACTGCCCGACAGATTCGTCCTTTCACCGATCCGGTGCTGCGCGGAGTGGCCGAACCGGTCACCGTCTTCGACCGCGCGCTGCGCGATGTGGTGAAGGCGCTGACCCTCACCATGCGGGCGGGCGCGGGCCGGGCCGGGCTGGCCGCGCCGCAGCTGGGCCTGCCGCTGCGGGTGGTGGCCTTCGACTACGACGGCAAGGCGGGCCACGTGGTCAACCCCCGCTTGGAGCTGTCCGAGCGCCGCATCGTCGCCGACGAGGCCTGCCTGTCGGCCCCCGGCGTGTGGTGGCCGTTGGAGCGCTCCTTCTCCGTCGTCGCGCGCGGCCGCGACATGTACGGCAAGCCGGTCACGGTCCGCGCCATCGGCATGCTCGCGCGGGTGCTCCAGCACGAGGTGGACCACCTCGACGGCGTGCTCTTCAGCGACCACCTGGCCCCGGAGGAACGCGAACGTTTCCTGGCCCGCGTCTGACCGCACCGGGAGATTACGGAAATACGACGTGTATCGGTTACGGAGGGTAACCGATCTCCGGGCTGGGGATAGACACTGGTGGACGGCCTCCCGTGACGTGTGGGGTCCCCGAGGTTCCACATCACTCGGGAGGTCGCCACCATGTCCGTGGGACGCAGATCGTTCCTGACGATCGGCGGAGGGCTGGCCGGAGCGGTGCTCCTCACCGCTCCCGCCGAGGCCTCGGCCGCACCGGCGGCCATACCGAGGCCGCCGCGAATATATCTCCGTGAGGAATGGGAGGCCCGACCGCCGAAATCCAAGGCCGTGGTGCTCAACCGCGTCCCCGACAAGCTGATCGTGCACCACACGGCCACGCTGAACCACGATGAGACCAGCCTGAAGGCGGCCTTCGGGCTGTCGCGCGCCATCCAGCGCTACCACATGCGCCACAACGGCTGGGACGACATCGGCGAGCAGTTCACCATCAGCCGCGGCGGCCACGTCATGGAGGGCCGCAACCGCACGATGCGCGCCGTCCGCCGCTGGCGGCACGTGGTCGGCGCCCAGGCCGCCGACCACAACCGCCACACGCTCG
The DNA here is from genome assembly GCF_009687865.1 of Acrocarpospora macrocephala. GTDB lineage: Bacteria > Actinomycetota > Actinomycetes > Streptosporangiales > Streptosporangiaceae > Acrocarpospora > Acrocarpospora macrocephala. The sequence goes on from NZ_BLAE01000067.1 coordinate 50,862, forward strand.
GCATCGAGACCGAGGGCACCTACATGGACGAACTGCCGCCCCAGCGCGCCGTGGACGCCCTGCTCCGCCTGCTCACCTGGCTCTGCTGGCACTACGAACTGGAACCCGACACCGCCATCATCGGCCACCGCGACGTCAACGCCACCTCCTGCCCCGGCGACAAACTCTACGAACTCCTCCCCGAAATCCGCGAAAAAGTCACCCAACGCCTCGACCGCGGCTACCAGTCCTACTACAGGTACCGCCTCACCGACTGGGGCCCCCTCCCCGCCCCCGCCCATTACTTCGACCACGGCCCCACAGTCGGCCCCAACGACCACATCCCCGACCCCCACCAACCAACCCCAGACACCACCCAAACCCACCCACCGGCGGCAGACCCGCCTGACGCCACCGAAGCCCACTCACCGACCGCGGATTCCCTTGACGCCGATGGACCTCAGCCACCAGCCGCCAGCCCGCCCCCGACAACGGATGCTCCTAGCGCCGGAGAAGCCCAACCACCGGCCGCAGGGCCCATCTGACGCCAGCGAAACTCACCCTCGGACTCCGCCGCCCTGGACACCACCCAAACCCACTCACCAACCGCAGGCCGCCGCCCGCGAAGCTCACCCACGGACTGCCGACCGCCCAAGCCCACTCATCAGGCGCAGGCCCGCTTGACGCTAGCGGAGCTCATCGACGGACTGGAGGGCACGGAACTAGGACGTATCGCTCTTTACTCCGGTGAAGCTCGCCCACCGGCCGCAGGCGCTTTTGGCGCCGGTGCGGCGAGAAGTGACGCGGTGGTGAACGGCGCCGGATAACGGCGAGCAACCCTACAAAGCGATGCCGAGGAGGGCGTCGGCGGTGTCGCGGACGAGGTTGGGGGCGTCGGGGTCGGTGCCCTCGTTCGACGCCCATTCGTCGATGGCCGCCAGCGCGCCTGGGGCGTCCAGATCGTCGGCCATACGTTCCCGTACCCGGTCGAGAAGGGTGAGTCCGTCAGGGCCCGACGGGCGGGCGACGGCGGTGCGCCAGCGGGACAGGCGGGCCTCGGCGCGGGTGAGGTCGGCGGGGGTCCATTCCCAGTCGGCGCGGTAGTGGTGGGCGAGGAGCGCGAGCCGTACCGCCATGGGGTCGTGGCTCTGCCGGAGCTTGGAGACGAAGACGAGGTTGCCCCGGGACTTGGACATCTTCTCGCCGTCCAGGCCGACCATGCCCGCGTGCACGTACGCCCGCGCGAACGGCCACTCGCCGGTCGCCACATGCCCTTCACTCGCGCCCATCTCATGATGCGGGAACACCAGATCGGATCCCCCGCCCGCCACATCGAAGCCGCTGCCCAGATTGTTCAGCGCGATCGCGGTGCACTCGATGTGCCACCCCGGCCGCCCTGGACCGAAAGGGGACGGCCAGGACGGCTCTCCCGGACGTTCGGCCCGCCACAGCAGCCAGTCCAGCGGATCACGTTTGCCCGGCCGGCCGGGGTCGCCGCCGCGCTCGGCGAACAACTCCAGCATCCGCTCCTCGCTGTAACCGGACACGGCCCCGAACTTGGGCGCGGCCGAGCGGGCGAAGTAGACGTCGCCGTCCACCCGGTAGACGGCGTCCCCGAGCCGCTCGATCAGCTGGGCGACCTGGCCGACCACCTCGGTCACCCCGACGTACTCGCGCGGCGGGATGATCCGCAGCGCCGCCATGTCGGAGCGGTAGAGCTCGATCTGGTCCGCCGCGAGCTCCCGCCAGTCCACCCCGGTCTGCTCGGCGCGTTCGAGCAGCGGGTCGTCCACGTCCGTGGTGTTCTGGGTGTAGTGCACCTCGTGGCCCGCGTCCCGCCAGACCCGGTTGACCAGGTCGAACGCGAGATAGGTGGTGGCGTGGCCGAGATGGGTGGCGTCGTAGGGGGTGATGCCGCAGACATACATCCGGGCTTCGCCGTCGGGAGTTGTCGCTGAGACCTGTCGCGCGGCGGTGTCGTACAGGTGCAGGGGGCGCCCGGAACCGGGTAGCCGCGGGATGTTCGGTGCAGGCCACGATCGCATGACCCGAGCCTATCCGCGCCCCTCAGCCGGGATCTCCACGGTGTGCCAGGTCCGCGGATCCTCGGGAAACGGCAGGAAGTCGTAACGCACGCCGTTCTCGGCGAGCGCCACCAGCGTGACCGACAGGCTCGCGTAGACGCGCCGCTCCCCGACCTCGTGGCGCACCAGCAGGGCGCGCGGATCATCGGCGGGCACGCCGTCGCCACTGGCCAGCTCCAGCCAGTCGCCCCAGAACCGGTCCGGCGCTCCCCCGGTCACCCGCTCCGGCCGCGCCGCCCGCGCGAACCTCGGCCGGAAATATCCGACCCGCGCGTTCTCATCCTCCCCCGGCATACCGGCGTTGACGATCACATGCAGCCCGCGCGGCAGCTTCTCCTCAGCGATCCGCTCCCCGTTCCAGGTCCACAACCGCACACCATCCAACCCGGCAACGACCAGATAGAAAGGGTCATACCTCGACAAATCCACGTGCGGCATCTCGCCCGCGTCCGCCGCCAGCAACGGCAGATCACCTCTCGTCAACCGGACATCCAGGCCCGCGGGACGACCCTGGCCGTTGAGCAGCGCCGCCACCCGCCGCGCCGCCGGATTCACCGCCAGCCACGTGCCACCCGCCAGCAGATCCCTGCCACCGATCAGCCCCGGATGCTCCGGCCAGTACGCCCCCGGCGACATCCACGGCCGGGCCACGAACTCGTCACGAACCCCGGCCAGCAGGACCGGCACCTCCGCGTCGGGTTCGACACTCACGATCACCGTACACAATGCCCGTTCCCTCCATTATCGGTAGAGACTCATGCAGAGTGCCCGAAATAGTGCGGCCCGTCTAGATCGGCGGCCAGGGGATGGCCGGCCAGTCCTCCGAGGGGTAAGGGTGAACGCCGGTGTCCAGGAGTTTCCTTACCCGGTTCCAGGTCGCCTCGACCTCGGCGACCGTGAGCAGTTCACGCAACCTGCGCCCCAGGCGTCCCCTTTCTATCTCCCGCTCCAGCGTCACCAGCACGCTCACCGCCTCGCGCGGCAGCGGCTTGCCCCGCCACTGCCACAGCACGGTCCGCAGCTTGCCCTCCTCCGAGAAGCAGACCCCGTGATCCACGCCGTAGATGTGCCCGTCCGTCAGCGGCAGCAGGTGGCCCGCCTTGCGGTCGGCGTTGTTGACGACCGCGTCGTACACCGCCATCCGGCGCAGCGCGGGCTGGCGGCTGCGCACCAGCGCCATCAGGTCGGCCTCCGGGTCGGCGTCGATCCACAGCTGCACCATGCCGGGCCCGAACGGCCCGTCCCGGTACACGGTGGGCGGCACCAGGCGCCAGCCCGTGGCCGCGGCCACCTCGTAGGCGGCCACCTCGCGGGCGGCCAGCGTGCCGTCCGGAAAATCCCACAACGGCCGCTCCCCGCGGACCGGTTTGTAGACGCACGCGGCGAGTTGCTCGCCCTGGCTGATCGTGCAGTAGAGCGTCATGTTGGTGGCCTCGACCAGCCGGCCGGCCACCTCCAGCCTGCCTTCGCGCAGCAGGCGCATGGCCGCGGCGTCGTCGAGACCCGGGCCTTCCTCGGCGCTCTCCGCTGTCATGCAGTCAAACCCCCGGGGTGGTGACCGTTGAGACGAACACAGATGTGGCCCTCCGCGTCCAGCGGCTGGGCGCAGAGCGGGCAGGGCGGGCGGCCCGCCGCCACCACGTCGAGGGCCCGGCGGCTGAACGCGCGGGCGAGGGCGGGGCTGATCCGGACCCGGAGCACGGCCGGCGCGGGACGATCCGGGTCGGCGAAGAGCGGATCCTCCTCCTCATCGTCCTCAGCGGTCGCCTCCTGCGCCTCGATGATCACCTGGGCGGTCTCCGGGTCCCAGGCCAGGGCCATCGTGCCCACCCGGAACTCCTCGTCGATCGGCATCTCCAGCGGTCCCATGTCGGCGAGCTCGGCGGAGGCCGCGGCCGGGACGGGGGCCCGCCCGCCGCTGCGGCGCAGCACCTCGTCGAGCAGCTCGTCCAGACGATCGGCCAGCACCGCCACCTGAAACTTCTCCAGCGAGACCGTCGTGACCCTGCCCTGCCCCCGGGCCTGCAGAAAGAAGGTTCGCGCGCCCGGTTGCCCCACGGCACCGGCCACGAACCTGTCTGGCGGATCGTAGTCGAAGACCGGCATAAGCAGACCCTACGTGGTCCCAGCTCCGCCGCCGACGGCGGCATCGCTCCCGGTGATGTTTTCTCCCCCATCTTTGTCCGCCGAACCCTGTTCAGGCAGAGCGATATTTCCGGTCTCGTTAAGTTTGAGCAGGAAGGGGCGTATGGGGGTGTATCGGATGATTGTGACCGAAGCCGGGTCCGCTGTGACGCGCTGGAACTGGTCCAGATGGATGCCCATCGCGTCCGCCACGATCGCCTTGATCACATCGCCGTGGCTGCAGACCAGATAGGTCGCCTTCTCCCCCAGCCGCTCGTTCCAGTCGCGTACGGCCCGCACCGCGCGGTGCTGCACGGTCGCCAGCGCCTCCCCGCCGGGGAAGACGACCGCGCTCGGATGCGCCTGCACGACCTGCCAGAGGGGTTCCTTGGCCAGTTCGGCGAGCTTCCGCCCGGTCCACTCACCGTAGCCGCACTCGATGAACCGCTCATCGCTGTGGATCTCCAGCCCCCGCCCGGCGGCGACCGCCTCGGCGGTCTCCTGGCAGCGCTCCAGCGGGCTGGAGACGATCGCGTCGAGCGCTATCCCGGCCAGCCGCTCCGCGACCCGGTCCGCCTGCTCCCGGCCGCGCTCGTCCAGGTGCACGCCCGGGGTGCGCCCGGCCAGGACCGGGCCGGTGAGTTCGGTCAGCCCGTGCCGCAGCAGCAGGAGCGTGCTCATGCGGTGATCACGCCGAGCGACAGCAGCGTCAGCAGCAGCGACCCGGCGAACACGCGGTAGACGACGAAGATGTTGGTGGAGTGCTTGGCCACCCATTTGAGCAGCCAGGCGATCGAGGCGTACCCCACGATGAAGGAGACGACGGTGCAGATGATCGTCGGCACCAGCGGCGGGCCGCCGCCGTCGCCGACGTGGCGCATCTCGAAGATGCCGGACAGCACCACCGCCGGGATGGACAGCAGGAAGGAGTAGCGGGCGGCCGCCTCGCGGGTGTAGCCGAGGAACATCGCGCCGGTCAGCGTGGACCCCGAGCGGGACGCGCCGGGGATCAGCGGCAGCATCTGCCAGGCGCCGATGATCAGGCCGTCCTTCAGCGTCAGGTCCTCGATCTGTTTGCGCTTGGACCCCCACTGCTCGGCCACCAGCAGGATCAGGCCGAACACGATCAGCATGCTCGCGTTCAGCCACAGGTTGCGGGCCGGGCCCTCGATCAGGTCGGCGAACAGCAGCCCGGCCACCGAGATCGGGATCGTGCCCAGGATGATGTACCACCCCATCCGGGCGTCCAGGCTGTCGCGCAGCTCCTTGTCCCGCAGGCTGCGCAGCCAGGCCCAGCTGATCCGCACGATGTCGCGCCAGAAGAACAGCAGCACCGCCAGCATGGTGCCGAGCTGGATCACCGCGGTGAAGGCGGCCCCCGGGTCGGGCCAGTTCAGCAGCTTGGGCACGATGAGCAGATGCGCGGAGCTGGAGATCGGCAGAAACTCGGTGAGTCCTTGCACGATGCCCAGCACGATGGCCTGGAGAACGTCCACGATCGGCCAGCTTAGAGCCTTCGACGCGATACTCTGGCTCACAATGGATCAGCGATTTGTCGGGCGCAGCGGGCTCTCTGTGTCCCGGATCGGTCTGGGCACGATGACCTGGGCTCGCGACACCGGCGCCGAGGAGGCGACGGCTCAGCTCACCGCGTTCGCCGACGCGGGCGGCACGCTGATCGACACCGCCGACGTGTATGCCGGCGGTGACGCGGAACGCCTGATCGGCCGCCTGTTAGCCGAGGTGGTCCCGCGCGCCGACCTGATCGTCGCCACCAAGGCGGTGCTCACCCCCGGCGGCAAAGACGGCTCCCGCCGCCACCTCATCCGCGCCCTGGACGCCTCCCTCGACCGGCTCGGCCTGGACGAGATCGACCTGTGGCAGTTACACGCCTTCGACCCCGACGTCCCCCTGGACGAGACACTCGCCGCCGTCGACACGGCGGTCTCCTCCGGCCGTACGGCCTACGCCGGCGTCTGCAACTACACCGGCTGGCAGCTGGCCGCGGCCGGGACCTGGCAGCGCGGCGTCCCGGGCCGGGCCCCCCTGGTCTCCGCACAGGTCGAATACTCCCTGGTCGCCCGCGAGGCCGAGGACGAACTGCTCCCCGCCGCCGCCCACGTGGGCGCGGGGGTCCTGGCCTGGTCCCCGCTGGGCCGGGGCGTGCTCACCGGCAAGTACCGCACCGGCATCCCCGCCGACTCCCGGGCCGCCACCCCGCATTTCGCCGACTTCGTCCAGCCGTATCTGGACGAACGTTCCCGCCGCATCGTCGAATCGGTGACCACCGCCGCCGAGGGCCTGGGCGTCTCCCCGCTCGCCGTCGCCCTTTCCTGGATCCGGGACCGCCCGGGCGTGTCGGCCGCCATCGTCGGCGCGCGCACCCACGCCCAGCTGCTCGGCGTGCTCCAGTCCGAGAAGCTCACCCTTCCGTGGGAGATCAGGGAAGCCCTGGACGACGTGTCGTCCTGAGTCCCGCCCGGCCTCCGGGGAAAACGAGAGGGGGCCTCGCGTATTACGCATCGATACCGAATCGCAACTTTCTGCGGAATTCGCTGGCGCGCCGGAAAAACTTGAGAGAACCAAGTAAGCGTTGCGCTTATTGGGGTGGGGAGGGACTTTCTATGGGGATGGGACGTCGCGCGTCCGCCATCTCCGCCGGTGCGCTGGCGCTCGCGCTCGGCGGGGGAATACCTCTGCTGGCCGCGGGGTCCGCGCGGGCGGCCGACTGCAACTCCCAGGGGCTGCTCTCGGGGGTCGCCAACAGCCTGTGTCAGGTGGTGGACGGGGTCACCGACGTGGTGGACGGGGTGACCGGCGGCACGCTGTCCACGGTCACCGACACGCTGGACAGCACCGTGAGCGGGGTGACCAACACCGCGGGCAACGCGGGCCGCTCGGCCAGTGCCAGCCCCGCCGCCACGCCGAGCGGCGGCTCGCCGGAGAGCTCGTCCCCCTCCACTCCGCCAAGCCATAGCGGCGGCCTCGGCGAGACCGTGCGCGCCACCTGCCTGCCGTTGCTGGCCGGTCCCGAGTGCGACGAGAAACCGTCGACGCAGCCCCGGCCCCGGGCCAGCAAGTCGCCCCGGCCGCGGCCCACCGCGTCATCCGACTCCGGGGGCGGAACGCTTCCGACCAACCCTCCCAAGCCGCCGGAGAACCGCCCGCAGTTCCTCGAGGACGGCGACGGCGATCCCGTCCCGTCTGGCGAGCCCGACGGCGACGGGATGGTCATCAGGATCGAGGACGCCGAGGTGCCGCTGCTGTGGCCCGGGCAGCTCGTTCCGGCGCTGACCGGCGAGACGCGGGGGGCTGCCGCCCGGCCGCGCCAGCCGTACGACCCGGTGGGCACCGCGCTGACGGCGGTGCTGCTGCTGTCGGCGGTGCTGGCCACGCGCGTGGTCGCCTCCCGGCGCGCCCGCGAGGAGAAGGACGAACCGGACGGCCTGCCACTGTCCGGCCTACCCATGACCACCGGCCGCCATCACCGCCTGGCCTGAGGCTCCACCTGACCCGCAGCATGGTCTGGCTTGAGGCACCGCCTGGCTTGACGCATGGCCGT
>NZ_BLAE01000067.1:59097-66138 GCF_009687865.1 Acrocarpospora macrocephala
AAGGCACCACCTGACCCGGAGCGCAGTCCGGCTCGAGGCACCGCCCTGCCAGGGGCCTGGTGGAGTCTTGTCAGGCGCCGATGGCGTGGACGCCGCCGTCGACGTGGACGATCTCGCCGGTGGTGGCGGGGAACCAGTCGGAGAGCAGGGCCAGGCAGGCCTTGGCGGCGGGCACCGTGTCGGCGAGGTCCCAGCCGAGGGGGGCCTTGTCGGGCCAGCTGTCCTCGAACTCCTGGAAGCCGGGGATGCTCTTGGCGGCCATCGTCCGGAGCGGTCCGGCCGCGACCAGGTTGACCCGGATGCCGTGCTTGCCGAGGTCCCGGGCGAGGTAGCGGTTGGCCGACTCCAGACCGGCCTTGGCGACGCCCATCCAGTCGTAGACCGGCCACGCCTTGGTGGCGTCAAAGTCGAGGCCGACGATCGCCCCGCTGCCCCCTTTCATCAGGGGCAGGCAGGCGACGGCGAGCGACTTGTAGGAGTATGTGGAGACATGCAGGGCGGTGGCCACGTCCTCCCACGGGGTGTTGAGGAAGTTGCCGCCCAGGCAGCTCTGCGGCGCGAAGCCGATCGAGTGCACCACGCCGTCCAGGCCGTCCAGATGCTCGCCGACCCGGTCGGCCAGCGTGTCGAGGTGCTCGGTGTTCTGCACATCGAGCTCGATCACCGGCGGCGGCTTGGGCAGCCGCTTGGCGATCCGCTCCACCAGGCTCAACCGGCCGAAACCGGTCAGCACCAGGGTGGCGCCCTCCTCCTGGGCCAGCTTGGCCACGCTGAAGGCGATGGAGGCGTCGGTGAGCACGCCGGTGACGAGCAACCGTTTGCCGTCGAGAATTCCCATGTCCTAGTGCCCCATTCCTAATGACCCGTTCCTAATGGTCCATGCCGAGACGGCGGCCGGTCGCCTGGCATCCGCGGCCCTGGATAGCGGGCCGTTCCTAATGGTCCATGCCGAGACGGCAGCCGGTCGCCCGGCGTCCGCGGCCCTGGATAGCGAGCCGTTCCTAATGGTCCATGCCGAGACGGCAGCCGGTCGCCCGGCGTCCGCGGCCCTGGATAGCGAGCCGTCCCGAATGACCCATGCCGAGACGGCGGCCTGTTGCCCTCGCAGCCCCGGATGGCCCATTCCTAATGGCCCATGCCGAGGCCGCCGTCGACGGGGATGACCGCGCCGGTGATGTAGGAGGCGTCGTCGCTGGCCACGAACCGGACGACCCTCGCGATCTCGGCCGCGTGCGCCTGCCGGCCGAGCGGGATCTGCTTGCGGATCAGCTGCTGCTGCTCCTCGGTGAGCTGCGCGGTCATGTCGCTCTCCACGAAGCCGGGGGCGATGACGTTGACCGTGATGTTGCGGGAGGCCAGCTCGCGGGCGAGCGAGCGGCCGAAGCCGACCAGACCGGCCTTGGAGGCGGCGTAGTTGGCCTGACCGGCCGAGCCGAGCAGGCCGACCACCGAGGAGATCAGGATGATCCGCCCGCGCCTGAGGCGCAGCATCGGCCGGACGGCGCGCTTGGCCACCCGGTAGGCACCGGTCAGGTTGGTGTCGATGACGTCGGTGAAGGTCTCCTCCTTCATCATCGCCAGCAGCGTGTCCTTGGTGATGCCCGCGTTGGCGACGACCACCTCGACTGGGCCGTGCTCCGCCTCGGCCTTGTCGAAGGCCGCGTCGACGTCGGCCTGGCTGGTGACGTCACAGCGGACGCCGAACAGCCCTTCCGGGGGTTCGCCGGAACGATGGGTGACGGCGACGGCATCGCCGGTCGCCGCGAGTTCGCGGGCGATCGCGAGACCGATGCCACGGTTGCCGCCGGTGACGAGTACAGAACGAGCCATGCTCCGACGCTATCGGCTACCACTCGGTAACGGCTTGTCCGCACGAGACAAGATCACAGGTCCGGCGTGGTGGACTTCGGCCAGTCGCGGCACAATCGCGGCGTAATCCCGCCCGGATCCGGAGCGGACCACGGGCGTGTCGGGGCTGGACCAGCGCCGGATCGGAAGCGGGATCAGCGCCGGATCACGGCTGGGTCAGCCGTGGGTCCGGGGGTGGGTCACGGGCCCTGGCCCGTCCGCCCGATGCCGATCTATCAGTGGGGAGTTAGGCGCTCGCCCGACATCCTCGGCGCAGTTCTGGGTGGTGCTCCACCTGGTGGCACTGCGGGCTTCGCCAAACTCGTCGGGCATCGGACTGTGGCGGCACCATCGCTCAGAGACGGGCATCGTCTTCGCCTATAAGGTCCCCGATACTTGGGCCAGCTCGGCAAGGCGGTCATCCTGCCGAGCAGGCGGAGGCAATCGAGGTCGAGAACGATGCCTTGCGCCAGATCGCGGCCGAGTCTGGGGATCGCGGGCGTGTCCGGGCTGGGGAAGCGCCGGATCGGGAGCCGGGTCCGCTTCGGATCGCGGCTGGGTCGGTCGTCGGTCCGGGGTGGGTGGAGGCCCGGTGGGGATTGTCGGAGGGCGTCGCTAGGATCGGGCGCATGCGTCAGATCGATCCGGATTTTCTCGCCCTGCCGCTCCGGCGGCTGGCCGATGCCGCGCTCAATCGGGCCCGTGAACTGGGTGCCGAGTATGCGGCTTTTCGTGTGGAGCGGGTGCGTGCGGAGACGCTGCGCCTGTTCGACGCGCGGCTGGAGGGCTCCATCGACGCCGATGACCTCGGCTTCGCCGTACGGGTGGTGAAGAACGGGACCTGGGGGTTCGCCGCCGGGATCGCGCTCACGCCGGAGGCCGCCGTCGCGGTGGCCGAGCAGGCGGTGCAGGTGGCCGAGGTGAGCGCGCCGATCAACCGGGAGCCGGTCGAGCTGGCCCCCGAGCCGGTGTATGCGGATGTCACCTGGGTGTCGGCCTACGATGTGGATCCGTTCGACGTGCCGTTGCGCGAGAAGGTGGAGCTGCTGGGCGAGTGGTCGGGCGGCCTGCTCGGCCAGGTCGATCACGTGTCCGCCTCGCTGATGCAGGTCAAGGAGCAGAAGTTTTACGCCGACTCGGCGGGCACGGTGACCACCCAGCAGCGAGTCCGGGTGCATCCGCAGCTGACCGCGATGAAGGGCGACGGCGAGCGCTTCGACGACATGCGCACGCTGGCCCCGCCGGTCGGGCGCGGCTACGAATACCTGACCGGAACGGGCTGGGACTTCCCCGCGGAGCTGGCCACGCTGCCCGCCCTGCTGGCCGAGAAGCTGGCCGCACCCTCGGTCGAGTCGGGCAAGTATGACCTGGTCGTCGACCCCTCCAACCTGTGGCTGACGATCCACGAGTCGATCGGCCACGCCACCGAGCTGGACCGGGCGCTCGGGTACGAGGCCGCCTACGCGGGCACCTCGTTCGCCACCTTCGACCAGCTCGGCGAGCTCACCTACGGCTCCAAGATCATGAATGTGACCGGCGACAGGACCGCCGAGCACGGCCTGGCCACCGTTGGCTGGGACGACGAGGGGGTGCGGGCGCAGTCGTTCGACATCGTCACCGACGGCACCCTGACCGGCTACCAGCTCGACCGCAGGATGGCGCTGCTGAAGGGCTTCGGCCGCTCCAACGGCTGCGCCTTCGCCGACTCCCCCGGCCACCCGCCGATCCAGCGCATGGCCAACGTCTCGCTGCGACCCGCCGAGGGCGGCCCGTCCACCGACGAGCTGATCGCCGGGGTCGAGAACGGCATCTACGTGCTGGGCGACAAGAGCTGGTCGATCGACATGCAGCGCTACAACTTCCAGTTCACCGGCCAGCGCTTCTACCGGATCTCCGGCGGGAAGCTGGCCGGGCAGCTGCGCGACGTGGCCTACCAGGCCACCACGACCGACTTCTGGCGCTCCATGGACGCGGTGGGCGGCCCGCAGACCTACGTGCTGGGCGGTGCCTTCAACTGCGGCAAGGGCCAGCCCGGCCAGGTCGCGCCGGTCAGCCACGGCTGCCCGGCCGCGCGCTTCCGGAACGTCCGGATCCTCAACACGGTGCAGGAGGGTGGCAAGTGACCCCGCAGGAGACTGTTGAACGCGCGCTCGCGCTGCCGGGGGCGGACGACCGCGTCGTCATCGTGGACGAGGGCTCCAGCGCCAACCTGCGCTTCGCGGGCAACACCCTCACCACCAACGGCGTGGCCCGCTCGGCCCGGCTGACGGTGATCTCGATCTCCGGCGCCGGGGTAGGTGTCGTGTCCCGCTCCGCCGTCCGGCCCGACCAGCTGGCCGACGTGGTCGCCGCCGCCGACCAGGCGGCCAGGGACGCGCAGCCGTCCGAGGACGCCAGGCCGCTGGTGGAGGGCTTCGTCCAGGCCGACTGGGAGGTTCCCGCCGAACCCACCTCGATCGAGGTGTTCTCCGCGTTCGCCCCCGCGCTGGGCGAGGCCTTCGCCACCGCCGAAGCCTCCGGCCGCAAGCTGTACGGGTTCGCCGAGCACCTGGTGAACTCGGTCTTCGTCGGCACCAGCGGGGGCCTGCGCCGCCGCTACGACCAGCCGACCGGCCGCCTGGAGCTGAACGCCAAGTCGCCCGACATGACCCGCTCGGCCTGGGCGGGCGTGGCCACCAAGGACTTCACCGACGTGGACGTGGCCGCCCTGGACGGCACGCTGGCACGGCGGCTCGACTGGGCCAAACGCCGGGTCGACCTGCCGGCCGGGCGTTACGAGACGATCCTGCCGCCGGGCGCCGTCTCCGACCTGATGATCTACCTCTACTGGTCGGCCGGGGCTCGGGACGCGGCCGACGGCCGGACCGTCTTCGCCAAGCCGGGCGGCGGCACCCGCGTCGGCGATCAGCTGTCCAGCACGCCCATCCAGCTGTTCAGCGACCCGCGCCACCCCGGCGTGGAGTGCGTGAACTTCGCGGTCGCCCACACCTCGGGCCGCGAGCAGTCGGTGTTCGACAACGGACTGCCGCTGGACCACACGAACTGGATCTCCGACGGCACGCTGGCCAACCTGATTCAGACCCGCCACTCGGCGGAGCTGACCGGCCTGAACACCACCCCCCAGATCGACAACCTGATCATGGAAAGCGCGACCGGTTCCGGCACGCTGGAGGACATGATCGCCAACACCGAGCGCGGCCTCCTGCTCACCTGCCTCTGGTATATCCGCGAGGTCGATCCCCAGTCCCTACTGCTCACCGGCCTCACCCGAGACGGCGTCTACCTGGTGGAACACGGCGAGGTCGTCGGCGAGGTCAACAACTTCCGCTTCAACGAGTCGCCGGTGGACCTACTCGGCCGCCTCACCCAGGTGGGCACAAGCGAGCAGACCCTACCGCGCGAGTGGAACGACTACTTCACCCGCGCGATCATGCCGCCAATCCGCGTCCCCGACTTCAACATGTCCACCGTCAGCCAGGCAAACTAACAAGCCAGACGCCCAACTGCCAGACCAGCCATGCGTCCGATCGTTCCGGTTGCGGCCGTCCGAGCCAGGTCGGTTAGGCCGGGCGGCCGGTCATCTGGGTTATTCGACTGCCGGTCGACCGGGGCGACTGATGGTTCCGCTTTGCCGGTAGTCAGAGCTGGGCGGTCAGGCAGCCGGTCATCCTGGCTATTCGGCTACCGATCGTACGGTTGGCCGGTCGCCAGGCCAGAGCCAGGCAATTAGGTCATGCAGCCAGTCGCCCGGGTATTCAGTTGCCGGCCGACCGGGTCGACCGATCGTTCCGGTTCGCCCGTCTCCTGAGCCAGGCGATCAAGCTGGGCGGCCGGTCGTCCAGGTATTCGGTTTGCCGGTCGATCAATGGTTTCCGGTTTGCCCGTCGTCCGAGTCAGGCGTCACGCCGGACAGCCAGGCATCCTGGCTATTCGGCTGCCAGTTGTCCGGTTGTTCCGGTTGGCCGGGGAGTCGGCCATTTCAGTCACCCCCTCCGCGCCATGACACCTATTCCCTCCGGGCAATTACGGCGATGGCGGGGTCGGGCGGAGCCCGAGTGGAAACACAGGGCTGGGTGGGCGGGAGAACCGCGAACACGGCGACGGCGGGGCGGCAGAGAGGAAACAAACGGGCTGGGTGAGTGGGGAACCCCCCGTGCCATGGCTTTCGTGCGGGTGCCACGGCGTTGGCGGCGGGCGGCACCCGAGGAGGAACAGTGGACTCGTGCGTCCCCTTCGCTGAGCGCGTGAACGCGCAGCTCGCGATGGGGTTCGCGATGGGGTTCGCGATGGGGTTCGCGATGGGTTGAAGGCGTTGCGGAACATCAATGAATGTCCATGGAAGATCGGTGACATCAACCTGCCGCGCTCATACCCCCCGTTGCGACAATTCACACATAACGACTACACAGAGTTGCCTATCGAACGTGTGAGCGATATCCTGGTGGTAGGTCGACCGGTCGATCCACGACAGGAGGGGCTCCGCGATGATGACCTCAGGTGCAGTCCTGTTGCCCGACCACCGCGCCTCCTCCCTTGCGCCGGTGAACTCCTGCGCTCCAGTCGGCCTCGACGGTGACGACCCCGCCCACCACCCCGCCGCCGGAGGGCCCCTCAATACCACCCCCGGCGGCGCGCCAGTCCTCCACCCGCGAACACCTCCACCCCGGCGACCTGCCGGGGCACAGGAACCCGGCCGTATCCCTGCCGATTCCCGTAGCGCGATCCTGCTACTCGACCCCTCCCGAACTCCAGTCACCCCAGCCGACCCCGGCAGGAACTCCGGCACCTCGCACTCCGGCACCTCGCACTCCGGCACAGCACACCCCGCAACTGGGGAGCCCGGTCCTGCTGCCCGGAAGGCTGGTCGGGGTGTCGGGGAGGCGGATTGGGGTGCCTGGGCGGCTGATCGGGGTGCCGAGGAGACAGAGCGGGGTGCGGGTCGTGGGTGGTGGGCCGATCAGAGTGCTGGTCGTGACGCTGGGTGCGGAGATCATCCCAACCGCCCCGACCACCCCGACCACCCCGATCGCTCTGGCCGCTCTGATCGCTCTGATCGTTCTGGCCGTTCTGGCTGTTCGGATCATCCGGATCCGGGTTTGGCCGGCGCGGCGCTACGGGACTTGCTGCGCCGGGCCGAGGCGCTCACCGCCGCCGGGTCGCCGGTGCCCTCCGACGCCGAGACGGCGATGGCCG